>NZ_OZ034721.1:0-1341671 GCF_964027025.1 Wolbachia endosymbiont (group A) of Apotomis capreana
TGGAAAGCGGCAAAACAACAATAGCGAAAATTATTAAGAGAAATGAGCCGGGTGGAAGAGTGCCTATCTGGCTAATGCGTCAGGCTGGCAGGTCTCTTCCTGAGTACCGCAAAGCAGTAGAAAATATGAATAATTTTATGGAGATATGCTACAACACAGATTTAGTGACAGAATTGACGTTACAGCCGGTGACAAGATTTGACATGGATGCGGCGATAATTTTTTCAGACATTTTAATAATAGCTGATGTTTTGGGTTGTGACGTGAATTTCGTACGCGGTGTAGGTCCAATAATAAAACCCGTGGAAAGTCCTAAGGAATTGAAGGGTCCACAAGAAATTGAAACTAAAACCTTACCAATTCTAAACGCTATAAAAAAAGTCAGAAGCCAATTACCAAAAGAAAAATCTCTCATAGGATTTGCTGGTGGACCATGGACAGTAGCCTCATACATCATAGAAGGTGGGAGCAGCAAAACTTTTTCCAAAGTATTAAATTTTTATCCTTCGTGTTTGAAGGAAATAATTGAACGAATAACGGAAGTAACGATTATTTATCTAATTAAACAGATAGAATTTGGAGCAGATGTTATTCAGCTATTTGACAGTAATGCTGGTGCGTTGTCGGAACCATTGTTTAAAGAATATGTTATCGAACCAACAAAGAGAATTATCTTGGCAATAAAGGATAGATTTTCTGATTTTCCAATAATAGGTTTTCCAAGGTCTGCTGGAAATCTTTATAAAGATTACTGCGAACAAACAGGTGTATCTGCAGTAAGTATAGATTATAATGTTCCAATAAAATGGGCGAAAGCGAATCTAAACATCCCTCTACAAGGAAACCTTGATCCTAATCTTTTAGCCTATAATAAAACGGAAGCAATCAAAGAAGCAAAACGTATAATAGATTGCTTTAGAGATTTACCCTTCATATTTAATCTCGGACATGGAGTACTCCCTGATACTCCAGTTGAAAATATTGCTGCGTTGGTAAACCTGGTAAAAAGCTACTAATACAATACACAAAATTCTAGCTTTTTTGTTGTACGGGGTTTATCATTTGAATTTAGCTTCAGTAAGATATGTCAGACCTTGCAAAAAGAATGTCCCTAATAAAACCATCACCTACGATTGCTGTAACTGATAAGGCAAATAAGTTGAAAAATGAAGGAAAAAAGATCTGTGTTTTAGCTGCAGGAGAACCGGATTTTGATACTCCAGATCATATAAAAAAAGCAGCTATTCAAGCAATAAGTGAAGGTAAGACTAAATATACTGCTGTTGATGGAACGCGTGAGCTGAAAGAAGCAATAATTAATAAGTTAAGAAAGGATAATAACCTCGAGTACACGCTTAACCAAATCTGTGTTGGTACAGGTGCTAAGCAGGTGTTATTCAATTTGTTCATGGCAACAATTAACTCTGGAGATGAAGTTATTATTCCAGCTCCTTATTGGGTTTCATATGTTGATATGGTAAGTCTTTTTGGCGGCTTGCCAGTTGTAGTAGAATGCAAACAAAATTTTAAACTGACAGCGGAATTATTGAAAAGCAGGATAACTAAAAAAACTAAATGGTTAATTCTTAACTCACCGAACAACCCTGCAGGAGCTGTGTACACATGTGATGAATTGAAAGACATAGCACAAATATTGCTTGAATATCCACATATGAATGTCGTTACAGATGATATTTATGAGCATATAATATACGACGAAAAGTTTTTTACTATCGCTCAGGTTGAGCCGAAGCTTTATGATAGAGTTTTTGTAGTCAATGGAGTATCAAAAGCCTATGCAATGACAGGCTGGAGAATAGGGTATATTGCAGGTAGAAGTGATGTGGTAAAAGCTATCTCTACGCTGCAGTCTCAAAGCACTTCTAATCCAAATTCGATAGCACAAGCAGCAGCAGCAGCAGCATTAAACGGTGATCATAGTTTTTTGAAAGAAAGAACAAGGATTTTTAAGAGTCGTAGAGATTTTATGGTGAAAGAGCTAAATTCTGCCCCGGGATTATCAGCGTCTGTTCCACAAGGTGCGTTTTATTTATTTGTCTCATGTGAAGGATTGCTCAGTAAAAGCACAAAAAGTGGTAAGATAATAAATAATGATTTAGATTTTACTGAATACTTACTGGGAGATCATTTGGTTGCTGTGGTTCCAGGAATTGCATTTGGTCTAGAAAATTTTATCAGAATTTCTTATGCAACCTCTCAGGAACAATTAGAAATTGGATGTGATAGTATTACTAAAGCGTGCCAGGAGTTAAAATGAAATAGACTATCCATAAGTTGTATATTTTGCCATACTTCGCCAAGGTTATTTTGAATGTTCTAACTTGTGTTTTTCTATGGAAGGCATTTTTATTGATTGAGCAAGTGTCTTTCTAATATTGAATTCCTCATTTTTTTCATTTTGTTGCAGTAAGTTAATGTTATTTATTTTATTTACTAAATCTTTCCCCTTTTCCAGAGTCTTTAAATCACTTTCGTTAATGTGATGTTCATTGTAAAATTCTGCAACAATTTCTTTTCTTTTCGGATAAGTATTTAAAAATTCCGACACCTGATGTTTAGCAACAGCTTGAATAAATTTCTTATTAAATCTTGAATCGTTATATAGATCTTCTAAATTTTCATCGTAGTGTTTTGCTTCATTTACAGCAAGCTTTATTATCTCTTCTATACCACTTAGAAGTTTCCTATACAATTTGTCGTATCTATTGCCTAGCACGTGTGTAGCGAATGTTTGTTCAATGTATTTTGTTATGTAATTTTGCGGCGTATTATCTATCGTGCTTATATTCATCAGCCTGCTTTAATATTATATTAACTATTTTACACATAAAAAGGTTAATATTGAATTAATAGAATACTTCTGAAGTCAAATTTTACTGAAAATTATGGTATTTAAGATATAATTGTCAGCATGAAATAAAAACATAAATAAAATGGATCTTGTAACAAAAGTGAAGCTCAAGATAAAGATGAATAA
This sequence comes from Wolbachia endosymbiont (group A) of Apotomis capreana, assembly GCF_964027025.1. NCBI lineage: Bacteria > Pseudomonadati > Pseudomonadota > Alphaproteobacteria > Rickettsiales > Anaplasmataceae > Wolbachia > Wolbachia endosymbiont (group A) of Apotomis capreana. Next base: position 2,999 of record NZ_OZ034721.1, read on the forward strand.
GGGTAAAATCATAAATATACTTATCATTTGTGGTGTAATTTTTTTCATATACCTTATTCATGAGCCAGTTGTAGATATGGTAGAAAAAATTATAAGTAAAATAAAAGGTCTCTTTTAAAAATAGAAAAAGTGAACTTTTTCCATCATCCAAACTTGAACCTGGAAAATTTAGTTAATGCATAAACTACTTATGTTGGCTATGAGTTCAACTGTATAAAATTCCGGTAAATTAAAATAAGTATTCATAAAAATATTGTTTTCTATAAACAGAGTATCTATAATGCTAGCTTTGGGGTAAAGTATTGCAGAGGAATTTTTTAATCTGGTTGTTGGCGTCACTGTTTTATGCATACCAATATATATTACGCGTAATTCCAAATATTATAATTCCTGAATTGGTAGTAAGGTTTAATATAGGAACAACAGAAATAGGACAATTTTGTGGACTGTATTATGTAGGTTATGTGTTAGCACATATTCCTGTAGGTATTCTTTTAGATAGATTTGGTTCTAAAGTTGTTATACCGATTTGTATTGCATTAACATCTTTAGGTGCTTTACCTTTAGTCAGTTCTAATGATTGGAGTTATTCTATTATTGGAAGAATAATTACTGGTATTGGATCCTCTGCTTCAGTACTTGGACTCTTTAAAATAATAAGAATCTATTACCATAGAGAAAAATTTGCCATGATGTTCAGCATATCGGTTATTATTGGCATTTCAGGTGGTGTATTTGCCACCAAACCATTACATGTCTTACTTGATAAGTTTGGGTGGGATTATTTATTTACTGTGTGTATAATGCTTGGATTATTGCTTGCTTTAACTACCTTTATATCTATACCTAAAGTTGGCACCTCAGACGAAGAATTAAATATTAAAAATTTAAGCAAAGTTATATTTAATAAAGATATTTTATTGATAGGTTTGTTTGGCGGTTTTATGGTTGGACCATTAGAAGGCTTTGCAGATGCGTGGTCCGCAACATTCTTGCATGAGATGTACGCTATAGATAGACACATTGCATATAGCATTTCAAAATGGATACTAATAGGCTTTGGCTTTGGGCATTTATTACTTCCTTACATATTAGCAAAAAATCCAACCAAGCACTATGAAATAATAATTTCTTGTGCTATGGCCATGATAATTGTGTTCTTATTACTTTTTATATGCAATATTAGTGAACTCCTGGCATGTATATTACTATTCATTATTGGTCTTGCTTCTGCATACCAAATTGTTTTTACTGCTAAAGTTGTAAGTTGTGTAAAAAACGAAGCAGTAGCAAGTGCAGGATCTGTAGGTAATTCCATAGTTATGAGTTTTGGTTATTTTTTTCACGTCATTATTGCAAATATAATGAATTTTTATTGGAACGGTGAAATTATCGATGGAAAGCCATTTTATGGAACTGATGTAATGGTTAAGTCTATGTTAATAATACCTATATGCCTACTAATAGGAATGATAGGCTTTTGGTTACTTAAAGTTATAAGCTGTAAAAAGAGCTAAGCAGATTTAGATGATTAATATAGTATTGTTTTTTATAACTAAAGTATCTATAATCCTAAATTTTAGCTGAGATTCATGTTGCAGAGGAATTTTTTAATCTGGTTGTTGACGTCACTGTTTTATGCATACCAATATATATTACGCGTAATTCCAAACATAATTGCGCCTGAATTAATAACAAAATTTAACATAAGTATTGCAGATGTTGGCCAGTTTGGTGGGTTATACTATGTAGGCTATACGCTAGCTCATATACCTATTGGTCTTTTCCTTGATAGATTTGGACCAAAGTTTGTTTTACCTGCTTGTACCGTTTTGACATTTACCGGAACACTACCGCTTATATGCTTTGATGAGTGGAGTTATTCAATAATTGGAAGAATAATTGTGGGAATTGGGTCATCCGCTTCGGCAATTGGAATCTTTAAAGTTGCAAGCATGTATTTTGCGCAAGAAAAATCAGCAAGAATGGCCAGCTTATCTATAATTATAGGAATTTTGGGAGGGATATGTGGCGGGTTACCTTTAGACTTCTTACTCGATAAATTTGGCTGGAATTATGTTATCTATACATTCTCAGCATTTGGGTGTTTACTTGCTCTGTTGCTGTTCTTAGTAACGCCTGAAAGCAATGCTCAACAGGAAAAAGTTAGCATTAGAGACTTAAAAAACATACTTTTCAACAAGCATATTATTCTAATTAGCTTTTTTGGTGGACTCATGGTCGGTCCAATGCAAGGTTTTGCCGATGGTTGGGTGAAAGCATTCTTTTTTGAAGTATATAAAATGAATGAAGACTTGGCATCTTCTCTCTCTTCCGTAATATTGATAGGAATGTTAACAGGATCATTCTCTTTGGCTTATTTATTGGAAAAATATAAAAATAAGCATTATGAAGTAATAATTGCATGCTCATTTGCAATGATCGCTAGTTTTCTTTTGCTTTTTACTCAGATTGGTGGCTTGTATGTTGTATTACCTACGCTTTTTATTATTGGCTTCACATCTGGATATCAGGTGGTTACCATTTACAAAGCGATAAGTTATGTAAATAATAACTTAGTAGGCCTGGCTACAGCTGTGTCAAACATGATAGTTATGGTTTTTGGCTATTTTTTTCACACTGGGATCGCAAAAATAGTAGATTTGTGTTGGGATAGAACAATAATACAAGGAAATCCTGTGTATGGTGCTGAATTGCTGATAAAAGCAACATCAGTTATTCCTGTATGTTTGCTGGTGGCTGTTTTTGGGCTCTTATGGTTAAAAAATAAAGATTTTAGAGAAGTTGATTGTAATAAGTAGATAATTTATCGAAGGCTCGTATGATAAAATCGTTAGATGTACTAATTTAAGGCTCTTGTTATTATGAAATATAATACTTTATTTTACTTTGATATTTTTGTTTTAATTGTAATAGGGTTTTATTAGGTGGTAGGTATGTCGAAAAGTAATTTTTGTATGGTTGATAGTATCTCTTTTCTATGCATACCAGTATGTGTTACGTGTCATGCCAAACATAATTGCGCCTGTATTAATAACAAAATTTAATATAAGCATTGCAGATTTAGGGCAATTTAATGGTCTCTACTATGTGGGATTTACACTAGTTCATATCCCTGTTGGTCTTTGTTTTGATAGATTCGGTCCAAAAATTGTTTTACCTATTTGTGCTGTCTTGGTATCTATTGGAACATTACCTCTTGTGTGCTTTGATGAGTGGTATTATTCAGTATTAGGTAGAATAATTGTTGGGATTGGCTCGTCTGCGTCAGCAATAGGAGTATTTAAAGTTGCCAGTATGTATTTTTCGCGAGAAAAATCAGCAAAAATGGCAAGCATATCTGTTATTATAGGGCTATTAGGGGCAATATATGGTGGTCTACCAATAGAACTTTTGCTTGATGAGTTTGGTTGGAATTACGTAATTTATATTCTTTCAGGGTTTGGTTTCTTACTCGCTTTATCTTTATTTTTAGTTATTCCTTACAATGCTTACGACTTTCGAAAAGAAAAAATTAGCATGAAGGATCTAAAAACTGTGCTTTTCAATAAATATATCATTCTAATTAGTTTTTTTGGTGGCTTAATGGTAGGTCCACTAGAAGGTTTTGCTGATGCTTGGACAAAAGCTTTTTTATGTGAGGTATATCAAATGGCCGGTGATCTAGCGTCTTCAATTTCTTCTGTTATATATGTAGGATTTGCAGCTGGATTGCTCTCTTTTGCTCACATATTAGAAAAATACCCAAATAGACATTATGAAGTTATTATTGTCTGTTCCTTTGCAATGATTGCTAGTTTCCTTTTACTTTTTACACGGGCTGGCGGATTGTATATTGTATTGCCTGCACTTCTTGTTATAGGTTTCGCTTCTGGATATCAAATAGTAACACTGTACAAAGCATTAAGTTATGTAAATAATAACTTAATAGGATTAACTACAGCTGTATCAAATATGATAGTTATGGTTTTTGGCTACCTCTTTCACACTGGAATTGCGAAGGTAATAGGTTCTTATTGGGATAAAGCGATTATACATGGAAGTCCTATTTATAGTGCTGAATTGCTGATAAAAGCAACATCTATTATTCCTGTATGTTTGCTGGTGGCTGTTTTTGGGCTCTTATGGTTAAAAAAGCAGGACAAGCAGTCTTAAAATTGCTTGTGCATCTTAAAATTAAAGCGAGGTTTGATCTATGATGAGTGTTTTAAAAAAAATCTGTGGCTCTAAAAATAGTTTAAAGTCTTTTGATAACGAGGTTTATCAGTCTATAGAAAAAGAATTGCAACGCCAAAGATCACAACTGCAACTAATTGCATCAGAAAATTTTGCAAGCAAAGCGGTAATGGAGGCACAAGGCTCTTTTCTGACTAATAAATACGCAGAAGGTTATCCAGGTAAAAGATATTACTGTGGTTGTGAGCATGTGGACAAAATTGAAAGTCTGGCTATAGAGAGACTTTGTAAGTTGTTTGGTGTAAAATTTGCAAATGTTCAGCCTCACTCTGGTTCTCAGGCAAATCAAGCAGTGTTTGCTTCACTGCTTACTCCAGGTGATACAATACTTGGATTGTCACTGAATTGCGGTGGGCATCTAACTCACGGTGCGGCGCCAAGCCTTTCTGGTAAATGGTTTAAGTCGATTCAATATACAGTGAATAAAGACACTTACTTGCTGGATATGGATGAGATAGAAAAGCTGGCGCTGGAGCATAAACCAAAATTGATCATAGCTGGTGCTTCTGCTTATCCGAGAAAAATGGACTTCAAGCGCTTTCGCGAAATTGCAGATAAAGTTGGTGCTTATTTGCTTGCAGACATTGCCCACTATGCGGGGCTTGTTGCAGCAAGTGAATATCCATCCCCTGCTGAATATGCACATGTTATGACTTCCACGACTCACAAAACTTTGCGTGGTCCTCGTGGTGGAATAGTGATGACCAATGATGAAGCATTACACAAAAAAATTCAATCTGCAGTTTTTCCAGGATTGCAGGGCGGGCCACTTATGCATGTGATAGCTGCAAAAGCTGTTGCATTTAAAGAAGCATTGGCGCCAGAATTTAAAACTTATAGCAAGAAAGTCGTGGAAAATGCGAAAGTACTAGCTCAAGAATTGCAAAAGCATGGACTCGACATTATAACCGGTGGCACTGACTCTCATATAGTGCTAGTTGACTTAAGATCGCAGAAATTAACTGGAAAAGACGTTGTAGATAGCCTTGAGAGGGCTGGCATTACCTGCAATAAAAACTCTGTGCCATTTGACACAGAAAAGCCAACCATCACCTCAGGGCTCCGTTTTGGCACCGCTGCTGAGACAACACGCGGACTTGAGGCAGAAAATTTTAAAGAAATAGCTGGTCTAATGAATGAAGTAATTCAAGGATTAATCAGCGGAAATAGCCCTGATATTGAAAGAACGGTGAAAACTAAAGTTGAAAAGATTTGTAGTAATTTTCCTATTTATTAATTTATGTGGTGTCATCCAAGTAGCTGGTAGAAACGAAAAAACTTACTTGACACCCTTCGCCAGCCCTCTTATCATGAAACTGAAGGTATTCATTTATCTTCAATCTGTGCAGATTAAACGACAACAGTATTACGTAATTGGCGTCTTATTTTTAATTTTTTGCACTATGCGCACCCTACGTCTTCACAACATTTCTGGGTTTTTACCTATATAAGCTGAAACGCGCTTATAAAGCGTTTAAGACAGTATAGCACGCCAATTTGCAGGATTAGAGAGTGACAACTAGCTAATACGGGATTTCTTTTGCCTTTTTTTCTGCTTAGTAAATTTCTTAAACATTTAAACTAAGATGAGTTGCATTTAAAAGCAGCTAAATTGCAGTGTTTAAGACTTAAAAAACGCCAATACTGAAAATAGACAATGACTAGGGCTTCTTTTGCCTTTTTTTCGTTTGGTAAATTTCTTAATGTTTGTAGCTAACATGAACAAACATTTGAGAGTAACTTCTGCTAGTAGGGTGTCATCCCAGTGCTTGACACTGCTCTCCTTTGTCATCCCAGTGCCCAGACACTGGGATCCAGGAATTTTATTAAGTTGGTAAGCATAAAAGTAGCCGTTTTATGTTAAAATACAACATTTTAATGATTATGAAAAGGCTGGATTCCAGCGTCACGCGCTGGAATGACATTGTAGGGTGTTATCCGAGTCCTTTTTCCGTCATCAGAGGACCATATGACGTCATCCAAGTAGCGTGACTACTTGGATCTAAGCTGTATTACCAAGTCCAATTAAGTGCAGCATCATCACTTGTTGGAGGCTCAAAATACGGTTGTGACATTTCCTCTTGCACAGCTCTTTTAAATTCTGGACTTTGTATGCTTATCTTTGTTACATGCTCTTGTAAGGCTTTCTCAGCAGCTATTTCAGCAGCTATTGGACTTTTACCATCTGCTCCTGTCTCCCCTGTCTCTCCTTGTGGGCCTTGAGCTCCATCTTTACCATCTGCTCCTTTAGGACCAGTGGCTCCTGTCTCCCCTTTTAGCCCTTTACCTCCTAAGAACACCTTTGCTGTTTGATCATTTTTGTCACCATACGCTGTGTCAGTAGCATCAAGAAATCCTCCTAATTTATCCACTAAAATTGATTTGTCGCCGTCTTTTGCATCAAATATAGCATTCACGACATCTTTCGCTGCAGCTTTTGTTTTAAGCTCTGTAGCTTTAACAAAAGCAGTCTCTGCAGCAGTTTTAGTGTAAACTTCATCGGCTGGAGCAGCTTTAATATATACCTTATTTGTAAAATCAGGAGAAGCAGTTATAGCATCCACAACAGGCTGTTTTACTACTTCTGTTTTTAGCGTATCTGTAAGTCCTAAAGTTTTAACAAATGCATCATCCACACCTTTTTTGGTATAGATACCTTTATCATCAGCACCTTTTGCTAATTGTGGTATTAAAGCATCCACAACAGCTTTTTCTGCAACTTTTGTTCCAAGATCTGCAGTTTTAAGAAACGTGTCATCAACACCTTTTTTAGTATAGATACCATTATCATCATCAACTTTTGCTAATTCTGGTATTAAAGCATCCACAACAGGCTGTTTTACTACTTCTGTTTTTAGCGTATCTGTAAGTCCTAAAGTTTTAACAAATGCATCATCAACACCTTTTTTGGTATAGATACCATTATCATCATCACCTTTTGCTAATTGTGGTATTAAAGCATCCACAACAGCTTTTTCTGCAACTTTTGTTCCAAGATCTGCAGTTTTAAGAAACGTGTCATCAACACCTTTTTTAGTATAGATACCATTATCATCATCACCTTTTGCTAATTGTGGTATTAAAGCATCCACAACAGCTTTTTTTGCAACTTTTGTTGCAAGATCTGCAGTTTTAACAAACGCAGTATCTGCATCATTTTTAGTGTATACTTTATCGGTAAAATCAGTAGAAGCAATTATAGCATCCACGACATCTTTCGCTGCAGCTTTTGGTTTAAGCTCTGTAGCTTTGACAAAAGCAGTGTCTGCATCAGTTTTAGTGTAAACATCTGCAGTATTAGCTTTGTTGGCTAGATCAGCTGCACCAGCTTTCTCTCCTAGCTCAGCATCGACGTAATTCTTGTCAGCTTTTTTTGCCAACTCATCATTTACATTTCTTTTAGTGTAAACATCTGCAGTATTAGCTTTCTTTCTCAACTCATCATCCACACCTTTTTTAGTATATATACCTTTATCATTAGCACCTTTATTGAGTTCCACTATCAATTTTCCTAAAAAATTTTTGTTAGTTGCAAGGTTTTCTATTGTATCTATTGTACTCAATTTTTCACTCAACGCCATATCACCCTCCATTAATTACAAAAACCATAGCATGCATGAAAATAGTATAATTTTTGTTAATGCTAGATTTTACATAAGATTTCCTTGAAACTTGTTGTTTCAGAATTCTTCTCTTGTCATTCAAGTGTGTAGCAGATGATGTCATTCCAGTCTGGAATCCAGCCTTTATTATGCAGCCACTTATTTAAAGTTAAGTTTTCTGGATCCCAGTGGGCTTTGTTGCATCGCTAGCTATGATGGATTAAAGATAAAAAAGATAGGGAATATCAGTAGCTTATTATTCTGGTATTTATAACAAGAACGGTCAATGAATACCTAAATTTGAGTAAAAGAAATTTCACTACCATTTACCAATCCGGCTAAAATTCAAGAATTTCAATGCTTTAGCTATTTTCAATAGAATTAAATTTATTAATATAAATAATAAATTACTATTCTTAAATTTGATCAGATTGATTGCAAAAAACAAGATTTTCAATAGGTTGCTTATAATCCTAATTATAGTTAGCCTTTCATAAGTAGCGATGCAACAAAGCCATCCCAGTGTCTGGGCACTGGGATGACACCGAAGGGGCTACTCGGATGACAAACCCTGTCATTCCAGGGCGTGACGCTGGTTTCCATCCAAGACGGCAGTGCTTGACACTGGAATGACAAGAAGAGGGCACTGCCCTCCTTGTATGTATTAGATATAGGCCGAGTTGTGGTCGTGATAAATGTGATCGCTTGCGCAATCGAACATTTTCACAAAACCATTCTCTAGATAAAGATTATATTCGTGATGTTGATCTGATAATACAATATTATCTTGCTCCCCTGAGAGCTTGTCCATAAACCAAAGAATTAGTATAAAAATACTAGATTCAACAGGGAGTAAAGATGAGAAAAAAGTATCCAACAGATTTAAAAGATAGAGAGTGGGTTTTGATAGAAAGGCACTTTAAGGTGTCATATGAAAAAGGAGGAAGGCCACCAAAATACAGTAAACGCGAGATGTTAAATGCAATTTTTTATGTACTACGCACAGGGTGTCAGTGGCGCTACTTACCTCATGATTTTCCACCATGGAAGGCTGTGCATGAGCAGTTCAGGAGATGGAAAAAACAAGGAATTTTTGAAAAGATAAATTATGAAATCACCAAGTATAGCAGGGCAAAAATTGGTAGGAATGAAGAGCCAAGTGCGTGTATAGTTGACAGCCAATCAGTAAAGACAACGGAAAAAGGGGGGTCAAAGGTTATGATGGAGGCAAAAAAGTCAAAGGTAGAAAGAGGCATATAGTTACCGATACACAGGGCTTTGTGCTTGGTTGCTATGTAGGAGCTGCCAATGAGAATGACAGAGATGGTATAAAAATAGCATTAGATAACATGAAGAAAAAATATGCTAATGTTAGGAAAATGTGGGCTGATATGGGGTATCAAGGAAAAGATTTAAAGGCTCACATAAAGAGAGAATATGACATAGAAATTGAGATTATTAAAAGGCCTCCATGCAGATTTTGGGTGCATAAAGACACACCACTAGAACTATTGCCACAACGGGATCCTGGATTTAAAGTTCAGCCGAGAAGGTGGGTTGTAGAAAGGACTTTTGCTTGGATCAATAGGAACAGGAGGTTATCAAAAGAATATGATTTGCTTACAACATCTACTGAAAACTTTATATATCTTGCTATGACTAAGGTTATGTTAAATAGAGAATATGCTTAAATTTACTTGTTTATGGACAAGCTCTGAATTGAAATGACTTGAATCTGACAGCAATTCGTAATTTGGATTATCTATTTTACTAATGCTGTTTATTACTTTGCCATTACCACTTGATATAGCTAAACTATAACTATCACCATCCTTCATTATCTTGATGGACACCTTATCTTCAGGTAACACTATAAGCTTCTTTGTGCCACTATCGTGGATTACGAATTTGCCTTTTTCAAAATAGTATTTGTCTTCCGGCAAAGCACCAACCTTATAATCTGATGTGTGCAGTTTGTTCCAAAAATCTAACACAGATTGCTTTTCTGCTCCTTCCGCTCTATCATACAAGGCTTTCACATCATTATAATTTATCGTTACATTTGCCTTATGCTTCCCTTCTGAGTCCTGCTCGTAGCTCTTTTCTATTTTGAGAATTGTGTCTTTTAATACTACCTGTTCTTGCTCTTTCTCCTCCACTGAAGCTGACCTTTTTGCCCTTGTTGGAATTTGTGGCTGATCAGACTGCATTTCACTATTGTCGTTTGATGCAGTTTTCTCTTCAGCAGCTTGTGCAACAACATTAGTAGTACTATGAACTTCTGTCTTAGTTTCACTTACTTGCCCTTTTGGACTTTCGGTTTGTTTCTCTTTTGTGAATATTTTCTGATAGTCCGTGTAGCCTCTATTAGTATCACCGATATCACCACTACCTTGATCGAAAGTTATTTTTTTACTTCCATTTCCCATATCCTCAATTTCAACTTGAGGAGAAACAGATGCTAGGAAATCGTTATAACTGTAGTTGTAGTCAGCAGAAAAGAATATTTTACCTTTGAAGTTATGGAAGTTATTAGATAACATTCCAATTTCTTCTTCGCCATCAAACAATTTTACTTTAGTGAAATATGTTTGATCTTTTATTCTAACTATTTCACCGCTAGAGTTTCTTTGTATGTGGTAATCATTTGGGTCGTGCTTTATAGCAAAAAGTTTGCCAGAGCCATATTTCTCTAAGTTTATAAGGCCCACATTTACATGTTTATGGGAATAATCTCTCTTTTCATATTCATGTGCAAATATTGGATCTATATATCTATATTCGTCTGATATATTTGGCATACCTACTGGATGTTCATTCCCATCTTTCGTCACCGGAACAAGCTTATATGCTCCATCTTTTTCCACTAATTTTAGATGAGTAATACTTTGTGGTAGTTGAAACCTTACATTTGCTCCATGGTCATGAATAAATAGATCACCTTTCTCGGTAATATAAAAGCCCATATTTTTAAATTCATGTAAGCGCTCGTCTCCTTGCTTTACGACAGCTTCATATACATCATCGTCTGTCCTATCTGTTCCCTTATTATCCAGTAATTTTCCTTTTTCCACGATTACTCCATTTGCCTTTTGCTCATCAGAATATTGTGCATGTTCTGAATCCTGATGATTCAAAATTTTGGTACCTCTAAGAAGCAGAGAATCTAAATCTTTTTGGATGTGTTCAGTGCTAGGATGCAACAATTCATTTTCATGTAAATGCGCTTCATCAAAGTATTCATCGCGTTCAACTGTTCTGCCATCTATTAGGGAAGCTTTATAATGACCATTTTCTTTTGTAACTGCCATGTAAGCACCGCCTTCGTATGAAACATTTAAGTTGTGCAATATATCCTCAAAAACGAAAGTTTCTTTAGTTTGGCCTTCAACTTGCTTAAAAAATCCTGATTCGCTCAATAATTCTCCAAGCTTTGTATTTCCGTCATATATAGACAGTGCACCCATATCTCCTTGACCATGAGCTTGCATAGAAAAAATCTTACCTTCTTGTAGATTAATGTGAGTACCTCTGATTAAGTTTGAATCGATATTGACCAGCCCATCTAATATTTTTGCTGCTTGGGAATTATTTTCAATTTCATCAACGGCTTTGTTTTTTAGTTGATCAAACTTTAAAAATGCTGGTCCGTATTTTGTATTTTCCTCATTACGTAACTCTTCAATAGTAATCTCTTCTTTATGATATTTTTGATACATTTCACCACGTTCTTTATTCAAATTATCAAATTCATCTACCTGATTCTTAACTTCTGTATCATATTTTGATAATACCCTTAAAGCCTGATTTTTATACTCTTGACTGTTTTGATATTCATTACCTTGTTGGTCAGAGTAAGTTAGTTTATCCTGTCCATCGGAAGTTTTTACTACCTTAAGGAAATGATATTCCTTTGATATATCAAGTGTATCATTTGTTGCTCTATTTATAGCACGAGCAACATCATAAAACGCAACGTGTTCTACAGGAGAAAAACTTCCAACGTTTTCTCCATCCATTTTTTCTATATTTGCTTTATAGTAGGATACGTTTTTAATTTCTCCACCCACTATTTCTTGACCAGTTGCTATGAAATCTCCTTTTGTAACTTGCAAAGCGTTGAGATGTTCCATTGCAGTTTCTGTATCATTCTCAGCAAGCCAGCCTTTAAAGGCGTTATCATGCCCTTTTATTTGATCTAAAAAGCTTCCTGATTTATGTGAGTCACCTTGACGTAAAGCATCTAGGTAGTCTCTTAATAAACTAGGATCTTTTTCCTGTAAGTACATTATCAACGCATGACCTGTTTTATAAACTAGGCTATTTGCTTCGCTGTCATCTGAATATTTTAAGCTTAAAATTTTATCTAAATCCAGATTTGCAGCTTCGGTCTTGTCAATACTTGATCCTTGAGAATTGAATTTATGATCTGAATGGTGCTCAAAGTAATCTGCAATTCCTTCCATTAATACTGTTGGTAAAGATTCGCCTCCTGTAGCCAAGTAAGTTAAACCATGTGCAAATTCATGCTGAAGGTTATGAACGCCACCTTGCTGGTAGACGTACATTTCAGCAAAAACATCAGCTTTCCCTTTGTAGTAACATTTACCACCTTCGTCTCCAAGGTAAGAACCGAAACGCTCGCTTCCGCCAAGGTGAGTGTAATCATCCTTGTCATCAAACATATAAATTTTAAATGTTTGTTCTGAACTGCCGCGTTCTAACTTGAATGTATCTTTAAAACTAGTAGCTGTTTCTCTTATCTCACTTTCAATGTTAGCAACTTTACTTGCTCTTAAATTGTGAGAATAAACCTCTACTTTAATATTTAAATCTTCAACTTCTGTAACATGTGGCGAATTAAACCCTTTGCCGTTATTGTTGAAGTATCCTTCTTTAGTTATATTTTTATTTACTTGTTGACTAATTGTCATAATTTTAACCTCTAATTTGCTGATCTTTCAATATCAAGCATAAAGTAATTTCCCTAAAAAAAACGTAAATCCCTGTATTAATATAATTTATATCTTAATAAATAAAGTATAGATAGTTAACTTAATATGTAAAATTTAGAATATGGCTGAAATTCTATACAGCTATATTCCGGAATCACATTGGACAAGGACAAAAGCAAAGTGGTTTATTGACTTTCATTCCACCAAAGCACTATACTAAAACCACGATGGGTAATTAGCTCAGTTGGTAGAGCACTTGCTTGACGTGCAAGCGGTCGCTGGTTCGAACCCAGTGTTACCCACGTTTTTGTTTATGAAAAGATTTTATATGACAGCAGTGCATAACGGTAAACACTCAGCAGCGCAGTCCAAGCGCTTAATCTATTCCATAATAATAGTTGCGATAACAATGTTTATGGAAATAGTAGGTGGAATAATTTCACATTCGCTTGCTCTATTATCAGATGCAGGGCATATGCTCACTGACCTCTTTGCCTTGGTTTTAAGCTGGTTAGCACATAGGTTTTCAGCTAAGAAATCCGATTTGCAGAGATCATACGGATATCATCGGTTGCAGATAATTGCAGCATTTGTTAATGGTTTAACTCTATTCCTCATTGCAGTAATCATTATAATTGAGTCAATAAAGAGGTTTATTTTTCCAGTCAATGTTGAGTGGAAAGTAATGTTAATAATTGCTACACTCGGTCTTGTCTCTAACATAATAGTCTTTTTTATATTACATAGTAAATGCGAGAGCAATATAAACATAAAAAGTGCTGTACTACACGTTATAGGAGATATTTTAGGTTCTGTAGCTGCTATACTTGCATCTATAATTATCATGCTTACTGGATGGCAAATAGTAGATCCAATCTTATCAGTATTTGTTAGTGTGATAATTCTAAATAGCGGCTATAAAATTCTCAAAAATTCTTGCCATATACTCCTTGAAGGTACGCCTGAGGGTATATCTGCTGAAGAGATAAAAAGTAAGATCACATCAGAATTACCTGAAGTGATAGATGTGCACCACATACATACATGGTCGCTGTCTGATAATTATTTTATAATTACCATGCATGCTAAAATAAAGCAAAATGTGCAGCACACCAATGTTTTATATGAAATAAAAAAAATATTGCTAGATAAGTTCGAGATAGCACACTCTACAGTCGAGATCGAATACGATGAGTGTGCGGATAATAAGATACTTAAACATTGACGTTTTAAATTATTATGCTATTACTAGAGTGTAATGATGTTGAAGGTAAGCTATGATAGGTATTTCTCAAATACAATTTCCTTCAAAGGATTCTAGTAAGCTAAAATTTGTTAGCTACTTTGGAGCTTTTGTCTCGTTAAGCATTATCACTAATCCTGTTAATGTTCTTTTTTCTCTTGGTACTATGTTCTTCAGGTCTGAAATTAAAACTCTTTATATCTACAAAGAAATAAAAACGGCAAAACAGCAAAAAATGAGCAAAAGGGAATATTGGGAAATATTTTTTAAAAACAATACAATCAAGGTAGCAGCCTTCCTCTTGTTTTCTGCTTTCATAACATATCTAACTTTCACTACCACTCTCTTGCTTATTTCGTTACTGGGAACTATACCACTTACAATGCTATTAATTTTATTGCAGAGTGAACTAAGGCCAAAAGATTTTAACCCATTTACGCTGCTTAAAGCTTCTATAAATTTCTTTTTGGAAGGTATAAAAGAGAATTTACGTGGTATGGTTAATAGTTTTGATGTTAAGCTTGAACATTTACTGCCCCATCAATTAAATGATGATATCATTAAAAATATTGATAAATTAAAAGGTAAGTATAGTGAACAAGTACCTGAAGACGTAATCAAAAATGATGAATATATTCAATTCATTGGATATATAAACAATTCATATGAGTTTAGTGATGAGGATAAAGGAAGAGTAATTGCATTTTTAGATGACTTTTGCAAAGATGATCAAAAGCATAGCTCCGGCTTTACAGGTGGGCAGGTTCTGCTTTTAGTTTTAAGGGCTTGCAATGATGGAGACGGAGAAGCCGTTAAGAGTAAAAAGGATGCATTGATTTCTAATTTAATTGATAGCCAAACTTTCTCTAGAAAAGAGCGAATTCCTAACACTTGCTTCACCGGTATTATCTATAGAATGTTAAGCACGCTAGAGGGTATTCATCCTGATCCAGAAATTAGATTTACTCCCCCAAGGGAAATGTTGCTCTCAGAAGCACAAAATAAAGCACGTGAGTTTATGTTAGACAGGTTAAAAAACAAGAAAAACAATAAAGAAATTCTTAAGGCTTGGTATGACGTTCAAAATGGTTATGAAGACGATGAAAGTCAAAAAATAGTTGATGATTTTATTTCAGAAGTAAGTATTCCTTTAATGAGAAAATTATTGAGTATTACTTCTCAATATAGTGAACAAATTGTGCTGACGTTAATGAAAAATATTAGCTCTATAAAGTTAAATAAATTACAATGTTGTGAGCTGGTTCAGCACATGAGAAATAAACTGCAGGAGCATGATTTAGATGACCAAGAAAGTTTACTCGAAAACATCGGAAAAAAAGTATTCTTAGAGCTATTAAATCGAGATCTACTCGAGACAGATTTTTCTCTCAAGGATTCATCTTTGGATGGAGCTAAGAGAATAGCTAATAAGATAATAGAAGAAGAAGTAGCAGAATTTAAATTAAAGGCTGAGAAGACTATTGAAGGTCAGATAATTAGCATGTTAGATGGGTTAAGAATGCTCCCAAGAGAAAAAAGATGTTATAGGGTATATGTAGAACTCAGTAAAAATAACGAAAATGATAAGGAAAAAATAAAGAAAATTTTGCAAGAAAGGTTAAAAGTAACAAAAGCAGCAATGGATGAAATGTTAAAAAAAGGAGCTTCACATAAGCTAGAGTTAGAAATTGAAAGTGTATATGAAGGAAATAAAGATCACGTTACTCAACTTTATGAAAAAATAAGAGAAACAAAAAAGGAATTCATTGAAGATGGTCTTTTAACACCTCAAGAAGTAGAGAATATAACAAAAGCAAAAATCATAGACTTAAACAAAGAGGACAAAATCATACCGTCAAGCAATTTGTCTCGTAGTTTAAGTGTCAATAATTTGGCAGTACATTATCTATAAAATTTATACTCTTTACCTTGCAGAAGATTCACAATATTTCTGTGGTGTTTTAGGAAGACCAGTGCTCCTATAATTAGTAATGTTAAGAACAAATTCCTCTGAAAAAAAAAGGACCATGCTACAGCCGTTGAAGTAGCACTGAGTGAAGCAAGGGAAGAGTATCTAAAGGCAAGAAAGACTATTATCCAAATTATTACGAATACTAAAGTAATATCGATGTTAAATGCTATCAGTATCCCTAGAGTGGTTGCAACGCCCTTTCCTCCACTGAATTTTAGCCAAATAGGAAACATGTGTCCTAAAACTGCTAAAATTGCAGATACATATATATAAAAATCGTTATTATCACAAAATTGTTGTGCTATATAAACGGCAATAAATCCCTTAAAGGAATCCAGAAATAATGCCAAAGCAGCAAGAAATTTATTTCCCGTCCTTGCAACGTTTGTAGCACCAATGTTTCCTGAACCTACTTCTCTTAAGTTTATCCCTTTTATTCTTGTAATGATTAAGCTAAACGGTATTGAACCGAGTATGTAGGACAGTATAAGGACTACATACTTTTCCATTATACCAAGAACCTAATTAATTTTATTATTCCTCAGCCTTTTTAGGTAGCACTGAACTTCATCGTTAATCTGATTACTAAACAGTATAAGCGCTGTCATGTTGATGAGAGCTAAACAAGAGAATAAAGTTCCACCGATATTGGCAATAGCCATTATATCTTTAGAAAGACCAGAGAAAAACGCCACAATTATTACCGCTATGCGGTATATCACTATACTTTTTGCACCGAATAAATATAGCCACCCCATTTCACAACAATATACAAACGAAATTACTGAAGAAAATGCAAACAAAGGAGCAGCTACTGTTAGAAGGATAGGAAACCATGGAGAAACTGTCTCAAATGCTTTGTGAGTAATTAATATTCCCTCACCAACACCTGTTTGGTATGCACCTGTTATTACTATTGTTATTCCTGTTAAACAGCAAATTAACATTGTGTCAAAGCATGGTTCTATCATAGCGACTAGTCCAGTTCTTACTGGTTCTTCATCTTTAGTTGTTGCATGAGTAATTGAAGCAGAACCAACACCTGCTTCGCTGGCAAAGATTGCCCTTTGAATTCCAGCAACAAATGCTCCTACCATCCCTCCGCCAACAGCATTGAAATCTATCATAGTGGAAAATAATATTTTCAACGTATAACCAAGGTTATGAATATTAAATGCAATAATAATAATACAACTAAAGATATATATAAGTGACATAATAGGCACTAGTGCAGAAGATACTCTAGCTATCCTTTTAATTCCGCCAATAATCACTAGAGCAAGCAGCGCAGAAATTATGGAAGAAAGAAACCAAGAGTGACCATCTACCCAACTTGAATAGCCAGATAATATTGAAACCATTTGGTTGGTTTGAAACGCTACACTTCCACCAAGACCTGATAATACAAAGAATACTGCATACATGGCAGCCAGCACAATACCAAGTTTTTTAAATCCAAATTCCTCCAGACCATTCCTTATATACTGAAAGGGACCACTAAACAATAGGTCCTGATCTTCTGTTCTATGTCTAAACGCCAACGTTACCTCAGCAAATTTTGCTGACATACCAAAAAAACCTGTAATCATCATCCAAGGCACCGCTCCTGGTCCACCCATTGAAACTGCAATTGCGACTCCAGCAACAGTTCCAAGGCCTACTGTGCTTGAAAGTGCAGTCATAAATGCCTGAAAATGCGTAATATGACCATCATGGTGATTCGTGTCATATTTTCCACATAAAATAGCAAACGCATGCTTAAACATTCTTATGTTGAGAAATCCAAAACGTAATGTTAGAAACACATAACCAAAAACTAGTAGAAGGATTATAAATGGCACGTAAAGGATCTTGAAAAACAGTACTTCATTCATGAAGTTATTTATTCCATTCAACACAGCGTCATAACTTTCGTAAAAACCTGAAGCAGCGTACACATCATTAAACAATAGGCAAAATAACACCATACAAAGCAATCTATAAATCATGTTAATACCCTTTAGAATTGTAATAAGAATCTATTGTATTCAAAACTTCCCTTCTTAGTAGATATATTGCAACAGCATTTGGAATCATAAGGCACATAAACAAACTGTCACCTAGATAAGATATAAATTCTATATTCTTTGACATACAGCTGATATACACTGAAACCACTATAAGAATTTGGAACGGTATCAGTATTTTTTTACTACCAAATAAATACAGCAAAGCAACTTCACAGTAGTAACAATAAGCTATTATTGTGGAAAATGCAAAGGAAAACATCATTAGCGGAAAAACTAACTTGCTGAACAAGGGCAAAGCTGTTGAAAATATCGAACTAATTAGTGTAATATCACCCACGTTATCAGTGCTATGCATACCAGTGATAATTATCACAATACCAGTCAAAAATGAGATTAATATTGTGTCTATAAGTGGTGCAATCATTGCAACGCACCCAACTTTAATTGGATCTTCTTCTTTTACAGCTGAATGTGCTATAGCTGCTGTTCCGGTACCTGCTTCGTTAGCAAACACTGATCTTCTCACTCCGGCTATTAATCCGCTCAATACTCCGCTTCCTATAGCTGATTTATTGAAGATATCTTGGAATATTATGGATAGAGCATTCAGCAAATTACTTCCGTTTACATAAATTAAATATATACACATACCCACATATAGCACTATCATAATTGGTGTTAAGCTCGTTGAAACGAAAGCAATGCGCTTTATTCCTCCCAATATTACAATAAAGACAAGCAGGGATATAATAATGGATGCGTTGTATTCTAGGAGGTTATTTGATAGTGCTGCTATTTGATTTGCTTGAAATGGTATACCGCCCAAAATCATTGCAATAAGTAGCATAATCGCATAAGTGAAGGCAAGAAATCTACCAGTTTTTGCAAATCCAATTTTTGCAAGCCCGTACTTCATGTAATAAAAAGCCCCGCCAGTTGTATTTTCAGAGCGATAAGTAAATGCAAGCACCACCTCGGCAAACTTTATCGACATACCAAGTATTCCGGTAATTACCATCCAAAAAACTGCACTTGGGCCCCCTATTGTGATAGCTATTGCAACTCCTGATATTGTTCCAAGACCAACTGTTCCTGAAATTACTGTTGCAAACGCTTGAATATGAGTGATTATGCCATTGTTGCTGTTATTACACTTTAGATTGAATAGCGTCTGTATTCCATATTTAAGTAACCTAAAGTTAATGAATTTGAACTGGGCAGTACAAAAGATTCCAGTTGCAATTACCCAAATAATTATAAATGGAATGTTGAATATCTTTATATACAGAAATGAATTTAATAGTTCACTTATCTTCAAAATCATGCAGTTTTCTATTTTTTGTTAGCTAACGAGTTTTATATGTAAAATATATGTAAAACCCGATGCTTATTGGAATAGTAAGTGTATACACTATACCTAAAATTGGTAGAGTCATCCAGGGCTTACTGATGAAAAATACAATAAGTACTCCAAAAAATGACACAAATATATAGGATAGGCTTTTGGGAATATAAATATATTTTGCAGAGAAAGTTGGAATGTGACTTATCGAAAAAAATGAAATGGCCAGAAAGTAACAAGCTACGTTTCTTGTGTTAAAAAATCGCTCTATGAGAAGTAAGTATTCACTCTCATGAGATTGAAAGGTAATAATTATTGGTAACAAAGAAAGTAAAGCACACACTGGAGCTGGAACACCAGAAAAGAAAAATTTTTCCCAGTATGGTTGTTCTGAGTGTAGCGAAACATTAAATCTTGCAAGTCTTATTGATATGCAGATTACGTATATCATTACTAAAATCCAACCTATGACTTTGATTTCGTTTAGCTTCCAAAAATACAAAAGAAATGCAGGCGCTGCACCAAAATTTAGAAAATCTGCAAAAGAATCAAGTTGGGCTCCAAAATCGCTAGTTGATTTTAGAATTCTAGCTATTCTGCCATCCATTCCATCTATTATTGCTGCAATGATGATAAAAATTACTGAGAATTCCCATTGTTCATTAAATGTAAATTTAAGTGAAGTGAGACCAGAACATAAACCCAATAAAGTTATAAAGTTTGGGAATAATTTAGTAATAGGTAAGAATCTACTGTTACTTCCATCGTTATTCATATAACGTCAAAAGTAAGCTTCTCTTGAACGTTTTCCTTATTTAAGTTTGCTATAATTGTTTCACCACCAATAACAGTTTGCCCTTCTGAAACTCTGACTTCTGTATCAGCAGGAACATAGATATTCACTCTACTGCCAAACCTTATAATTCCAAACCTTTCACCTGCTTTTACGTTCTGGGATATTCCTAAATTACAAACGATACGACGTGCAATTAATCCAGCTATTTGCTCCACAATAATTTCTTTCCCCTTTTCGTATTCAATTACAATAACCTGCTTTTCATTTTCATTACTAGACCTATTGCTCATTGCGGATACAAACTTGCCTTTTTTATAACTCATTTCCTTTATCGTACCAGATATTGGTATACGGTTCACATGGACGTTCAAAACACTTAAAAATATGCTAACAAGCGTAAACTTCTTCTCCTCTCCGTTTTCTGCTGATAAAGGATAATTAACTTCTTCAATTTTTGAAATCACACCATCAGCAGGACTTAATATAAGATTCTTATTGTTTGGCACAGCTCTTGCTGGATCACGAAAGAAATAAGTACACAATAATGTCGGAAACAAGCACGTAACGCCAAACCCCCAAGATATAGAGAATGCTATACACGTTACTATAAAGGAAACTACTATAAATGAATAACCTTCCCTGTTTATATTAGGTAAACCAAAACACATAATCTTATTAACAATAACCTATTGTTAACAATTTATCATTTATAATTTCTCATGAAAAGCTTTTTTTAACTGCTTCAGCAAAGTCTTTTTGATACAAGGTAACATTACAGATTGTTATATTAGCACATAGAATTACCGTCATACTGTAACAACCCGTCCAACACAAAATCTAATGCCTAAGTTTAGATCAGAAAACTGATTCTTCTAAAAGTTGCTCACTATCCTCGTCTATTATGATAGAATTATCATGATTTCTGAGTAAATCTCTGATTTTCGTTTCTATTTCATTTGCGACTTCTTTGTTTGTTTTTAGGTAAGTTTTTACATTCTCTCTTCCTTGCCCAAGACGTGTGTTGTTATATGAATAGTAAGCGCCTGCTTTTTCAAGCACACCAAGCTTTGCTCCCATATCTATTATTTCTCCGAGTTTTGATATACCTTCATTGTACATTATATCAAATTTCGCTTCTCTAAATGGAGGAGCAACTTTATTTTTTACAACTTTAACTCTTGTTTCATTACCTGTAATATTTTCTTTGTCTTTTATTACACCAACTTTTCTTATATCAAGCCTTACAGAAGTATAGAATTTTAATGCATTTCCACCCGTGGTAGTTTCAGGATTTCCATACACTACTCCTATTTTCATACGAATTTGATTAATAAATATCAATATACAGTTCGCTTTTGAAACGGCAGAGGTTAGTTTCCGTAGCCCATGACTTAGAAGCCTTGCTTGCAGCCCCATATGTTGATCACCCATATCACCTTCAATTTCAGCTCTTGGAGTTAATGCTGCGACAGAGTCAATAACTATCACATCAACCGCACCAGAACACACTAAATACTCAACAATATGCAACGCCTGCTCTCCAGTGTCTGGTTGTGAAATCACTAAATCATCAGTGCTTACCCCAAGTTTACGAGCATATAAGACATCCAATGCATGTTCTGCATCGATAAATGCGCATGATCCTCCTTTTTTTTGTGCTTCAGCAATCACGTGCAAGGCAAGAGTGGTTTTACCAGAACTCTCGGGGCCAAATATTTCAATTATACGCCCTTTTGACAGACCTCCAACACCTAGAGCCGAATCAAGCGCAATTGATCCTGTGGATATTGTGTCTATTTTTTCTACAGGGTTTTGCTTCAACTTCATTATTGCACCTTTACCGAATGCTTTTTCAATCTGGCTTATTGCGTTATCTAGCGCTTTTTGTTTATCACTATTTCTTTCTTCTGAGTTACTTGCCATAGATCATTTATTAATTTATATAATTCTCTATGATAATCAAACGCGAATAACCTGCCAAGGTTTTTCTAGTATTTATGTATTATTTCAATGAAAAATATTAACGTTTTCATAAAGCAGATATTTGTTTGCCTTCGTTAGTAACACACTATACTTTAGTGTACGAACGTTGCAATTTGCAGCATAGCAGGTGGTGTCATCCAAGTAGCCAACACTGAAATGACTAAATTCGAAATGGCTACATGAATTTATTGTAAATTACTACCGTATAAGGTGCGATGCAACAAAGCCATTCCAGTGTCAGCTACTTGAATGACACCTCTTAGATGGGTCAGCTACTCAGATCTGCCATGAAAACTGCAACCCTAAATGTTGGAGCACTGTCGTACACTAAGCGCTGTAATGACAATTTTAGTCGCTTCATACACTTATCATGCTAGTCATAACAGAAATAATTTTTACCAAAGATATTTATGAAATAATTGACATAGTTTGGAAATATGTATATTATAGAACATTAATAGTTAGTTAATTTGTAGGTGTAATGTGGCTAGAAATGTTTTGAATGAAAATGAGTACCACGCTTTAAAGCAGTTGTTTTTAACATTTAATATTCAAAAGGAGGATGTGGTAAATTCTGACATTAAGAATATTAAGAAAAAGCTTAGTCAACAATACCGTAAATTATCGTTAAAATATCACTCAGATAAAAACCCAAACAATAAAGAAGCGGAGGAGAAATTTAAGGTTATTGCATTAAATAAGCCATTTTTTGAAGAATTTATAATAGAGCCATTGGAGAAAGGTCTCAATAAAAGAAATAATTTAATAAAAGAATTACGCGGTAAGTTGTGGAGTCGCAGTTATGAAGAATTGCAAAAATACTTAGATGATAAGTGCAGAAATAAACTCTATAATAAGCAGCAGTCAATTAACAATAATGTAACTGCTTATGTAAAATATTCTTCTTATTCAAATCTCTTAGGAGCGTCGAACAAGAAAAAAATCTTGTTAAACCGGAAAGAAACTATTTCTTCACTTCCATAGCAATTTTTATATATAATTTATCAAGAAGTACTTCTGCAGTTATAACCGACTGATCAATGGTGCTTAAGTGCCCGTTTAGGAGCGTGGTTTTGGAGGAACGGTTAAACCACTGATGGAGTCTATTATGACTACCTCGATTAGAAGATTGTATAATCTAACCGTCCCAAGCTTAAGTGCTTCTCCATTATAAGTTATAGTAGGATAATTACCATGATAAAGGCAAAAAGTAAACTAGAAATAGTGAATCCTGATACAGCAGGAATTGATATCGGCTCAGCTGTACATTATGTATGTGTACCTGAAGGAAGAGATGAACAACGTGTCAAAAAATTTGGATGCTTTACAGTTGATCTTCATAACTTAGCAGGGTGGTTAAAGAAATGTAAAGTTAGAACAGTAGCTATGGAATCAACAGGAGTATATTGGATTCCTTTGTTTCAAATACTTGAGTCATATGGATTTGAGGTAAAATTGGTAAATGCACGATATATTAAGAACGTGCCTGGTAGAAAATCCGACGTTCAAGACTGTCAATGGTTACAACAATTACACAGCTATGGATTACTCCATGGGTCGTTTAGACCTGATGATCAAATGTGTGTGTTGCGTAATTACGTTAGGCAACGTAGCAACCTGATTGAAAGTGCATCCACACATATTCTACGTATGCAAAAAGCGTTAATTCAAATGAACGTTCAATTACACAAAGTCATAAGTGATATTACTGGAGTGACCGGTATGCAAATTATCAAAGCAATAATTGAAGGTGAAAGGAATCCTGAAAAATTATCAGAATTGAGAGATGTACGGATAAGAAATGATAGATCTACCATGGCAAAAGCGCTAAAAGGCGACTACAGAAAGGAACTCTTATTTGTGTTAAAGCAAGAATTTGAATTGTATAATATTTATCAGGAAAAAATAGCAGAATGCGACAAAAGCATCGAACAATATTACAAAACATTTGAAACAAAATCTGACGAGAATAAGCGATGCAGCAAAATAAAGAATAGGTTTTCAAAAAACAGACCAGACTTTCCTTTACACGAAGAACTGTATAGAGTAACCGGTATTGATTTTACTAAAGTTCCTGGGCTTGATGTGCTAACTATACAAACAATTATCTCAGAAGTTGGTTTGAACCACGATAAATGGCCATCAGAGAAGCACTTTACTTCTTGGTTGGGGCTAAGTCCTGCTAATAAAGTTACAGGGGAAAAAGTATTTGGGACGAGAACTCGCAAAGTTATTGCTCGTGCTGCAAATGCTTTTAGGATGGCTGCCCAGTGTGTGTCAAGAAGCAACAGTGGGATTGGTGCATATTGCAGAAGGTTAAAAAAACGACTAGGAGCACCGAAAGCGATTACCGCTACGGCTAGGAAATTGGCGTGCATTTTTTATAGTATGCTAAAGTATGGACAGGAATATGTAGAGAAGGGCATTGATTACTATGAAAAGTTATATAAGGAAAAAATAGTGAAGACTCTAAGCAAGAAAGCTAGTGAATTTGGTTATGTCTTGATTAAAAAAGAGCTACTAGCAGAAAGAGTTTCTTAGAAGTTCTTTTAGTATCCTTCACATCAATTGCATTTTTAATAATTAATGGTATCAACTATGTTTTTTAAAAATTTTTTTATTTGTGTAATTTTGCAAATTATATGGGCAATAAAAACCCGTTTGTCATAGAAATAGAATTTTATATCAAACAGCTACCACAGCAATTTCTGCTTAAGCTAATGAATATGTGCTTTAAGTCTGTGTGGACGCACATATTCATTAGCCAATTTCAGTTACCGTTGTGAAGATTTTTAAGTATGCAAATTAATTGCTTCTTTAAGTCTTGTATTAGCAATTACTATAATTTTACGCATTAGGGCTGTTATAGCCACCATCTTCTTCTTACCACTTTCAACAAGCTTAGAATAAAAGGCGCCAAGTATAGATTTCGACCTTGTAGCAGCCATAGCGGCTGTAAAGAGCTTTGAACGAACGTTACTTCTACCACCTGTAATCCTTCGGTAACCAACAGCTTTACCACTTTCTTTTGGATGCGGTGCAACTCCGGCAAGACTTGCTACTTCTTTTCTATTTAAGTAACCAAGCTCTGGCATTAAACACAAAAAATCTTGTGATAACTTTTTACCTATTCCAGGAACTGTTTTAAGAATTTTTTGGCGTTGTTGTAATTCGCGGCTTTCATCAATAATCTTTTGTATAGTATCATTGAGTTCGTTTATTTGACTATCGAAAAACTCAATGGTCTTTTGACAGCTTTCTTTTATATGATCATTTTCCGGTGCTTCAAGTCTGCATTTTTCTTGAGTTCTCATTTGCGTAATATCATCACGACGTTGACAAAGTGCAGCCAAAGTTGATTGTTCTGTAGAGGTAGGTACAAATAGAGAGATAGTTCTATGGCGTTCAAATCCATATTGAGCAAGAGCTCTTGCATCTGATCTATCAGACTTTGCTAAAGTTCCGTGAGATAAAATAAAGCTTTTTACTTTACGAGTATTAGCTCGATGCACGGCAATATTTTTGTCGGTAAGAAAATGTGATAAGCCAAGCTCATATTTCCCTGTATTTTCTAAAGTCACTAAAGCATTAGGTAGAATATCTGAAAACTCTTGAAATAATTGTTGCCAACCAGAAGCATTATTATCAAATTCGACAGCATTCTTCTGTTTGTGAATTGCAACGACATTTTTAAATTTTCCGATGTCAATGCCAATAAAATTTTGATAAGATGTAACCATAATAAACCTCGATAGTTTTAGTTAATTTAAGATTGTAAACGGGTGCATATATATGTCCCAAGCAACTATTCAAACGTATCGAGAGATAGGGCTAGCGTACCTTGATACCAACGGTTGTAATACCAATTTCCTTTCGGTCGCGCACGCCCGCTATTCCTAGTGAGCAGGGTTATCTTTCTCTCTTATCTCTTTTATATCACGTTTTTAACTTACAATTTCTTCTAATGTACCAATAGCAGTAGGTTTTCTTGCTCCCTTGTTAGCAGGATCTATTTTGAGTCTAGCTGTTAAGAGCATTTATACTAGAAATGGGAAAGAGTTTAATCATCAGACTAATATTTTATTATTGTTTAACTTTGACCAAGAATGCGAAAATTTTTCAAAGAGTGATAGGACTAAATTAAAGTGGCTAAAAAATTCAGTTATTTTGAGCAACACAATCTGTACATCTTTAATGTTTTTCGGTGTGGGATTAGATTTAGTTGCCAACGGCTTTGGTATAACTAACTCTATGATGTTATCCGGCTTATTACTTTCATTACCATTCACGCTTTTAATTGTTACTTCACCTATTTTAAATGCTGCAAGTAATTATATTCTCAAAAAGACAGCTATAAATTCAATTGAGGAGCAATTTAAAGGTGATGATCAGTTTATAGAAGTCGATAACGAAAAGCCAAGCAGTACTATGAGCAATCAAAGTTATTTCCCCATCGGTCAGTTAATATCATCAAAGTTAGCTATTCTCCATAGCGAAGTCTCTAGCTAGGAACAATGAGCCACAGATTAGTATGGTTTTGACGTTTTGGGTAGAGGCTTTTAATATGTGATTTGATATTGCATCGCCAATTGATTCACATTCAACTGCTTTTATTCCTATGTTATTGGCTTTTTCCCTAATCAAATTTGTATTTGTTGCTTTAGGTTCAAACTTAACACAAACCGCACATAGTAGCTTGATATATGGCTTTAAGTGCTCTAAGAACTCTTCCACATTTCTGTTACTAGTAACACCAAAAACCATATAAATACCTTCAGCAAAATTATCTTTTACCCACTGAGATAGTACTCTAGCACCATCATTATTGTGTGCACCATCTAAAAATAATTGCCAATCTTTCGGTAGTAGGAAAATTAAATTACCTTCTTTTATAGACTCTAGCCGTGCAGGCCAATAAGTGCACTGTAAACCTGAAGTGATATCCTCTTCTCCAATATCAAATTCATACTTTCCACTTAAAATACTACATGCTGCAATAGCATTGCCTGCATTAATCACCTGATGATCACCCTTTAAAGATGGCAAAGGAAATTCTATTGATTGAATAGCTGATTGAAAAACCATTTTGTTGTTCTTTTTTTTGCAATTCCATTCAAGACCTCCTCTATACAAGGGAGATTTCTTATTTATTGCGTGGTGTTCTAGCGTGTTCACTATAGATTTTTCTTGCGGTGCTATTACGCAAGGAACATTAGGTTTCATTATTCCAGCCTTTTCACCTGCTATAATTTCTACAGTAGGGCCAAGATATTCCGTATGATCAAGTGCAATGGAAGTAATTATTGTTAAAATCGGATTATCTATAACATTTGTTGCATCAAGCCTTCCACCCATACCCACTTCAACTAAAGTTATATCGGCTTTATGACGAGAAAAAGCTAAAAAAGCTGCAATAGTTGCAGCTTCAAACAGAGTGATAGGTTGTTCTGCAATTACTGCACGACATTCTTCTAATAAGCTATATAATTCATTATCGTCGATATAGCTGCCGGCTATCACTATCCTCTCATTAAAACTCACTAAATGTGGAGAAGTGTATGCGTGTACCTTATACCCTGCTGCTTGCATTATATATCTTATAAATGCTAGTGTTGAGCCTTTCCCATTAGTTCCAGCTATATGAATTACGGGAGGCACTTTTTTCTCGGGGTTATCTAGTTTGCTAAGAAAGCCTTTTATGCGATCAAGAGAAAAATCATTCGGCCTGCTACCAAGTGGCTTAGGCCAATGAGGCATATATATCATGGATTGTTATTGCATTTTAATTCAGCTATAACGCTTGCTATGCCATGCGTGTCGATTTTTTCACTAAATTGATAACGTTGATTAATAGCAATACTTATTCCACTCATTACAACATCACTTATCAAGAAAGAACTGTTATTTTTAGTAACTTTAAAATCAATATTTGTAAATTCTTCATCACCGTAAGAAAATCTTGTACCAATTAAGCAAGTTTCATCGTCAACTGCTTTTGTACTCATTATGATCATTTCACTATCATGCATGTATTTATATAAAATTTTAACGCACAAACGCGTAAGATACACTTCATACTCTCTTAAAAAATCTTCTTTTTCTTTTTGTTTAACTAAAGCCCAATGTTTTCCTATGACGAATTGCGATATTCCTTTGAGGTTAACATTGTTTTGAATGACCTCCTGAAGCTTTTTTTGCACACATTCCCGGTTTTTTTTATTCTCCTTTGTAGATATACCATCCACTTGTTGCTTCATAGTATGCACAAAAATTTTGTGATCTGTACAATTAGTGTAAGCACTTGAAGAAATTACAATAAAAACAATGATAGTTAAAACTTTAGTAATGTTCATAAGATATATTTATTAGCTATGATACTTAGAATGCAAAGTTTAATAAAGATTAAATAATAATCGCTAGCTTTAATATATCTATAGACACACCTTGTATAAATCATCTACAATTAATTAAGGGTCTGTTCTATGCGTTATGAGTTAAGTTAAATTTCCCGAGCGATAATTTCTAGTCAAGGGAATTGCCTCTGTTAATTTCGTTGAAATTGATACGCGATGCCCACCTTAACTTTAGTCTCAGGAATCTACTAAGGCTGACGGTAGATACGGATCCTATTTTGATTGGTTTAACATTTATGCTTCATCAATACAAAGAACAGGGTGTTTTCCTATGTTTGCCTAATGAAGTATTCCAAATTGTAATTGATGTTGAAAGGTATCCTGATTTTGTTCCTTGGTGCAAAGCCGTTTATATAAAAGAAAAAATTAACAACCAAATGGTTGTGGATCTCCTCGCAGCTTTTCATGGAATTAAAGGTAGATATACATCAGAAGTTACTTCTCTTTCTCCAAGTGGAACAAATGAAGGTTGGATAAAAGCTGTATCATCAAATGGAATATTTAAACATCTATACAATGAATGGCAATTCATTCCCATAGATGAAAATAAAACTATGGTAAAGTTTTATATAGAGTTTAAGTTTAAGTCCAACTCATTTTCCACTTTATTAAACTCAGTATATAAGTATACACAAAGTAAAATAATTGCTGCATTTAAAGATAGGGCTGAAAGCCTTGCTAAACAAAAGTTATCTTGACATTATTAATATAAATGTATAATTTTT
The DNA here is from genome assembly GCF_964027025.1 of Wolbachia endosymbiont (group A) of Apotomis capreana. Lineage (NCBI taxonomy): Bacteria > Pseudomonadati > Pseudomonadota > Alphaproteobacteria > Rickettsiales > Anaplasmataceae > Wolbachia > Wolbachia endosymbiont (group A) of Apotomis capreana. The sequence goes on from NZ_OZ034721.1 coordinate 32,296, forward strand.
TTTAGTAAGTTAAGTGTTTATATTGTAATGATTTTTAGACTATTGTTTTTATTAATTTTCATAAGTGTTAATTCTTATGCAGTTGTTAAGCAAGATTTATCCGATAACCAATACATTCAAAAAAAACCCAATGAAATAACATCAAATGAGCTATTATCGCCATTACCTAATGATAAATTATTAGGAGATCCAAAAGCACCAATTCTAATGATAGAATATGCTTCATTAACTTGTTATCACTGCTCTCTTTTTCATAGGAATGTTTTTCCTAAAATTAAAGAGAAATATATAGACACAGGTAAGATGTTATATATATTTCGTCATTTTCCTTTGGATTACAGAGGGCTAAAGGCTGCAATGCTAAGTCATTGCTACGAAAAACAAGAAGACTACTTTAATTTTAACAAAGCTGTTTTTAACTCAATAGATTCGTGGAATTACTACAATTTAAGTGATTTGACTTTACTACAAAGAATTGCTGCACTAAGCAACTTAAAGCAAGATGCATTTAACCAATGCATTAATGATAAGAAAATAATGGATAAAATCGTAAATGATAAATCACTGGCAATTAATAAACTTGGTATCACAGCCACTCCAATATTTTTCATCAAGCTTAACGATGATAAATCATATATAGAGCATAATAAAGTTAAACATGGAGGGTATAAAGAGCTGAAATATTTCACTAATGTGATAGATAAATTATATGGAAAAGCTATAGTGAAGTAATACCACTGTAGCTTACCATATAAAAGACTCTATGCTGAGTCATTGTTTTTCACTACTGTTTGTTGTTTTTACGCTCAAACTCTCTTTTTTTACTGTGCCAAGTGTAGTAATACATAGCGATTTTATTCTCTATTAATACTATTGTCCCATCATAAAACTGAACCATATCCATAACTTTTCTCTGAGCTTCATCAAAACGTTCTTTATACTTTTCACGATAAGCTGGATTATGTAGTAACATAACCCCTTCATTCTTGTTAGATTTTTTGTTTAACGTTTCAACTTCACCAGCAATAGTATAAGACATATAACCCCCTCTAATTGATTATAAAAATTATATTTTAAAAAGAGAAATGCGCATAAACAATCCCTTTAATTCTAGCATAATAATCGACTGTTTATTATACTAGTTAACTATAGTACGATATATAATAATTTTTGTCACTTAAAATTTTATACTATGAAATAATAACTTAAAATAAATGTTTTTATTATTTTAAACTATATTATTATATTTATAAATTGTGTATGAATTAAGTCTCCCTAATTTATAATATATGCGTAATAATTTTAGTATAAAATTGTCATACATAAGAAATCTATTTGCAAAAGAATATAAAAAAATAGAAGAATATTGTATTCTTGAAAAAAAGCAACATATTCAAATTGGCCCTGAAGAAGGAAAGCTATTAAGTTTATTTATAAAAATCCAAAAAATCAAAAGTATTGTTGAGATTGGCACGTTATACGGTTACTCGTCGATTTGCATGGCAAAAGCTCTACTAAAAGACGGTCATATATATACAATAGAAAATAATCCTCAACACTCAAGAATAGCAAAAAAAAATTTTAGTGCTTTTAATCTAAGTGATAAAATTACTCTAATAGAAGGCGATGCACTGGAAAAAATTAATGAATTATCAGCAAAAGCACCATTTGACATGATATTTATTGATGCTGACAAAAGTAGTTATCCTAAGTATTTAGATTGGGCAGAGTCATACATTAAACAAGATGGGCTAATCGTTGCAGATAACACTCTACTGTTTAACACAGTATTTTTAGAATCGCCTCCAAAAGAAGTATCAGAAAAATCATGGCATGCCATGAGGGAGTTTAATAATAGATTATCAGATGAAAAAAAATATTTCTCTATATTGATTCCAACTGATGAAGGAATGACTGTAGCTTTAAAGCTAACATAAGTTAAAAATCAAGGTCAGCATAATGTTTAGGAGGGATTAAACCAGAAATCCTCTCTAATAATATCTCACGAAAACAAGGCTTTGATTTAACAATGGAGTACCATTCTTTTAAAATTTTACTTTTTTCCCATGGAAAACTACTTACATAATCCATTACGGAAATATGCGATGCTAAAGTAATATCAGCTAAAGTGAACTTATCAGTTGCAAGCCAAACGTTCTTGTTAATTAAGTGTTCGATGTATTCCATATGGCAAGGCAGGTTATGCTGAGCTGCATGAAGAAATCTAGAGTCAGGGCTGCGGTTAGTAATTACTTTTTCATTCATAATATACTTAGTAACTTCATTGTAAAATTTGTTATCGAACCAATTGATTAGAGCGCGTATTTTAGACTTAATAATAGTGGATGAACCAAGTAATTTGACGTCGCTATTGTAAGTCTCTTCTATATATTCACAAATGGCATTACTATCCGCTATTACAAAGTTATTATCTATTAACACTGGTACTTGCCCGGTTGGATTGATCTCCATAAATTCATTCCGCTTTTCCCACGGATTTTCATACACTAGATCACAGCCTAATTTTTTTTCTTTTAGAAAAGCTCTAACTTTTCGTGAAAATGGACAAAGAGGAAAATGATATAAAATCATAATGTTCCTCTTTTGTTATACCAATATCCTTTTTTTGTTACTCTATGGCTTGACCTACAACTGTACGAACTTTCTTTGTAGTCCACAGAAGTTTGCGTAGCAGGTAGTGTCATGCAAGTAGCTGACACTGGAATCCAGTTCTTGTTATACAATTGCCTAGTGCGCTCATTTACAGTTAAGTTTTCTGGATCCAAGTAGTCAAGCACTGGGATGACATCCTTTTCGGTAAAAATTGCTCTTATATCACAACATTCATACAGCTGTATGCCTAGGCACTGGGATGACATAAATAAGCGCTGAAATGACATAAATAAACATTGGAGTGACAATCTTGTAGTGACTTGCATGACAACTAACTTTTTATTTACTTCAAAATAGCACTGTAAAAAATTTAACATATCAAATTATAGAGCTAATATAGGATATACCTTGCTAAATAAAAAAAAAAGTATAATATTTTATAAGGTATGCAGGCAAAAACTCTGTAATTTGGTCAGATCAGAAATGAAGCAGCCATATCAGAACCTTTTTGGGTTGCATACCTATTTCATTATTTGTTTTATCCGAGGCTATGAATATAGCATTAAAACATCGTCCTAGTAGCTTCAAAGATCTAGTAGGTCAAGATATATTAGTGCGTGTATTAGAAAATGCTTTTATTTTAAACAAAATCCCACAATCTATACTGCTCTCTGGTAGTAGTGGAGTTGGTAAAACCACCACTGCAAGGATAATAGCTTTATGTTTGAATTGTTCCCTGGGGCCAATTTTTGAACCTTGCGGATCATGTGAAAATTGTCTAGCAATAAAAAATTCAAGCCATCCAGATGTAATTGAAATCGATGCAGCAAGTCACACTAGCATTGACGATATTAAAGTAATCCTGGGAGATATTTGCTATTCACCTATAAGCTCTAAATTCAAAGTCTACATTATAGATGAAGTACACATGCTATCTAGCAGTGCATTTAACGCATTACTTAAAACCCTAGAAGAGCCACCATCTAGTGTAAAGTTCATTTTAGCAACTACGGAAATAAAAAAGATACCAATAACTATTATTGCACGTTGTCAAAGATTTGATTTACACAACATTCCTGTAGCTAAAATAGTGGAACGTTTAAATGATGTTGCACAAAAAGAGAGTTATTCCATTGAAAAGGGAGCATTAGAATTAATTGCACGACACTCTGGAAATTCAATGCGTAACGCCTTGTTTTTGATGAATCAAGCAGTGCTATATAGCAAAGATGGTGCAATATCCACTAAAAATGTGACAGACATACTTGGCCTAGTGGATAAAGATATTATATTCGATCTATTAGGGGCAATATTAGAAGGTGATTTACAGAAAGCTCTATCAGTGTTTGACAAGGCGGTAAAAACAGCAAACCCACTTAGTATTTTTGAAGGTCTATTGCAAACAATTCAGTTAGTATGCCGTTTTTTGATTACAAAAGAGATTGATAATGCAGTTACAGAGCATGAAAAGAATAGGATAAAAGATTTAAGTATAAAGAGATCTTTAATATTTTTTTCGAGATTGTGGAAGATGTTGCTTAAAGGTATTCAAGATATAAAAACTTCAACATGCAACGATGTTGCTGCTGAAATGATGTTAATTAGCCTCTGTTATCTTTCTGATCTGCCTTCTCCGGAACAGGTGATCAAAAAAGTTCTTTCACAGAATGTAGAGCAAGGAAATAGACAGGGCAGACCTGTTGCACCTTCCCCCTCTGTCATCCAAGTAGCTGACTACTCGGATCCAAAAAAATATGTGGAAAGTAAACAACAACCCCACTCTGTCATCCCAGTGCGTGACACTGGGATCCATGTGGAAAATAAACAACAAAATTACGATTTTGATAAGATTTTGCAACTATTAAGGCGAAGTAACCAAATTTATCTTTACAAACAACTGTGTAATAATCTACAATTAATAGATTGTAAACCTGGATATTTAAAATTAAAAGCTGTATCTAAGTTGGATAGTAATTTTTGCAATGATTTAAAAAATTACTTAAACCAGGTAACTCAGCAAGAGTGGGTTATTGCAGTTGATACAGGTTATATAAACAGGGAAGTGAGTAATTTAAATTATGCACCTGCAGTTAAGGATATCCTTGACACGTTTAAAGGTGCAAAAGTAGTTAATATAGAAAATAAGGAGTAAGTTGTGGATTTTAGTCAAATAATGAAACAAGCGCAAGAGATGCAAAAAAAGCTTGCAGAAGCTCAAGAAAAATATGTTGGAAAAGAGTTTCAAGGTATTTCTGGTGGTGGCAAAGTTTCTGTATTAGTGGAAGTCATAAAAATAGGTAGCTATAAAGCTAAAAAGGTGAACATAGACTTAGAACTTATGAGAAATGAGGAAAAAGATATAGTAGAGGATTTAGTAACAGCAGCGTTTAATGATGCCGTTAAAAAAGCAGAAGAAGATATGGCGAATGCAACTTCTGATCTTGCAGGTATGATGGGTTTACCATCTGGGTTTAAACTTCCTTTTTGAATTTACTACTGAAGTTTCTTTTAGTGTAAGTATTTTTTTTCTAATATTCCCAACGCTAGTACTTCTTCATATAATGTACCTATACTAGCATAGCCCTACGTCATACCGTGATTCATTCCACAACTGTACAAACATTGCAATATGGCACATAGTAAACGATGTCATTCCAGTCTGGAATCCAGCCTTGCCGTAATCTCATCAAGAACATTGTGTTTTAACATAAAACGGCTACTTTTATGCTTACCAACTTAATAAAATTCCTGGATCCCAGACTGGGATGACAAGAAGATGGTACTTGGATAAGAGGCATTGCCCTCCTGGTAGGCCCAAATTGCAATGTTCGTACAGTTGTAGATTTCTCATCCGCTAACAAGCAGCGAGATGACGAGGTCTTTCGATAGTAAATCTTACCTGTGTTAGCTATACCAAAAAATCAAAAGTCGTATTTATTCATTAATAAAATCTTTGTCTTCTCCTAAAAATTAGTTAAAATGTAGAATATTTTGTGTTATTAAGTTAGCACTTGACTTAACTTTAGTTGTTACTTAGACTGCTAAAGTGGAATTTTAATTTTTTTACGAGGACAATTATGCATTATAAAAAGTTTTTTTCAGCAGCCGCTTTAGCAACGTTGCTAAGTTTATCAAACTCTGCTTTTTCAGATCCTGTTGGTCCAATAAGTGATGAAGAAACTAGTTACTATATTCGTTTGCAATACAACGGTGAAATTTTACCTCTTTTCACAAAAGTTGATGGTATTACCTATAAGAAAGACAATAGTGATTACAGTCCATTAAAAGCGTCTTTTCTAGCTGCTGGTGGTGCGTTTGGTTACAAAATGGACGACATCAGGGTTGATGTTGAAGGAGTTTATTCATACCTAAACAAAAATAATGTTACAGATGCAAGATTTACGCCAGATACTATTGCAGACAGTGTAACAGCAATTTCAGGGCTAGTTAACGTTTATTACGATATAGCAATTGAAGATATGCCTATCACTCCATATGTTGGTGTTGGTGTTGGTGCAGCGTATATTAGCACTCCTTTGAAAGACGCTGTGAATGATCAAAAAAGTAAATTTGGTTTTGCTGGTCAAGTAAAAGCTGGTGTTAGTTATGATGTAACTCCAGAAGTCAAACTTTATGCTGGAGCTCGTTATTTCGGTTCTTATGGTGCTAATTTCGATAAAAGCGTTGGTGAGAAAGACAAAGGAGGACATACAGTCCTTTACAGCACTGTTGGTGCAGAAGCTGGAGTAGCGTTTAATTTTTAGTCTATCTCAGTCTTGTTATCCCAGTGGGTTTTTTCTTGTCATTCAAGTAGCATGACACTGGGATCTAGAAAAAAGAAATGTGGATTCCAGTGTCAAGGCACTGGAATAACACTATTTGCTATGTGTTTAAGCTATAACGTTTACCATTGTACTGGTAGAATATCATCTAAAGTTACATAATGTTATCCAATTAGCTAACACTGCGGCCTACTGTCTCCAAGAAATTAGATGGAAAATTTGTACTTTTTTCAAATCAAAGCTTGAATTTTTGCTGGAAAATCAATATATTATATGCATGAAGTTTTAATTTAAGTTGTTATGTTGACCCCAATGGCAAGCTTATGTGTCGATAGCAGAACCAATCTCATGCAATATATTGCTAGGGTGCGAAAATTTCCCATGCTGTCTCAAGAGGAAGAAGTACAACTAGCAAAAAATTGGAACCAATACAAGGATATTTCTTCTGCTCATAAATTGATTACCAGCCATTTGAATTTGGTAGTGAAAATTGCAATGAAATTCAAAAATTATGGACTATTGTTGATGGACCTGTTCATGGAAGGGAATATGGGTTTAATGCATGCAGTAAAAAAGTTTAATCCTGATTTAGGGTTTCGTTTTTCAACTTATGCAGTGTGGTGGATTGAAGCTTCAATAAAAGACTTTATATTGAAATCTTGGTCATTTGTGAAAATAGGCACAACGCAAGCACAAAGAAGATTATTTTTTAGTTTACGTAAAATAAAAAAAAGAATTTTACAGTATACAAACAGAGAAACTTTAAATAATGAAGAAATAAAAGCAATATCTAATGAGCTTTCTGTATCCGAAGGAGATGTTATACAAATGAATTACCGTTTGGCTTGTAAGGATCAGTCGCTAAACGATTGCATAAAAATAGGTGATGACTCTAAAAGGGAGTTACAAGATATGATCCCATGTAACTTGGTCAGTCAAGAAGTAACCTATCAGAATCATGAAGAAAAAGAATTAAAAGAAACAATTTTAAACAATGCACTAGCGAGCCTCAACGAAAGGGCAAGAGACATTTTTATCAGTAGATATTTGTCTGAAAACATTCAAACTCTGGATGAACTTAGTAAAAAGTATTGTGTTTCAAGAGAAAGAATAAGGCAGTTGGCTGAGCAGGCGATGGCTAAGGTAAAACGATATATACAATCTGAAAGTTTGAAATTTGGTTTGCATGCGTAGTTTTTTTATATTTCTAATATTTTTTTCGATAGGCGCTTTTGCATCGGTTAGTGATGTACAATTGAAGGAAAAATATAAAGATTGGCTCGTGTATACTGCATTGGAAGATGGAGAGAAAGTATGTTATATTGTATCCTATCCTAAAAAAAAAAGCGAATATTATACAACCAATCGCAAGCCGTATGTAATGATTAGTTATGTTGATAAAAAAGCAGATGAGGTAAGCGTTACCTCTGGTTTTCAGTATGATAAGGAGCCTGTAGCTCTCAATATCGACAAAAAAATTAAATATACACTGCCCATAATACAGGGAAGTTTTGCGTGGGCAGAGCATACAAAAATAGATCAAGATCTCATTCTAAAAATGAAGCAGGGATTATCAATGGTAGTTAATGGAAAAACAAAAACAGTGACCATTGATGATACTTATTCCCTACTTGGTTTTCAAAAAGCGTATCAAAAAATGCATGATTTATGCCATACAAAGTAAATTATTGTAACAGAATACCCAGCTATAGTATAAACTAGACTACTCTTTCAATGGAAATATAAATAGCACTTTACTTTATATGGGATGTGGATATCATTTAAAATATATTTTTGAGAGTTAGCAATGTCAGAGGTTGCAGGTGTAGATACAGAAATCAAAAAGCAAAATTCTGTGTGCGAGCAGATGCGTTTTAGCGTGAGCAGCACAAGTCTTTTAAATACATTATCCAGAGTAAGTGGAGTGGTTGAAAGGCGTAATGCAATAGATGTTTTGGCGTGTATAAATATCAAAGCACAACACGGCAGCATAAAATTAATGGCAACTGATCTTGACATTTCAATGTTTGCCTCACTTGCTGCAACCGTATTAACAGAAGGAGAAGTAAAAATTTCAGCGCATACTTTACATGACATAGTGAAGAAGTTACCCGCTGATTTGGATGTCAATTTTGAAGTAAACAATCAAGGAAAATTATTGATGTCTTGCGGAAATGCAAACTTTTCTTTACCGAATGTAGTTTCAAGCAGCTTTCCTGCTCTTGAAGAAGACAATTATAAACATGATTTTACTCTACTAAATACAGACCTGATAGACTTATTAACTAAAACAAAATTTGCTGTATCACTAGATGATACAAGGTATAATTTAAATGGAATATATCTACATACAGATGAGCAATTTCTGTACTGCGTTGCAACTGATGGCCATCGTTTATCATGTATAAAGAGGCCAAAGCCTGGGAACATCAATGGCGAATTTGGTGTGATCATTCCACGTAAAACTGTTATGGAGCTGTTAAAAATATTGGACGATTGTAATGAAATTAAAGTAAAACTCTCAGACAGAAAAATCAAGTTTACATGCGGTGAATATATTCTAATATCAAAATTAATAGATGGAACTTTTCCAAATTATAAAGCAGTTATTCCAGCATCTCAAGATAAGCATATGATTATTGAAAGTAAAAAACTTTCAGACGTTATAGATCGAGTTTCCGTTGTTGTATCTGATAAAGTAAAATCCATTAAATTCTCACTACAAGAAAAGCTGCTAACTCTGCATTCAAACTCCCAAGAGTGCAGTGATGCAACTGAATCCATAGAAGTGGACTACAATGAAGCCCCTATAGAAATAGGGTTCAACTCGCGTTATTTACTTGATGTTCTATCCTGCATAAAAAATAAATGTAAGTTTAGCTTAGCCGATGGTAATAGTGCTACAATTATCACTGATGAAGACGATTCAAGTGCATTATATGTAGTAATGCCAATGAGAACTTAAACTCGTCATCTCGCTGCTTGTTAGCGGAATCTGGAGATACCGTGGCGGTATGGCACTTATTTCACTAGCTTTTATTAAATTAGTAATCTATCTTTACCAAATATAAGCCAAAAGGTGGTGCAGTAACTCCAGCGGCACTTCTTTTGCATTGGTTTAATATATTTAGCATTTCTTGCGGATTGGTTCTATTTTTTCCAAATTCAACTAAAGTACCCGCAATAATCCTCACTTGGTTATGTAAAAAGGAAATAGCAGATATTTTGATGTGTATATGATTCCCGTTTTGTACTATATCGATATCATCAATTGTTCTTATCGGATTTGCGGCGTGACAATCTTTTGAACGGAAACTTGAAAGGTCATATTTTCCAAGTAGATGTTTAGCAGCTTCACGCATAATATTTACATCAAGTGGACTAAACACTTGCCATACATAACCTGTCTCCAGAGCGGCAGGAGCATAGCGATTAACTATTCTGTATTCGTAATATCTTTTTTTTGCTGAAAACCGTGCGTGAAACGCATCATCTACAACTTCTACATTGAGCACGACTATAGGAATTGATTTTAAATGATAATTTATTGCGTTTCTTATTCTATAAAGCTCAAATTCCTTTTCCATATCAAAATGAGCAACTTGTCCTAAAGCATGAACCCCTGCATCAGTCCTGCCACCACAGTACAAGGCAATTTTCTCACCACTAAAATTAAATATAGCATTTTCTATCTTCTCCTGGATTGAGTTAGCAGAGTGTTGCTGTTTTTGCCAACCAGAGAAACTACTACCATTATATTCTACCGTTATTTTGTATCGCACTGCATTACATCAAGCTCTATCTAAAATAGTCATTTTCTATCTTAACATAATTTATGGTCAAGCCTACAGTGCTGCCACTCCCATAAAGTAGTTCGTCCAATCTTAAATCTTGCTGCCACTGCTTCTCTGCTTTCTCCTTCGTCTAGCGCCTCCATTGCTTTTTTTCTTAAATCATAACTATATGCTGCTGGCATTCAACCTCCTTATCATTATCTATCCTTATCACATCCGGACTTCTATGAAAAGAGCTATAAATCGTGAAAAAGAACTGCTCATTAAGTGCTATTTGCTTAATAAATTTACTGACATTGGTATGGCTAAATTCGAAATGGCTACATGAATTTATCGTAAATTATTACCGTATAAGGTATGATGCGACAAAGCCATCCCAGTGTCAGCTACTCGGATGACACCGTCATAAAGGAACCAGTGTTAGCTACTTGGATGACAACCATTGTGCTTGAGGCAAAATTGACTATCACTTCTTTTTATAGAGCTTGCTCCAAACTTTGTTGTTAGTTAATACAAAAAACACTGTTAAAATTATAAAATACGCCACTACTTTTAATCCAAGCTTATGCCGGTGCTCTAATTCTGGCTCTGCCGCCCACTGTAAAAAATTTATCACATCATACGCCATATTTTCAACTGTGGCTTGCCTTGCACCATCATATTCCACCATTCCTTCAGAAAGTGGTGGCGCCATAGCTAATCTGCCTGTTGGAAAATACGAATTAAAATATAAATCATTTTCATCGTGTTCGCCGTTTTGATAGCCTGTTAACAATGAATAGACATAATTTGCACCATCATGCCTTGCTTTAATAATTAATGATAAGTCTGGTGGGACTGCACCATTGTTGCTTGCTGCAGCTGCTTCTTTTGTATCAAAAGGCGCAATAAAATAATCCGAAGGTACTCCAGGTCTGTCAAACATTTCACCCAAATCATTCGGACCATCTTTAACTTGATAAGAAGCTGCTATTTGTTTTACATCTTCTTCAGAAAAACCGACATCTTGCAAATTACGAAATGCTACCCTATTCATTGAATGACAAGCAGCACAGACTTCTTTATACACTTTATAGCCACGCTGAATTGACTCTCTATCGAAAGATCCGACAATTCCATCAAATTTCCAGTCTATTTTCTTATTTGGTGATGATTTAAATTCTTCTGCAGATATAAGACTAGATAGAAATAACACGCAGAAGATTGCAAATACATTAGATCCCATGCATAACCACTGTTTTAGTAAATTTCGAATTGATGTCATGCAAGTAGCTGACACTGGAATCCAGCTTATTTCATCACTGACATTATGGTTATCATGCACTCCTAGAATCTGTTGTCCATTGCATGATTTGTAAGTATTTTTATACCTGGATCCCAGTGTCAAGCACTGGGATGACAACGGAAGATAGTGGAATGACACTGTGTGTTGTATACAACGTTCATACAATTGTGTACATGATGCTGGAATCCATTTATTTTTTTTCTGGATCCCAGTGTCAAGCACTGGGATGACAAAAGAGGGCTCTGGGATGACAGAGAATTTTGTAAGAGATCTGCTTTGAATTGACATCACCTCATCTCCGGCACAGAATCACTTAAGGTTTTTGGTGGTTCTTTTGGCTTTTCATACTTACTAAGCAGTGGTAAAACTATCACAAAGTATGCAAAGTAATAAAGAGTAGATAGCCTACTCATAGTGATGTAAGGCTCTTTCACCTCTTGTCCTCCAAGCCAGGCAAGAAGTGCAAAATTTATTGCAAAAACCCAAAAAAATTTCTTGAATACCGGGCGATAAGCACCACTTTTAACTTTTGATCTATCAAGCCAAGGTAACAAAAACCACACTAAAATAGATGCAAACATGGTAAGCACACCAGTAAGTTTATCTGGAATTGAACGTAGCATTGCATAAAAAGGTAAAAAATACCACTCTGGCACTATATGTACCGGAGTGACCATAGAGTCAGCTTCTATATAATTGTCTGGATGTCCAAGATAATTAGGAGCATAGAAAACAAATGCGAACAAAACTACAAAAAATAGACCAAAAGTTATGCAATCCTTGACTATATAATAAGGATAGAGAGGAATGGTATCCTTATCTGATTTTACCTCCACTCCACTTGGGTTACCAGAGCCAAACCTATGCAGAGCTATCACATGAAGCATAGCTAAAGCAATAATAACAAAAGGCAGAAGATAATGCAGAGCGAAAAAACGGTTAAGAGTTGGATTATCAACGGAAAAACCACCCCATAACCATATAACTATTTTATTGCCAACTAAAGGTATAGCAGAAAATAAGTTGGTTATAACTGTTGCACCCCAGAAACTCATTTGTCCCCAGGGAAGAACATATCCCATAAAGGCAGTTGCCATCATTGCAAAAAATATAAATATACCAACAAACCACACCATCTCTCGTGGTCTCTTGTAAGATCCGTAATATAATCCACGCATTATATGAATATAAACTACCATAAAGAAAAGTGATGCTCCAACAGCGTGAGTGTAGCGTATTAACCACCCGTAATTCACATCCCGCATTATGCGCTCTACACTATTAAACGCATAATCAACATGCGGAGTGTAGTGCATAGCAAGAAATATACCTGTTATTATTTGTAAAATTAGCGCTATACCAGCCAAAGAGCCAAAGTTCCAAGCATAATTTAAGTTTTTTGGTACTTGATAAGAAGCGGTGTGTTTTAGAAAAGAAAATATAGGCAGTCTATATTCTATCCACCCTAATATGCCTTTTTCTTCTTTTATTACTTCTTTTTTGTTATCTTCCTGCATAACTTAAACCTTTCTGAACACATGTCCATTGCTACTTTTATCTTATTTTTTTATTGTAGCAACTTATCCTTTACGCACAAATAAAAACTTTAAAGCAATATTAATTACCTCTTCAGCAACCTGTCACGTGCTGCGTTTAACTTTTGTGCAAAATATTCCGAGCCTCCCTTATCTGGGTGAACTAATTTCATTAAATTTTGATATGCTTTATTGATTTCATTTTGACTTACCTCAGGATTTAATCCCAGTATTTTAAATGCTTTATCTTTGGACATGTTACTATTACTGGACTAGTATGATTTTGTCTTGTAAATTTATTCAACAACACTACTCTAACTATATAATGAAAAGTTATCTACAAAGTGTTTATGAAGATGGTATGAAAATCCAACTATCTAAAATCAACAAATATTTATTAGTTTTACTGATTACTGTCTCAGCATTTCTCATATCTGGGCAAGTATCCAGTTCAAGCAGTATCGAGAATGATTTTCAAGATTTACAAGAAAAATTACCATTATTGAAAGATCAGGATTTGTTATTTTTAGATCCAGCTTCAGCTTTAAATTATGGTGATAGGGCCGGTGAAAAAGTGTTAATGGTTATAGTTCACCATACTGAAACATCAACATTAAAAGGTACAAAAGATATGCTGAATGCTAGAGGATTGTCAGTTCATCTTATTGTCGATAGGGACGGCAGCGTTACCTTAATGGTTCCATTAGAGAAAGAAGCATGGCATGCTGGTATTAGTTATGCAAGAGTTAAGATAAATAGCAAGCTTGAAGAGCTGCAGAAGCTTAACAATTATTCTGTAGGTATTGAAATTGTAAACACAGGACTTGAGCCTTTTCCGGAAGAGCAAATGAGATCTGTTAAAGAGCTGATTTTATACCTTATGGAGCGTTTTAAAATTAAAAGGGATATGATATTTAGTCATTCTGAAATAGGAACTATAGTGCATGATCCAGAGCTTAGCTATACAATGCGTAAACCAGATCCACACAAATTGTTTGATTGGGAGTTATTAGAGAAAAATGGAATTGGATTGCACATAAGTGATAGAATAAACCCTAAAGATGCTAAACACAAAATGGGCAAAACATTGTATAAAGCAGGTGATAGAAATGAAGGTATTTTGAAATTAAAACAAAGGCTGAACAGATTTTTCTATAAGATAGAACCTTGGAATGATAAGAAAGGTAATGTAATTTTTCCTGATAATAATGCTGATTACTCAGATGAGTTTGATGAGAATTTTGTATGGGTTATTTATCAGTTTTCAATACATAATTTACCAAGAGAAATTAGAAAAGATCTACCTCTTAAACTAGAACAAGCAGATATATTTCCTGAATTCTTTAGTGAATATAGTCATGGCATTTCTTCTAGTTATCTAACCTTTAGTGAAAAAATTAAATCGACTCTACAACCATGTTTAAGCAAAGTAGATTATGAGAATTTATTATCTTCTCTTGCACAATATGAGAATAACATTTCTCCTGATGCATCTACCACTTTAATGTACAAAATTAAGTTATACTATGATTCTTATTTAAGATATCGCATATGGTCTTCACTCTATAAACCATTTAAGCTTAATGTATTGGAAGAGTTAGAGATTTTAAAGAGTGGAGTGTTATCTTTAAAATCACTAGATAGCTCTAAAGCTGCAGAAGTTTCCAGTTTAATTGATAGCTTTAAAGTAGATATTTCTTTAGAATTTCAGGGTTTTGAAAAACAGTGGTTTCAGGAGTTTAAGAATGCTTGGAGACAAGAATTTATACCTTCCCTGGAAGAACAGATAACATGGACTGCACTACATGAAGCAATATTGGAGTATTTAGAAAAAGCAAAGGAAGAAATTCGTTAAACGAAAACTTTTTTTAAGATCACTTTTTTAACAATTTATCACGTGCCGCATTTAGCTTTTGCGCAAAATATTCCGAGCCTCCCTTATCTGGGTGAACTAATTTCATTAAATTTTGATATGCTTTATTGATTTCATTTTGACTTGCCTCAGGATTCAGCCCCAGTATCTTTAATGCTTCATCCTTGGACATGTTATCACCAGTGTAATTTTCAGTACAACTTCTACTGCTATTAAATTCGTTCAAAAACTTACTCAATATAGAGTTCATCATGAAACTCATATTATTTTTTTTTGTCAGGAAAAGAAAAAATACAACAACGCTAGGCAAGACAAATGTAATTACTATGAATACTAAAAAAAGAAAAAAGATGAATGACATGTATATTTTTTTATCATTTTATGATTAAATAGTAACAATTATAATTGTCATGGTAAATAACATGTTCATCCAGATTGAAGAAACACCAAACCCAAATACGCTAAAATTCCTTCCTGGATTTGAAATTTTAAACGAAGGAGAAACGGCTGATTTTTCAAATGCAAATGAGATAAAAAATTCTAAACTAGCAGCAAATCTTTTTCAAATAGAACATGTGGTAAGAGTGTTTTTTGGTCATGATTTTATTTCAGTAACAAAATTGGGTGGAATTAATTGGGATACATTAAAAGTAGAAATTTTAACTACAATCATGGATCACTTTACTTCAGGTGGAAAAGCACTAGATAAAGAAGGAGTAAATGATAATAATATACCGGATGAAGAATTTTTCGATGAGAATGATATAGAAATTGTAAATAGAATAAAAGAATTGATGGAAAGTTATATCAAACCTGCAGTTGCTCAAGATGGTGGCGATATCAAATTTCGTGGCTATAAAGACGGGATAGTTTATGTTGAATTACAAGGAGCTTGCTCTGGGTGCCCAAGTGCTGCAATTACTTTAAAGCAAGGAGTGCAGAATATGCTGAGCTACCACATACCAGAGGTTGCGGGTATAGAGACTACACTATGACTAATCAAACAGTTAGAGGAACGAAAGACCTTCTATTTGATGAGTGGTATAAGTTTAAATACATTCAGCAAACAGCAAATAGAATCTCAAGTCTATACGGCTTTTTGCCCGCCCAAACTCCAATATTTGAGTGCACGGAGGTTTTTACAAAAACCTTAGGTGATAGCTCAGATATCATCACTAAAGAGATGTATAGCTTCAATGATAAAGGGGGAAAGAGCATAACTTTACGTCCTGAGTTCACTGCAGCGATTGTCAGGCTATTAATTGAAAAAAAACTGCAAACACCGATAAAATTATTTTCAACAGGGCCTGCATTTCGTTACGAAAGACCGCAAAAGGGAAGACAAAGGCAATTTCATCAGATAAATTTTGAGGTTTTTGGCATAGAAGATCCAAAAGCTGATATTGAATTGATATCACTCGCTCAGCACTTACTAACTGAATTTGGCATCAATAAAGATGTAAAGCTGGAAATCAACTCTTTAGGTGATGGTGAAACAATAACTAAATATAGAGAAGCTTTGATCTTGTACTTTACAAAGTATCAAAATGACCTATCAGAAGATAGCAAAAATAGGTTGATTAAAAATCCACTCAGAATACTGGATTCCAAGGATGAGAAAGATAAATCAATAATTTCTGATGCGCCTAAAATCAGCAATTATTATACGAAAGAGTCCTCAGATTTCTTTGAACAAATACTAAATGGATTAACAATTCTTGATATACCTTATACCGTAAACAATAAACTAGTTCGAGGTTTGGATTATTATTGCCACACAGTGTTTGAGTTTGTTACAGAGGATTTAGGTGCACAAGGGGCAGTTTTTGCCGGTGGAAGATACGATAATTTAGTATCTTCAGTAGGTGGAAAACACACTCCAGCAATAGGATTTGCAGGGGGTATTGAGCGCATAATGGAGTTAATCAATTATTCTCCGAAAGAAGAGCGACCTATTTACCTAATTCCAATCGGTAGAGAGGCTGAAAAACATGCTTTAACACTTGCAAATGAATTGCGCAGAAATGGTTTATATGTAATCTATGAATATAGCGGAACGCTCAGAACCCGAATGAAAAAAGCAAATCAAGCAAATGCTAAAGCTGCTTTAATCTTTGGCGATGAAGAATTGAGTAGTAAAACTTTAAAGATTAAAAACATGGATACAGGTGAAGAAAAAATAATTGCTCGCGATAACACAATAGAAAATATCTATTAGGAGCAATGCAAATGTTTTTCTCAGTCAGCTATAGAAGAAAATTCGTCTGCACAAGAATTTCTCATAGTATTCAATGTATCATAATCTGTAAAATCTAATTTTACCGGTGTAATAGTAATAAATCCTTCTTTTATTTTATTTATACTACCACTGCCTGAGTGCTCTCGAGACCAATTTAAGCTAAAAGAGCCATTCGAATTTTCAGTAAAAGTTAAATCCCCATCAATGTTATATTCACCTTGTTCAGCAAATTCTACTCCTTTTACTTTTTCCGTAGCAGGAAAATTTACACTCATCACTATGTTTTTAGGCCAACCAACCTTAACTAGCTTGGCAATAACCTTTGGTGCAAAAACCTTTGTATTGTGCCAGTCTATTTTATCATGATAAACTTGGCTTAGCGCAATAGAAGGTATAGACCTTGCAGCACCTTCCATTACAGCACCAATTGTTCCTGAATAACAAATATCGTCCCCGACATTTGATCCAATATTTACTCCGGACAATATTAAGTCTGGTTTTTTATTCATAACTTTATTTAGCGCAATAATGACACAATCTGCAGGAGTACCAGACACACTAAATTCCCTTTCACTATGTTGTTTTATTCCAATAGATTGTTTCACTGGATAATCAAGAGATCTTGCAGCTCCGCTTCTATCAGTATCTGGTGCCACTATCCATATTTCTGACGCAAAATTCCGTGCAATCTCTTTGAGTAATTTTATTCCTTCACTTCCAAAGCCATCATCGTTTGTTATCAATATTATCATATACAATACTCAGCTATACAGTTCCAAATTATGTAAACCACTGGCTGTAAATAAACTCATGAGGCTTTAAGTTTCTTTGCATAACTGTGGACTGTAACAAAGAACCTGCTGTAAATCAATGGATTTCTTGCCCAAGCCACAATTGTCATTCAATAGAAACAAAAAACTTACTTGACAAACTCCGCCAGCCCTCTTATCATGATAGTGAAGCTATTGTATTTGCTTTCGCCAATCTGCAGATTAAAAGGTAAGGATTACTTAATGTATCGGCGTCTTATGTTCAATTTTTTGCAGTATATAGATACTGTATGTCTTTACAAAACTTCATCTACATCTAGATTTTTATCTAAATAAGCTGAACGCGCTTATAAAGCGTTACAAGACATCAAAAAATGCCAATACTCGACAGAGATAGTAAAAGACTAGCTAACTCGGGGATTCTTTGTCTTTTTTTCTGCTTAGTAAATTTCTTAAACATTTGCAGCGTAGGTTAGTTGCAATTAAAAGCAGCTAAATCTTGCTTGTCAAGCGTTTAAAACATAAAAAACGCCAATATTTTAAAGCGGATAATAACCCCAGGGCTTCTTTTGCCTTTTTTTTCGTTTGGTAAATTTCTTAATATTTATAGCTAAACAACAACCGTCATCCCGCTACGTGTTAGCGGCTAAGAGATACCGCGGCGGCATGACCTCGTCATTCCCCTACGTGTTAGCGGGATCTAGAGATACCGTGATGGTATGACGGTTCGCGCGGTGGCATGACCTCGTCATCCCGCTACGTGTTAGCGGGATCTATGCTTTGAGATACCGCGAATGAATCGCGGTATGACGGTTCGCAGAGGCATGACGGTTCGTGGCAGCACGATAAGCTCGTCATCCCGCTACGTGTTAGTGGGATCTCTTGTTAGCGGATGAGATACCGCGAATGAATCGCGGTATGACGGTGTAGATGATGGTTAAGTAATTCGTCATCCCGCTGCTTGTTAGCGGGATCTCTTGTTAGCGGATGAGATACCGCGAATGAATCGCGGTATGACGGTGTAGATAGTATCCCGCTGCTTGTTAGCGGCTGAGATACCGCGAATGAATCGCGGTATGACGTGTTGAAACAATCCGATAAGGTAAGCCTCGTCATCCCGCTACGTGTTAGCGGGATCTAGAGATACCGCGGCGGTATGACGTGTTGCTTGGGTCAGCTATAGTATTTCTTAAAATTAATAATAAATTTCTTGGCTAGCAAGAAGCTGTAAATTTTTTTGCGAGACCTAAGCCGCTTTTGATATAGCTAAAGGTTTACTGATGATTTGTCTCATTCCACTACCTGCTGACTTACTTTCTGCTTAGCATATCCATCAAATCAGATTCTTTGAGTTTACTATGGTCAACTTTACTGAACTTATTTACCATAGAGCTCATTTGATTATACTGCTTAATTAGAAGATTAATGTCAGTTACAGTTGTTCCGGACCCCTTAGAAATTCTAAGTCTTCTTTTGCCATTTAAAATATCTGGATTTTGCCTTTCTTTTTCAGTCATTGAGTTTATGATGGCTATATATTTTTTCACTTTATTGTCATCTGGCACACTGCTACTTAGCTTTTTTGTAAATGAACTAGGAATGAATTTCATTATGTTGCTAATGCCATCCATTTTACTCAGAGTTTTTAACATTCCCACTAGGTCGTTTAGGTCGAATTTACCTTTTTTCACTTTCTTTTGTAACTTATCAATTTCTTCCTGACCAACAATCTCAGCAGCTTTTTCAACCAATGAGACAACATCACCCATGCTAAGTATTCTTTTTGCAATTCTATCTGGATAAAAATCATCGAGGTCACTTAATTTTTCACCACAAGCAATAAATTTAATTGGACAATCGGCGATCATTTTCATAGAAAGAGCAGCACCACCACGTGCATCACCATCAACACGGGTAAGAATAATGCCGGTTACACCTATTACCTCATTGAATGATTTGGCAATGTTGACCGCATCCTGGCCTATCATTGCGTCGGCTACTAAAATAACTTCTGCAGGTGAAGCTATTTCCTTTACGGCTTTCAACTCATTCATCATATTATTGTCAATATGAAGCCTGCCTGCAGTGTCTAGTATTAATACATCATAATTATCGTTCTTTGCTGCTGCCAGTGCCCTTTTTGTAATTGTAATGGGCTTCTCATCTATTACTACAGGTAAAGTTTGCACATCTATTTGTTTACCTAGCACTTCAAGTTGTTTCTGGGCAGCAGGCCTATAAATGTCTAAAGAGGCAAGCATCACTTTTTTCTTTTGCTTTTTTAGTTTTAAAGCAAGCTTTCCTGAGGTAGTTGTTTTACCTGCACCTTGTAAGCCCACCATCATAATCACAGCAGGGGGTTTAACTGCTAGATTTAAGTCACTTTTCTCTGATCCGAGAACTGCAACTAAATTATCCTGTACAATTTTAATTATCATTTGTGCTGGAGAAACACTTTTTATGACTTTTTCCCCAATCACTTTATCTTTAATGTCGTTGATGAATTTTTTTGCAACTTCAAGTGAAACGTCAGCTTCAATTAAGGCTATGCGTATTTCACGCATGGCAAGATTAAAATCATCTTCAGAAATGATTGACTTTCCTCTCAGTTTACTAAATACAGAATTTAAACTTTCAGTTAACGATTTAAACATAATAGCATTAGTAGAATACTCATTAAAAAGAGAGAAGAAGCTGAAACAAAACTCACTGAGTTATAACCCAGCACTTCTTTAAGTTTAGTAATATTATTAAAGTATAAACCAGTAAGTGGATTAGTCAAGTTTTGCACTACGCTGGCAAACATTTCTCTAGTTTTAGAGACTAACTGATTGAACAACAAGACAATATAGGATATGAAAGTTCTAAAAATCCAATCAACATCCATTTTAAAATTTACTCTCGGGTAAAATAACTTGCGTAAAGGAATAAACAATAAAGTGGTACATAGTAACAAATTAAATTGCGACAAAATATTTTTTGTGTTGTACACAAAATCGAAAATCGAAGGTTTATTGTAAATAGGTAAGTAAGGATTGCCAGCGATTACGCATATAAATGCTAAAATAATCATAGTCATTTTGCCTCCTCTCTCTGCTAAAGGTTTTGACTTACTTTTTGCAATAAATAAGTAATAAAGAAACTTTAGCCCCACGCTTAAATAAAGCAGCAAATTTAGAAGCTTATATAAATTTTTATACCCTTTTAAGGCAACAGTGTTCATTTCAATTTCAGCTGTGATATATGATTTACTGATAAATCCAACGGTTCCAGGAAATGCAGCCATTGTAAGTATTGCGATTATAGCACACATGCCTTCCACTGACATCAGTTTACCCACTCCATTAAAACTAATTGTTTTTGTTTGTGAAATAATCGAATTACTGACCACAAACAATAATGATTGATAAACAAGAGAGAAGATTATATGCAGTATCAAAATTGGTATTGCTTTTTCCGAAGGACTGAGCAAACTTCCTGCAATAATCAGCAAGCCCATTTGTCCTACAACGTTATAGCATAAAAATCTACGAATATTTTGCTCAAGAGAAGCAAATATAATGCTGTAAATTGCAGTGATGGCGCCTACAAGCGCTAACATTTCAGTACAATCTTGCCATAGGTTATAAGTGTGTAAAAGCATCACTAAAAAAGAGACTTTAGTGGTAAATAAAGAGAGATATGTGGTGCCATGTAGCGATGCAGCAGGATATGCATCAACAACCCAAAATGAAAAAGGAAAACAAGCGCAGTTTATCAATAAACCCAAAATTATCAGGTTAGTGCTTTGAAGTGCCAATCCTGCTATTAATATAACTCCAACGAAAAAGTGTACACAAGCGTACCTTATTGCAGGTCCACTATCTCTACAGCTAGCTGCGATAATAAAAAATGCACTGATGGTCATTAATTCACAGAATATTATAACCAATATCATATGTTCAGATAAAACTGCATAAAGTGAACTAATAGTGTAAGCAGCAAAAGATAGCATCTCTGAAAAAGTCAAATTTTGTGCTGGTAGAACAGCTAAAAATGCAACTGATAAAAAAGATATTAGTATGGTACGAAAAGATAAATCAAAATCTAGAATTGGGAGAGACCAATTTACTGCAATGCTCAAATTTTCAGGTAATTTTAGGACTATAACTATTAATACAGTCAGTAGAAGTAACAGTGACGATTTATAAAGTTGCACAATAATTAAAACCAATATGGTTTATGCTATCTCAATATATGAATAAAATCAATTTGCATATTAACCACTAATTAAACTAATTATCATATAATTATATCAGAGTTTAGAGGGTTATAGAGAAACCGGTCAGATTAGGTTTTTAATCTAATCTGACCGATAGCTTTAATAGTGAGGTAAGCTTTAATATAGCACTCCTAATTCATAACGCTACACTCGTGCATAATTTATTTTTAATTTGTGCACGAGCGTTAGTAAATTATTTACTTTTTGAAATAAAATTTGGCATCACTTTAATATTGAGACTTAGGTCTTGTCGACATAAAAAAATAGTGATATAGAGTACTCTTTATTAATAGGTAAAGAGAATGCTATATGATTTAAAAGATGAGCAATGGGAGAGAATAAAAAACAGTCTGCCAGGTAAGGAAGGAGATAGAGGAAGAAGCGCAAAAGATAACAGGAGATTCGTAGCTGCAATAATGTGGATAGGTAGAACAGGAGCAACATGGAGAGCATTGCCGGCTGAGTATGGAAAATGGTCAAGTGTACATAAACGTTTTATAAGGTGGGCAAAATCTGGTGTTTGGCAGATGATTTTCAACACATTAGCTGTTAATGGAGACACAGAGTGGCTCATGATAGACTCAACAATAATCAGGGCACATCAACATGCTGCTGGTGCAAGAAAAAAATGTGGAAACTGGTAGACAAGAACAAGAGCTGGGACGGTGCAAAGGAGGATTTTCAAGCAAATTACACGCTGCTTGTGATGCTTTGGGCAACCCACTGAGATTCTTTGTTACTGCAGGGCAAAGATCGGATTACGTAAAAGCTTTAGACCTGATAGAAGGCAAGAACATGGAGGCACTTATTGCCGATAAAGGGTATGACGCAAATTATATGATTGAGGCTGCAGAAGCTGTAAATGCTGAGCCAGTAATCCCACCGCGTTCCAACAGAAAAACACCAAGAGAATATGACAAAGAATTGTATAAAGAGAGAAACTTAATCGAAAGGATGTTCAACAAAATCAAGCACTTCCGCAGAGTTGCTACACGCTACGACAAATTGGCCATAGCTTTTCTGTCTTTTGTTCACATTGCTGGCATTTATCTTTGGTTAAAATAAATGTCGACACTGCCTAGTGGATCGCCTAAACCATGCTCTATTTTTATTTTAAAAAATCCAAGCCTCTCGCAAAATTTCTGAAAACACTCTTTTATAACGTCAAACAAGTTTTTATCACCTATATTATAGTCCTTCAGTCTCTTAGGAACAGTAAGTGACAATTTACCATCTTCATATGTTACATTTTTATCACCTTGAGACTTAAGTGTGAATTCTAGCGAGCTATCCAATTTACATAATTCTTCTTCCAGTTCTGCAAAAGTGCGAACTGCAATTTTTTCTTCAATTCTGATTGCCGCATGACTTGGATCACTACAATTAATATGTGTTACATGATTAGACTGAAACAATAACCCATATGTTTCAGCTAAATGAAGGATAGGTCCTCCTTTACCATACAATGCACCCACATAAGCAGCCTGGTTACAATTAGTGATTAGTTCTTCTAGAATAGAATCATTTGGAACTTCTGCTTCAGCATATTCAAATAGCTCTGTAAAAACTTGTTTTACAAATTGGCGGTACTTATTTTTGTCATTTGAAATGAGGTTGGTATGTTTATTATATAATTCATCAACAAGCTCTTTTGTTATAACTTTGTTCTGAATAACAAGTTTCATTCTTGGAAGATCTACGTACATAGTTGCACCAGAATTCGCTTCAGCATCATCTTTACCAGCCCTCAACCTGCTAAAACCAAACTTTTCTGCTTGAGCTCTTAGTGTAACTATTGGATTTTCCTTTTCTTTTGGTGTAGAGCTGTTCATCATTAATACCTTGATATAGACTGCTAATGGTATAATAATACATAAAAATGATTAATAAGTTAATAAAATACCTACTATAAGCCCTATGATAGCAAATATAGTTAGGGGTAACTTAGGCTTACCGACGATTTTAAAAACGACAAATCGTCATTCCGCTACGTGTTAGCGGAATCTATGCTGAGATACCGCGAATGAATCGCGGTATGACGTTAGAGAGCTGTGCTAGCTATAGTGCATACCTGACCATAAGGTGACAAGATTTTAAAAAGGCTCTATAACAGTTTTACACATGTATGAATCTCAATGAGCAATCAGATTTTTCTAAATAGCAGGCTGGAGAATATACCTAAGTTCCATTCCGCAATATTGCCTAAACTTTGTGGTGGGGACAAGGTGGTGGATCTGCTGTTTTATAAGCCACTTAGTTATGTGGATAGAAGCAAGTTACTATCTGATGCTCGAGTTGGAGAATTTACAACTTTCATTGCAAAAGTTTATGAACATCAGTCGCCCACTTTTAGAGGTAGACCATATAAAATAGTCGTTGAAAGTGAGAGTCAGTATATATTCATAGTCTTTTTTAATTACTCAGTTAAGTATTTATATAAACTATTTCCAATTGGAGCGAATGTGATCATCAGTGGCAAACTCGAAAAATTTGCTGAACATTGGCAAATTACTCATCCAGATTACGTGTCGCTTGACATCAACCAATTTAAAAAAATAGCTTGCATAGAGCCAGTTTACCAATTATGCCGTGGCATTACCAATAAGCGCATTGGGAACATAATAAGCTCTAATCTAAAGGAATTGCCTGATTTACCAGAGTGGATAGATGATACATTAATCAAGCAAAAAAAATGGTTAAGTTGGAGGGAAAGCATCATAAAGTTGCACAGACCAAGCTCATTGGTGGAAGCTGAGGTTTGTAGAAAAAGGCTTGCTTATGATGAATTGTTTGCGTATCAGCTAGCGCTGAAACTTGCAAGAAAAAATCATGTGAAAGAAAGGGGAAGAGAATTTATAATATTGAGTAAATATAAAGAGCAAGTTTTAAATGAATTGTCGTTTCAATTAACAAATGATCAAACTCGTGCAATAGATGAGATCTCAGAGAGACAAAAATCCAAGTATCGCATGATAAGCTTGCTGCAAGGTGATGTTGGTAGTGGCAAAACCGTAGTTGCACTTTTTGCGATGATAAATGTGGTAGAAAACAACATGCAGGCAGCTCTAATGGCACCGACTACTATCTTGGCGGAGCAACATTATAATTGGATTGAGGAAGTTTTATCCTGTACCGATATAAAAGTTGCGCTGCTTACTGGTAAAACTTCGCGCAAGGAAAGAAAGATTATCATGAACGAACTTGCAAGTGGTGTTTTAAATATAGTGATTGGCACTCATGCACTATTTCAAGCTAACGTTACATTTAAAAATTTAGGGCTTGCAGTCATAGACGAGCAACAGCGATTTGGAGTGATGCAGAGAAATCGCTTGGTAGGAAAAGGAGAAAATGCCGATATACTTTTCGTTACTGCAACTCCCATTCCAAGAACTTTGCAGCAAGCTATGTATGGTGACGTTGAATGTTCAATTTTGAAAGAAAAACCAAAATCCAGATTGCCAATAAAAACTGTAACTATGAACATTAGTAGGGTGCCAGATGTTATTGAAAAGCTAAAAGGTGCTATAAACAGGGGCGAAAAAGCATATTGGATTTGTCCATATATAGAAGAAAACGAAGAGACCAATATTGCTGCAGCAGAGATGCGTTTTCAGGAATTACAAAAAACATTTCTTGATAAAGTCGGGATAATACACGGAAAATTGACTCAGGAGCAGAAAGATCAAGTTATGTTTTCCTTCAAAAGGAATGAATTTTCTCTGCTTGTTGCAACCACTGTGATAGAAGTTGGTATAGATGTGCCAGATGCAACCATCATGATTATAGAAAATGCAGAGCAATTTGGGTTATCACAATTGCATCAGTTAAGAGGCAGAGTAGGGCGAGGAAACAAGCCATCTTTTTGTGTATTATTATACGATAATTTAAGTAAAAGCTCATCTTCAAAGTTAAAGATCATGTGTGAGTCACAAGATGGATTTTACATTGCTGAAAGGGATATGATGCTAAGAGGCAGTGGAGATATTTTAGGCACAAAACAATCAGGATGTATGGAATTTAAATTTGCTGATTTATATCAGGACAAAGAGCTGCTCAATCTCGCGTATAATAACGCAAAAGGCGCAATGGCTGATTTTGAATTACTGCTTGATATATTTGAATATAGGAGTAGATTACATTTTTCAAAATTTCAGTAGGAAAACCAGGTAGCCCGCAGAAACGAAAAAACTTCCTTGACAAACCTCGCCAGCCCCCTTATCATGAAACTGAAGCTATTGTATTTGCTTTCGCCAATCTGCAGATTAAAAGGTAAGGATTACTTAATGTATCGGCGTCTTATGTTCAATTTTTTGCAGTATATAGATACTGTATGTCTTTACAAAACTTCATCTACATCTAGATTTTTATCTAAATAAGCTGAACGCGCTTATAAAGCGTTACAAGACATCAAAAAATGCCAATACTCGACAGAGATAGTAAAAGACTAGCTAACTCGGGGATTCTTTGTCTTTTTTTCTGCTTAGTAAATTTCTTAAACATTTGCAGCGTAAGTTAGTTGCAATTAAAAGCAGCTGAATTTCGCTTGTCAAGCGTTTAAAACATAAAAAACGCCAATATTTTAAAGCGGATAATAACCACGGGGCTTCTTTTGCCTTTTTTTTCATTTGGTAAATTTCTTAATGTTTATGGCTAAACGACAACCGTCATCCCGCTGCTTGTTAGCGGGATCTCTTGTTAGCGGCTGAGATACCGCGAATGAATCGCGGTATGACGTAGATTGCTGTCATTCCAGTGCTCCTTTTTTTGTCATCCAAGCAGCCTCCTATGGTGTCATCCCAGTGCCCAGACACTGGAATCCAGCATTTCACACAATCCCATCAAGAACGTTGTATTTTACATAACACTTTTATGCTTACCAACCCAGTGTCCAATCAAAATTCCTGGATCCCAGTGTCTGGGCACTGGGATGACATCATAGGGACACTGGGATGACACCATAGGGGCACTGCCGTCATAAAGGAACCAGTGTCAGCTACTTGAATGACATCATGGGGGCGCTGGCCTGACAACCGTCATCCCGCTGCTTGTTAGCGCCGCGGCGGTATGACGGTCCGCTGCTTGTTAGCGAGATACCGCGAATGAATCGCGGTATGACGGTGTAATGACGGTTAAGTAATTCGTTATCCCGCTGCTTGTTAGCGGAATCTGCTGTGGCGACATAAACTCAAATCATTTCAAATTTCAATCCAAAGAGGTATCATTATGTCAAACAACTTCAATTTTAAAGAATTTTTTAACCACTATGAAACAAATAGTACGTCAGATGATATACAAAGGT
Source organism: Wolbachia endosymbiont (group A) of Apotomis capreana (assembly GCF_964027025.1). Classification (NCBI taxonomy): domain Bacteria; kingdom Pseudomonadati; phylum Pseudomonadota; class Alphaproteobacteria; order Rickettsiales; family Anaplasmataceae; genus Wolbachia; species Wolbachia endosymbiont (group A) of Apotomis capreana. The sequence goes on from NZ_OZ034721.1 coordinate 59,747, forward strand.
ATTATTTGCTGTGGAAATCAGTAATAGCGCAGGCAATGATTGATGCAGCAAGTAACTGTAAAAAAACAGAAAGCTTGGTAGAAAAACGTAAGGCAATTTCTTGGTTGTCAGACTTTAGTCAAGATTTTGTGCACACATGTATATTGGCTGATTGTGATCCGGTATACGTAAAAAATAAAATACAGCCAACCTTAAAAAGCCTTACTAGATAAAGCCTTTTTATATACTTAATGAGGTTTACTCCTTTTACCGAAAAAAATATAATTCAATCTCCTATCTATAGTTGCCTCTATATCTTTGATTAATAGCTGCTTTATCATGTTTACTTTTCGCTTTGCATCTTGAGCTTGACGCTCATTGTTACCACTGTTATTGCTGTAATTATTCTTATCACTATAACTACTGCCACTTGGTTTGCTACTGTTACTGAACTCACTACCCTTTTTTCTTCTTGTGTTGAGTATCTGTATTATCTTTCCCTTTAAAAAGGACTTCCAGCCTGTGCCAAGTAATAATTTATAGAGAAAATGCGGAGTAAGAAACGCCACTAATATTCGAATAGAAATTCCGTAACCGAGATCTTCCCTATTTTCATAATACCACTTGCAATATTGAAACAAACGGTAAAACGCATTTTTGAAAGAGCAAAATTCTACAGCATACCAAAAACCATTGCTGAGAAACATGAGCACAATGCTGAATGTGTAAAGATACATTGTGAAGAGAAACAGTTTCACAATTATATCTTTTAGACTACCTAATATATAATTCAATAATCTTAATTTATAGAAAAGTGATATCATTTCACACCCACTTCAATATGGCTGGGGTGGAAGGATTCGAACCTTCGCGTGGCGGTATCAAAAACCGCTGCCTTACCACTTGGCTACACCCCAATACTACTTACATCAATAACACTATTAGCCCAATTAGTAAAAGATTTATTTGCTTTTTCTATGGGCATCACAGCAATAGCTGGCTGATCATAAGAATGCATTGCTTCGATTTTTTCTACAATTTTATCAACTTGATCATTCCTGCTCTTCATAATTGCCACTACTTCACAACCACTGTTAATTTCACCCTTCCATAAATACAGAGAATTTACTTCAGTTACACATACAATTAACTTCTCGTTTAACAATTCTTCAGAAATAGTTTTAGCCTCATTTAAATTTGAAAAAGTTGAAAACTAAATTATTCATTAGAATCTATATAAACGCATTGCTACTATACTCCACTCAGGTTTATTCATCAAGAGAAAATAACGCCAGCGCGTACTGTATGAACATTTGTTTGCAAAGGTAGTATGTTAAGTGTTATAGCTAGTTTGCCTCAAACGTAAAGGTGTCATCCCAGTGCCCCTGTGATGTCATTCCAGTGCTTGACACTGGAATCCAGTTTTCCATATAATCTCATCGAAAACGTTGTAACCACTTTCTATGCTAGTTTGCTTGTAAACAAGCAAACTTTCCTGGATCCAAGTAGTCAAGCACTGGGATGACACCTTTCCTAGCAGAGAAATCACAATGTTCATACGGTTGTACGCATACCGCTGGGATCTAGGATTTTTCTATAGTTTAAAAACAAAAAAGGATGTTACTCAATGAGTAACATCCTTTTGGAGAAGGTGGATAGCTTTGTTTAGTTCGTTTTCACAGCTGTTTGTGCAGCTTGCTGTTGAACGTCAGTGTCAACAGCTACTTTCGTGGAAGGCTGTCCCACCAGTTTGTCCAGATGACCTGTCTTTCTTAAGTCAGCTTGGGTTTTTGCCTTGCCATTTTCAGTAAACATTGTATGTGTTGGAGAAGAAGTTGGTGAATTGAATCCACTATCAGAACCATTACGATTACTAAAAGAATTGTGTAATGTAGATTCAGTTTTAGCACTTAAACTAAATTCTTTTAAGTTTTTCTCCATTGCTGCCCCAACTTCATCTTTACTGAAAGATTGTTCCAATCTTTCTAATGAGCTTGTTGGTGTAGAAGGACCAGATGAACCTCTTGCACTATCAAAAGAATTACTGCGAGTTAGAGTTCCTTTATTCGAATTACCAAGATATTGGTTTACTTTAGGATCACTGAGAACATCTTCACTGAAAGAACTTTGTCCATTTAAGTTAGTCAATGAGGCGCTTCTAGTTGGTACTTCTGGAGTTTCTACCCTAGTAAGGTTGCTAGTACTATTACGTCGTGCAACTCCTGGTCTTCCTCCTATTGTTGCAGTTTTATTAGTATTCTCAATTGGAGTAGGAGTATCAACGTAAAAAGTGCTATTTCCTATTTTTCTAGGCAACGTGTCTGATTCAGAAAGAACTTGATATTTAACTTCAGAAGTTTTTTCTGACTTTTTGCCACTTTTGAAAGGTGATGAAACCTTATCCCAAAGTGAAGTAGCTGTTTTCACTTCTTTATGGTTTGCAGGATTTAACAATTCCGCTTCACTGCTAATGGTACTGTCAGTACTTACAGAATTTAGAAAACTCATTGAACTGCTTCTTGATGAGCTGTTTTCAAAAGATTGCATTGAACCTTTTCTGATACCATACTTTCCTGCTACTTCATTAAGGTTCTCTATGGAGTTAGAAAGTTTATGCTCTATTTTGCACTCTTTAACAATCCTCTTAATTTCATCGTGATGGTCAGAGAAAATTTCATAAAGACTGTTATTATCTTTAGATAACAAACTTTGCAACTTCTTAGCGTATAATTTATTGACAAAATCTGCTTGCTGTTTCAACTGATTGATCAACTGGTCCTTTTGGAAACCTGATTGACCATCAACAGAATAAGCTTTCTCTAATATTTTTTCTCCCAGCTTAGAAAATATTTCCTTAGTTAAAGCAAAGCTATTCACGGCTTTGTCTTCAAGAACTTCCTTAATAAACATCTCCTTTACACTATTGAAATTCCTTGTTTTTTCTTCTGTTTTCAAAACAACAGTTTGACCTTCGTTATCTATTGAATATGGGATGGCGTCTAAACTAGACATACTTTTACTTAAATTACTTAAACTGCGCCCCATTTTTCCTAACGTAGCACCAGTTCTCTCTCTTGTTGCTCGTCCCACAGAACTTATAGCTCCTTTTACTGAATAATAACCTTCTCTTGCTTTTTCTGCAGTATATACTGACGTGTCCTTAACTTTCCCGGCAGTATATTTCGCCCCATCAACTGTTTTTTCTGCTGACCATTTGAGCCCTTTATATCCAGATTGAACTGTTTTTACAGCGACTTTTACAGCGAAATATAAAGCAAGACCAACTATAGCACCTGGTATAGCAAGTGTTGCACCAACTGCCAAAAGTGGTAGTACTGCCGTAAATAATCCACTTGCTGCACTTACTACAAGAATCTTATCTCCTTGTTTCATCTTAGAGAATTCTGTATCCCCTTTTAACAGGTCAGTAATTCTTTCTTTTAGCTTCTTGGGATCCTTAGCAGCCTCTAAATTTAATGAATCTTGCGTCGTTTTATTCAAACCAAGATCATTTCCTTGTTCAGTTACAACAGAATTTTTTTCATTAGGTGACATTTTAAACCTCACTATTAATTAAATATATTATAATTGTATTCCTTGATTCTTAAGTTAGTGTTAAATTGATTGCCAGTATTTATTTGTCTTCAAATAATTTCGCTTGACGTGTTTTTTGATAGTGTGGAAAATTAGGTCAAGAAGCTGCAGCATTTATGAGGTATAGAAAAAGAACACTCATCTTTTTGGCTGTTATAACTTTAATAATAATGGTTTTATTATTCAGCTATCATTTCCATTTTCACGAAGACGTAGTGCACTTAAAGAGTGACAACAAAGAATTCAAAAAAAAGCCAGAAAATTCCATAGAGTCAACCATACTACATAGAGAAAAGGAAGTGTACGATCATGTTTTCCATCCTGATGATTAATTTGTAAATAAAATAGCAATTTATGTTTGCATTTTCTTATTAAAGAAGTAATATTAGCGTATTAATTATAGAATCAATCATTATGTTTGATGATAATAATCCTTGGAATCTGGGAAAGAAACCGGTAGGGAACAAAACTCCTAATAATGAAGATATTTTAAGTAAAGCTGTATCTGATATAAGGTTCTTTCTTAATGGATTAACCAGAAACAGGGGCAAAAAACCTTATTTCATCATTTTCATTATTTTGCTGTTCTATGCTTGCACTGGCTTTTATATTGTCCATCCTAGTGAAGAAAGTATAGAACTTACCTTTGGTAAATATTCTAATACGGAAACACCTGGTTTGCGTTATCACTTCCCCTACCCTATTGGCAAGGTTTTTAAAGTGAACGTTAAGGAAGTAAATCGTGAAGAAATTGGGGTAAGTAGTTCTTATGGGCGAGATACAGATCGCGGTGAAGGCGTGATGCTAACTGGAGATGAAAATATAGTCAACGTTAACTTCGAGGTTCAGTGGCGCGTTAGAGATGCTAAGGACTATTTATTCAAAGTGCGGGATTACAAACCCGGTTTCAGTGTTAAAAATGCTGCTGAAAGTGCCATGAGAGAAATAATAGGTAAAAATACGATCTCTTTTGCACTTGGTCAAGGCAGACCAGAAATTTCTAGAGATACTAGAATTCTATTGCAGCAGATTCTTGATGGATACCAAATGGGTATAGAGATTTTATCTGTTCAAATGAAAAAAATTGATCCACCAGAAAAAGTCATTAGCTCATTTAGAGATGTACAAAGTGCTCGTGCAGACAAAGAGCGTACTATAAACGAAGCATATGCTTATAATAATGATATTATACCTCGAGCAAAGGGTGAAGCGATAAAGATAAAATTAGATGCACAAGCATATGAAAATGAAATAATAAATGAAGCAAAAGGTAATGCAAATCGCTTTTTATCTCTTTATGAGGAATATAGACAGAATCCTTCTCTCGTTAAGAATCGTATTTATCTTGAAACTATGGAAAATATTTTCAGTAAGGTAGACAAAGTTGTTGTAACTGATGATCTGAAAGGTATGTTTTCTTATTTACCTCTTACAAATTTAGGAAAATAACCATGAGTAGTAATATTAAAATTGTTTTTGTTTCTGTATTTGTTGTTTTATTGATTGCTTTATCTAATTCAATATTTGTTGTGCAAGAAACAAAGCAAGCAATAGTTATACAACTGGGTAAAGTTGTAAGGGATGTTAGGGAAAGTGGCTTATATTTTAAGTTGCCATTCATAAATAGTGTAGAGTTTCTTGATAAAAGAGTTTTAGATTTAAGTCCTGATAAGATCCCAAGGGAAGTGATAACAGCGGATCAAAAACGTATTATAGTAGATGCGTATGCAAAATATAAAATAACAAATCCTGTTACTTTTTACCAGGCTGTGAGGAATGAATCAGGTCTGGTTAGAAGATTATATCCGGTTATAGAAGCACACATAAGAGAAAATATAGGCAGATTTTCGTTGATTAGCTTGTTGAATGAAAAAAGATCAGAGGTTATGCAATTGATTCAGCGTGGAGTTTATTCTGAAGCTGAAAAATTTGGCATAGAAATAATAGATGTAAGAATTAAGAGAGCAGATTTACCAGAAGAAAATAGTTCTGCAATATTTCGCCGTATGCAAACTGAAAGGGAAAAAGAAGCAAAAGAAATTAGAGCAGAAGGAGAGCAAGCTGGGCAGGAAGTTAGATCAAAAGCTGATAAATTAAAAAGGGAAATTATCTCCAGTGCAGTAAAAGAATCGTACGAAATAAGGGGTCGTGGTTATGCTGAAGCAACTAGGATTTATAATGAGGCATTTAAAGTTGATGAAGAGTTCTTTAACTTTTATCGCTCTATGAGTGCTTACAGTAAATCATTTGCCGAAAATAATACTAAATTTGTACTTTCACCAAACAATAACTTTTTAGATATTTTAAATAAAGGATGGAAATAATTTATGAAAAGTAAGGCATTTATTTTATCTATATTTGCATATTTTCTAATTGCGTTTTCTTCGTATGCTAATATGTTTGATTGGAATGCAAAAAAGGTCGTTGATGCTAGCACTACTGCATGCAACTGTAATCAAGGACTTGCCGATTTAGTGGAAGAACTCATTCCTGCGGTTGTAAATATTTCAAGCGAACAAATCATCAAACAAGAAAATAACAGCAGAACTAGAGTTCCATCTATGCCAGGAAATAATTTTTTTGATGATTTTAGAGAGTTTTTTGAGCATTTTGATCAGTTTTTTATGGATAGGGGCCCTAGTGTTAACAGAGAGGTGGTGTTGCTTGGTTCTGGGTTTATTATAGATAAAGGTGGAACTATAGTAACAAATTATCACGTTATTAAAAACGCCCAAGATATCACAGTTACTATGAACGATAATACTTATTTCAAAGCAGAAGTTTTAGGCTATGATGCAAGAACTGATCTTGCTGTGCTTAAGATTAATTCTGATAAAGATCTTTCTTCTGTTGCATTTGGTGATTCTGATAAAGCAAGGGTTGGTGATACGGTTATGGCAATAGGTAACCCATTTGGTTTGGGTGGCTCTGTAAGCACAGGAATTATATCTGCAAGGTCCAGGGACATTAGTATTGGCACTATGAATGAATTTATTCAAACTGATGCTGCAATTAATAGGGGTAACTCTGGAGGACCGTTATTTGATTTAAATGGAAAAGTTATAGGTATTAATACTGCTATCTATTCTCCATCTGAGTCTGGCGGCAACGTGGGTATAGGTTTTGCCATACCATCTAATTTAGCTATGTCAATTATTGACACATTAAAAAGTGGCAAAAAAATAAAACATGGTTGGCTTGGTGTGCAAGTTCAGCCTATAACGAAAGAATTTGCTGAGTCCTTGGGTTTAAAAGATATAAAAGGCGCATTGGTTGCAAGTATAGTAAAGGATAGTCCTGCAGAAAAAAGTGGGATTAAAGTAGGTGATATATTATTAGAATTTGACGGTAAAAAAATCGATAGAATGACACAATTACCTCAAATGGTTTCAAGAGCTGGACCTGAGAAAAAAGTGCAAGTTAAGTTACTTAGAAAGAGCAAAGAGGTTAATATTAAAGTTGTGATCGGAGAATCTACAAATGATGGCCAAGATAACAATCAAGAAGAAAATAAATCAACATCTGATTATGTAACCGGTTTAACTGTTTCAAATCTGCCAAAAGAATCAAAAGAAAGTAATCCTACAAAAGGTGTGATAGTTACCAATGTAGATAGTAACAGTAATGCCACGCTGCGTGGTATTAAAAAAGGAGACATTATTATCCAATTAGATGGAACCGATATAGAAAATACTAATGATTTTCAAAAACAAGTTGATTCAGCAGTAAAGAAAAACGGTAAAGATTCAATAATGTTGCTCATTTACCGCAATGGAAATCAATTCTTTACTTCGATAAAGTTGAAGAAATAGCACTCGTAGGTTATTTACTAAATTAGCAGCATTGTAAGCCTGTCATTATAACACCTCAATCTTACAAGACAAATCAAAACTATTAAAGTCTACATTCCATTCACTAAAATACACATATGGATAATATAAATTTTCTAAAATTCATTGAACTGTGCTTTCAAACAGTGGTGCCGGGATGTGAGTATAATGATTATCAGTACATAAAAGTCATAGCAGACAGGCTGGAAGCAGCGAATGCTGGCGAAGTAAGGCGCATAATATTCAATATGCCTCCGCGTTCAATGAAGTCCATATGTATGAGTGTTGCGTGGCCCGCATGGATACTGAGAAATCAGCCAACTGCAAGAATAATAGTTGCAAGTTATTCTAAGTTGCTTAGTGAAAAACATTCGCTCGATACCAGGTGCATAATGCAATCTGATTGGTATAAAGAACTATTTCCAGAGGTAGAACTATCCAAAGACCAGAACACTAAATATAAATTCCAAACAGTGCAGAGAGGATTTAGAATCGCAACATCAGTTGGAGGAACATTAACCGGTGAAGGTGGTGACTTTATTATTGTGGATGATCCGCTTAACCCTGCTCAAGCTTTGAGTGAAACATTTAGAAAACGTGCCACAAACTGGTTCGATCAGACTTTAGTAACGAGACTCAACGATAGAAAAAAAGGAGTAATTGTGCTTGTGATGCATAGGCTCCACCTGGAAGACTTAACAGGGCACCTCTTATCCAAGCCAAAAAACATATGGCATCACATTTGTTTGCCAATGATTTCTGAAAAAGTGGAGATAATCGACTCAATTATAACACAAGAAAAAGGTTTATATTCAAGAGAAGAGAATGAGTTATTATATCCCCTGGAGGGAGGAAGAGAAGAAGTTGAGATGATAAAAGTTGAACTCGGGAGTTACGCTTTTGCTGCTCAATACCAACAAAATCCTCTACCACTTTCAAGCGGTATAATAAAACAAGAGTGGCTAAAGCGCTATAAAAATTTCCCTGATAATCTCTCACATGTAACTCAAAGCTGGGACACTGCAGTTTCAACAAACGATTCCAGCGACTTTAGCGTCTGCACCACCTGGGCAAAAATAGATAATAAATTCTATCTACTTGATGTATATCGAGCAAAGCTTGAGTATCCAAAGCTTAAAGAGCAAGTTCTGTCACTAGCTGCAAGATGGACGCCACACGCAATTTTGATTGAAGCAAAAACAAGTGGTCAGCAATTAACACAAGAGCTAAAGGCAAATAGCGATCTACCGATTATCGAAATAATTCCACACAATGACAAACTCACTCAAAATTGTTCCGTTGATAGAGTCTGGTAGGGTTTTTTTGCCACAGCAAGCAGTATGGCTCAGCGATTTCGAGTACGAAATTTTAATGTTCCCAGAAGCTCGCCATGATGATCAAGTGGATAGTACCGCGCAATATCTGCAATGGACAAGAAAAACTAACACCAGTGCTTTCAGGGTCAAAGACTTTGGCCCCAACCCTAATAAACCATTTAGGTGGTTAAGATATATCTAAAAACCTAAATTTATTTCCCCAAAGCTTCTCACGTACGCTCTACAGAATGTGAGTTTACCTGTTGCACACTACACTCTGTAACCTTTAAAGGGGCACTTCCCTTATGTTGTACAACAGGAGAAGCAGGCGATCCCATAGAAGAAAAACCACTATCTCTATTAGAGTTATCAGGTGACGATAATTGTGCTTCTGCAAGTCGCCGTAACTGTGATTCTTTACTCTCACATAGAAATCTGCTTAGCTCCCTTTTCCCCGAAAGAGTACGCGTCAAATATAAATGCCACTCCTCCCCAGGGGAGAAATAGTTGGAGTTTAGCTTCTTTCGCTCCTCAGGAGAAAGAAATGGGCGTAGTTCCTCTCTCTGATCAGGATTAAGACGTTGTTGCCACTCTGGTCCACCTTCATGCATAGGAGAAGTCACCGCTGAGGATGGATTACTTCTTGCTCTTATTCTAGCTGGGAATGAAGAAAATAGCTTAGACACAGATGATTTTTTAGTTACAGGACCCCCAGGAGCACTTACACTTGAAGATATCGAATACACCGAACCACGTCCTTTGTTATTTTGCCTAAAAAGTGAAGTTACACCATCAGACTTTCTTTTACTACAACGCCAACCACCCCCATGTTTCTTCTCCGGAGATTTACTATCTTGTGACTTTGCTTCAGAACACTCATTACTACTTTTTCGATCACTTTCATCAGTAACTTGCTGTTTTTCAGGTTCCTTATTAGAAACCTCAGAATTTAAGAATGTTGAACTATCCCATGCTCTAAGAGAACAAGTGGATTGACTTGGATCTATTTCCCCCAGCACCCCCAGAGAAGGCTCTGTTTCTTCCTCTCTTTCTGATCCTTGCCTGGGAGGACTCTCTAACCCTTCACCACGACTTTGCTTGGGACACCCCCGTGTCGGTGATGGTTCAGCTAATAGCGTTCGAGGAAGCTCAGGGTCAATGGACAGTTCATGGTCTTTGTTGATTACAGAGCTTTCCATGATTTTATTCAGCACACAATAAGAAATGTCTTGATTAGCAAAATCTATTCCGTATATTCCTCTCCTGCCAAATACTGGTAGATGTTTTGGTGAAATACAATCTTCAACATTATTTAACACGGTCATACCAAATACTTTATTAATATCATCCGCTTGTTCCTTGCTTAAAATTTTATAATATATAATATTATCAATAATTTCCTTAGCAGCAGGTATAAGAACTGAATTTTCACCACTGCCTGTATAAGAAACATGAAGTACAGAATTAATTGGTATACCTACTTTACGAGACAAATCAATCACTGGAAACTTTAGATTCTCAACAGTTTCATCCTCAGCACTTGTAACCTCAAAATCACGACATTCCAAAGATGCTTTGTGTTTTACTATGTCCTTAATGAACTTAGCCTTATTAAAGATGCTCCCCTTTATATACACACAATTGTCCTTGACTTTCAAGAAACCATCAGTTCTTTTAGGACTATTTTTATAACCTTTTACTGTCGCTGAGAATGACTCTATAAAATACTCTTGTAACCTTTTATCATAGAAACGCATACAATATAGATAAGATTTCCTGTCAAAGCTTTCATCAGATGTATACCCTTCTACATGTTCTAAACCAAAATCTCTTCCCATAGCACCTGTGATGTCTCTCCCAAGCCCATTAGCTAGCAAACATTTTAGATTGAAAACTATACTTTGATCTATCGGCACTGAAAATCTATACTTTCCATTACTATCTACCAATTGGCTCCGATTGAAATTAAAAGGAAAAGATTTCATATCAAAAGATAAACTAGCAGTACTTTCATTTCCACAGAATGTTTCTACTATCCTTCCTTTCATATTGTTTAAATACTTCATGCATTGATCAGCATCCATACTTTTATCAAATGAGATAACAATACGATCTTCCTTCTTAAAAAAAGTTTGATCTGTGCTTTGTACGGTAAGATTAGTAATAGCAACCTCATTATGACAAAGAATAATGTTAAATGCTCTTACTAATTCTTGATTCATTATATTAGGCATAATATCCCTCCCTATTCAAATTACCATAAATTTACTGTTACTTACCACTTCTGCCACTACCTTGACCACTAGATTGATTTTGCTTCCTTCTCTCCTCCTCACGCTTAATTCTCTCTGTAAAGTCATCAACTCTCCTTGGATCTATAGCATCCGCTCTAATTCTTCCTCCTCCTGGTGCATTATTATCGCCATATTTTCGTTTTTCATAACCTGAACCTTTATTACTATCCATATTATCCCCCAGTAAAAATATTATGTAATTAATATACTAAAAATAAAATTAAGTGCAAGCACTTTTTTATATTTTTTTTCAAAAAATTTTATTCACTCTTTTTCATAAAATTCAGTTTTCTAGATTCCAGCGTCACGCGCTGGAATGACACCTGTATTTCTCTTTGCCATCAATCCCTACTCTTTAATGTCATACCAGTACCTCTTTTTCTTGTCATCCCAGTGCCCAGACACTGGGATCCAGTCTTTTTTGTCATCTAAAGCTAACACTAGCTATCCCCTCGATGGTGCTTTTTCTGGTGCCTTTCCTATTGAATCCACATGATTATTAACTTTTACATCATCAATCAATCTTTTTGGTGGTTGAGCAGTACTAGCATTAGACTTTCCATTAGAAGCTTGCTCTTGCCAATCACCAATTGGATAATTGTGTGCAGGAAAGCTATCCCGATTGATTTTTCTTGATTTCCTATCACCAAGTTTAAATTTTCCACCTCTTTTTCGCTGATCTTGTTTTGGCTTCTCCTCCTCCGGAGCTTTCGGTGGACACACCTCTTTCTTCGGTTCCTCCGGCTTCGCTTTTTTCTCTTCTTCTACTTTTGGTTTTGTTTCCTCGCGGTTCTCATTGTTTATAACCTCCTTAAATATAGAAGGCATTATAGGCTTTGGTAAAAGATCAAGCTCTGGTTTGCTCAGAGGGACTGGCCTTACAAATCCTGGTGAAATTTCAAAAAGGAAAACTGGCACTTTAGGTTTTTCTCTTTCGTCTAACTTGATTTCTACGTTTTCGCAAACTTCTTTATTTTCTTCCTTTAATGATGTTTTTTCTGCTTTTTTATCTTCTTTTTCTGTAGATGCCTCTACCGCAGCCGCCAACTCAACTCCAAACATCTCTGCGAACATTGTAACAATCCATCCGACAACGGCCATTTGTAACCTGAGTTTCAGATCTTGCAATGCAGTTAATCTTTCTAACGCCCTTGCAAACTCTTCTTCTGATAACTCACCACTGCCTGATTTTTCCTGCAATTCTTTTATCTCTTTGTCCAACCTCTGATTGAAACTTAAATCGCGTGCAAAAATCTTCTTGATTAACTCCTTAAGCTTATCACGGAAAAACTTAATTATCGAAAGAAGCCAATTTTTTTCTTTCTTCTCCTTGAGCATTTGGTAGATTTTCGGATCATCTACATCTACTTCAAAAAGGTTGAAGAGAGATTCAAAGAAATTCCAGAAATCTCCGAGTACTCTTCCTTTTTCACCAGTGAAGTAATCCTCATCATCACCTTCTCCGATATGTAGCTCTGCTTGAGATGAGATTTCATCGATACAACTAGGTCTTGTCGACATAAAAAAATAGTGATATAGAGTACTCTTTATTAATAGGTAAAGAGAATGCTATATGATTTAAAAGATGAGCAATGGGAGAGAATAAAAAACAGTCTGCCAGGTAAGGAAGGAGATAGAGGAAGAAGCGCAAAAGATAACAGGAGATTCGTAGCTGCAATAATGTGGATAGGTAGAACAGGAGCAACATGGAGAGCATTGCCGGCTGAGTATGGAAAATGGTCAAGTGTACATAAACGTTTTATAAGGTGGGCAAAATCTGGTGTTTGGCAGATGATTTTCAACACATTAGCTGTTAATGGAGACACAGAGTGGCTCATGATAGACTCAACAATAATCAGGGCACATCAACATGCTGCTGGTGCAAGAAAAAAATGTGGAAACTGGTAGACAAGAACAAGAGCTGGGACGGTGCAAAGGAGGATTTTCAAGCAAATTACACGCTGCTTGTGATGCTTTGGGCAACCCACTGAGATTCTTTGTTACTGCAGGGCAAAGATCGGATTACGTAAAAGCTTTAGACCTGATAGAAGGCAAGAACATGGAGGCACTTATTGCCGATAAAGGGTATGACGCAAATTATATGATTGAGGCTGCAGAAGCTGTAAATGCTGAGCCAGTAATCCCACCGCGTTCCAACAGAAAAACACCAAGAGAATATGACAAAGAATTGTATAAAGAGAGAAACTTAATCGAAAGGATGTTCAACAAAATCAAGCACTTCCGCAGAGTTGCTACACGCTACGACAAATTGGCCATAGCTTTTCTGTCTTTTGTTCACATTGCTGGCATTTATCTTTGGTTAAAATAAATGTCGACACTGCCTAGTAAACCTCAGTAGGTCTGCCAGTTGGGCCCATAAGAATTATTTGCTCGCCTTCTCTTAAGTGTCTGCATAAATTAGTGGAGCCGCCGATTTCCAGCACAATAGTGGAAATAATTCCTTTTTTTTTGTCTACTTCAGTGCCAGTCACAGCTATACCTTCCATAGCAAGGTTAGTTTTTCTGCTATTGGTTTCAAAATTTTGCAACCTAAAAAATTGTCCAGGTTTAAAATTCTTTGCCGCAAGAGGTGCTTTAATCACTATTTCTATCACTTTATCTGTTAAATATTGAACTTTTATGACTTTTGCAGCGAATTGCTCTTTGATTCTATTGAAGAATTCTTTGTTAGCCAGATCTTCAATGCTTGACCACGCATTTTTTTTCTGGCCCACAACATCACACACTGGAATGACAGAAACGAAGCTATTAACTCTATTCAAAAGCTGGGAAATAATAGGGTAGCCGTTCTTAGCACTTGCCATAGCTTTCACGACGCTACCGCTATACGAAGGGTGAAGATCACCAAAAAAGCTGATTGTTTTATTGCCTTGCTTATACACTAATATTCTATCTTTATTTTGCATTTTTGGAGAAAATATTGGATCTATTTCTTTTCCCAATGAATTCAATTGAGTAAAATACCCATTACTTAATTTAAAATGCTTTTCATCTTCTGTTGCAATAACCGTATTTGGCTCAGTACCTGCTGCTATAAAAATAGAACGTGCTTTTATACGTTTGATTTCGCCGGATTTTGTGTCTATCAGTTTTATTGACTCAGCATGGTTATATTTATCCGTCACAACTTCAACTGGCTCTAAGTTTTCAATAAAGTAAATTCCTTCTGACAGTGCATTTTGCACCTCTTCGCTATTTAATCGATAACTCGGTGAATCTTTTAGCTCTTTTCTATATATAACTTTCACTCCCCCGAGGCTCTGCATCAACTCTAATATTTTTATTTCTCTACTCTCTTTTTTTGCTAATTCTTGCTCTGCTTGGATCAACTTTGCATGCGATATGAGCCCATTCGCAATTTCGTGCTCTTCTTCTGTCCAATCTTTTTCAACACAGTCCTTTCCATACTTATCAACTAATATCTCATAACGAAGAAGAAATTTTTTTACTTGAATTGGATAATACGCTAAAGCTTCAGTGGCAGTGTCAATCGCAGTAAGCCCCGCACCTATGACAACTATCGGCATGCGAACTTGCAGATTTGCTATAGAATCGAATTTAAGAGCGCCAGTCAGTTGTAACGACATCAGAAAATCAGATGCCATGCGTACTCCACGAGCTAGTATGTTTTTTATTTTGATCATTCGTGGCTTACCAGAGCCAAGTGCTAGGGCGATGTGATCAAAACCCAAGTTGAAAGCATCATCAACATTAATCGTGCCACCAAAACGAATGCCTCCATAAAGTGCGAAATTCTCACGTCTTTCCAGCAGTAATCTAATAATCTTTAAGTAATTCTTATCCCACCGAGAAGTAATGCCATATTCTGCCACCCCACCAAACCCATCTGCCGTGCGTTCACTCAATTTTTCGTGTTTGAAATCTTTAATTAGCTGGAAATTATCGATCAAAGGTTCAATCTTTAGTCCATCAATGGCGATAACGTTATGCCCATCATTCAACAAATGATGAGCTAAATTAAAACCAGCAGGACCAAGGCCTACAACTAGAACGTTTTTTCTGGTGTTTTCTCTTGGCAATGAACGCTGAAAATTTAAAGGATTCCAACGGCTGAGCAGAGAATATATTTCAAATCCGTACGGTAAACTGAGCACATCATCCAGAATCCTTGTTTCAATTGCTGGCACATTTACGGGTTCTTGTTTTTGATATATGCACGAATTCATGCAGTCATTGCATATTCTGTGTCCAGTAGCCGCGCATAATGGGTTATCTATCATCACAATTGCAAGACTTGCTATGCTGTACCCTTCGCTTTTCACCAGATTCATTTCTGATATTTTCTGCTCTAGTGGGCAGCCGTGCAGTTCAACTCTAAGTGGAGACTTTTTGAAAGTATTGTCATCATTAATTAGCCCCTTTGAGCAGCTATCCTTACTTTGCTTATGACAAAATATGCAGTAATGAGCATTATCCAATGCTTTATCTAAACTAGCCTTTTCACTTGTTAGGTCAAAACCGTATCGTCTTTTTACTTCATTTGAATACAGCACTTCAACTTTGTCTACTTCTTTTTTAGAAAATGGTATGAGGTTTTCGTGGTCAATTTTTTTATGTATGCTAAATAATATGCTCTGTTTATTTTTTACTCTCCACACTGCATATTGTGCTGCAAGTTCTATTTCTTCTTTGTGATTTTCTTTATCTTCAAACCAATGCATCACCTGCTCAGCAAAATTTTTTTCTGTTGTTGGCAAAGTGAGAAAATGACTTAGTTTGTTAGTAATATCTATATTCGCCACATTAGTGTATTTCTTCAATGCATAGCGTTGGACAAATAATCTTTTGCACTTATATATTACAGCAAAGTCATTGTGCTTTTTCTTTAGCTCCTCTATTTCTTTTTCAACATTGAAAAGTTTTGCAATAAATTCATCAAGTAAATATGAGAGGTCTACTATTAACTGACTATCTGTCATCCAAGTAGCTGACCGTCCTTCTTGTTTTCTAGATCCCAGTGTCAAGCACTGGGATGACGGGGGGTGACACTGGGATGATGGGAGGTGACACTGGGATGACATCGAAGAAGAAGCTGCTTTTTCTCTTGCTTCAATTAATGAACAAAACAAGCTCTCATCACATGATTTGATATAATTCAAAAATGTCTCATCTAATTTTATTAATCCATTGCGAGTATATAGATTAGAAAATGAGATGTTGAAATTCAGCTTCATTGCTATACTATACAGTGTACATGCTGTTTCTTACAGATGAAGATTTTATTTATTTTGCAATACTGCTGAGATTGTTGCTTCTGCAACTTTTTCTTCGCTAACAGATGCAATACACCTAAATTTGTGTACACCTAAACACACACTTTGAATGTTAGCTTGAAGAATCAATGTGTCCCCTGGAGTAACTAGCTTTCTGAATTTTGCATTTTCAATGGATCTCAAGTAAACAACTTTATTTTCTATTGTTTCTTTACCTAGAACACATATAGCAGATGCCTGAGCTAGAGATTCAATTATCAAGACTCCTGGCATTATTGGATGACCAGGGAAGTGGCCAATAAAAAATGGCTCATTGAAAGTCACATTTTTGATTGCTTTTATACTTTTACCAGGATCACACTCTATAACTCTATCTACTAAGAGAAACGGATAAGAATGTGGTAATATTTTTATAATATCACTGATATTAAATTGCATAAGCCTACTCAATGCCTTTCAAAGCAAATTCAGGTATTTTCTTGTTTATATTGTTTAATACCACATCTGATAAATCAACTTCATCCATGGAGTATAAAACTTGGTTCTTTTTTGAAATAAATAGTACCAAATCTATGTTGTTTTTTTCTGCCGTTTTTTTAGCGACTTCTTTTATCTTGTTAAAAACACTCTCTACTGCGTCTCTATAGCTTTCTTCTAAATGTAACATTTTTTTAGCGTAATTATCTCTAGTATTTACAGTGTGCTTATTAAACTGTTCTGTCTTTTCTTTTTTTGCTTCTTCTGACAAAAGTTCAAATTCTTCTTTTGATGGCTTAAGTTTTTCTAACTCACTTTCAAATTCTTGTTGTAATCTAGAATTCTGCTCCTTTATTTGTTGTTGTATATTTTGCAGAGCAAGAGATTCATTGATGACTTTGTCACTATCGATAATTGCAGCTTTTGTGTTCTGAGGTTGATATCCTACAAACTTATACCCCACAAATAAGGAAATAATTAAGGCAATAACTGATATAAATAACTGTATATATTTCATTCAAATCCCCGCTTCAATAGAAAATTTAACATTTGGTGATGGTATTATATCATAAGATTCCTTTACTAAAGGAAACCCGAAATCCAATCTAAGTCTACCAAAAGGAGAAAGCATTGAAAAGCCAAAACCTGGTGACACTCTCACAAGCTTGCTATCGTAGTATTTCCCTTCATACTTCTTATTTTTATCATCTAAGCCAAAAAGTGTTGCATAGTCAACAAATAGTGAGCCTTTGATACCAGCATAGTCATATAGTTTTGGTAGAGGAAAATCCACTTGCTGTGTTAGATTAAAATAAGTTTTGCCTCCTAATGAGCTTTTATTTTTGTCTTCTGCTCTTGGTCCAATACCGGAAAGGTCAAACCCTCTAATCTCATTACCCCCTTTAAAAAAGTGCTGGCCAATGTTTAGATTTTCATCAGTATAAGAAAAAATATGACCTGCCGCCATCTTAAAGCGTAGCGTTATATCATCGTCAATTTTGCTTAATATAGGGTGCGTATAAAAAGATAAGAATTCAGATTTTAGGAAATTCACGTTTCCTCCCAATCCTGAAATATCCTGACTTAAGCGCAGTAAATACCCTTCTTTTGGAGCATATAGATTATCCAGTTTATTATATGCCAACGTGTATCCCACTGATGAAATCTGATGTTTACCTTTTCGGTCCAGTATTATTTCAGAGATATCGGTGTCTTGTCCACCCTCATTATCCATGTGTATATGATTATACTTATAAGAATAGCGAAGGGAATTAGTTAAGTTCTCTGTGACTTTATATGATAACTTTGTAAAAAATCCCATATCGCAACTATCAAAAGTAGTGTTTGGTTTATCTTGTTTTTCATAAAATACACCCATGCCTAGTGACGTATCAGAATCGTTAAAATTATTTTCAACAAACTCTAAATCAGTAGAAAATACGTATTGACTTTTTTCAAGAGCAAAAGAGAGCTCTTTTCCAGTACCAAATAAATTACGGTCTTTGAGGTCAATTTTAATCAATGCTCCACCAGGAAGAGACACACCTCCTCCCAAATACAACGAAGTAGTGTTTTTTTCTTTAACACTTAAGTCAAGATTTACTGCATTATCATTAACTGCATAACTATTTACTTTCACTGTTTCAAAAAAATCACTACTCATTAGTTTTTTACGTGACTTTTGAATCTCAGATATATTGTACGCATCACCTTCTGCTACACTTAGCTTACTTCTGATCACTTTATCTAAAGTGCGATCGTTACCATCAATTGTAATTTGATTTATATAAATCTTTTTACCCGGCAGCACTCTGTAGGTTACATCTACAACATTGTCACGTTGTGCATACTCTGGATTAACTTTTGCAAATATATATCCTTTCTCATTTAAATATTTGTTTATTTTTTCTACTGTATTATTAATTTTAACTCTATTAAATATCTTATCGTTTTCCTCTGTTATAAAATCCAATATTTCTTCTTTTAGGCTCAAATCCTGAATTTCAGTTTCAATATTAACCTCATTATTTCCAAATAAATACTGCTGTCCTTCGTCAATCAAAAAAGTTAACTCTGTTTGATTGTTATTATCAACCTCAACAATTGGTTGAATATTATTTTGAATATATCCTTTAGATGAATAAAAATGATCGAGCAATTCTGTGTTAATCAATAGATATTGCGGTGAATGATGATTTCCGCCTTTAAAAATAGCTCTAAATAACTTACTAAATATGTCATTACTATGTCTTTTGATAACTTGCTCTAGCTCATTTTCAGAAAAGTTTTTATTGCCTATAAATCTTATATCCTTAATTTTAGAGGTTTTGCCTTCTTTTATTTTAAAAATTAGATTGACCCTATTGCCATCAAGCTTATTCAGGTCATATTCAATTTTAACACCAATCTTACCGTTATTTCTATAAGTAGTGACTAAATTCACTAAATCGTTTTGCAATTTTGTTTCAGTTAAAATAGTTAGCGACTTTGATTGAATCACATTACTTAGCAGCTCTTTGCTGTTAAATAACTTATTGCCTTTTAACACTACCTTGTTAATCAGTGGATTTTCTTGAATTTTTATTACTAAATTTTTTTTATCATCTATGTAAGCATTAACACTAGCAAATAACTTTGTTTTATATAGATCTTTTATAATTGAGTCTATATCATCGTCGTTTATATAATCACCAGATTTTAGTTTTATATAGAACCCTATTGTCTGGTTGCTTACCCTCTCATTACCAATACATTTGACATCTTTCACCTGCACTTTTTCCGCAGTTCCTAAAGCAACAAGCAGGGCAGGAAAAGAAATAAAAACCACTACCAGTATATAAAATAGCTTTTTCATATTTTATTTCAAAAAAGATCCCTAATATCATTTGACATTCCAGTTGCCATAAGCAAAAACAACACTAAAGCACCAAAAATAGCTGCATGTTTTTGACATTTCAAGCTTAAATCCCTACGTATAACCGCTTCTATGATATAATGAAATAAATGCCCACCATCTAGCAGTGGTATTGGCAGCAAGTTAATTGCAGCTAAATTAGCTGAAATAATTGCCATGAAATACACAACCATAACGAACCCCTTTTTAGCTGATTGCCCTGAATACTTTGCGATTTTTATTGGCCCACCTATTTCATTGATACTCCTTTTACCAACAATAATGTGAAAGAGAGCTTTGATCGTTAAGCACATAGTGTGGTAAGTTTCACTTACTGATAAGCTCACAGCCCCAAGAAAAGACGACTGCTTTAATGTATTGACTGAAATAATCCCTATAGTTTCTCTTTCTATTGTGTTGCCAAAAACGTCTTTGTCCTTGATTATTAATGGAGTTAAACTGGTCCTGTGCTTCTCATTATTTCTGCTATACTCAATCTCCATTCTTATTTTAGGATTCGACATTATCACACGTGAAATATCTTCAAAGTATTTTATTTTATGCTCATTGATTTGTGTAATAGTGTCACCTGGCAACAAACCAGCTTGCTTAGCTGCACTACCTTCGATTACATTTTCAATCACCGGTGGAGTGCGATAATAACCTGCTATGCTAAAAAATATTGTAAAAGCTATAACAGCAAATACCATGTTTGCAAAAGGCCCTGCAAAAACTACTGCTGCTTTTTTATGACGCGGTTTTGTATGAAATGAATACAATTTTTCTTCTTCCGTTAATTCTTGTTGATCAGCTGGGACACTCGCTGCATTAGTATCTCCTAGCATTTTAACATAACCACCCAATGGAACAACGCTTAATTTCCATCTAGTTCCAGACTTATCGTTAAAACCAAAAATTTCAGGACCAAAACCTATGGAAAAAGATTCAACTTTAACTTTGCATGCTTTGGCAACAACATAATGCCCATATTCATGCACGAATACTATGACAGAAATTATTAAAGAAAATGATAAAAAATAATATATTCCATCGCTAAATTGATGGATAAGATTAGAAATTAATTCCACCTGTATATTTAGATCTTAACAAAATGTTAAGTATATTAAAATGCGCCTCGCTTGACAAGTATTTAGTTTAACTTTTAAATTAAAAAAAGTTTAATTGTAATGACAGATACCTCACTACTCAGAAGAAAATTAATATATAGAAGCTGGCATAGGGGTTGCAAAGAAACCGATATACTTTTAGGGCATTTCGCATTGAAATATCTTGATAAATTTTCCTTAAGCGAACTAATCGAATACGAAAAAATAGTTGATCTTGATGATTACGAATTATATTGTTACATAACTCGTAAGACAAACCTCCCTCCTGGCTTGAATAGTCAGATAGTCAATTTAATTGCTTGCTTTATTGAAGCTAATCCTTTATGCACTCAAGATTAGTGATAATCTTATTTACCTTATCTAGTACCTCAGTATATTCTATTCTTTTCTCGTTTCTATACTTTTCGCGCTCTTGATTTACTTCATCTAATCGCTTTGTTAATTCTAAAATTTTATCCTCAAGAATTAGTGCTGCAAGTAAGAAATTTAATGCATCCGAACCCTTACCTCCAGTTTTTTGAGATACAGAACTAACTAACTTGTCAAAACTATTAGCAAGGCGTAATAAATGATTCCCCTTCCCACTTTCGCAAGATATTTTATATGTGTTATTACGTATAACTATTTCTACTACTTGCATATGGTGCTAAAAATTTCTATCGTACAGTATAAACTCAAACCCCTACTTTCATCTTATTTATGGTATAAATTTTTATTCATTTATCAAATCAGATAATTTTTTACTGCTACGAAAATATGTTTTAAAGTATTGATTCTTTGTAAACTTCTGTAACATTAAATGGCTTGTTTCTTTCAAGTTATAACTTCTAACTGAAAAAGAACCAAACCCCCTAATTTCAACTCTATTATGATGTTTCAATGTGCTTGAAAGTATCCCAAAAAATCTATCAACTATAGCTGCTATAACAATCTTATCTAAAAAAGGATGTCTTTTTGCTACCCTCGCTATTATATCAGACTTTGTTGCCATTTATATGAAGCCAAAATAAGTAAACCTTATCACTTAGCAGATAATGCTATGTTATATTCTTCAACACCCAATACTTCAACTTCTATTTTTTCTGATATAGAGAATTTTTTATTCTCTGGTAAATGCTCTTGATCTATTAGAAGGGTTACATCGTTCTCAACTTCAACGACTAGTCCATTATCTTCTCTCTTACCTACAATAACCTGTATTTTATCACCTACCTTAACTTTCTTTATCAGTTCTTCAAGAGGATCATACTCTATTTGTTTTATTCCAAGATAAATTCTTGCCCGATTCACGTTAGCCCTTATTACTTTTGCTTCTATTTTATCACCTACATTATACTTCTTTATCTCATCTGAACCATTTTTAGACCAACTAAAATCTTTCACATATATTGTCCCTTCTACGTTCTCATCTATTTCAGAATCACCGAAAGCAACAGATACATATGAGCCGGTATTATTCTTCACTTCACCAGAAACAATAGAACCAGGAGGATATTTATTGATAAATACTTGCCAAGGGTTGTCTACACACCTTTTCATGCTTAAACTCATCCTACTCTTAGCAATGTCAATACTGAGAATTTTTACATATACTTCTTGTCCCCTTGTTACGAGACTACTAACTGGTAAATTACTCTTAACCCAAGTTATTTCTGACGAGTGCACTAAACCTTCAATTCCAGGTCTAAGCTCAACAAATAATCCATAATCTTCTATGCTTGTTACATAACCCTTATGCACACTATCAACTGGATATTTTGACTCTGCATCTTGCCAAGGGCTATCTTCTAGCTGCTTCACACCCAAGGAAATTTTAGCATTTTCCTTATCTATTTTTATAATTTTAACTTTTATAGTCTGACCACAAGTAAAAACTGCAGACGGATGACTTACCCTACTCCAAGAGATATCTGTAATATGTAACAATCCATCTATAACTCCCACTACATCTGATTCATGAATACCGACAAATACACCGTAATGAGTGATACTTTTTATTTTCCCTTCTATTATATCGCCTTCATTTAAAGATTCTAAAAATTTAATTTTTTCACCAGCGTGCAATTTTTCTAACACCAGCTTTCTTGATACTACAATATTGCCCTGCTTCTTATCCATTTTAAGCACGATGAACTTTTGTTCAGTTTCAATAAGGTGCTTCGCATCTTTTACTTGCTTCAAATCCACATGACTCAGCGGTAAAAAAGCGCTTATTCCTTCACCAAGATCAACAATAAAGCCACATTTAATTGAGCGTTTAATAACTCCGCTTACTTCAGCCCTTGTAACTGTATCTTCTTCCAACTTATTCCATTTTTCGTCCCTAATTGCTTTTTCACGACTAAGAACAACATTACCATGATAATCTTCAATTCTTTCCACATAAACTCTGATTTTCGAGCCAATAATGACCTCATCATTACAACCGAGTTCCTTGATCAGAATTCTCCCGTCAGATTTTAAACCAATATCAACCACAACGTCGTTAGGGTTTATTCTTGTAATTACACCTTCTACCACATCTCCTTCTTTAATTTTGTTAACAAAAGAATCTTCAAACAAGGTATTATCTTGATCCTCAAATTGGCCTTGACATATCTCTTCTATAAATTTGTTTGATGATAGCTTTCTGATAGTAACCGGTAGATTTACGACTGGATTATTATTATTCATACCTTTAACTTAAACTTTATTAGAACTCATATATTATATAATATTAACAATTATTGACAAGTAATTTTTCATTAACTCATTTCGAGAATTGTTTAAGCTATATAAAATATAGTGAGAAAATTATATATGTATCAAGAATATGCTATTTAAGAATAGCAAGTGGATTAGATCGTTCTCCAGAAGGTCCAGGCTAAAACCTGATGTTGATGAAATATTGGAAAAATATTCTATTCAAAACAGCAAGGAATCTATAGAGAAAATTGTAAATTCACAAAAAAGAATATGGGTAGAAATAGGCTTTGGCAACGGTGAAAATATGCTTTACCAGGTGCTCAATGAACCTGATCTATTATTTATAGGATGTGAGCCCTACTTAAAGGGGGTTTCTCGCTTGCTAACAAACATAGAAATACAGAACATAAAAAATATTTTAATGTGGACAGAAGATGCAAGAGAATTGATTGCAAATTTTCCTGATAACAGTGTTGAAAGATTCTTTATTCTCTTTCCAGATCCATGGCCAAAAAGAAGTCACAATAAAAGACGATTAATTAATACGGAATTTTTAAATTTATTAGCAAAAAAAATACTTATAACAGGGGAAATATTCATTGCAACCGATCATCAGGACTATGCAGAGTGGATAGCATCACATATAAAGCAGTGTAACTCTTTAATCTATAGGGAAGACGATTTCACAAGTTATACTCTTACAAAATACCACAGAAGAGCGCTCAAAGATCAGCGTAAAGTGAGGTTCTTTAAAGTAAGTGTTATTAATAATTTGCAGACTATGGATCAATAGAGTTTTTGCATATCTCTTTTACGTTAACTATAGATTAAAAATAATAAAAAAAGAGGGAGAAATAGAGTAAATTCCTTTAACTACTTCTCCTTATGAAGGAATAGACTTCTTGCATAACCCAAACTAAGTAGGAAAAAGGTATCATCCAAGTAGCCCCTTTCTCGTCATGCCGCCGCGGCGCTAACACGTAGCGGGATGATGAGGCTTATCGTCATGCCACCGCGAACCGTCATACTGTCACGGTATCTCTTAGCCGCTAACAAGTAGCGGGATGACGGTTGTCAGGTTAGCTGTTATCCCAGTTTTTGACACTGGGATGACAACGAAGGGCTACTTGGATGACAGGGAAGGATGCTGGAATGAAGGTTTTTCAAATTGTCGATAAACCTAAATCTATAATAACTATTTGCCTTTTTTCTAGGTTATGCAAGAAGTCTACTGAATAACAGTAAGATTTTTCAATCCTGTTCCACAGCAAATTTTAGTGCCATGTGAGTAGTTATGGTGCTGTTAACAATCAAAATAACAAAAACTAAGATGGTGATTAGTAGTGTATAAATATTCAAGGATAAATTTTCAAATTGAGTTAGCATTTTAAAATACACAAAGGTTGGCATTATCATTGGCAAAACAAGAATTTGCGATACTCCTGATGCTAAGTTGTTTCGACCAATCATCAATGCATTTCCAGTAGCTGAAATATTAATGATTATCAGCGTATTAAATAATAAAGACACTCCAACTGCTATTGAGTGTTCAATACTATTGCCTAGAATTGCAAAGCTGAATATGGAAGAAATTACTGAAATCGGTAACCCAAATAATAACCAGTGAGCGAAAATTTTATAAGCAACTATAAGCCTAGAAGAGAGTGGCTGTACAAAGATTTGCTCTAATATTCCATCATGATAATCAGATGTAAACAAATTATTTGTAGAAATCTGCAAAACAAATGTAGCACATATCCATGTTAATGTTAACATAACTTCTTGTTTATTGTTGTTTTTAAGTGTAAATGAAGATAAACTTAACATTATGATAAAAATACATACTATATAGGTAAAGTTCTTATCATCTATTACTAATTTTTTTACTGAGTCGATCATACTAGGCTTTTAAATGTTTATTATAAATTATAGTGTTTACTTTGAGGTAGTATAATTTTTTGTTCATAAATTATATAGGTTTTATTATTTTTTTGATAATGCAATTATGGAAAAGTTACCAAAAATAAAGTCACCAGAAGATTACACTCCTTCAGAAGATGAAGAATATATGAGCGTAAAACAACTGGAATACTTCAGCTTAAAGTTACAATCAATACTCGCTGAGTTAGAGAAACAAGAACTAGAAGATAATAGTATTGATACATACTATTCTGATGAAGATAGTGGAAACGAGGAATTAATCAAGCGTCGAAAAGATAGAAAAGAAAAAATTAAGGAGGCGTTAGAAAAAATAAAATTAGGCACTTATGGTTACTGCGATGGAACAGGAGAAGAAATAGGAGTCGAAAGACTTAAAGCTAATCCGCTTGCTATATATTGTATTGAAGAGCAAGAGAGAGTAGAAAAAGAAAAGAACGTGTACAACATTAACGATTAATTTACACATAAGTGGTGAGCCCATTGGACTTCAAGAGGAGCAAGAGGCGCTGAAGTATGTTATGCTATAAAGAAAGTGGAAAATTGGACATTCTCAACTTGACTCCTGCAGATTAAAAATTAAGTTGTATCCGTTCAGGCAATGGCGTCAACTTAAGGAAAAATATCAGCGATAGTGTATAAAATTTCTCTCTAAATTTTTTATCATTAAATTATCCAAAGAGTGCAAGAAACAGCACTTTTGTTTCTGTTTTATTTCAACAAAGAAGTCTAAAATGTGTCCTTTTTAGGTGAAATATGCAAAAAGGAAAAAACCTTATTCTACAAATTAAAAATATAATATACTCGAAAACTTTTCAGAAAATCCATTGTGTTGAGTTTTACACGAACAAGAAAACTTCCTTTTTCGACAGTATTTTCTATGATTTTAAAGTTAGTTAAAAAAAGTTTGGGAATAGAATGTGAACTTATGGAGCCATTGACATGTACCCTCAAAGCAAGCTTTTTCTAAAGCAAGATATAAGATTTGCCATACAGGCTTTCAAGAATTTAAGCATCCAAACAGCCTATCAGGATGAACCTGAGTTGGAGAGGCTATAGACTTATTGCAGCAGATGGTTCTGGTATGAGATTACCCAGCTCTGGGGAAATTGTATCCGAGTTTGAACCAAATGGAACAACAGGCACCATTGGCAATTTGTTTGTTGATTTGTGTACTTCATTGATTTGCAGTGCTCGTCTTGCAGCTTGGAATATAGGTGAACAAACGTTGGCGGCAGAGCAATTACCCGAAGTTATCACTCAAATGCGTTTATTAAATCAAGAGAAATTATTATTTATCTATGATCGTCTTCAGTAAAATTCATTCAGCAGCATTATGATTTGGAAGTAGATTTTATTTTTTGCTTGCAAAAAAAAAATTATAGTAAGCTATGGGAACGCTGGCGAATTAGATTTTGATTTTATATTAGAAAATGAAAAGCTAAAAAATAAAATGAAAGGACAGAAAGTAAGAGTTATAGTGCTGACATTAGCCAACTGAGAAACAGAGTTTTTGACCGAGACTTTGGAGCAAAGCTTATGTGTTAAGGTGGCACATAGAGGGGTGCTATAAACGACTCAAAGTAGGAGCAGAGTTAGAGAATTTTTCTGGAGAGGCTGTATTACAAGAATTTTGGGCAAACTTGGTCATGTGCAATATATTATCGCTTCATATATGTGATGCACAAGGGCCTTGGAACCCAGATCAAATTACTGAGTATCGTTTAAATTTTTCAGTTTTATTTAGTGTAATGAGACAGAAACTCTATCAGGTACTTATTGCGCCAAAAAACTTTCAAGCCCTTTTTAAGTATACGCGCTAAAGTTAAAATCCGACCGGGACAGCCGCAATAAAGTAGATAAGCCTAAACGCCATCATGTCTTTAGGAGAGTTTGCTAATGAAAGTTCTTAAGTTGACGCCATTGGCTAAACGGATACGGAATGACACCATCCTTTTTTCTGGATTCCAGACTGGAATGACACCTCTGGACACTTCCGTTGTAAAGGAACCAGTGTCAGCTACTCGGATGACACCTTTTTTCTACTTAGTTTGGGTTATGCAAGAAGTCTAATGAAGTGAAAATAAATTTATTTACCAAAATAGAGTTGCCTTGGTCTACAGATCTTAGTTTCTTTATCATTTATCATTTCATACCACTGAGTAACCCAACCAGTGGTTCTTGCAAGTGCAAAAATAGGCGTGAACATATTTGAGGGGATATCAATAGCATTCATTATTATACCTGAGTAAAAATCAACATTTGGATATAACTTACGCACGATAAAATATTCATCCTTTAAAGCTATTTCTTCAAGTTTTTTTGCAATTTTAAGCAGTTCATTATTTTGTTCTAGTTTACTTAGAACCTCATGGCAAGCGACTTTCAATATACGCGCGCGCGGATCATAATTTTTATAAACACGATGTCCAAATCCCATCAATTTAAATGGATCTTTATCATCTTTAGCTTTTTCGATGAATTTATCTATATCTCCACTTTGCTCTATCTCTTTTAGCATATTTATAACTGCCTCATTAGCTCCACCATGTGCTGGTCCCCAAAGTGTAGCAACTCCTGCAGAGAGGCTTGCAAACAGATTAGAACCAGCCGATCCCACCAATCTGACAGCCGCCGTAGAAGCATTCTGTTCATGATCAGCATGGAGAGTAAATATTTTATCCAGAGCTTTTGCAAAAAGGGCGCTTTTATCATTATCAACAGCATCGCCAAATATCATCTTTAAGAAATTTTCACTGTAACTTAATTCATTGTTAGCATTTATGAATTCCTGATTGTTGATATGCCTATAAATCATTGCAATAATTGTGGAAACTTGCGCTATTGCAGAAATTCCAAAATCTAGGTCTTCACCATTGACATTGTTGCCATGCTTTTCATGATAAGATGCTGACAAACTTGCAAAACATGCAACTAAGATTGACATAGGGTGAGCAGTTTTTGGAAATGCTTTAATTACATTTGTAACTTGCTCTGATACTTTGGATGATTCTTGTATTTTGAGAAGAAATTTTTTGTGTTGCTCTGAACTGGGTAATTCACCATAGAGCAATAAATAAATCACAGCAGTAAAATTATTATTCTCTGCCAAATCAGCTATATTATGTCCCCTATATTTAAGAACTCCTTCATCTCCATCAATGAATGTAATTGTAGAAGAGCATGAAGCTGTAGAAACAAACCCTGGATCGTAAGTGAATAATCCTGTCATCTTATATAAATCCTTGATATTTAACACATCAGGACCTGTTGTTCCGCTTAATACAGGTAGCTCGATTTTTAATCCATTACTTAGTTCTAATAGCACTTTTTTATCCATCACTTAAGCTACTTAAATTTTATACAGAATATACAAACTGAGGAGTATATATTAATACAGTTAACTTTACATTAACCGTATTAAGCGGTCATCAATGCTTTTACTTTTGCATTTAAGCGACTTATTTTACGCGCAGCAGTATTCCTATGAATAACACCTTTATTCACACACTTGTGTAAATTAGATTCAGCATTCCGAAATGCCAGAACAACATTTTCTTTGTCGCCAGACTTGATTATATCAACCAATTTTCTAATAGAGGTGCGAGTTTTACTTTTCCGCATCTTATTTATTAAAGTGCGCTTTGCTATTACCTTTATCATTTTTTTAGCACTCTTATGATTTGCCATATATTAATACCTAAAATACTGTACTTTTCTTTTAATTATAAAGTTTTTTTGTTAATTTGCAATATCAGTTTTTCCTATGGTTAATCTACTGCTTCTCTCTTCAATAATTTTTTCTAAACTTTGCAAGAATTCATTTTTGTTTAACCCAGGATATATTGGGGGCAATATTTCTATTACTGCCTTTCCGGGATTCTTTCTCAGAGAAAGTATGCTTTTTGGCCAAAACAAACCAGTGTTTAAAGCAACCGGTAACACAGGAACAGATAATACGCTATATAAAGCAGCAATACCTGGTTGATATTTTATATTTTGGTTTATAGTTGTTCTTGTACCTTCAGGAAATATTATTATGCTTCTATTTTCTTTTATACGCATTTTTGCTAGTTTGATTATATGGCGTATAGAACTGATACCATCTGAACGGTTAATAAAAATCATTTTCAGCGCTATAAGATGCAAACCAATGAATGGAATCCATTTCAATTCACGTTTTAAAATAAAAACCGCTTTTCTAAATAGTAGTATAAAAATAAATGTTTCAAATGGAGATTGGTGTTTAGATGCAATGATAAAAGGTTGCTTAGGGATGTTTTCCATTCCCCTCACTTCATATTTAATGCCACATAATAAACGCAGCATGAATAATACAACTCTCACCGAACAGACGAGGAAAATGGTTATTACACACTCAGAAAAGAAAATTACAGGGAGAGTAATGAAAGTATAGAATACCTCCCATAATATAAGAAAGAAATTAAACAATAAACTTGAAATCACAAACTCACATAAATTTATTTAAATTTAACTTTATTACAAATTAAAAACAATAAATTTAATTATTGATCATCTGAGTAATAGGATGCGAATCAGCTAATTTGTCCTTTAACTTTTCGTTAGCAATATGAGTATATATTTGTGTTGTAGAAAGGTTAGTATGGCCAAGAACTTTCTGTATCAACACAATATTTGCTCCGCTATTTAGTAGATGGGTAGCAAAAGAATGCCTAATCACGTGTGGAGAGATCTTATTTTCATCAATATTGCATTTTCTTGCCAACTCCTTCATTAATTGACCGACCCTCTGCCTTGTAATTGGTTTATTAGGTTTATCACCTGGGAATAGCCAATCGGATTCCTTTTCTTTAGAGATCAGATTATCACGAACTGATAAATAATTTCTAAGGCTCTGCAATGCTTGTTCATTAAAAAGAATTTGCCTCTCTCTACCACTTTTTCCTTTTATTATTATATAGCATTCTTTGTTATTACTGTTTATTAAATGTGACACTTCACATAATTTCATACTAATTAGTTCAGAAACACGCATTCCAGAAGAGTAAAGGATATCTAAAATCGCACATAGCCTTTTACTGCTTATCTCTTTATTCGATTCGCTTGCTGATTTTCTCACTGTGTCCATTAGCAAAAATATTTCTTCGACACTTAAATACTTAGGCAAAGGACGAGAAACTTTTGGATTCTTTAATTCAGCATCATTAGCCGGCGCTGGATTAAAATCTATTATTCCGTCATTAAATAGACACTTGTAAAAATTTTTCATAGCGGATATTTTTCTTGATATAGAGCTACTTTTATATTTTTTTTGTGTACATAAAGATTTCACATAATCTTTAATATTGGTTTTGTTTACACCAACCAAGGTAGTGCCGCTTTCCAATAAAAATTCTTCAAACTGGTGTAAATCCGAACGATAACTTTCCAGAGTATTTTGTGCAGCGGACCTCTCTGAAGCTAAAGCATCTATGTAATATGTTATGTAAAGATTTTCTTTTTTATTTTGCGACTGTTTATTTTTCATTATCAGTTCCTATATTTATTTCTTTGGCTATAATTTGATTAGAAGTGTTCCCTGTGTTTCTTATGAGAAAATATGAGACAAATAAAGCATTTATCAATAGAGTGAACATCACAAACTTTTGCTTTAACCTTTTTCTTAAATTTAATCTTACTCTTATCATAGTTAAATTATAACGTTAAATCTATAAAAAACACCTTATAAAGTGAGCTCTACTATAAATATAGAATACTTCTTAGCTGTATCTATCTATATTTATTATAACATAACATTGATTATAATTCTAACATGGACAGATAGAGATTCCAATTACGTTAGTGTTATGGGTGTTAATAAATTTTTAATATACACCTTTACAAAAGAAGAAATCAAATGGCATCTTTTTTTAATAAAGTGCTAATAAAAGGAACGGTCACATTTGACCCTATAGATTCATTATCTATCTTTTCTATAATTTTATCAATGCTATAGAAAGAACGTTCTATTCTTGCTAAAATATAATTAATCACTTTTAAATCAATTTTTAACTGTTTATCTGAAAATCGTTTTATTAGCATAATTCTTAATAATTCCTCGCTTGCAGGCAAAATTTTTACGCTGATAGTTGATAATATTCGAGAACTTAAATCTCTTAGTTTGAAGTTAAGCTTTTTTGGTGAAATTGAAGAAGTGATTAGCAGCCTCTTGTCGTTTTCTTTCATGTAATTGTAACAATGTAATAACATTGCTTCATCTTTAATGTTTTGTACGTCTTCTAAAATAAAAGCATCGCTATACCTAATCTCGCTTACGAAGTTATTCACATTGATAAAGATTGCATCGTTTATTGATTGCCAAATATGAGCAAGATGAGTTTTACCGGAGCTTTTAGGTCCAAAAAGAATCAGACATTTCCAAGATAAATCATTAACTACCGAATTATATACGTGCTTATTTTCATCTAAGATGATGTAATTTTGCCGGCTATAATCAGCTTGATTGTTGTTAAATAAATTT
The DNA here is from genome assembly GCF_964027025.1 of Wolbachia endosymbiont (group A) of Apotomis capreana. NCBI lineage: Bacteria > Pseudomonadati > Pseudomonadota > Alphaproteobacteria > Rickettsiales > Anaplasmataceae > Wolbachia > Wolbachia endosymbiont (group A) of Apotomis capreana. Next base: position 91,637 of record NZ_OZ034721.1, read on the forward strand.
AATTGCACGTTGAACCTCTTACGTAACCTCTTTCTGGTAGTAATTTTTGCGCAGAAATTTACTTACGCTCCTCAAATGTGTCAGGTATTCTGGGCTCATTTCTCCTCTTACCATAAATTGATTATGCAAAAGGTCTGTTAGCCGTTTTTATAAAGCTCACTTTTAAAATATTTATTGATTGCATATTCTACTGATACATTGAACATTGCTATTATTGGAATAAAAAGTAATATACCTGTAAATCCAAAATATGAAGCGCATATAGTAATTCCCAGAATAATTACAGTTGGATGTATATGAACTTTTTTTCCTATTAATAAAGGAACTAATATATTTGAATCTATTAATTGTCCAACACCAAATAATAGCAAAACAGCAGCACTTTCAAACCATCCACTAAATTGAGTGATAGCGCTCAAAAACCCAATAATGGTATATAATAATGGCCCTACGTAAGGTATGAACGTTAACATTCCTGATAAAATTCCAATAACAATAGAGTGTTCCAATCCGATTATGCTCAGGCTCACAGAGTAAAAGACCATCATGACAATACATACATTTACCTGCCCCTTTAGATAATTAGATATAATGAAATCCACTTTGGAAAAATAATCTGCAATTTTTCCTCTGTAAGGAATAGGGATTAATTTACTAGCTTTTTCTATAATTAAAGGCCAATCACGTAATATATAGAAAAACACTACAGGAGTAATCACCATTAATGATACCGTGTTAAAGCTTGAACTTAACACTTGGATTATAAAGTTACTAGCAATATCAAGAGCATTCATGAAATAAGATACATAGTTGCTGTAATTTTCTGCTAGATTTTTAGATAAATGATCAAATAAGCTATCCTCGATTTTCATATTAAGAAATTCTAATACAGAGGGGATTACTTTAAGCTTTAATGAAGGCACTTTACTCACTAAGAAATTTAATATTGAAGTAATTTGAACATATATAATAGGTAAAACAAATGTTATGACTAGTATAAAAGCTATTAATAAAATAAGTATTATAAAAATTACAGAACATGAACGTGGTATTCTATACTTTTCAAACTTGACTACTAGCGGATTAAACAAATATGCAATAATAATAGATATTAAACATGGAAAAATCATAGGACGCATCAGGAATAACATCCCTATTATAAAAAGCAGTATGAAACAAATAGTTATATGACGTTTTTGCATGTGTTTAGCATAGCTAATTTACTGAAAAATATGCAATTTATTTTTCCTATGTTGAAAGTATTTTACGATTTGTAATACTATCGTTTTTTACTAAAATTTAGTTGTTTAATCCGCAGGCAAAGATAGATTTTGAGCTCTCTAAATATCTCTTTTGCTATTATAATTATGCTAGTTAATAGGGGAAGTAACTTTTATATGATGTCAGAAATTTTATTTTTCGGAAAGAATCTTGGATAGAGAGGAAAGCTTCTACAAAAAGAAATATGTGCGCTAAGAAATACAAAATAGCAGCATTAATAGTTGCAGCGGGAGTAGGCAGTAGATGCAATTCTACGATTCCTAAGCAATATATAAAACTGGCAGGTAAATCTGTTTTATTTCATACAATTAAAAGATTTCTGGCTAACCAATATATAGATTACATAAGAATAGCAATTAATAGAGACCATGAAAGTTTCTATGAGAAAGCTATATCACTAATTACAGACACTAAATTACTAAGCCCTGTATACGGAGGAGAAAACAGGCAAAGTTCAGTTAAACTAGGGCTTGAAAGCTTACAAAAAATTAACCCAGATTTTGTAGTTATACACGATGCTTGTAGGCCTTTTGTGTCAGATGTTCTGATAGATAACTTGGTTGAATCTATGATTAATGATCAATATACAGGAGTAGTTCCAGCAATAGAAGTTGAAGACACTATGTCATTGGTGAGTAATAATTTTATTGAATCTACGATCTCAAGAGGAAAGCTCAGAGCCATACAAACCCCTCAAATTTTTAATTTCAAAGAATTATTATCATGCCATCAATCAGTCAAAGAATTTACTGACGATTCATCACTAATGGTAGAGCACAAAAAACATGTTGCGATTATTAAAGGTGAGAAAAGCAATTTTAAGTTAACCACAAAAGAGGATATCAATATGGCAAAGCTTCTTTTTGAAGAGCCAAAATTTCGTGTCGGAGCCGGTTATGATATACATAAGTTCATTAAAGTTCAAAATGGTGCTGAAAGCTTTATAAAAATTTGCGGTGTGAAAATTGAACACAACATGGCAATAGAAGCGCACTCTGATGGTGATGTTGCAATACATGCAATCGTTGATGCAATACTCGGAGCACTGGGATGTGGCGACATAGGAGAGCACTTTCCTCCTAGTTCCTCTGAATGGAAAGATTGCAATTCATCTCACTTTCTTGACTTTGCTGCTAAAAAAGCAAAAGAAAAAGGGTACAGCGTGTCTAATTTAGATATTACTATAGTTTGTGAAGAGCCTAAAATATCGCCTTACAAAGTAGAAATGAAGAAATTCATATCAAAAGCATTAGAAATTGATGATGAATTTGTAAATATCAAAGCAACCACTGCAGAGAAATTAGGTTATATTGGAAGAAATGAAGGAATAGCAGTGCATGCTTCTGTGTTATTGCATACAAACTTTTATTGGAAATAGAAACGAAAAAACTTACTTGACACCCTTCGCCAGCCCCCTTATCATGAAACTGAAGCTATTTATTTATCTTCTCTGTACAGATTAAATGACAAAAAAACTCAACGTATTTGGCGTCTCATGTTTAATTTTTTGCACTATGTGCACCTTATGTCTTTATCAAATTTCTAGCTATACAAGCTAAAATGCGCTTATAAAGCATTTAAAACATCAAAAAACGCCAACTTAAAAAATGGATAGTGAGTAATTAGCTACCCTAGGTTTTCTTTGCCTTTTTTTCTGTTTAGTAAATTTCTTAATGTTTATAATTTAGATTAGTTGCGGCTTAAAAGCAGATGAATCGCGGTTATTAAACGTTTAGAATAAAAAAACGCCATACTTGAAAGTATAATGTAAGTAACTAGCCAACCACGGGGCTTCTTTTGCCTTTTTTTTCGTTTGGTAAATTTCTTAAACATTTATGGCTAAACGACAACCGTCATCCCGCTACGTGTTAGCGGGATCTAGAGATACCGCGGCGGCATGACGTAGGACTGCTGTCATTCAAGTAGCTGACGCTGGAATCCAGCCTTGCTGTAATCTCATCAAGAACGTTGTGTTTTAACATAAGATCAGCCACTTTTATGCTTACCAACTTAATAAAATTCCTGGATCCAAGTAGTCAGGCTACTCGGATGACACCTTCATAAAGTGAAATGAGATCCCGCTAACAAGCAGCGGAATGACGGGAAAAGAGGTGCTGGGATGACACCTTCACAAAGTGAAATGAGATCCCGCTAACAAGCAGCGGGATGACGGGAAAAGAGGTGCTAGAATGACACCGTTTACTATGTAACATCTCATCATATCACAATGTTCGTACAGTTGTGGCAGTATGACGTAGAAAAACTGTTAACTTAAATCTATATTGACATGTCCCATTTTACGCTTATCCCTAACCTCTTTTTTCCCATATATGGTTAAACTAGCTTTTTCGTTGCTCAAATACTTATGAGAATCATATATATCATTACCTATTATATTTTTCGTCATACAAGGAAAGCGTAATACTACTTCCTGCATAGGTAACCCGCATATTATCCTAACTAGCTGTTCAAATTGACTAACGTTACATGCATCCAAGCTCCAGTGGCAAGAATTGTGAGGTCTGGGAGCTAGTTCATTAACTAACAATTCGTTATCCTTAGTAACAAAAAATTCAATAGCCAGAATTCCTATTACATCAAGCGCATTTGCTATTTTCTTTGCAGCTCGTTGTACCTCTTGAGTTAATTTACTATCTATTTTAGCTGGCACTGTTGAAGTATCAAGTATTCCATCAACGTGGTAATTTTCTGCTATAGGAAAAAAAGCTACTTTACCGTTTTTATCTCTTGCAACGACTATTGAAACCTCTTTCAGTAGATCAACACTTGCTTCAAGAATGTACTCTGTATTCCAATCAAAGGAAGCAAATTGCTTCACTTCAGAATCATTCTCAAGCACATATTGCCCTTTTCCATCATAACCCATTTCTGTTGTTTTCAGCCTTGTTGGATAGCCAAAAGCTCTACTGCTTTTCAGTAGCTCATTATAATTTTGTATACTCTTATAGTTAGCAGTTTTTATACCCAAGTTTTTAATAAAATCCTTTTCTCTCAGTCTGTTCTGCGAAATGTGTAACGCTTTTTTACCCGGATAAAAATTTACATCGATATCAATTGCACTACATGGAATATTTTCAGACTCAATAGTAACTAAATCCACACTCTGTGCAAAAGATTCAAGAGCTTTCTTATTAGAGAAATCTGCTATTGTGAAATCATCAGCAACAGAGCAAGCCGGATCGTCTTTAGCACTGGCAAAAACATGTATTTTTTGTCCAAGTTTTGTTGCAGCGATAGCAGTCATTTTACCTAATTGTCCACCACCTATTATTCCTATTACTTTTTTGCTAAGCGCATCTGGTTCGTTCATACTATAAATTGATATTTCCTAATTAAAGTATACTTGAAAAATCTATGAAAAAAGCATATAATTAGAATATTATCTTTTTATCATGAATATTCTATAATGATTCTAGAATACACATTGACTACCAACTTTGTTGAAGTTACAGTTTTACCAATTTACATTGAAGAGCAATCCATTCCTTATGAAAATTGCTATGTATGGATGTATAACGTTAAGATAAAAAACAAAAGCCAATCAACTATTCAATTGTTAAGTCGTCATTGGCAAATAATAGATTATAAGGGAAAAGTAAATGAAATTGCCGGAGTTGGTGTTATCGGAGAACAACCTGTGATAAAATCTGGAGAGGTATTTAAATACACAAGTGGAACATACTTAAATGTACCGTCAGGAATAATGCAGGGTAAGTATGAATTTCTGAATGAAGAAAGCATAAAAGTTTTTGAAGTTATGATACCACCCTTTTCTTTGGATAGTCCATACATCAAAACTAGACCCCATTAACTGTCAAAATAGTTTATTTGTAACCAGACTGCATTCTGTGATTTTTAGCAAAGCACGATACACAATCGTCATCCCGCTACTTGTTAGCGGGATCTATGCTAAGATACCGCGAATGAATCGCGGTATGACGGTTCGTGGCGGTTATGACGTGTTAGCTATAGCTATCTTCAAAAATATGGTTGAATAATTGTTAATAATAGTGTATAATTATTAATATTTTCAAGCATTTTTGCCATGGCTCTTTCAAAATTTCTCGATCCTCGCAATGATTTGTGTTTCAAAAAAATCTTTGGAACGGAAAAAAATAAGAATATCCTGATCCACTTTTTGAACGATATTTTAGGGTTTACTGAGATAAATGCAATACAAGAAGTTGAGTTTCTTAGCACTATTATGGATCCCGAAGTTGCCTCTGATAAACAAAGTATTGTTGATGTTCTCTGCAAGGATTCTCACGGAAATAGATATATAGCAGAAATGGTGCGACCTGAAAGTCTTCGGTCATATTGTTTAAAAGGAGAGGAATTCATTCAGAAAGAAACTGAAAGGATTCTAAAACTTATTAAACCAGATGTTTTGCCGTCTGAGTCTACGCATCAGTGCGAATCGGGCAACCGGTTGGTGCCAAGCGATGCGGACAATGAACCTCCTCTTGAAAAAGAAGATGCTCAATCGTGAGAGGGGCATAAACTGCAAGCATCATGTGGTTGGAGGGCTAGGCTAGTGGTATGGTGAACGTAAGTGAAGCTTTATAAGTACCGATACGATGAAAGAGCTAAAGATGCTGATAAGCTCTGACCAAAAGGTAATGTGGATAAGTTACATTTTTTCATTTCTAGATGTACGCAAATAATAACTCCACCGGTATGGAGAAGCCACCTAACCCACTATTGTATGACTGGAGAAACAGGGTAAGCCTGTATTTTCGCCTACATGGCAAGCAAACCGCAAGGAATGCTGATGGAAGTGCAGGTAAAGGAGAATGGAGAAAGCGAATGCCATTTTGTAACGAAATGGATAGAATTTGTAACATTAATTCGCGTGAAAACGAGCAGACTTCCGTTTGGTCCCTCGTGACAAGAAACTTTGTTAACCACTTAAGGTAGGAAAGCAGATGATTACAAGTAAACCTGTAAGTGCATCTACCAAAAGCTTTGAAGCATGGAAGCAGTTGCCATGGAAGAAATGCCAGAAAGTTATTGTGAGGCTACAAAGACGTATTGTTAAGGCTGTCCAAGAAGGAAGATGGGGTAAGGTAAAAACTTTACAACATCTTCTCACACGCTCTTTTAGCGGAAAAGCTTTGGCTGTTAAGAGAGTAACTGAAAACCAAGGAAAAAACACAGCGGGTGTAGATCGTCAACTATGGTCAACTTGCAATGCTAAATTTCAAGGAATAAAGCAGTTAAAGCAAAGAGGATATAAACCTTCTCCGCTAAAACGGATTTATATCAGTAAATCTAATGGCAAAAGAAGACCTCTTGGAATACCCACGATAAAAGATAGAGCCATGCAAGCATTATATCTGTTTGCTCTGGAACCGATAGCTGAAACGATCAGTGATCGTCACTCCTATGGCTTTAGACCTAAAAGATCCTGTGCAGATGCTACAGTAGCTTGTCATTTGTTACTGGCAAGTCGTAATCAACTACAATGGATACTTGAAGGTGATATCAAAGGATGCTTTGACAACATTAATCATGAATGGCTTATGAAGCATATTCCTATGGAGAAAAAAATTCTGCATAGTTGGTTAAAAGCTGGCTTCCTAGAATCAAAAACTCTGTATCCCACAACTGCAGGTACCCCGCAAGGTGGTATAATTTCTCCAATACTAGCCAATTTAGCCTTAAACGGACTTGAAAAGTTATTGGAAAGTCGATTTGGTAAACTCGGCAGTAGAAAAAGAAACAAAATCAGAAGTGGAGTGAATGTAATCAGATACGCAGACGACTTTATTATTTCAGATTTCACACATGAAGTACTGGAAAAGGAAGTTAAGCCTTCAGTATCATCTTTTCTTCATGAGCGAGGTTTAATTCTGTCAGAAGAGAAGACAAAGATTACATCTATCACAACAGGGTTTGACTTTCTTGGTTGTAATGTACGTAGATATAATAAGAAGTTAATTATTAAACCTTCGAAAGAAAGTATTAAAAGACTTCTTAATAAAGCACGTACATTGATAAAAGCAAATATAGCGAACACTCAGGCTATAGTAATTAAGTCACTCAACTCTCTACTGAGAGGATGGGGAAATTACTATCACCATGTGTGTGCTAAAAAAGCGTTTAGAAAGATCGACAATGAAATTTGGCATAGTTTATGGAAATGGGCAAAGAAAAGACATCCTCGTAAAGGATTACGTTGGATAAAGAATCGTTACTTCAAAGTAATGGGTCAACGCCAATGGGTTTTTGCTGCACCCCTATGCAAGAACAAACCAAAAGAGATACGGTATTTAAGACTGCTTAAGCTGATTGATATACCTATCAGACGACATGTTAAAATCAGAGCGGATGCAAATCCCCTTGACTTAAAATGGAAAAAGTATTTTGATGAGAGAGTGAAACGAACAAGAATGTTAGCAAGCTCTTTCTCAAGAGAAGGTTCTCTACTGTTGGTGTCACCATTAAGAATGATGTTTCCTGAGGAATCATGAAGGACAAGCCGGTTCTAGAAAAGAAGAACTTAGATAAGGGGCTCAAGCGTAGTGTTGGGAAACCTGCATGCTGCGTTTCTAAGGGAGGGGGTAGTAGTAATACTGCTTCCTTACCTGACCAGCTCGCTAGAGACAAGGGCTTCGAAAAACGCGCTCAATTATATGCCGCTAAAGCCTACTCAAGACAATTAGATAAATCTGGCAACTACATTGATTTAAAGAAAGTCTTCTTTATTGCTATATCAAATTGTAACTTACTTCCTGAAGAAGTTGATTATATTTCTACTCACAATATACGTGATATAAAAACTAACGGCCATTACTTAAAAGATTTTCAATTTATCTTTATAGAATTGCCCAAATTTTCAAAAAGTAAAGTAGAGCAGCTAGAAAGTACAATAGAAAGGTGGTGTTTCTTTTTTAAATATGCAGAAGAAACAACAGAAGAGGACTTAAAAGAGATAGCAGAAAAAGCACCAATAATAAAGCTGGCGTATGATGAGTTAGACAAGTTTCGTTGGAACGAAAAAGATTTAGTAGCCTATGAAGAAAGGATAATGGATCTACGCAAAGAAGAAGCCATTCTTGAATACAGACTTGATCTTGCTACTGAAAAAGGCAAAAAAATTGGTAAAGAGGAAGGGAAAATTGAAGTCGCAAAAGCAATGCTGGCTAATAATGTTGATGTCAACACTATTGTCAAGTTTACTGGCCTTTCTATTAGTGAGATTGAAGAATTAAGTGGAAATCTGTGAACGGTTACGTTTATTTTTTATCCTTATCATCAAGTGTAAATAAGGTTATTGTAGAGATTAAGCCTATTATAACTATTATTAACGAAAATGGGGCAGCTTCTCTATAGCGCTCATCGCTTACAAGTTCATATATTCTAGTTGATATAGTTTCAAAATTAAATGGTCTTATAATGAGTGTTGCTGTGAGCTCCTTGATAGTATCCATAAATACGAGCAAAAATCCCGATAATATACTCTTCTTGATGAGAGGGATATGAACATTCAAACATGTGGAAATAGGTCCATGACCCATGGTATATGCAGTCCACTCAATTTCATTTGGTGTTTTTTTGAGCCCTGACTCTACCGCCTTGAAAGATATAGCAAAAAAACGGAATAAATATGAGTAAACTAATGCGCCAATAGTTCCTACTAAGCTAATTTCCACAACATATTGAGTAATGAAAGAGGATATTCTGCTTAAAAATATTATTATACTAATTGCGATAATTGCATTTGGAATTGCGTAGCCTAAAGAAATGAGACGTGCTACATTATTGATTACCTTATTTTTACGCGCCGTATATCCAATCATTATTGCAATGCTAATTGAGATTAGTGCGGTAATAACTGATAAACTAATGCTATTTGCTATTATGTTATAGAATCTTGCTTCGTATATGAACAACCCCTTCTCTATGCTCCAATATATGAGCGGAATCATTGGCAAAATAAAACCTATTAATATCGGCAATACACACATAAGATAAGCAAAGATCAACGGTATAGCGCCACTTATACTCCGTTTATTGTGATAATCTGAATTGGTATTGATTGAAGAGTAAGATATTCCTTTTTTTTGTAGTTTTTTTTCGATAGCTATTAGTATCACAACGAAAATTAATTCTGCAACTGCTAAAACAGTAGTTGAATATTTGTCATGCAGTAAAAACCAGGTGCGATATATTCCTGTCGTAAAAGTATCGATAGCAAGAAACTGTGGTGTGCCGAAATCTGTAATTACTTCCATTAGTACCAAAGACAACCCAGCTATAATTGATGGGCGTATGGAGGGTATGATGACAGAAAACAGGCTCTTCAATGAGGAGAACCCAAGCGTTGACGCAATAGTGACTGAGTTACTAACATTCTTTAGACTTGAGCGGACTAACATATAAACGTATGGATATAGGCTGAATCCCATTACTAATATTCCACCACCTAGAGATTTTATTTCAGGAAACCAATAGTCACCTTTGCTCCACTCTAAAATGTCTCTTAATGAGCTCTGCACCGGACCTGAAAACTCTAGTGTATTTACATAGACGAACGCTACTATATATCCAGGAATCGATATTGGAAAGAATAAAGCAATCTCAAAAATTTTACTTCCAGGAAATGAAAAAAATGTAGTGAGCCAAGCTGGAATTACTCCAAATATGAAGGATATTCCCCCCACTCCTATCATCAAAATTAACGTACTCAGTATATATTCAGGGAAAAGTGTGCTGATTACCCATCCGGAATTTGTTGTATCTGTAAATAGAATTGATATTAATGATAATATTGGACAGACGAATAATATACTTACTAGAAATAAGAATATATTTTTAAATACTCTTAAAAACATTAATTTGAATCTATATTTTATATTAAAATGTTATATGTAAAAACTGAAGATATCCAGTAATTATAGCTAATCCAAGAAAGGTTTCCCTACGTCATACCGCGATTCATTCGCGGTATCTCAGCATAGATTCCGCTAACGAGTAGCGGAATGACGAATTTGTTGTTTTTCAAATTGTAGAGCCACTTTAGCTATAACAGCCGTACTATTGAATATCTTTATAATTTTGTATATCATGTTTTTAGTTGATAAGTGAATAATCATGAGCTTCGTCATTGCAACTTTCTATCATTTTGTAGAACTTTCTAATTATTATGACATGAAAGACGAAATAAAAGCTACATGCAACAACGTTGAGTTAAAGGGCACTATACTCCTTGCAGAAGAGGGTGTTAATGCAACAATATCTGGTGAAAGAAACGCAATTGATAAAATATTCGATTTTCTACGTTCTGATTATAGGCTAAGGGACCTTACATGGAAAGAGAGTGCAGCAGAATATCAACCATTTAGCAAGATGAAGGTAAAATTAAAAAGAGAGATTGTGAATCTTGGTGTAAGCAATCTTGATATTTCCCTTAAGGGTAAATATGTTGATCCAGAGCATTGGGATGATTTTACTTCTCAACCTGACGTTTTAGTAATAGATACACGAAATGAGTATGAAGTGAAGTTAGGCAAGTTTAAGAATGCAATTAATCCACACACACAATGTTTCCGTGAGTTTCCTCAGTGGACAGAGTCATTTTCTGAGAGTAAAGACCTGAAAGTAGCTATGTACTGCACTGGTGGAATTAGATGCGAAAAATCAACAGCGTACATGAAAAATCTTGGATTTAACGATGTGTACCACCTGAAAGGCGGCATTCTTTCTTACCTCGAAAAAACTCATAATAAAAATAATAATTGGGAAGGTGAGTGTTTTGTTTTTGATGATAGAATTGCTGTTGATAACTCACTTACTCCAAGCAACACAATAAAATGCATACTCTGCTCAAATCAAGTTTCAACTGATAAACTGAAATCAGTTCCACGTGGCCAAGTGGTTTGTTCTGATTGTAAACTTCAGTGTTATAGCTATAATAAATAAAACATCATACTGCTGCAGTTGTATGCACGTTGTGATTTGAGAGCAACCTCTACCAGAAAGGGTGTCATGCCAGTGCCCAGACACTGGCATCCAGGTTCTTTTTTTCTAGATTCCAGCGTCACACGCTGGAATGACAAAAAAGCTGATTTTTAACGTAGATAATGGTTATGCAAGAAGTCTATTTCTTACCCTTAATCAGCTCTAAAGCCTTCTTCAAATCTATGCTTTCAATATCTGCACTCTTGCCCAAAGCAACGTTTGTTTTACCGCATTTTATATAGAATCCGTACCTACCGTTGCAGATAAAAACTTCTTTTCCTTTTTCATTAAGCCCGAGAGATTTTAGCTCTTTGCGTGGACTGTTTGCAATAATTTGTACAACTTCGCTCAATTCTGTATTCAGCACCTCTTTGGAGCTTTTCTTAAGAGAAAAGTATCTACCATCATAGAAAATATAGTACCCAAATCGCCCAAGGCCTATTTTTACTTCCTTTCCGGTTTCAGGGTGTTCTCCGATTACTTTTGGCAAGGAAAGTAACTGAGTAGCGGTGCTCAGATCAATCTCATTAACATTTATATCTTTTGGTATGGAAACCGTTTTTTTCTTTTTTAACTCGTTATTAAACTCCAGATAAAGTCCAAAAGGACCCTTTTTAATTACTACCTCTTGTCCTGTTATATCATCTATACCTAAACTTTTTGGATATTCTGAATTGTCGTTACTACCTGTAATTTCTTTTGTATGGTTGCATTCAGGATAGTTAGAACATCCAAGGAACACCCCGGCTTTTCCAAAGTTCAATTTCAATATGCCATCAGAGCAAGCAGGGCATTTTGTATTCACCTCTTTTCTTCCTTCTTCTGAACAAAACCAATCGACTACCAAATTGTGAATGCCGCTGAAAACTTCATCATGCGTCATTTGCTTGACAGAGTTTACATGACCAAAAAATGGCACCCAAAAGTGGCCTAACTCTTTTTTCCAATCTGCATGTCCATTTGAAATTAAATCAAGCTTTTCTTCCATTTGTGCTGTGAAATCATACTCTACACAACGCTGAAAAAAAGTTTCTAAAAATATAGTAACGATTTTACCACGACTGCTTGGAATAAACCTTTTGCTATCCAATGAAACGTACTCACGATCTTGTAATACCGAAATAATTGTTGCATAAGTTGATGGTCGACCTATACCGATTTCTTCCATTTTCTTAACGATACTTGCTTCACTATAACGAGGTGGCGGTTGAGTGAAATGCTGTTTTGGCTCAACTGAAATCAGCTTACACGCTTCCCCTTCCTTCATGGCAGGTAGCAGGCCTTCATTTTCGGCTTCCATGTTATCTTGATAGACTTTATAAAAACCATCAAAGAATATACTTGATCCACTTGCTCGCAGAATTACTTTCTGGTCAGTAGAACTAATTTCAACTACCACTTGATCAAGGATCGCCGATTCCATTTGACTTGCAATGGTTCTTTTCCAGATTAAATCGTACAATTTAAATTGCTCTGGCGTTAAGTAATCCTTAATACTACCCGGCGTTCTACTTATATCAGTTGGACGAATTGCTTCATGTGCTTCTTGAGCATTTTTGACCTTTTTTACATATTTACGAGGAGACTGCGGTAAATATTTATCACCATATAATGACTTAATTGACCCTCTAATTGAGTTTATAGCCTCATCTGCAATATGAAACCCATCTGTACGCATGTAAGTTATCAACCCTACAGTTTCACCACCAATATCGATACCTTCATATAAATTTTGCGCTATGCGCATAACACTTTTCACATTAAAATACAGTTTATTCACCGCATCTTGCTGAAGACTTGAAGTAATAAACGGAGGAAGCGGGTTTCTCTTAACTTGCTTGCGTTCTACTGTGCTTACAGCATATTGCCTTGATTCAATCTCCCTGACTAAGTTCTTTGCTTCTTCTTCATTCTTAATATCAAATTTTTCTAGCTTTTTATTGTCATAGTGGCTTAGCATAGCAAAAAAAGCCTCATCTTTGCTATTTTGCATTTCTGCTTTTATGCTCCAATACTCCTGTGTTATAAATTTACTAATTTCATCTTCTCGTTCGCATATAATCTTTAATGCAACAGACTGCACTCGCCCTGCAGACTTGCTTCCCGACAATTTTGTCCACAGCAGTGGTGACAAACTAAATCCAACTAGATAATCCAAAGCTCTACGTGCTTGTTGTGCACGCACTAAATCCATATTAATTTCACGTGGATTTTTTATTGCTTCTTGTACTGCTCTCTTTGTTATCTCATTAAAGACTACTCTATAAATGTTGTTTTCATTACTGATTGCTTTCTTTTCTTTTAATGTCTCTATCACATGCCAAGCCATTGCTTCCCCTTCTCTGTCTGGGTCTGTTGCAAGATATATATCTGATGCTTTACTTGCTGCTTTTACTAGCTCTTTTATATATTTTTCTGCTTTTTCAATGGTTTCATACTTTATAGCAAAATCATTATCAGGATCGACAGAACCGTTTTTTGCTGGAAGATCCCTCACATGTCCAAAGGATGCAGCTACTTTGAACTCTTTACTCAAATATTTACCTATTGTCTTTGCTTTTGCAGGTGATTCAACTATTAATAACGCCATACTGTTAATTATTTTAGTACTTAAAGATAATATGTTGAGAAATATACAATGAAAAGTAAAAAAATATTTTAATAGGTCTTGTGAATTTTACAAAGTAGGTTCTTGACCCTCTTTAGAAAACCCTTGGATGTTGATATTTTCAAGCGACTTTGAAGGCTCATTACAATAGTATATGATCGCAGCAGCAACGAGAAGCTAGATTCCAGTGTCAGCTACTTGCATGACAAAAAAAGGAGCGCTGGGATGACATCCTCCCTTGTGGAAATTGCTCTCAAATCACAATGCCCGTACAGCCGTAACCCTGGAGGTACTGTTTCTCACCCACTGGAGATATTGCACGGTACTATCTACTTGATCATCGTGTCGAGTTTCAGGAAACATTAAAATCTCATACTCAAAATCGTTCAGCCATACTGCTTGATGTGGCAGAAAAACCTTGCCAGACTCTATAATCGGAACAATTTGATGAAATCGAGTGAGCTTGTCATCATGTGGCACTATTTCAATAATCGGTAAATCACTGTTTGTCTTTAGCTCTTGCACCAATTGTTGACCACTTGTTTTTGCTTCGATTAAAATTGCGTGTGGCGTCCATCTTGCAGCTAGTGACAAAACCTGTTCTTTAAGCTTTGGATACTCAAGCTTTGCGCGATATACGTCGAGTAAATAGAATTTATTATCTATTTTTGCCCAGGTGGTGCAGACACTAAAGTTGCTCATGTTACTTGTTGAAACCGCAGTATCCCAACTTTGTGTTACATGCGAGAGATTATCAGGAACATTTTTATAGCGCTTTAGCCACTCTCGTTTGACTATACCACTTGAAAGCGGCAGAGGGTTTTGTTGATATTGAGCAGCAAAAGCGTAACTCCCAAGTTCAGCTTTTATTATCTCAACTTCTTCTTTTCCTCCATCGAGGGAATATAACAACTGACCTTCTTCTCTTGAATATAATATCCTTACAGGTGACGCTGGTTTATTATATAATCGCCTGGTCGCACAATGCTGAGCTACTCGGATGATAGGAACGGGAGGTATTGGCTTTTTAATTGAATAAATAACCTGCTTATTTTCAGAAATCATTGGCAAACAAATATGATGCCATATGTTTTTTGGCTTGGAGAGAAGGTGTCCAGTTAAGTCCTCCTGGTGTAGCCTGTGCATTACAAGAACGATGACTCCTTTTTTTCTATCGTTCAGCCTGGTTACTAAAGTCTGATCAAACCAGTTTGTGGCACGCTTTCTAAGCGTTTCACTCAAAGCTTGAGCAGAACTGAGCGGATCGTCCACAATGATAAAATCACCACCTTCACCAGTTAGTGTTCCACCAACTGATGTTGCGATTCTGTATCCTCTCTGCACTGTTTGAAATTTATATTTGGTATTCTGGTCTTTGGATAGTTCTATCTCTGGAAATAGCGCTCTATACCAACTAGACTGCATCACGCACCTGGTGTCGAGCGAGTGCTTTTCGCTGAGCCGCTGAGAATAACTTGCAACTATTATTCTCGCAGTTGGTTGGTTTCCCAGTATCCATGCGGGCCACGCAACGCTTATGCACATGGACTTCATCGAGCGCGGAGGCATATTGAATATTATTCGTTTCACTTCACCAGCGCTCGCTGCTTCCAGCCTGTCTGCTATGACTTTTATATACTGATAATCGTTATACTCACACCCCGGCACTACCGTTTGAAAGCACAGTTCAATGAATTTTAGAAAGTTCATGATATAATGTTGAAACCAGCGCGTAACGCTGGGATGACAGAAAAAGGAGCACTGGAATGACACCCTACTTAACCGTCATACCGCGATTCATTCGCGGTATCTCTTAGCCGCTAACACGTAGCGGGATGACGGTTGTTGTTTAGCTATAAATATTAAGGAATTTACCAAATGAAAAAAAAGGCAAAAGAAGCCCCGTGGTTATTATCCGCTTTAAAATATTGGCGTTTTTTATGTTTTAAATGCTTGACAAGCGAGATTCAGCCGCTTTTAATTGCAACTAACCTACGCTGCAAATGTTTAAGAAATTTACTAAGCAGAAAAAAAGACAAAGAATCCCCGAGTTAGCTAGTCTTTTACTATCTCTGTCGAGTATTGGCATTTTTTGATGTCTTGTAACGCTTTATAAGCGCGTTCAGCTTATTTAGATAAAAATCTAGATGTAGATGAAGTTTTGTAAAGACATACAGTATCTATATACTGCAAAAAATTGAACATAAGACGCCGATACATTAAGTAATCCTTACCTTTTAATCTGCAGATTGGCGAAAGCAAATACAATAGCTTCACTATCATGATAAGGGCGCTGGTGGAGTTTGTCAAGCAACTTTCTATATAATATTTTCTAAAATAAATAGACTTCTCGCATCCAATTTCGGTAGCGCGCGACACACAACTGCAATGACAAGGTTTTGTAAGATAAACATCATATTCACACGAAGTACTTGACTTCACTTGTACTAAGAAGCATTTTATATATGTTGTGTGCCCGTAGCTCAGCTGGATAGAGCAACAGCCTTCTAAGCTGTGGGTCGTAGGTTCGAATCCCACCGGGCACACTCTTTTATCAATACTTTCTATAAATCTTCAAGTACTCTGGCACCACATTTTCAATTGCTAATGGTCGAACCTTCATTGTTTCAAGGTCAACTGACTTTTCGATTGAACTATTCATCATAACTTTCACCTGATCTTGAGTAAGCATAGGGTTCGTATCTCCGGTTATTGGTTTTAGCAGCATAGAAATAATTTTATTTTCTAAAAAGAAAGCTATTAACTTTGCCATTGGAAAAGATACATTGATCAACAAACACTTTCTGTTAGTAACATTCAGAATAAACTTCAATAAGCTTTTGAAAGAGTAAACCTTTGGTCCACCCATGTTATAAATTTTCTTGTCTTGCTTATTAAAACTGATAATACGATATACCACTTCAGCTAAGTCTGTTACACATATTGGCTGAAATTTAGTTGTTCCATTGCCAATTAGTGGTAAGAAAGGAAGAATAGTTGCTAATCTTGCAAATTTATTAAAGAAGTTGTCTTCTTTACCAAATACAAGGCTTGGCCTAATTATTATTGCTTTTTGAAATGCTGAAGTTACAGCTTTTTCACCTTCCAATTTACTTTTGGCATATTTTGACAACTTGCTATTTTCTATTCCCATAGCAGAAAAATGTATCATCATAGGTACATTTTTCATTTTTGCAGCTTTTGCTATCCTTTCAGCTATTTTAACGTGAACAGCGTAAAAATCGTGCTTTTTTGCTTCATATAATATTCCCACTAAGTTTATAGCTACATCACATTCTTCCATACCATCCAGAACTGATTTTTCATCAAAAAAATCGCCTTTAAATATTGATATTTGTCCTAAATTGCCACACAATTTTAAACAAGCAGCTTTTTCCTGATTACGAGTGAATATCTTTATTAAATATCCTTCTGCTGCCAAGCGTCTTACGATGTGTTTCCCTATAAACCCCGTTCCACCAAAAATAATTACACGTTTTATCACAATTAAAGTTCCTAATAATTTGTTACTGTAAATTAATACAATGATTTCGCTTAATATTTTATTACGAATTCCCGTACAATAAGATCCATTTTCATTCCTCGTGAGCCTTTAACTAGAATTGCGTCATTATTCTGAATAATGTTAGCTAAATCACTTTTCAATTGATTAGAATCATTAAAATGCGTGCCTCTTATATTATCTGGCAAAAACTCATGCAATTCTAACATAAATTTACCAACTGTATAAACTTTATCTACATTATTTTCTGTGATAACCTTAACCAGATCTGTATGAAATTTTATGCTTTCATCACCAAGTTCCAACATATCACCAAGCAAAGCTACTTTTCTCTGATTAGAATATGTACTCAAAGTTTTTATCGCAGTTTTCATCGAAGCAGGGCTGGCGTTATAGGAGTCATCAATTAAATGTATATATTTTCTATTGTATTTGACCTTATGAATATTGCCTCTACCTTTCGTTACACTAAAATTCTTAAGTGCAAGTGGTAATTTTGATAAATCAAGTCCGAGGCTCTGCACAACTGCTGCTGCAACAAGTAGCGAATAAGCAAAATGCTCACCTTGCACACGTAAATTACAGTTTATAGTTTGATTATCACTCAGCCTGATTTTTAAATTTAGCCCGTCATCATTTCTTATTAGGTCCAACAAACAAACTTCAGCATTTTTATCTTTACCGAAGCTTATTACATTTCTATTGGCATGTGATGAGAGATAATCATAATATTTATTATCTCTGTTCAAAATCAAAGTACCGTTATTTTTCATACCATACAGAATCTCTAACTTCGCTTGTGCAACGTCAAATAGTGATGAAAAATTTTCAGTATGTGCAGGTTCGATGTTGGTAATAACTGCAATATTCGGATTACTAATCTTTGATAATTCTTTTATTTCACCAGCTTTATTCATTCCCATTTCAAGGATTAAGTACTGGCAGTTTTTTGGAGCTTTTAGAATTGTCAAAGGCAATCCTATATTATTATTTAAGTTACCTTCGTTTGCATGGGACACTCCATATTGCGATAAAACAGTGTGCAGCATATCCTTTGTAGTAGTTTTCCCGACACTGCCTGTAATTGCAATAACTTTAGCGTCAACAAGAACATTTCTAATATAGTATGATGCCATATCGTGCAAAGCTTTCAGGGTATCTTGTACAATAACGAGAGGAAAATTTTTATATTTACCCTCACTTACTATTGCAGCTACTGCCCCTTTTAAAAACGCTTCATGCAAAAAATTATGGCCATCAAAATTCTTTCCCTTGAGTGCAATAAATAAATCACCTTTTTTTATGCTTCTTGTATCCGTTGAAATATTTGAGCTATGTATCCAATTACAACCATTTACGTCTCTTCCGCCAGTTGCATCAATGATATTATTTGTGCTCCATTTAAACATAATTTAGAGAGTATTCTTTATAATAAATTGAACAATAAAAGTAGCGAAAATACTACATGTTTTAGACAATGTACAAATAATGGTTGCAATCCCTATAATTCTATCTTATAATGAATATAGAAGTTTAAATTTTTTCGTCTATAATTAAAATGTATTTAGTTGTAGAAAGTACCTTGGAGGTATGTATGTTCACAGGAAAAAATGAAAAATCTACTTCTATACTAGCTAAAGTTGGTAATGCAGCTTCGGGAGTAGGAAGTTTTCTGGGTAGAGGTGTAAAAGTTCTAGTCAAGGGTGCAGTGTACCCTATATGGCCAAAGAATTGGTTTAAGTCCTGGGATGAAATGCGGCACGACATAAAAAATGGCGGACGTTCTATTATTGGCAACCCACTTGAAGAATATGATCCACCTATAGAAACCACACAAGCTAGTGAGGATCTTGGTGTCCAAATAATGGAGCAAAAGAAAGGAACAGGAAAGGTAACTTTTTTAGCATCAAGGACTCTGACAGGGGATATACCCTATTTGACGCCAGAACGATTAGGTGAAATAAAGCAAAACCTGCCAAATGTAACTATCTTTAAAGAAGAAAACAAAGTTGTAATTGAAGTTGATGTTAAAAAAATAATTGAAGACATCAAAAAGAACAATCCAGGAATTGATGAGAAAAGAATAAAAGAGCTTGCTCTTGAAAAAATTGCTGAAGGAGCTGAAGGAGTTGGTGGCAACCTTAAAAAGCTAGCAAAAATTACTGGCGGAGAATTTAAAGTTCACACAGACTTAAAATTGCTGTATGGTATTGCAGAAAAATTGTATAAGGAATATGATGATCAAAAGCAGTCATCAGACAAAGTTGTGAAGTCTGATGTTGGTCAGCCTTCAGAAACTATAGCTTCAGGTGAGAAAAAATGGGCGCAAGAAGCTATAAAAGCAGGTAAGTCGCAAAGTTGTGGAATGCAAAAATAAGTTATAGGGGAGTATTATGAGTGAAGCTAAAAAAATAGAGGAAAGACATCATAGTCTAACTGTTCCTGGGGATATGTATCACTTACAACCAGGAGTTATTACTGGAAAAAGGGTAAGTGGAATAGAACCCTTTTTGAAAGAACAGCAGGACATGGTAAAAGTAAGGGAACTTGTAAGCTCTTTAAATCTTGAAGATGCTTCTGGTGAAGCGATAAAACCACTATCTGCACCTAATGTAGAGAAAAACGAAGAAAGAGGGAAAGGTCGCTCTTAAAATATGAGCAATGAAGTTTATGATAGCGATAACATCTTTGCTCAAATATTAAGAGGTGAGTTACCTTGTGAGAAGGTACATGAAAATGAAAATGTACTAGCTTTTCATGATAAGTACCCTGACGCACCAGTTCATATTTTAGTTATATCAAAAAATCAATATATTTCATATGATGATTTCATTCTAAAAGCTCCTGAAGAGGAAATAGCGGATTTCTTCAAAACTGTAAGAGAGATAGCACACAAATATAATCTAGAAAAAACAGGATATAGATTAGTCACTAACTACGGTGAAAATGGAGAGCAGGTTGTACCACACTTTCACGTGCATATTTTAGGTGGTAAAAAGTTAGGAAAGCATGTAAACTCATAGTGTTATATGTTTTGTTAAATGAGCGAATATTTAACCATAGTAATCTTTATCTGCGTATCAATTGTAGTATCTTTTGCTTTAGGTATATTGCCTATGTTTCTTGCAGTGAGTAAGCCAGATGGTGAAAAGCTTTCCACATATGAGTGTGGCTTCAATCCACTATCCAGTGCAAGAAAAAATTTTGACATTAAATTTTATCTAGTTTCAATATTATTTATAATATTTGACTTAGAAATTGCTTTTCTTTTTCCTTGGGCTGTTTCTTTATCTAAGATAAGCTATGGTGGATTTTGGTCTATGATGGTATTTCTTGCAATACTCACTATAGGTTTTATCTATGAATGGTGTAAAGGTGCATTAGAGTGGGAGTAGTTTATGACAAATCAAATTCTATCTAATGATGACTGGGGTCGTTATAAAAAAGAAGGGTTTCTTGTCACTAAATTTGGTGATTTAACAGATTATGTAATGAATTGGGCAAGGTCTGGTTCATTGTGGCCAATGACATTTGGTCTTGCATGTTGCGCAGTTGAGATGATGCATACTGCATCCAGCCGTTATGATCTTGATAGATATGGTATAATGTTTCGTGCAAGCCCACGTCAATCAGATGTGATGATTGTTGCTGGCACACTAACTAATAAAATGGCAGCAGCATTGCGCAAGGTTTATGATCAAATGGCAGACCCGAAGTATGTTATTTCCATGGGAAGTTGTGCAAATGGTGGTGGTTATTACCATTACTCTTATTCAGTAGTCCGAGGCTGTGATAGAATTGTGCCAGTTGACGTGTATGTCCCTGGATGCCCACCAACCGCTGAGGCGTTGCTATATGGAATGCTATGCCTACAAAACAAAATAAAACGGACTCGGAATGGATAAAACTGCAAAGTATATACAAAAAAAGACCAAATGCGAGTGCATTCAAAAAGATGATGGCATTATTGTAATATATTCAACTTTAGATGAAATTGAAAAGTACCTATTCTTTCTACGTGATGATGAAAAGTGTAGGTTTGAACTATTAGTTGATATTTTTGGGGTTGACTATCCAAATAGAGAGAAGCGTTTCGAGCTAATATACAATCTGCTCAGCATTGTGCATAATATTAGAGTACACATAAAGCTTCAGTTATGTGAAAGCGACATGCCTCCAAGTGTAGCGAAGATATTTAGTACGGCTTTGTGGTTTGAGCGTGAAGTGTTTGATATGTATGGAATAGAGTTTTCTGATCACCCTGATTTGCGTAGGATTCTAACAGACTATGGATTCAAAGGTCATCCAATGTTAAAAGATTTCCCTCTCACTGGTTATGAGGAAGTAAGATATGATATAGAGACAAAAAAGGTTGTGTATAATCCTATAGATTTACCGCAAGATTTTCGTATGTTTGATAGCTTATCGCCTTGGGAAGGTAAAACCATAAAAGTAAATACAAAGGAGTAGAAAATGACAGTACAAAGAAAAAAAATATCTTTAATCGGTGCAGGAAATATCGGTGGAACTCTCACCCATATGATTGCACTAAGGGAACTCGGTGATGTTGTTTTACTTGATATTAGTGATGGAATACCACAAGGTAAAGCACTCGACATAGCAGAATCATCCCCTATTGATGGATTTAATGTCAATATTACTGGCACAAATAGGTATGAAGATATAAAAAACTCCGATGCAATTATAATAACCGCTGGCATCGCTAGAAAACCTGGAATGAGCAGGGATGACCTCCTGCAAACCAATGCTAAAGTAATGAAGGAGGTTGGCGAAAATATTAAAAAATATTCTCCAAACGCGTTTGTAATAGTGGTTACCAACCCTTTGGATGCCATGGTTTCAGTGGTGCATAAATTTTCAAACCTTCCAACTAATATGATTGTTGGCATGGCAGGAGTGCTTGATTCTTCCCGTTTTCGTTACTTTCTTGCAAGTGAGTTAAATATCTCAGTTGAAGATATATCTGCTTTTGTGCTTGGAGGACATGGCGACACTATGGTACCACTAATCAATTGTGCTTCAGTTGCTGGAGTTCCACTTACTCAAATTATCGATATGGGTCTTATCACACAGAAAAAAGTCGATGAAATAGTTGAACGCACTCGCAATGGCGGTAAAGAAATAGTTGATCTGCTTAAGTCTGGATCTGCATACTACGCTCCTGCATCTTCAGCTATATGCATGTTAGAATCATATTTAAAAGATAAGAGGCGCATATTACCATGTGCTGCTTACCTTAATGGTGAATATGGTGTAGAAGAGTTGTTTATTGGTGTTCCTGTAATTATTGGAAAAAACGGAATTGAAAAGATCCTAGAAGTTAAAATGAATGATAGTGAACAAGAAATGTTTAATAAGTCTGTAAACTCGGTGAGAGAGCTGGTGAAATCTTTAGGTTCATAAGCAAATTAATGGTTTTATAGAGCTTCTTTATAGCTCAAACAGCCTAAAAAAGTTGCTTGTGGTTACCTTCGCTACTTGTTCTGGTGACTCATTCCACAACTCTGCCAAACAATCAACAACGTATTTCACCATTGCTGGTTCATTCTTTTTTCCCCTATAAGGCTCAGGTGATAGATATGGTGCATCAGTTTCGACTAAAACACGCTCGCGTGGTACATTTTGTGCAATTTCTCTGAGTAAGCTCGCATTTTTAAAAGTAATAATTCCAGAAAATGAAATATATAACCCCAAATCTATAGATTGATCAGCAAGTTCTTTAGAGGAAGCAAAGCAGTGCATTACTCCACTAAAAGCACCGGCTTTCATTTCTGACCTTAACATATCGATCATCTCATTATCAGCGCTTCTTGTGTGAATAACTAAAGGTAGTCCAGTTATTCTTGACGCTTCTATATGTAATGCAAAACTTTTTTTCTGATTGTCTTTGTTGTCAGATTTATAAAAATCTAACCCGGTTTCACCGATACTAATTACCTTTTGATTTTTGGTAAATTCAACTAATTCATCAACATGTATACACTCACCGTTTTCTATAGCAGCATCAAGCGGATGTATACCAACAGAGGAGTAGACCTGATCATAGGATGAAGAAATTTTTAATAACTTAGGAACATCGTCAATGCTTACGCATATGTTATGCAAAACCTTTACACCATTTTGCTCTGCCCTTGAAATTACTTTTGGTATTTCATCGTCAGAAAAATAAATCAAGTGGCAATGAGAATCTACTATCATGAGCTTATTGTTGAGGCTTTTATTATAGAAGAAAACTCTTCTATCACTGTTTTATAAACTTCTTTTTTAAATGATATAGCACTGGCTACTAAACTATCTATACCTTGCCAACGCCACTCTTTGAACTCTGGATGACCAGTATAATTAATATCAATGTCCTCATCCTCTCCGCAAAACTTCATTAAGAACCACCTTTGCTTTTGACCAGAATATTTTCCATTCCAGCATATTGGTATAACTTCTTCAGGCAAGTTGTAGTATATCCAATCCTTGCTTTTAGTTATAACCTTTACTTTATTAGTACCAACCTCCTCTAGCAACTCACGTAACGCTGCTTGTTCCAGTTCCTCACCATCATCAACACCTCCTTGTGGCATCTGCCAGTAAGAATCGCTATCAAAGCGTTTTCCAATAAAGGCATGTCCTTGTCTGTTAAATAGCATTATGCCAACACAAGGACGGTACTTATCTTTCTGCTCAACCACGAGTACGCTCTGTTTTTAAATGATTTGTTACAGAAGTTTTAATTAATTTTCCATTTTTTTCTTTCTTCATCTCTTCAACAATTTTCTTTGCAACTTCCTTTGCACTCAAGTTCGAGTTATCAATTTCAAGCGAACCCTCAGGTATAAATAGCCTTTTCCCTTCAATTTTCTTTATAGCAAAATCCGGATCAGTAATTTTATTTTCCTGATATCTCTCTTCTGATTGGACACGTCTTACTAGTTTTTCATTATTACAATGTAATACTACAGAAAAAATTTCCATGTCCATTTTTTTACTTAAATTTACCACTGAGTTATATAATCTTTGGTCATAGGGATCACCCTCTATCAATTCATTTGTAAATATATAATGTTTTGATTTTACGTAGTGTTTTTCCAGTATTGCTAATACATTTTCCCTAACTGCAAAAATTTTTTCCCATAGGTCATCTGGAACTTCAGCGTTTTGTAATTTAACAATATCAAATATAATATTATTGAATAGATTATTGCTTACTATTACTGCACCAATGATTTTACACAGTTCCTTTGCAGTAGTAAACTTACCACTGCCTGGAAAGCCGATTAAGTAGATGAGAGTCTTGCCCATAATGAATACTAGTAAAAAGCTATTTTCAATTATATAAAAAGTATATACATTGTACATGCTAAAAACATGATGATAAAATAGATGCAGGTAATACCTTTAACAAGTAGTTGCGTTGAAAATAGTTCATATTTAGAAATTTTGAGTATATAATTATAAATGAATCATATAACCTGTAAACAATGCTTAGCGATATGGAATCGATAAGAAGTACAATTGAAGAGATAATAGATCAAAATAAAGGTCATGATATAGTAACTTTTGATGTGCAGAATAAAACCGTTATTGCAAAATATATGATTATTGCATCTGGTGATTCAAGCCGTCACGTTAAAGCTTTAGCTGAGCACGTAATAAAAAGCCTCAAGCCACATGATAAAATAGATGTAGAAGGTATGGATGAAGGCAATTGGGTAGTTTTGAATTTTCAAGGCATAATGGTTCACATATTCAGGCCGGAAGTAAGGGAGTATTATAAAATAGAAGAGTTATGGAACTGATTGCCTGGATAGCTGGTGCACAACTGCACAAACGTTGTAATTTTGAAGGCAACTCCTGCACAGGTAGTGGTGTCATGAAAGTAGCTGACACTGGAATCCAGTTTTTCATGCAATTTCATCGAAAACGTTGTATAGTGTGCTTGTTTATAATTAAGTTCCAGTGTCTGGGCACTGGCTTCTCTATTAGGGTTACCTTCGGCATTAATGACAGGATAGACTGGGGTTTATAAAATGAAACACGCATCTGAATTTTTAAATTTCATCCAAGAAAGAGGGTACCTATACCAATGCACAAACATTGAAGGACTAGATCAATTATTATTGCAGAGCAATTATATAGTTGCATACATTGGGTTTGATTGCACAGCACCAAGTCTTCATGCTGGTCACCTAATTCAGATTATGATGCTCTGTCACCTACAAAAATTTGGTTATAAGCCGATAGTCTTACTTGGAGGTGGCACAACAAAAATTGGTGACCCATCCTTCAAAGATAAAGCAAGAAGCATCTTGCCTGTAGAGAACATCAATCAAAATACATCCAGTATAAGGAGAATATTAGAAAAAATGGTGTCTTTTAATGACAGCAAGACTGGTGCAATGATAGTAAATAACGCAGATTGGTTGGATAACATAAAATACATAGATTTTTTGCGTGATATAGGAGCTTATTTTTCTGTAAATCGTATGCTAAGTTTTGATAGTGTGAAAACCAGGCTGGATAGAGAGCAAACCTTAAGCTTTCTGGAATTTAATTACATGCTATTGCAAGCTTACGACTTTATTGAATTAAACAAAAAATATGATTGTCGTCTGCAGATTGGAGGGTCAGACCAGTGGGGAAATATAGTAAAAGGAATTGAACTTGGAAAAAAGTTGAATTTACCTGAGCTATTTGGCCTTACCATGCCTCTTTTATTAAATGCACAAGGAAAAAAAATGGGCAAAACTGAAAGTGGAGCAGTGTGGCTTGATGATAATATGCTAAAGCCTTACGACTACTGGCAATATTTTCGCAACGTTGATGATCAAGATGTTGGACGTTTTTTAAGATTGCTCACTGATGTGCCAATTGATGAGATTAGAAAATTAGAGTCTTTAAAGGATCAAGAAATAAATGAAGCAAAAAAGGTCTTGGCAACAGAAGTGACAAAAATATGTCATGGTGACAAAGAAGCGGAACTTGCACAATTTGCTGCAATTTCTGCTTTTGAGAATGAAGATAGCTCACTACTTCCTGATTACATCATAAAAAAAGAACAAGTGGCAAGTGGCATATCCTTAGTAGACCTACTACATGACACCGGTTTTGAACCTTCAAAAGGCGCTGCAAAGCGTTTAATACAGGGCAACGGATGCAAGATTAATGATAATGTTGTAAACAATATTGATCATGTAATAAATTTCGAGAGCTTTAAAGATCAGCCATTTATAAAATTATCTGCAGGAAAGAAACGCCATATAAAAGTTGTGGTAGATTAGGTCTCGAAGTAAGAAAACAAATTTTATACAAGTGAGAAATTAGATATGGAGCAAATTTTCAAAATTCGAGAATTATGTATAAAACAACTGGAAAGATAGTAGAAAGCGAAATTCTATTATATATAGCTAAAGTGGCTTAGGTTTACCTACAATTTGAAAAACAACAAATTCGTCATTCCGCTACTCATTAGCGGAATCTATACCGCGAATGAATCCATAACTGTACGGACATTGCAATTTGGGCCTACCAGGAGGGCAATGCCTCTTATCCAAGTACCCTCTTCTTGTCATCCCAGTGCTTGACACTGGGATCCAGGAATTTTATTAAGTTGGTAAGTATAAAAGTAGCCGTTTTATGTTAAAACACAACGTTCTTGATGAGATTACGGCAAGGCTGGATTCCAGTGTCAGCTACTTTCATGACACCATTTGCTGTGCAATTTACCTTCAAAAATGAATGTTCATACAGTTATGGAATGAATCGCGGTATGACGTAGGGAAACCTTTCTTGAGTTAGCTATAGCACTATAAAATTGTCCGCAGGGCCATATAAAAGTCGTGGTGAGTTAATAAATTTTTATGGAAGAAAGGATATATTAGAAAATTGAGGGTTTTAAAGGAGGTAAAAATGAGACTGTATTATAAAGATATCACAGGTCTTATCAAAGAACCCTACCGCTCCAGAGGAAGGGATTATTTTGACAAAAGAAAGGTACAGATTATATCTGTTAATGAATCTCAAGCTAAATCAAAGGTAGTTGGATCAAATGTATATCGAGTAACACTAAAGCACGATGGTCCTCTTTTGAGTGGAACATGTTCCTGTCCTGCATTTGTGTATTATGGTCCATGTAAGCATATGGCTGCAACAGGTTTTGCTTTGGTTGCACTTGATAGAAAGGAGTATCGATCGTCTGCGCGCCCAGATGAACAGACTCTCTTTGAAAGGTTTTACTAAGAAAAACAAAGCAAGAGCTAATTTCAATAATTACTCGTTCCAGTAAACATTATCCTGAGATTTTTGAAGAACTAGAGGATAAAGAATATGAGCAATTTATTCAAAGTGAACTTTCAAAATCCGAGAATTATGTATAAAACAACCGGAAAGATGGTGAGATCAGGTAATCTATGGCTAAGACGTCATACCGCCGCGGTATCTCTTAGCCGCTAACACGTAGCGGGATGACGAGATGCCACCACGAACCGTCATACCGCGCGATTCATCCGCGGTATCTCTTAGCATAGATCCCGCTAACAAGCAGCGGGATGACGGTTGTCGTTTAGCTATAAACATTAAGAAATTTACCAAACGAAAAAAAAGGCAAAAAAAGCCCCATAATTGGCTAATTACTTACATTATACTTTCAAGTATGGCGTTTTTTTATTCTAAACACTTAATAACCGCGATTCAGCTACTTTTAAACCGCAACTAATCTAAATTATAAACGTTAAGAAATTTACTAAACAGAAAAAAAGGCAAAAGAAACCCTAGGGTAGCTAGTTATTCACTATCCATTTTTTAAGTTGGCGTTTTTTTATGTTTTAAACGCTTTATAAGCGCGTTTCAGCTTATGTAGGTAGAAATTTTATAAGACATAAGGTGCATATAGTGCAAAAAATTAAACATGATACGCCAGATACGTGAGTTTTTTTGTCATTTAATCTGTACAGAGAAGATAAATAAATAGCTTCAGTGTTTATGATAAGGGGGCTGGCGGAGTTTGTCAAGTGGTTTTTTAGCCACGTTTCCCTGTTATAATGTTCGTTTGCTTGACCTAAGATCCAGGAGTATTTAAACTGAACCCTATACAGTGCTAAAAATGATAGGAAATCTAAGCGGAATAGTTGATGAAGTGCGCAGTGATCACATAATCCTGAACGTGAATGATGTTGGCTATATGGTGTATCTTTCAGCCAAAACTTTAAGTGCTTGTGCAATTGGAAGTAGAATCAAATTACTTATCGAAACCTATGCAAATAACAGAGAAAATGTCGCTCAGCTATATGGTTTTATAAGCAAAGAAGAACAGCAGTGCTTGAGGTTGCTTGTCAAAGTAAGCGGCGTTAGCTATAAAACTGCAATGTCAATTTTGAGTAAATTAACTCCAGAACAGCTATTTTTTGCAATTATGAATGAAGATAAAGTAGCACTCAAGATGAGTGGACTTGGCTTGAAACTCATAAATCGAATCATCACTGAATTGAGTGGCAAAGTAAGTAAACTAGAAATAAATAACAATAACTTTAATCCAATTAATGAAGATGCCCTTTCAGCATTGATCAATCTTGGGTATGAAAAAATGAAAGCTTATGATACGATAAAAAAAATACAAGACGAATCGTCAAACCTGGATACTAAGGATATTATTCGCATGGCGCTTAAGGAGCTCTTAACATTATGAAATCAATATCGTGCGGTAAAGAATATACTGAAGATGTGCGCAATATTAACATCAGGCCTGAGCAACTTGATGATTTTGTCGGGCAAAAAGACTTAATACAAAATTTAAAAGTGTTTATAAACGCTGCACAGACGAGAACTGAAGCTTTAGATCACGTCTTATTGTACGGTCCTCCAGGGCTTGGCAAAACAACTTTAGCACAAATTGTTTCTAAAGAATTAAGAGTTAGCTTTCGCGCAACTTCTGGTCCTTTACTTAGTAAAGCTGGGGACTTGGCTGCAGTGCTTACCACTTTAAATGCAAAAGATGTTCTATTTATCGACGAAATCCATAGATTAAATCGCAGCATCGAAGAAGTTTTATATACTGCTATGGAAGATTTTTGCCTGGACATATTAGTAGGTGAAGGTCCATCTACTCGCACTTTAAGGATAGATCTACCACCATTTACGCTAATTGGAGCAACAACGCGGCTTGGATTACTTTCTGCGCCACTCAGAGATCGTTTTGGCATTCCTTTGCACCTTGAGTTTTATTCTTTTGAGGAGCTAGTCGATATTATAAAAAGAGGCGCAAGAGTTCTTTCTGCTGAAATTGCAGAGGATGCCGCGCGGGAAATTGCCTGCCGTGCACGTGGCACTCCAAGAATTGCTTTGAGATTACTGAGGAGAATAAGGGATTTTGTTGAAGTGAAAGATGATAAAAAAATCACTTATGAAGTTGCTGATTCTGTATTGCTAAAATTGGGTGTAGACAAAATGGGACTCAATAAACTTGATATGCATTATCTAAGATTTTTATTCAACACCTCAGGGCCTGTTGGAATTGACACTATATCTATTGCGCTATCCGAGGATGTTGGCAATATTGAAGAAACAGTAGAACCTTATTTAATCAAAATTAGTTTTGTAAAGCGCACACCAAGAGGGCGCGTTCTAACCGATCAAGCAAAGGAGTATTTGAGCCTTTAATATTAGAGAGCTTTTCTACCATAATTCAATTATATATATATTGATTGGCATAATATCATATACTGGCATCTTTTTGTATGAAGGCATATGTGTTAAATAGCACTGAAACTGTAGTTCAAATTAAAACTTCTCCATTTCGTACTCGCTAGTTATGCTATTCTAACTAATTAAGCTATGGTTTGGGTAATAGGAGAAAACTGGATTCCAGCGTCACGCGCTACCCTATGGGTGACTGCTTGCATATATTCTCTCTTTCACCATCTCAATGTTTCTTTCTTATTATGCCAGTACCATTTTCTTGTCATTCAAGTAGCTCCCCTTCTTGTCATCCCAGTGCTTGACACTGGGATCCAGAAATTCTTAAACTGAACTCTATATAGAACCTCAGAACAAAAATAAAAAATGGGTAGCACAATACTGCCAAGAAATTTCTACGAGCGGCCGACCTTAACTGTAGCTGGAGAGTTATTGGGAAAAGTCCTCAAATTTTCTAACTTTAGTGGAATAATAACCGAAGTTGAAGCCTATATAGGAATGAATGACCCAGCTTGTCACGCGGCAAGAGGCTATACTAACCGAACCTCAGTAATGTTTGGTATGCCGGGGTTTTCATACGTGTATTTTATATATGGAATGTATTACTGTTTAAATATTGTAACAGAAACAGAAGGGTTCCCAGCAGCAGTGTTAATACGGGGATTAAAGCTTATTGAACCACTTGAAGCAAATTTAGGTGGGCCAGGAATATTGTGTAAAAGATTAAATATTATAAAAGAACACAACAAACTGGACCTCACTATAAGCCACGAATTTTGTGTTTATGAATC
Source organism: Wolbachia endosymbiont (group A) of Apotomis capreana (assembly GCF_964027025.1). NCBI lineage: Bacteria > Pseudomonadati > Pseudomonadota > Alphaproteobacteria > Rickettsiales > Anaplasmataceae > Wolbachia > Wolbachia endosymbiont (group A) of Apotomis capreana. Next base: position 122,526 of record NZ_OZ034721.1, read on the forward strand.
TCACCTCAAACCAGATTATATTTGCACTCCGAGAATCGGAATTAGTAAAGGCCAAGAGAAATTTTGGCGGTTTAAGATTTTCTAAACTTAAGATCTTGCGTAGACTATTTGCCAATCGGATAATCACCAGTGAAACAAGCATCACAATATTGTGGTGTAGCATTGTTACGCACTTCTCCTTTAACAGCCTGATATAATCCATCAATACTCAAGAAGGCTAGGCTATCTACTCCTATAACTTCCTTAATTTCCTCTACAGATTTATTTGCAGCAATTAAATCTTTGCACTCTGGCGTATCTATTCCATAAAAACAAGAATGCTTAATTGGTGGGCTTGAAATTTTGAGGTGAATCTCTTTTACTCCTGCATCCTTTAGCATAACTATTATATTTGTTAACGTACTACCACGCACTATACTATCATCTATTAAAATTATGTTTTTACCTTTCAAAGTGTGCTTATTAGCATTGAATTTTAATTTTATTCTAACTTTACGTACTTCAGCGGTTGGTTGTATAAAAGTTCTTCCTATGTAATGATTACGAATTATTCCCAGTTCCATAGGTAACCCTGAATGCTTTGCATATCCAATAGCTGCAGGTATTCCAGAATCAGGTATTGGTACAATCATATCCACATTGTTTTTTGGTGGACTTTCCTTCGCAAGTATTCTTCCTATTTCTTTTCTTGTATCGTATATAGACCTATTCTCCATTATGCTGTCTGGTCTTGAAAAATAAACGTATTCAAAAATACAAAAACTTGATTTTTGCTGTGGGAAAGGAAACATTGAGGCTAGCTTACTATCCGAACTGATGGTAACTAATTCGCCTGGTTCTATTTCTCTAACAAATTCTGCATTTACTATATCAAGAGCACAAGTTTCAGATGCAAGAACGTAAGAACCGTTTAACTTTCCTAAAACAAGAGGCCTGATTCCAGACGGATCACATACTCCAATAACTACTTCTTGATTGATTGCCACAAAAGAATAAGCACCTTGTATTTGCTTTAATGCATATATAAAACTCTCTAAGAAGCTATCTTTTTCACCGCTTGCTGTCAGATGCACTACTACTTCTGTATCAATATCTGACTGAAAAACGCACTCTTGTTTAATTAATTGTTTGCGTATCGGAGAAATATTAATTAAATTACCATTATGTGCTATGGCAAAATTCCCAAATTTGCCACTTTTGCCAAACATGGGCTGCACTCCAAATTTACTACCACTTGTTGAGTATCGAACATGACCTATTGCACAATCCCCAGGTAAGGATTTCTTTATTTCATCTATATCATCAAATACGCTGCTCACTTGACCTTGAAAGTGATAAGAGTGCAGCTTATCGTTGTTACTGGTTACTACGCCAAAAGACTCTTGACCTCTATGCTGCAAAGCGTGGAGAGCAAGTATAGAGTTAAAAGCAGCACTTTGGTTGCAACTTATGCCAAATACCCCACATTCCTCACGCATTTCATCTAGCATAAAAACTATTAAGTAAAGTTTAATTTTACTTTAGCATAGGTAAAATACAAGCATTTTGTTGTTCATCTGCTTTTATTGCCAGCAATAATCCTATGCATATCAAGCTTGCAGCAGTTGTACTTCCTCCATAGGAAAGAAATGGCAGTGGATCGCCTATCACAGGCAAGAGGCCTATTGACATTCCAATGTTTACAAAAAAATGAGCGCTAAAAAAGGCGAAAATGCCGATAGATACCGACTTAGAAAAATAATTTTTCGACCTATAAGCGATAGAGAAAATTACTCCAAGTAATGAGGTATAAAGCAAAATTAAAGCCATGCTACCTAAAAAGCCCCACTCCTCACTCAGCACTGCAAAAGCAAAATCCGTACGTTTCTCCGGCAAAAATCCAAGTTGAGTTTGACTTCCACTCAAAAAACCCTTGCCAAGTAAACCCCCTGAACCAATAGCTATCTGAGATTGCTGCGCATTATAACCTATTCCAAGTGGATCCACTGATGAATCCAAAAATGACAATATCCTTTGCTTGTGATAAGGACGTAAAAAAGGCCAAATAGCCGGTACTGCAAAAATGCCAAGAGTTCCACATATTACTGAATGAGATCTTTTTATTATTGTTGTGAATATAATTGATATCCCTATAAATAACATTATCATAGCTGTGCCTAAATTAGGTTGCTTTAACACCAAGAACACGGGTAAGAAAATAATTATAAGTGCCTTAAGCAATCTTTTAAATTCCATCATTTTATACATACTCTGCTTATCAAAATAGCGAGCAAGCGCAAGTATTAAGCCTACTTTTGCAAATTCTGATGGTTGCAAACTAATTGATCCAATTCTTATCCACCTTGTTGCACCCATTATGTGTGAGCCAAAAAAATTTACTGCTAATAGTGAAATCGCTGCTGCTATATAAAAAAAGTAGGCGTACTTCAAATAAAAATCTAGCTCTATGAATGACATAGCTATAGCGAGTAGGAAAAAGAAGGAAAATATGACCAGTTGGTGAATCGCAAATGGCACCCACTTTCCTCCAGCAGAAGAGTATTGAACAACAATGCCAACGCAAAACAGCGCTATCACGTTAATGACTAATAACCAATGAATCTTCTTCAGCCTACCCACAATAAAGACCTTATAACCTTAAAGTATAGTAAAATATGAAACAAAGATAAAAATCAAAAAACCAACTTCTCAACTACTAACCGAATTGGAGTGCCATATATTCCAGTTACTACTGTTAAAGCTGCCATAAACAATAGACAGAAAAGCATAGGAAATGGCACATCATTAATTTTGCCTAGTGTCATTCTAGTGCGTGACGTTGCATCATTTTCAAAATACATTTTCTCTACCATCTTCCACATGTATATTAGTGCAAGAAAAGAACCGGCAGCAAAAGCTATCAGGGAAATCCACGCGCGAGATTCGATAATTGCTTTCATTATATACCACTTGCTTACAAAGCCATTTGTTAAAGGCACACCGATTAATGCTAAACTGAGTAGAGTGAACGCAAGTGCTGTATAAGGCATTGATTTCTTGAGTCCCGATAAATTCTCTATTTTTGTTGTATCAAATTTGTAAGAAATACATCCTGCAGCCATAAATAAAGATGTTTTTATTATGCTGTGGTTTACTATGTGAAGAATTGCTGCAAATACACCTGTTTTTGAGTTAAAACTCAGTGCTAAAATTATATAACCAATTTGGCTAATACTAGAGTGAGCAAGCAGTCTTTTTATGTCTTTTGCGGTTATTGCAAATATCGACCCAAATACAATAGCGCAAAGTGCGAGGATAATTATCACATTGTCCAGTAGCGGCTTAAACAAGAAAAAATTTTGATGAAAAACAGTATAAAAGATTCTGATGAAAACATATATCATCACTTTTGTCACTGTGCCTGAAAAGAATATGCTAATGAAACTTGGCGCCTCACTATATGCATTAACCAGCCACCTGCTTAATGGAAACAGTGCCATTTTGATTGAGAGACCAACAAAAATGAACAACGTGCCAAGTTTTATGATGTTGTTATCGTATAATGGAACTATTCTTTCAGCCATGTCAGACATATTGAGCGTTCCAGTCATTGAATACAAGAGCCCGATGCCAAATAAATAAAATGTTGCACCTATTGTTCCACTAATTAGATATTCAAATGCTGCAACCAAGGCTTTTTTATCCCTTCCCATTGAAACTAATACATAAGAAGAAAGAGATGAAATTTCCAAGAAAACGTAAAGGTTAAATATGTCGTTTGTTACTAGAATCCCGAACAGTCCGCTTAAGCACAGTAGAAATAGAGAGTAAAAACCAGTGATTTTGTTTTTGCTAATTTCTTTTTCGTTAATATAAAAGCTATAAAGCACGCTAATCAGCGCTATAAAATTCACCAAAGTTAGAATCAAGGAGTTCAACACGTCGATTCTTAACTCTATGCCGTACGGGGGAGCCCAATCCCCAAGGTGATAAGTTATAATTTCGCCTTTATATGTTTTAATGAGTAGTATTGATGAAATGATAAGAGTGATTGTTGTTGCAATAAAAGAAATAAACCAAGATACCTTGTGTTTCTTGGCAAGAAAGCAAAACATTGATGCAATTATTGGGATAATAACTTGTAAAATTGGTAATTGCATTAAATTGTTGTTAATATATCGTTAAAGTATTAGTATATATAATACTTTTTGTTTTAATACCCTTATGTTATCTAAAATTTGTAACGCAATAAAACGCCTATTACGAAGAGAAGATAAATTTGTAGGAAGAGATGAAAATGGAAATTCTTACTATGAATCAAGTAAAGGAAAAAGGTGGGTTATGTATAGCAGTGTCTCTGAGCCTACAACAGTGCCTCCGGAATGGCATATATGGCTTCACTATACTGATAATGTAGTACCAGTTAATAATAAAAAAAGAAAAGTAAAACATACTCCTAATTTAACGGGTACAAAAGATGCATACTATCCAAACCAAAAAGTGAAAAATTACTATAAAAGCTGGAGTCCTGATAACTAAAGATGCGAAGGTCAAATATACTTGAAATAACCGCTGGATTATTTGTATTAATTTTTACTATTTTTCTGATTTTCTTTGCTATTGATAAGCTATCTTACATAAAGAAAAACTATAAGGATTGCTATAAAATATATGGTCTTTTTGCTAACGCTAACGGTATAGGAGTTGGTGATAGTGTCAAGATCTCTGGTGTAGATGTTGGAAGCATAACTGGTGTATCACTTGACAAAGCTACCTACGTAGCACGAATCGATATGTGTATAAGCAAAGACATAAAATTGCCAATTGATAGTTCAGCTCTGATCACTAGCAGTGGAGTTGTTGGCAGTAAATTTGTTAATATATCACCTGGATCAGATATTAAACTAATCTTGCATGGTGGTAAAATAGAGTATACTCAAGCTGAAGCAAATATGGGTGGAATAATGGACAGAATTCTTGGTATGTTTACAAAGTGAAAATGGCAGGATTCCAAGTATATCCGTTCAGGTAAAGCCTCCTGTAGTTCTAAAGTATTTAAGGAGTTTGCCTTATTTCTTGCCTTTTCTACCGCTTGCTTTGGGGTTTATAGTATAGAAAGTGCCTTAATAGTTGCAGTGCATGTCTATCAATGATAAAATGAAAATTAATTTATTTTGATATTATGATTGGTTTACTGTTTGCCGTACTGTTGTTCCTCTGTGGTAGTGATGCACTTGCAAAACAGGAGCCACGTTCAATAGCTGGAGATAATCACATAAAGGTGATAAATTATAACCCACAAGCTATACATAAGTATACGGGTTTTTATGGTTATCAGTCCAGTATATTGTTTGAACCAGGGGAGGTAATACAAAACCTTTCAATGGGTGATTCAACTGGTTGGCAACTCCTTCCTCAAGGTAATAGATTGTTTATTAAGCCTATAGATGATATTGCCGATACTAATGCAACTATAATTACCAATAAAAGAGTTTATTACTTTGAACTTCATGCTGAAGAAGCAACTGGACTAGATGATCCAAGATTAGCATATGAAGTAAGGTTTCTTTATCCACTATTTAGCAGTGATGAGATTTACACAACAAATAACGGTGATATCTTCGAACAAGCTAGTCATACCATTATTCCTGATATCAATGATATTGAAGTTGTAAAGAAGGGATTAAATTTTAATTATTCCATCTCGCACGTCAAAGGTAGTCAGTCAATAATACCAATTAAGGTTTTTGATGACGGAAAATTTACATATCTACAATTCAATAAAATAAACTCTGATTTTCCGGCAGTTTTTATGGTTGATTCTGCAGGATATGAGTCTTTAGTAAATTTCCGTACAGTTGATAACTACCTGATAATCGAAAGGGTAAGTTCAGTGTTTACCTTAAGGAATGGATCGAGTACAGTTTGCCTATTTAATGAAACCATACCTTTCAAAAAAGGGTAAAGGCTATAATGCCCGAGATATGGGTGCAAAATTTTTTCTATGATGTTCTGTAATTCCATAAAGGCCAATAGCGTTAAGGTGCTCTTTTGTCCCATATCCTTTATTTTTATACCAATTATATTCAGGATGCTTATTGTGCAATTCTTGCATAAGCCGATCTCTCGTAACTTTTGCAACGATTGAAGCTGCTGCAATTGATGTACTCAAATTATCACCATTTACTATGGATTTCACTTGCCATTTCACTTCAGGTGGTTGATTACCATCAACTAGCACATAATCTAATTCTAGGTCCAAGTCTATCAACGCACGTTTCATTGAAAGTTTTGTTGCTTGCAAGATATTGTATGAATTTATTTCTTCTACGCTTGCCATTCCTATACCAAATTTTGCAACGGATATTATTTTTTCATATAGGACTTGCCTACATTGAGGAGTCAACTTTTTCGAGTCGTTGATTCCATCAATAATTGTATTTCTATCAATAAACACTACGGCTGCGGATATTACTGGACCAGCTAGCGGACCTCTTCCAACTTCATCCACTCCTGCTATCACTCCTGATAATTTATTTTCTAATGTAAAGTCTGGGTATTTCATAGGTTTTTATAATAAGAAAGTTATAGTAAAAACTGAACAGATAATAGAAATTATCCAAAATTTCATAACGATTGTATTTTCTGACCATCCCTTCTTCTCAAAGTGATGATGTATTGGTGCCATAAGAAAAACTCTTTTTCCTTCTCCATATTTAAACTTTGTATATTTAAAATATGATATCTGAATAATAACAGATAGAGTCTCTATTACAAAGATTATTCCAATAATGGCAAAAAGCATTTCTCTTTTAATTAGGACACTAGTTAACCCTAAAGCCGCACCTACCGACAAGCTACCAACATCACCCATAAATATTTTTGCTGGATGTGTGTTAAACCACAAGAAACTTAGAATAGCTCCTATAAATGCAATGCAGAATAAAGTAATATTCATATCTGCCTGAGTTATATATGCAATTAGCCCCAAAAAAGCAAAGGAAGTGATAACTTGAGTTGCAGCAAGGCCATCCAAACCATCTGTGAGATTCACAGCATTAGAAGAGCCGACAATTACAAACGCAGCAAACGGAACATATAGATAGCCAAAATCTATTATTACTCCTTTAAATAGGGACGTTTTTGTAAAACATTCAGCAGAGTATAGCTTAAGTATAAACACACCAACCAGAGCAACAATAAACTGAATAAGTATTTTGGTTTTTGCACTTAAACCTCGATAGTGATTTGTCTTCAATTTTAAATAATCATCAATAAATCCAAGTAGAGCAAAAAATAGAGTTATCAATATCAGCAGCAAAATTTCTGGTGTTAACTGAGCCCAGAGTAAAATTGGTAATAAAGAAGAAATCAGTATTATTATTCCGCCCATAGGTGGTACATTCTTTTTTGTTATTAAATGACTTTCTGGTCCACATGATCTAATTGGTTGCCCATCTTTGCTTATTTTTTTTAGAAGCTTTATAAAATAGGGAAAAAGAATAAACCCAAAAACAAATGAGGTAAAAAATACTTTTGTAGCTAAGATCATCTGCTTACTTAAATTGACTAAGTGTCATACCACCTATAGCTAATAAAGTCAACTTCTGTCATCCTATAGCCTGACCCACAACTGTACGAACATTGTGATTTGGGCCCATCAGTAGGGTGTCATCCCAGTCTGGAATCCACAACTGTACGAACGTTGTAGTTTGGACCACCAGTGGGGTGTCATCCCAGTGCCCAGACACTGGTTCTATGCAACTTAATTAAAAACGTTTGTTTTAGTGTAAGACAATTACCTTTAGCTTATCAGCTCAGTTATAAGCAAAATTTCTGGATTCCAGTCTGGAATGACACCATTTGCTGTGCAATTTACCTTCAAAAATGAATGTTCGTACAGTTGTGAACCTGTGGCAGGTATTACATAAGAGCATTTCCCTCTTCTAAATTAAAACGCACTTTTGCCTCCTTTGCAGTCTATACTTTAGATGTATTTAATTTACAAATACTAATTATTTATTAATAATGGTGATATGTAAATATAGTTATAAAATAATTGTTACACTTGAATTCCTTCCTGGTTTCTGTTGTTATCAGAACATTTAAAACACTTTAAGAAAGTTGCTTAGTTAAATTAACTTAGACAAGTAAATAGCAGTTTTGCAGCCTGTTTTTATGAATGATGATAAAATGTTGTAGCCAAATGCGCTTTCAGCATTGTGCTGAATTGCAATATCTTTGTGCTCTAACTCCTCGTCGCGAAATTTACTTATAGTTTCTCTTAATTCCCCATCTTCTAAATGTGAAACTTGCTCTTTGTAGTGCTCCCCGATAACTTCTTCAACTGCAGCAGTGCAAGCCATAGCAGCTTTTTTGCCCATAATGGCAGTTGCAACGCCAAGCGACACTCCTAAAACACGCCAAACAGGCAACAAAACAGTAGGACGAACTTTTTGCTCTTTGATTTTCTCATTAAAATAGTGAAAATGCTTTTTTTCCTGCTCTTCCATTTCAATTATTTCATTGATTATAGAAGATTTCTTAAGAATAAATTTTTGACCAGAATAAATGCAAATAGCTCCATATTCTCCAGCGTGATCTACTCTAATTGCCTGTTGCAAGAACTGATTGTTGCTGTACCTTAAATTATTTAGATTTCTTTCTTTCTCCACAATACACCTTACCTGATACGAACAGAGCTACTATGAGATAAATTAGATTCCATGTTGCTAAGGAAACACCTAGAACGTAATGAGGTCTGTCACAAGATGGAGAGTAATTAGGATTTAGTAGATTATTTCTGAGCTCTTCTATACTAACGTTACCACTTGCTTGCTCTGTACAACCTAAAACATCATGAAATAAGTGGAGTTCAAGACCTATATGATAAAAAGATATTACTGCACCTATGAGGTAGCTGCAAAACATTGCATAGATTAGAATTTTGTTGTCTTTAAGCATGCACGCTACTGCAAGTAATCCGGCGATATAGTAAACTATTCGCTCGTATGTACATAACTTGCATGGCAGCATGTTGAAAAAATATTCTAGCACATATGCAAAAATTAGAGCAGCGGCACTCGACAGCAGAAAGATTGCAGGAATTCTGGAATTATTACACATAACTTTAAGTAAATTATCCCTGAAAGTATAAAGCAGAGTATTCATTTTACATAGGGATTTTTATTTTTTTTCAAAAGCAATCTAACTGGCACACCGTCTGCAAAGAAATTTTTTCTGAGATCGTTAATTAAATAGCGTTTGTAACTTTCATCAACACTTTCAGGTATGTTACATATCAAAGAAAAAGCTGGAGGTTTAGTACCAATTTGAGCGATATACTTCATTTTAACTGCTTTGCCTTTTACAAGAGGGTGAGAATGTTTTCCTACAGCATCTATGAGCCACTTATTCAGTTTTGCAGTGCTGATCTTCTTGTTCAAGGATTCACTCACTTCAAGACACTTATCTATCACATCACCGCAGCGCATGCCTTTTAACGCAGAAATTGTTATAGTTGGCACTTCCAAGAATAACCTAGTTACTTCCTGTTGTTTGACAAATTTTATTAACCTGCTTCTGTCATCCTTACCTATTAAATCCCACTTATTTAAAACAACAATAATCCCTTTCCCTCCCTTAATTGCAGCTTCACCAATTGATAAATCCTGCTGCTCAATACCAACTAGGGAGTCTAGCATTAAAACTACCACATGAGAGCGCTTGATTGATTCCATGCTTTTCTCAACAAATCTTGATTCTAAGCCATCTACAACATTCGCCTTTCTGCGGATTCCGGCAGTGTCAATTAGAGCAATTAACTCTCCATCATGATCATATGTAATATCCACAGAATCACGTGTGGTACCTGGCTCTGAACTTGTTATTAGTCTGTTTTCTGCAAGTAAACCATTTAAAAAAGTTGATTTTCCAACATTCGGACGGCCGATGATCGCGATCCTCAGCCTACTCAGTTCATTGTTAGGTAACTCAGTGTTCTCGTTAAAATTTTCAATAACACCAGCTAATGCATCATAAAGATCAACCATGCCAAGATTATGCTCGGCAGAGATATACACCGGGCCAAGAAAATCAAAAAACTGCAAATAATCAACATTTTCGGATTTATGACTCTCGCATTTATTTGCTATCAGTATCACAGGTTTATTTATTTTTCTCTTCAGCCACTTTGCAAACTCTTTATTTCGCTCATTTTGCACTTTTGCGTCAACAAGAAAGAAAATTATGTTTGAACTGGATAAAGAAAACTCTATTTGCTCAATAACTTGCAGTGAAAAACTAGTTTGGTCGTTCCATCCTCCTGTATCTATAACTTTAAACTCCAAATCGCTAATTCTCCCCATTCCCTCTCGCCTATCCCTTGTCACTCCTGGAATGTTACTCACTACTGCTGCTTTTCTTCCTACTAATCTGTTGAATAGGGTCGATTTTCCAGCATTTGGTAGGCCTACTATGGCGATTTTTAGCATAATTCAAGGGCATGTTCTATATGAAGTAAATTATAACCGAAACTTTTCAATTTAACTATTGACTTCGTAGATTATATAAGCATACTACAGTTAGAATTTTTTTATTTTGTTATGTAAAATATGAGGTAGTTATGCTAGTGTCAGAGCAAATAGAGAGTGTAGATAGAGAAGGATTAAAGCAACAAAATCATATACATAAAGATACAGAGTGTTCGGAAGAGACGACAATATATGGGCATATTAATCAACATATGGAAAAAAACATCTCAAATACATTGCATGAAATATATGATGCTCTTATGTCATATAACGAATCGGAACAGTCAATGACGTCAACTTAAGAACTTTCATTAGCAAACTCTCCTAAAGACATGATGGCGTTTAGGCTTATCTACTTTATTGCGGCTGTCCCGGTCGGATTTTAACTTTAGCGCGTATACTTAAAAAGGGCTTGAAAGTTTTTTGGCGCAATAAGTACCTGATAGAGTTTCTGTCTCATTACACTAAATAAAACTGAAAAATTTAAACGATACTCAGTAATTTGATCTGGGTTCCAAGGCCCTTGTGCATCACATATATGAAGCGATAATATATTGCACATGACCAAGTTTGCCCAAAATTCTTGTAATACAGCCTCTCCAGAAAAATTCTCTAACTCTGCTCCTACTTTGAGTCGTTTATAGCACCCCTCTATGTGCCACCTTAACACATAAGCTTTGCTCCAAAGTCTCGGTCAAAAACTCTGTTTCTCAGTTGGCTAATGTCAGCACTATAACTCTTACTTTCTGTCCTTTCATTTTATTTTTTAGCTTTTCATTTTCTAATATAAAATCAAAATCTAATTCGCCAGCGTTCCCATAGCTTACTATAATTTTTTTTTTGCAAGCAAAAAATAAAATCTACTTCCAAATCATAATGCTGCTGAATGAATTTTACTGAAGACGATCATAGATAAATAATAATTTCTCTTGATTTAATAAACGCATTTGAGTGATAACTTCGGGTAATTGCTCTGCCGCCAACGTTTGTTCACCTATATTCCAAGCTGCAAGACGAGCACTGCAAATCAATGAAGTACACAAATCAACAAACAAATTGCCAATGGTGCCTGTTGTTCCATTTGGTTCAAACTCGGATACAATTTCCCCAGAGCTGGGTAATCTCATACCAGAACCATCTGCTGCAATAAGTCTATAGCCTCTCCAACTCAGGTTCATCCTGATAGGCTGTTTGGATGCTTAAATTCTTGAAAGCCTGTATGGCAAATCTTATATCTTGCTTTAGAAAAAGCTTGCTTTGAGGGTACATGTCAATGGCTCCATAAGTTCACATTCTATTCCCAAACTTTTTTTAACTAACTTTAAAATCATAGAAAATACTGTCGAAAAAGGAAGTTTTCTTGTTCGTGTAAAACTCAACACAATGGATTTTCTGAAAAGTTTTCGAGTATATTATATTTTTAATTTGTAGAATAAGGTTTTTTCCTTTTTGCATATTTCACCTAAAAAGGACACATTTTAGACTTCTTTGTTGAAATAAAACAGAAACAAAAGTGCTGTTTCTTGCACTCTTTGGATAATTTAATGATAAAAAATTTAGAGAGAAATTTTATACACTATCGCTGATATTTTTCCTTAAGTTGATGCCATTGCCTGAACACTTACCTAATGATGAAGCTATCGAAAACATAGCAAAGAGACTTCAAAAATCTATAGACGATGCAAAAAAGCACAAGGTCATGTTTAGTGTTGATGTATTCCAAGGAGAAAAAAGTCATCAATAATAGATTATTCGATACTGATCTTATACCACCTCATGGAGCAAGATAAAAATGTTACTGAGACTGGAAAAGAAAAACTACGGCCTCTTATGTTAGAAATGTTTAATCTAGTTTCAACAGGCACTGATGTGAGCCAAGAAGTTCGGAGATTATTGCCAGAAGATATACTGAAAGAACGCGGCGAATATTTGTCACGTCTAAAACAAATTGTAAGTGATAGTATTGAAAATGACAAAAAAAAAGAAATTGTAGTAGAAAGAGATAATAAATTTTATTATGTACAGTGTCCAGAAAAAAGTGTGATCACTCCTGCAAAATTTATGAACTCCCCGGAATTTAAGGACTTAGAATATGGTGCATTGCGAATAGGAGAAGGAGATAATCTAATCTGAATAAAAAGCTGGCAATATCATGATATGCAAGGCAAAGTAAAAATGACCTTTAGGGTAGGCGATGAAAAGATCGAAATGATTTTATCTTCTGAAAAAGCTGAAAGTTTTGGTAAAATAATGGTACATATGGATGACAAAAGTTGTGAAATCTTCTCAAAGTACCTAAAAGAGCTAGAAAAAGAACCTCGTATAAGCAAGGTTGTTGAAGCTGCTAAAAGTTTTGCACAAACAAAAAGCAGTGCAGTTAGTCCACCTCTTTCTAATATGAAAAGTGTTGACACATCGCAACATTTTCAAAGTAGTGACCATGAATCACCAGAGCATTAACAATTATCATACATACATTGTTGCATATAGCAATAGTGTATGTGTATAGTTAGTAGGGTTTGTAAACTTAATAAAGTCTACAACTAATTTGAAAACTACTTTATTGTATGCAAGACTTTAAAATACTAGAAAATCTAAAAACCAAAGCACTAGAAGCTGAAAAAGGAGGCGGTTCTGACAGGATTACCAAACAACATGAAAAAGGGAAATTAACTGCTAGAGAAAGGCTCAGTATATTGCTCGATGAAAGTTCTTTTGCAGAATACGATAAATTCGTAAAACATCATGCAAATGATTTTGGCATGCAAAATGCTAATTTTTTAGGTGATGGGGTAGTGATTGGTCATGGTACTATTTATGGCAGAAAAGTTTTTGTTTATTCTCAGGATTTTACTGTCTTTGGTGGTTCACTTGGTGCGTCACATGCAAAAAAAATATGCAAAATTATGGATATGGCAATTAATGCCAGAGTTCCAATTATCGGACTAAATGATTCTGGTGGAGCCAGAATTCAGGAAGGAGTAAATTCTCTTGCTGGTTATGGAGAAATTTTTCAAAGAAACGTAAATGCATCGGGTGTTATACCACAAATTTCTTTAATTATGGGCCCATGTGCAGGAGGTGCAGTTTATTCCCCAGCATTAACTGACTTTACTTTCATGGTGAAAAACAGTTCATATATGTTTATAACCGGGCCAGATGTAGTAAAAAAGGTTACCTACGAAGATGTAAGTTTCGAAGACCTCGGTGGAGCAAAAATTCATACAAGCAAAACAGGAGTAGCGGATTTTGCATTCAATAATGATGTTGAAATGCTGCTAAAAATGCGTGAATTCTTTACTTTCTTACCAGCAAATAATCAAGAATCACCAAAATCTGCACCAATCTGTAATGATGTTGACGACATTGATGAATCCTTAAACACTCTAATTCCTACCAATCCTAATACTCCTTATGATATGTATGAACTCATTGAAAAAGTTTGTGATGAAAGGAATTTCTTTGAACTGAAACCTGATTTTGCTCGTAATATCATAACTGGTTTTGGTAGAATTGGAGGAAATACTGTCGGTATTGTTGCAAATCAACCTATGCACCTTGCAGGATGTTTGGATATTGATTCTTCAAGAAAAGCTGCGAGGTTTGTAAGGTTTTGTGACGCATTTAACATTCCGATCATCACACTTATTGATGTTCCAGGATTTTTGCCGGGTACAAATCAAGAATACAATAATATAATACAACACGGAGCGAAACTGCTTTACGCTTACGCTGAAGCGACCGTGCCGAAAATTAGCCTTATCACTAGAAAAGCGTATGGTGGTGCATACATTGTTATGAATTCGAAACATCTAAAAGGTGATATAAATTATGCCTGGCCAACTGCTGAAATAGCTGTGATGGGCCCTGAAAGTGCAGTTGAGATTATATTTCGACACGAAAAAGATCAGCAAACGTTAATTAAAGAATATAAAGAAAAATTTGCTAACCCATTTTTTGCTGCATCATATGGATACATTGATGACATTATAGTGCCAAGTAAAACAAGGTATCACTTTTGTAAAGCATTAGAGCTACTCAAAAACAAGAAGGTAGAAAGGATATGGAAAAAGCATGACAACTTACCTCTGTAACTTTCTTCTAAGCCTTGCTTACAAGTTATGCAATATTATAAGTATAATCAGTGTGCCGTTACCAAGACTCGAACTTGGGACCTCGTCATTACCAATGACGTACTCTACCACCTGAGCTACAACGGCAAGTTTATATATTATGATAATGAATAACACAAAAAAGAATAAGGAAAAAGAAGAGGAGAAAAAAAGATTAGCGAAAGCTTTAAAGCAAAATATTTTGAAAAGAAAAAAGCAGCAACAGAGTAGACAGAGAACCCTTTCAAAACTCGTTTGTGGTGAGGAATTTTTAGGAGAAAGCACCGCAGAATACTCGAATGTATTTGAGAACGACAAAATTACCATCAGAAACTTAAGTTTTGAAGGAGGTATCATGCCAGAACTACCGGAAGTGGAAGTAATCTCTAATTTTTTGCTTGATAAAATTAAAAACAAGCAAATCAGTAATGTTATAGTGAATAATTGGAATTTACGTGCCCCAATAACAAAAAATATTGATGATATGCTAAAGGGCAAAGTCATACGCAACATCAAGCGTAGAGGTAAGTATACCATCTGGAATACAGATGGTAGTGTGGCTGTAATCATACATCTTGGCATGAGCGGAAAGCTTATATATGCTGACCACGATCAAATGCGGAATAAGCATGATCACGTGGTATTTTTATTTTCTGACAATACTTCAATAATTTTTAATGACCCAAGAAGATTTGGATTAGTTATCGTTTTAAATAAAGAACAAGAAACGGATTTTTTTAGCGATTTTGGAATAGAGCCCCTCACGGATGAATTCAGTGGAGACTATTTACAGGAGTTGCTGAAAAACAAAAAAGTGAATATCAAATCAGCGTTAATGGACAATAAATCAATAGTTGGCGTAGGCAACATATATGCTTCTGAGAGCTTGTTTAGAGCCTGTATATCACCACTCAGGTCAGCAAAAAACTTGACCTATAGAGAGTGCGAAAAACTTGCTGCTGAAATAAAAAATACTCTGAGTGATGCAATTGCTGCAGGCGGTTCAACACTGAAAGATTATGCACAGCCATCTGGATCTGCTGGATACTTTCAAAATAACTTTTACGTATATGGTAAAGTTCAAAAACCTTGCAAGATTTGCAATAATATCATAACACTTATACGACAAAATGGCCGTAGCACTTATTTTTGCAACGCGTGCCAGAATTAAGATTTTATTTTTTGATATGATATTTTCACTTGAAAAAGATCCATTTGATTTGTTTTCAAAGTGGTACAAAGCAGTACTTAATTCTCCGTGTGAACAACCAACTGCAATGACGCTAGCAACTTGTAGCAAAGACTGTATTCCATCTGCAAGAGTGGTATTACTAAAGGAATATAGCAAAGAAGGTTTTGTGTTTTTCACTAACGTAAACAGTAAAAAAGGGAAAGAATTGACTGAGAACCCCAAAGCTGCGTTAGTGTTTCATTGGATAGAATTTGCTAGGCAAGTGCGAATTGAAGGAGAGGTTAAACTTCTAAACGATGAAAGAACTGACAAATACTTCTCTTCTCGAGCGCTGGGTAGTCAAATTAGCGCATGGTGCTCAAAACAATCGAGCATTCTGAAAGATTGGCAAGATTTTGAGCAAGCTATAAAATTGAAGGAAAAAGAATTTCACAATACACAAGTTTCTCGTCCTGATTTTTGGGTGGGATTTTGCGTAATCCCAAAAGTAATTGAATTTTGGCAAGAAGGTGAATATAGGAAGCATATTAGATTTAGATACACTCTTGTTGAGGGAAGCGATTGGAAAGTGGAACAACTATATCCTTAAAAATGGTTGCGGGAGTAGGATTTGAACCTACGACCTTCAGGTTATGAGCCTGACGAGCTACCGAGCTGCTCCATCCCGCGTCGTTGCTTATTTAGTTATTATATATACAAATAATGAAAAAAGAAAAATAAAATTTCACCACATGCAAATATCGACACACTTATTAACTTTTCTTGACATAATAGTTAGTTATATACGTAACAATCTGCGCAATGAACAATATAACTTGATACTGTGGTTTCCTGTTTTTCAGTGTGTAGGAATTCTAACCTATTTTTCCCTAAGTTTTGAACCAAGCTGCATATCTATTTTTCTTTTGCTTTTACCCACACTAATTTTGATTGCAATATTGTATAAAAGGTACGCGATATTGTGTATCGCTTTAATTGCAGTGCTCATAGGATTTACAGCTAGTAAATTAAGAACAGCTTTAGTTGATACTCAAATTCTTGATAAAGAGAGATATGTAAAAGATATCGTTGCCACAGTGAAGGATATTAACGACAGGGGCTCATATAAACAATTTCTGCTTTCTGTTGAAAAATCCCCTACTATCTCAAAATCCTCTCCTGTCATCCCAGCGCCCCCTTTTGTCATCCCAGTACTTGATACTGGGATCCAGAAAAAAAAAGATATGGATTCCAGCGTCACGCGCTGGAATGACACCGGATAGAGCTCTAGATAACATCAGAATATCAGTTAGAACCAAAGTGGAAAAAGGCATTAAAATAGGCGATCAAGTAAAATTATCAGCAAAACTCTTCCCTCTAAAGATTGCGCCCTCGGAGTATGCATACGATTTTGCAAGAATAGCATATTACCAGAAAATAAGTGCAACAGGCTTTGCAACAAGCAAAATAGCCCTGCACAAAAAGGCTGAAGCAAGGAAATTTCAAGAATATATAGAATCTTTCCGTCAATACATTTATGAAAACCTGCAGCAAAATATCAAGAAACCACATGCGGATATAATCTCTGCATTACTGATCGGTAAAAAAGATGGCATAGATCAAAAAACTATGGACGCGATACGAGATTCAGGTATAGCACATTTGTTTGCCATATCTGGTTTGCATTTATCATTCGTTGCTGGTCTGTTTTTTGTAGTGTTTCGTAATTTATTCGCAATATCTGAAACTTTGACTCTTAAGTATAACACCAAGAAAATATCTGCATTCCTTACTATCTTGCCAACCACGTTTTATTTGTTGATTACCGGTATGCAAATTTCTGCTCAGCGTGCCTACATCATGGTGATTTTAGTACTCGTTGCAATAATGATAGAGAGAAAATATCGAGGGTTAATAGCAATTGCGTTTGCTGCTGCAGTGATACTTATCATAGAACCTGAAGCAATTTTAAAGCCAGGCTTTCAGATGTCATTTTCTGCTGTTTTGGCACTGGTTGCCAGTTATCAAATTAATGCTAATAAATTATTCAAAATAAAAATAATGAAATATTTTGTGTCGATAATGATCAGCTCAGTAATAGCAAGTTTAGCAACTGTTCCGTATACGATATATAATTTTAATTATTTTTCAATTAGTGGCATTATCACAAATTTAGTTGCTATACCAATAGTTACATTAATTATTATTCCACTTGGAATAATCTATGTTTTGTTGATTCCTTTCGGTATTGAATGGATTATAGCGCCATTTATAGAGCGCCCAATTGACAGTATTTTGTATATAACAAATGCAATCGCTAGTCTTCAGTATTTGGTTATTCCCATTCGTACTTTTCCTGCCTCATCAATTATTATAATAACATTTGGGTTATTGTGGCTGTGCTTGTGGGAAAGAAATTGGCGCTTCTTCGGAATTTTCTTTATTGTGCTGGGTATTTTCTCTAGTGCTATGTATAGAACTCCTGATATCTTGATAAATGCTGATAATGTTGCTGCAAAGGAGAGTGATAACTTACTATATTCTCTCACTAGAAAAAGCAGAAATTTTGTTATCAAAACGTGGGCAAAGCAAAACGGACAGAACCAAATTTTGAATCATACAAAATATAACAATTCAAATAAAAGGCTACAGTGTGAAGATTATGATTGTATATATAATAAAGGAAATAATAAATCAGTGCTACTTGCTTATAAAAAAGAAGATATTTCAGAAAATTGTGATAAAGTTGATTTAATAATTCAATTAAGTGAATTCGACTATTCAGCTTGCAACGCTAAAATTATTAAACATGCTGATCTAGAAACGTATGGCACACATTCTGTTTGGTTAACAAATCGTTAAGTAAAGATTAATACAGTGCGCTCCAATAGGCCTTGGCACATGTTGAAAAATTAAGAAACTTGATTTTAAGGTTTGGTTAACGTATACCTAAATAAGTTTAAACTAGAAAAATGTTATGGTTACAGACACTCAAGATCCTTTCAAAGACTATTTTGATTTTTTAGGATTTAGAAAACTTTCTGACCAGCCCAGTAGAATTTTGAGCTCTATAAGAAAGTATTCTGGTACTATATCGATAGCAAGTACCATTGCTACTCTTATAGCATTTACTGCCTTTTCTATTCAGCCTGTTACAGTAAGTATTGCTGGGTTTGCGTTCACGCCAGCACCTCTTGCCTTTATTCCTCTTATAGTTCTCTTATTTACTGCTGTTATAAACTTTATAAATACACAAAAAATAAAAGAGAATGAAATAGATAAAAAAATAGGAAACTATCAAGTTGATGAACAGTACAGCCAGATTGCTCAAGAAGCTAAAAAAATTGAAATTGTAACAAATTTAGATAAAAAGGGGGAAAAGCTTTCAATAGTTTTACCAATTTCTAAGACGCAGAGAGAAATACTAGAAGATATAGAAGCAGAAAATAGAAATAGGATTCTCTTGTTTACTGGATCATATGTATTTGGTACTATTATAGTAGTTTCAGCAATATCACAATCCATTAATGCTCCAATAATATTAATAGCTTTATTAGTCGCTATTCTTTTATGCATCATATCAACACTTAGCAATCTAATAAGTAATAGCGTGGATCATGAAAATCATACTATTAGAAAACACAGTTCTTTAGGTCTTCTATTTCCATACTGGTCTGGAAAGGGCATGGTTGTATCAGTAGTAGAAAATAAGCTTGGTAAAAGGGAAAATGAACTAATATCTCTAATGAAAAAACTACTTAGTCCGCTTTGCAACTCATTTGACAGTAACCTTAAAAAAGCTTGCGATTTACTTGATAATAGTCTTTTAAAGCCTGCAAATATTAACATTAAAGAAACGCTTGATCACCTAAAAAAAATCAGAGAAGACATCAAAAAAGATTTAGATTGGCTACATGCAGAAATTTCAGAAGTTTTAAATAACACTAAAGAATTGACAAAAAAAGCACATTCACTAGATATTGAAGGTACTTTTTCTAGGTTAGAGAATGCTATTAAAATTGCTGAAGATAAAATTGAACGATTTGAACCAAGCCGCCTTTTAGGCTGGCTTCGATCAACTACGCAGTCTAATGATAACGAGTTCCTTATCATGCTAAAAAAGTTAAAAGAGGATACAGAAGAGGAAAAAACGGAATTGAAGGAGCAATTAAACGTAGTAAGGAATGAATTAGAAGAAATAAAAAAGAAGCAAGCTCAACCAAGTACGCCTGATTTAGAAGCTAACAATGGAAATAATACTAATAAATTATTAGTATTAGAAAATAAAGTCAAAGAACTACGTGACACAGTTAGAAAGTTAGAGCTGGAAGCAGAACAAAATAAGCTGCAGCAAAAGAAGGAAAAGTTAGAGCAAAAAAAATCTGAACAAGAAAAAACAGATGAATGGAAAGAAAAAATCAACGGCAAACCAAGTGACTTTCTATATTATTTATTAGAATCTATTAAGCTGGAAGAAAAAGATAATAAAGAAAAAAAGGTTGAGGCAACATTACGGGATTTTGATAACAAAATAATAATTCACTGGAAAGATGGCTCTCAAACAATTTGCCATATTAAAAAACAAGGTGATCTTCCTAGTACAAAAGTTGATTTTGTAGATCAAAATATTCAAGCAGCATTTGCAGTAGCTCGCGCGGGGTAGTTGTTATAGACCACTTAGAAGTAACCTTAAGTGTTAATAATGATAAAGAGAAATTAAGGTTAGACACCTATATAGCTGAAAAATGCAACATATCATGCAGCAAAGCGCAAAGATTGATACAAAATGAGCAGGTGAAATTACTTGGCACACCGATAATTAATAATGACTACATAGTAAAACCAGATGAAGAGTATGTGGTGCATCTCGTTCAACCTGACATATCCACATCAATTGAGCCTAATTATGACATAAAACTTGATATCGTCTATGAAGATGAGGACATTATAGTTCTGAGTAAACAAAGTGGATTAACAGTGCACCCAGGTGCTGGGACAAACAATGATACGCTTTTGAACGCAGTTATCGCTCACCTTGATGTAAGACCAGGAATTGTTCATAGACTCGATAAAGATACTAGTGGGCTAATGGTAATTGCAAAAAATGAAGCAGCCCATAGTTTTTTGTCTGAATTGTTATCGAATCGCAAAATAAAGCGGGAATACTTAGCAGTAGTTTGGGGAACATTATCTTCTCAGCAAGGCACGATAAAAACTAACATTGCTCCCAAACGCGGTAATAAAGAAATGATGTGTGTAACAAAAATCACAGGCAAATTAGCAATCACTCACTATTTAGTGCAAAAAGTTATAGGACAAGTAAGCCTCGTTAAATGCACTTTAGAGACAGGCAGAACACACCAAATTCGAGTCCACATGAGCCACATAGGACATTCCATAGTTGGTGATCAAGTTTATGGAAAAATAGTAGTAAAAGCACAAAATATGCTAAAAACTCTAGTTTCATTCGTAATTTCAATAGACAAGCACTACATGCTTATACACTGGGCTTATACCACCCAAAAAGTAAGGAATACATGGAATTTGTCTCTGATTTACCGCAAGATATAAAAACTTTAATTGGTGAGTTTGAAAATATACCTAAGAAAGGGTATCCGTTCAGCAGAGTAGCAAAGTAGGTAGATAAGATAAACCAAAAAATCAAGAAAAAGTGAGTTTACAACAAATGGGTGTCATGCAAGTAGCTGACACTGGTTCACTTTATGATGGTGTCATCCCAGTGCTTCCTTTCTTGTCATCCCAGTCTGGGATCCAGATTGGGCACTAAGTTGGTAAACACGAAAGCGCTTTACAACGTTTTTGATGGAACTGCGCGAAAGAACTGGATGCCAGTGTCAGCTACTTGCATGACACCCATTTGTTCCTATAGTTTCTTTTTCACTTCCACTATTTGTAAACCAAATGTTAGCCAGTTCATCTTTAAGTAACTCCAAATCCGCATCTGGCGTAATCACTTATATATTCCTTTCACTACTTCTTGATGCTGCGGACAACTAAGTAAAATTTTGAAATCTTCTTTATCTGGATGTGCTCCCCAATCTCCACAAACTTTCAACACTCCTCTATCGAAGTCAGTTAATTCTGAAACGGTGGCTGGTTGTGAACTGAAAAATGGTTCAAAATTGACTTCAACATTTTCTTCTACATAGCCGGTGTGAAAATAATGATCCTTAATATAAAAAATAAATCCTATTATTGGTATTATTAAACACAAAATTAGTTTAACTGTCTTCGACATAATCACGTTCACAAAAAAGCTAGCCTATAAGAAATAATTTAAAAAAGTTTTAATCTAATCGTTTTTGCAGAGCAGCAACTCCCGGCATTTCATCGCCACTTAACCAATCTAAAAATGCTCCTCCACCAGTGGAAACATATGTAAAATCCTTATCGGTAAGGCCTGCAGCGCTTATTGCAGATAGACTATCGCCTCCCCCTATTATGCTGGTTAACTTTCCTTTGTGCGTTAAGTCACTTACGATTTTCATTACCCCTATTGTACCGCTTGCAAAAGCTGAATGTTCAAAAACACCAATAGGTCCATTCCACAGCAGAGTCTTACTGCTTGCTATTATACTGCTTATTGTACTCAAAGTTTGTGATCCGATATCCAAAATTATATCACCGTCCAAAATGGACTCAGTTTTTCTTGAAATACTAGTGCTGTAATCAGAGTTTACTGCAACCAGAACGTCTTCTGGCACAACTATTTTGCAATTGTTTTTATTTGCTGTTTCAAGAATATTATGCAGAAGGTCGTCAACACCATTTTGAAAGAAAGATTTCCCTATATTTACTTTGCTAAATGACAAAAAATTATTGGCTATTGCACCACCTAGAACTAGGTAATCAACCTTTTCTGTTAGCTTTATAAGCATTTTTATCTTAGTTGATATTTTAGCTCCCCCAACTATCGCAGTAATAGGTTTAGCTTTAAACGATACAGCTTTTTCAAGATACTTTAGCTCATCTTGCAAGCAAAACCCTGCATAAGAGGGTAAAAATTCTGTAATGCGTGAAATAGAAGCGTGAGCTCTGTGAGAGCAAGAAAATGCATCATTTACATATATATCCGCTAGAGATGCTAGTTGTTTGGCAAAATTTGAGTCACTTTGCTCTTCCTCTTTATAAAATCTTAGATTCTCTAGTAATATTATATCTCCTGCATCCATAACACTTACTGCTCTTTGTACTTTTTCACCAACGCAATCGTCAATGAATTTCACTTTTTTATTTAGTAACTGCGATAAAGTGTCAATTACATTTTTTAGCGACAGATTATTGTCTCTGGCCTTTGGGCGTCCAAAATGTGATATAATAATAATCTTTGCACTCGCATTCACTAAATACTGAATAGTAGGCAATGCTCTCAAAATACGAGTGACATCACGAATTTCTCCATCTTTTATAGGAACATTGAAGTCAACTCTAAGTAAGACGGCTTTATTGTGAAGATCACAATTTTCTATACTAGGTATGTTCATTACAAAATTGAAGCTATAAAGTCACTATACAGCAGTTTGATCTAAAGTAAAGTTTTAAGCTTACGAACGTTTAAGGAAATTTGCATGCCAAACGCTTGACACTGGAACTTTATCGTCATGCCACCACGAACCGTCATACCGCGATTCATTCGCGGTATCTCTAGATCCCGCTAACACGTAGCGGGATGACGATTGTCAGGGTGTCATCCCAGCACCCCTATGATGTCATTTAAGTAGCTGACACTGGTTCCTTTATGATGGCAGTGCCCCTATGGTGTCATTCCAGTGCTTGACACTGGAATCCAGCCTTTCCATAATCATCAAAACATTGTATTTTAACGTAAAACAGCTATTTTTATGCTCACCAACTTAATAAAATTCCTGGATTCCAGCGTCACGCGCTGGAATGACATCACAGGAGCACTGGAATGACACCATTTGTTGTGTTTAACAAAGTTCGTACTTAGCTTCATGTTAGCTATAAATATTAAGAAATTTACCAAACGAAAAAAAAGGCAAAAGAAGCCCCGTGGTTATTATCCGCTTTAAAATATTGGCGTTTTTTATGTTTTAAACGCTTGACAAGCGAAATTCAGCTGCTTTTAATTGCAACTAACTTACGCTGCAAATGTTTAAGAAATTTACTAAGCAGAAAAAAAGACAAAGAATCCCCGAGTTAGCTAGTCTTTTACTATCTCTGTCGAGTATTGGCATTTTTTGATGTCTTGTAACGCTTTATAAGCGCGTTCAGCTTATTTAGATAAAAATCTAGATGTAGATGAAGTTTTGTAAAGACATACAGTATCTATATACTGCAAAAAATTGAACATAAGACGCCGATACATTAAGTAATCCTTACCTTTTAATCTGCAGATTGGCGAAAGCAAATACAATAGCTTCACTATCATGATAAGTGGGCTGGCGGAGTTTGTCAAGGAAGTTTTTCATTTCTATGTTCTGAATGACAGGATTGCTCTTGAATTTACATTGTCGGTAAATCTAAATTGCTTTAATAATTTTGATTGAAAAATAGTTTTTCTATTATATAAATGCTACTTTAGGGTAATCAAAATGGAAGACGATAAATATAGCCTAGGTTTAAGGGTTATCCATTGGTTGATGGCTGTTTTTATTATCGGTATGCTTTGTTCTGGACTTTATATGAAAAGCCTGCCACTTAGCAATGAAATTAAGTTCAACATATACGCTATTCATAAGGCTTGCGGTATCACTATTCTTGGATTAATCATAGTACGCATATTTTTTCGCGTCTTTACTTATGTTCCACCACTTCCAGCAAATTTTTCTCGGTTTGTAATCAATATAAGTAAAGCAGTACACTTTGGTTTATATTCTTTGATGGTGCTAATGCCACTATCTGGCTATGTCATGTCTTCTGCTTCTGGCAAACAGATCAAATATTTTTTTCATATCCCTTTGTTGATTAATCAAAACAAAGACCTAGCTAACACGGCTAACGAGCTACATTCGATGCTTGCATATTTTATGGTACTCTTTATAATCTTACATATACTTGGCGCTTTGAAGCACACATTTATAGATAAACAAAACATTTTTAAACGCATGATATAGGTTATATGTTAAGTAGCCTCTGGAAAAAAGGAACAGATTTTCTTGGCAGTGAGTTTGCTATAATGGGTGGTGCTATGAGCTGGGTTTCAGAGAGAAACTTGGTCTCAGCAATCTCAAACGCTGGTGGTTTTGGTGTGATTGCATGTGGTGCAATGTTCCCAGACTTACTGGAAAAAGAAATCATAGAGACACAAAAATTAACTAACAAGCCATTTGGTGTAAACCTAATTACTATGCACCCAAAGTTGAGTGAGTTGATAGATGTGTGTATTGAAACGAAAGTGAGCCATATAGTGCTTGCCGGTGGACTGCCAACAAAGCCTAATATAGAAAAAATCAAGGGTGCAGGCATTAAAGTTATGTGCTTTGCACCAGCATTAAGCCTTGCGAAAAGGTTAGTGAAAATGGGAGTAGATGCGTTAATAATAGAAGGAATGGAAGCAGGTGGACATATAGGTCCAGTGAGCACTTCTGTTCTTGCACAAGAGATATTGCCTCATTTTAAAAATGAACAAATACCAGTGTTTGTTGCAGGTGGAATAGGCAGAGGCGAAGTGATAGTTAATTACTTAGAAATGGGAGCAAGTGGCTGTCAAATAGGCACATTATTTGTCTGCACTAATGAGTCAATTGCCCACAAAAATTTTAAGGAAGTGTTTATTAAATCGGCCGCACGTAATGCAATACCTTCTGTACAGATAAGTGCTGATTTTCCTGTAATTCCAGTAAGAGCTATAGCCAACAAAGCAAGCGATGATTTCATGAAGCGTCAAAAAGAAGTTATTGATGAATACCAAAAGGGACAGATCTCAAAAGAAGATGGGCAGCTTGAAATAGAAAAGTTCTGGGCTGGAGCTTTAAGAAGAGCAGTGATTGAAGGAGATGTTGAAACGGGATCTTTAATGGCCGGTCAAAGTGTTGGCATGGTTGATAGGGAAAAGCCTGTAAAAGAAGTAGTGGATATGTTAGTTCAACAAGCAAACAATTATATTGAGAGCAAATCTGTAGAAGTAGAAAACCCAGAAAGCAAATAGTTAAGCGACCTCACAATAAGCAAGTTGCCATTAATTATCCATAATATGGCATAATTATCCAATTTTAATGTAAAATTAACGCTAAAGAGGTATCTATACATTTTATTTGTATGGAGGAGTCTATGCCAGGTACTTTAAAAAAACCTCAGAATAATAAAGAAGTTATTAACCAACAATTGCACGACACTATATACAAAAAGGTAACAAAAAAAACACATAATCATGAAAGCCCAAAAAAAAATGGAGATGGAACTATCAAAAAATGCATAGAGTTGTTCAAGGAAGGAGCTAGTCCTGAGGTATTAACTGAATTAGAAAAATCGCTGAGAGAACAATTAGAAAAATCACCAGAAAAACAAGAGGAATATCAAAAACATTATAAGTATTATATCGAAAACTTTCTTCCTGCATTGAAAGATGAAGTAATAAAATCAGAAGAACTAGCTGTACCTACAGTATTTAACAATGAAAGAGAACAATCACAAAGACCACAAACAAAAAGAGGAAAAATAGTAAAAACAATTTTGGATATTACTAACAGGAGCAGCAGTGTAAGCTCAATACCAAATGCTGTTGAAGAAAATATTGAAGATCAAATGCAGCTAGGACATATTGAAGAGCAAAACAACACACAAGAAACACCCTTGAATGTAGCTGAGAAAAAAAGTGGTGATACTAAAATACTTGGCCAATTAGATATTCCGAAAGAGGTATCTAGAAAATATAGTAAAGTTATGGAGCAATTAAAGAAGAATATAAAAACTCCTAAGCTTGGTAACGGTAGTGGTTCAGATAGTGGAATAAACTCACCTGGACTGAGTGAAAAAAACTCGATATCACCAATAAATAGTAGAAAAAACAGTTTAACATCAATAGCAAGCACTTCATCTGAGGAAAGTTTAAACTCAACATTGAGCTCTGTTGAAGAAGATAATGGCTTACAACCAGAGGGTGGAGAAAAAACTGAGTTATTAGAATCAAATTTGGAATCCCCAAAAGAAAACGAGACTCAAGTGCAGCCAGAGCAGACTGTAAAAAAAGAGCCAAAAATGCAAGAAAATGAAAACTCAGATGGTCAAGCAAATCCAGATCAAGTTAAGAAAGATATCCTACTTAAAAACCAACCCAATAACAGAAATCTTCACGTTGCACTTGTAGCAGGTTGTGCTCTCTCCACAATAGGGTGCATTGTTGCAGGAGCAATGACATCAGGATTGATAGGAGCAGGACTACTTGCTATGGTTGCAGTGCTTGCTATAGCAGCAGTAGCTGAATTGCATTCAAACTTCCTATCAAGTAAATTAACATCCATTAATGTGAGTCCTCTTGTTGATGATAAGAGCTTACAGCATGTTCGCAGCGGTAAAAATTAAATATGTGTTACTTGTAGTGGATAAGTGAATTCAGTTCTTGCCTATTGATATAAAAGTTGTTATATTTGAGGAATGTTTAAAAGGTGTTTAGTTGATGCGCATTCAATTGAATAAAGTTTTGGTTTTTATAGCCTTATTAAGTTTCATTTTTGCATCATATTCTAGCGAAGCAAGTTCGGCGAGTGATGAATTAAAGGGTATACAAGAAACGGTAAAAAATTTTATTTCTTCATTTTCAGTTAAAGATACTGTAGAAAATATGAGTCCTTCAACAATCATAGGGTTGTGTATAGCTGCAGTGATACTTGCAGTAGTGTTCAGAGGTCTAATCTTTTTTATGATAATGTTTGGTGTACTGGTCCTGATGTTCGGTAGTACAGAAAAGGCAACAGACTACTTAAAAGAAAAATTTAACTTTGCAAAAGATATAAAATTACAATCCGATAGCGAAAAAAAAGATAAAAATTAAGATAGTATTTTTATCTTTTTTAATTATCTTTATTGAATACGCATATGCAGTTAAAAGTACCAACAGTTAACTCTAAGCTTAAAAAAAAGAACAACTTAGCATTACTAGAAAGCATTGATTTAGATTTTGTTCCTTATGCTTGTCATTACGATGAAGAAACCATACTCACAAAACAGGGAGAATTGTTAAAAATAATCAAGTTAGAAGATTATTCTTCTGTTGATAACTACAGCGACCTCAGAACTGAAATTAGAAAAAGCATATCAAAAAATATTAATAGCCTGTATTTTACCGTTTGGATTCATACCGTTAGAAAGCGCAATAAACTGAGCTTGAAATGGAATAAAACTAAAGACTTCTCTGACAACCTACATTCAACGTGGTTTAATAAACTAACTGATAGTAAATTACAGTATATAAATGAACTATACATTGTAATATTGTTTAGCGATTTTGGCAAGCATACTAATAATTCGTTTTTTTTCAATAGAATAAAGAATAAGCATAAGTTGTCTTTACAAGAAAGCCATCAGGAGTTGCAAAAGATAACTGACTTAATTCAAAATGATTTAGAACCTTTTGGAGCTAAAAAACTGGGTCTAAGGTTTAGTGAAGGTAAAATATATTCTGAAATGATAGAATTTCTCCACTATATTGTTACATTAACGCACAAAGATTATCCAATACATGAAAGGGACCTGTCGCAATATATTAGAAATTTTAAAATAGCTTTTGGTTTCAATACGTTTCAAACAATATTTGAAAATCAACAGAAATTTGGCTCTATTTTCAGCATAAAAGAATACCGGGAAATCTCTTTAGGTAATATAGATAGATGCTTGCAGCTTGAATCTGAATTTATCATTACAGAAATAATGATATTTACTAGTAATAATAAAGCAATAAAAGAATTTAAAAAACAAATCAACATGCTGCAAATTAGTGAGGATAATACCTTACTTAAAAGCTCAGGAATTGAAGAAATAATAGAGCTTGAAAGGACCTCTAGTATAGACTTCTGCCAACAGAAAATTATTTTTACAATATTTGCAGATGATAGGAATAAGTTAGCTGAAAGTATTAGTGATTTATCTTCTATAATGTCATTAGTTGGCTTCATGATGTTTAGAACTGATTTACATATGGAAAGTCATTTTTGGGCACAACTTCCAGGCAATTTTGCTTTTATTACGCAACCGAAAAATATCTTAACAAAATACGCTTGCAGCTTTGCTATGCTGCACGATTTTACGTCAGGTACATTAAAAGGAAGAAGGTGGAAAGAAGCGGTAATGATTTTTTTCTCAAAAAAAGGAAATCCTTACTTCTTTAATTTTCATGGAAAAAGAAATAATGGCCATACTACGATACTCGGAGCTCCAAATTCAGGCAGAACTTCACTCATTAATTTTCTATTATCAGAATCAAGAAAGTTTAACCCAAGAATTGTCATATTGGATAACACTGGAAAATCAATAATTTTTACTAAAGCAGTGAGTGGTAAATATTACATAATCGATCCAAAATATAAGGACAAAAGCCTAAAATTTAATCCACTAAACATTGAAGATAGTGCTTCCAATCGCAATATGTTGGTTGAACTGATCAGAAGAATGGTAGCCGATACGAGCTTGGTGGACGTAGAAGAAAAGATAAGAAAAATTGTGGATTCTATATTTGCTATACCCAAGGAATCACGTTCTATTTCACAAATTTCTGAGGTGCTCTTGCTCCTTGGGGGTAAGATAAGTAGATGGTGTGACGATGGTGACTTTGCTTACTTATTTCAAGATGGTGATGAATCAGATATTGACTGGGAAACAAAAATTATATCTCTCAACACCGCAAACCTTACAAAACAAAAGGAATGTATGTCCGTGATACTTTACTATTTTTTATATTCTTTTGAGGCAAAATGTGATGGCTCGCCTGCAATACTTGTTTTGGATGAAGCATGGGAGATAAGTAATATTTTTCCTACAGAGAAAGAGTTTGATAACTGGATGCAAAGAATGACGGAACTAAATGTTGTAGTAATCCTAAGTACTGAGAATTTAAATCTCGCATTTGCTAGCAAATTTACTCAATATTTAGATAAACATGTTGATACAAGAATCTTGATGCCGAACGTCAATGCAAATAGATTATACATGAAGGCATTTTCTCTATCGAAAGAGGAGCTGAATATAATTCTGCAGACGCCAACACAGGAAGGTTTATTTTTGATAAAACAGTACAAAGGATTAGTAACCTTAAATCTGGATTTGAAGGATATGCAAGAAATACATGTACTTTCAGCTAACAAAGAGACTATAAAGTATATGTATGAGGCAATAAAAGAAAAAGGAGAAGAAGTTAATGAGTGGTTACCGGTATTTTATGAGAAGTGTAAAGCTTAATTTCTTATTGATATTTTTTTTGATACTTGGTCTTTCGTATCAAGGATATGCTGATTGTCCAACATTTGTAGAAAGTAATACTTGGTGGGAAGCAATAGTTGGTGGAGATTGGGTAAAGGAAATTAAGGTGCAAGCAATAAAAGATCAAGGAGTTGATGGTTACTTTAATCCCAAAATTAGAGTATGTGCTTATGATGGACAAAGTTATTGTTATGACTTACAAAGTGGGGAATCCTGCCGCCAGATATATGGAACGCAAGGTACAGGAGCTGGAGTTTCTGCTGCAGCTTTTATTGATTGGGAAGGGGATAAAACAAAAGCTGGAGGAGAAATTGCTCGGGGTCTTAAATGGGAATGGGCAGACGGTGTTACTGATGAGGAAAAAAGAAGATTCGCTAACTCTCCTAAAATATGTGCTTGCAGTCAAAAAGGGGCTTGTATGTCAGGAATTTCTTCATGGGGTTCTAGAGTATTTTCGGGTGAGAATATTTTTCGTCCTGGGGAGATGGAAAAAGTCTGTGATACCTGCTACCAAACGGCAGTAAAATGTGCTCCCGTGCCACTTGCACCTAGCCCCCCTCCATTTTGCGAGCAACTTGCAATGTCACCTCCACAAGTTAGAATTGTTCCTATAACAGATAAAGACAATGATTACTTCGATCCAAGAGTTGGGGTGATAATTAGCGGACTGGAGGAAAGAAAAGAGTTAGGTTTTCCACACGTTGTTTCAAATAATGAGAACATTCCAAATCACTCATATACTGTTACAGATAAGGATACTCACTATTACTTCAAAACCTATAGAAAAAAGGGCCAGCTCTGCGCTGAATACCATGGAACTCAAAGTATAGACAAAAAAAATCCACAGTTCGTCCGCTGTTTCCCGGCACCACCTGCTCCAGAGCCTGAGATAGTGAAGGTAGCAAATGAAAACACGCTAGAAATAAAAATTAAGATGAGCGAGAGCACTTGTACTTATAGAGCACATGGAGTCTACAGCAATGGTGTCTGTACTTTCAATGTTATCACTAATTCTACTAAGAACATCGGCCCTCTATCTTTAAAAGTAGTAAAACCAGCAATAGTAGCAAAAACGACTGACAGTAGTAACACAAAAAGTTACATTGATAATATTATAGAAGGTATATTAGAAAGTAATCCGCAACAATTTAAAGTTCTGAAAGAATATGGCTATGTTCCTGATATTGAAACGGAATGTAAAGAGTTTCAGGGGAATAAGTGCAAATTGAACAACTTAGGACAACCAGAAATAGAAGTAAAGTATAAAGGAAATTCTAACAGTAAAATGCTTTGTCTTTCTGGATGGCAGCCAGAACCAGAGGAGTTTGTTCTTAAAAGAGAAAATAAAATAATACCACTAAAATTAATGGGAACAAGATATACTAAATACAATGCTGTTTACTCCAAGGAATCAAATCAGTTCTATTATCTTCCAAGCAAGGAAAATAAAAGAGCCGATCTCTTAAACAGAGATCAGAGTGAGTTAGATAAAATAATATTCAATAAGCAAGGGTATGTTTTCTTCCCTGACAACAATAAACAGGAAAAGGGGAAATGCAGTTACTGTGTAAAAAGAAATGATGAGATAGACGATACATTTAAATCTAGTAAAGGACTGAAAGTAGTGTACAAATTGACGGATGTAGAGCATAGAGAAAAATGTAATCAAGGTGATGATGGTTGTATCTGCTTTACTGGAACATGCAGCCGTTCAACACGATATGTAGACAAAAAAAACACTCAACCTTTTTATACAAAGATTTCACAAAATACAAATGGCGTTGTCACGCAACCAGAAGCACCAATAAAAGCAAACAGAACGGAGGTCTTTTACGCTGATAAATTGTGTAGGTTCGATTTAGAAGGTCTCAAAAAGAAATTAAAAGAAAAATTAAAAGAGATAATCAAGGAACAGCTGAAAAATAAGAAACCAGATCTTGAAAAAAATAATGAAAAATCCTATGATCATAAAAATAAAGATGTTTATACAGATGACTTATCAATAAAATTTGATCGTATTAAAATAGAAGCGTGGGGAAGTGGTGAAGCAGGTCATATACAAGGTAGTGGCTGTGACAATCAAAAATGCCATTCTACTGAAAGCAGAGTAGGGATGCCAGGAGATTATATTAAAGCTAAACTGAAAATCGATCCTAATTATCCTATAATTAAGGTGCAAGTCACAGAGGGAGGGGGTAACCAGGAAAGTAACCTCTCAGATAAGGACGGGGGACCTGTTTTCATAGAAATGTGCAATTCGCAGAAGCAACATTGCCAGCAACTGATTACTGTTGCAGGTGGAGGTGAGTATAGAACATACGGTGGTAAGGGTTATGAGGAAACAGTAATTCATAAGCAAGATTTAAAGCTAGAGGAGAAAATTGTAAAGGCAGATAAACTGAAGTCTACACAAGACAATCAAATAGCATATATAGAAAATGGTGAAATCAAGTATGAAACAGTAGAGTGTGGAAGTGGTTTGAGAAGCAGTAGATCTGGTGCAGGTGGCTGCATTAATAAAAGCAAAGGAATTTATGGTAAAGGCTCTCCAGGGTATGTGAAGATTAGACCTATTATAAAGGAATTTGACGAAGAAGAAATAAATGCTGCTATTAAAAAAGTAATAGAGGATCTATACGATCTTGAAACTATGACTGATTTTTGGGTAGGGGATCTTAACGTGAATATAAGTGGGATAATTAAAGAGGAAGTCAAAAAAGAATTATCAAGGTAAAAAGATATAGCTCTGGAAATGATGCTCTTGTTTTAATAATTAATTAAAGTAAAGCATGTAGTAAATGGTGTAATTGCTGTATCTTAACAAAAAGGTATAACGAATGTAAGAGGAGGGTGCTTTATGTCTCTAAAGAATAAAATTTCTGAGTTAATAGAACAACAATTTAGCATTAAATACCATGACAATTATTTGGCTTACACTATACATAATTGGGCTGCAAGCGAAATATCTGATTCTATTACTTTTTGCATAATTGGTTGTGGAAATTGCAAGATTGGATATCAAGATGTTGCAAAGTCATTCAACATAACAAAAGAAGAAATTGACCAAGGTAATATTGCAAGCATAGAAAGTAAAATAAAAAGTGAAGCTGAAAAATCAGGTAGCGAGTTTTCTGAGTTGATTTCTAGAGTGGATCAATCGCTAAAAGAGCAGAGTGAAAAGTCTATTGTACAAATTTTAGATTCATCCGCTGAGGAGATGTTAAGGAGTTTCTGTGATAGCCCTGTACAGTCTCCAGAGCCTCAAGAACCCTCTGCTTCATCTGAAGAGCATGCTACAGAAGGCCCAGAAACTAGTGTTAATTCAGATCTTTTGTCAACCTAATCAACCCCATATATATGTTTTTTTTGTACCCATGCTTTGCGTTTTGGGGTGGAAAGAAAGCACCATTCTTCGTTGCATTTTTCTATCTTCATCACAACAAACTTGTCTATTTTCATAGTAATCTTGCTGTCTACACTCTGTTTTTGATATCCATAAGTATCTTCTTTTACAATCGCGTAGCGCTTATCACTAAGAAGATTGCCTTTTATCCATCCGCAGTCTTCATCTATATCGCAGACCTTTTTCCAACTCTCAAACTCTTCTATCACTTTCAGGGGCAGATTTTTGCAAGTGTATATCCATTTTACAGGATAGTGAAACCCTGGCCCCGTTCTCATGTTGATCTTATTTGATTTGGTTGAAACAAAGTTGTTAGCAAACAAGCTATGGCTAAATAATAAAAACAATAGGATAATAGTACTGAACCAAGATCCCAGTGTCACGCACTGGGATAACGTGAGGGATAGTGTAACAGACTTATTCATCATAATTCACGATTAGGTTGACATAAGATAAAGAGTAAATTAAAAATTGAATAGATCTTTAAATGCAAAATCAATGCCTATAGAAATATTAATGCCTGCTCTTTCACCGACAATGAGCAAAACTGGAGGAAAAATTGTAAAGTGGCATAAAAAAGAACAAGACAAAGTTGAAGTAGGCGACGTAATTGCTGAGATAGAGACTGATAAAGCCATAATGGAGTTTGAATCTATAGATGAAGGAGTTTTAGCAAAAATTTTAGTAACAGAAGGAACAAGTGGCGTGCCTGTAAATCAACCAATAGCTTTAATGCTGGAAGAAGGAGAAGATGAAAGTGCACTTAACAACTATACTTCAACTTCCATCAATAGTGCAGTTAAAAAGGAAGTGACAAAAAGTGCTGTTGATAATCAAAAATCAGAACACCAAGATTTAAACGGAAAGCCAATAAGTCATTCTTCGGTGTCATTCCAGCGCGTGACGCTGGAATCCAACCCCTCAATGTCATCCCAGTGCTTGACACTGGGATCTAGAAAAGAAGAATGGATCCCAGTGTCAGCTACTCAGATGACAGAGGGTTATGCAGAAGGTAGAACAAAAATAAGCCCATTAGCTAAGAAAATAGCTCAAAATGAAGGGGTTAATGTGCAGCAATTAAAAGGTACAGGACCATATGGTCGCATAATTAAGGCTGATGTGTTGGAGTTTTTAGGCAGTGGTATACATACTGAAAGTCCTGAGAAAGATACCATAGTTGAAGTAAGCAACATGCGCCAAGTGATAGCACAGCGCCTGACTGAATCAAAACAGAATGTTCCACATTTTTATTTAACTGTAGACTGCCAGGTTGATAAGTTAATATCGTTAAAAAACGAGATTAACTCAGCAGATGAAAACAATAAAGTAACAATTAATGATCTAATCATAAAAGCTGCAGCTTTCAGCATGAAAAAATTTCCTGATATAAATTCTTCGTGGATAGATAATAAAATACTGAGATATTCAAATATAGATATTTCAATCGCTGTGGCACTTGAAGATGGGCTAATTACTCCTATAGTAAAAAATGCTGATAAAAAGGGTATTTTATCTATATCAAAAGAAGTGAAAGATTTAGTAAGCAGAGCAAGATCTGGAAAATTGAAACCTGAAGAGTTTCAAGGAGGAGGGTTTACTATCTCCAACTTAGGGATGTTTGGTATAAAAGCCTTCAGTGCTATAATCAATCCGCCGCAATCTTGCATTATGGCAGTTGGTGCATCTAAAAAACAACCAATTGTTATGAATGAGAAAATAGAGATAGCAGAAATAATGACAGTAACACTTTCTGTTGACCATAGAGCAGTTGATGGGGCACTCGGAGCAAAGTTTTTAAATGCCTTTAAGCATTATATAGAGAATCCTCTGGTGATGCTTATTGAAACTGCGGTAATCTATTAGCATTGTTATTACAAAATCAATACCTCTAAGTTTATACTTTTATTAGTTAATAGGTTTAGAGGTAAAAAAATGAATACTACAGTAGAAAAAAATAATCCAAAAATTTTTCCTCAAAATGAAGGAAAGATTAACTCAAAAGGTATGGTTGCTCCACCTGTTCCTCCAAAATCTTCCCAAGTTAAATTTGCTGGAATAAGAGCAATTTTTGAGCAAAATGCATCTTATTCCCAAGCAAATGATAGTAATAAAACAGTAAGTAGCAATCTTGGAAGAACATTTGGCCCAACAATGCGAAAACTCATGGAAGACAACATTCATAGCACTTCTAAGAAACTCTTTCTGCTAGTAGCTCTTTTTTAATCAAGACATAACCAAATTCACTAGCTTTCTTGCTTAGAGTCTTCACTATTTTTTCCTTATATAACTTTTCATAGTAATCAATGCCCTTCTCTACATATTCCTGTCCATACTTTAGCATACTATAAAAAATGCACGCCAATTTCCTAGCCGTAGCGGTAATCGCTTTCGGTGCTCCTAGTCGTTTTTTTAACCTTCTGCAATATGCACCAATCCCACTGTTGCTTCTTGACACACACTGGGCAGCCATCCTAAAAGCATTTGCAGCACGAGCAATAACTTTGCGAGTTCTCGTCCCAAATACTTTTTCCCCTGTAACTTTATTAGCAGGACTTAGCCCCAACCAAGAAGTAAAGTGCTTCTCTGATGGCCATTTATCGTGGTTCAAACCAACTTCTGAGATAATTGTTTGTATAGTTAGCACATCAAGCCCAGGAACTTTAGTAAAATCAATACCGGTTACTCTATACAGTTCTTCGTGTAAAGGAAAGTCTGGTCTGTTTTTTGAAAACCTATTCTTTATTTTGCTGCATCGCTTATTCTCGTCAGATTTTGTTTCAAATGTTTTGTAATATTGTTCGATGCTTTTGTCGCATTCTGCTATTTTTTCCTGATAAATATTATACAATTCAAATTCTTGCTTTAACACAAATAAGAGTTCCTTTCTGTAGTCGCCTTTTAGCGCTTTTGCCATGGTAGATCTATCATTTCTTATCCGTACATCTCTCAATTCTGATAATTTTTCAGGATTCCTTTCACCTTCAATTATTGCTTTGATAATTTGCATACCGGTCACTCCAGTAATATCACTTATGACTTTGTGTAATTGAACGTTCATTTGAATTAACGCTTTTTGCATACGTAGAATATGTGTGGATGCACTTTCAATCAGGTTGCTACGTTGCCTAACGTAATTACGCAACACACACATTTGATCATCAGGTCTAAACGACCCATGGAGTAATCCATAGCTGTGTAATTGTTGTAACCATTGACAGTCTTGAACGTCGGATTTTCTACCAGGCACGTTCTTAATATATCGTGCATTTACCAATTTTACCTCAAATCCATATGACTCAAGTATTTGAAACAAAGGAATCCAATATACTCCTGTTGATTCCATAGCTACTGTTCTAACTTTACATTTCTTTAACCACCCTGCTAAGTTATGAAGATCAACTGTAAAGCATCCAAATTTTTTGACACGTTGTTCATCTCTTCCTTCAGGTACACATACATAATGTACAGCTGAGCCGATATCAATTCCTGCTGTATCAGGATTCACTATTTCTAGTTTACTTTTTGCCTTTATCATGGTAATTATCCTACTATAACTTATAATGGAGAAGCACTTAAGCTTGGGACGGTTAGATTATACAATCTTCTAATCGAGGTAGTCATAATAGACTCCATCAGTGGTTTAACCGTTCCTCCAAAACCACGCTCCTAAACGGGCACTTAAGCACCATTGATCAGTCGGTTATAACTGCAGAAGTACTTCTTGATAAATTATATATAAAAATTGCTATGGAAGTGAAGAAATAGTTTCTTTCCGGTTTAACAAGATTTTTTTCTTGTTCGACGCTCCTAACAAACAACGCCGTGATTCAGGGGATAGTGGTATCAGTGATGTTAGTAGCAGCACTTCTGATGATGAGGATAGAACAATAAAAGATAAAATGATGGAAAATGTTAAGCAGGATAACCATCAAAAAAGCTTTGATTTACATAAAGTACAAGCAACTGATGAATTAGAAACCGTAAAATTTCTCAAAACGCTAAGCAAGAAAGAAAGAGAAAAACTTGGTTTTTCTCCTAAACAGCAAAATAACCAAAAGGTTGAGACTAGCAAAAAAACTTATAATCCACTTGATTGGAATCCAATCTATCAAGGTAAAAAGCTCTTTAGCTTAGGCAATATGTCGAGTAATTCGTCTTCATGTAGTGAAAAAAGCAATATTTCAGATGTAAGCGATAAGTCTAATAATTCAAACATTGTTAGATGTAATATTACTAGGAGTAACAGTAAGGAAGACCTTCGTAAACCTGATGCTTCACATAATGACAAATCTGCAGGTAAAAAATTATCTAATGTCAATGTAAGCGAATTAATCAGAAAGTTTGAACAAGGTAATGACATAGTAAAAGGGCGTTAATCAAATGTTACCCTATCTTTGTATATGTGAAGGTAGGGTATCTTTTCAAAATAGTATATCCTTTATAGCTTTGTTAATTTTTGACTCCCTCTCTGCAAAAGCAGTTTCTAGAGAGGTTTTAAGTTTTTCCCATTCTTCTTGACCATTTAGAACTAAAGATTTATATTCATTTTCAATTTTTTCCAAGGATCTTTGACATGAGGAATCTAGTTCCTCATATATATCAATATTTATTGATTGCAGTATTACCAAAAATGCAAACAAATTCGGATCAGGTAATTCTTCTCTTGTGTGATTCAGAAGACACAGCTTTATTTTTTTTACGCAGTATTCTATTGTTTTTAACGATAGTGACAGGCTTTCTGCATAAAATATAAAACTATCTACAATCAAATTTTTTGACTTTTTCGGTAATTTAATATTTTCAAATAGTTCTTTTGTAAATTTTTCTATCGGTTGTTTTGGCAAATGTAAAGAGAGATCAGTAAAAGATTTTAGGTCAAAATTTGGTCCAAGTATTGTGCTGATTGCTCTTTGTACATTACTCTTATCTTTACTTACAGAAATAATGAAAACCAGCCCCTCCACATCAAGCATATACTTTATAGATTCCAAAAAATCGACAACGAATTTAGGACGGCACACATCAAGATTATCCACCATTATATAAATGTTTTTGTCTTTTCTGATTTTATTAACCACATCCGCTAACTGTATTTTGAAATCTCTAGTACTCTCTTTTCTTCTTTGGAGAAGACTTAATTCACTCAAGACAAAACCTATGTCTTTTTTATCAGCCTCTTTTGCAGCATCAAGAAATACTGAAAGCATAGCAAGTGGAGATTTACTGATCAGCTTTCCTAGTGTGTTTAGAGAAAATAGCTCTTGGTTTATGTTCTTGAACTGTTGTATAACGCTTCTTTTTACTTCATACGATGCAAATAAATCTTCAAATAGAAAATTTAAAAAAGAAGGAAGTGGTTGGTCCAATGCATTGATATCCCATGCACTATAATAAGCTACAATTTCATTTTGCTGTTTTAACTCTTTTACCCATTCTTTCAAAAAAAACGTCTTGCCCCATCCATCATATCCTTCTAAAGATATTATTGTAAAAGACTGATCAATTGTTTTAATTATAGTGTTGAATTTACCTGAAAATTGCTTATAGTTTAGGCGGTCATTTTCCCAAGCCACCACTTTAAGTGGTGGCACTATTTTTTTCTTTTTGAATGTTATTAGCGATATAAGTTTTTTTAAGCACATGTCTTATTTTATATTTAACTCATATTCTTGTCTTGAAGTAAGTGCTATCCTCAGCGTTCCTTCATCAAGATAGTCAATTTCTCCGCCCATTGGTATGCCGCAAGCAAGGCGTGATATTTTCACATCCAAATTTTTTAGCAATTCAATTATATATTGTGCAGTAACTTGGCCCTCTAATGTCGGATTAATTGCGATAATTATCTCTTCAATTTTAGACTCTGTCACTCTTTTCAGAATAGTGTCAAGGTTGAGTTCTTTTGGACCTATGCCATTTATTGCAGACAATCTGCCACCCAAAACATGGTATAAACCTGAATATATATTTCCTTTTTCAAACGCCCATAGATCACCTAATTCTTCTACTACACACAGTAACTTAGTGTCACGTTTTGGGTTAGTACAAATAGAACAAGGTGACTTAGTATCTAGATTTCCGCAAACTTCACACTCTATTATAAGATCTGCTAGCTCTTTAATCAAAGATGCAAGTGGTAGCATAACTTTTTCTTTGTTTTGGAGTAAATGTATAACTAACCTGCGTGATGATGATGGCCCTAAACTTGGCAATTTAGAGAAAGCATGAACTAGATTTTTTATGTTAATGTTCATCCAATAAATTCAGAATAGGTAGTCAAATGGTAACATCAAACCCTTTGTAAAGAAAGTGGTAAGTTTCTCTTGATCCACTTTGATTAGCTATAGAAAAAATTTTTTACTCTAACGCAAAAAATTACTTCCGCACACTTAAAGCCTGATTATAATAGACTTCTTGCATAACCCAAACTAAGTAGAAAAAGGTATCATCCGAGTAGCTCTCCTTTGTCATCCCAGTGCCCAGACACTGGGATCCAGGAATTTTATTAAGTTTGTAAGCATAAAAGTATAGCTAACGTGAGCTCTACGTCATACTGCCGCGAACCGTCATACCGCGATTCATTCGCGGTATCTCTTAGCCGCTAACACGTAGCGGGATGACGGTTGTCAGGCTAGCTGTCATCCCAGTGCCCAGACACTGGGATCCAGAAATTTTAATTGTAAGTAAGCATACTGGGTTGATAAGTATAAAAGTAGCTAGAAAATAAACATTTTTGATGAGATTATATGGAAAACTGGATGCCAGTGTCAAGCACTGGCATGACACCCTTCACGGACTTTTAAATTACTTTAGCTATAAATATTAAGAAATTTACCAAATGAAAAAAAAGGCAAAAGAAGCCCTGGGGTTATTATCCGCTTTAAAATATTGGCGTTTTTTATGTTTTAAACGCTTGACAAGCGAAATTCAGCTGCTTTTAATTGCAACTAACTTACGCTGCAAATGTTTAAGAAATTTACTAAGCAGAAAAAAAGACAAAGAATCCCCGAGTTAGCTAGTCTTTTACTATCTCTGTCGAGTATTGGCATTTTTTGATGTCTTGTAACGCTTTATAAGCGCGTTCAGCTTATTTAGATAAAAATCTAGATGTAGATGAAGTTTTGTAAAGACATACAGTATCTATATACTGCAAAAAATTGAACATAAGACGCCGATACATTAAGTAATCCTTACCTTTTAATCTGCAGATTGGCGAAAGCAAATACAATAGCTTCACTATCATGATAAGGGCGCTGGCGAAGGGTGTCAAGTAAGTTTTTTCGTTTCTATGTTGTCAGCTACTTGGATGACGCCAATCTGAGTTAACTACACCAACTCACATTCAGCAAAAAAGAAAGCTATCTCCTTACGAGCATTTTCTAGACTATCCGAGCCGTGGACTCTATTTTCACTAATATCATCAGCAAAATCACCCCTGATTGTGCCTTTATCTGCCTGTTTTGGATTGGTAGCTCCCATGATTTGTCTGTATTTACTTACTGCATTTTCACCAACTAAAACTTGAACTACCACAGAACCAGAGGTCATAAACTCTACTAATTCCCCAAAAAAAGGCCTATCTTTATGAATTTCATAAAACAGCTCTGCTTGTTTTTTTGTTAGTAACATCATTTTTTGTGCTGTGATTTTCAGCCCAGATTGTTCGATGTAGGAATTTATATTGCCTGTAATATTATTTTTTACTGCATCAGGTTTTAATATCGAAAGTGTCTTCTCAATTGCCATATTATTTCCTTATATAAGATTGTATATTTATGGATTCATTTTATTGCAAATTTTGATTTGATAAAAGTAGTTTTTTATTTATAGTTAAGAATAAACCATCAAGGAGGTATTGTATGGGTGAATGTTGTAAAAATAACACTACTAAACAAGCTGAGCCTACCACTAAAAAACAAGCTAAATCTACTACTAAAAAATTAGTAAGTAACTTTAAGTCATCACTTTTTTGTGGAACAAAAGGATTTTTAACTTTTAATTTGGCCTTTTTAAGTTATTTGGAATATAGCATATATAAATGCACTTCATCTGCTCATGTACAACAAAAGGAAAATATTGAAAGATGTAACAACATACAGGCTTCCAAGCTTGCACTTGCTGAGGATACAGATGGCAATTTTGCTACACAAGAAATAGAGCAAAAAGAAAAAAACTTTAACCAGCAACACAAATTTTTAAGAGATACTGCTGCCTTTGCAATGAAAAGGAATACTATTCCATTGCTTGAAATGGCTATCATAGTGCCATTTGTTTGTTTTGCGCTGCCAGCTATGCTAGGCAGTATGAGCCTCATGCAATGCGCACTTTTATGTGCTTCCTTAATGATTGCCACATGTTTTATTGTCAGAACTTTTCATCTGCGTGAGAAGTTAATGGAAAAAATCACTAACCATAGTAGAAAAGAAATAGACGCGGAATTTAAGAAAGATACTATAAAATTTCCTATCTTTGATCAAAATAGAAAACACACCGAGTATAATTCGCCTAACTCAGGGCGACTACTGGATGAAACAAGTAGCACCTCTCTTTTCGTTAAAGTTTTACTTTTTCCCCTCAAGGTTCTTCTGAATGTCCTGCAAAGTTGTATAATGCTATCTTTAGCTGCTGTTGAACTTCTTGAAACGGTACCAAGTCTTTTTGTCGATACATTTTTCGATTGGAACTTCACATCCACCAAGAGTAACCTGAAGAGATCAGGCCACTTATTGTATGCCAGTGTAAGAAATTTAGTGCCTATAACTAAATTTGATGAGTGTGTAGCTAATTTTATAGGCACCCCAGAAGTAACTTGTTGTAGTAGTGCGTAGGTGAAAAAGGCAGTTATCTTATTTAATCTTGGCGGGCCTGATTCACTAAATGCGGTCCGTCCTTTTTTATTCAACCTTTTTTATGACAGGAGAATAATCAATCTACCGAATCCCTTTCGGTTTCTTTTAGCAAAGTTTATATCTGCGAAACGAGAAAATACTGCACGAAAAATATACGAGGAAATTGGAGGTAAATCGCCAATTCTAGAGAATACAAAAATGCAAGCTAATGCTTTAGAACTAAAATTAAACGAAAATAGAAACCATGTACACAAGGTATTCATCTGCATGCGCTATTGGCGTCCATTTGCTGACGAAGTTATTGAAAGTGTAAAACAGTTTGATCCTGACGAAGTAATTCTGCTGCCACTGTATCCACAATATTCAACTACCACAACTCTGTCATCCATCGAGAATTGGCAAAAAAATGCTAAACGGTATGGCCTAAAATGCAATACAAAAATGATTCACCGTTATTATGATAACCAAGATTTTATTGAAGCTCACACTAATCTGATAGCTAAGTACTATAAATTGGCTAGAAAAATCGGTAAACCAAGAGTCCTATTTTCAGCCCATAGCTTACCTCTTAGTATCATTAAAAAGGGCGACCCTTACGCTTCACAGGTAGAAAGAAGCGTAGAGTTAATAGTAGAAAAGTTAGCTATCAATAACTTAGATTGGTCGATATGTTATCAGAGTAAGATTGGTCCTGTAAAATGGCTAGAGCCAAGCACTGAAAGTGAGCTATTACGCGCAAAAGCTGATGGTGTACCTGTAGTTCTATCACCTATATCTTTTGTTTCTGAGCATTCAGAAACTCTAGTTGAACTTGATATAGAATATAAAGCAATTATCAAGGATGGATATTACTTTCGTGTGCCAACTCTCAGTACCGATCCCTTGTTTATAAAATGCTTAGCCGATTTGTGCATAAATCTCCCTTAAAGTCCTGATTCATAGGGCTTTTCTTTTAGGATTTTATGTGATAGAATAACAGGAAGTTATTAACTATTTCATGCCAAACAAGCTAAAAAAGAAATCTAACATACTCGCACAAAGGGTGCATGATATTTATGATCATGATTTCAGGAAGGTAATCTGCATCACAACAGGTTTAACAGCCCTATTGTGTAAGATTTCACTGCAAT
The DNA here is from genome assembly GCF_964027025.1 of Wolbachia endosymbiont (group A) of Apotomis capreana. Taxonomy (NCBI): domain Bacteria; kingdom Pseudomonadati; phylum Pseudomonadota; class Alphaproteobacteria; order Rickettsiales; family Anaplasmataceae; genus Wolbachia; species Wolbachia endosymbiont (group A) of Apotomis capreana. The sequence goes on from NZ_OZ034721.1 coordinate 166,093, forward strand.
TTTGCTGCGAGTTCATTGACAATAATAGATCCAATATTTTTCTTATACGGAATGTTGCTCGACTAGTAAAGTTTCCGACATCTATTCTATACATTGCCCATTCTGCATTTACTCTACAGGATCTAATTAAGGATTACAGAAACCCTGAGAGTAAAAAAGAGCTGGCAAAAATTGTGGGTAAATCGGCTAATCTTGCAAGCAGCACCATAGAAGCGCTAATGATGTTGAAAATCATCCATTTTTGCACTGGAAGCAATACAGACATAATAAGTTATATTAACTTAACCTCAACGATCCTATTTTTGTTCATTTCAGAACCTATAAGCTATTATTATACATGCAAGGAATATCTGGATAATAAGGATCCTGAAAAGTCTGCTGAGTGTAAGAAGGACCTTATTATTAGCACATTAACTTTGTCGTTAGGTTTATTAAACTTCATATTAAGAAGGATAGAGACTCCAACTATACCAATAAACTTAGGTAATGATATAATCTATAATTTCAACTTAAGCGTAACAGTCAGCATAATATATAGTGCAGTATTTCTTGCAGTTCAGCTTGACAAATTGTTTCAACAACCTGTCAATGATGATCCTTCCACTGAACTTGATGATGTTCATAATATAAACGGTCATTCTAATGACAGCACTGTAGAGGTATAAGAATTAGGGATGAAAAGATTTTATTTCTACTGCCAACGCTAGTACTGCTAATTTGCTAACAATACTCCAAAGTGATAGAATTTTACCTTCTACAACCTGGCTAACATCATGAAACTCACAGTCAGTGGCATTCAAGCTAGAATATACATCTTTTCTGCTATTACATCGGTATAAGTAACATGTTGGAGTATCTCCTATATAGTATATTAGCGGTTCTGCAGAACTGCTTTTAAACATGTCAATGGTTGGTACACCTTCTTGTATAATAACGCTATTGATTGCTATTCCTTCTTTTATCTTTTTCATTTTATGACGCTTTTTTTTATTGAGGTTTAATATTTCCTCTCCACTTGTTGCTGTTATAATGCCCATCCCATATGTGCCATTGCTTGCTTTGATAAAAACGTAAGGTTGTGTTTTTATTTCATATTCCTCATATTTTTTTTGCACTAGAGATAATATTTGGTCAACTTTAGTTGCTACTGCTCCTAGTGACAAATCATCATCAAAATCAACTCCATCACAGCTCTCTGTAAGCACAGAAATTAGCCATGGGTCTATTTTAAATTTGCCACAAAACTCAGATGCTAATTCTTGATAGATTTCAAAATACTTAAATTTCTGCCTGCTATGCCAACCGTATAGTGGGCTTGGTACTATATCTTGCTTTACGTCTTTCAGCGTGTCTGGAATGTGGCTCGTCATATCACGGTTCAGTATAATAACATCAGGCACAAATCCTGAAGTTGTCTTTAGCAGAGAGTTTTCTTTCACAACAGTTTCATACTGTTCTATTAAATTGTATACTTCATTATATAAAAGGCCAATTCTAGTCTCAAAACCTGCGAGTTGTAGTATTTTCTCTATAACAAATACGTTTTCTATATACATTTTATTGCGTGTATAATTTTCCGGTATTATAAGAACCTTTTTGTATTGATGTCTTTTAAAATAGCTTTTTATCAATCTTGCTGCCATCGTTCTTGATTCTTCACTTAAGTTATTGAACCCCGCAGGAAATAAATTAGCGTCTACTGGAACGATTTTATAGCCAGAGTTTCTAAGATCTATAGAGCTATAAAATGGCGATGTAAGGCCATTAAATTTTGCTTCGAACCAATTATTTATACTTTTTTCCAAATCTGGGTAAATTATGTTTTGCATCTGCACTTTAAATGTTATAAGGAAGGTATTATATTATAAGCTATAGTTGAACATATTTAGTAAATTTGACTAAAGATTAAAGTATAATGAGATTCTTATTTAAAGTGATAGAAAAATGATTCAACACGATAACAATAAAATGTATGGCACTACTATATTATCAATTAGAAAAGATAAAAGTGTAGTAGTAATAGGTGACGGACAAGTTTCACTGGGCCACACTGTTATAAAATCTGGAGCAAAAAAAGTTAGGCGTCTTTCTGGTGATTCCGTAATTGCTGGATTTGCCGGGGCAACAGCCGACGCATTTACTCTTTTTGAAAGATTAGAATCTAAACTTGACAAGCACCCAGGGCAATTAATGAGAGCATGTGTTGAACTTGCAAAAGACTGGAGAATGGATAAATATCTGAGGAAATTAGAAGCTATGATGATCGTTGCAGATAAATCTATTTCATTAGTAATTACGGGAACAGGTGATGTTCTTGAACCTGAAGATGGAGTCGCAGCTATTGGCTCTGGGGGAAATTTTGCTCTATCTGCAGCAAGAGCTTTAATTGACATTAAAGGAATATCAATAGAGGAAATTGCGAAAAAGGCTATGAAGATAGCTGGCGATATATGTGTTTATACAAATCATAATGTAGTTATTGAAAAGATAGAGGAGTGATATGTCTTCCAAGCAAAAAACTTTATGCACCAATTTTTCCAATCAGCCCATAACCCTTTCAGAAGGGCGGTCTTGTAGTAGTGACACCTACGATGAAAAAGATAACCTCTATAAAGATACTAAGAGTGGTTTTGATTCAAATGACAGCGATGTTCAAGTTAATGACAGCACTCAAGTTTTGTTAGATGACCTGCCACCACAGAAGATAGTTAAAGAATTGGACAGATTCATAATCGGACAGGATGATGCAAAGCGTGCTGTTGCTATTGCGCTCAGAAATCGTTGGCGTCGCAATCAGGTTCCATTTCCATTGCGTGATGAAATCATACCTAAGAATATATTGATGATCGGTCATACAGGGGTTGGTAAAACTGAAATAGCTCGTCGCTTAGCAAAACTTGCCGGTGCACCGTTCATAAAAATTGAGGCAACGAAGTTTACTGAAATAGGGTACGTTGGACGTGACGTTGATTCGATAATACGCGATTTAGTTGATGCAGCAATAGTTTTAGTTAAAGAGAAAGCCCGTAAAGCCTTAGCTAAAAAGGCTTTAATTTTAGCTGAGAAAACAATAGTAAACTCTATGGTAGGCGAAAATGCAACCGAAGAGAGTAAAAAAATTTTTAGAGAAAGGTTGAGGAATAAAGAGTTTGAGGACGGAGAAGTTTCTATTAACGTCAGAGAGAGCAAGAGTATGTTACCTACTTTCGATATACCAGGCATGCCAGGTGGGCAAGTTGGTGTGATGAATGTAACAGAAATAATGGGCAAGATGTTTAACGGGAGCAAAAAAACAAAAACTATTACGGTGAAGGTAAAAGAAGCGCGTGAAATATTAATTAATGAAGAAAGTGAAAGGCTAATGGATGAAGATAAGATAATCAAAGAAGCCATTGATCTTGTTAGTAATGACGGTATAGTATTTTTGGATGAAATAGACAAAATTGCAGCGCGTACAGAAGTAAAAGGTGAAGTAAACAGAGAAGGAGTGCAACGCGATCTGTTACCATTACTTGAAGGAACAACTGTTACAACTAAGTATGGCCATGTAAAAACAGACTATATATTATTTATTGCATCTGGTGCTTTTCATCAGTCTAAACCATCTGACCTCTTACCGGAATTGCAGGGCAGATTACCGATCAGGGTAGAACTTAAGGCACTTACTCAAGAGGATTTAATAAGAATATTAAAGGAACCAGAATCTAGTTTGTTAAAGCAGTACATAGCTTTAATGAAAACAGAAAATGTGACACTTGAGTTCACTGATGATGGTATAAAAACCATAGCTGAAATAGCGTTTACAGTTAATAGGCAAGTGGAAAATATAGGCGCAAGAAGGCTTCACACTGTCATGGAGAAGCTTTTAGATGAAATAAGTTTCATTGCTTCTGAGAAAAATAGCGAAAAATTCATTATAGACAGCAAGTATGTAAAAGATAAACTTGAGTCAATTTCGAAGCAGCTTGATTTATCTAAGTTTATACTTTAGGAAAAACGAAAAGCCTACTTTAAGTAGTATAGAGAGTGTTCAGAAGATTAGCCAGTAGACCTAAAATTTCAGCTATATTCTTTAGGCTGTTTTTCAACAGTAGAATGGTGTGCTGCGACCTCTTGCTTAACATCTAAGCTTAAGTCAATTATTGAGATATTTTCTTCATCATAATCTATGTCTTTTATTAACATATCGTCAGTAATAGTCAAAAGGTCAGGCGGAGAAAGAATAGTTCTTTTATTACCAGCTCTCATTCCCACAACTCCAAGCTCTATAGCAAGTGGTATTTTTTTATCGCCAACCCTAAATTGCACTGTTTGATCTTTGACTATATATTCCCCATTATGCTCCTTTACGCTATATTTAACCGATATCTCATCACTGCACCTTACTTGTTTTCCAGTCTTGTTAATTAAGTCATTAAAAACCATCAGATTATTTACTGAGTCGGGATATTTATCCTTTACTTCGATCAGTTTGACGTAATAAGAATTAAAATTCATTTTGTTCTCATTGGCAATAGTAACTACACGCTCTCCGCCTTCTTTCATACCTATTACCCCTAAACTCACTTCTTTTAGGTCATCTTGACCTATTTTCAAAGTAACATCAGAAACTTTGCTAGGGAGTGTTGCTGAGTTATTATTAGAAATTTTATATATTTGCAATAGGACTTCCAGGCCACAAAAAGCCTTGCTGCCACTGCCTTCAGTAATTTCATAAAAATTTATTGAATCTTCTTCCTTTTGCTGCGTTATTTCTTCTAAATATTCTGTCAGCCCATGCTTTTCAATATAGCGGTCAAGTGCTGATTCAAGTATTGGCTTCACTAGGTAATGTGCTATCGTCTGTATCAAACCACCATGCGTGGCATTTATCTCATAAAGCTTGTCCTTTTTTTCCGGTTTACCTTTGTTTATATAGACAATAGTAAACACAAAAGCAGAAGTTAAAGTGAGAATCATTACTACGGAAATAAGCATTTGTAATATAATTTTTCTAACCATCTTTCTTTACTTGATTCAATAAATCATATAAATAATTAGTATCCCCTGAAAGCGCACTCAAATTATCCAAGCCTTGTTTAAAGAGGCCGTCTATATAGTCCTCTACTTCACTTTTACCAAGCACAGACATAAGATTATTTGTTTTATCTTGTTCGTAGTCTTCAATATCATCCTTAGCTTGAAATATAAGCCCTAGATTTATTCCATAGTTATATAACGCTTTACGTTGCTTGTCTGTAGCACCCCCGATTATAGCACCTATTTCACATGAAGCTGCAAATAGTTTTGCGGTTTTCATCAAATGAATTTCTTTTATTTTATCAGCTTGGCCCGACGTCATTCCAGCGTCATACATACAGCCGTACGAATGTTGTAGTTTTAAGGTAGAAAGGGTGTCATGCAAGTAGCTGACACTGGAATCCATTTCATGTTCAGCTCCACTATCGCATGGCTTTTTGCACGAAATGCTTGTAGGCAAAGCCTTCTGGATCCCAGTGTCCGCTACTTGAATGACAGAGGGTTGGGGGCTAAAATCTATATGCTCACTGTTAATATCTAAAGCCTGTCCTCCCACCATTCCCCTAATTCCTATTGCCTGAGAAAGAACTTTTATGATCTCACAGCGTTTCTCATTTAACGAAGATAATACCTCAAAAGCCAGAGTAAGTAGTGCATCTCCGGCAAGCACTGCTGTTGCTTCATCAAATTTTTTATGGCAGCTTAGCTGGCTTCTGCGAGTATCACTGTTGTCCATGCACGGTAAATCATCGTGAATTAGAGAGTAAGCATGAACAAATTCAATTGCTGCAGCAACTGATATTACTTTTTTAGCTTCCGCGTTAAACACTCGCGATGAAGCTACGACTAAAAAGGAGCGTATATGTTTTGCAGGAGCAAGGAGTATATAACGCATAGCTGATATAAGCTTATTCTCGCTATTTTCGGGTAAGAGTTTATTTACTTCTACAATAAGCAAATTTTTTGTTGTTTCGTCTAGCATTTTTGAATTGTTAATTGTTTAGCACGTAACGCTAGCCAGCTAGGGCAGTAGAAAACTTTACTGTAGTTTACCAGTTATAAAAGATATTGCAAACATAAAAATTTTTTATAACATCAAAGAATAGGTTATTTTTTTGGTAAGAAATGTGAATAGCGAACTAGCAAAGAGCACTAGAGAAGACATAGAAGAAAAAGTGAAAAAGATTATACTAGAGCATATTAGTAAGGATGTAGAGAAATTCAACAGCTCTTCAAAGCTTTCGGAGCATGGTACAGACAGCTTAGATGCAGTTGAAATCATCATGGCAGCAGAAGAAGAGTTTGGAATAGAAATTCCAGATGAAGACGCACAAAAAATGGAAACTATGGAGCAAATAGTTGAGTACATTAATAATAAAAAAGGCTAATAGTTAGTGTTAAATGAGCAGAAGAGTAGTAGTCACTGGTGTTGGTTTAATCACTCCACTAGCGGCAGATGTTGACAACACTTGGTCAAGGCTAATAAAAAGTGAGTCTGGCATAAAAGCAATCAATACGGATAGATTTGACTCTTCTGATCTTGCTTGCAAAATTGCAGGGCAGGTGCCGTTGCAATCAGATAACATTGAGCACCATTTCAATCCACTAGATTATATTTCTGAGAAAGACTCAAAAAGGACAGATCGTTTTATCCATTACGGTATTGCAGCAGCTATTCAGGCAGTAGATGATTCATTAATTTTGGAAAGCCAAAATATCAATCGGGAACGTGTTGGTGTGACTATTGGCTCTGGTATAGGTGGTCTTCCGTCAATTCAGGAAAATGTTATTACCATGCAGGAAAAAGGGCCCAGACGTGTCAGTCCATTTTTTGTCCCTGCAAGTCTAATAAATTTGATATCTGGCCATATTTCTATTAAATACGAATTTACAGGTCCAAACGATTCAGCAGTAACCGCATGTGCAACAGGTGCGCATGCAATCATAAACTCAGCAAGAACTATAAAACTTGGTGAAGCGGATGTTATGATTGCAGGTGGAGCAGAAAGTGCACTGTGTAGAGTTGGAATTGCAGGTTTTGCATCTATGAAGGCGTTATCAACTAAATTTAACGATAAACCGGAAGAAGCTTCAAGGCCATGGGATGAAGAACGCGATGGTTTTGTTATGGGTGAAGGAGCAGGTATATTGGTGCTGGAGGAATACGAACATGCGAAAAAAAGGGGGGCAAAAATACATGCTGAACTGGTTGGGTACGGACTCACAGGAGATGCGCACCACATTACAGCACCACATCCAGAAGGAAGAGGCGCATTTAAGGCAATGCAGCTTGCTTTAAAGAGCGCACAAATTAATCCCAATCAAGTAGGGTATATCAATGCACATGGAACTTCAACGCCACTTGGAGATAAAATTGAAGTAATAGCAATGAAACAGTTATTCGGTGACTACGTTTATAAAATACCTGTTTCTTCAACTAAATCTTCTATAGGACATTTACTTGGTGCTGCAGGGAGCGTTGAAGCAATATTCAGTATTCTTGCGTTAAATAATGGAATTATTCCGCCAACCTTAAATTTACACAAGCCTTCAGAAGGATGTGATTTAAATTTTGTACCGTTTAAAGCTCAGGAGCATAAAATTCAATATGCACTTTCTAATTCGTTTGGTTTTGGTGGCACTAATGCATCGCTCATATTTGGACAAGTTTAGTTGATGTCACCCCAGTGTCTTCCTTTTGTCATTCCAGTACCCTCCTCTTGTCATGCAAGCAGCTCTCCTACTGTCATCCCAGCACGTGACACTGGGATGACAAACGGTTGTGAAAGGGAATACATATAAAAATTAAACTATCAATAGCAATTCAAAAAGAAAAAATATTCTATTCATCCCTGAAGAAGTATTTTATTGACAATTTATGAATAAAGATCAATAATGCAGAAAAGGAATTGATGGGCGTATGCATGAATTTAACCACTATTAATTGTACATTATTTGTTGTAATTACATATTTTTTGACGTGCATTATAGCTTGGTGCTTACCTTTCAAAGACATAACATTATTAACAACATTTGTTCCGGCTTCAGTTGCAATTTTGCTAACCATTTATAATAAACAGAAGGTAAGGGATCTTTTTAAACTTAGTTCGCCAAAAAACTGTCTATTAGGGTTTATACTTATTCTGGTAAGTATGCTAATTTCCAATGGTCTTTTGTCAATTTACTGCGGTTTTTCATTTTTCCGAGAGTCTTTTACGTTAGACCGTGTAAAGGATTTGAGTGCAGTTTTGAGTCCATTAGTGATGTTATTTGTTTTATTATCAACCTTTGTGATGTGGATCATTATGTCTCTTGGTGAAGAGATCGGTTGGCGTGGCTATCTTTTGAAAAATCTTAAAAGCAAAATATCAAATTTTTATATCAGAGCAATTATTGTCGGTATTATTTGGTCAGTATGGCACATACCAACTTATGTGGTTGCTGGCTCAGCTTTGTGGAAGGATGGCTTTACATTCCCGACTATTTGTGCTTATACCCTTTATATTTGTGCAATGTCTATAATGTTTACCTGGTTGTTTGAAAAAGACAACTCGATTTGGCCAGTAACTATTGCTCATGCAACAAATAATCTTGTGTATAGTGTTTTGAGCATTCTAATGCCGTCTCCTCCTCTGTCAACTTTCGATGCAGTAATTCGCCTTACATTAGGAGCAGCTGGTTATTTCATTGTTGCAATTGGTGTTATTTGGTTTGATAAAGCTCGAGAGCGTCATTTGAGTAATTCATAGTATAAAATTTCGGGGGCAATTCGCATCAGGTGTCATGCAGGTAGCATGACACTGGGATGATGAGGAAGAAAAAGCAAATTTTGCCTTTTACGGTCAATCTATTATACTTAGTAAGACTTCAATAAACTAATGAATTATACTTTATATCTAATTAAATGCACAAGATATTAATAAGAAATAACTACAAACCTTTGGTCGGAAAAATCAAGATTAATGGCTCAAAAAATGCTGTTTTACCAATAATGGCAGCAAGTCTATTAAGTAGCTCCCCGGTAATTTTGCATAATGTACCTGATTTAATTGATGTGCATCTAATGTCTAAGTTGCTTGAAAGTCTTGGAGCAGAAGTGAACTTTATGCACAATAAAAATTATAAAGCGAACCATACTTTGAAAATTGACTGCAGCAATATCAACAATCACGTGATGCCATATAAAACCGCAAGTAAGCTAAGAACTTCTTTTCTAATATTGGGTCCAATGCTTAGCAGATTTGGCAAAGCGAGAACAGCATTTCCTGGTGGATGCAACATTGGAAAGCGTCCCGTTGATATGCATATTAAAGCATTAGAAGAAATGGGAGCTAAAATTGAAATTGACGGCTATAATATAATTGCAACAGTGAAAGGAAAGCTACAAGGAAAAGAAATCACATTTGAGAAAATAAGTGTTGGCGCAACAGAAAATGTAATAATGGCAGCAACATTTGCAGAAGGAGTGACAACAATAAACAATGCTGCAACTGAGCCGGAAGTTCTTGATTTAATAGATTTTCTGAAGAAAATGGGTGCTGATATTGAAATTGATAATACAAAGGTCATAATAACAGGAGTTGAAGCACTAAATGGATGTGTTCATAAAATAATACCAGATCGCATAGAAGCAGGCACCTATGCACTAGCTGCTATAATAACCGGTGGTAAGTTGGAGTTGGAAGGAATAAATCTATCTGATATAAGGTGTATTACAAATGAGTTGGAGACTATAGGAGCTATGGTTGAACTGTATGATGGAGGCATTGTTATTTCCAGAAAAAATGGCTCTATTAAGTCTGCTAACGTTGCGACAGATCCATATCCCAATTTTCCCAGTGATATGCAACCACAACTGATGTCTGCAATGTGCATCGCTGATGGGATATCAGTAATTGAAGAGAACATTTTTGAAAACAGATTTACACATGCAGATGAATTGAGAAAGTTAGGTGCTAATATCAGCATCGAGAAAAGCAAAGCTACTATAAGTGGAATAAAAAGCTTATCTGGAGCTAATCTATATGCTACTGACTTAAGATCAACAGCAGCTTTGGTGCTTGCTTCTTTGGTAGCCGGTGGAGAAACTATAATAAACAATTCACATCATTTATGGAGAGGATATGAAGCAATGCATGAAAAACTCAATTCATGTGGAGCTGATATCTCCATTTCGTCTTGAGGATATTTTATGAATGAAGCAACCAAACGAACTATAGTAAAAGAAATAGATGCAATCTTATATGAAGAACATAAGGTATTAGACCATGGATTTATTCGAGTAGTGGATTATATGGGCTCTGATAGCGCTATAGTTCAAGCTGCTCGTGTTTCTTATGGCAAGGGAACAAAACAGATAAGTCAGGATGAAGCACTTATAAAGTATTTAATGAGACATCATCATACAACTCCATTTGAAATGTGTGAAATTAAGTTTCACGTGAAACTTCCAATTTTTGTTGCAAGGCAATGGATAAGGCATAGAACTGCAAATGTGAATGAATATTCAGCAAGGTATTCAATACTTGATAATGAATTTTATACACCTAAACCAGAACAAGTTGCAAAACAATCTGACAATAATAAACAAGGTAGCGGGGAAGCTTTTGATCCAGATACCTCAAAGGAAATAATAGATTCTCTAACAAATGACTCTAATTTAGTATATTCTCATTATGAAAAATTTATTGAGCAGGGGCTTGCAAGAGAAATTGCCAGAACTAACCTAATGCTTAATTACTACACGCAATTTTATTGGAAAATAGATCTGCATAATCTCCTTCATTTTTTGAAGCTTAGAGCTGATAAGCATGCCCAATATGAAATCAGAGTTTATGCAGAAGTTATGCTGGATATAATAAAAAAATGGGTTCCACTGGCCTACAATGCCTTTGTTGAATATTGCCTAGAATCAGCCTGTATTTCAAGAACTGGTCTAGAAATAATTCGCAAATTAATTAAAGGGGAAAACGTTACTAGAGAAGAAAGTAATATTGGTAAAAGAGAATGGGGCGAGCTGATGTCTATACTTGATAAACAATCTTAAAGATAAAGGCATACGTGTCAATCTCCTCTGTCAGTTAACTCTCGTTCACCAGATTGAATCTTGCTTTTTACATCACATTAACTCATCACTTTTATAGAACATCTCATTAAAATCATTTAGAGTTCCAAAATCCTGACCCTTGATAAACAGGTGATCATTAGCAACATGTGCTTCATCAAGAGTAAACAGCTCGTAATGATGATTGTGAGCGGGCCTAACAATTTCATTATATAAAACCATTACTTGTTCGTAGTTATATCCATCGCCAGCATGATATTTACCACGTACGGTATCATAAAAATTCTTTACATCATCATATGTCACTTGCAGCTCCACCTTATACTTTCCCACTTCAAGAGGACTTCCTGTCTTTATTTTTAAGGGATGTTGTGAATTTGCAACACTGTTAGAAGTTTCTGCTTCAATATCAGAATTTTTATCCATATTTTCTATCACACTTGCCATAACAGTTTCTTGTTCATCTTCTGTTGGTTTTGTTTGTTTTTCAGTCTTATTACTGCTACTGTCAGTTTCCACAGTTACTTTTTTTACTTCTATATCTTTTTGAGCTTTCTCATTACTTTGCTTGTGTATTTCATCTCCATGCAATTTTTCCTGCAGAGCTTTTTTCGTATCAGCATAATCATCACGATTGCTTTGCAAAGCTGGTTTATAACTGCTGCTATCATCCGCTTGCATTTGATCTATATAGTTAGATTCTTCTTCCTGTATAGTATTTTTTGCGTTATCCTCACCAACCGTTCCTTTCTCCCCAGACTTGGCTTCACTCTCTACCACAACTTCTTCGTCTACTTGCTCATCATCAATTGTAAATTCAGTACCTATCTGATTGCTATCTTCCTCCAATTCATTAGATAATTTTTCAGATAGCTGGTCACCACTCAAATATGGTTCCTTTGAATATTTAGCATAATTATGGGGATCGGTTCTGTTTTCTGAATAAAACCCACTTTCAAAGTCTGAGTAGGAGCTTTGATTGAGCACAAAAAATAAGTTTTCATAATTAACCAGCATATCACTATCAGGGCTAACAAAATTTAAATATTCATCGCCTTCCCATTCTGGGTGGTGTCTATACTCTGCTATGTAGTATTTACTAGAGTCGAGAGGTATCTTGTCACCTTCTTCCCCATCAAGTTGTAAAACTACTGCTGAATGCCCATTACCTAAATCATTACCTTTTACCACTTTGAATATTTTAATCTCATCCTTTTCTACAAGTTCTTTTAACTCCTCGTTCTTTTCATTTAACTCTTCCTCCCTTTGTCTTTCTGCTTCTCTCTCTCTTGCCAATCTTTCTGCTTCTTCATCAGCTTTCTTCTGCAGTTGTGAGAATACATTTTGTAATATATCTTGTGTGGTTAAGCTATTTGTGTTGCTTAAAAAATTATCTAACACATTTGATGCAATTGGTGACAATTCACCGTGATCATCAAATACTTTTTCCTTTGCTTTATCATAGTGATTTGGGTTATAGATTGCATACAGAGGATAAAAACCATAATCTGCAATTGACGCTCCGTCAGGTGATAGTTCCATTGAGAATCCATAGTAATTAAGTGGAAGATTGGAGGTTAAATATTTACCGTTATCATCCCTAACGTGTAGCTCACTTCTACCATTGTGCTCACTATATTTGTTGTAGTAGATATAAAAATTCTCATGGTTAAGATTGAAGTGATCATCTAGATTATCGAATTGAATTGTACTGCCAAGCTTCTCGCGCAAAAGATTTTTGCTTTCATCTGTAAGCTTTATATGTGCAGAAAAGTAGTATCGATCTATAGGTTCGCCTTTTTCTATTTCAAAGTTCAAAGTAATCTTGTCGTTGACCATTGGTAGCCTCCACAAATTCTATAAATCATTTTATTTATCAATCATACGGTCTGTACTATGAAAAATGTGTTAAACGTTAAGATTTTCTCTGTACCGATTCATCTATATTGCCAAGCTTAATAAAGTTACAAGCTCTTTAAAACAATGTTAAACTCAATCACTATGGCAAAAACAGTTGACGTATTACTACCACTTCCAATTGATCAGTTATTTTCATATGCAATTGAGGAAAATACTGAGATTTTACTTGGAGATTACGTAGTGGTGCCATTTGGCAAAAAACTCTTAATCGGAATAGTTTGGAAATACAGTGATAAAAGTAACCGAGAATTAAAATTTATTGAGCAAAAAATCGATTTACCAAATATTAGACCAAAATTGATTGCATTTGCAGAGTGGGTTGCACAATACAATTTAATACCTATTGGTATGCTTGCCAAAGTGATAATGGGAGGAGTGTTAAAAGTAAATCACATAGATAAATTGGTTTGTGTTGAACAAAAGCAGGAAACAAGTGAAATAAGTTGCCAATTAAGCCCTGAACAGCAGATAGCTAGTGATAAAATAATCAGCAATTTGAACGAGTATTCAGTGACTTTGCTTGACGGTGAGACAGGATCTGGAAAAACGGAAGTTTATCTCTCTGTGATTGCACAATTGATTAAGAATTACACTGCCGTTCCAAATGCTGCTCAGACTTTACCATCCCAGTGCCCAGAGACACAACTGTACGAACATTGTGATTTGGGTCTACCAAGAGGGTGTCATCCGAGTAGCCTGACACTGGGATCCAGTTTTTCATATAACCTCATTACAAATGTTTATTTTAACTTAAAACCAATACCTAATTTACAATCAAAATTCCTGGATTCCAGTGTCAAGCACTGGAATGACACCTTTATACTCAAGGCAAAACCCACTGTAACATTTAGCATACCGTCTTTGCCACGTACTAGTATGACACCAGAATATGTTGAAATGACATCAGGAGAAGGTAATACACAAATTTTAATCCTCCTACCTGAAATTGTTTTAACTTCACAATTGGTAAATCGTGTTCGCGGTCAGATATCAAAAAACTTAGTTGAATGGCACTCAGGGCTCACTCCAAAAACTCGCCGGAATAATTGGCTCAATATAGCAAATGGAAATGCGCAGATAATTATTGGTGCACGGTCAGCGCTTTTTTTGCCTTATAAAAACCTAAAATTGATTATCGTTGATGAAGAGCACGACTCATCTTTTAAACAAGAACAGGGAATTATATATAATGCTCGAGATATGGCGATAATCTTAGCCAAATTTGAAAATATTCCGATTATTTTATCATCAGCTACTCCACTGCTTGAAACGATTCATCATGTTAAAAACGGGAATTACAATCATGTAAAGCTAACTAAACGATTTGGTGGTGCAGAATTGCCACTCATTAAAGTAGTAGATATGAGGAACAACAAGCAATGGATCTCCTCTGAGCTTTTTGAAAGCATCAAACAAACCATAGAGAAAAAACAGCAGGTTATGCTTTTTCTAAACCGCAGAGGGTATGCACAACTGGCAGTTTGTAAAAAGTGTGGATATAAAATTTCCTGCTTAAATTGTGCTGTTTGGCTTACATATCACAAGAAAAAAAATGCTCTTTTGTGCCACCACTGCTCTTATCAATTGAAACTTCCAGAAAAATGCTCTAATTGCCAAAGTGAACAGCCGTTGTCCCTCTACGGCATAGGAATTGAAAAGTTACTTGAAGAAATGGTGAAATTAATACCAAACGCAAAAACTGCGATGATAAGCAGCGATCAAAAGTCGGTTAGTAACGTAATTGACTTAGTGTTGAAAGAAGAGGTGAACATTATAATCGGCACACAAATAATTGCTAAAGGGCACAATTTTCCCAAATTAACTTTGGTTGGAGTAATGAATGCAGATTTGAGCCTCGAAAATTCTGATTTGAGAGCAGCGGAAAAGACGTATCAATTATTGCACCAAGTTGCAGGCAGGTCAGGAAGGTTTAATGAAAAAGGAATGGTAATAGTGCAAACCAATAACCCTGAAAGTTCAATAATAAAAGCATTGCTGCATCAAAAAAGGGACTCATTTTATGAAATTGAACTTAAGTCAAGACGTGAAGCCAAAATGCCACCATTTAGCAGATTAATAGCGCTTATCATTTGTGGTAAGAATCAGATTGCAACACAAAAAGCAGCGAATGAAATAGTAAAATCTCTTCTTTGTCATCCAAGTAGCTTAACTACTTGTATCCAGGAAAAAAATGTAGGTGTAGACAAAAAGGAATTTGAAATTCTTGGCCCATCACCAGCAGCGATAAATTTTTTAAATAATAAGTATCGGTATAGGGTATTATTAAAAATACACAATAAACACAGTTTATCTATACAAAAAAAGCTGAAATATTGGATTAAAAATTGTAACTTGAATTCGAGTATTGCAGTGATAATAGATGTTGATCCTGTGAGTTTTTTTTAACGAGTTCCGTTAAGCCTTCTTGCCAATTACCACAACATTCTCACTGGGAAAAAAATAATCAGGTACAACCATATTTTTTGGTGCAGGACCCCCAATCACTCGGCCTGATGTATCATAATATGAACCGTGGCAAGGACAGAACCAACCATTACCATCTCTTGTAGCGTGGTCAACCGGTACACACCCAAGATGTGTACATATTCCGATCATGATTAACCATTCGTCTTTTCCTTCGTATACTCTCTGCTCATCTAATTGAGGATCCCTCAAGCTCTTCACATTCACAGCTCTTGCAGCCTCAATTTCTTGCTTTGTGCGTCTACGAATGAATACTGGTTTACCTTGCCACTTTACTTTTACTCCATGTCCTTCCTGAATTCCAGACAAATTCACTTCCACTGTGGAAGTTGCTAGAACTTCAGCAGAAGGATTCATAGATTTAACCAGTGGCCAAAGTCCACTTGCAGCTCCTATACCTGCCATAGCGCATGTAGTTAATGTTATAAAATCTCTCCTACTCTTATTTTTAGTAAGATCTTTAACAGGAGGTGTTTTTTTATCCTCTTTGTCTGCCAGTGGTTTTTTATTTTTAGTTAAATTTTTGTCCATTGATCTTTACTTAGCCATAAGTATATATTTTAATTTAAATACTGCGTATTAATCAACAAAAACTTGCGCTTTTTGTTTAACCTGTACTACAGTTGAGAAGAGATAGAGTTTTCAACTTCAGAAATACTATCTTCAGTGGAATCAGGATCTTCAATTTTCGCTACTGACACCACCTTTTCTCTACTTTCTGTTTTAAATAGAGTTACTCCCTGAGTGCTACGTCCTGCAATCCTGATATCATTTACTGAAATACGAATTAACTTTCCTTTATCTGTAATAAGCATTATATTATCACCCTGCTCAACTGGAAAACTAGCAATAACATTACCATTTCTGCTAGTAGTAAGAATATTGGTGATACCAACACCACCCCTGTTAGTTATTCTATACTCATACGCAGAAGTTCTTTTACCAAAGCCATTTTCAGTAATAGTTAATATAAACTCCTCATTCACTGCAAGTTTTAAGAATAATTCGTTATCTATTCCTAAATCATTTAAAGTCTTTTCCAATTTAGAATCAATGGAGTTATTAATTGCAGTTCCCAGTCTTTTTGCAAGTGGAACTTTTAAGTAAAGTTCTTTTGTTTCTGTTGCTACACCTATCCCATTTAATATGGTCATGGATATCACGCTGTCATTCTTTGCAAGTTTGATACCTCTTACGCCATCTGAATTGCGACTTTTAAATTGACGCACATCACTTACAACAAATCTGATACTTTTGCCGAATCTTGTTGAAAGAAAAACATGATCAATTGCATTGCATACTTTAACCGATATTAATTTGTCTCCTTCATCGAGCTTTATTGCTATTTTTCCATTGCTTGGAATATAGTGAAAGTCCGCTAAAGAGTTACGCCTTATGTTTCCATGAGCAGTAGCAAAAACTATGTTTTGATTTTCGTCATTTTCACTTGGCAATGGCATGATATTAGTTATAGTTTCACCATCGCTAAGCGGAAATATGTTAACAAGTGCTCTTCCACGTGCAGTTGGTTCTGCAAGAGGCAACTTATAAACTTTTAATCTATAAACTCGACCAATATTAGAAAAGAATAAGAGGCTAGTGTGGGTATTCCCAACAAATAATTTTGTGATTACATCCTCTTCTTTTAATCCTTGTCCTAGCTTTCCTTTTCCACCACGACGCTGAGTTCTGTAGTGAGAAAGCTTCACACGCTTGATATAACCATTCATAGTTACGGTTATCACCATATCCTCTTGTGGAATTAGATCTTCAGCTTCAATGTCCGTATCTGATTCCTCTATTGAAGTTTTTCGCGGCACAGCAAATCTGTTCTTTATTTCTTGTAGATTGTTTTTTATTTCCTTCATCAACTTCTCTTCTGAGCCAAGAAAAGCGATATATTCTTTTATCAGGTTGATCATTGAACTTAGCTCAGCTTCTAATTTGTCTTTTTCAAGGCCTGTTAAACGCTGCAGTTTCATATCAAGGATAGCTTTAATTTGTAGCTCAGTTAATCTATACACTCCATCTTTCAAAAAGCTTGCGCTATCTGAAATCAACTCGATGATAGTGTTGATTTCATTCGAAGTTTTCCATTCTTTATTTAAAAGTTCTCTACTTGCTTCCGCAGGATCTTTTGCACCGCGGATGATTTTTATCACTTCATCTATGCTGAGGACCGCAATGTAGAGCCCTATATATATATGAGCTTTTTCTCTCGTTTTTCTTAGACGAAATTCTGTTCTCCTGATTAACACTTCTTTTCTAAAGTCAACAAAAGCAGCTATGATTTCTTTTAACGACATCAAAGCAGGTCTGTTGTTATTGAGTACTAAAGTGTTAACACTAAAACTACTTCTTAGTGGAGTTAGTCCCAATATTTGATTAAGTATAAAACTTGCTTCAGCATTTCTTCTGAGGTCAATTACTACTCTAATACCAGACTTATCGGACTCATCCCTAATTTCTGTTATGCCATCAATTCTTTTTTCTTTTACAAGCTCACCTATCTTCTCAATTAATTTTACTTTATTTACCTGGTAAGGTATTTCATCAATCACTATTGCTTGCCTATCTTGTGGCAGGTCTTCTATGTGAGTCTTGCCTTGCACAACAATTGATCCACGACCCGTTGCAAATGCTGATCTTATTCCAGACCTTCCAAGAATCGTTCCCCCAGTTGGGAAATCCGGCCCTGGCATCACTTCAAGTAACTCATCCAAAGTAACTTCAGGATTATCTACATATAATATACAAGCATCTATTATTTCTCCAAGATTATGAGAAGGAATATTGGTTGCCATACCAACTGCAACACCACTTGCACCGTTTACCAATAGATTCGGAAACTCTGCAGGCAGCACAACTGGTTCTGTTTCATTTCCATCGTAGTTTGGCCTAAAATTAACTGTATCTTCATCAATATCATTCAGTAAAAAGTGCGACACTTTTTGAAGTCTTGCTTCTGTGTATCGCATTGAAGCTGGTGGATCTCCGTCTATCGAACCAAAGTTACCTTGCCCATCAACAAGTGGTAAAAGAAGAGAGAAATCTTGGGCCATTCTAACCAAGGAATCGTAAATAGCTGCATCACCATGTGGGTGATATTTCCCCATTACATCCCCTACTATACGAGCTGCCTTTTTATATGGCTTACCAGCATCGAATCCAGCTCTCGACATTGCATATAATATGCGCCTATGAACAGGTTTAAATCCATCTCGCACGTCAGGTATAGCCCGGCTTATGATAACGCTCATTGCGTAGGAAAGATAAGAATCTTCCAGCTCTTTTACTATTGAGATTGGTACTATATTATCCTGCATTTTCTATACTTTAATTGAAGTAATTAATAATACTAACATTCAGTTAAGCAAATGGGCAATGACAGACTTGAACTGCCGACCTCCTCGGTGTAAACGAGATGCTCTACCAGCTGAGCTAATTGCCCCTTTAGATCTAATTCTATAGCTCAATATTATTATTGTAAACAAAAATAGCGATAAATTGTATCCGTTCAGCCAATGGCGTCAACTTAAGGAAAAATATCAGCGATAGTGTATAAAATTTCTCTCTAAAACTTTTACCATTAAATTATCCAAAGAGTGCAAGGGACAGCACTTTTGTTTCTGTTTTATTTCAACACAGAAGTCTAAAATGTGTCCTTAAGTTGACGCCATTGCCTGAACAGATACGATAAATTAGCTTTAGGTAAGCTATAAGCTTTTATGAAATCTTTGGGTGCGTGCTGTGAAGTTTTATAAATTTTAGTCTTGCTGTCACTTTGTATAAAGGTATTTTTTCACTCACATCTTTCGAAGTTGTAGCCATGTTTAACAACTTTAAGTAGAATATTGTAGCATTTTGAAAATCTGAAAGTTTATCTAGAATAACAGCTAAATTATAAGTATAAAAAATATTGTTTTCATCGAGGGAAATAGCAGTTATCATATACTCTTTACCTTTTACATAATCCTCCTTTTTCATATAGATCAGACCTAAATTTGCTAATAAAGGAGCATAATTTTTATGTATATCATACAATTTTAACATTTCACTCAACGCCAGATCAGGATCATATTGTGAGATTATCGTCAGAAAATTTTTTAATATGTAAGGGTTACTAGGGTGTTCTTTTAACAGTCTTGTGTAAATCTCTACAGCTTTTTTGTATTCTTTATTAGCGTAATAAATATTTCCCAATCCAATTAAAGCATTTTTATGATAAGGAAACTTTGCAATGATCTGATTAAGGAGAGAAATAGCTGTTTCATTATCTCCTGATTCAAAGGAATCTTTTGCTTTTTTTAAAGTAGAGTATATGTCAAAACTCTTGCCAGAATTCTGCGCAATTTTGATGTTAAATTTATCACTTTTTCTCTCAATAACATCAAGATCTTTATATTTTTTATCAGCTTTTATATGCTTGACAACACTATCAAAGGCCTTCTGTATCTCCAAATTTTCACTAGCATAGGTAACAGAAGACCTCCATAAAATCACAACGCAAATTAACATGCAGATAAACATAGGTCCTAGTGTTGTGGCATTGGCTGCAGCGTGTAACCAGTAAACCTTATTTCTTTGAGCTATATGCAACACATTACAAATTCATAAATGCTAAATTACCTATCTCATACAATAATAAAGATATTATTAATTAGCGGGACGAACATGCTGTGTAGCCTTTCAGAATGCATTTATCTTTTGTCTTCCATATTTCGCTTTATTTCCACAAAAATGCTTCGATTTATCTTAACATTTTGTCAACTACCTTTATAGGAATGACAATTTAAAAGGGCATTTTTACATATTCCATATGGCTGCCAGTTGCACCCCTCACATGCGTACTCGAATTTCTCTAAAGACATTTTCTCCCTAATCTTTTCTACCGCTTCACTCCAGGTCAAAGTCTCGCCAATTTTAATTCCTAAAATTTCCATATGCCTTCTATCTAGCTCTAAAACTTTAGCTTGTGTGGTGCATTTACCTTGTTTAGTCTGATTTGGACAAGCACTACAGATATTATCAAGGTTACCAACTACTTCGATTTGAGTACTAATTACTTTGCTTGCTATCCTTTTATAATTTTCTACAAAACCCTGAGAATACCCATATCCCCGAAACGCGAGGGTGCACATGAAATGATGAGGGCGGAATTTTATCATTTTTTCAAATATTGCAAAGCTGCTACAAGTAGAAAAATTTTTACCAAACCAGGAAGGATAAATGGCAAAACACCCACCATTATTGCTTGTCTCAGACCCAAGTAAACAGCAAGCCAACTAACACCACAAATAAAGATTATAACTGTACCAGCCAGACAACTTAAAGAATTACACACAAATGATTTATACTTAGAGTTCAGTAATTCATTTACTTTGCTCATTACCATAACGGCAGCTAAACAGCCAATTAAATATCCACCTGTTGGTCCGAGAAAAATGTGATAACCACCAGAAAAATTCGCAAGAACAGGCAATCCTGCTGCACCAAGTGATAGATATGTAAGCACAGAATAAAATGCTGTTCTGCGGTTAAATTTAAGCCCAATAAGCATTACTCCTAAAGTTTGCAATGTGATAGGCACAGGCTGCAATGGTATGCTTATTTGAGCCATCAAGAATAAAAGTAAAATGCAAGACAATATTTCAGCCAGTGTTGATCTGCTGCTAGATTGTGTTATAAACATACCTTCCCAATAAAAATAACTTATTAAATGTAATATATGTGTATGAGAGGTTTTGCAATTTAAATTTTGCTTATATTGTGCTACAATGAATTATTTATGCACTATTAAATTAAAAATGATGAGTAAACAAGATCTATTATCGTTGATGAAAGCAAGACACAGCGGACGTTCATACGATCCTACAAGAGCAATATCTCAGGAAGACATGGATATTTTAATGGAAGCTGTAAGGCTGACTCCCTCATGTTTTGGTGATGAACCCTGGAGATACGTAATATGCAACAAACAGAACAATCAAAGCGCATGGGAAAAGCTGCTAAATTGCCTTGATGAATCTAATCAAAAATGGGCAAAAGATGCACAAGTGTTAATCATATCTTTAAGTGCTAAAAACTTCCGTAAACAAGGTAAAGGAGAAAATCTTTGGGCTAATCATGATACTGGTGCAGCAAATTATGGACTTATGTTACAAGCTGCAGTTATGAACTTAATGGCCCATCAAATGGGTGGATTTGATAGAGATAAAATAGTGAAAGAGTTCAATATACCCAATGACTTTAACGTAATGTCAGTGATAGCGGTTGGTTACGAAGAAGAGGGCGCTGAAACAAGTAAGAAAAAAAGGAGACCAATAGAAGAAATGTTTTTTTATGATGAGTGGCCAAGGTCCTGAAAATTTTATCAAAATGCACGGCACTGGTAACAACTTCGTTATCATAGACTCACGTTCAACAAACAATTTAGACTGGAACCATAGACAAATTGCTGATCAAAGCAGTTGTGATCAAGTGATAATTATAACAATGTCTAATGCTGCAGACTGTTTTATGCATATCTATAATGCTGATGGCAGTCGAGCTGAAATGTGCGGAAACGCAGCACGCTGTGTTGGATATTTGATAATGTCAGAAAAAGGTACTGAGTATATCACTATTGAGCTGGTAAACAAACGCATTTTAGAGTGTTTTAAAGTGGGTGATAAATCCATAAAGGTTAACATGGGCAAACCTTTGCTAAAATGGCATGAAATTCCCTTGTCTACTGAGTGTGACACTCTTCACTTACCTATAGAGCTTGAAATGCTAAAAGATCCTGTTGCAGTAAATATTGGTAATCCTCACATAGTTTTTTTTGTTGATAACGTAAATGAAATACCATTGCAAAGTTTAGGATCAAAGTTGGAAAGTCACGTATTATTTCCTCAGAAAATTAATATTAGTATTGCACAAGTTGAAAAGTCTGGAGAAATAGCTTTAAGAGTTTGGGAAAGAGGTACAGGCATTACTGCATCATGCGGTAGTGCAGCCTGTGCAGCACTTGTTACATCCACACTACGTGGATATCTGACTGTCCAACAGACTTCAGTAAATTTACCAGGAGGGAAGTTATTAATCGAATGGGCAAATAACGTATTCATGACCGGTGATATAGGGTTTTTGTGACCCTAATTCTAGTGATGCATTACTTCCAATACCTTCTTACCAATTACTGCAGGGGTTTCAGCAATTGCAATCCCGGCACTCCGCATAACTTCTAGTTTTGCACCAGCACTTCCACCGCTGGAAGAGATGATTGCTCCAGCGTGTCCCATACGTCTTCCTGGAGGTGCCGTTTGGCCTGCTACAAAACCAACGATTGGCTTTTTAGTTTTTTCTGTTTTCACAAAATGTGATACATCTTCTTCTTCGTTTCCACCTATTTCACCAATAACTACAATACCATGAGTATCGTTATCTTTTAAAAAGAGCTCCATACAGTCAACAAATGTCATACCATGAACTGGATCCCCCCCAATTCCGATACATGTGGATTGACCAAGACCAACAGCAGTTGTTTGTGCTACTGCTTCGTAAGTTAAAGTTCCAGAGCGAGACATAATTCCTATGTGTCCACGCTTATGGATATGGCCAGGCATAATTCCTATTTTGCACTCTTCAGGCGTAATAATTCCCGGGCAGTTGGGACCAATCAATCGACTTTTTGAATCAACAAGCGCGCGCTTAACTTTCACCATATCAAGTATAGGAATGCCCTCTGTAATACAAACTATCAATTCTATTTTTGCATCTATTGCTTCAAGTATTGCAGCAGCAGCAAATTTAGCAGGTACATATATAACTGTAGCATTTGCACCGGTTTTTTCTTTGGCTTCTGCTACAGTATTAAAAACCGGTAAACTAAGGTGAGTGCTACCACCCTTTCCAGGAGTTACACCGCCAACCATTTTCGTTCCGTAATCAATTGCTTGCTCTGAATGAAATGTGCCTTGTGCACCAGTAAAACCCTGGCATATTAATCTTGTATCTTTGTTTACTAAAACGGACATGCTTTATTTTACCTCTTTTACTATCTTTTGTGCAGCATCACCCAGTTCATCTGCAGCAATAATATTTAATCCCGACTCTTCTAAAATTTTTTTTCCTTCTTCAAAGTTAGTACCTGATAATCTAACCACTAGAGGAACTTTAATGCTCATTTCTTTTGCAGCAGCAACAATTCCACTTGCAATAATATCGCAACGCATTATACCACCAAATATGTTAACCAGAATTCCTTTTACGTTGCTATCAGACAATATAATTTTAAATGCTTCAGTTACAGTTTCTTTACTCGCTCCACCACCAACATCCAAAAAGTTAGCAGGCTCTGCTCCGTAGTATTTTATTATATCCATTGTTGCCATAGCAAGACCTGCACCGTTTACCATGCAACCAATACTGCCATCCATTTTGATGTAACTGAGCCCATATTTTGAAGCCTCTATCTCTTCTTTCACTTCTTCATCATAATCACGAAGTTCCATAATTTCTGGGTGACGATATAAAGCATTGTCATCGAAATTAATTTTCGCATCGAGCGCAATAAAATCTCCAGAATTTGTTTCAACCAGTGGATTAATTTCAATTTGGCTCGCGTCAGTTGCAATAAACGCATCATATATTTTTTTTGCAATGTTCGATATCTTTTCTATTTGTTCTGGACTCAAATCAAAACTGCTGCTTAACTTGCTGCTATCAAAACTTGTAGCAGAATCAATATCAAATTTCACAATTTTTGCAGGAGAATTTTTCGCCACTTCTTCAATGTCCATTCCACCTTCTGAGGAAAATATGAATATTGGCCTACTGAGCTTCGGGTCGATTACCAGGCTTAAATAATACTCTTTCTTAATGCTTGAGCCTTCTTCAACGTACACTTTTCTTACTTGCTGCCCGCTTGGCCCTGTTTGATGAGTAACTAAAGTCATACCAATCATGTCCTTTACAAACTGTTGAGCTTCTTCAACTGACTTTGCTAGCTTTACGCCACCGGCTTTACCCCTACCACCTGCATGAATTTGAGCTTTAACTACAAACACGTCAGATTTTAATTGACTTACTTGAGTCTTTACTTCTTCTGCAGATGTAGCAACAAAACCTTTTGGCACTGGGACATTAAATTTATGCAAAACTTCTTTCGCTTGATATTCGTGAATATTCATAAAATAACCAATGATAAACTATTAACTTGAGTACAAACTACCAACCATAACGTTGCCTTCTGCACTCTTGTTGGTACCTCTTTTTTTTAGCTTCAGCTTTCTTTTTAGCTCTTTTTTCTGATTTTTTTTCATGATATTGTTTTTTCATTTTCAACCCTCTTCCTTCCTTTTGAATTGTTTTTTTCAATACTGGAAGAGCTCTGTCTACATCACCATAATGGACTGATACTTCTATCAAACTCTATACCTCCTTCGGTAATCATTTCAAAATCTATTTATAAATTAGAAAATTAACATTGTCAATTATTTTATAAACTTGAGCGTTAAAATGTAATATGCCATAATTTACATGGTGAATAATGTCATTCCAGTGTCAGCTACTTGCTTACTGATGGAGATTACTCTTATGTTACAGCGTTCTTACAATTATACTAACATCGGGGCGGAGAGATTTGAACTCCCGACCCTTTGGTCCCAAACCAAATGCGCTACCAGGCTGCGCTACGCCCCGACTTCTTTACTCAGAGTATCAATAACTCAGGCAAAATGCAAGATTCATTTGTTTACTTTAGAAAAAATATAATATGAGATTTAATATTATCTTAGAATATGTTTTTTATTAGCTCCTCTTTAACAACAGACTGCTTCGTAGAAAGTCTACAGGGTTTTTGTGCGCGCAACACTGAACCAGATTTCTTTATCTTAGCCATATTTAAAAATCTAGCTACACCAATTGGTGAAAGTTAGTGCAGCAACCACAGCGGTATCGACTCTTAAAATTCTTTTTCCTAGACTCAATTTTTGACAAAACTTATCGGCAAGATCAAGTTCATAAGATGAAAAACCACCTTCAGGGCCAACAATAATAGCAACATTTTTCTTACCTTTCAGCACTTTATCAGCTTTACCTGTTTCATCACATAAAACAAAATTTTTACTCTGGGAATCAGGTAATTCGCAAAAGTTAATAGGAGGCAAAATCTCTGGTATACTCATCCTACCGGATTGTTCCGCTGCTTCGATTGCTTGTAATTTTGCTCTACTTAGGTTAATGTTTTTTACTACTGTACGTTCCGTTGAAATAAATTGAATGCAAGTTATTCCCATTTCAGTTGCCTGTCTTACTATGTTGTTCAAAGCAGCACTTTTTACCATGGCACAATACAGGTATAAATTTTCCTCATATTGCTGTTGTTTGGCACATTCTTTGAGTGTAATTTTTGTCAATTTACGCGATATATTAACTACTTCTCCTAACCATTCTCCATCTTTTCCATTAAAAAGAGAGAGATTATCATACTTCTTAAGCCGCATTACATTGCAAATATAGTGACTTTGTTGTGGATTAAGTGCTAAACTCACGCCTTGTGATAAAGCTTCTTCAACATAAAGCCTAATTTTTCCCATTTAAAACTTTAATTATATTCTATTTGAGTGACTCTTACGGGATTTGAACCCGTGTTACCACCGTGAAAGGGTGGTGTCCTAACCACTAGACGAAAGAGTCAACTTGAATCTAACTAGGTTATATCGATTACATATATAAAGTCAATTCAATTATTTTGAATCACATAGTTAGAGGGATATATCAGTAATCTTATATCGACAGCCTCCTATTACTCCATGCTCAATACTCACTGAACCTATCTCAGATTTAGGAGCTAATTCTAATTGTTGTTCAACTTTTGTATCGGAATCATAGCCAGAATCGTAGCCAGAATCTCTACGCTCATATTTCTGCCTTATTTCTTCTACACTAAAGCCAGCCTTGGTCTTAATTTTTTGATCATTAGTCTGTTGCTGACTTATCGACTTATTAGCACTTAGCTCATTTAGCTTCACTTGCCAATCATTCACTTTATCTTGCACTAACCCATGGCAAGTTCCAGAATTAGCTTTTATGTCTTTTGCTTTTCTTTCTGCTCTTTTCTTGGACAAATCTACCCTAGCATAAATAGGTTCTGACGACTGTTCTGGCTCTTTCTGTTTTAGGCTAGCAGGCTTTTTTTGTTCTGAAAGATCATCTATAGTGCAATAAATAGGTTCTTCTGATATACTCAAATAACCACTATCTTCCAATGATAAATTTTCAGTGGATTTTTTATGTGAATCATATATTTCAGCATAAATAGATTCTTCTGATACACTCAAATAACCATTCTCCCCTAATGAGTTACTAACCTTAGCATCATACACCTCAGCGTAAATTGGCTCTTTTGAAGGCAAAGCATCATAATTAGTGCTCTTTGGCTTATACTCAAAAGTTCTAGGAGGTTTTTGAGGTGGTATTACATTGTTGTTCACCTCAGCGTACATAGTTATTGGCTCATATTCAGAGGTTCTAGGAGGTTTTTGTTGTATAGCTTCAACATTCAAATCATCTGTAGAATAATACTCTGCGCCTTTTCCTAGTAAAAAGGAAACTGTGGGGTGAAGAATTATCTCTGCTGGTAAGTTTTTCTCACTATCCAATTTTAGATTTTTTGATTCTGCTAAACTCTCAATAACACGAATTATAACATTCTTTCCATTCTCATCTATTGAGTGGATATCAGCTCCACGATTAATCAGCAATTCCATTATTTTGTGATCTGTAGCATGTCCTAAAGCCTGATTTAAAGCTTGATTATTATTTATATCAAATGATCCTGTATTCTTGAAAGACATAGTCTTTGAAAAGAATTTTCTAAAACTATTTAATGCATCATAGAGAATTAGAGTCAGTTTAACACCTTTTATGTCATTGTTTTTGACAGATTTAATTAAAAAATTATCTATTATGCCCATGATTATACCCCCTATATAAAAGCTCACTACCATGGTACAATTTTAAACTATGATGATTTATTTTCTACTAATAGCAGCTCTCTATAACCACTTAACAAGTGGTGGCATTGACATCATAATTGCATCTGGATTGCCGTCAGTCATTAAACCAAACCTTGTGCCACGATCGTATAACAGATTGAATTCTACATATCTGCCACGTTTTATTAATTGATTTTCTCGTTGTTCTTTTGTCCAAGATTTTTGCATATGTTTACGTATGACGTGCGAATAAATTTCCAAAAAGGCTTCACCTACTGCTTTTGTGAACTCAAAATCGTTTTCCCAGTTGCCAGAACTCAGATTATCATAGAAAATGCCACCAATACCACGTGGCTCTTTTCTGTGTTGTAAGAAAAAATAATTGTCACATTGCTCTTTAAATTTTGGATAATATCCGGTGTCAAATCTATCACATGTCATTTTGATTGATTCATGGATATACTTGCAATCTTCTTCATTTTTATATATTGGCGTAAAATCCATTCCTCCACCAAACCATTGTTTTGAAGTATATATCAGCCTTGTGTTCATATGTGCTGCAGGGATAAGGGGCGATTGCATATGAGACACTAAAGATATACCGCTTGCCCAAAACTCTCCGTTACTTTCACTTGCACCAGGAATCTCATTAATGGCTGAATCTGCAAATTTTCCGTGTACTTTTGAAACGTTTACTCCAACTTTTTCAAAAACATTACCAAAAATAATTGTAGATTCACCACCTCCACCACCTGGGCGATCCCACTTTCTCTTTTCGATCTTTGGTTCTGCGGATGATTGTTTTTCAATTGATAAGAAAGATTCTATGATCTTATCTCTTAGTGCACAGAACCATTTAAGTGCTTGTGTTTTTTGTTTTTCCATAATATCCTCTTACTAGCTTATTAACATTGTTATATCTGATACTTAAGGAACTTAATTAGATTTGGATGGTAATTATCTATCAAAGACGTTAATAAATCTATAATAATTAAATCAATATAATAGAACATTTTCGTATGTACAACAATGCCAAGTAACAATAATGAATAAAAGATACATAGATAACAAAAAAGAGAACAGGGTTGACTTCATACTAAGAAATTATGGAATGTCAATTGTTGTGATGGCAGTTATTATGCTCTTACCTTCAGTAGCAATATCGATACTCTACTTTTTTGATATATATAGTCAGCATATTAATATAGAGATTAATTTATTAGTTAGCATTCTAACAACTCTCTTTATGATATATAATGTAAAACGCTACAGATACCTACTCAATACTATAGAATTTCAAAATGCAATATTTGCAAATGCACTAAATCATAATACAGAATTTTGCCTTATTTTACATAAAGATGAGGGTGTTATTTATGCTGATGCAAGGTTCTACGAAAGGTTTAAAGATCATATAATAGATAATGACATTACGTTAGGCAAGATTCTTGAAATAGGAGATGTTTCAGAAGCAGACAAAAAAGTACTCTATCATGCACTAAAAAATAACTCTTCTGTACAGGTATGCATTTCCTTAAACAAGAAGAATAGAGTATCTAACTTTCTTTTGCTCTTTGAGCCGATACCAGATAATCCCCAAATTGCTATAAATAGTAATAAGATTTTAAATTTATCATTAGTGCCAATAGCAAGGCCAGATGGGTATTTTGTATTAAAAGCAACACAGATAAACAAGGAGCAGATATATGAAGAGTTAATAGAAAAACACAGCATAGGAACTTACATTGCAAATGCCAAAGGGGTGATTTTATCTGTAAATAAAAGATTTTTAGACATATTTGAACTAAAAAAACTGGAAAAAGGTAGCTCAATCAGTGATTTTATATCTCAATCTAAATATAACAATACAACAACCGATAATGAAATTTTGTTTTTTACTATAAGTGGTATTCCATTCAAGGCTTATATGAGCACTGCTATATTTTGTGATAAATACAACCATAGCTATATATATGGCTTTATAACACCAACCGAATCAAATATTGTTGATTATCAATTACACCCTTGTTTTGCAAATTCATCAATTGCTATTGCACAATGTGACATAAACGGCAACTTTGTAAAGAAAAATACGGCACTAATAAAGCTTGCAGGGTCAGATAATAATTCAATCTTTACGTTGATATTGGATAGTTATCATGTGAAAATACGTGAATATTTTTCGAGTAATAGAATAAATAATGCGTCTTTTGATGTACAGCTCAACGGCGGTAATAACATAAAAATATATTTCAATAAGTTTCTTCATAATAAAATGATCTTCATACTTTGTTATTTTATTGACAATACTGAACACAAAAACCTAGAGATAAAGCTTGAGCATTATCAAAAGATGCAAGCTATAGGGCAGTTAGCAGGTGGTATTGCGCATGATTTCAACAATATATTGACTGGGATAATAGGATTTTGCGATTTGCTTTTACTCCAGCATTCAGCTGGTGATCGATCTTTTGGAGATATAATACAGATACAGCAAAATGCAAAGCGTGGATCAAATTTAGTAAGACAATTGCTTGCTTTTTCAAGAAGACAGACCTTGCAGCCAAAAATTATTGATGTAAATAGAACTATAGCTAATCTTTATGAAATGATAAAAAGATTAATAGGTGAAAATATAAAATTTAACATTTATTATGGTAGAGACTTGGGTGCTGTTAGGGCTGATCAAGGGCAATTAGAGCAAGTTATACTTAACTTAGCAGTCAATGCTAGTGCTGCTATGGAAAAGGGCGGGGAATTAACTATACGAACCTTTAATCAAAAGATTGACTCATTAAATTCTACATCTCAGGATATGTTTTCTCCAGACAAGGAAACGATCGAACATGGAAATTATGTTGTGATTGAAGTAATTGATACTGGATGTGGAATGACAAGTGATACAATTGGAAAGGTATTTGACCCATTTTTTTCTACCAAAGATATTACCTCTGGTACAGGTCTTGGCCTCTCTACTGTATATGGCATTATTAAACAAACTGAAGGATACATCTATGTTGCTAGCAAAGTAAATCATGGAACTAAATTTAGCATATTTTTGCCCATGGTTTACATATCAGATGAAAATCTGAGAGAGGAAGATAGTGAAGAAATAGAAAGACCGGTAGTAAGTGAAATTAAAGGTAATGGTATAATTTTATTGATTGAAGATGAAGATTCAGTAAGGGAATTCATTGCTAAAGCACTAAAAAGGAAAGGATTTGATGTAATAGAAGCAAGCATAGGCAGCGAGGCGCTAGAAATAATCAGTAAAAAAAGTCAACACATAGATCTTATAATCACTGATGTAATCATGCCAGAGGTGAGCGGCCCAGAAATAGTTAAAGAAGCATTGATCCATAGGCCAAATATCAACGTTATTTTTATTTCTGGGTATGCAGAAGATGCTTTTTTAAAGAGTGATGACATCAATATAGAAGATTTTCACTTTTTGCCAAAACCATTCACTCTGAATGAATTAGGAAACAAGGTTCAAAGTGTGTTACACAAAGCAAAAAAGACAGTCTAATTTTAGTGTGGTTAACAACAAAAAAATTTTCTAATGCAAAAGTTTCTTGCATATATACAATAGAATTATTTTATACATAAGATAAAAGGCGTGAGCAAGATTATTGCAATAGTAAATCAAAAGGGTGGAGTTGGCAAAACCACAACTAGTATAAATTTATCGACAGCCTTTGCTGCTGTGGGAAAAAGCACTTTATTGGTAGATCTTGATCCTCAAGGAAATGCTAGCACCGGGCTCGGGATTTCTTATCGTAGTAGGGAAGAAAAAAATATATACAAAATACTACTAAGCAGCGAAAATAAATTGATAGAATCGGCAATTTTCAATATAAAGGAAATTCCAAATTTATCACTAATTTCGTCAGTAGTTGATTTATCAGCTGCAGAAATTGAATTATCGCAACTTGAGCGAGGAAAATTTGTGCTAAAAAGCGCATTAGAGAAGATACGCGATAATTATGAGTATATAATCATCGATTGCCCTCCATCACTTGGGCTTCTAACCATAAATGCTTTGACTGCTGCTAATTCTATTATTGTCCCTCTTCAGTGTGAATTTTTTGCTCTGGAAGGATTAAGCCATTTAGTTAAAACTGTAGAGCTGATAAAAAGGAATAACCTAAACCCTTTTTTGGCAATAGAAGGGATAGTGTTAACAATGTATGACAGGCGTAACAAACTCAGTGAACAGATTAAAAACGATATTTGCCAGTATTTAAATGATAAAGTATACAAAACTATCATCCCATTGTATGAGACTGTTATTCCACGTAACGTACGGTTATCAGAAGCGCCTTCTCATGGAAAACCTGCTATTGTGTATGATCTTAAGTGTCCTGGTGCACAAGCATATATAAGTTTGGCAAGGGAAATTTTAAAAAAGCACGCGAGCAGTTGTAAGGAGAAGAAACTAGTAAGCGAGGGCGTAGTATGAAGGATGATAGACGCCTCGGCAGAGGTCTTGCCGGCCTCATAGGCGATAATTATGATAATAAAGAAGATCGACAAGAGCATTTGCCTATTTCATTACTGCACCCAAGCAAATTTCAACCGAGGAAACATTTTGACGAGGAGTCATTAAGAGAACTTGCAAATTCGATAAAGAAAAGTGGCATTATACAGCCTATCGTGGTACGCAAAGATTCAAATGATGACGGTTATGAAATAATAGCCGGGGAACGTCGTTGGCGAGCAAGCAAGATTGCAAATCTTAATAGTGCACCGGTTATCATAAAAGATCTGAGCGACAAGGAATGCTTGGAAGTATCCATAATTGAAAACATACAAAGACAAGATATTAATCCAATAGAAGAAGGTGAAGCGTATAAGAAACTGATAGATGAGTTTTTCTATACACATGAGGAATTAGCTTCAGCTATAGGCAAAAGCCGCAGCCACATAACCAATATGATTCGGATGTTGTCACTTCCCTGTAGGGTGAAAACAATGATCAACGAAAAAAAACTATCTATGGGTCATGCAAGAGCGTTGATTAATGTTGAAAATGCTGAAGGTATTGCAGAAAGAATAGTTTCTCAAGGCTTAAGCGTTAGACAAACTGAAAAATTGATAAAAGATTTGCATCAAGGCAACAACCAAAAAGAGCAGAAATATACTAGAAATCAAGATATGACGGTAATAGAAGGCGCTATATCTTCTCAACTTGGTTTAAAGATCAAAATTAATGACAACAATTCTAAGGGTAAAGTTATGATACGGTATAATAATTCAAATGAATTGGATCTAATATTGAAAGTTTTGAATAGGAAACTTGAGGCATAGCTAGTAGCTGCCAGTAAAGCAACAAACCAATATCAACTGTTGGTGTCATGAAAGTAGCTGACACTGGTTTCCATCCAAGAGGGCAGTAGCCCCTTCGGTGTCATGCAAGTAGCCTCCCTCCCCTGTCATCCCAGTGCCTTCTCCTGTCATCCCAGTGCTTGACACTGGGATCTAGCAAGCTTTGCTTGCAAATAAGTCTAATACGCGTCGCGTTTTATGCCAAAACACAATTGGAGTTACATGCAAAATAGATCCCAGTGTCAGCTACTCGGATGACAAAAAAAGGAGCACTGGAATAACAGCAGTCCCTCATACCGCGATTCATTCGCGGTATCTCTAGATCCCGCTAACAAGCAGCGGGATGACGAGGTTTACGCTTATCGGATTGTTTCAACACGTCATACCGCGATTCATCCGCGGTATCTCTAGATCCCGCTAACAAGTAGCGGGATGACGATTGTCGTTTAGCCATAAATATTAAGAAATTTACCAAATGAAAAAAAAGGCAAAAGAAGCCCCGTGGTTATTATCCGCTTTAAAATATTGGCGTTTTTTATGTTTTAAACGCTTGACAAGCGAAATTCAGCTGCTTTTAATTGCAACTAACTTACGCTGCAAATGTTTAAGAAATTTACTAAGCAGAAAAAAAGACAAAGAATCCCCGAGTTAGCTAGTCTTTTACTATCTCTGTCGAGTATTGGCATTTTTTGATGTCTTGTAACGCTTTATAAGCGCGTTCAGCTTATTTAGATAAAAATCTAGATGTAGATGAAGTTTTGTAAAGACATACAGTATCTATATACTGCAAAAAATTGAACATAAGACGCCGATACATTAAGTAATCCTTACCTTTTAATCTGCAGATTGGCGAAAGCAAATACAATAGCTTCACTATCATGATAAGGGAGCTGGCGAGGCTTGTCAAGGAAGTTTTTCGTTTCATCCAATGCGCTGCCAAAAGCTATGTAAAAAGTCTAATGAGTTAACTCCCATATATCCTGAGTAATTCTTGTGCATTAGCTTTGATTAGGATAGGGCATTTTCTATCATTTAATAGGGAACGTAATATTTCAGTTGCACCCTTAACGTCGTTATTGTGTATCTTTACTATAGCGATGGCTTCTTGGCTTGAATAAGGGTATACTGTGCTTGATTCTAAATTATCAATTTTGTCTTTATTTATTTTTTCACCGTTGGAGTGAAGTAAGCTCATTACTTCTAAATATTGTGCTAACTCACGAAAAACATCAGGAGCATCTTTATCATCTGCCAAATCATTATAAATAGATGCTGTGTCTGTTGGCATTGAATCTGAGATATGATTGAATGCGCGTTCAAAATTTGCTAAATACTCCCAATTTGAATCTATTTCTTCTAGCAGCGGCTTATTATCTTTTTTTAAGAATAATACTTCGTAAAACTTGTCACCTGCAGTTATAGATTGTTTTGTGTTATCAATGTTGCGCAATAAGTATAATGTGATGCCAACTAACATTGGCGCGAGTGCAAGCAGAAAGATGTATTTTTTCATGGTAATATTCCAAATAGTTATATATTTATACATTAATGCTTTTGATTTGCAAAAACATATTGACATAGTGATTATATCACATAATAATATTCTCAAAGTTGTTTGAATAGTTGGAGATTAAAATATTTCTAAAGTAGAAATAAAGACAGCAGTATTAAGCTAAATTATTTTTTTGTCGGATTTATCCGATGTACCCTCAACCTTTTATAGGTTGAAGTCTAAATTTGAGAGTTTGATCCTGGCTCAGAATGAACGCTGGCGGCAGGCCTAACACATGCAAGTCGAACGGAGTTATATTGTAGCTTGCTATAGTATAACTTAGTGGCAGACGGGTGAGTAATGTATAGGAATCTACCTAGTAGTACGGAATAATTGTTGGAAACGGCAACTAATACCGTATACGCCCTACGGGGGAAAAATTTATTGCTATTAGATGAGCCTATATTAGATTAGCTAGTTGGTGGAGTAATAGCCTACCAAGGCAATGATCTATAGCTGATCTGAGAGGATGATCAGCCACACTGGAACTGAGATACGGTCCAGACTCCTACGGGAGGCAGCAGTGGGGAATATTGGACAATGGGCGAAAGCCTGATCCAGCCATGCCGCATGAGTGAAGAAGGCCTTTGGGTTGTAAAGCTCTTTTAGTGAGGAAGATAATGACGGTACTCACAGAAGAAGTCCTGGCTAACTCCGTGCCAGCAGCCGCGGTAATACGGAGAGGGCTAGCGTTATTCGGAATTATTGGGCGTAAAGGGCGCGTAGGCGGATTAGTAAGTTAAAAGTGAAATCCCAAGGCTCAACCTTGGAATTGCTTTTAAAACTGCTAATCTAGAGATTGAAAGAGGATAGAGGAATTCCTAGTGTAGAGGTGAAATTCGTAAATATTAGGAGGAACACCAGTGGCGAAGGCGTCTATCTGGTTCAAATCTGACGCTGAGGCGCGAAGGCGTGGGGAGCAAACAGGATTAGATACCCTGGTAGTCCACGCTGTAAACGATGAATGTTAAATATGGGAAGTTTTACTTTCTGTATTACAGCTAACGCGTTAAACATTCCGCCTGGGGACTACGGTCGCAAGATTAAAACTCAAAGGAATTGACGGGGACCCGCACAAGCGGTGGAGCATGTGGTTTAATTCGATGCAACGCGAAAAACCTTACCACTCCTTGACATGGAAATTATACCTATTCGAAGGGATAGGGTCGGTTCGGCCGGGTTTCACACAGGTGTTGCATGGCTGTCGTCAGCTCGTGTCGTGAGATGTTGGGTTAAGTCCCGCAACGAGCGCAACCCTCATCCTTAGTTACCATCAGGTAATGCTGGGGACTTTAAGGAAACTGCCAGTGATAAACTGGAGGAAGGTGGGGATGATGTCAAGTCATCATGGCCCTTATGGAGTGGGCTACACACGTGCTACAATGGTGGCTACAATGGGCTGCAAAGTCGCGAGGCTAAGCTAATCCCTTAAAAGCCATCTCAGTTCGGATTGTACTCTGCAACTCGAGTGCATGAAGTTGGAATCGCTAGTAATCGTGGATCAGCACGCCACGGTGAATACGTTCTCGGGTCTTGTACACACTGCCCGTCACGCCATGGGAATTGGTTTCACTCGAAGCTAACGACCTAACCGCAAGGAGGGAGTTATTTAAAGTGGGATCGGTGACTGGGGTGAAGTCGTAACAAGGTAGCAGTAGGGGAATCTGCAGCTGGATTACCTCCTTAGGCTTTGCACATAATTTACCATTTTTAATGATGGTGTTGTTATGTGCTATACTGCTGTCTTTACTTCTACTTTATTTTAATTTCCCGATAACGGATTTTATGAGTGATAGACCTCTTTCTCCACATTTACAAATATATAAAGTACAAGTTACTAGTTTTTTCTCTATTATGCATAGATTGACTGGTATCTTGCTATTCCTTTTATTAATGATACTTTCTTGGTATTTCATATTACATGTTTACTTTCCTGAGTTACTTATAGTAAGGTACTTAAATGCATTATTATTCACTCCTGTTGCTAAATTAGCTTATGTCTTATGTTTTATAAGTTTTGTATATCATTTTCTTAATGGTATTCGTCATTTATTGTGGGATGCTGGGCTTAATTTAGAAATTACTGGCGTTTCAAGGAGTGCTATACTGCTGACAGTAACGCTACTTCTTTCTACTATGGCTTTTTTATTTATGTTTATATGAGTCAGTCTGGAAATTCAGTACATCATTGGTGGGTTCAGCGTGTTTCTGCGGTAATTTTACTGTTCCTGTTTCCTTGGTTTATCTATTCATTTTCTTGCACATTTTATACTGATAGCTCTTTGTCTTTTAGTGAAAAATTTATTAATCACCCTCTAGAGCTTTTATTTTTTGTTGTATTGTTGTTTTGCATTTTTTGGCACGCAGTTCTTGGAATGCAGGTAGTATGCGAAGATTATATACACAGCGTACCTTTGAGGATTTTTACAATTACATGCATAAAGTACTTATCAAGCATTACTTATATAACCCTCGCTTTTACAATCTTTATCTTCTACAGGCATATTTTCTTGTAAAATCACCGGTGCTGTGTTAATATATTATTAGTGTACTAGTTTTATTATTGAACTATAGCATTATAGCGATTTTGGTTTGACAATATGTTTGAAGCATTAAAAAAGGGAGCAATAGATCTTACACTTAAAGCAAAAGGTCTGCTTACTTCACCTGAATCTCAAGTTTACGTCGAAGACCTTAGAAAGGTAATGATGTATGATGGAAGGAAATGCCAGTATCCAAAAAATTATGATCAAATTGTACAGTCTGCTAAAATCATAGAAAACAGGGATATGCATGGAAATGCTATACTAGATAAAGATAAAAATCCAACCTATAAACTTTTGTATGGTCAAAAAGATGAGAATGGAGAACAACCAAGTTTCAGATTATCTTTAGTTACCAAAGATAAAGATAATGATAGATCTTATTTTACTATCAATTACATAGACAATCAGGGTAAGCAAATTCCGATAAATGAGTTGCATAAGTCATATTTTGAGCCATTAGGCTTTTCGAGAATGGATTTGAAAAAACACGTGCCAATTTTTGAAGCTGAAAAAACTAAAGATCCTCAATATCCGTTTGAATTAACTAACTCTTCTGTGCTAACTAAAGAGGTAAAAAATAAAGAAGGTAAAGTTCAGGAAGTTGTTGATGAAAAAGGAAGAAATGGAGAATTATTATACACTAGTGATTACAAAAAGCTAAGTACCCATTTTTCAGAAATTAGAGATCAGAATGGTAATTTAGAGCTAGATAAAAGTCTTATATCTGTTCCTATCGTTTTTGCTACAAGCTTGGCTAAAGTTTGTACTAAATTGTTGACTTCTCTTCCTATAAAGTTAGGGGAGCATTTAATAAGCAAACAAAACCCAATTGCAAAGTCTTTTGGTTATCTTTTATTCACTCCTGCAGCGGCAGTAAAAAATTTAGTGGATATGGGAGCTACCATACTTAAGGCTCCAATTTTATTGTTTGTAGCAAATGAGAAAAAATATGGTGATGCTTACTTCACTATGTGGAAACACCAATTGAAAGGATGTTGGGAAGAAGCAAAAAGTGACTTTAATGTTATTAAGGGTGGAGAAAGGCTAAAGCCAGGGCAAAAGGATCATAAGCCACTTAGTATAGTGGGCACATGGGATGAGCTTAACGCTAGAAGGCCAAAGAAACAAGGGAATGATAAAGAAGTTAGCAAGAGTAATGAAATACTAAAGAGTCCTGAGGAAGAACAAAATAAGGGTAATGAAATATTAAGTGATAAAAGAAAAGGTCATGTTGAGGAATTACAAAATAGAAGAAATTCACAGCAAGGGCAAGGCGCTACACATGATCACTCTCATTAGCAATTACTTTAAATCAACATTTACTTTCTTTATTAACTATTCCACAACAAAAACTTGCATGTATTTTGCCCTCAGTATAAGATATTAATTATTTAATTAATATCTTAACTAAATGCGCCCTGTAATATTGTGTGGTGGTAGTGGTAGCAGACTTTGGCCTTTATCTAAGCCAAAGCAATTTCAGAAAATATTTAGTCAGAACACTATGTTTCACAACACTTTGTTGAGGCTGAAAAGCGATTATATGCCGCCCATAATTGCTACAAATATACAGTACGAGTCATTAGTGATGGAGGAATTGCATGCACTGCAAGAATATAAAGTGATTTTCGAACCAGTGAAAATTGGAACAGCAGCGGCAATATTAATTGCTGCGCTTCTCTGCAATGAAAACGAGACAATGTTAATTCTGCCTTCAGATCATTTCATAGGTGATTTGAATAGTTTTTATGCTTCTACTCAAAAAGCGTCTAAGTTAGCCTCTGAAACTAACTCTATAGTCACTTTTGGGGTTAAGCCTAATGAATTCAATTCTGAATACGGTTATATAAATGCAGTTTATGATCAGAAAGAAAAATATCATATAGTGAAAGATTTTACAGAAAAACCCGAGCGTAAGTTAAGTAACGATCATTATTGGAACTCTGGAATATTTGTGTTTAAAGCAAAACGCTACATAGATGAGATCAAAAAATCTGCCCTGAATCTTTACAATTCATGTTTTAAACATTTCACACCGCAAGAGAGATTTCTATATTTAAAACAACAAGATTTTGCAGGAATTAAAGACATATCCATTGATTATTTGGTGATGGAGAAAGCAAAAAACGTTGCAATGATAGAAGCTAATTTCGATTGGTTGGATGTTGGAACTTGGAATTCAGTTTTAGAATTGAGTGAGAAGTTTAGTAAAGAACCGGTGCCATTTCAGCATGTGATTAGAGAAAAAGAACCAGTTTCAACGACAGAAAGTAATAAAAATTTATTGGGTGGAGCTTGTAAGCAACCAAACAAAAGTCTAATTTCATTTATTCATAAAGTTAAGAAAGTAAAGGCGATAAGGAAAGAAGTTAAACCATGGGGATTTTGTAGTATAATTTTAATGAGCGAAAATTTTCTCATAAAATATCTTTTTATAAATCCATTAAGCTGCACTTCTAAGCAATTCCATCACTATAGAGATGAATACCATATGGTACTATCATGAGTTGGGTATGTTAGTTTAGACGACAAAGAATATGCTATAGTAAAAGACCATATGATAGAAATCCCAAGGGAAGTTTCCCATAGGATTGAAAATAGAAGCACAAGCTTTCCACTTGAAATAGTTGAATTTCAGATAGGAGAGCATTTATCTGATAATGATATAGTGAGGTTGGATGATGTATATGGAAGATTTTGAAATTCTAATGTTAAAGATACTCTATAAGTCTGCTAAATTTAAGGAAGCAAAAATCTCTAGTTTTCAAATAAAGAAAAGTCTACAATTATACGAAGTTTCAAAAATATAATGTCTAACCTCAAAATATTTTGTAATGTCCATTGCCTTTGAAATTACTATGGCTGCTTGCTATTTGCGAGCGAAAAATGCCAGATTTTGCTCTATAATGACTTTGTTCTCTATTATCGGCATTGCCCTTGGGGTTGCAACACTAATAGTGGTGATGTCTGTGATGAACGGATTCAGAGCAAAGTTGCTTGACTCAATACTTGGCATTGATGGCCATATTAACGTTTATTTTGATAGGAACATAAATTCAGATTACTACGCAGTTTCAAAATCTATTGAGAGAATTCCTGGTATATTAAAAGCTACTCCTATGACCAATGATCAAGTCATTATTGCAGCAAATGGTAAAATTGCAGGTAGCGTAGTGCGAGGTGTGTCAACTAAAGACTTGCTTGATAGTACTGCCGTTACAAATAATGTAATTATAGGTGATGTAAAAAAATTTGATGAAGGGATAATAATAGGAGCACGATTGGCAGAAGCTTTGAACATTGACTATGGCGACGAAATTACGTTTATATCATCTGAAGAATTTGATGCATTACTTGGTGAAATGCCACGAATGAAAAAATATAAAGTTATAGCAATATTTGATATGGGTATGTTTGAGTATGATAATACCTTGATATATATGCCTCTAAAATCAGCACAAGCCTTTTTTAATTATGAAAATAGCATAAAAAATATAGAAGTACTTGTAGACGACGTTACTAGAGCTGATAAGCTGGCAGATGCTATAGAAAAAGAAATAGGAATGGAAGCTGAAAGTTGGCAATCACAGCAAAGCCATTATTTTAGTGCTTTAAAAACTGAAAGAAATGTGATGTTTTTAATTCTTACTTTGATTATAGTTGTAGCAGCGTTTAATATTATCTCAAATTTAATGATGATAGTGCAAGAAAAGAAATCCGCGATTGCAATTATGCGTACATTTGGTGCAACAAGTGGAAGCATTATGCGCATATTTTGTGCTTGTGGTCTATTAATCGGTTTTACGGGAACTTGTCTTGGCTGTATTATAGGTGTCGTTTTTTCTCTCAATATCGAAAGCATTAGAGTGTTTTTAGAAAACATTACTAATGTCAAGCTGTTTGATCCTATGATATACTTTTTTTCAAGTTTGCCAGTAATATTAGTTCCTCAAGATGTAGTGAACATTTCTGCACTTGCATTATTCTTATCATTTTTAGCGACAATTGCTCCTGCATTACAGGCAGCTGCACAAGATCCTGCGGAGATATTACGTTATGAATGATACTCAGCAAAAGTACATAGGTTGGTTCTTAATTGTATTGTTATTTACCGGTTACATCACAATAAATAACATAATCTTTTTAAAAATAAATCAGCAAGAGAGTGAAAACAATGTGAAAGCTTTAACGGAAAACATGGATGAATTTAGAATGTTGCTTGAAGTTAATCAATCTAGAATAGAAAAAAAGATATTTGACCTCAAGAGAAGTCAGCATACTCAATGTGAGCAAGGTGATAATAACTCAAGATGTAAGAACCTTGCAAAATTGCTATTACTTGTGGTTAAAATGAAGAATTCGTTATTGCGAGAAGCAAAATTTGATAACCATATAAATTCAATAAAGCCTTTGATATCAGAGCTTGACGATCCAGAGATAGAAAATGCAGTAGATGAATTAGAAAATTTGAAAGAGATAAATACCTTACACGAATTGAAGTTATCTTTTGAAAAAACTATTGATACTATCGATTACAACAAAAGTACATTGTCTAAAAAAATCATTTCAAACTGGATAAAGGTAGACGACCGAAATGATCCATTAAGAGTAAAATTCGCAGAAATTGAGGAGTCAATAAATGATAATGATTGGCAAAATATAACTGTTACAGTAAGCAATTTAACGCATTCAGAATTCAAGCCATGGCTGAATAAATTGAATGGTTTTATTGTAGCTTCTAAGAATATTTCAACAATATATCATCACTTATTACAATATATCTCATGATTTATTTTATAATTTTCGCTTTTTCGTTTTTATTTGGTATATGGGTCAAGGTAAGTGGTGAAGTAATAAAATTGGAATTAGGCAATTACACTATAAGTATTGATCTATATTTCATTATTTTTACTTGTGTAGTTTTATTATTTTTATTAATTACACTTGTACGCTTTTTTTCCTCCATTTCATCAACATTTGCCAACATAAGAAATAGAAGAAGGGATAGGGAAGAATTGCTTCTCTTTGAAGCTTTCTTTAGCATAGACTTAGACAATATAGAGAATGCCCAAAAGCTAGTTAAAAGTCTGAGTGAGGAGAGCGATAGGTTGTCTTTAATAAAGCTCTTTAACTCAGGTAAGACGGGAAATTACAGCTTTTTCAGTAACGGTTTAACAAATATTGCAAATAAAAATCGTAACTTAGCTCTACTTCTAGCCAATAAGCTGATTGTCCACCTCAAACAAGAAAAAGTAGTCTTTCAAAAATTTATAGAATATTGCTCTAGTTCAATTAACGATAAAATGCTATCTATTCCCTTTCAAATAGAGCATTGCATATTGAAAGAAGATTGGATTAATGCAATTTTGAGGTTGAAGGAAGCAGTTAAGT
The DNA here is from genome assembly GCF_964027025.1 of Wolbachia endosymbiont (group A) of Apotomis capreana. Lineage (NCBI taxonomy): Bacteria > Pseudomonadati > Pseudomonadota > Alphaproteobacteria > Rickettsiales > Anaplasmataceae > Wolbachia > Wolbachia endosymbiont (group A) of Apotomis capreana. Next base: position 208,378 of record NZ_OZ034721.1, read on the forward strand.
CCAATATTTTTCTCCCCTTTGATCATAAAGAAATGTTTGCAGTGTTTTATTGCGCTTTAGCAAAGCAATATGAAAGTAAAGGAAATTTTAAGGAGGCTATAAAGTCTTTATTTAGAGCACAACGTTATAGTGCAATTTTTCAGCCCATCAATTATTTAAAGGCAGAATTATATATTAAACTTGGAAAAATCAGAAAAGCTTCTGCAGTGCTAGAGGCAGAGTATACAGTAAATCCTACTCCTCAGTCAGCTAAAATGTACATCAATTTAAATAGTAAAGGTGCTGAAAGACTATACAACTTACGCCCTGATTATTATTTTAGTTACTGTTTACTTGCTTTGTCCTCAATGAGTTCAGGTAAATATGATCTTGCAAGTCAATATTTAGACACTGCTATGAAAAAAGCTAATTACATGTCAATCTACTTTATTGTAATACAACTCAAGGTTACATTGCAAGAACACGACAAGGTAATTTATTGGCTAAACAAGATGGACTCAGAAGCTTTGCCTGATCCAGGCTGGAAATGTAAAAATTGTAACAGGGAACTAGAACAATGGGATCATAAGTGTTCAAGTTGTAATAGTTTTAATTGTGTTTATTATATATTATAAAATTCCACAAAGTGTAGAAATTACCATTAGGCTACTTTCACATTGATATTGCTGAAGTTAGAGCACTTTCTTAATATAATCCTTATCTCCAAACAATAAACCTGCAAGTTTCTTAGCTAGACTTGGTTTTAATGTCAAAAAAACTTGCTTTTAGACACTAACAGTTATATATTTTAATAAATCAGGGTTGTATACAAAATGAAGAGCTTAAAGGAATTATCCTTAAGAATTAAGAATATTAGGTCTGTACAGAAAACCACGAAAATAATGCAAATGGTTTCTGCAGCAAAGTTGTTACAAAGCCAAAAGAAGTTATTAAATTCAAAATTATATGTATCTAAGCTGCATAACATTATTTTTTCATTAATGCTATCAGTTGATCAAGAATTACTGGCAAAAATTCTAAATGTCAGTAACGACGGTTCTTACCTAGTATTCATTATTGCGTCTGATCGTGGCTTGTGCGGCAACTTTAACTCTTCTATTGTCAAATTTAGTCAAGAGCGTGTAAATAAGTCAATCGCAAATGGCAAAAAAGTAGATATTGTATTTCTTGGTAAAAAAGCTTTTGATGTAGGTAAAAATAGATTTGACTCTAAAAGTATCTTAAAAATTGAAAATAGTAAGGGAATCACGTTAAAGCACGTAGAAGCTTTGGTTGATGGTATAGATTTAAGTAAATACGATAAAGTTAAAGTTTTTTATAGTAAATTCTATAATACCTTCACGCAAAAACCAATGTTGGAAACAATAAAACCATGGAGTAAAGACTCATCCTTGATTGATAGCTCTCTGGCTGGTCCAACAACAGATTACGGCTATGAGTATGAACCACAAAATATTGAATTTATTTTAAAATCTTTAGTTCAAGATTACGTTGTAATTGCTCTTTACTCTGCTTTACTTGAAAGTGCAACGAGTGAGAATAGTGCTAGAATGGTTGCTATGGAATCAGCAAACAGAAACACTAAAGAGATACTGAACAAATTAGCATTGCTTTATAATCGTTCTCGTCAAGCAGCGATTACGACTGATTTAATTGAAGTTATAGGTGGTGCAGAATCTTTATAGAAATCTAAGGAATAGAAAATGAATATATTAAATATTGCAGCAGATATTACTAAACTAATAAAAAAGCAAAATCAAGATGCGGAAGTTACAATATATGAAACTAATAAGACTTCAGTTTCTCAGCGTCTATCAAAAATTGAGCAAATATCACAATCTAAAAATTGCACTGTAGGAATCAGAGCTATAGCAGGTAAAAACAAAGCTGCGTATATTTCTACAAACGATTTGAATAATCTGAGTGATACAGTAAGCCAAGTGGTAGAAATGGCAAAGAATGCGCCAGAAGATCCTTGCATTAATTTTGCTGTAAATGGTAGTAATTATATCTCTTCTGCAGATTTAAGTATCTCAGATAATAATGTTGTAACCGTTGATAACCTAAAAGAAATTGCTGAAGCTGCAGAAAATTCAGCCCTTGCACATAAGAGTATCACTAATTCTGAAGGAGCCTCTTCTTCATACGCTTTAGTGAATACAGTATTATCGACTGTTTCTGGTTTTATTGGCTCGTTTAGTAAATCAACCTTTGCTAATCAGGTCTCTGTTGTTGCTGGAAGAGAAAGTGAAATGAAGGTTGGTTACGATTATGATATAGCATGTAATTTTAGTGATTTAAAGTTGCCAGAGTTAATGGGAAAAGAAGCAGCAAAAAGAGCAGTTGATCAATTGAATTCACGTACAATGAAAACTGGTAAATTTCCAGTTATTTTTGAAAAAAGAGCAGCAAAAGGGCTAGTAAAAAGTTTTGCTTCTGCTATAAATGGGAGCAGTATTATAAGCAACAGTTCTTTCTTGAGGGGTAGTTTAAACGCTCAGATTTTCAACGATAGAATTAATATTATCGATGATCCATTGTTGCCAAGAGGCATAGCATCGAGACCATTTGATGGAGAAGGGATAACTAGCAAGAAAAATATATTTGTAAAAAACGGAATATTACAAAATTGGATTTTAGACTTATACTCGGCTAGAAAATTAGACTCAGAAACAACCGGAAGTGCAACTCGTGCAAGTAATGCTGCAGTTATTCCTGCAGCTAGTAACCTCTACATTGAGAATGGTGATGTATCGTTTGAAGAATTAATTCAGGAAGTGAAAGAGGGAATATATGTAACTGATTTATTTGGTTTTGGTGTCAATTTAATCAATGGCGATTACAGCCAAGGCGCTTCCGGATTTTTTATAGAAAATGGAAAAATAACGTATCCAATACATGAGATTACCATTGCTAGCAATTTGAAGGATATGTTTAGCAATTTAGTCGTTGCAGATGATCTAACTTTTTGTGGGCAATTTAATTCACCAACGATTAAAGTTAGCGAAATGACGGTTGCAGGTTCGCTTAACGATTAAAAAATTTATTTGCATCAAGTACAACAATTGTGTATTATTGTCATGTAATGTTAAGAATAGACTATGGAGTATAAAGGTTTAGTTTCAATAGCTAAGCTTAAAGCATTCTCAATCGTAATTTCAAAGTTTTTCATCACATTAGTAATGTTAGTTAATAATTTAGGAGTTGTTTAAATGGAATTTGGTAATGTAAAATGGTTTAATGCCGAAAAAGGCTATGGTTTCATCAAGCCAGAAGGTAAAGGGGGTGACGTTTTTGTACATATTAGCACATTGGAACGTTCGGGAATAAGACCTGAGGCACTTAAAGGAGAGAATAAAGAGAAGGGAATAAAAGGAGAAAGGGTGAGTTATGAGGTTAAAGAGGAGCGCGGTAGAAACGGAGAAGATAAAAAATCTGCAATAAATTTAAGATTGGAAGATTAATCTATTATGAAGTCTTTTAACAGGATTAACGTATTGTGAATAATTTTCATGAGATGGGTCTCCCAGCTTCGCTTAGACAAGCTCTAGATAAAAATAATCTTTTCGTCCCAACTCCGATTCAAATACAAGCGATTCCCTTAGCGCTACAAGGTAAAGATATTCTCGGATCTGCTCAAACGGGGACTGGAAAAACTTTAGCATTTGCTATTCCGTTGGTTGCTAAGTTGCTGAATGAGCCTAACACTGGTTCAGCTTTAGTCATCGTGCCAACCAGAGAGCTTGCGCATCAGGTAACAAATGAGATAAGAAAACTCTTATCTCAAAATTCTGCACTAAGGGTCGCTTTGTTGATTGGTGGTGAGCCTATTTTTAGGCAGCTAAATCAGCTTCAGAAAAAACCACAAATTGTAATAGGTACTCCTGGTCGTATTATAGACCATATTGAGCGTAAAACTTTGATTACTCGCAATGTTAGCGTTCTTGTGCTTGATGAAACGGATCGTATGTTTGATATGGGCTTTGGAGTTCAGATTGAAGAAATTATGAAGCATTTGCCTAAAATAAGGCAAACTCTTATGTTTTCTGCAACTCTTCCTGGAGATATAGTAAAACTTGCTGAGAAGTACCTTAATCGACCAGAACGTATTTCTGTTGATTGTGAGGTTACAACTTCTGTAAAAATTAAGCAAGAAATTGTTTATGCATCAGAATCAGAAAAATATGAAAAGCTTGTTACACAACTATGTCAGCGCGAAGGATCAATCATTATCTTTGTCAAAACAAAGCGAGGAGCGGATCAGCTAGCTAACAGATTGCACAAAGATGACTATAGCGCTTTAGCAATTCATGGTGATTTAAGGCAGCACAAGCGCGAAAGGGTCATTAATTCTTTTCGTCGTGGCCGTAATCAAATCATGGTTGCAACAGATGTTGCTTCTCGCGGCCTTGATATTCCCCACATTCAACATGTTATCAATTATGATGCACCACAATCGCAAGCTGACTATATTCATCGTATAGGTAGAACTGCACGCGCTGGAGCTGAAGGGTATGCGCTATCTTTTGTTACACCTCAAGATAAGAGAAGACTGCCTGCACTGGCAGACAAAGAAGGAGAGCTAAATTTTGATTGTAGTGTGCAATTTAAAAAACGTAACAGCAAAAAGGTCTTTAAAAGGCCAAGTACGTTAAAGACTAAATACGGTAGAAAAAAGATCAATGCATTTAAGAAGAAAAGCAGAGTACTAGAAAAAGCGTATTAAATAGGATTTACCTACAATTTGATAAGCGTAAAACTCGTCATTCCGCTACTCATTAGCGGAATCTATGCTGAGATATTGCGGTGCTATGACGTAGATCCAGAGTGGGATTCAAATTGGCTACAGCGAACTGCTGGATTTCAATTTTTTTAATAATTGTGTGCTATTCATTATATATGAGTTCCCACTTTTAAAGAGAATAGGAGATGATTTCCAAAAACTTAGAGGCAAGTTTGAATAGAGCACTATTCATTGCTTCTAATTTTAATCTTAAATATGCGAAAGTAGAACATTTATTGCTGGCGTTAACTAAAGACGTGGATGTAAATTACGTTTTATCAAGATGTAATATCAGAGCCGATGAAATCATCAGTATGGATAACATTCTATCAAGATGCAATATTAAGGCTAATGATTATAATAATAATATAAAAGGGTTTTTACAAAGCAGTTCTGAATTGATTATCAGTGGAGTTAAACCTAGCTCAATGTTTCAATGCATAATACACAGAGCAATAATACGGGCTCATAGCTTGGGGAAAAAAGAAATAAATGGAGCAAGTGTTCTAGTAGAAATTTTGTCTGGGCAAGATTTATACGTTGAAGATCTATTGCAGAAACAAAGTGCGAAAGATTCCAATTTGATTTACCACATATCTAACATGAAATACTCTAACGATATAGATGAATACACCACTAATCATAAAGTAAAACTTGATAAAAATAATGATGCTCCTACTACAGTAAATAAAGGTGAGCTACTAAAAGATGAGGAAATTCTACAAAGTTATTGTAAAAATTTAAATGACTATGCAAGAAGCAAAAAAATAGATTATGTTATTGGTCGTGATTATGAATTAAATCGCACTATAGAAATATTATTGAGGCGTAGAAAAAACAACCCTTTATATGTTGGAGATCCAGGTGTTGGCAAAACCACAATAGTTGAGGGTTTGGTACTCAAAATCATTGAAAACAGTGTTCCAAGTGCGCTCAGGTCCAGTATAATTTATGCTTTGGATTTAGGGTCACTCCTTGCAGGGACACGCTATAGAGGTGATTTTGAAGAGAGAATAAAATCTATAATAAAAGCGATTGAGGCAAAACCAGGTGCTATCCTTTTTATTGACGAAATACACACTATCATTGGAGCAGGTTCTACAAGTGGTAGCTTTCTTGATGCAGGTAACCTACTCAAACCTGCGCTTGCAAGAGGTACACTGCGTTGTATAGGTGCAACTACATATAGAGAATACAGCAATAGTTTTGAAAAAGATAAAGCATTAGCGAGGAGGTTTCAAAAAATTAATGTTAAGGAATCTTCTGTTAACGAAACGATAAAGATACTAGATGGTATAAAGCACTACTATGAAGGGTATCATGGAGTATATTATACAAAGAATGCCATTAGGTCTGCGGCTGAACTTTCGCATAAGTATATTACTGGGCGAATATTACCTGATAAAGCGGTTGATGTTATTGATGAGGCAGGGGCATATTGTAAATTGCTAAGAAACAGGGGTAAAATTGTAAATAGTAGAGATATTAAGAATACCATTACTAGAATTACAAATGTGCCTTGCGGATCTGAATCTGATGATTTGCAGAAAGTAAAGTCTTTAAAAGCTAATCTAGAGAAGGTGATTTTTGGCCAAGAGCAGGCAATAGAATCTCTTGTTAATTCTATTAAAATTGCTAAATCTGGGTTGAGAAATTACAATAAGCCTTTAGCAAATTATCTTTTTGCAGGGCCAACCGGTGTTGGTAAAACCGAGCTAGCAAAACAATTAGCAGAAAGCATGGGCATGAATCTTATACGCTTTGATATGTCCGAATATATTGAGTCTCATACGATATCAAGGATGATTGGTTCTCCTCCTGGATATGTAGGTTATGATCAGGGTGGATTACTCACAGAGTCTGTATCTAATAATCAATATAGTGTTGTGCTGCTTGACGAAATTGAAAAGGCTCATAGCGATATCTATAATATATTGCTACAAATTATGGATTATGGTTGCGTTACAGACACTTACGGACGTAAAGTTAACTTTTCCAATATAATCTTAATTATGACAACTAATGCAGGAGCAGCTGAACGCAGCAAAAGTTTTGTTGGCTTTGGGCATAAAAAATTTAACACTGGTGATAGTGAAAAAGCGATAGAACAGGTTTTTAGCCCTGAATTTCGTAATCGTCTTGATGCGATTATTTCTTTTTCTGACTTAAATGCGGATATAATTCTGCATATTGTAGATAAATTTATTCAGGAACTGAAAAAGCAGCTGACGCAAAAAGGCATAAACTGCTTGGTAGAGGATGAAGTGAAATCTTATCTTGTACAAATGGGTTATAGTAAGGAAATGGGAGCACGTCCGATAGAGAGACTTATTGAAAAAGAGATAAAAAGTTACTTAGCGGAAGAAATACTGAATCGTAAATTAATAAAAGGAAAGAAATTAAGAATCTATATGAATAAAGTAGAAAATAAAATTGCTTTTGATATAGTTTAAAATCCTTGTATTGAACTTCATCTTTGTTACAATCTATAACTTAAATTCAATTTGAATTATAGTGATAAGTGATAAAGTAAAACAAGTCCTAAGCTACTACGAAAGTGAAAACCCTGGGGTAAAAGCAAATCTTACTCGTATTCTCATGCATGGAAAGCTTGGCGGCACTGGCAAATTAGTAATTCTCCCTGTAGACCAAGGGTTTGAACACGGGCCAATAAAAAGTTTTGAAGTTAACCCTGATGCTTATGACCCACATTATCATTTTCAGCTTGCAGTTGATTCGGGAGTAAGTGCATATGCTGCTCCACTTGGTATGATTGAAGCTGGTGCTTCAACTTATGCTGGAATGCTCCCACTTATTTTGAAACTTAATAGTTCCAACTCCTTACATTCGAAGAATCTGACTTCTGATCAAGCAATAACCTCTTCTGTGAAAGATGCACTGCGTTTGGGCTGCTTGGCTGTTGGATTTACTATATATCCTGGTTCTGCTAAGTGTTTCGATATGATGGAAGAAGCCCGTGAAATCGTAGCTGAAGCTAAATCTTATGGGCTTGCAGTAGTGTTATGGTCTTATCCACGCGGTGAAGGAATTTCCAAAGAAGGTGAAACAGCGGTTGATGTTATTGCCTATGCTGCACACATGGCAGCTTTGCTTGGCGCTAATATAATAAAAGTAAAACTTCCAACTAAATATTTGGAAAGGGAGAAAATAGAAACAGAAAATATTGAATCATTACCTAAAAGAATTGAATATGTTAAAAGATCTTGTTTTGCAGGAAAAAGAATAGTAGTTTTTTCTGGTGGCGAGTCGAAATCAGTGAATGACATATGCAATGAAGCGAAAGAAATTAAGCAGGGTGGTGGTAATGGTTCAATCATTGGACGTAACACTTTCCAACGCAAAAGGGAGGAAGCTTTATCTATGCTAAAAGATATAATGGATATCTACACATAAAAAACGGCTGGGTGGCAGAATGGCTTATGCAGAGGACTGCAAATCCTTTTATACCGGTTCAATTCCGGTCCCGGCCTCTTTCATTTTCTATATCTTGTAAAAGTTGCTCAATTCAACAGTAGCTTTAAGTGTGTAACCTATAGAGAAAATTATTCATAAGTAAAATCAATTTCTTTTCAAGTTATGGTTATACTCTTATAGCGTTTCATGGTAAAAAATAAACTAAAAATAAGCAAAGTGTTTTACAAAATGATATTACGTGATTTATTGTTTTTACTGCCGCCCGAAGTTGCTCACTCTTTGGCAATTATGGCATTAAAGAAAATACCTTATAAGAATCCTATAGAGCTACCAGAATCTTTGAGTGTGAATTTTTTTGGTAATAAGCTCAGAAGCCCCGTGGGTCTGGCTGCAGGTTTTGACAAGAATGCAGAAGTTATAAGGCCTATGCTTTCATTTGGTTTTGGATTTATTGAAACTGGTACTGTAACTCGTAATCCACAATATGGAAACAAAAAACCAAGAATTTTTCGGTTAATTAAAGATCAAGGGGTAATTAACAGATTGGGATTTAACAATAAAGGAATAGACTACTTTCTTAAACAAATAGATAAAACCAAGCTTGATGATTGCATTTTTGGCATCAACATAGGAAAAAACAGTACATCAAAGGACCAAATCAGCGATTATGTTGACTTAATAAAGATAGTATATGGAAAAAGCAATTATATAGTGCTGAACATCTCATCCCCAAACACGCCTAATTTACGCAATCTGCACAATAAGCAAGAATTATCGGAATTGTTGAAATCCGTAACTCTAACCCGGAAATCAATTGATAATTCTAAATCCATACCAATAATATTAAAAATCTCACCAGATATAGATCAGCAAACGAAAGAAAATATCGCTGAGCTTGCGTTGGAATATAAGATTGACGGATTAACAGTGAGCAACACTACGATCAGTCGGAATAACTTACATTCCCACCACAACGAGAGTGGTGGGTTGAGTGGCAAACCGCTGTTTAAACTTTCAACCGAGTTATTGAGCGATATGTACAAACTTACTAAGGGCAAAATATTGTTGGTAGGATGCGGAGGAATCTCAAGTGGTGCTGATGCATATAAAAAAATAAAGGCAGGAGCTTCTTTGGTGCAGTTGTACACTGCTCTCATATACCACGGACCTCAAGTTGTAAACAAAATTAATCTAGAACTTGCAGAACTAATAAGGAGAGATGGATTTAGTAACATTAGTGAGGTGGTGGGTTGTATACATTAAGCATCTTCTCTGTCACCTAAGTAGCCGACACTGGAATAACATCGATGAATCATTATTCAAATAATGGTTATGCAAGAAGTCTATTAAACTGTATATTTTGGAAGTTGTTGGTATTATTTTAATAAAACAAAACTAATTCTTTGGTATAAAGGTGTGGTAGGAAGTGTTATTCTTTTAAATAATGGGTATGAAGAGTTTGAATGATGCAATATCTAAGATCATTGATTATAAATTTACAAATTATGCAATATTAGAAGAGGCACTAACTCACCCAAGCGTAAATAAAAGGAATAGCAAAAACCAGATTGTAAGCTACGAAAGACTAGAGTTTTTGGGCGATAGTGTTTTGAATATGGTTGTATCTGCCACACTGTTTAAACTATTTCCTGAAGAAAAAGAAGGAGCATTGGCAAAAAGAAAGACGGATTTAGTTTGTGGCAACACCATTGCTAATGTTGCTAAAGAAATAAAATTAGGCAGCTTTATCATCATGAATAATAGTGAACGCTGCAATGGAGGGAGATGTAACTTAAAAAATTTAGAAAACTCGCTTGAAGCACTAATAGGTGCAATTTATATTGATGGCGGGCTTGAAAATGTTGAAAAATTTATTATCCAATATTGGGAAAAGCTAGCTAAAGGCATGCTTGACCCCCCTCAAGATCCTAAAACCTCACTGCAAGAGTGGACTCAGAAAAACAAATTGCCTTTACCAGAGTATGAGCTTGTAAAACAAACTGGACCAGCGCACAATCCTGAATTTACTATATCAGTTTGCATAGAAGATTATGGTAAAGTTTCTGCATGCGCTTCTAGTAAAAAGATTGCTGAACAAAAAGCTGCTGAGTTGATGCTAGAAAAAATTGGAAAAGACGCTTCAGTTTAGGCAAAATAGGCATTAATGTAAATTTTAAGGAAGCTAATAGCGTTTAGGGTAAATGGTCAATTTAAGGAGAAGCATAGTATTATTCATAAAAAAGTTGATCTACCAAAAATCAAGCCTTATGTAGTGGAATATCAATGGCTGTTGTCGGAGATGCGGAAAAAAAGAAGTAGCAAGTTACCAAAAGGTGTTATGCCAGATACATTTGGTCCAAGAGTTGTTTTGTGAAGTTGACAGAGTCAAGGAGAATGAAAGTTTTAAAAAATAGCATATTTTTTAATTATAAAAATTTGATATTAACTGTTGTTGGTTGATTGAGTAAAAACCAGTGAATGGTCACGTTAAAACATATTTTTAAATTTCTGCCAAAATCCTGGTTTATTATCATTAACCTTTGTAAATGTTATATTTAAACTGTATTTCGGATCATTTGGCACGTCGTATTTTATGCTAAATGTTGAAACTTTATCGTTATTGTAAATATGTACATCATCATATGATAGCTTTGTTGTGTAACACTTTACATACTTTTGCTTATCATGCACTAAATCACCTGACTCCCTTTCTAGTTCCACAAATTTCGTTTTTTTCTGACATTCCTTCATTTTTATTAAATCCTTATCTAGTGATATTGAAACTGGCAACGTATTTCCAGCATATTCTTTAGCTAAAAGTTCACTTTGAGGATACATTTTTATTTCCCTGCCAAAATGTGAGTCTATGAAATTATTACTCCAAAATTTATCGCCAGAATGCACGTACTCATCAGTAGCATACGGCACCCCACCATAATTGCATTGAACTTTGTAATCTCCAACACCGTTGTTTTGAAAAAAATCATGAATAGCAGTGTAGCTACCGGCAGCATCATTTATATAATCCATTACTTTATTCCTTAAATTTTTAGTTCATTATATCATAATCATTATGCCAATCAATCAAAAAAGCTCTCCCTTGCTGTTTTTAAAACTGATTTTGAGCAAGCGCTCTCGATTAGTTGGGAGCGTATTTGTAAGATTGTGACATTCGTGCCTCCCAGTTTTTCACATACTGCTGAATCAATTCAGGATAATCTGTAATAATTAATAAATTTTCAGCATTTCCTTTTTTAGCTGTCTTACTAAGGTTAAATGACCCTGTGATGACTTTTTGATTGTCAACAATCATTATCTTATTATGAGCAATCTTTGGCTTATCATCGATCCAAATTGGTACTCCACCTGAAAATAATTCATTTATAACACTATATTTTGAGTAGAGTTGCGATTTATCTAAGATGACTTTAACATCAACACCGCGTTCTTTAGCATTAATCAAAGATTTTGCAACTGTTCCAAGAGTAAATGTATATTCTTGAACTAAGATAGATTTTTTAGACTGATCTATTACGTTGATTATCGGTACAGCACAATCTTCTCCAGGTGAAAAGCAAACCGTAGCTTTTGGGCAGGGCGAAAATATAAAACCCGCATAGTAATACAGAGAAAAACACATTAACAAGAATAAAAAGTGAAAAAGCCTCACAACAACCCACCCCCGGATATACGGCGATAGGCTACATTATAATTTAATCACCTGTCAATAGACTTCTTGCATAGTTTTTGGCAACAACCGTTAGAAACGAAAAAACTTACTTGACAAACTCCGCCAGCCCCCTTATCATGAAACTGAAGGTATTCAGTTATCTTCATCTGTGCAGATTAAACAGCAAGAAAACAACGTAGTTGGCGTCTTATTTTTAATTTTTTGCACTATGTGCACCTTATGTCTTCACAATATTTCTAGGTTTTTACCTACACAAGCTGAAACGCGCTTATAAGTCGTTTAAGACAGTATAGTACGCCAATTTGCAGGATTAGGGAGTGACAACTAGCTAACACGGGGTTTCTTTTGCCTTTTTTTCTGCTTAGTAAATTTCTTAAACATTTAAACTAAGGTGAGTTGCATTTAAAAGCAGCTAAATTGCAGTGTTTAAGACTTAAAAAACGCCAATGTTCTAAAATAGATATTAGCTGGGGCTTCTTTTGCCTTTTTTTTCGCTTGGTAAATTTCTTAATGTTTATAGCTAACATGAAGCTAAGTACGAACTTTGTTAAATACAACAAATGGTGTCATCCCAGTGCTCCTTTTTTTGTCATCCGAGTAGCTGACACTGGGATCTATTTTGCATGTAACTCCAATTGTGTTTTGGCATAAAACGCGACGCGTATTAGACTTATTTGCAAGCAAAGCTTGCTAGATCCAAGTAGTCAGGGCACTGGGATGACATCATAGGGACACTGGGATGACACCCTGACAATCGTCATCCCGCTACTTGTTAGCGGATGAGATACCGCGGCGGTATGACGGTTCGTGGCGGTATAATGAAGCTTGAAAGCGGATCACCTTTCACGACCCGTGTTTACTTCATTCACTTTAGGAGTATTAACAGGCGTTATTGCCGAGTTCTCAAGCTTTGTTGCCTGCTTCAAACCCTCGCTTACACTTTTGTCCTTTAAAATTTCATCAAGCTGCTTACTCTTTTGTTGCTCTTCGTTATTTGACGTATCTCTTTGAGCATCTTCTTTCATGCCACGAGCATTCTCTACATCCTTTTCACCTTCACCTAAAAATTTTTCTAATATTTTCTTAACAAAGCGCTTCAGAAGACTCAAAAACCCTTCTTCTTTTTGATTTTCTTGTGGTTGAGGCGTGTTATCTTTTTTGTCCGGCTCAGTGTTGAGCTTCTCTTTTACAGAACTCTTGCTCACTGAGGGATTAACGGTTTGTGAATCGTGCTCTGATGCTGTTTGCACAGAAGCTTCAGTAGTCTTTTTTTGTGTATTATGTTCAAGGTCTTTAACTGCTGTTGTAGTTTTTCTCGGAGTGTCTTGGAATTTTTTGTCACTTTTTGGCTCTGCAACTTTTTCACTTGTGAAGATGCCCTTCCCTTTATATTGTTGGTCAAGCTCAGCAATTCTTTCAAAATCTTGACGTACTTTTTCATCTGCACGTCCTTTTTGACTTTCAAATTTCTGACTCAATTCTGCAACGTTTTTCATTTTGTTCTCAAGCTCCTTACTTTTCACAGCTTTTAGAGCCTCTGTTCCTTTTGCGATATAATTAACCTTCTTTTCTAATGAGGTACCTTCTGGAAAAGCACCTGGAGAACGTTCAAAAACATCTTTAAACTTTTTTTCAACACTTTCTTTAGATGTCTGGGCCATACCTGTTACCTATTAAAACATATCATATAACCAGTATGTTAGCTAATTATATAAAAAACAGTTAACATAACTTGTGGTAGAGCGTCCTATTTATATTTTTTTTATTAAAATGTTATTTACTTATTAATTTAAAATATATAACAATATAGAAATGAAAAACAGCCCATTAGCAGTAGTATTCGATTGGGATAATACCTTAGTTGACACTCAAGATAACATTTTTAATGCTATTAAGCATACCATAAACTCAATGGGGTATAGTAATAAAGCTGCTGATAGAAATTCCCATGAGTCGAGAAAGAGCTATATGGTCAATTTATTTGGCGATCAGTGGAAAAAAGCGAATCAGATATATCAACAATATTTAGATGATGCGCTATTGCAAAACATTGCTTTGAATCAAGGAGTAGAGAAAATGTTGCAGACACTGAAAAGCCACAATATTTATCTAGCAATAGTAAGTAATAAGAAAAATACTAATTTACGTAAAGAAGTTGCCTATTTTACTAGATTCCTACTTTGAAAGAGTGGTTGGGTCATGCGATACTGCAGAAGATAAACCATCTGCAACCCCACTGCTATTTGCATTAGAAGAGAGTACGTTGCCTATAAATAGAGAAAATGTGTTTTTCGTTGGTGATAGCATCACAGATGTTCTGTGTGCACAAAATGCCAATTGTTTACCTATTATATACGGTCAATCAATAAGCGGTTATGAAGATTTGTTATGTTTTCAACATTTTGATAAACTTACAGATTTTGTAATAAAGTATTTAGAAGATAGGTAATGACCGCTGTTACAGAGATTGCCAGTATAACAAGACGCTTTTGCGCATATTTGATAGATAGAGCAATTTTATTAATTCCAAACTTATTAATCAGACTATTGTTAAAGAATTTTCCGTTAATTTCATCTATGTGTATAGATTGCAGTTACTTCACATATTTTATATCTTCAAAAGCCCAAGCAACTCCTGGTCAGCAATTAATGAACATACATACCATAAGCTTGGACGGTTCTAAAATAGATTTGAGTTTAGCATTTGATAGAAGCATTTCTCAGTTTTTTCTTTCTCTATTATATAACATAATAGTTATCCTTATCGAGCTTTTCCAAGAACAGGACGTGTTAATAAACGCTTTCGATATATTAATAGTGCTACTCACTATATTAACGGTGCTGCTCACTCTCTGCTGGTATCTAGTTGCTTGCTTCTCTAAGAAAAAACAGACATACCACGACATGCTATTTAATACGGTTGTTATCAAAGGAACTATTAAATGAGTTGCTATAACTATCGTTATCATATAAATTATGCTGATGAATTGAACTAAGGGAAGATTATGAATGAAGAGATAGTAAAACATTTGAACAAATTATTGACCAATGAGCTGACTTCTGTACGCCAGTATCTTTTGCATTTTGCGATTCTCAAAAACAATGGAATTAATAGACTTGCAGAAAAGGTAAAAAATGAGCTTAACGAAGAACTTGAACATGCAAACAAGTTGGCAGAAAGAATTTTGTTATTTAAAGGAGTCCCAAATTTTCAGGATACAAACGAAATATCAAAGTATGATGGAAAGTTTACAAAAGACACAATACGGAAAATCTTAGAAGCTAATTTGAAATTAGAGGGAAAAGGTATTAAGGATATCAAAGAAACGATTTCTATCGCTGAGAAAGAAAAGGATTTTGTTAGTGTAATGTTATTAGAAGAGATGTTAAAAAATGAAGAAGAGCACTTTCATTGGATTGAGAAACAGATCGATCTTATTGAACTAATGGGTGTTGAAAACTATTTAAGAACACAAATATAGAGTGTTAAAAAAGATAGTATTTATTTTAATTATACCTTGCTCACTTCTTTTTTTATTAGGGTTATGGCAAATATTCAGATTGAACTGGAAGAATAATATTATTAAAAGTATGAGTCTTCCAGTGGTTCATCTATTGCCCAATAACGACCTTGAAAAATTTAACTATAGGCATGTCAAGATTGATGGGATTCTAAGTGACATAGAACTATATGTTTTTGCAGGGCAACACGGCTATCACGTGCTGTCTCCTATGTTGCTCACCACTGGACGTTACATGTTGGTGAATAAAGGAATAGTCGGAGAAAAAAAGGAGAAAAAAGTAAAAATTGAAAAAGTAGTTGCAGATGGAATTTTATATTGCGATAGCAATAAAAGTAAAAATTGGTTTATCAAGAACGATACTGCTTCGAATATATGGTTTACCCTGAGTACAGAAGAAATTTCCAATGAGTTAGGTATTAAGCTAGAGAAGTGTGTATTGTGGCCGAACAATTTTGGCAGCAAAGTAGCTATACAGCCAATGAAGCATTTGGAATATGCAATCACTTGGTTTGCACTTTCCTTAATTTGGTTGATTATGTGCGTAATTTACTATAGGCAAAACCTCAATAAAGCTTGAAGCTTTCTGTACATAAAATTAGAGAAGTAGTTATTCATCTTTATCACTACCAAGGTCTTTTAACATACTGTAATTGCCTTTTCTGAATCTACTTTTTAAAAACGTAACTCCACTTTCGC
This sequence comes from Wolbachia endosymbiont (group A) of Apotomis capreana, assembly GCF_964027025.1. Taxonomy (NCBI): domain Bacteria; kingdom Pseudomonadati; phylum Pseudomonadota; class Alphaproteobacteria; order Rickettsiales; family Anaplasmataceae; genus Wolbachia; species Wolbachia endosymbiont (group A) of Apotomis capreana. The sequence goes on from NZ_OZ034721.1 coordinate 224,507, forward strand.
TAATACCACTAAGGCTCAGTGCAGCTCCACCTAGCTGCAATCCTATCTCAGATGTTTCAGGAATAATTTTACTAGCTCCTAGATCTCTATAAACCTCCACATTACTCAGATCTGGTAAGCGTATTACAATATTTACATGCGGAAAATTTGCTGCAACTAAAGAAACAACTTTTTTTATAGTAACTTCATTCTTTATTGAAATAACGAGAGCTTGAGCTCTTTCTATTCCTACCGATTTTAAAATTTCACATCTTGTAACATCTCCAAGATATATAGGAAAACTATCACTTTTTCCTTCTTTGACTATTTTCGATTGAATATCTACAACAACGTAACTTAAATGCTCTGCCGTAAGCATTTTTGTTACCATATATCCCACTCTACCAAATCCAGCAACTATCACATGGTTATAAAGATCTTGTGTATCTGTTTCAACAGCTTCATCATCTAATATTGTTTTCTCAGTGCTAAATGAGTTTGCTATCCAATCTCCAAGCCCCGATAAAAGAGGAGTGAAAGCCATGGTTACTGTAGTTACCATCATAAGTACTTGAGCGATTTCACTTGGTAGCACATTTAGCTCATCTGCTAAGCGAAACAAAATAAACGCAAATTCACCGCCTTGTGAAAGCAGTAACCCAGCTTGTATAGCAGGTGCACTCTTAAACCCAAAAAATCTACACAATATATATATAATAGATGTTTTTAAAACGATAAGGATAATCGATAATAAAGTAATTAGTGGTAACTTATTGAGTAAAAGTTCGGTATTGATGGACATACCAACAGTCATGAAAAATAAGCCAAGAAACAAATCTTTAAATGGCAATACTGCGTGTTCTACTGAGTGTCTATATTCTGTTTCTGCAACTAACAATCCAGCAACAAATGCACCTAATGCTAACGATAAATGGAATTGCTCAGTAATAAATGCTGCTCCTAATACTATTAAAAGCGTTGTTGATATAAAGATCTCATTACTTTCCATTTTAGCAATAACCGAAAATAAAGGTCTAAGCAATAATCTACCAGTTATAAATATCAGCACTAATGCAATAGCTGCTTGCACCAATGAACCTGCCAATGAGCTTATCAGGCTGTGCTCAGAATTGCCAGTAAGTAAAGGTACCAATACTATTAATGGTACCACTGCAAAATCTTGCATTAATAGCACTGCTATCGACAATCTACCAACCTGACTTGCTTGAGAACCTTTTTCTTGCAGAACCTGCAACACTATTGCTGTTGAGGATAGCGCAAGCCCACCACCAATAACTGTTGCTATATTCGTATTCACTCCGAAAGCAAGAGCGATGCACCATATTGCTACCATGGTAACTATAACTTGAAGAGAACCGAACCCAAATACATGAATACGCATAGCGATCAGGCGTTCAAATGTCAATTCAAGGCCTATAATGAATAATAGAAAAACTACACCAAATTCTGCAAGATTATCCATTGCTTCAGCTGAGTGTATCAGATTAAATCCGTGAGAACCAATAACTGCACCTGCAACGAAGTAACCAAGCACTGGACTAATATTCATTTTCCAAAATGCTATGACTATAAACACAGCAGCAGAAAGCAAAATTATAATATCAAACAAATGCTGAGAGCCACTGTGCATGATATTTAACCTGTAGAATTAGACCATTTAATTGAGCAGCCAATACTTGATTTTTGGTCAATTGGAGAATTACCAGTTTCTGCAATAAATTTCATAGCTTGAAATAAGTCACTACTTCCTACTTCATAGCTTTGAACCTTTTCTTTTTTTGTGTCGTTAAAACGTCCACGATAGCAAAGGTTTAAATTGGAATTAAAGCCGAAAAAGTCAGGAGTGCAAACAGCCCCGTATTCTTTAGCTATTTTCTGTGTACTATCAATTAAATATGGAAATGTAAACTTATTTTCCTTGGCAAAATTAATCATATTTTCAAAGGAATCTTCTGGATATTCATTTACATCATTTGGCATTATTGCAATGGTGTTTACCTGATAATCTTTTTTCAATTGATCAACATCGCTTACCAGATTGCTAATAATTGACTGAACGTAAGGACAGTGATTGCATATAAACATTATAATAAGACCATTTTTTCCACAACAGTCACTTAATGCATAATATTTATTGTCTACTCCCAAAAGATTAAAATCTTTTGCAGTAAAACTAAAATCGACTTTAGGAGTATTCAGAGCAACCATAGACTATTATTATACCACATGTAATTTACGGTCTTATTATTTAAATGTCAAACGGTTTCTATGTATACTGTTTGCATATTCTTTTTTAGTATTATAATTATAAAACTTATGTTCATAACTTTCGAAGGAATAGACGGCTCTGGTAAAACAACACAATCTAAGCTACTTGCAAATCATTTTAAGCAAATTCACGGCGAAAATAATGTGGTATTGACTCGAGAACCAGGTGGTACTGATTTTGCAGAAAAGATAAGAGGAGTGTTGTTAACAAATAATATTGATCCTATTTCTGAACTCTTGCTACTTATCTCGATGAGGCACGAACATATGAAAAAATTAATATTACCAGCTCTTGCAGAAGGAAAAATAGTGATTTGTGATCGGTTTATTGATTCAACTATTGCATATCAAGGATATGGGTTTGGAGTTGACTTAGGGCTAATAAGGGACTTACATAAGCTAGTGGAAATTAAATATCCAGATATTACATTCATTCTAGATATTGATGTTAAAGTTGGGTTAAATAGAGCAAAAGACAAGAATAAATATGAAGAAATGGATGTTAATTTTTACAATAAGGTCAGAAAAGGATTTCAGGAAATAGCCATAAAAGAGCCCGTTAGGTGCAGTGTTATCACTGGAATTGAAACAAAAAATGATAATCACGTACACAATGAAATTATTGATAAAATCACCTAGCTTGTGATAGAAAATTATCAATTTCAGGTAACATTATTTCATATGAATAACTTTTTGTTTGAGTAGCTAAAAAATCCTGTATTTTGTCTGGATCTTCTTCACTTATCATCTTATATGCCCTTGCGAGGTTCATTAATTCACTTCTATTTTTTTTATTGCTTACTTCAGTAATAGTAAAAAATTGATCAAAATGGTCTAAGAGGTCTTTATTTTTTATTGAAGACACAATATCGTCAATTTCTTTCACATATAATGCAAGTTTGTGTGCTTTACTACGATCTTCAAAACAAAGATTAACAAGCACGTTACGAAACCTATCTTTCGTAGTACTTCTCACTTCTGCTAATAAGGACTTAATATTTTCTTGGCAATGCACTCTCTTTACCGATTCAGCCGGTTCAACCATACCAAGAACATTCTTTACCAAAGATTTTTCTTCACAACTAAATATGAACATGTAATAACCCATCGATAAAGTGAAGAGCAAGAACATAGCCGGAAGTAAAAACGGAGCTAATACATTTTGTGACGCAGGGAAAATAAACCAGGTAACAGTTGCTATTGACACAGTTACAAATAATCCTGATAAACATAATTGTGCTTTTCTTCTATAATTCTGATCAATAACTGTACTTACACCAATAGAAGCTATATCAATCATTACTCACACCTCATTAAACATTAATACTAACTGAATGATAGCATTATTGTGATGAAAATGCAATATTATGAATATTTTAATACAATTTATATTGACAGTTACAATTCTGAATGTTTTATTGCAGCGTTAGCTGATTAGCATTTTTAAGATGAGGTCAACTCTCATAGAGAGAGGATTTTTTTATTTTCTCATTCTTCTCATTTTCCTCTCTAACAATTTTTTTTCCATTTAATATGTCCTTTATTTCATCTCCTGTTAAAGTTTCAAACTCCAGTAGATTTTCGGCAATGAGATCTAAGCCTTTCTTATGCTTGGTCAAAATGTCTTTTGCTTTTTCATAGCAAGAAGATACAACTTTCTTCACTTCTTCATCTATAAGTTTTAACGTATCTTCAGAAATTATCTCAGAACCATGTATGGTTTGTTCGCGATTGTGATAGATCGGGCCTATTTTGTCACTCATTCCCCATTTTGTTACCATAGCGCGTGATAAATCAGATGCTTGTTTTATATCCGAAGATGCACCGCTTGTGACTTTATCGTAGCCAAAAATTAGCTCTTCTGCCACTCTTCCACCCATTGCAACAGTTATATCTGCTAGCATCTTTTCTCTTGTGAGGGACACTCTATCTGTTTCTGGTAGTCTCATAACTAAACCGAGTGCCCTACCGCGTGGAATAATTGTTGCTTTGTGTATAGGATCAGAAGCAGGCATATTAACAGCAATCATCGCATGACCAGCTTCATGGTATGCAGTCAGTCTCTTTTCCTCTTCTGTCATAATGAGAGATCGCCTTTCTACGCCCATCATCACTTTATCACGTGCATATTCGAAATCATCCATGGTAACAATCTTCTTGTTTCTTCTTGCAGCGATAAGTGCAGATTCATTCACCAAATTTGCTAGATCAGCCCCTGAAAAACCTGGTGTTCCTCTTGCAACTGTTTTCACGTTTACATCTGGTGCTATTGATATTTTCTTTATATGAGTATTTAATATCTTTTCACGCCCATTTATATCGGGTAAAGAAATAGTAATCTGTCGGTCAAAACGACCAGGTCTAAGCAGTGCTGGATCTAAGACATCCGGACGGTTAGTCGCAGCAATTATTATTACACCTTCATTAGACTCAAAGCCATCCATCTCAACTAATAACTGATTTAATGTTTGTTCTCTTTCATCATTGCCGCCACCAAGACCAATGCCACGATGTCTACCCACCGCATCTATTTCATCTATAAAAATTATACAAGGAGCATTTTTCTTGCCTTGATCAAACATATCACGAACACGACTTGCACCAACACCCACAAACATTTCAACAAAATCAGATCCAGAAATACTAAAGAATGGCACATTAGCTTCTCCTGCAATTGCACGAGCAAGTAAAGTTTTACCAGTTCCAGGAGAGCCAATCAAAAGGCACCCTTTTGGTATTTTTCCACCTAATATTTGAAATTTTTGCCTTTGTTTAAGAAAATCAACGATCTCTACTAGCTCTTCTTTTGCTTCATCAATTCCGGCAACATCATCAAATGTTACTTTTTTTCCACTAGTCATGAGTCTAGCCCTTGATTTGCCAAAGCTTATAGTTCTGTTGCCCCCCGCTTGTGTTTGTTTAAGAAAGAATAGCAAGAAGCCAATAAAGATAAATGTTGGGACCCATGAGATAAGTAATCCACCAATTACGTTCATGGCAGAATCTCCAGTTGAAAAGGAGAATCTCACTTTTCTATCATGTAAATTTTTTATTAGGTCGCTATATATGACACCGCTTGAATTGAAACTTGAACCGTCCCTGAACTTGCCTTCAATGCTCTGGTTTTTTATGACAATATTTTCTACATCATTGTCTTCTAGTCTAGTTAAAAATTCCGAAAAAGGTATAATTGTTTTACTTTTACCTACATTTCCGCTGAACTGAATATAAGCAACTGAAATAAGAACAATAATTACTAACCAGATCAATAAGCCTTCTAAAAATTTTTTCATTTCTATTTCTAACTAAATACTAATCAAGCTTACCAAATTTTGTTTTATCGTGCTATTAATAATGCATTGAACCTTATCGTCATTGGTATTTTTTCCGTTATAATTTACATCAGGATAAGCAAGCACCTTTCCATCTTTTAGCACTACAGGCAAAGAATAGAAAACTTCAGGGCAGCAGTTGTAATCCTTCAGAAATTCAGGAACTTTTTGTGTTTTTTTTAATGGAGCGATGATAACTGAACACTCTTGATTTCCGAGTATTGTGCAGCTAAATCTGTTATCCCATTGAGTAGGTTCATTTAAAGGTAGGTTTAAGGTAATTTCTTGTATCTTTGACGATTCTCTAATTATCAAGATATTTTCTCCATGTTTTCTTATTTTACACCCAGAAAGTGTACAGTTAACATTACTATCCTTTTGCAATATTTTATTAAATATTACGATAAGGCTGTTGTACCTTGGTTTATAATGTTTACTGGCAATTGCCATTATGGAGTAAAGAAGAAGCCTCAAGGCTATTTCCTCTGGCAATTGATAAAACTCACTTAGTTTAATTTCAATATAACCAAGATCATGCACATTAACGCAGTCATTAAACGCAAGGCGTGTGTAGTGCATCAACGCTTTTGCAGCTCTTTTCATATGAAGGGCTGTGAGGCATATTCGCTCTGTTAAAATCTCTTGATTATCACTTGCTTTAAGTAAGTTACGGTATAAAGTTCGCCTGTATTTTAAGTCATAGTTGCTTCTATCTTCGATCCATTTTAACCGATGAAGCTTAGCGTACTTTTCTATTTCACTACGACTAAAATTTAACAATGGCCTAAATATATAAATACCATTTAGGAAAGACTTGTAGTCCATTGATGATAATCCATCTACGCCACTACCTCGCTCTAATCTTAACAAGAACGTTTCTGCTTGATCATCTTTGTGATGAGCAACAAGTAAATATTTAACATTATTATTTTTACACCACTCTGCTAGTAACTTATACCGTGCTTTTCGTGCCTGTAACTGAATATTGCCTTTAATATTTTGCTTCTCCCAATTTAATATGAACGATTCCTTTGCTCCAAGTTCCTTTGCATAACTTACAACAAAATCAGCTTCTTTTTGAGACTCTGGACGTAACCCATGATTTACTGTTAATGCTGTAGGAAGTGAAAGCTTGTTTTTTTTTGCCCAGTTAGTCATTAAGTGCAGTAAGACTATACTATCTACACCACCTGATACTGCAACTGCAACTTGATTGTTATAGAAAGCAAAACTATTAACCACATTTTGAAATAATAACTCTAATTCCATTATGTCTCTTGATGGCCAGACAGGTCAGATCTCTTACGTCATACCGCGACTTATTTGTGGTATATATAGATCCCGCTAACAAGCAACGAAATATGACAAGTTTGTCCTTTTTTGTCTACCCCAGTGCCCTTTCTTTATGTCATCCCAGTGTTTGACACTGGGATCCAGGTTTTAATGCAAGAAACTATTTCTTTATTCCAGAAAATGAAAATTCCACTCTACGATTTTTAGCATGCTCTTTTTCATATTTAGAATTTCTAGAATCATCTTTTACATTAACCAAAGGCTCAGTTTCACCTTTAGAAGCAGTTTTTATTCTGTTTTCTATGTAGGGTGTACAACTAACCATAAATTTTTTAGCTGCATCTGCCCTTCTAGCGCCTAGCGCAAGATTATATTCATGAGAACCACGGTTGTCAGTGTGACCAGTTAAAGTAACCTTCGCGTTAGGGTTATCTTGTAACACCTCCATTACGTCAAGTAATGCATCTGCACTTACTTCAGCAATACTAGATTCATCATAACCAAAGAAAACTCTTTTATCACCTATCTGCTTAACAACAGAATTTATTTTATTTGTTGTATTTGCTCCTTTTTTTGGGCAAGAACTTACACCAGTAAGTAATAAACAAAAACAGCACATTATAACCAGTCTACTCCACATTACTAAACCTCCATAAATTTTAAATAGTGCGTAACTTTAATTTCAGTAGCTAATATCTCTCCATATTGTAATATAGTCAAGAGAAATAAAATACTAAATACTTTTTCTACAACCTTACAATTAATTTTCCTATAATATGCTGGACTCTGAGTAGAAAAATCCAATAAAAGAATAAAAAGTACAATTTTTTATTGTACTTTAAGCAAATATACTTTTAACTTTATTATTAATCTATTACGGTATTAAACAGATGTTTTCTAAAATAATGAACAAATATGCAATCTTATAAGTTTTTAGAGGAAGTATTATATAGGGTAAAGAATATCGAAAATACGCTAAAAGTACTAAACCAAAGCCAATTGAATATAGAGGACAAAGTTGAACAAATGAGTCTTCTAGAAGAAATCAGACATGAAATTATCTCTCATGACGCAATAAAGGAATCATTAGCAGATGCTCTTGGTAACAAAAAAAGTGCAAATACTCAGCAGCTAAAGTTAATAGAGAGAATACATAAAAGCAACAGTGCTGTTCCTATTGATTTAGTAAAGTCTTTATCCAAAGCTAAGGTTGAATGCCAAAATTTATGGAAGCTATCTCATTCTGAAACCAGTAACTTAGAAAAACTAAAAGAACGTTTTACTGATTTAATCACACTCATTCGCGAAGTAGCTTCTATAAAATCGCAGCAATTAAAATGCTCAAAATACGACTCACTGCTTGCTGACTATGACTCTGATATCACAGAAAAGAATATAAGGGAAGTATTCCCCAAGGTAGGCAAATTTTTTAGCGAAAATGTAGATAAAATAATTGAAAAGCAGAAAAAGGATAAGGTTACTAATATACAAAAAGTTGCTACTCAGAAACAGATTGAACTTGGCTCATTATGTTTACAGCAAATGGGTATTGCACTAAATGAGATTCGTACTTCTTATTACTACCCTATAGATTATGATGAATCTGATTTTTGTTATGGTTTATTTTCACTTTTACGGCATAGTGGTTATGCAATTTATCAAAAATGTTTAGCGCAAAATTCTATAAGTAGTCCAATTACGAGACATGTTATGTATGAAACTCAAGGGTTATTCATGGAAAGGATGATTGGAACATCCAGAGAATTTATTGAGTTTATTCAACCACACATAAAAGAGAAATTTGCTATAAAAGGCAAAACTAACGAGAAAGTTAGCAGTGTTGAAAATTTGTACTTGATTTTCAATGAAATAAACCTTTCTTCTTTTTTAAAAAATGCAGATGAATTTAGTCTGTTAGCTCATATTATGTTGAGAACTAGGTTAGAACAAGATATAATAAATGGTACATTGGAAGTCAAAGACCTGCATGATGCGTGGCTGGAAGGTATGAAGCACTATAAAATTCCAGTAAAAGCTGAAAATGAGCTAAACACTTATTTTCAAGATGAATATTGGGCAAGCGGTGTTATGGGCTACTTTCCTATAAAAATTATTGCTTTAATTGCTGCTGTGCAGATTTTCTCTTGCGTTAAAAAGAATCATTACGAATCATTAAGTGCTATAATAAAAGGAGATTTTAGTTTACTTATCAGTTGGTTATCTCAAAATATATACAGTGCAAAGTGTGGCCTGGAACTGCTAAAAAAAGTAACAGGTAAGGGTTTAGACGTTGAGTGTGTTACTTACTACTTATCTGAAAAGTATAATTTGTCTTAATAAATGGTTTTCTTGAGTTATGTATGAATTTTGTTCGAAAATTAACCGGAAAGTTTTATAGCCTTTTCACTTTCAAAGGTTTATTCGCTAGCGATATTGCTATAGATCTTGGCACTGCAAACACTTTAGTTTATCAGAAAAATCAGGGAATAGTGCTTGATGAGCCTTCAGTTGTAGCAAGAATAAAAGAAAAAGGAAGCTACGTTCCTTATGCTTTTGGTAAAAAAGCTAAAATGATGCTTGGAAAAACGCCTGGAGAGATAGAGGCGATAAGGCCCTTAAAAGATGGAGTCATTGCTGATTTTAAAAGTGCGGAAGAAATGCTAAAATATTTCATACGCAGTGCAAACACAAAATTCACTGTTAATAAACCTAATATTATCATATGCGTTCCATCTGGATCCACGCCAGTTGAAAGGCGTGCTATACAAGATGCAGCAGAAAGTGCTGGTGCAAATGAAGTATTTTTAATTGAAGAACCAATGGCTGCAGCAATCGGAGCTGGGCTCCCGGTTACCGAACCTGAAGGTTCTATGATTGTTGATATAGGAGGCGGTACAACTGAAGTTGCAATTATTTCTTTAGGTGGAATTGTTTATTCACGTTCTGCCAGAGTAGGTGGCGATATTATGGATGAGGCAATAAAGTCATATATTCGTGAAAATCATAAATTATTAATCGGTGAAACAACCGCTGAGAAAATTAAGAAAAGCATAGGTTCAGCCAGTCTGCCAGGTGAAAATAACAAAGAGGGAATGATAATTAAGGGCAGGGATTTAGTGAGTGGCATGCCAAAAGAAATGCTTTTATCAGAATACCAAGTTGCAGAGAGTTTAATAGAGCCTGTACATCAGATAATTTCTGCTATTAAGACTGCGCTGGAGAGCACTCCACCTGAACTTTCTTCTGATATAGTCGATAGAGGAATAGTTTTATCCGGTGGTGGTGGATTATTACGTAATCTAGGTAAAGTTATCAGTGAAACAACAAAATTACCGGTTCGTGTTGCAGATGAACCACTTTGTTGTGTTGCCTTAGGTAGTGGAAAAGTGCTTGAAAACATGGATTATTTTGGCCATGTTTTATTCAAGCAAGATTAAATTATTTTTGAAGGTAGTTTATCGAATTGTTTTGATGGAATTATGTAATATAAATGAGATCCCAGTGTCATGCACCAAGTAATTTGAAGGCAACTTCTAGCAGAAAAGGGTGTCATCCGAGTAGCTAACACTGGGATCCAAGAAACTTGATTACAAATAAATATGCTGTTTTAATGAATTTGTGTAATAGAAGCTAGATTCCAGTGTCAGCTACTTTCATGACATCATCTACTATGTAAATTGCCCCCAAATCAAAACGTTTGCACAGTTGTATGTTGGAATGACACAAGATTTGCGTTTATAAATTAAGGCGATTATGCTAAAAGAATTTGAAATTGAACCTCTGCTAAAAGATAAAGCTCCGCACCAGACCAAGGCTATTGTTGCAATGTCCGGGGGAGTTGATAGCTCGGTTGCTGCAGCACTGCTACATAACCTTGGGTACCAGGTGATAGGTGTAACTCTTCAGCTATATGGCACTGATGGCAATGCTAACGCAAGAAAGGGTGCATGCTGCGCTGGACAGGATATTTATGACGCTAAGCGTGTAGCTGAAAGTGTTGGCTTTCCTCACTATATTTTAAACTATGAGGAAATATTCAAAAAGGAAGTAATAGAGGATTTTGCGAGTACCTATATGCGTGGGGAAACTCCCATACCATGCGTGAGATGTAACCAAACGGTAAAATTTCGTGATCTATTGCAAGTTACAAAAAATCTTGGTGCGGATGTGCTCGTAACAGGACATTACGTGAGAAGGTTAGAAAAAAATGGTGAGGTAAAGTTGTGTAGAAGCATTGATAAGAGTAAAGATCAAAGCTATTTTCTGTTTGCTACAACAAAGGAGCAGTTAAAGCTTTTGCGATTTCCACTAGGTGGGTTCTATAAAAGTGATATAAGAAAATTAGCAAAGTATTTCAGCTTACAAATTTCTGAAAAGCCGGACAGTCAAGATATATGCTTTGTTTCCGAAAGCTATAGTAAAACAATAGCTAAATTAGCTCCACAATCTGTACAGAAAGGTAAAATAGTGGATGTTAATGGAAAAGTGCTAGGCGAGCACAGTGGCATAGTAAATTTTACAGTGGGGCAAAGAAAGGGCTTGGGTATCGCACACAATGAACCTCTTTATGTGATAAAAATTAATACAGAAAATAATGAGGTTATAGTAGGTCCGATCAACGTATTAATGCAAAAAAAAATATTGATCAAGGAGTTAAATTGGTTAGAACAACCAAAGGAAGGTATGGAAGTAACTGTGAAGCTGAGATCATCACATGCGGGAAGTTTAGCAACAATACATTCAACTGACGAAAAAAATAAAGCCTGTGTCATTTTAAACGACGATTACTTTGGCATCAGTCCTGGTCAAGCCTGTGTAGCGTATAAAGATGAGCAAGTTATCGGCGGTGGATGGATATGCTCTTAACTAAAAGCTTTAATGCAGAGTGTAAACATACAATAGACTTCTTGCATAACCATATAACAGAAACGAAAAAACTTCCTTGACAAACTCCGCCAGCGCCCTTATCATGAAACTGAAGCTATTTATTTATCTTCTCTATACAGATTAAATGACAAAAAAACTCACGTATCTGGCGTCTCATGTTTAATTTTTTGCACTATGTGCACCTTATGTCTTTATCAAATTTCTGGGTTTTTACCTACACAAGCTGAAATACGCTTATAAAGCATTTAAAACATTAAAAAACGCCAACTTAAAAAATGGATAGTGAATAACTAGCTACCCTAGGGTTTCTTTTGCCTTTTTTTCTGTTTAGTAAATTTCTTAACGTTTATAATTTAGATTAGTTGCGGCTTAAAAGCAGCTAAATCGCGGTTATTAAGTGTTTAGAATAAAAAAACGCCATACTTGAAAGTATAATGTAAGTAATTAGCCAACCACGGGGCTTCTTTTGCCTTTTTTTTCATTTGGTAAATTTCTTAAATATTTATGGCTAAACGACAACCGTCATCCCGCTAGCGGGATCTCTTGTTAGTGGCTGAGAGATACCGCGAATGAATCGCGGTATGACGGTTCGCGGCAGCATAAAGATAAGTCTCGTCATCCCACTGCTTGTTAGCGGGATCTGGAGATACCGCGGCGGTATGACGGTTCGCGGCGGCATAAAGATAAGTCTCGTCATCCCGCTGCGTGTTAGCGGGATCTCTTGTTAGTGCCGCGGCGGTATAGCTATACCTTTTTCTACTTAGTTTGGGTTATGCAAGAAGTCTAATAACATTTATTGCTATTTTGCCATGTATCCCTTATACTATAAAGTAGAACATTATAGGTTTCAGCAATGATAAAAGAAATTGAAGAACTAATAAAAATTGTTGGTAAGGGTAATTTATTAGAGACGTTATTTATTTTTTTAGGTAGCTTTCAACATGCTGACTTAGGTCGTTTTATGGATCACAGAAATCATTTTGGTTTGTCTGAATTCATTAGAAAAAAAGAGGAACCATTAGATAAATATTTTAACTTAAAATTTAGTCTACAAGGGCTGTTTTTAATTTATGCTCAAGCTTATCAAATTCTAAGTGAAAACAATAACCTGAATACTAAAGATGTCATAGATAAAATATATGAAGTTATTAAAGGATCTGAGTTAAATGAATATATAAATGAAGTAGTAGATGGAAGAAAATTAGATTTACTTAACATCTTAGCAAATCCAAAGAGAGAACCAATATTTAAAACAGAAGAAGATTTTGAAAATAAAGTACTCATTGGTCTTAGAAAGTTACTAAGTGAAGGAAATACATTAAACAAATATGACAGAGAATTTGCATTAAATAAGTGCGTTATCAGCAGCTATTATTCCATTCATGACATAAAAGCAGATAAAGATATAGCATTGTTCTTTTCTTTGGGTGGTCACTATAAAGAACTTTCGTCATCTAACAAAACAGTAAAAAGAGAAGTATTAGAGATATGTGAGAATCAGTTAATAGAGAGCTATATAATGTTCTTAGCTGGCAAACTACACATGATCGGATTATCAAGTAGAGATAAATATACAATCGACCATGAGAATGTGGATCGGCAAGAGAAAGCATTGAAAATGGATGGATTAATATATCCTATAAATACAAAAAACACCCTAGAGCAACTGTTAAAAAACCAAAATAGTGATGAATTTGAACAATTAATAACGAGCCCTGATAATATATACTACTCAGTGCTGCAAGAAGAGAATGAATGTAGGCCAAATCCTATCACCAGCAAGAAAAAAGAAAAAGACCATAAAAACACAGTCTGTAAACTTATTTTAGGTATGTTTGTATTATCTGTTGGGTTATATGTTGCTGATTATTTCTTTATGGAGCAAAAATTATTTAATCCAATAAAAGGTGTCCTACCACAGGATAATTTTGCTAATCTAGTAATTGCTGCAGTGCTTACTATCGTAATAGTATATGCTTTATTTCAATTATCACAGGAACCACCACTTTCAACAGTCAATAAGATGACGAATGAAAATTTAGGACAGCCCGTGCAAAATAAGTTTAGAATTACATAAATGTAGCAACTTAAAAGCATATATTGTATAATCTTAAGTTAAGAGGTGATTTATGGATTTAAGTAAAATAACAGCGGGACCAAATGCGGTGAATGTGGTAATTGAAATAAGTGCAAATGCTGAGCCTGTAAAGTATGAATTTAATAAAGAGCTTGGGTTGTTACAAGTTGACAGATTTTTATCTACCTCAATGACTTATCCTTGCAATTATGGATTTATACCAAATACCTGCGCAGGTGATGGTGACCCTGTGGATGTTTTGGTGCTAACTCAATTTCCCTTAGCATCTAGTGTTTTAATATCGGTACGTCCAATAGGCGCATTACTCACTAAAGATGAAAAAGGAGAAGATGAGAAAATATTAGCAGTGCCTGTTTCCAGTGTTGATAGCTATTATGACAATATAAAGGACTATTCTGACTTATCTAAAAGCCTACTAGATAAAATTACTCATTTCTTTTCTCATTATAAAGATCTAGAAAAGGGAAAAACGGTAGCAGTTGGAGAATGGGTTGGTGTAGAAGAAGCAAAACAAATTGTTGCAAGCTCTATTAAAAGCGGAAATTAGTTTTTGTTGATTTATAGCTAAAGTGGCTCTACGATTTGAAAAATAACAAATTCGTCATTCCGCTACTCGTTAGCGGAATCTATACCGCGCACAACTGCACGAACATTGCAATATGGCACATAGTAAACGATGTCATCCCAGTGCGTGACACTGGGATGACAAGAAAGGGAGCACTGGAATTTTTGTTTCAGCATTAGCCATGCATCTGAACAGATACAAATATTGCAATTAAAAGCATTAGACAGGTGGTAGAGGTCTTGGTATTATATAATCTTTAGGTTCTAAATTTGGAAGGGTGGCCGAGCGGCTGAAGGCGGCGGTTTGCTAAACCGTTATACGACCCAAAAGTCGTATCGAGGGTTCGAATCCCTCTCCTTCCGTATACTGTTTTTAGCACGGTTTAAATTCGCTATATTAGCATGTTTTTAGCCTATTTACCAGCGTACCTGATTTTGTTGCAATGGTTTTTATTTCCATTGTCACTGAGATCACTATTAAAAAGTTGGCTAGCATTGATTCAGTATTTATTATAGAATTGGTTATTAACTAAACAACTTTACTTGTATGTATAAAATACTAATTTTACTGTTGATAGTGTTGCCACTTAGGTTGCTTGCAACCGAGATTGAAATTGTTGCAGATGTAAATGGTGAACCAATTTCAAATTTAGATATCGAAAAACGCATCAACTTTATAAATTCATTGTTTGGCACTCAAAGTGTTAATCAAAAAGAAGCAAAGCCTCAAATTCTTAGGGAGCTAATAGACGAAATTATCATTATCAATGAAGCACAGAGGCTGAATATAAAATTGAGCAACGAGGAGTTAGATAATGCTATTATGTTATTTTTAACCCAAAGTTTTAAACTTAAGGCTAATGAAGTTGATCAATACATAGAGAAGCATAATATAGATCTTGGTATTTTAAGAAAACAAATAAAATGTCAGTTACTGTGGAGCAAAATTATTGAAGTAAGAATTGTGCCATTTATTAATATAAGCGATAAAGAAGTAGATGATGTAAAAAGGCAAACAGAAAAGCCGGATTATCTTATCACGTTCCAAGAGTTTATAATTCCTGATCAAAAAGACAAGGACGTTTATGGTATAGCTGAAGATTTAGTAAAAAAATTACGCAACAGTAATAACCCAGAATCTCCAATAAAGATGCGTAAAGCAACAGTTAATTTAAGTCAGCTAAAAGGAAAACTCAAGAGCGTTTTAGAAGGATTAGAAACCAGCGACATAGCAGGTCCATTCAGTTTCAGTGAAGGTTACTCCGTTATAAAAGTAATAGATAAAGTACAACTTAATCATGCACTGCTGGAAAGCACTTTAAAATTAAAACAGATTGTGGTTGAAGGTTCAGAAAGTTTATTAGATAATCTCAAGGAGCAAAAAGTTAATTGTTTAAATTTTGATAAATTAGCAGATAATTTTAAGCTGCCAAACGCAAAAGAATTTGAAATAAAAATGCGAGATTTAAATCCTGATTTACAGATTTTATTTAGTAAAACAAGTGTGAATGAAATAGTAGAATTGAGAGAAAATGGCACTGCAAAGTTGATGATGTTGTGTGATATCAAGAGTAATGTAGCGGGTATAGAAGCAATCAAACAGAAAATGTACCAACAAAAGATTATGATACAAAGCAACTTGTTATTAGATGATATGCGTAAAAATGCAGCTATCAGTTATCGGTATAGTTGAAGTCAGAGAGTGTCCTTGTCTCTGTCTTTGTGTATAGAACTATATAAATTACTTTGTTCTATAAAATTTCAAAAAATTTGAACAAATGTAGTTAAAATAGCACATGAAGAATATAATGCTAATTGGTGGTGGAGTTGGAAATGCAGTGTTATTTTCGATAGGGAAGGCATGTCTTGAAAATAATAACAAGGTTTTGTACTTCGCTGGCTATAAGAAGTTAAGTGATGTATTTAAACGAGCACTGATAGAGCGTGCATCAAATGCAGTAGTTTGGGCATGTGAAGAAGGATTGATAGAAACAAGCAGAGATCAAGATAAATCCTTTCATGGTAATATAGTTGATGCAATAGTCTCTTATCAACAAGGAAGATTAGGTATTAATTTGAACGTTATAGATAAAATTATCACTATTGGTTCTGATAAAATGATGAAAGCTGTGAATGAAGCTAGAAAAACAATTTTAAAGCCATATCTGAAGTCAAGTCATATAGCAATATCGTCAGTTAATTCTCCTATGCAGTGTATGATGAAAGAAATCTGCGCTCAGTGTGTGCAGCAGCATATAAATGCGAAAACAGGAGAAAGGAGTTTTGTTTATAGCTGCAGTAATCAAGACCAGGATATGGAATTTATTGACTTTGATTTTTTAAGTGAGCGCTTGAAGCAAAATAGTTTACAAGAAAAACTTACTGCGAAATGGATAGATCATGTTCAAAGATATTAAACAGCACAAAAAGGAAATAAGAGAGCAATATAGAGCTATAAGAAAAGATATTGATGAAAGTTATTCCAGTTATGCAGCAAATTCCCTTATTAATCTCTTTAATCAGAACTTAAGCTACGTTAAAGGCAAAACAATTGCGGCTTACATTCCAATGGATGGAGAAATAGATGTTGTGCCTTTGATGCATAGTTTACTCGATTTAGATTATAAAGTAGCAATTCCTAATAAAAATAAGTTACTAAAATTTGAGGAATGGAACGAAACAAATGAAGATGTAATTCCCGACACAATCATTACTCCTGTTGTTGCTTTTGATGATCATTTTAATAGATTAGGTTTTGGCGGTGGTTGGTATGATACAATGATAAAAAAATTACGGCCACTTGGAAAAATATTTATAGGTGTAGCCTATGAGAAACAATATTGTAAAGATTTACCTGTAGAACAACATGATCAAAAATTGGATATTATAATCACTGAGATGTGTGTTAGATGTGGAAGTGGGTTGCTCAAAAAAGTGGATAGAAAGGAGTAGCGTAACCCCACTTTCTGATAGTAATTTTTGCGTAAAAAAATGCATCAACTTGGTCCTGTGATTCCTCCTTCACTAACTCGTGCAGCACTTGAAATACCTAAGTGAGAATTTGGCTTCATTTCCTGAGCTTTCTTATTAACTTTTTGTTCTACCTCTTTTATGTCACTACCAATTGCCATAATTGCAGGTTGAAATTCGCTCATAAAATCTACAAGTTTCTCCATGTCTTCCTCATGAGTACTAGTACCCTTGCTCATAAGATTGTTCAAAAGACCAGCCTTATCTTCCCTTATTAACTGTCTTATGGCTGCTAGTTGCTCTTGATTCTGAAGCATTTTTATTATTTTTATTTCATTACTAAGCATTGTTCTTTCTCCTTCATCAGCTTCAAGATTCTTTTCCATTAAGTTGCTTATTAGCTTTTCAAAATTATTTTCTCTTCTTTGAACCTCAGGTAATTTATCTATTAAATCCTTATATGAACTTTTCACTGCTTTTCCTGCTTCAATCGCACCTTCTTTTATTTTTTCCCCTGCCTTTCCTATACCTATTCCTACATAACGTGCTCCAATAGCCACAAGCGCTATTAATGTAGCAAGCACAATAAGCGGAGAAAATGCTGCTCCTAATACCATTACGGCAGAAGCTATTCCAATTTTTTTATTTGCAGAGGCTGATTTAAAATAATTGACTAGATTATCCAGTGGACCTTTATTATTATTTATAACATTACTTATTGCTTGTTGGTTAACAGATTTTAACGCCTCTTCTATTATTTTTGAGTTAACATTTTCAGAAGTTAAACCTTCAAGCGCTTCTTCAATGAATTTTATAAATAATTCTTTGTTGACCTCCTTTTGCAAGCCTTGGTCATTAATCGCTAAACCTAAATCTTTGAGGTTCATCCCTTTAACTTGTTCTGATAGGGTTGTAAATAACTCTTTTTTCCCCTCTTGTGAGGATTGTGCAATACTTTCTATTATATCTGAAATAGCTTTTCTTAGTTCTGGATAGTCAGTGTCAAAAAACATACTATTGCTAGATTCCATATTCAGCTTCGTTGATTATAAATATGCCTAATTATACATACTAATCATTAATTATATTATAATTGATATAACATACCCCTTTCCAAATATAGAATTTGTATTAAAATATCTAGATTATATGAAATCAAGGTACTTTATGGGTGAAAAAAAATTAAAAGCTGCTGTGGTCTTATCAGGGTGTGGTCACCTTGACGGTGTAGAGGTAAGAGAAGCGGTTTTAAGTTTGCTTGTGCTTGATCAGCAGGAAGTGGATGTTAAATGCTTTGCACCTGATATCAATATCACACAAGTTATGAATCATAGAACAAAAGAGGCAACAAAAGAAAAAAGGAATGTACTTGTGGAAGCAGCAAGAATCGCAAGAGGCGAAATATATGACTTAAAAGAAGCCAAAGCTGAAAATTTTGACATGCTAGTTGTACCTGGTGGATACGGGGTTGCGAAAAATTTATCTGACTTAGCTGAAAGTAAAGACATGGTGACAGTAATGCCTGAATTTGAAAGATTAGTTTCAGAATTTTTTGTTACAAAAAAGCCAATAGGAGCGATATGCATATCTCCAGCCATCATTGTTTCAATTTTAAGTAGCAAGATAGGTAAAGAAGAAAGTAAGGTTAAGGTAACTATAGGAGATGACAGAGAACAGTTGATAGAAAGGCTTGGCGGCGAGCACATAAAATGCGATACAGAGTTATCAATAGAAGACGAAGAACATAATGTATTTTCCTGTTCTGCTTATATGCGTAGCGACGAAAGTACATACTCTGTATATCAAGGGATAAAGCATATGATTGACAGCATGGTAAAAAAGATTAACAAAAAAACTAAACAGCCATTCCTATAAGGTGTACTAAATAAGACTTCTCTATTAATCACACAATTAACTGTTGAATTTTACATTTCTAGCTGTATTATGGCTACGTAGCTAAAGTAACTTAGGTTTATCGACGCTTTACTACTTGTTAGCGGTGTGGTGTAGTGGCCATATATGTTTAGTTCTTTTTTTTAAGGTATTTTGTATGTCAGATCTTTTCTATATTGAAACTACGTGTTGTGTGGACGGTCAGTGTGATGTCTATACAGGGGAAGTGAGTTTTAATGATGTCATGTTAGGCAAGTTCAGTCTAAATTCGTGCAGCGGGAAAGAAGCTATGATAAATCTAGACATTATTACATTCGATATTAATATCGCTATTGATGGTCAAAATGGAAAGACAATAAAAAAAGACCTTAAAGGTCTTGAATTTGTAACTAAAGATGATGGTTCTTGGTATATTAATAAGGATTTTGGTGATGATAAATTTGAAGTTGTAGTAAAGCAATCATAATTTTACATCTCAGGTGTAACATTTAGTATAGGCGCTATTCTATTTATAATGTTCTTTACTATAGGCGCAGCAATTATTCCCCCGGTATGGTGCATCCCTTGAGGCTCATCAATAGCAATTAGCACTATGTACCTTGGGTCAAGCATAGTTAGCACTCCTATAAATGATGCTATGTTTGCATCTTTGCTATATTTACCATCTACAACTTTTTCCGCCGATCCAGTTTTTCCTCCTATTGAATATGCCTTTATTTTTGCTTTTCTGCCAGTGCCATCTGTTACTGCTGCACGTAATAATTTTCTCATTTCCCTGGAAGTTCTTCTTGAGATAATTTGCTCTCCTATACTTCTTTTATTCAACATCAAGGTTGCGTTATGAAATATCCCATTATTGATTAATGCTGCTGCAGTTTGTGCAAGATGTATAGGAGTTACAGCTATGCCATAACCATAAGATGCTGTTATTAAAGTGTTTTCACTCCATTTATCCGGGATTATCGGTGTGGATTTTTCTGGTATTTCTATTTTCAAAGGAGAAAATAGCTTCATAGCTTTAAAGTATTCTACCTGTTTTTCAATACCTAGTTTGACTGCAATTTTTGCTGCACCAATGTTGGATGATTTTACAAATATATCTTGCACAGTAATTTTTGGAATTTTAGATTTATGAAAATCCTGAATTTTATACTTTCCAATGGTGATTGGTGTTGATACGTCATATAAATCGCTAGTTTTTGTAGCGTTCGCATCAAGCGCTGCGGCTATTGTAAAGTATTTTAATACCGACCCCATCTCATATACCCCAAGACTGGCGCGATTAAACTTTTGTACGTCTTCTGCCTTATTCTGTAAGTTGGGATTAAAATCAGGTAGGCTGACCATCGAGATGACTTCACTATTTCTCACATTTAAAACAATTCCTACTCCGCCAAGTGCCTGATATCTGCTTACAGCTTTAGTTAGCTCTTCATGCACTATGCTTTGCACTCGTGTATCTAAGGATAGTATTATGGGCTTTTCTTGCTCATTGTTTTTACTTATATACGCCTCAACTCCTGCAATACCATTGCCATCTATGTCAGTGTAACCAAGCACGTGTGAAAATAAATTACTGTGAGGATATATACGCTTTATGTCGTCATAAAAATTTACTCCTGGTACACCAGCGTTTTTGATCGCTAGTAATTCTTTTGGAGTCAAGTGCCGCTTTATCCAAGCAAATTTCTTTTCTGAAGTAAGTACTCTATATAAGTTCTTGTATTCGAGGTCATGCAAAGTAGAACACAGTTGTGCTGCTATACTTTCCGGATTCTTTACTTTGGTTGCATCTATATATAGTGATGTTGTGGGCACATTTGTTGCTATTACCACTCCATTTCTATCTAAAATATCAGGTTGTTTATGTACTATATTATCTTTTCTAAAATTTTCTGAAGTAGTAGGTTGATCAAATGTTAAAGAGAATATGCGAAAAATAATTATTATATAAAACGTAAATAATGGTACTATAAAACACAGTGAGCGGAGCTTATTTTTAAGTAATGCTTGCATATTTACTTGATTTGACAAAAATGGAAATCATCTTAGCTGAACCACGAGGTTTTTGTGCCGGGGTAAAAAGAGCTGTGGACATATTAGCTATTACTTTAGAAAAATACAAAAACGAGCGCCAAGTTTATGTGCTACACGAAATTGTTCACAATAAATATATAGTAGAGGACTTTAAGAAACAAGGAGTGGTTTTTGTAAGCATTATCGAGGAAATTGAAGATAATGAAGGAATACTGATCTTCAGCGCGCACGGAGTATCAAAAAATATAGAAGATGAGGCAAAAAGAAAGGGTATTCAAGTGATTGATGCAACATGTCCTTTAGTCAACAAAGTGCATAAAGAAGCAAAAAGGTATGAAAACAGTGGTAAAGAATTAATTCTCATTGGGCATGAAAACCATCCAGAAGTTAAGGGAATTAGGGGAAGAGTAAACAATCCTATCACTTTAGTGCAAACTTTGCAGGATGTATATGATTTAAAGGTTAAAGATCCAGATAATTTGTCTTATGTTACACAAACTACGTTAAGCATCGACGATACCCGTGACATTATTGCTGCCTTGAAATTAAGGTTTCCAGGCATAACAGGTCCAGATTTAAAGGACATATGCTATGCAACGCAAAACAGACAAAATGCTGTTAAAAAGCTAGCTGAAATTGTAGACATGGTATTAGTTGTAGGAAGTAAAAATAGCTCAAATTCAAACCGCTTATTAGATCTGTGCACTGCCAGAGGAAAAAGAGCCTACTTGATTGATAATTACAGCTGTGTGAATAAAAGCTGGTTTCAGGGCGTAGAAAAGATAGGAATCACCGCAGGTGCTTCCGCTCCTGACATATTAGTTGATGAATTAATAGACTACCTAAAAGTAAACCTGAGTGTAAAAATTTCAGTTATGCCAGGTGGTATTACTGAAAATGTTCAGTTTAAAATACCGAATCTGGTTTAAAACACAACTTATCTACTAAACTTCTCTTGAAATCACACAAACCAGCATCTATAGCTAAGACGTCATACCGCGATTCATTAGACTTCTTGCATAACCATATAACAAACTTTTATTGGGAATAGAAACGAAAAAACTTGCTTGACAAACTCCGCCAGCCCTCTTATCATGATAGTGAAGCTATTGTATTTGCTTTCGCCAATCTGCAGATTAAAAGGTAAGGATTACTTAATGTATCGGCGTCTTATGTTCAATTTTTTGCAGTATATAGATACTGTATGTCTTTACAAAACTTCATCTACATCTAGATTTTTATCTAAATAAGCTGAACGCGCTTACAAAGCGTTACAAGACATCAAAAAATGCCAATACTCGACAGAGATAGTAAAAGACTAGCTAACTCGGGGATTCTTTGTCTTTTTTTCTGCTTAGTAAATTTCTTAAACGTTTGCAGCGTAAGTTAGTTGCAATTAAAAGCAGCTGAATTTCGCTTGTCAAGCGTTTAAAACATAAAAAACGCCAATATTTTAAAGCGGATAATAACCCCAGGGCTTCTTTTGCCTTTTTTTTTGTTTGGTAAATTTCTTAAATATTTACGGCTAATATGAAGCTAAGTACGAACTTTGTTAAACACAACAAATGGTGTCATTCCAGTCTGGAATCCAGGAAAAAGAATGGTGTCATCCCAGTGCCCAAACACTGGGATCCAGTTTTCTTTACAAATTCACCAAAAGTGTTTCATTCTATAACATAAAACCCATACTCACCAAATCCAATGCATTACTTGCAATTAAGTTTCCTGGATCCCAGTGTCTGGGCACTGGGATAACAAAGGAGGAGGTTATTCCAGTGCCAAGCACAGACCATTTCTGGTCTCTTAAATTGCAACTAATCTAAGTATTAAAAAATTTACCAAACGAAAAAAAAGGCAAAAAAAGCCCGATGGTTGGCTAGTTACTTACATTATACTTTCAAGTATGGCGTTTTTTTATTCTAAACGCTTAATAACCGTGACTCAGCCGCTTTTAAGCCGCAACTAATCTAAATTATAAACGTTAAGAAATTTACTAAACAGAAAAAAAGGCAAAGAAACCCTAGGGTAGCTAATTATTCACTATCCATTTTTTAAGTTGGCGTTTTTTGATGTTTTAAATAGCGTATTTCAGCTTGTGTAGCTAGAAATTTGATAAAGATATGAGGTGCACATAGTGCAAAAAATTAAGCATGATTTACGCCAAATACATTAAGTTTTTTTGTCATTAATCCACTGCAGAGATTGCGAAGATAAATAAATAGCTTCAGTTTCATGATAAGGGGGCTGGCGAAGGGTGTCAAGGAAGTTTTTCGTTTCATCCAATGCGCTGCCAAAAGTTTGTTATGCAAGAGATCCCATAAATTGGGTGTCATAATAACTACACCCACATTAATTTTGGTGTACGTGACCTTGAAAGATCGTGATTCAATACTTAAATTATTAGGGTAGTAGGCAAATAATGGAGCTCAAAATGCATAATGTACAAGAAACTGAAAATTTAAAATTTGACGCTGAGGTAGGGAAAGTACTGAATATAGTGATTCATTCACTTTACACCAATAAAGACATTTTTCTGCGTGAATTAATATCAAATGCATCAGATGCATGTGATAAGTTGCGCTATGAATCTCAACTAAACCCTAATTTGCTAGATTTGAGTGACGAATTAAAAATCACTATCAGCTCCAATAAAGATAAGAACGAGCTATATATCACTGATAATGGCATTGGAATGAATAGACAGGATTTAATAGATAATCTTGGTACAATTGCAAGCTCTGGTACGCAAAAGTTCTTGGATGCGATTAAGAATAGCAAGGATTCAAGCCAAACTGTGGAGCTGATTGGGAAGTTTGGTGTTGGTTTTTACTCAAGCTTTATGGTTGCATCAGAAGTAATAGTAGAATCGAGAAAAGCTGGAGAAGAGGAGTCTTGGATCTGGCAATCCAAAGGAGATGGGGAATATTCAATCAGCAAGTCAGATAATCAAGTCCCTCGCGGAACCAAAATTACGCTCATTATGCATCCTGAAGAAAACGAGTTTTTAGATAAATTTCGTGTTGAAAATATTGTCACTACTTACTCTGATCACATAAATTTTCCTGTTGAATTTATAGACGAAGAAGGAAAAAGTGAAAAGTTAAACAGTAAGGCTGCAATTTGGACTAAGCCAAAAAATGACGTTACTCAAGAGGAGCACAACGATTTTTTCCGCAGTGTTGCTCACGTTGGCGGGGAGCCCTGGATGATATTGCATAATAAAAATGAAGGTGCAATAGAATATACAAATTTGCTTTATGTTCCTTCTATAAAACCTTTTGATTTATTCCATCCAGATAGACGTTGCTCTGTGAAGTTATATGTAAATAAAGTATTTATCACTGAAGATAACGTACAGATTATACCACAATACTTGCGTTTTCTGAAAGGCGTGGTTGATTCACCGGACTTGCCTCTTAATATCAGCAGAGAAACGCTGCAGAATAATCGTGTTGTTGAGCAGATCAGAAAATCTCTCACTAAGCGTGTGATATCAGAGCTCGGTAAAAAAGCAAAAGAGAATTTAGAGGAATATACAAAATTCTGGACCAATTTTGGTGCAGTTTTAAAGGAAGGTCTTTGCGAAGCTATGCCAACTGATGAGAGAGAAGCACTACTCTCGATTTGCAGATTTCATAGTACTGGTGATGAGAAATTAGTCAGCATTGATGACTATATAAGCAGAATGAAGCCTGAGCAGGAGCATATCTATTATCTCACCGGAAATAGCCTCGATTCAGTGAAAAACAGTCCGCAACTTGAGGGGTTCGTCAGTAAAGGGCTGGAGGTTCTTCTGTTCGTTGATCCAGTGGATGATTTCTGGACTAGTGTAATTCATGAATATAAAGATCAAAAGTTTAAGTCTGTGACTCGCGCTGATGTTGATTTGGAAAAATTCTCTTCAGAAGAAGATAAGAAAAATGAAGAAAACAAATCGAATGAAGAAAAAACTGAGGAAACTATATTGCAATATTTTACCACAGTGCTTGGAGATTCAGTAAAAAGCGTAAAAATTTCCAAAAAATTGACTGATAGTCCCGTATGCCTAGCGGTTGATGAAGGTGCTATGGATCTTCGCATGGAGCGTTTTTTGCGTGAACAAAAGCAGCTAAATTACCGCACGCCAAAGGTGCTTGAAATTAACACTAAGCATCCTGTAATAAAGAGTATAATGAAATCTTATGCTGAAAGTGGTGAAAACCCAACATTGGAGGACATGGTTCACTTATTGTTTTACCAAGCTTGCATCGTGGAAGGCGAAGAGATGGATGACGCGAGCAGCTTTGCTAAGAGACTGAATAATTTGCTTGGCAAGATTTCTGTTTAATGCTATACTTAGCTTAGCTGCTAGTTAGGAGGTAAAACATGTTTGGTTCCAATTTTAGAGACTTTGTATCACAAGATACAACTTCACAGGGCCAATCAAATTCTGAAAGATTAATCAAAAGTTGGCATGGTTTTGAAAAACCAGATTCTGAAGATTCAGGTATTGAAGAAGAGTTTGAAGTTTTAGATAGCGAAAGTCAAGAGATACCAGCTACTCCATGTAGCACACCCCCTGAAGATCTAAGTTTAGAGAATGCAATACTTGCAAACTTTCCTGATGGTTGTGATAGGTCGTTTACTGTAGAGTTAAAAGATGAAGATTCATATGGTATCATTCCTAAAAACTTAACTTTTGCTGAGATTATAAATATCTTAAATCAAGCTATACAAGAAGATAATTGTGAAGAATTAGACAAGGTTGTACAAAATATTGAAGATTATGAAGGCAGGTCTATTACGCTGGATAATGAAAATCTCAAAGATTTCTGTTCAAATCAACTTAATTTGGAGTTACAAAACGGAAGCAACCATCAACATATATATTCAAATGTACTATCACAATATAAATTTGATCAAGAGGGTTTCAAGTATGATTATTCAGTAAAAGAATTGGTACTATTGGCAATTGCAGCTAATGACAAGCTAGTAGAGCAATATCAGGATTTTCTTTTTGCTGAAGGAAATTTAAGTCTTTTACCTCTCCTTGTTGGTGGTCAAAAATATATTGAAGCTTTTATAGAAAAATTCCATGGTACCGATGGAGTTTATGGAAGATTAAAAGATCAAACTATACAACTTGTCGAACCTAATAAGATTGGTTTTTTCTCAGTTATAGCATTAAGAAAAGAGCAAGAATTATTAAATGCAGTTTTTGTCGAATACGTTTTAAGAGATTTTGGACAGGTGTTAAAAACAAGTAATCCTGATTCTTTGTATGGTGTGCTTGAAACAGCGTCTCTGATCAAAAATGAAGAATTCATCACGATAGTGCTGGGTGCATTTGAAAGATATATTAATAAGCTAACTAAAAAAGCCTCAACAGAAGAGTTATTAAAAAAGAGTTTTGTTACTTTATTAGAAACTGCGATAAGCCAGGAACACACATCTGTCATTGAATACCTGTGCAAACGATACACTAATAGTGCAGATCATGCCATTTACGATGTATATGAACAAGCATTTGCGGATGATAAAGTTATTACAATACTAGGGCAACAAATCCTGAAAAACATAGGAGCTCGTGGCAGAAAAGAAATTTATGATTTAATTCTGAAAACTGCATTGGATGCTGGTAATATTGCATTTATCGAGCACTTGTGTGAAAAATGTGCTAAATGCAGCAATGATGTTATCGGCTATCTCAATCAAAAATTTAAAAATAACGAGTTTGATGAAATATATGAATCAATTCTGATTGCATTGTCTAATGTTGAATACACAAACACAGACGTTATAGTCGAGGTGCTTTTTTACACTAAAGAAATCCATCAAAACGTATCACATAATGAGCAAGTGATTAGGCCGATCATACAGAATATACTGAAAAATGCAACACACTACTCAATAGGCCAAGAAGATTACTCCTTAGTCAAGGAAGTATGTTACTTATACACAGAAGAGGGTGCAATTAACGTAATTTTTCAAGAGGAGTGTAAGATTTTTAAATCTAGCATAGAAAAGCGCATAGAAGATCTGGAAAAGGAAAACAAATTATTGCAATCTGAAGCTTTACGTGAATATAACAGCCGTCTTCCAGGTATTGTAAATGGATTAGTTCAGACTGCTTGCATAGTGTATGATGAATACACTAAAGATCCAAAAGACAATAAACGTCAAAAGAATATTGATCTAATATTCAGTTTAATGCAAATTAGAAATATTCTGCAATTTTCTATTGATGTGCAAAAATATTCCTGTCATGAACGTCAAGATTTGTGGGATGAAATGTGCCAAACTCCTGGAACTTTTATAATACGAAAAAGAAGTAATAACGTTGCAGATGAATTAGAAATTCCAGTTATAACAAGTGACATTCTATCAGAAAATCCAGGACTTGAAAGTGCTGGCAGTAAGCAGACAGAAAAAAATATTGTGGACAGAGGAAAAAATATTATGAACAATGAAGAGGCTTCAATAGAGGAAGCTATAGGTAATAATTATGAGGAGGGTGAAATGGGTAAAAATAGTGCTAAAAAACGTAAAGAGAGCATAAAACGATCTAAAGAAGAAAAAAAGAAAAATGAACAAGAAAAAGAAGTGCAATTTAGAGAACTATATGTTGGTAAAAATGATGGCTCAAAGGTAATCACTGAAGTTGATAGTAGTAAGAGGAAACAAGCTCCTGTCCAACCTGCTGGATATGTAGAACAAGCGGGTGGTCTAGGTTCTTCGAATGATGATAATCCTTTAGATAATGGCACAAATGGTGAGAAGAATTCTACGTTTAAAACTGATGAACAAGATACAAAACCAGCACCAATACTAGAACCAGTGCCTTCAGTAGCTAACGAAAACTCTGGACAAGTGAATAATGTTCAAAGTAATGGTAGACAGTCTGATAATCAAAACAATAAAGATATACAAGATGTTAGCGCTACTATAAGTGATCAGGTAACTCCTGTGAGTAGTGATACTGAAAACAATAAAGTGGAAAAAAGTGGTGTGAGTTTACAAAGCAGCGGCTATGTGGACAATAGCACAGTATTATCCTTTGTGGATAGAGAGCATGTTATTCATGTTGATGCGCAGGTTTCATGGGATGTGAGTTGTCTGGTTGAAACTATTAGTGAAGATACTGATGAAGTTGCAAGTAATCAAAATGGTGTACTTTTGCTGGAAGCTCAACCTATGGTACAGAGTTATGATTCAAGTGAAAAAGGTAATACTAATTTGCAAAGTGCAGGTGATAGTAGTGTAGGTGTAGTGTCAAAGAATGGTAGTGATCAACTACCTGCCGATAATCTAGAGCAGAATAGCAAAGGGGTGGATGATAGTAGTGTATCTGTGCAGTCTATAGGTATGGTGATAAGTCAATCTAATAGTGCTTCCACTATAACTCTGGATGATCACAAGCCTCTCATGAAAGATATAGAAAATGATAATGATCCAAGTGAAGAAGATAATGATTCTCCACAGAATATCAAAAAAAGCACATTGTCTACTATAGTTGTTTCAACACTAGTCGTGGCTGCAGTAGCTTCGATAGCTATCTTTGTTTACTTAGAAATGTTAGCAGTGGGGATAGCAGTTGGAGCTTGTTGTCTGGTTGCCGCTGCAATTATATACTGCTGTACACCTAAAAGCCAAGTTGAAAACAGCGAGGTTGAAAAACCTTTCAACACGGGGAAAGTACCTACTGCCGTACATGTATAATAAATATAGTAGTCTATCGTTTAATAATTTATTATAATTATTTTAATTATCGGTAAATAAGGACTTGGTAAACTACGAAGAAATATTCTTGAATAAAATAAAAGATATAAAAGATGAGGGGCGCTACCGTGAATTTACGCACTTTGCGTCATTACCAGGTAGGCTCCCCCACATTATGGACTATGAAAGAAATAGGGAAGTAATAGTCTGGTGCAGTAATAACTATTTGGGAATGTCACAAAATGAGAGTGTAATTGCCGCTATCCAAAATTCATCTGTTGGTGCTGGAGGAACAAGAAATATATCTGGTACAACAAAAGAGGTTGTTGAACTTGAAAAATCCTTAGCTTGTTTGCATAAAAAAGAGGCTGCTTTAACTTTTGCTTGTGGCTACCTCGCTAACCAGACAACACTTAGCACTTTATCGTCTGTTATTCCGGGCGTAGTAATTTTTTCAGACGAGAAGAACCATTCTTCGATGATAGAAGGCATAAAATCAGGAAAAAGGCCAAAACATATATTTAAACACAATGATGTTAATCATCTAGAGCAGTTACTCAAGTCTATAGACAAAAAGACACCAAAAATAATAGCACTTGAATCCGTATATTCAATGGATGGCGATATAGCGCCGCTTAAAGCAATATGCGATCTTGCAGATCAACATAATGCAATTACCTATTTGGATGAGGTGCACGCAGTTGGCATGTATGGTTCACATGGTGGCGGAATTGCAGAAAGAGAAGGCCTGATGGATAGAATAACCGTTATTCAAGGTACACTATCAAAGGCTTTTGGAGTGATGGGTGGGTATATAGCGTCTTCAAAGAGCTTGGTAGATGTAATAAGAAGTTCCGCTCCAGGATTTATTTTTACCACTGCTATGTCGCCTGTTTTAGCAGCGGCAGCAAAGGCAAGCGTTGAGCACCTAAAATCGAGCAACATTGAAAGGGAAAAGCAAAAGCAAGTCGTTGAAAAAGTAAAAAACTCACTGAGAAATGCAGGAATTAACTTCATTCCAACAGAAACTCATATAATTCCAATAATAATTGGCAACTCAGAGTTATCTAAAAAAGCATCAAAATTATTATTTGATGAGTATGGAATATATGTTCAACATATAAATTACCCGACAGTTCCAAGAGGAACTGAGCGTTTCCGTATTACCCCTACACCTTATCATACCGATGAAATGATAGAGCATTTAACAGAATCTCTTGTAAAAGTTTTCGAAAAGTTGTCTATCTCTGTAGCCTGTTTATGCTATAGCTAGTACAGCCCTACGTCATACCGCGATTTATTCGCGGTATCTCAGCATGGATTCCGCTAACAAGTAGCGGAATGACGAGTTTTACGCTTATCAAATTGTAGGTAAACATAAATTACTTTAGCTATAGTTTTATATCTCCAGCAATGATTAGCCCGTTGTCTTCCGTTAGCCTTCCACCGCTTTCTTGCAGAAAAAGTCTACCGAGCAAGGCTTTATATTTGTTAACTCTAGAGTAAACTATTCCTCTGTGCCTTCCTGCCGCAAGGTATGCAAAGCCTAAAATTGTTGAACCGATGGAGCGTACACTACTATTGCCAGGCAACAATTTATTTAACAAATTACCACTTACATCTATTAGACCCCCTTCACGGCTTTTCACCCGCATTTTTATATGACGAGATCTAAAGTCCTCAAGAAAAGCACCTTTCTTTTCTTCTGCCCAAAAAGTTTCTCTAAGAGCCGGAGCATCAATTACAGCCGCCACAACTTTATTTTTATGAATGAGACAGACTGATACTGCAAAATAAACCATACAACTGGAAAAGTTCTCCCTGCCCTCTATAGGCATAATAAACCAGGTATAAGTGTCATCTTTTACTTCTTGATCAGTATCATCTTCGGAAATAAACCCATAGTCTCGTTTGTAGTCGTGCAAGCAATCGTATATGGTTTGCTTGGATTTTGAATAAGTTTTATTGATAAAGTCTGCTGATTTAACATTAGAGATTTGTAATTCATTAAAATCGCGCATAAGCTGCCTGGAAGCACTACGCACAGAATCAAGCATCACATTAATTCGTGGTGATGAGAGGGACATTCTTCCTTTTACTCTTTCACTCTTTCATAATAGCTGTCACCTGGAGTATATACTACAATTTTATCCTCTTCTTTTATAAATTGAGGCACGTTAACGCGCATTCCGTTTTCCAAAATTGCAGGCTTATAAGAAGCAGTAGCAGTTTGTCCTTTAATAACAGACTCTGTTTCTTTCACAGCAAGTGTAACATAATCAGGCACATGCGCAGAAATTATTTTGTCTTGATAAGCTACAACTTTAATTTTCATGTTATCCTGTAAATAAATTTTTTTTTCTCCCAATAAGTCCAAATTTATAGTGATTTGCTCGTAATTACTTGGATGCATAAGATTTACAATGTTTCCTTCAGTGAAAAGGTAAACATATTCCTCTTCATCTAAAATTGCCCTTCTGATTGTTGCATCAGAACGAAATCTTTCATAGTGTTTTGCTCCGGTTTTGATGTTTTTCATTTCGGCTTGTATGTATGCACCACCTTTACCAGGTTGAGTATGCATAATACCTACAACCAAAAATAATCCGCCGTTATGTTCCAACACCTGACCTGGTCTGATATCGTTAGCTCTTTCTGCCATAATTACATTTTCAATTTGATCTTATAATTATAAATAGCTTTATATAAATATCAAAGTCTTTATTAGTCAATAAATTCTGGTATATTTAATACTATATACCTCCCCTTTATATTTATATGTGGAAATATCTCTTTAGTGAAAGACAGCATAATACGTTTTTTTGTGCTGATAACTAAAATTTCTAATATATCCCCTGAGCCGAAATTATACACAGATTTTACATAGCCATATAATTCATTACTTTTCAGCCTTACTTCCATATCTACAAGGTCACTTTGGTAAAATTCATCCTCATCATTTAGCTCTGGTAACTTGCTTCTTTCTATATATAGCTTCTTATTCCTTAAAAGCTCTGCTTCATTACGGGAATTTACTCCGCTTATTGTAGCTATTACTAAATTATCACCTATGACGGATACTGAGTCTATTTTATAATTCTCATCACCACTTATTAGCTTACCATATAAGAAGATATTTTCAGGCTTTTCAGTAAAGGTTTTTACTTTAACAGCTCCTTTAATTCCGTGAGGAGAGGTAATAATTCCTAAGCATACCAGATTGTCGTTCATATTAATGCAAGTATCTAATCAGAAGATTTCTCAGATAAATATTGAGTCAAAATCTCGATGCCTTCATCAATCTCTTTTTCAGTGATAATGAGTGGAGGTAAAATTCTCACAACGTTATCTGATGTTACCCCAACAGTAAGCAAGCCGCGATGACTTAACTCTTCTGCAAACTTTTGATTGTCTGCTTTCACTTTTATTCCAAGCATTAACCCTTTCCCTCTTACTTCCTCTATTATTGGAAATTTACTTGCTAAGTCTTCTAGTTTATTTTTTAAGTATTTACCTCTAATTTCAACATTTTTCAAAAAGCCGGGGCTGAGCAATTCTTCGAGCACAGCATTACCTACTGAGGTTGCAAGCGGATTGCCACCAAAAGTGGAACCGTGCATACCGACCGCCATATATTTAGCAGCATTTTCAGTCGCAAGACAAGCCCCTAGCGGAAACCCGCCGCCTATTCCCTTTGCAAGAGCACATATATCAGGTTCCACTCCTATATGTTCGTATGCAAATAATTTTCCTGTCCTGCCAGCACCGCATTGCACGCAATCAAAAAATAACAATATGTCATTTTCATCACACAGCTTTCTTAGTTCTTTCATAAAGACTTCATTCATTACTTTGATACCACCTTGCCCTTGTATTGGTTCTATTAATATAACGCCTATACCACTTGAAATTGCTTTCTTTACGCTCTCAATATTGGGCTCGATGTTATCACACCAATCAATGTAGGGATTTAGTAATTCAGAAAATTTCTGTTTATCGTTTGTAGCACAAGTTAAAAAGGTTCTTCCATGAAATGCACCATGGAATGTTAAAATTCTGTGACGATTTTTATTGCCTTTTCCATTTTGATAGATCCTAGCAATCTTAAGCCCACATTCTACTGCCTCTGATCCAGAATTTGAGAAAAATACAGTGTCAGCGAAACTGTTGTTTATTAATTTTTCTGCAAAATTATTGGCAGCAGGTATATTATAGGTATTTGATATATGCCATAATTTTTCTCCTTGCAATTTAAGAGCACTAATTAATCGCGAATTAGTGTGACCTAAGCTACTAACGGCTATTCCGGAGTGAAAATCTACGTAGCGCTCACCATCAACATCATATAGGTAGATACCTTTGCCATGAGAAAAATTTATATTAACAGGAGAATAAACTGGCAAAATAGGAGAAATTGTCATAAAATATTATATGCTAAATTTTATTATTAATAACATAAAAACCGTTGTTTCACAATAAGAAGGATATGTATAAGCTAGGTAAATTGATGTTTTCTGCGTTGAAGAAAAACAAATACACAAAAGTTATTGTATTACTCTCATCGATCTTTATGATTTTATTCAGTGTGATATATTGTAATCATTTACTAAGGAGTAATTTCCTTTCTTCTTACCGTGATTCAAGTGTAAACTTAAAAAGCGTACTGGAAAATGGCATAATAAAAAAATACCATTATTTACTAATAGAAAAGCATCACATTAAATACAAAAATTTTGACTACATAAACCAACTAGTAAAACTACGTGCTGAATTATTACAATCAGTGAGCAAAGTAAAGGATTTCAGCTTAATACTGTATGATCAAAACGGCAGAATAATATTCAGTAATTTTAACACTCAAGATTATGATTATGAACAGTTACTTACAAACGATGAAATTGATAAACTATTAAGTAACCAAGAAATATTTTATACTACAGGAAATACATTAACTTCTATTTTCCCTATATTCCATGAAAATAGCGTTAAACCGTCGTTTTTTTTGAAGATTCTTCGAAACTACAATAATTCTTATGTTATAGCATATGGCCTGTTTTTAACATTTTTGGGCCTATTATTAATAATCTTAATATTAATAATGTTCTATTTGCACTTTTCTAATACCCAAATGCTAGCCAAGCAACATAAAACTAACATTGAATTACAGCAGATAAAAGAGACATTAGAGCAAGAAAATGCAAACAAGCTAAAGTTTTTTGCAAGCGTTACACATGAATTACGCACACCTCTTAATGCTATTATTGGATTTGCGGAGTTGATCAAAAATAAAACTTTAGGTTCAATGGATAATTCTCAATACAAGGAGTATGCAGACGATATATATAATGCAGGAACACACTTACTTACCTTAATTAATGATGTGCTCGATTTTTCTAAAGCTGAATCAAGTAGTTTAACAGTAGAAAAAGTGAAGTTTAACCTGAACAAAATAATGGATTCATGCGTAAATATGCTATTACCTAAATTAAAAGAAGCCGGGATTAATTTAAAAAAAGAGATGACTAATAAACAATTATTAGTCATTGCAGATCCCAAGAGAATGAAACAAGTTATAATAAATTTATTATCAAACTCAATCAAGTTTACTCCCAAAGATGGTTTAATAAGAATGGTGATAAAAGAAAATATAGAAAAAAACTTATTAACCATTGAGTTTCATGACAATGGAATAGGAATAATGCAGCAGGATATATATAAAGTTATGTCTGTTTTTGGCCAAGCAGATTCGGGATATAGAAACGAAGGTACGGGCATCGGATTACCGCTAAGCAAGAAATTAGTAGAGTTAATGGGTGGAACTTTTGACATTAAAAGTGAAGCGAAACTTGGTACTACGATAACATTGAACTTCTTTTATGAAGAACAAACATGTGAAGATTCGATTGATTTTTAATAGGATCTATTTGATATGGCCTTACATCAGACGAAAACCACACTTTATCAAAAGCGGCAAGCCGAGAAGGCAGTTATCAATAAGCCCCCTATTAAGAATCTTATCTGTGTTAGCTATATATAAAATTTGATACTCTGACTACAATATACTACTATAGATAGAAGCGTTATTAATGGAGCAAGGTATGGAGTTAGTAGTAGGAAATAATGCACCTGATTTTAGTTTACCAACAGATTCTGGTGAAAATTTATCACTGAGTGAATTTTTTGATAAAAAAAATGTAGCTCTTTATTTTTATCCTAAAGACGATACTCCGGGTTGTACGATGGAAGCAAAAGGCTTTAGAGATAAAATAGATGATTTTTCTTCCCTTGACACAGTGATAATTGGTGTATCAAAAGATAGTGTTAAGTGCCACACTAACTTCAAAGCAAAATACTCTCTGCCGTTTTCTTTAGTTTCTGATGAGAATGCTGAAATGTTGGGAAAATATGGTGTTTGGGTAGAGAAAAGTATGTTTGGCAAAAAGTATATGGGAATAGAACGCACTACTTTTTTAATAGATAAAAAAGGTAAAATAGTGAAGATCTGGAAAAATGTAAAAGTTAGTGGACATGTTGATGAGGTTCTGGAAGAAGTAAAGAGAATATAAACTAAAGAATATGTTAATGGCTACCCATTGCTACATAAAAAAGCTGAAATTACATAATTTTCGTAGCCACTCAAACTTTGAACTGGATTCAGATGATAGCTCAGTTGTAATAACTGGCAAAAATGGTATTGGTAAAACTAATATACTTGAAGCAATCTCGTTGCTTGCTAAAAGCAATGGAATGAAAAAAGCAAAAGCCAGTGAGATACAAAATAGATTCAGTAATGAAGATTGGGCAGTGCACTATGATTTTTTTAATGGAACAGATTTTAATTCAATTGGTATCGCAAAGAGTTTTGATAAGAAACTAATACAAATTGATGGAAAAACGCAATCAAGTTATTCATCTCTGTATAAGATATCCAATGTAATATGGCTGATTCCACAAATGGACTATGTTCTTCTTAATTCTCCAAGTGACAGATTAAAATTTTTAGACCGTATAGTCTCACTGTTTGAGGAAAATTACACTTGCTGCTACATGAAACACAGAAAAGCTAAACGTGAGCGAAGTAAACTGTTGAGAGAGAACACCTTGGACGAAAATTGGCTCTCTAGTCTTGAAAACATAATGGCTGTTAATGCAGTTAGTATTTTACGTATGCGATCGTCTGTTTTAAAAATATTACAAGACACAATTGATAACCATTCCAGTGAGCTTTTTCCAAAGGCAAGTTTGAAATTCAGCAGCCAGCTAACTTTGAACGATACTGCAGAATATTTTCAGAATCGTCTAAAGGAAAACAGAGAAAAAGACTCATTGACTGGTAGAGTAACCTTTGGTGTGCATAACGATAATTTTCGGGTTTTTTGTCAAAAAAGAAACGTACCAATAAATCTGTGCTCCACTGGAGAACAAAAGTTATTACTGCTTTCTATTATTTTATCCAGTGTAAAAGCAAGGTGTATTCATTACAATAAGGCACCACTTCTTCTGCTTGACGATATAATGTCTCATCTGGATAAACATTACAGAAAGGCGTTAATAGAGGAAATGTTAAGTATTCAATGTCAAACTTGGATAACTGATGTAAATCAAGATAATTTTAATAACTATCTTTATTCTTTCAAGTTTTTTGAATTATCAAATGAATTAAATGCAAAACTTCCTTGACAAACCTCGCCAGCCCCCTTATCATGATACTGAAGGTATTCAGTTATCTTCATCTGTGCAGATTAAACAGCAAGAAAACAACGTAGTTGGCGTCTTATTTTTAATTTTTTACACTATGTGCACCTTATGTCTTCACAACATTTCTGGGTTTTTACCTATATAAGCTGAAACGCGCTTATAAGTCGTTTAAGACAGTATAGTACGCCGATTTTGCAGGATTAGAGAGTGACAACTAGCTAACACGGGGTTTCTTTTGCCTTTTTTTCTGCTTAGTAAATTTCTTAAACATTCAAACTAAGGT
This sequence comes from Wolbachia endosymbiont (group A) of Apotomis capreana, assembly GCF_964027025.1. NCBI lineage: Bacteria > Pseudomonadati > Pseudomonadota > Alphaproteobacteria > Rickettsiales > Anaplasmataceae > Wolbachia > Wolbachia endosymbiont (group A) of Apotomis capreana. Next base: position 261,528 of record NZ_OZ034721.1, read on the forward strand.
GAGTTGCATTCAAAAGCAGCTAAATTGCAGTGTTTAAGACTTAAAAAACGCCAATACTGAAAATAGACAATGACCAGGGCTTCTTTTGCCTTTTTTTTCATTTGGTAAATTTCTTAATATTCATAGCTAAACGACAACCGTTATTCCGCTACTTGTTAGCGGCTGAGATACCGCGAATGAATCGCGGTATGACGGTTCGCGGTGACATGACGATAAGCCTTGTCATTCTAGCGCGTGGCGCTGGAATCCAGACTTTAACTGATATGATTACAGAAAGAGAATTTATTAGGTATTCATAGACACTGAAAGTGGTCAGCTTGACCACTTTCAAGTAAAGAAAACTACGTTTATGCCTCCAATAATTTCTATGGATGATTCTTTACTTCACCGTCTTCACAAATCACACCTCCTGGTGTTATTTTTGAAACGACTACAGGAGCGCCAAAAAACACAGCAGTAAATGCACCGAGTGCAAAAAGCGCTGGCCACGGCATTCTGCCGAATATTGCAAGCAACGCTGCACCAATTATCACTATTGTGATCATTGGGCCACCTATGCCGTGAGTATAGCCTACTATTTTGCATATTGTGTTTGACGTTGCGTCATCAGTAACACTGCTAGCAAAAACATTATCAAATGCAAAGAAGAGAATTAACGCCACTAGTAGAAGAAAATTTTTCATTATGCCTCCAATAATTTCTATTACTTATTCGTTACTACACCGTCTTTACAAATCACACCTCCTGGTGTTATTTTTGAAACGACTACAGGAGCGCCAAAAAACACAGCAGTAAATGCACCGAGTGCAAAAAGCGCTGGCCACGGCATTCTGCCGAATATTGCAAGCAACGCTGCACCAATTATCACTATTGTGATCATTGGGCCACCTATGCCGTGAGTATAGCCTATTATCTTGCATATCACCGATGATGTTGTATCATTTGTATCAACAAAAGTAGTAGGAGGAGCACCTGCATCAAATGCAAAGGAGAGAATTAAAGCTACAAGTAGAAGAAAATTTTTCATTATCCCTCCGATAATTTCTATTTAATGCTGGATTATCCTTCACTTTGATTAAATTTAAGTAAATGGTGAGGATTTTTTGCTTAAAAGTATCCTTTATTTCATTTAGAATACTTTTCTTGGTTCGTCTATATTACAGTGCTACAGAAATTTTACAGCATCGTTTATTGCCTTTATCGTGCTTTGATTGACACAATTTATAATGATGGAGTGGAGCATGCAGGGTATTTATCATTTTTAATTCTGTTATCAATATTTCCTTTTCTCATCGTTTTAATGGCTGTGGCGTCAACATTCGCAAATTTTTTAGACCAGTACAACATTGGCTGGGTATTTATCATTGATAACATGCCACAGGATATTTTATCATCTTTGATGCCGCGTATTAGGGAGATAATATCAGGCCCGCCGCAAAGCTTACTAACTTTAGCAATTGTAGGTGCTGTTTGGACCGCTTCATCGACAATTGAAGGGCTTAGAACAATACTCAATAAGGCCTATAAAGTTCCGGTTTCGCCGCCTTATATATTAAGAAGAGTACTAAGTATATTACAATTTTTAGTAATCACGCTTATTATAACTCTAACTATAGTGTTTTCTACACTAGTACCAATGCTAATTGATTTTTCCTATCAGGGGCTAAGTTATACTAGGTATTTACTTATTGAATTTGTACTTTTCACAGTAGTCTCTTGGCTATATTTTATGTTACCAAACATAAAACAAAATTTATCAGACGTATTTCCTGGATCTTGTGTAGCTGTTATTCTTTGGACGATTTCTGCTTCAGCTTTTAAGCAATATTTAAAAGCTTCCTTTGACCAACTGGATTTGATATATGGAAGTTTAGGTGGTGTGGTAGTGTCATTACTATTTTTTTATGTGCTAAGTTTGATTTTTATATATGGAGCAAAATTCAATTTTCAGCTAAAATATTTCAATGGATCTCGCTAAGGAGAAAGAAATGGGTAAGTTAGAAGGTAAAGTAGCTTTAATCACCGGAGCTTCAGGTGGAGTAGGCTCTGCTGTTGCAAAAAGGTTTATAAGAGAAGGTGCATGTGTGATTCTGATTTCAAGATCTCTTGATAATCTCAAGCCACTATATAATGAAATTGAAGAGCTTGAAGAATTTAAAGAAGGCTCTGTGAAACTAATTCAGCTTGATCTTTTAGACTTTGAGAATGTAAAGATACTGACAAACATGATAGAAAGCCTGAAATTATCAGAATCTGGAGCACTTGATATATTAGTTGCGTGTGCTGGAATTTTAGGCAAACTGAACCCCATTCATGACTGTGAGATTGAAGAGCTACAGAACGTAATGAATACAAATTTTACTGCCAATTGGTACTTACTAAAAAACTTAGATCCAATGCTAAAAAAGTCTAATGCTGGAAGAGCGATATTCATGACCTCAGAAGTGACACTTTCTCCTTCCTCTTATCCATATTGGATGCCGTATGCTGCAAGTAAAGTTGCACTAGAAATAATGGTGCAGATATATGCATCTGAGACAAAACATACAAAATTATGTGTAAATGCTGTATACACGGAAGGACCTGTGGGTAGTGAGCAGGCATTTCCTGGATCTGAATTGGTGTCACCTGATAAACTAACAGATAAATTTGTGGAATTAGCTTCTGAAGACTGCAGCATATCAGGAAAAATCTTACCGCTCAGCAAATCTCCCGAATAAATTACCATAGTATCTGCAAAGATACCGTTAAGCCCACAACTGTATGAACATTGTGATTTGAGAGTAATCTCCACTAGGAAGGATGTCATCCCAGTGCCTCTATGGTGTCATTCCAGTGCTTGACACTGGAATCTAGGTCTTGTCGACATAAAAAAATAGTGATATAGAGTACTCTTTATTAATAGGTAAAGAGAATGCTATATGATTTAAAAGATGAGCAATGGGAGAGAATAAAAAACAGTCTGCCAGGTAAGGAAGGAGATAGAGGAAGAAGCGCAAAAGATAACAGGAGATTCGTAGCTGCAATAATGTGGATAGGTAGAACAGGAGCAACATGGAGAGCATTGCCGGCTGAGTATGGAAAATGGTCAAGTGTACATAAACGTTTTATAAGGTGGGCAAAATCTGGTGTTTGGCAGATGATTTTCAACACATTAGCTGTTAATGGAGACACAGAGTGGCTCATGATAGACTCAACAATAATCAGGGCACATCAACATGCTGCTGGTGCAAGAAAAAAATGTGGAAACTGGTAGACAAGAACAAGAGCTGGGACGGTGCAAAGGAGGATTTTCAAGCAAATTACACGCTGCTTGTGATGCTTTGGGCAACCCACTGAGATTCTTTGTTACTGCAGGGCAAAGATCGGATTACGTAAAAGCTTTAGACCTGATAGAAGGCAAGAACATGGAGGCACTTATTGCCGATAAAGGGTATGACGCAAATTATATGATTGAGGCTGCAGAAGCTGTAAATGCTGAGCCAGTAATCCCACCGCGTTCCAACAGAAAAACACCAAGAGAATATGACAAAGAATTGTATAAAGAGAGAAACTTAATCGAAAGGATGTTCAACAAAATCAAGCACTTCCGCAGAGTTGCTACACGCTACGACAAATTGGCCATAGCTTTTCTGTCTTTTGTTCACATTGCTGGCATTTATCTTTGGTTAAAATAAATGTCGACACTGCCTAGTTCTTTATTCATTCTCACAATCCGTGAACGGTTACAACCTGGATTCCAGTGGGCTTTGTTGCATCGCTAGCTATGATGGATTAAAGATAAAAAAGATAGGGAATATCAGTAGCTTATTATTCTGGTATTTATAACAAGAACGGTCAATGAATACCTAAATTTGAGTAAAAGAAATTTCACTACCATTTACCAATCCGGCTAAAATTCAAGAATTTCAATGCTTTAGCTATTTTCAATAGAATTAAATTTATTAATATAAATAACAAATTACTATTCTTAAATTTGATCAGATTGATTGCAAAAAAACAAGATTTTCAATAGGTTGCTTATAATCCTAACTATAGTTAGCCTTTCATAAGTAGCGATGCAACAAAGCCATCCCAGACTGGGATGACACCTCTGGGCACTGCCGTCATAAAGGAACCAGTGTCAGCTACTTGAATGACATCATTTGCTGTGCAATTTACCTTCAAAAATGAATGTTTGTACAGCTGTGTGTCAAGCACTGGAATCTGCCACGCAAATTGCAATGTTCGTACAGTTATGCGTCAAGCCTAAAAGTAATTAGCTAATAGGTTTAATAAAAATTCACATATACAGGAAAGATTGGTAACATTACTTGAATAGAGACCGTTATTGTAATTATGCCGAAACGCACAGATATAGAATCTATATTAGTAATAGGAGCAGGCCCAATAGTTATAGGTCAGGCATGCGAGTTTGATTATTCCGGAACGCAAAGCTGTAAAGTATTAAAAAGCGAAGGTTATAAAGTCATTTTGGTTAACTCCAACCCCGCAACTATAATGACAGATCCTGAGTTTTCTGATGCGACGTATATTGAGCCGGTACTGCCTGAAATCATAGAGAAAATTATAATTAAGGAGAGGCCAGACGCAATATTGCCAACAATGGGCGGGCAAACAGCGCTCAATTGTGCAATAAAACTTGCAGATGATGGAGTGTTAGACAAATACAACGTAGAATTAATAGGGGTAAATAGAGAAGCAATAAAAAAAGCAGAGGATAGAGAGTTATTCCGCCAGTCCATGGATAGAATAGGACTGAAATACCCCAAAAGTATCATTATAAAAAATCAAGAACAAATAAAAAAGGCTTTGGATTACGTTGGATTACCAGCAATCATTCGTTCATCATTCACTCTTGGTGGCGCAGGTAGTGGCATAGCATATAATAAAGAGGAGTTTTTTAACATTGCAGAAAGTGCTCTTAAAATTTCGCCAATAAATGAAGTTCAGATAGATGAATCAATTATCGGCTGGAAAGAATATGAAATGGAAGTTATCCGCGATTGTAAAGATAACTGCATAATAGTCTGTTCGATAGAAAATGTTGATCCGATGGGAGTGCACACTGGGGATAGCATAACTGTTGCTCCTGCTTTGACTCTGCGTGACGTAGAATACCAACAGATGAGAAATGCATCTATAGCAGTGCTGAGAGAAATTGATGTTAGTGCCGGTGGTGCAAATGTTCAGTTTGCAGTGAATCCTAAAGAAGATGGAAGCCTCGTTGTAATTGAAATGAATCCAAGAGTTTCTCGCTCTTCTGCACTTGCTTCGAAAGCAACAGGCTATCCTATTGCAAAAGTTGTAACTAAACTTGCTATTGGCTATTCGCTCGATGAAATACGTAACGACTGCGCTCCAATAATACCAGCAGCATTCGAACCAGTGATTGATTATATCGTCACTAAAATCCCTCGATTTGAGTTTGAGAAATTTAAGGGGACGAATTGTGAATTATCAACTTCCATGAAATCAGTGGGAGAAGTGATGTCTATAGGCCGCACTTTTAATGAGTCACTGCAGAAAGCTTTTCGTTCACTTGAAACTGATCTTACAGGACTTGATGAAGTATTTCCTGAGAACATTGATATTGATCACGTAAAATCTCAATTAGCAAAATTGCTACCAAACAGATTACTGATTGCTGCTGACGCAATGCGCCACGGAATTAGCATAGAAGAAATAAATTCGATTACAGGATATGACTTATGGTTTCTGCAAAATATACAGCAAATCATCTTGGCTGAACAAAAAATCAAGGAAAACGGCCTTCCTGAGACTGCATATGAAATGTTAGAGATGAAAAAAATGGGATTTTCAGATGCAAGATTGGCAAAGTTAAGTAATAGACCTACCTCTGTCATTCCAGTACCCTCTAATGTCATCCCAGTGCGTGACACTGGGATCCAGCCAGCGTTATACGCTGGAGATCGAGTAAAACAAATCGAAGAAATAAGAAAAAAATTTGGCATTAAACAAGTTTATAAACGCGTAGACACCTGTGCAGCTGAATTTGAATCGAGCACTGCTTATATGTATGGCTGCTATGAGGGTGATGTTGAAAATAAAACGGAATGTGAGGCGAATATTTCTGACCGAGAAAAGGTTGTCATTTTAGGAAGTGGTCCAAATCGCATTGGTCAAGGTATTGAGTTTGATTATGCATGCGTACATGCAGCTTCTGCCGCCAAAGAAATGGGGTATGAAACAATAATGATCAACTGTAATCCCGAAACTGTCTCAACTGACTACGATACCGCTGATCGTTTATATTTTGCACCACTCATTGCAGAGGATGTGCTTGAAATACTAAGTAAAGAGCAAGAAAATGGCACACTGGTTGGTGTAATAGTTCAAATAGGTGGTCAAACACCTTTAAAGTTAGCCAAAGTGCTTAACGAGAGAGGTTTCAAAATTTTGGGAACTTCGTTTGATTCTATTGACCTTGCAGAAGATCGCATGAGGTTTAAAAACCTTGCTTTGCAACTTAATTTAAAACAACCTGAAAATTCTATCTGCCATTCAGTAGAAGAAGCGTTAACCAACGCAGAAAAGGTGGGGTTTCCACTAGTAGTCAGGCCATCATATGTCCTCGGCGGTCAGTCTATGTCGATTAGACACGATACTCAGAGCTTTAAAGAGTACGTCTTAGATCAAACTAAAATCTTTGAGCATGGTTCGCTGCTTCTTGATAAATTTTTAGTCAATGCAGTTGAGGTTGACGTTGATGCTGTATGTGATGGGGAAAAAGTTTTCATTGCAGCGGTCATGGAGCATATTGAAGAAGCTGGTATCCACTCTGGTGATTCAACATGCTCAATACCGACAAATACATTGAGTGACGAAGTAATAAAAGAGATCGAGCTCCAAACTGAAAGAATAGCTCTTGCACTAGAAGTGAAAGGTCTGATAAACATTCAGTTTGCTGTTCAAGAGAATAGACCTCTTGCAGAACCTGTTTGTGATGAGAAATTTTTAGGAAAAGTGCAGATGAGCACCACAGAATACTCGAATGTATTTGAGGAGCGCAGACAAGCTTTGACGACAAAATTGCCTTCAGAAATCGAGTTATGCAAGAGGTCTAGTGATGTATACATACTTGAAGTAAATTTACGAGCTAGTAGAACCGTTCCTTTTATTTCCAAGGTAATCAATATTCCTATTGCAAAGCTTGCCACTCAAGTTATTTTGGGTAAAAAATTGAATCAGGAAAACAAGCCTTTCAATCATTTTGCAGTTAAAGCTGCTGTTTTTCCATTTACCCGCTTTGCAGGAGTTGATACTTTACTTGGTCCTGAAATGAAATCAACAGGAGAAGTGATGGGAATTGACTCATCATTTGAAGCTGCACTTGCAAAAACGCACATGGCTGCAGGATACAAGTTACCAACAGAAGGAACAGCTCTGGTTTCAGTAAAAGATGATGATAAAAAGTATATATTGCCAGTTGCACGAATGTTGAAAGAACTGAGTTTTGAAATATATGCCACCAAAGGCACAGCTTCGTATCTGAACAATAACGGCATTGCTGCACAAGCTGTAAATAAAGTAAGAGAAGGCAGACCCCACATAGTTGATATGCTCAAAGATGGAAAAATAAATCTAGTGATTAATACTTCAAAAGGTGTAAAGTCAGTCTCAGACAGCAAAGATATCAGGAGAACTGCTATTTTGCAAAATATAGCTTACAGCACCACAGCTTCCGGAAGTAAAGCGTTAGTGCTTGCAATTCAATATGTAAAGAATAGCAAACTGGAAGTGAAATCATTACAGCAGATACAAAACGTTTAAATATCAAAACTAGAATAATTCACTCTCAAAATGCTAAAGAGAACATAATAAAAAGATGGAAATTTTGAAGGAAATAGTATACCTAAAGAATCAACTAGCGTAATTGAACAGCCAAATGCTGCAACGAATGCTCCACAATCTCACCTAGAGGACACTTCCCTTATATGTTAAGAACAAGTCTTTATAAATATCAAAGTAGTGAGATTAAAGACACACAGAGAAGAGGAATCGTCACGCCCCTTGATTATAAGAATCGTTGTTCAGCAAGGTTCTCTTCTCTGGTTTATTATACTGAAAGTTCCGAACAACTGATTGAGCTTTTAGGCTCGTATATAAGGCTGGAAAATGCAGTATATGTTATTATTACGGAGGAATTATGAATTCATCAAACATTATTGCTGGCATTGATGTTAGCAAAAGTAAATTAGATCTCCACATTCACCCACTTGAGCATTATAAAATATTTGAAAACAATGTACAATCCATTGATGAAATGCTGGACTTTTTACGTTTGCATAATGTAACCAAAATTGGTCTTGAGGCAACTGGTGGATACGAAAAATTATGTGCCTATACTTTACTAAGCAATGGTTTTGAGGTGTACGTCATTCAACCAAGGTGGGAGAGACTATGCTAAAAGCCTTGGTATTACTACAAAAACTGATAAAATAGACTGCAGTATCATCTCACGTTATATTAATAATACAGATATGCGTGTTACTCCTTTAACAGTTAGTAATGGTAATATTGATTGCTTGAAACAAAAATTATCTCGTAGAAACCAACTTGTAGAAATAGCAAAAATACAAAAAACCCAAATCCAACAGGTAACTGATACATCTATAATCAAACAAATAGAGGAACTTCTTGCAATTTTACGTAATCAAATTAAAACTTTAGAAGATGAAATGATTACATTTATCGATCAAAACCAAGAGCTTAAAAGAAAATATATATCAATAACTATATAGTAGCGGGATGACGGTTTTTCAAATTATCGGTAAATCTAAGTCAGTTTAGCTATAGGCAGCAATTTTCTGTATTTATTTTAAATTGAAGAAAGCTCAAATGAAAGATCGTGTTTTGCTAAAAATCACAGAATGCAGTCTGGTTACTATTTAAAAGGATATGTTCAAAAAACTGTGTCAAATCAACTCATACACTTCATTACCAACTTCATGATGAAGTTCCGCAGTTGGATGGAAATAATCAAAAAAGAAATAATCCTTTAGTGTTTCTTTGCTACACCCAGGGTTATAGTGAACGTCAAGTTCCCCTTTAAATATCAACTTTAAGAGTATTTTTATATTTTCTTTAAATCTCCCAACTTGGTCTGCAATGTTCGATGTGCATGCATCTTGACAATTTAAACCTTTGCTCTTGTATTCGCTAAACATACTTCTCATTTTAGAGTTAAGATCAAATGCTTTTATTTCAAGATTTGTACTTTTCTTCATATAATCTAAGCCTTTAGCCAGTTTTGCATTGAAACTCTCCGTGAGCTTTGTAGCTAGTTCCCTTGCTTCTTCATCTCTATTAAAAGCTGGTATTGAGCCAACTTCAGGTGCATTTGCAACAACTACATGCTTAACACCATGTTCATTTAGAACCTTAAGTGCATTACATATTTCACTCACTGCTTGTTCCAACACTTCTTCCGCTTTAGTATCGTCATAAGCAGTGGCAACCATAACATCATTTCCGCCGATTATGATGCAAAATAAATCTTCTTTACCTATATCTGGATGATGTTTAATTACCGCATCTAGCTGGTTAGCTAAACGAAATTTATTGAAGAAATAAGAAAAAATAGGGTCAAAAATTTCAGATGCTGTTGCATATGAAACTGCGTAATTCTGACCTTGCTGTTCGTGGCATCTCCCAAAAAATGAATAACTCCACCCAGGTTTAAATTCATCTAAATCTAAATATTTTGCTATATATTCAACAGCAGTAGGGCCATTGCTAAAAGATCTTCCTTGATAAAAAGGATCATCAAATTTTACGCTTTTTGCAAAGGATAAATTATTTAAAATTCCAATGATTGCGCCATTATCGGATAAGCTATCACCCAGAACATAAAAATTTCTATACTTTGAATTAGAATTGTCATTTTTGTTTGTCATAATATTTACCGTAGATTAGCATGTTGTTTCATTAGATTCATAGAAAAAGAAAAATAGCGGTGAAATTATACAACTTTGGCCTAACTTGCTCTCCACTTTTTCCGGGCAAAATCAGCTTCTTCTTAACTTGACACGTATACTTAAAAGAACCCTCTAAGTTTTCTAGCACGGCTTGGATGTTTCAACTTGCGCAGTGCTTTTGCCTCTATTTGCCTAATTCTCTCACGTGTTACATTAAAAATTTTTCCTACTTCTTCTAAGGTATGTTCCTTCCCATCTTTACCAAGGCCAAAACGCATTCTTAAAATTCTTTCTTCCTTTGGTGTTAAAGTTGCAAGAACATTGGTTGTAATGCCACGCAAGTCAGCAAGTATTGCAGCATCCTCTGGCCTGGAGACTCGCTTGTCTTCTATACAATCACCAAAGGTACTACTATCATCTTTTCCTGTTGGAGCTTCAAGACTTACTGGATCCCTTGCTATTTTCATAACTTTGCGTATTCTTTCCAGTGGCATTGTCAGTTCTACACTCAATTCCTCTAACGTCGGCTCTCTTCCCATCTCATGAGTCATCTTTCTTAATGCTCTGTTGATTTTACTGATAATTTCCACCATATGAACTGGTATTCTAACTACTTTAGACTGCTCAGGTATTGCTCTAGTGATTGATTGTCTTACCCACCAAGTGCCATAAGTTGAAAATTTATATCCACGTTTGTAATCAAACTTATCCACGGCCTTCATAAGACCAATATTGCCTTCTTGTATCAAATCAAGCAGATCAAGGCCTCTTTTTGAATACTTCTTAGCAATGGAAACTACTAGCCTTAAGTTAGCCTTAATCATTTCTTGCTTTGCTTCAGAGACTTCTCGTTCGTGTTTTTGTATTCTCTTGATTAGCTCCTTAAATTCTTGTACGTTATCTTCCTGTATATGCTGCTTAATACCGTTCAAGGTACTAGCTATATGTTCAGAGTTATCGTCTATAAACCTTAAAAATTTGTTTTTTAATTCACCTGTAAAAGAGGACTGATTTTCATTGATCTTTAAAAGACTTATCTTTTTCAATTCGTGCTTTAAAAGCACGTCATCATAAACTTTATAGAAACTTTCTCTATCGATATCGTATTTTCTAGCCTCAGCAATAAGATTAGCCTCTTCAAGCGTAATGGATCTATTTATCTTATAAAGTTCTTGTGTAATTCTGGCAACAGCAGCATCACTTAACTTAATTTGTAATGCTATAGACCATATTTGATTATACAAATTTTCTAGCTCATTAGAGAAATTTTTAGAATTTTTTCTTAATATCAACGCTTCATTTGTTAAAGTAATTATCTCATCCAATGCAACTATGACCTTTGGCAATAAGTCACTTTCCATTTCAAGAATAGAAACATTTAAATTGACTGAACTTATATCTTCATTATTACCGTCTTTCTCATCATCACTTTTTTTACTATCTTTCTCATCATCACTACAGTACTCAGCATCTTCAGAAACATCCTCAGAATCCTCAACATCTTCAGCACTTTCTTCACTCTCTTCACTTTCTTCTTTGGGTACCACATTAAAATCAGAGTTATAAATTGCATCCAGATCTATAATTTCTCTCAGTAAGAGAGCTCCATTACTTAAATCATCACGCCATACTTTTATCACCTTTAATGTTACTGATGTTTCAATTATTGCACGTAACATGTTATGCTTTTCAGATTCAATTTTTTTTGCTATCTCGATTTCATCTGCCCTTGATAAAAGCTTTACGGAGCTCATGTCTTGTAAATAAATCCTCACTGGATCATCATTTTGTACTAAAGTTGCAGTAACATTTGGCGATGTGTCATCATCATCAAGTTTACTATCATCACTGTTGGAAGGAATATCTTCTTCATCTTCGCTACTTTCAAGCACATTAATTCCGAAATCCTGCAATAAAGATATAGCATCATCTATAAAGTCAGACGAAAAATTTTCATCTGATAATTTATCATTTATATCATCAAAGGTGATAAAACCACCCTTTTTTATACTCTTAGTTACCAGATCTTTGATAATTTTTTTCTTATCTTCTGCACCATTAATAGTTGACATCATTACCTTTATAGTTTATAATTTTATTTCTTATTAACAAACAAACTTACAACGAGCAAGTCTATAATTTTACTTTTAACTTGTGGCTATTTGTTACTTCATATAGTTTAAGATACTGTTAATTTATGTACACTTGTCTTAATCGATTGTTCCATACTTTTCTTCCATTTTTACTGCTATGGATAATCCAACTGAAAATGTTGCAATTCCAACCACTATAGCAGTAAGCATTAAAACATGGGGTATAGGATTGCTATATGAATAAAAATTTGAAACCAATATAGGAGGCAAGGAACTTTTTATATATCCTAGAGATATGTAAAATAACAAAACAGATGCTTGGAAGACGCTTACCCCTATCATTTTCTTGATTAAATTTTTATCGTTTATAATAATATATAAACCTAGCACCATTAATACAATAATAATCGTATAATTATATAAAGTCATTGTTTTTTCCTACGAGCAAAATTTATATATATAATTAACATAGAGGAGCAGACAGTAAATGCTACACCTAATTCCACCAAAAAAATACCTAATTTTTGACCGGTTCTATTATTGGTTAACAAGATATCATAAGATAAAAAATTTTGGCCAAGTAAAGTTGTTGCAACGCCCGTTCCTCCATAAATTAAAATACCTAACACGTTAGTCAATCTAATCACAGAATAAGGTATTGCTTTTAGAGTTGTAGATACACCAAATAGCATTGAATATAATATTATCCCGGAGGCAATAATTATTCCTGCTTGAAAACCTCCACCCGGAGTGTAATCACCGTGAAATTGTATGTATAAACCAAATAAAATGATAAAAGGTATCATCAAAAATGTTACTGCATTTAATATCGGATCTTTAATCATTTTCTTTTTCTTCTTTTAATATCAACGTTATACAAAGCGCAGCAGTAAAAACTACTATAGTTTCTCCAAACGTGTCATAACCACGAAAGCTTGCCAAAATAGCTGTCACTATATTAGGAATACCGGTAGCTTTTTCGGTATTTTCCACATAATAAGGAGCAACATGCAAGTGGATCGGAGCATTGTGGCTGCCAAAATCTGGCAATTGAATCATAAAATATGACAAACATACAGCCAGAAATAACATAAAAAAAAGCGTTATAGGGTTATGAGATAGATTTACTTTATGATTCTTTATCAAGGAGAGTGCTGCAAACGTAAAAACTGTACTGAGCCCCGCACCAACAGAAGCTTCAGTAATTGCAACATCAGGTGCATTCATAATTAAGTATATAAGCGCAATCAGTGAACTAAATACACACATTAGAACAGCACTTACGACTAAATGTCGCGAGAAAACTATAAAAACCGTAACTGTTAGTAACAACAAAAGTAACACTACATTTAATATTTCTAACACCTTAGCCTTCTTTAACAGTTTTTTTCTTAACTTTATAATGAGTGCGCGCTAAAATATAGCTATTAGTTGAGTTAGCTACCCATATTATAAAAATTAATAATACTATTTTAACAGTATTGATTGAAAATCCATTCTGCAAAGCAAAACCAATTAACAATAACGTTGCACCGCTAGAATCTGTAATACCTGCTGCATTTAACCTAGTATAGAAATCAGGAAATCTGATCACCCCTATATTTGAAATAATTATCAAACAAATACCTAAAAATATGAAAATGGATCCTATCATAAATTATCAAAACAACATTAATCTCATTAGTGCTATAGTTGATATAAAGCTAACGCTAGCATACAACAATGCTATATCAATTAAAAAAAAATTATTCAGAATGATTGATATTGCTGTTATAAGTACAACTACTTGCGTTGAGAAATTATTGAACGCTAAAACCTTATTGTACACATCATTTGACTTAGACACTATGCAACACAACATTACACTCATACAGAACAACAGTGTATAGATAGCAATGCAAATCATTTAAAGACTATGTGACTTCAGTAGATTTCTAAACGGATACTTCTTCATCGCCATCTTGATCATTTATTTCATCATCTATTTCACCATCCACTTCATAATCTTGGCTTTCTTGACTTGCATCAAGATCTGTGTTATCAGAAAAATTTAATAAATTCGCTAGCTTACTTGTATTACTGCTGTAAACATTATTCATATTTCCTTTCATGTATTCCTTGCATCTACCTACCAAAAGGCTAAACAGCTCATGAGTATCCACCTGTTTTCCTGCTATTTCATGTAAGGAAACTATGGTATTTTTATGACCTTTAAACTTAGCTGCTTGAATTGGATTACTTGCCCCTGTATTTAAATCATGTGTTCTTTGACTTGCCAACAGAACCAATTTGAAACGGTTACTTACCCGTTCTATACACTTTTCTACAATAGACTCAGCCATAAGATACTACCTTAATAAGTTTTATACTATATCACAAAAAACAAGTTGTCAACTTTGTATCTATTGCGATTCAACTTCATGTTTTACTTTTTCTGCCTCAGATTTTATTTCTTGGCTTTCTGTCATCGTGATTGTTATCTCATGATCAAGTTTTTTTAGAAATCCTAACAATCGCTCTAAAGAAAAACCATCTATACCATTTTTAATTTGCGATACCTTTGGCTGATCAATACCAAGTTTCTCAGCTGCAAAAGCCTGAGTCCAAGCATTTTTTTCTATAATTTTATTTATTATATAAAGCAACTTTGTTTTTATTCCTGCACTGTCTAAGTTATTTAACGATATTATTTCCATAATTCTTACACTCACATATCAATTAACTTTATTAAATATTATGTAACTTGTCAATAATTATATGATATCAATATTTAAAACTTTAAGTTGATTATATATTAATATTTTTATCAAATTTCTAGTAATTTTAAATTACCATTTTACCATCAGTCTATCTGAAAAAACCATTTATAGAAAGAACAAGCTAAGATTACAAAGCTTGAAATACAAAAATAATTATTTTATAAATTTATCTTACATAAGAAGTTTATATCTCTATATCTTAATATAAATATTTATTTAAATTTTTAAAATTTCTATTTTAACGAGAATTCTATAAATTATATTTATAATATAATTTAAATATTTGTTGCTTTTTAGCTGGAACATTATTTAGTTAGTAAGTAAAATTGTGTTGAATATGACAAAAATAAAAAAAGATGTTGCTGTTATTATGGGAAGTGAGTCAGATTACACCACTATGGTCCATACTGTTGATATGTTAAAAGCATTAGAAGTTTCACATGATATATTCATAATATCTGCACATAGAACACCAGAAAGGCTCTTCAATTTTGCTAAATCTGCACAAGAAGAAGGTTTTAAGGTTATTATAGCTGGTGCAGGAGGTGCAGCTCATTTACCTGGTATGGTTGCGTCACTAACTTGTTTACCAGTTATCGGCGTTCCTGTGCATAGTAAACAATTAAATGGGCTGGACAGTCTACTCTCTATAGTTCAAATGCCAAAGGGTGTTCCAGTTGCAACCATGTCTATAGGAGAAAATGGAGCATATAATGCTGCCATTACTGCCGTATCTATATTGTCAATTTCCAACAGTGAAATTGCAGGTAGGTTAAAAAAGTGGAGAGAGAAACAGACCAAAGAAGTAAAAGAAAAACCAGTTTCATAATAAATCTATGGCAATAATTCTTTTAGACACAAAAACCATAAACCGTATAGCAGCGGGGGAGGTGATAGAAAGGCCAGCAAGTGTGGTAAAGGAGTTAGTGGAAAATGCAATAGATGCTGGAAGTTTAGAAATAGAGATCAAAATAGAAAGTGGTGGGCGTAACCTTATTATTGTGACAGATGATGGTAACGGAGTAGAAAAAAACGATTTAGAACTTGCGTTTATGCGCCATGCTACTTCAAAATTGAGCGATAGTGAGTTGATAGAAATCAAGCATCTTGGCTTTAGAGGAGAAGCTCTGCCTTCAATTGCAGCAGTAAGTAGGATAAAATTATCGTCTAAGGCAAGAGAAGCAAGTGAAGCATGGTCTATAAGTTATGAGGGTGGAGAGAAAATAGGGGAGCAAACTCCTTACTCTTTATCGCAAGGGACACATATTGAAGTACGAGATTTATTTTTTGCCACTCCAAATAGACTAAAATTTCTAAAAACCGAAAGAGCAGAAACTCAAAGCATTGTTGATATTGTAAATAACCTAGCAATGATTAACTATCATATAGGGTTTACTCTCACTTCAGGTAATAAAAAGCTCTTAAAATACGCTAAGCAGACTTCGTTATTTCATAGATTGTGTGAAGTAGAAGAAGAATTTCAGGGCAATTCTTTGGAGATCAATGAAGAAGAAGACGACATTAAACTTACGGGACACATCTGTAAGCCGACCGTCAATCGTGGTAAGTCCACTCAGATCTATACGTTTGTTAATGGAAGGCCAATTAAAGATAATTTACTTATTGGCGCAGTTAGGTATGCATATCATGATTTTATTCCAAGCGATAGGTATCCTTTCGCAGCGTTACATTTAGAGATACCTTATGATCAAGTAGATGTAAATGTGCATCCAAATAAGTCAGAAGTAAGGTTTCAGAATAAGAAGCTCATATATGAGATAGTGACAAGAGGATTAATTAAAGCATTGTCAAGAAGGATAGGCACCTTTCTAGCGCATGACCAGAAAATGGATTCAACATTGCCAGATCCTTTTGATAAACCTAATGTTCAAAATGAAAGAAGGCCAAGTCCTTTTGAAAATCAACTAATAAAAGAATTTGCTTCTCCAAATGAAAAAGCAAAAGGCTTATCAGAACAGTCAAAATCGTTTGATTATACCGGCATACAGAAATTCCCAGCACAAGCGGAGGCTATGGTTCTAGAAAAAAAGGTGTTAGAGCAAGTTGATTTGATAGAGAGCCACCCACTCGGGTTTGCACGCTGTCAGGTCTATAATACTTACATTATTGCCGAGGTAAGAGACAAATTGATTATAGTCGATCAGCATGCAGCCCATGAAAGACTAGTATATGAATGCTTAAAACAAAAATCAAGTATAAAAAGACAAAAACTACTTCTTCCTGAAACGGTTGAAATCAAAAATCAAGCCGGAATGGAGATGATTGAAGTTTATAAAGATAAGTTATTTGAAATGGGTTTTGATATTGAGATCAAATCAGAAAATAAAGTGATAGTAAAAGAAATCCCTGCAATTTTGGGAGCAATAGATGTGAAAGAGATGCTAATTAATATAGTCGATAGATTAACGGAAATAGAAGATACATTGCCAGTAGAAGATAAAGTGAACAAAATATTGGCCACTATCGCTTGTCATGGATCAATTAGAGCGGGTAGAAAAATGAGGTTAGATGAAATGAATGAGCTGCTGAGACAAATGGAAAAAACCCCATATTCCGGGCAATGCAACCACGGAAGACCAACTTATATAGAAATGAAACTCAGTGATATTGAAAAACTTTTTGAGCGTAGGTAATGAGGTTGCCATAAATATGTAAGTGCTCCTTTCTCGTCATCCAAGTAGCTCATAGAAACGAAAAAACTTCCTTGACAAACTCCGTCAGCCCCCTTATCATGAAAGTGAAGCTATTTATTTATCTTCTCTGTACAGATTAAATGACAAAAAAACTCACGAATCTGGCGTCTCATGTTTAATTTTTTGCACTATGTGCACCTTATGTCTTTATAAAATTCTAGGTTTTTACCTAATATAAGCTAAAATGCGCTTATAAAGCATTTAAAACATAAAAAAACGCCAACTTAAAAAATGGATAGTGAATAATTAGCTACCCTAGGGTTTCTTTTGTCTTTTTTTCTGTTTAGTAAATTTCTTAAACATTTATGACTAAAGGTTAGTTGCATTAAAAAGCAGCTAAATCGCGGTTATTAAGCGTTTAGAATAAAAAAACGCCATACTTGAAAGTATAATGTAAGTAATTAGCCAACCACGGGGCTTCTTTTGCCTTTTTTTTCGCTTAGTAAATTTCTTAATGTTTATAGCTAAACGACAACCGTCATCCCGCTACGTGTTAGCGGGATCTCTTGTTAGCGCCGCGGCGGTATGACGTCTCGCTTGCAACCTATAGCTTTGTCATTCCAGTGCTCCTTTTTTTGTCATCCCAGTGCCTTGACTATTTGGATCCAGAAAACTTAGCTTCGAGTCAAGTAGGCTGCAAATAAAAACTGGATTCCAGCGTCACGCGCTGGAATGACACCCTGACAATCGTCATCCCGCTACGTGTTAGCGGGATCTATGTTAAGAGATACCGCGGCGGTATGACGTATAGAAACTAAAAAAGTTCTTTTTTAAAAAACTTAAGTTATACTTATAAGTATTTGATACTTTTTATAGTGATTATGTCGAGTTTAAGCTGCCTTTATGGTGATAATGCAGAATTTGTGGAAGAAATGTATAGCCGTTATTTGCAGGGTGATAAATCAATCGGGGAGGATTGGTATAGAATTTTTTCAAGCAATTTAGAAGTTAATAAAGCGGAGACCTGCGGTGCACAACATGTAACTAAGGTGGATGATTCAGTTTCTAGTTTAGCAAATTTTTTCAGATCTTACGGTCATTTTTTTGCGGATCTTAATCCGTTATCACCCAATGTGAATAAGGAAGTAGATTATCAGAAATATTCGAATCTATATCCGGCAAGTGACGCTGGAATCTATAGAGATATTTACTGCAAGAACATCGGTTTTGAATTTATGCATATCTCCTCTTATGAGGAGAGGATGTGGCTGCAGGAAAAGATCGAAAATCAAACCTATACGCTGAGTTCACAAGATAAAAAGGAAATACTGAGGCACTTAATTGAATCTGAGATGTTCGAGCAATTTCTCCATATGAAATTTCCTGGATATAAACGTTTTTCTATCGAAGGTGGGGAATCAGCTATCGTTGCAATTGAGAGAATCATTAGTGATTCTGCAGCTTTTAGTATTGAAGAAATAGTTCTTGGCATGGCTCACCGCGGACGACTCAATATTCTAACCAAAGTTATGGGCAAAGAATATGCGGCAATGCTATCTGAATTTCAAGGCAATCTTGCATATCCAGGTGGTCTTGAGGTGTCCGGTGATGTTAAATATCACCTTGGTTACTCTTCTGATCAAACACTTGCCGGTGGTAAGAAAATACATTTAAGTTTATGCCCTAATCCATCTCACCTTGAAGCGGTAAATCCGGTTTTGGCTGGAAGAATAAGAGCAAAACAGAATATAAGATCTGTGCTTGGCATATCAATTCATGGTGATGCGGCTTTCATCGGTCAAGGAGTGGTTGCTGAAACTTTAACCTTAAGCAATATTGAAGGCTATAAAGTGGATGGCATTGTGCACATTGTCATTAATAACCAAGTTGGTTTTACTGCTAATCCGTGTTGTGCGCGATCCTCTTTTTATTGCACTGACATAGCAAAATCAATAGAAGCTCCAGTGTTTCACGTTAATGGAGATAACCCTGAAGCTGTGAGTTTTGTTGCGAATTTGGCGATGGAATATAGGCAGAAATTTAAAAAGGACGTAGTGATTGACATAATATGTTACCGCAAATATGGCCATAATGAGGGTGATGAACCGAATTTCACTCAGCCACTTATGTATAAGGCGATATCAAAGCATAAAACTCCTGGAACATTGTATGAAGAAAAATTGACTGCAGAGAAAGTATTAAGTGGTGATGAAGTAAATAAATTACGCAGTGAATTCAGGGCAAAATTAGATAAAAGTCTTGCTGAATCAGTGACTTACACTCCAAAAAAAGCTGACTGGTTCGGTGGAGTGTGGTCAAAATTAAGAAGAGCAAAGCTGAACGATTTGAGCGAATACTACACGGATTCTGGTGTTCCGCCAGATGAGCTGAAAAAATTAGGTGTGCGTATAAATAGCAATATCCCAAGTAACTTTAACATTAACAATAAGGTTAGAAAAATACTCGATGGCAGAATAGACAGCATAAATTTTGGTAGTAATATAGACTGGGCAACTGCCGAAAGTCTTGCGTTTGCATCACTGCTCACAGAAAGAATAGGAGTGCGTTTATCAGGACAAGACTCTGGTCGTGGAACTTTCTCGCACCGTCATTCAAGGCTTGTTGATCAGGTAACAGAAGAAGCATTTATTCCGCTAAACAATATAAATGAAAAGCAAGCTCACTTTGAGGTCATAGATAGCGCACTATCTGAGTATGCTGTAATGGGCTTTGAATATGGATATAGTCTTGATTCTCCGTATTCACTGGTGCTCTGGGAAGGACAATTTGGTGATTTTGCAAACGGTGCGCAAATTATGATCGACCAGTTTATCGCATCTGCAGAAACAAAGTGGTTGCGATCAAGCGGTCTAGTTTTATTGCTGCCTCATGGTTATGAAGGACAGGGACCTGAGCATAGCTCCGCACGTATAGAGAGATTTTTGCAACTCTGCGCAGAGGATAATATGCAGGTAGTTAATTGTTCCACTCCGGCGAATTACTTCCATGTCTTACGCAGACAAATGCATAGAGACTTTCGTAAGCCTTTGGTAGTGTTTACACCTAAATCGCTACTGCGCCACAAAAGAGCAGTATCTAACCTATCTGACTTTGAAGGAAAATTCCTCACGGTGATTCCAGAATGTAGAACAGATTTGGTTCTAAATGATAAAATACGTAAAGTTGTAATATGCAGCGGTAAAGTTTACTACGACATAATTGAAGTATGTGAAGCACAAAAAATAAACGATATAGCAGTAATACGTTTAGAACAATTCTATCCGTTTCCTGCCGATAAACTAAGTAATGAACTTGAAAAGTACAAAAACGCTGAAATTATATGGTGTCAAGAAGAACCAAAAAATATGGGAGGATGGTTTTTTGTCAACCCATTGATAGAAGAAGTGTTGTCCAATCTCGATATTCAAGCAAAAAGACCTAAGTGCATTGCAAGACCTGCTGCTGCATCTCCTGCATGTGGTTATGCTAGTGTACATGCTCAGCAACAAGAGGAGATTTTAAGACAGATCGCTTAGTATTTACAGTTATTGAAGCAGAAGTGGTGCTATAAAAGTAGCTGACACTTGAATCCGGTTGCATCACGCGCTGCAGCCAGGCGCAATAGAAAACGCATTACACCAATAAAGCCCTTTTGGTACTCAAGCAAATATAAAAGATTTTTATTCTATTAAAAAAAATTTAATTTTTATTAAAATTTTCATTTATTTTTATTTAAAAAGTAAACATTATTAATATTTACTTTAATTAATATAGGATATATATGAATACAAAAATATTTGAGATGTTAATAAGGAGAACTGGTCTACGCAGAGATAGCAAAGCTGAGATCATACAGTTAAATAGAAATGAAAAAGCTTTTGTAGATGAGGATAAAGAATCTATCGAATTAGCTGAGGCCATTTTTGAAGAGAATAATATGTTTCATTTCCGCAAATCAGGTCCTGCTATGGATTACATTTTGCACAAATTAATAAATGATAGGAAGCTTTTCGAGGAAATGAAAGATAGAGGTACAAGTATAATACGTCTTTTTTCTTTGTTATCAATGTATCATGGTCGTCTCAATTGCTGTGTTGTGAGAAGAAGAGGGCGTATTACTGAGTGTGGAATATTTGCTTATGCTGACAACTGTTTAGAACTAGTACCTTTAGAGGACTTTATACTTATTGAGCCTTGCTCGTACCTCGAGTACACTGTGCTTGATAATGATAACATCAGAAATAGGTTAGCTAGAGACTTGACTGAAGACAAAACAAAATTAGATATCTTTTTGAATGGAATTTTAGCAACAAAGAATTCGGATTTAGTATTATCTTGTATTAACAAGATAGAGGTTCTTAATGAGGAAGATAGATATTTTGTTAATCGCTTACAGAAAAACAACATGCTAGACTACATCTTAAACAAAGATGATACAACACTTGAAAAATTAACTCTAAAGGAATTGTTGAAGCTTTCTATTTTGCAGGAAGAAAAAAGCACTGAGTTAGAATCTCCCCAAGCTTCAAGTGTAAATGTTAGCAAAGCTCAGCAACATTGTAGTATATAGCTGGTGATAAAGTTTAAAATAATTGCATATACTGAGGCTCATTTAGGTATAGAGCCTCAGTGGTGCTTAATTTTTCAATTTATGGTAGACTAGTAGCCCTACTATGATGTAGATCTATGCTCGCTTACAGCTAAAATTTCACCTCTATTAGTGGAATGTTATTCCAGCTATTGCTTCCATAGTCATCAATCGAAGCGTTTAAGTAATCTGTATCAAAGCGTACGGGCACATCAAATTCGAAGCTCGCAGTGATTATCGCATCTTTTACTGGCGGTTTCATGAATGTTATTTCTCCCGTTGAATAATTTACTGAATATTCACTCTCTTCTTTACCATTTAAATAAATCTTTACTGTCCCATGTACTGGCTTTTTGATCATACGTATATGCTTATCTTCCCCACTTACATAAGTTTTGATTAGCTGAAAAGTCGTTTTTTTGTTATCTCCTATACCAATCTCTTGGTTGATGGCTATAAAATCCGACCAATCCTTAAAACGAAACCCTATTGCTTTACCTTTTCGTGCATGAAAAAATGTTATTAGTTCTAGGCAGTGTCGACATTTATTTTAACCAAAGATAAATGCCAGCAATGTGAACAAAAGACAGAAAAGCTATGGCCAATTTGTCGTAGCGTGTAGCAACTCTGCGGAAGTGCTTGATTTTGTTGAACATCCTTTCGATTAAGTTTCTCTCTTTATACAATTCTTTGTCATATTCTCTTGGTGTTTTTCTGTTGGAACGCGGTGGGATTACTGGCTCAGCATTTACAGCTTCTGCAGCCTCAATCATATAATTTGCGTCATACCCTTTATCGGCAATAAGTGCCTCCATGTTCTTGCCTTCTATCAGGTCTAAAGCTTTTACGTAATCCGATCTTTGCCCTGCAGTAACAAAGAATCTCAGTGGGTTGCCCAAAGCATCACAAGCAGCGTGTAATTTGCTTGAAAATCCTCCTTTGCACCGTCCCAGCTCTTGTTCTTGTCTACCAGTTTCCACATTTTTTTCTTGCACCAGCAGCATGTTGATGTGCCCTGATTATTGTTGAGTCTATCATGAGCCACTCTGTGTCTCCATTAACAGCTAATGTGTTGAAAATCATCTGCCAAACACCAGATTTTGCCCACCTTATAAAACGTTTATGTACACTTGACCATTTTCCATACTCAGCCGGCAATGCTCTCCATGTTGCTCCTGTTCTACCTATCCACATTATTGCAGCTACGAATCTCCTGTTATCTTTTGCGCTTCTTCCTCTATCTCCTTCCTTACCTGGCAGACTGTTTTTTATTCTCTCCCATTGCTCATCTTTTAAATCATATAGCATTCTCTTTACCTATTAATAAAGAGTACTCTATATCACTATTTTTTTTATGTCGACAAGACCTAGTAGCTGCTCGTTTGATCTGACCCCGTAAGCTATGTTGTATCTAGTGCGTGCATGAGACCAATTGATGTTGCGCTGTTCACAACCATTGTGAGTTGTTACAACGTCAGTAGAAAATTCCGGTCCTCCAGTGGAACCATAAGATATATTTTCTGGAAATCTAATTTCTGTGAATGACATATGTCCTCCTGTGAAAGTAAAATAGTTTAGTTGAAGAAAATGTTGTAATTTGAAAGCGTTTTACATAGCAAATGACGCTATGGAAAGTGGGTGAGACCACTGAGTTAAACTGCTGTCACACCCACAGTTACTATACTCAGGTTCATTTGAGTTGTCAAGCAAAAAAATAAAATTTTATGGCAAACTGTAACTAGCCTTGCTTGTGACTTAATTCATCTACTTTTTTGCGTAATACATTCAAATCAGTTGCTCCTACAAACAGGCTATCTCCAATTATTAAAAAAGGTGTACCACCTACTCCCAAATCTCTTACTAGAAGCCTACTGTTGTTTATCATTTGCTCAATTTTGTCCGCGTTATCTTTTATGGAATCATTAAAATCGTCCTCATCAATCCCTATGTTTTTCACTATATCCAATATGCTTTCGTCTGAAAATTCTCCTTTGTGACTTAAAGCAGCATGGTGAAAATCGAAATATTTTTCTTTATCGAGAAAATAGACAGCTAAAGCACTTTTTGCTGCCTTTAAAGAAGCGTTACCAAGTATTGGAGCATCCCTAAAGATATACTTAATTTTGCCGTCGTTAATTAACTGCTTTATATCATTCTTTATAGCTTTGCAATGTCCACAAGAATAGTCAAGGAAGCCTACAGCTATAACACTACTATTTTCATTTCCGGAGTAAGGATAAGTAAGGTCAAATATTTGATCCTTGTATTGTGAAATTTTACTTTTGGTTACATTATCTCGAGCAGCATAACTACTTTTAATCGACTCCTCTTTGAGAGTTTTTACGATCTTATCAAAATTTCTGCTTATATAATTATCTAATTTCTCACCTATATAATCATCGCTTAGCATTTGGCTGCGATTTGAAAGCCAATTGTTTATTATCGGCAAGCTTGCTATTGCTATTATTAAAATTAATAAAAACGATATTCTAGACATACAATTTATTTAAAAACCTACAACATAAAACTTTTAGTACACATTTATCTGTATATTAAAAGAAGCATCTAATGTTAATATATAAAAACATTTGTATCAAGTGTATTTTATAACCAGTTTTGCCTCAAATGCAAACTTTACACAATAAAACTCAAGCACATTACCACAAAGTTCATCAGAAGACTTGGTGATCCAAGTGACAAAACTACCTCCAGAATAGCCAATTATGAGATGCTCTATCTTTTACCGCCACGCTGTAAATACGGCGGTAAAACAAAGTTGATAATTTTATTCCGCTGTGTATAATTTTCCGCGGAATAAACATATGAGTGAACCAATAATTGGCAGAGAAAAAGAAATAGCTATTCTACAAGACAAACTTCTTTCTCAATCAGCCGAATTTATTGCTGTTTATGGTCGGCGTCGTGTAAATGTTGTATTATCTGCATTTTATCAGCATAATATAGAAGTAATGTAATGCAGATATTATGCCGATGCCGAATTATACGATTACTTCTAAAATTGCTAGTTGTCTTATAAGGATTGAAGCAGCAAAAGAAAAAGTGTTACATTTGCCGCTCACTGTATCAATGCTTTTGTCTCTTCGTGAAACTGCACGGCTTTATACCACACACTATTCTACTATGATTGAAGGAAATCGACTTGAACCTAAACAGATTGAAGAGGTTTTAAGTGGTAAAAGCCACTTTCCAAAATATAGGAGAGATGAAAATGAGGTTAAAGGATATTATGCAGCTTTAACTCAAGTTGAACAATGGGCAGCAAGGGAAGTGCCTATTACTGAGAAAGCTATTCAAACACTGCATGCTCTAGTAATGGCAAGTGGAAAATCTAAAATAAAATCAACACCTTATCGTGATGGTCAAAATGTTATCCGCGATAGTCTTACACGTGCAATAATTTATATGCCACCTGAAGCAAAGGATGTACCAAAGCTCATGAGCAGTATGATTGATTGGATTCGTAACAGTGAGCAAGTGCCTTGCCCAATTATTGCAGGTATTGCGCATTATCAATTTGTAACAATTCACCCTTACTATGACGGTAATGGTCGTACTGCAAGATTGTTGACTACATTAATTTTACACCTTGGTGGGTATGACCTAAAAGGACTTTATTCATTGGAAGAATATTATGCTAAGAATCTAGGAGCGTATTATGAAGCAATCAGTATAGGTCCATCGCACAACTATTACATGGGACGAGCTGAAGCAGATATTACTAAGTGGGTGGAGTATTTCGTAGAAGGTATGGCAAATTCATTTGAGAACGTTTTACAACGTATAAATAAAGAAGAATACCACGCTGATCAGACTGATCTTATACGTAAGCTTGATCCTAAACAGCGTAGGGCTCTTGAGCTCTTCCAGGAGTTTTCCGCTATTACAGCTAGTCAGGTTGGCGAACTATTTAATTTTAAGCCTCGTACCAGTGCGCAACTTTGTAAAAAGTGGGTGGAAATGGGGTTTATCAAGATTGTAGATTTTTCCAATAGAGGAAGGAAATACAAACTTAGTAAGCAATATGAAGATTTGATCTCAAATTAACTGAAAGCTCGCTAGACAGTGCATAGATCAAATTTCAATAAAGTGCTTGAAAACTAGATATAAACTTAAAATTTTAAAAACTGGAATATGTACAACAACTTACGTGACTTCATCAAAGCCTTAGAAGAAAAAAAAGATCTGATTAGGATTAAGGAGGAAGTTTCAACAGTTCTTGAAATGACAGAAATTCATCGCAGAGTTTTGTCAAGCAAAGGGCCAGCGATCATTTTTGAAAATGTTATCACAGAAAATGGCAAAAATTCGATTCCAGTTTTGGTGAATTTATTTGGTACTATTAAGAGGATTGCATTGGGGTTGAACATAAACCCTGATGAACTAAGAGATCTTGGTAAACTTTTAGCATTTTTGCAATCACCTGAGCCGCCAAAAAACTTTAAGGATGCTATAAAAATGTTTCCTTTGTTGAAAGTCGTGTTATCGATGCGAAGTAAAGTCGTGAGCAAGGCTCCATGTCAAGAGGTAGTGCTAACCGGAGATGAAGTGGACCTAAGTCTACTGCCCATTCAAACATGCTGGCCAAATGAACCTGCACCACTTATCACCTGGCCAATTGTGGTAACGAAAGGACCCACGAAAGAAAAGCAAGATAATTTTAATCTTGGAATATATCGTATGCAGGTTATAGATAAAAAAACAACACTAATGCGTTGGCTTGCACACAGGGGTGGCGCAACTCACCATAAGCGTTGGAAGGAAGAAGGCAGAAATATGAAATTTCCTGCTGCTGCTGTGATCGGTAGTGATCCTGCAACGATTATTGCTGCGGTAACTCCAGTGCCAGAAACATTGTCAGAATACCAATTTGCTGGACTGCTGCGAAAGAAGCCGCTTGAACTTGTAAATTGTAAGACTATTCCACTTCAAGTGCCAGCTCACGCGGAAATCGTTCTGGAAGGCTATGTGAGTTTGGATAGATATCAAGATGAGGGACCATATGGAGACCACACTGGCTACTATAATTCTGTTGAGCAATTTCCAGAATTTAATATTACTGCAATTACTATGCGTAAAAACCCGATATATCTTAGCACTTTCACTGGCAAGCCACCTGATGAACCATCGATTCTTGGTGAAGCACTCAATGAAATTTTTGTGCCCATTCTTATCAATCAATTTCCAGAGATAGTGGACTTTTATCTGCCACCGGAAGGTTGCTCATATAGAATAGCGATAGTGTCGATAAAAAAATCCTATCCAGGGCAGGCAAAAAGAATTGTTATGGGCATACTTTCTTTTCTAAAGCAGTTTTTATACACGAAGTTTATTATCGTTGTTGATAATGATATAAATGTACGTGATTGGAAGGAAGTAATGTGGGCAATGTCAACGAGGATGGACCCTGTGCGTGATACAATCATGATAGAAAGTGTACCTATTGATTATTTAGACTTTGCTTCCCCTGAAAGTGGACTTGGAGGTAAAATGGGATTTGATGCGACAAATAAAATCCCGCCTGAAACCAAACGAGAGTGGGGAAAGAAAATTGAGATGAGTGAGGAAATAGTAAGGAAAGTCGCGGAGAAGTGGGAGGAATATATGGACTAGACTTCTTGCATAAAAGCAGAAAAAAGTTTGGCGTTTTTTATAATGCCGCATTAACTGATAATTGTGCGTCACAGTGCCCTTTTTTTTGTCATCCTATAGCTATACCGCCGCGGTATCTCTTAGCCGCTAACAAGTAGTGGGATGACGAGCTTATCGTCATCCTGCCGCGAACCGTCATACCGCGATTCATTCGCGGTATCTCATCCGCTAACAAGAGATCCCACTAACACGTAGCGGGATGACGAGGTCATGCCACCGCGCGAACCGTCATACCGTCACGGTATCTCTAGATCCCGCTAACACGTAGGGGAATGACGAGGTCATGCCGCCGCAAACCGTCATACCGCCGCGGTATCTCTTAGCCGCTAACACGTAGCGGGATGACGGTTGTTGTTTAGCTATAAATATTAAGAAATTTACCAAACGAAAAAAAAGGCAAAAGAAGCCCTGGGGTTATTATCCGCTTTAAAATATTGGCGTTTTTTATGTTTTAAACGCTTGACAAGCGAGATTCAGCCGCTTTTAATTGCAACTAACTTACGCTGCAAATGTTTAAGAAATTTACTAAGCAGAAAAAAAGACAAAGAATCCCCGAGTTAGCTAGTCTTTTACTATCTCTGTCGAGTATTGGCATTTTTTGATGTCTTGTAACGCTTTATAAGCGCGTTCAGCTTATTTAGATAAAAATCTAGATGTAGATGAAGTTTTGTAAAGACATACAGTATCTATATACTGCAAAAAATTGAACATAAGACGCCGATACATTAAGTAATCCTTACCTTTTAATCTGCAGATTGGCGAAAGCAAATACAATAGCTTCAGTTTCATGATAAGAGGGCTGGCGGAGTTTGTCAAGCAAGTTTTTTTGTTTCTGCGGGCTACCTGAGTCTATTGATTTCATTAGAGCCGAAACTCTTGAGACCTAGGTGATAATTCTATCTAAAAGAATGCCGAAAAAGAGCAGCAACCCTACGTAGGAGTTATTTTTAAATATGGACATGCATTGACTGGGATCGTCAGGATTGAAATTTTTGTGTTGGCGGTGAAATATGAACCCTACGGCAAATAGAGCAATATAAAAGATGTTATTTAATGATGATAAGATACCAGCATATAGCCACGTCATAAGAGATATTAAATAAAATCTTTTCAACCAAGATTTTGTTGTATCACCAAAATATAATGCGGTAGATTTCATCCCGAGTTTTTCATCATCTTTTTTATCTTGATGGGCGTATATGGTGTCATAGCTAAGTGTCCAAAAGACGCATCCTATATAAAACAGCAAGGATTCTATACTGATCTGGTTTGTTATTGCTGCTGAGCCCATGAGCGATCCCATATTGAAGGTAAACCCTAAGAACAATTGTGGCCACCAAACATACCGCTTTAATAAAGGGTAAGTAGCTATCATACACATTGAGATTATTCCAAGTATAAGTGTAGTTTTATTAGTTAATAATAAGATTACCAGGGCAATAGACAGTAACAGTGAAAGTAAAGCCAAAGCCTGCTTTATGTTTAATGCACCACTTGCAAGTGGCCTATATTTTGTTCGTTCAACGTGCGCATCTATTTTTCTATCGAAAATGTCATTGATTATGCACCCTGCAGGTCTCATTAAAAATGCACCTATAGTAAACAAAACAAGGAGAAAAAGAGCCTGATACGATAGAGAAGTTGAGGCTAAAAGAATACCGCTCAAACTGGGAAATAGCACAAGCCACAAACCTGTTAAACTGTGCAACCTCATTAATGAAAAGTAACGATTGAAATGCATTAATTAAGTGTGATTATGTAATATTTTGCTTACATTAACAAAATTATCGAACGCTAAGTCAGGCTTGAAAACTAGTTCAGGTATAAATCGCAAATCAACATAACACAATATAGATTTACGTATTGACCATGCAGATTGGTTCATTTCATTAACAACAGTATTAATATCACAATTATTCTCAGAAGGATCTCCAGTGCGTCTTTTTTCTGGATCTAAGTAGTCAGCTACTTGAATATTCAATGAAGATAACACAATATATACATCTGCTTTTTTCAAATCTTTACTTAATTTTACGTCAGATACCGCTACATTTTTATTGAACACCTTACCTTCCATTAGAACTCTTGATATTGCTCTATGCAATACCGATGCTATCTTTAGGTTTCTAATTTCCTTTTTCATATCCAGCTACTATAACACCCTTTCTTCTTGCACTAATTGATAAGCTTCCAAAATATCTCCAACTTTAATATCGACATTACCCTCTAGTGATACTCCGCATTCAAAGTTTACACCTACTTCTTTAACATCATCTTTAAATCTACGTAGTGCTTTTAACTTTCCTTCATGCACCAATTTGCCACCACGCATTACCTTAATTAAAGAATCTTTTCTTATGACTCCATCACTTACGTAACATCCAATGATATTACCAGCTTTAGATACGTTAAATATTTGCCTCACAGATGCAAAGCCAACACGAACCTCTCGTGTAACAGGCCTTAACATTTTAGTTAAATACATTCTCATGTCGTCAATGAGCTCGTATATTATGTTATAAGTATGTATTTCTATACCTTTTTGTTTTGCCAAGTCCCTTATTTTTGAGTCCACTTTTACATTAAAAGCTAAAATTACTGCACTTGATGCTTCTGCAAGCAGCACATCTGAATCTGTTATCCCTCCTACTGCTTTGTGTAGGATATTTAATTTCACTTGATCTTTACCGAGTTTATCAATTGAACTTGATATTGCTTCAATAGAACCAGTTACATCGCACTTTAAAACTACAGATAGTTCTTCTATTTCACTGTTATTACGGCTGAATATATCTAAATCATCCTCATCTAAATTTTCTTCTTTTTTCTTGATTAACTCTAACCTATGTTCAATAATTTCACGTGCCTGCTTTTCAGAATTTACAACAACAAATTTATCTCCAGCATTTGGTACACCATTTAGACCAGTAATTTCAATTGGAGCAGAGGGTAGTGCTGCTTTTTCTCTTTGACCAAGGTGATTAACCATACTACGTACTTTACTGTATGTTGTACCAACTACCAATATATCACCAACCTTTAACGTTCCTTCCTCAACTATCAATGTAGCTGATATTCCTTTCGCTTTATCTATTTTGGATTCTATTACCCATCCAAGTGCTCGACAATCTTCTATTGCTTCTAGCTTCATTAATTCAGCGATTAACAAAATCGTCTCTTCTAGTTTATCTAAATTAGTTTTCTTTTTTGCTGATACTGGCACAATCATAACATCACCACCAAGCCCTTCAGGGATGAGATCATATTGAGGCAAACTATTAATTATTTTTTCTACATCACCAGGCTCAGATTTATCAATTTTATTAATAGCAACTATAATGGAAACATTTGCTGCTTTTGCATGATTTATTGCTTCAACTGTTTGTTTCATGATTCCATCGTCAGCTGCAACTACTATTACAACTATATTAGTAATATTGGCACCACGTGCACGCATCGCAGTGAACGCTTCATGTCCTGGTGTATCAATAAAGGTAATTTTTTGCTTATCTTTTGTCGTTATTTGATAAGCACCTATGTGTTGAGTTATGCCACCTGACTCTCTTTCTGCAACATTAGATTCACGAAATGCATCGAGCAATGAGGTTTTACCATGATCGACGTGTCCCATAAAAGTGACGATTGGTGGTTTAGGTTTTTTAGGCAGGCTTTCTCTGCCTTCTATAAAAAATAAATCTTTTTCTCTGTTGGTATCGCTCACTCGTTTAGCCGTATGATTAAATTTTTCCACTATTTCACATGCTATATCTGGATCCACCAGATCATCTACTCTATAACTCTCACCGACTTCTTCTTTGAACATTTTTAGCACACTCTTGCTATCTTCTGCCATGCGAATAGATAACTCCCTGATAGTTATTTTGTCTGGTATAATAACTTCTCTTGATATATTTTTACCCTTAGTAAACTTTGACTTTCTACCTCTTATACCAAACCTTTGCTTAAATACAGGGGGTTGTTCAGTTTTTTCATCTATTGCCTGTGCAATTACCAGTTTAGAATGCTTAGAATATATATCTTTGTTGACTTTAAAAGACTTTTTATCGTTGTCCTCATGGTCAATACTATCTTCTTTTGGTTCAACTAAGTGGGTATTACTTAAAACTTGCTTATTTATTTCCTTAGATAAAGCGTCCGCTTCATTTTTCTCGTCAATCTCTTTATTGCTGTCTTCTTTTGCTGTTTTCTCTTTTTCTTCTCTCTGATTTCTTTCTTTCAGCAAAGCAGCATTCTGCACAGCATTAATGCGAAAAATTTGTTCTTTCTCTGTTAAAGAACCTAATTTACTCTCGTCAAATAAATTATGTTCTTCTGCATCATGAGATTTTTTTCTTCTTTTTTTTACTACTGTAGCTCCAGTACTTGGGCTAGCTGAAGAGTTTAAATTGAGGTCTAATTTAAGCTTGCTTAAACCTTGGAGCGTTAATTTTTTATCACTGATATCTTCATTATTCATATTATTTTATTATATTAATCCAAGCTTTTTACGTGCTTCTATGATTATTGAATCTACTGTATCTTTTAGATCTTCTTTGCTATCGGATGAGGAAGAGAGTATGCTGCAAAACTCATAACTTGATAAATCTGCTATGTCCTCTAAAGTCTTAATATCATGCTTACTAAGAGCAATTTTATTGTCTATTGATAAAGTTAAATTGATTACATCATCCTCCATACCTAAACTTTTTAGCTCTTCTATTTTTCTATCATTTTCTGCTTTCAGGTACTTATTTGCTCTATTATGAAGTTCGTTTGCAATATCTTCATTAAAGCCCTCTATTGAAGCAAGCTCTTTAATTGAAGCGCTAGATATGTCTTCTACACTTGAAAAACCTTCTGTTACCAATAGCTGACCCATAATCTCTTCTAAGTTTAAAGCTTCAGCAAATAAAGCTGAACATTGACTAAGTTCTTTACTTCGCCTTTCTGATTCTTGCTGAGTGCTTAATATCTCAATTTTCCATCCAACAAGCTCTGAAGCTAATCTTACATTCTGGCCCTTTTTTCCTATCGCTAAACTCAATTGATCTTCAGCAACTATTAACTCTATGCAATTTTCATTTTCATCAATAATAACCTTCGATACTTCTGCAGGAGTAATGGCTTTAATAACAAATTGACCCAAATCTGAGGAGTAATTTATAACGTCAATTTTTTCACCATTTAATTCGTGTATAATAGTTTTTATTCTATCTCCCTTAACTCCAACACAAGCACCTACTGGATCAATGTTCTTGTCGGGAGAGAAAACGGCAACCTTAGACCTTGAACCAGCATCTCTAGCTATACCTTTAATTGTCACTAATCCGTCAGCAATTTCTGGTATTTCTTGATTTAATAATGCCTCCAAAAAGCCTTCATGAGTCCTAGAAAGAATAATTTGACGTCCATCATCAGAGCGCTTAACAGTCTGTATGTAAGCTTTAACCTTATCACCTTCACGAAATGATTCACCACCAGTTAAATTTCGCAATGGAAGATATGCCCTAGTGCCATTTATGTCTATAATAAGATCTGAATATTCTACTTGTTTAACAATACCATACCTTATTTCTCCCACCTTATCTTTAAATTCCTCATATTGCTTTTTTGACTCTTCATCTTTAATTATTTGAGCAATCTTTTGCTGGGCAATTCTTGCTGAAGCAAGATCAGTGTTAAGAGAGAGTAATTCACTAACAGTATCTCCAACTTTTGCATCTCCTTTTATTAATTTAGCTTGTG
This sequence comes from Wolbachia endosymbiont (group A) of Apotomis capreana, assembly GCF_964027025.1. Classification (NCBI taxonomy): domain Bacteria; kingdom Pseudomonadati; phylum Pseudomonadota; class Alphaproteobacteria; order Rickettsiales; family Anaplasmataceae; genus Wolbachia; species Wolbachia endosymbiont (group A) of Apotomis capreana. Next base: position 294,978 of record NZ_OZ034721.1, read on the forward strand.
TAAGCGTAATTGATTCACACTCGGTATTCTCTTTTTCATTTGATTCATCATCAATAACTTTTAGTTTTCTATATGAAGTAACTTTGCCTGTGTTTCTATCTATATCAACTACAATTTTACTTTTGCTACCATATTTTTGATGAGCCACTGCTTCTATAGCACTTTCTAGTGCCTTTATTACAACATCAAAATCTAAACCTTTTTGAAGTGAAAGCTCTCCTGCTGTTTTTATTACATCAAGGCTTCCAACTATGTTATTCTTGTTACTTTTCTGCTTAACACTGCTTTTACGATTAGCAATCATAATAAATAAATCCAATGTAATTAGTTATAATTATAGCTCCAACGGGCAAAGAACACTATCTTAAATGTTAAATGATTGCTAATTTAAGTCAAGTTTTTTCATGTCTTTGTATAACAAGCAACGCAGGAGTAAAGAATAAAGTTAAAACCGTTGCAGCCAATATTCCACTTGCTATGGTTGTTGAAATGTCAACCCACCACTGGCTTGATGGAGCATCATATGTGATTTGTAGCGTAAAAAAATTGATATTTAACCTGGTAATCATCGGTATTAAACCAAGAACTGTGGTTGCAACGGTAAGCAATATTGGCCTAACGCGAGAAATTGCAGCGTTTATTACACATCGCTTGATGTCATTTTTGTGTACCTTAATTTGGTGATGAAAGGCATCAAGTAATAGTATGTTATTATTCACTATAATTCCCGCCAAAGCAATTATCCCCACTCCACACATAACAACTACGAAAACTTGTTGGATAAGAAAGAAAACAAAAAACACACATGTTGTGGATAAAAACACTGCTGTCATTACGATAAATGTATGGTATACATTATTAAACTGTGTCACTAATACCAATATCATTAGTGTAATCGCTAATATAAAAGCCTTTAACAAAAATGCTCCTGATTTTTGTTGATCTTCTTTGTCGCCTTTAAAATCAATTTTTACTCCCTTGTCCCAATCCTGGGCAATAGAATTCTGAATGAACTTTACTCTTTCATCAACAAGATAGCCAGTATCCAGGTCAGCAGAGATTGTCACTGTGCGTGATCCATCAATCCTACTTAGTTTGTTTACCTTTTTTTCGGGGGCATATTTTACTATGTTGCTCATAGGATACGGGCCATTAACTGTATTGATAAAAAGATTGTCTATAGTCTTCATGTTGCGGTCTCTTCTGGGGAAACGGAGTACAATATCGATTTCTTCATCCGTGTTATTTGGTCTATATTTTCCAATCAACACTCCATTTGTAACCATCTTTATAAAATCGCCAATGGTTGCAACACTTACTCCAGAACTTGTAGCCTTACTCTTATCAACGCTCATATTCCACTCTATTTCAGGTGCTGATCTGCTATCTTGAATATTTATAAACCCGGATGAAGGTTGGTTCATAATTTCTAGAATTTTCTCTGCTGCTAAATTCAAACTGGATACACTCCCGCTGAGGTTAATTTGTATTGGCTTGTCAGCCGACGGTCCTGGCTTTTCCTCTTGAACATTAATTATTATTCCTTTCATGTCTTGCACACTGCTCCTTATATCATTTAGTATGTGCTTAGCTTTGCGCCTGAAGCGCCAATCCATAAGTTCTAGTTGTATTCTGGCGATAACGTTGTCTGAAAATGCTCCTGATCTAGCATAAGAAACATGAATTTCTTTTTCAATGCTCAAAATGCGTTCTTCCACTTCTTTGAGTATCAGATCTCGTTCTTTGGCTGATAAGCTTTCTTTTGCTTTAACACTGATTAAAATATTATCTGAATCCACTTTCGGAAAAAACTTTACTCCAGGAGCAAAAGTAAAGTACAGCACACTAAATGAAAACAAAACGAATACAGTAGCACATACGAATTTTTTAGGATGATCCAAAACCTTCTCTAGCATGCGTACGTAAGCTCTTATTATAGGCCCAGCATTTTTTATTTCACCACTTTCTATAGCACTCATTTTTTTTATTTCTTTTTTTGAAGTTATCGAAGGCTTACCAAATATTGCACCAAGTGTTGGTATAAAAACCAAAGCCATAATGAGCGATCCAGTCAAAGTTAGAATTATTGTAATTGGTATGTACTGCATGAATTTACCAACAGTATCAGGCCAGAATAATAGAGGAAAAAACACTGCTAATTTAGTTAACGTTGATGATAGAACCGGATAAAACATATCACGAACTGAAGTGTAAAAAGCTTCTACTTTGTCCATTCCGCAGATCATCTTTCTATCGGCATATTCGCTGATCACAATTGCATCATCAACCAGCATGCCAACAGCCATAATTAAACTGAAGAGCACAACGATATTTAAGGTTATACCCATAAAGTAAAGAGCTATTATCCCAATGAGAAAGGAACCGGGTATCGAGAGTGCCACAAGAATAGCAATCCTTGTTCCCATAGAAAGCATCATTATGATCAATATTAACAACACAGCAAATATTATGCCGTTTTCCAAGTCATCAAGCACATCGCGGACGTTTTTTGACTGGTCGTTTAAGTACACCACTTTTAAATTTTCAGGTAATTGATCTTTTGCCTTATCCATTAAGTATTTTACTTGATTTACTGTGTCTATTATGTTTTTTCCGTTACGTTTTGAAATTTCTAGCACGACACTAGGTAATCCATTAATGCGAGCAAATCCTTGGTGATCCTCAAACCTAGGGTATACTTTTGCTATATCTTTGATTCTCAAAACTGCATCGCCTTGAGATCTAATAGGAATATTCATAATATCTTCTATATCTTTTAATAACCCTGATATTTTAATCGAATATTTACCGGTATCATTTTCCAGTGACCCAGCTTCCACTAGTCTGTTATTGCTTGATATAGCTTGGAATATTTCGTTTGATTGAATGTTATATTTTGTTAGAACTGTGGGCTCAACTATCACTTCCACTGTTTCTTTACGCATACCTGCCACTTCAACTTTGAGAACATTTGGCAGAGATTCTATTTCTTTCTTTAGCTTGCGTGCTATTTCAGTTAAGGCTCTTTCTGGCAAATTACCAATTAAGCCGACATTGAGTATCGGAAATAAGCTCAAGTTTATTTCATTGATTATCGGAGATTCCGCTTCAACAGGTAACTTCGATTTTATGTTTGAAAGCTTTGAACGAACATTATCGAGCACTTCTTTATTATCATACTCTGTTCCAAATTCGAGTATCATGTGAGCACCATCATTAGTTGCAAAAGCTCTCAATTCTCTTACACCTTCGATGGATCTTAGTTCATTTTCTATAGGAAGCACTAATAGCTTTTCACTATCTTGAGCAGAAATCCCAGGAAGTCCAACAAACACGCTGATTATAGGAATCTGTATATCAGGATTGCTTTCCCTTGGCATTTTTACATAAACGTATGAACCGAAGATAAAAATTACTATAAGTAATAATACCACCGCCCTGTTTCGCTCTATGAGTAAGCTCTGCATGTTGAATGTTAGCTGAATATGTGTGTTTGTACAATATTATAGTCGAGATACATTGCATATTAATTAATCCTTGTGTAGCTTTAAAACTTTACGCAAATAATTAAAATTTTCGCAAAATTGCAAGTATAAGAAAATTCCTGTATAATAATTCTAGAACAGTATTTGAGAGGTTATTATGGTGGCAATTCTAAATGTAACAAAGGGCAAAAATAAAGTTATTGTGTCTGGATTAGCTGGAGCTTTATCAGCTTTAATATTTTTAACAGCAATCCACATTGCCGCAAAGATAGCCATTATCGTTTCTGCCGCTGCAGTTACTTACTTATTACTTTCGCTGGTTCATAAAATAAGAACTAAAGCTGAAATTACTCGTGTTTCAGGAGATAAAGTTTCAGAAGATGAAGGGTATAGCAGTGTTGATGAAGGTGAAGAAAAAGATACCGTAAAAGAACCAAAAAGAACTGAAACTGAGCTAGAAGAAGAAATAATAAGGAAAAGAGCACAAGAACGCATGGAGAAAGGATCACTTGGTGGTCCTATAAATGCGTTTGGCGAACCAATTCATGTGACTATAGATGCTGAAAATAGTAATCCTGTTGATTATACAAAAACTATGGTAGTGCCTGAGGAAATTATTCTTAGCATGCTAAATGATAAAACTCTTACACAAAATAACTCTAGCTCTATAAAGAATCAGATGAAACCTCTTCCTGAGCACATGGATGTGCCTGGTAATCCACTTCCTGGGCAAGTGTTAAGCAATCTAGAGCTTGAATCTAAAAGCACGCAGAAACTATCTGCTTTAGACTTGCTATTACAGTGCAAAAATGTAGATAATGATGTAAAAAAAATGCTAAAACAGCCAATTACCCAAAAGGGGTTTAACGGATTAGGATTTGATAGATAGTTGTTATATTAACCTCTCCATCTCATATTGAGGATCAGATGCAATGCCGTAGACCCTATTTGGCGGAGCAATTTTGTTCTCTATACCAAAAACCATACCTTCAATTATTGCTGTGAGTACTTTTTCAAGGTCACAATCTGCTCCGGGAACGCGGTGCTCTAGGCGGCATCTTTTGAAATCGTTGCCAAAATAGGGAATTCTTATCGCAGCAGTTCTGTTATTTACTCCCCAACTAATCGTAGTTGGAGTGTGAATATCCGGATACTGAAATCTTAAATATGAATCATCATTTGGAGCAAAAAACAACATATGTTTTTTCATCATTGCACATAATCCACCAATACTATGAATCAGATAGTCACTGTACTTTTGCTCATTGATATAAAATAAGTTACCGTTATTTGAATTCACGAGATTAACATGCACATTTAATGCACTGCCTGCTCTATCCAAATAAGGCTTTGCTTTAAAAGAAACATTCCCACCTAGTTTTTGTGCTGTTTCAGTAAGTGATTGTTTTGCTAACTCAAAATGCTTAATTAAATTGTAGGAGTTCGTATAACAACCACTTTTTATCTCATACTGATGTGTAGAATTCTCCTTCTTGCAAGAAAATTCAAGAGATGCTATTTTATTTTTGATGCTATTCAGAAATAAGTATTCTTTTTCTATTCCTTCAATGTAAAACTCTAGTTCAATACCGAATACAGCATAACAACTCAAATTACTTAATATAATCATAAATTTGCTTCAGTAAATCTATATTAGGTTAGCTATATTTATATGAATACTTTACTTATTTGCCAGTAAATTTAACATCTTATTTATACATAATGTATTACTGTTTTTAATAGCATGCTTCTAATCCTCGATACAAGCGACATTTACAAATTTTTCATTTTTTTGAAATAAAAATGATCAATTTTAATGTTTTTATACCCTTTACAACCCATCAAAAAATCACCATAATTTTTAGTATGTATTAAGTAGTATTAGCTTTTCATTTTGCAGTAAGCTATTGATTATCTTATATTTTTCTAATTATTGCTTTTTTCTTGGTGTGGTATATGAACTTAACTAGCTCTAAGGTTTCTACTATGTTTTTTGATCAGATTATTACAGTAACGGATCACAATGTTACTTGGGAAAAAATCCAAAATTGTCTTTATAATCTTTATGGAGAAGCAACATATAATAGCTGGCTGAGTTCACTAAAATTTGTCAGTAGCAGAAATGGGGAAGTTCTTTTATCCGTGTCAACAAGGTTTATAAAAGAGTGGATTACAGTTCATTACATGAAAAAAATATTATCATTATGGCAAAGCGAAGATAAAAGTATACGTTCTATTGATATTCAAGTAATTGAGGAGAGGAATTCAAATTTTAATGTTATACTAAAAAACAGAGAGGAAAGTAATCATAATCTTGGTTCGCCGCTGGATCCAAGGTTCACCTTTGATAATTTTGTAGTGGGAAAGCCAAATGAATTAGCATTTACGGCGGCAAAGCGTGTGGCAGAATCTATAGATCCAATATTAGGCAGCAATCCTTTGTTTCTATATGGTGGAGTGGGACTTGGTAAAACACATCTAATGCATGCTATAGCTTGGCACATAGTCAATTCCCCATCAGCAAAAAGAAAAGTGGTGTATTTATCAGCAGAGAAATTCATGTACCAATATATTACAGCGCTGCGAAGCAAAGATATTATGTTATTTAAAGAGCAATTTAGATCAGTAGATGTATTGATGGTAGATGATGTGCAATTTATCAGTGGTAAAGATAGTACACAAGAAGAATTTTTTCACACTTTCAATGCATTGATAGACCAAAATAAACAATTGGTTATATCAGCTGATAGGTCTCCTAGTGATCTTGATGGAGTGGAAGAAAGAATAAAATCACGACTCGGTTGGGGGTTGGTGGCAGATATTAATGAAACAACTTTTGAATTAAGGCTTGGTATATTGCAGGCAAAAGTGGAGCAGATGAATATGTATGTTCCGAAAGATGTCCTAGAGTTTTTAGCAAGGAACATAAAATCTAATATAAGAGAATTAGAAGGAGCATTAAATAAGGTTACCCATACCTCATTAGTTGGAAGAAGTATGACGGTAGAATCAGCTAGTGAAACCCTAATCGATCTTCTTAGGTCAAATCATAGGTCAGTCACAATAGAAGAAATACAAAAGAAAGTAGCTGAATTTTTCAATATAAAGGTTGCAGATATGCAATCCAATAGAAGGCTTCGCAGTCTTGCAAGGCCAAGACAAATAGCTATGTATTTTGCCAAAAAATTTACGCAAAAAAGCCTACCAGATATTGGGAGAAACTTTGGTGGCAGAGACCATGCTACTGTTATACATGCAGTAAAACAAGTAGAAAATTTTATAAAGACCGACTCAAAATTTGCTGATGAAATCAATCGATTAAAAAAAATGTTTAAGTAGCGTTTTTAAAATAGCTAATAACAAATCCTAAAATGAATCGACTATAGTTTTAATCCGTTTAAGTTTAAAATCTTCTGTTAGCTTCGCAGAATACATTTCCTTATTGTGTTGATTATAGAAGGTAAATTCGTGATCATCTAAATTTAGTATTGCAAAGCCAAAGCGAAAAAAGTTTCTAACCTCGTGTGCTAAGTAGTTTTTACCATTTAAATAGTCAAATTCTACATTTTGATAAACAGATTCTTGATCTTGAGCGTGTAATGATGCACCACCGTTTCCAACTATAATTTGGTCTGGAACATTATCCATTAATAAAATCTGGGCTATATGAATGTGGCCAGAAACTATGGTAGTAACATTGCTTGGAAATTTATCTCCAAAAGCTTCGATTTGTGTAAGATTACCATGGCTTTTTAATGTCAAAAATTCTTTTTTTGGAGATCTCCAAAGCGGTTTATGAGTTAAAAACCACATGGGCTTGTCAGAACTATTTTGTATCAATTTATCAAATTGCCTCTCAAAAGCATCAATTGTGCTTTGGGTTGTAAAAATATCCTCACCGGATGAAGAGTCGAAGATAAAAAATTTCATCGGTCCAGCATCTAAGGACCAACTAGAAACGAAGTTTCCACATTTTTCAGACGAAAAGGGGTATGAATCTAGATACCTGAACCATCCTTCATAAGCTCTATCACAACTCTCATGGTTTCCACGAACAAAAAGGAAAGGGGATTGTGATAAAATATCCTTTGCAGGCTCAAACCAATCAGCGTACCAAACTTCTTTATTATATCCATAAATATCGCCACACTTTTTTGTATTTCTACATTTTGTTTGTCTATAATGATAATCACCAACATGGATAATTAAATCTGGTTTATGAAGGGCGATTGAATCTAAATTTTTTTTTAAAGGCCAGCTATCTACCGAATTACATTCCTGCTGAAATAACATATTTATTCTACAGCCCGTGTCACCAATGAAAGCAATTTTATTAACCTTTTTTGGTAATATAGGAACCCGTAGATCCTCAATACTAATGTTTTTGGCACTTGTTTGTACTGTCAGTTCACAAACTGTTTCGTTATGATCACCATTGTTAATTGAGCTGCGATTCAGCATTTCTGTTTCCTCGCCATCAACATAAACAATGGGACACATGTCATTGTCCGTAATTGCGCGTATGCTTAGTTTATTTTCTGGGATAACTTGAGACCATGTGTATAATATTTGTGCATGGACGAAATGAAAGCTAGTTATAAGAGAGAGAGCTAAAAAAATAAAGATATTAGCTATATTCATTTGTATAAAAACCTAAGTTAAAAATTAGTAGTAAGGTTATCTTAAATGATTAAAATTTATAATCACAAAATTCATAATCAAATTATACAAACAATTTCTAAATTATTCTAGTATCAGATTGACACTCTAGATGAAAAATTCTAAAATGATTAAGTAATTTAAAATAATTATATAAAAACTAGAATATAGTGCGGCCGTGGTGGAATTGGTAGACACGCAGCGTTGAGGTCGCTGTGGCTCATAAGGCCTTGGAAGTTCAAGTCTTCTCGGCCGCACCAGTTTTTATCGCTGTTTAATATGGGTAAAAATGTTTATAGGAAATCAGAGTAGCAATAAGGTAGAAAGAGCTATCAGCGAAATCAGGCGCGGTCGGCCAATTGTAATATATGATGAAAGTAATTACCTATTGTTTGCTGCTGCTGAGGCTTTAGAAAGAGATTTATTTAATCAATACAAGCTTACATCAAGTAATGTATATGTTACTTTAACTTCAAGTAAGGTAAAATACATATCTCAGAATAAAGAACATAACAGCAAACGTCTGTTGGTGAATAATTTTGATGAACTGCTCTATTTAATAAACTGTTCAAAGGAAGATTGCATAAAAGAGTTGCAATGCTCAAAGACAATAGATGAATGTGCTATTGCCTTGCTTAAGTTCTCAGAATTATTGCCATACGCGTTAGTGGCTGATATGACTTTTGAGAATAACCATGAAATGCGAAATTGGTGCGAGAAAAATGACGTTATTGCACTGGACACGTCATTCATAAATAATTTTCAAGAAAATCAGGATGTATATGAAGTGTGCAAAACATCATTATTTTTAAAACAGACTCAAGAAGTAAATATCATATCTTATAGAACCGAAAGTGGTGGAAGAGAACATCATGCAATTATCATTGGCAATCCAGATAAAGATGACGAACCATTAGTGAGAATTCATTCTTCGTGCTATACGGGTGACTTGTTAGATAGCTTGTCATGCGATTGCAGAAGTCAGTTACATCAAGCAATTCAAATGATAGCTGACTCTGGAAGTGGTATTATATTGTATTTGATGCAAGATGGAAGAGGCATTGGTTTAACTAATAAGTTAAGAGCGTACAGTATGCAAAGAGGACATAATCTTGATACTGTTGATGCAAATAGAATATTGGGTTTTGAAGATGATGAAAGGAGTTTTGCTGTTGCAGCTAAAATGCTTAAGAAATTGAACATTAACAAAATCCAATTACTTACAAACAATGATAGGAAATTGTCAGAATTGGAAAGTAGTGGTATAGGAGTTACAAAGTGTCTACCACTTATTGTGGAACGTAATAAATATAACGATTCATATATGGAGACAAAGTTTGGTAAATTAGGCCATAGATTAAGAGTTTTTTAGCTTTTTTGCTGTAACTACTTTGTTAATTTGCTATGTTTATTAACATAAGTTAAGATTTTTAGGAATACTAAAATGCTAAGATTTTTTAAGCAAGAAAAAAATACTGAATCCTTAGATAAGGATATAAATTGGAATTCAAACCGCTACAGCACAGTTATTGCTCAAAGGAATATTCTACTTTTATTTGCATTAATATTATTAGCAACGATCTCTATCAGCATATTAGTCATATTTAAAATTAGCACAAGTAGCACTATTGAGCCATTTGTTATAGAAATTGACAAGAAATCAGGAATAGTGCAATTGGTTGATCCTGTCACAGTAAAACAGTATTCTGCAGATGAAGCGCTAAACGATTATTTTATTTCAGAGTATATAAAAGCAAGGGAGGTTTTTGATCCATATCATTATAATTATAACTATTATACAAAGGTGAGGTTGTTTTCCTCACCTAATGTGTATAATGAATTTAGAAATTATGTAGGATCGCAGAATATGGATGATCTTTTTAATTTATATTCAGATACCAAAAGTGAATTTAAAATTCGCTCAATTCAAAAGTTGGGTAACGATGCTCTTCAGGTGAGATTTTTTGTGGAATTTACACGGAAAGATGGAAGTTCTACGAGAAAAAATAAGATAGTTATTATGTCATATAGATATGCATCGCTTGAAATGGATGATCAGCAAAGATATATTAACCCATTAGGATTTCAAGTTATTTCATATAGAGTAGATGATGAATATGTATAGGATATTATTAGTTTTAGCTTTACTTGTAAGTGGCAATTTAAACGCATCCATTAATTATAATGAGCCTATTTCTATAGATAGTAGAATAAAGACTTTTGTGTATAGCCCTAATGAAGTATTTACGGTGGTTTTTAGTCAGGGTTACTATTCTTATATTGAATTTGCGGAAGGAGAAAAAGTTAAAAATATCGCTGTTGGTGATGCATCAAGTTGGAAAATTAATCCTTATGACAATAAATTGCTTATCATGCCATTTGAAGTTAGTAGTCGCACTAACATGATTATTACGACAACTAAAAAAAGAAATTACATTTTTGATTTAATCTCAAGGCCAAACTACGATAAATACCCGGATACTGATGCTAAGAAAGTAGATCACGATTATTCTGCTGAAAAGGATATATCTTACGTAGTACGTTTTTATTATCCTCAAGAAGAAGGTGAATTTGATGTTGATTTAGATGAGGTTTCTTTACCTACTCAAATGCAATATACTACAGACAAGCTAGAAAAAATAATACAAGAAAATGATACGAAGTACAATTATACATATATTGATGAAGGTGGTAATGCGGATATAGTTGCGATCGAGTTATTTGATGATGGTTATTTAACCTATTTAAAATTTAGAAATAATAATAAAATACCTCAGGTTTTTGTAGAAGGGGAGGATAAACCTTGTAAAAGGCTGTTATTTGATGATTATGTTATAATAAAAGGAGTACATAAAAAGCTATTTATGCGTTATGAAGATGGTGAAGTTGAAATTATAAATAGGTCACTTTAGCTGTGGTACATGCAATATGAATAAAGAAAGGCGTAACAATTCAGAAGATGAATCAGAAATAGAGAATAAGGTAGTAACAGTTGGCTCTAATCAAGGTCATAGGGCATTGATGGTCATTATTTTAGTGCTTCTGGCTGGTGGAGTGTATTATCTCTATTTTAGTCCTTCTCCTAAAGAGGGTTCAGAAGTTATTAAAAAAGAGGAAACAAAGCAAAACGTTCAAGAATTGAAAGGAAAGTTGGAACAAGTTCCAGATAATGTAATGGTTCCTGAAAGAATAATAACTGATCCCTTACCACCCTTACCTCCTCTTCCTACACCACTAATCATACCAGAAATAAAACAAATTAGAAAAGAAGAAGTGATGAAAAAAGAAGAAGAGAAACCAAAAGAAACTCCTGTGTCAAATATACCTATTTTGCCAAAGCAAAATTTTCCTTCTAGTAATGTTATGGGCAATTTACCTACCTCGTTTCCTACAATAGGGGGTGGCGGTTATCCTAGAGACAGACGTAGTGCACAGATGTTGACAATTTCAGGTGGTAGTGGAGAGAACAAGGCTGCTGATGCTATTTTATCCGACACTTCAGCACAATCGAGCAAAGCTACCAGAGTAGGAAAGCTTGGTTTAATGATTACTCAAGGTAAAATTATTGATGCTGTTCTTGAAACTGCAATAAACTCTGATCTGCAAGGAATGCTGCGTGCTATGGTGAGTAGAGATGTTTATGCAGAAACTGGTGATACAGTTTTAATACCTAAAGGCTCAAGATTGATAGGCAGTTATTCATTTGACTCGAATGTTGCTAAATCTCGTGTAAATATAAACTGGAATAGAGTGATTCTGCCACATGGAATAGATATTGCAATCTCATCACTTAGTACTGACGAGCTTGGTAGAGCAGGAATAGCAGGAATAGTTGATAACAAAATAGTAAGTGCGTTATTCTCTTCAGTGACACTTGCTGGTGTTTCGATTGGTTCTGCTGTTATAGGGCAAAAGGCTTCTAATCTTGTTGATACGCTAACTATCAGAGATGCAGTAAAGTCTATCACTGCAACCGAAATAGATTTTTCTTCTCTCCAACTCATTATTGACCCAGAAAAGAAGATATCTAGTGACAAATGGAAATTAGGCCTTGGGGCTATCGGAAGAATTCGGAGTGCCAAAAGCAGACAAGATTTACTAAAAATAATGAAAGAGGAAATAGCAAAAGCACTAGGAATTGAAGAAGACGAGGTAAATATAAGCCTGGAAATTGTAAATCAACTGTTAGAACAAATTCAAAGAAAAAGCAAGTCTGTTTATGATGAAGCAATCGGGAAATCAATCGAGGATTTTTCTAAAGATATGCGGGATGTAGTGGGCAGATATACAGATAAAAAACCAACTATTTATGTTGATCAAGGCACTGCATTGAAAGTATTTGTTAACCAAGATATAGTATTTCCTCCACAGGCAATATTAAATCAATGAAATGAACTATGCTGCACTTGATACATATTTGGAGCCATTACAAGGCATATTTCAAGAAGAAGGCGTAAATGAAATATCAATAAATAAGCCAAAGGAAGTATGGATTGAAAATCGCGGTGAAATAAGGTGTGAAAAATTAGAAGTATTCGATCTTAACCATTTGAAATCTCTTGGCAGACTGATTGCTCAAGCTACAGAACAAAAACTTAGCGAAGAAGCGCCGTTACTTTCGGCAACATTACCAAATGGTTATCGTATACAGATAGTATTTCCGCCAGCATGTGAACCTGATAAAGTAGTCATGTCGATTCGTAAGCCTTCTAGCATGCAGTTAGCACTCGATGATTACGAAAAAATGGGGGCTTTTTCTGAAACTGTTACAGAAGCAACTGATAATCCAGTTGACCGTCATTTGGATTTATTGTTAAGGCAAAAAAAAATAAAAGAGTTTTTAGAATACGCTGTAATAAGTAAGAAAAATATTATAATTAGTGGTGGAACTTCCACTGGTAAGACTACTTTTACTAATGCTACTTTGCGTGCTATTCCAGCTGAGGAAAGAATTATTACTGTTGAGGATGCAAGGGAAATCGTTTTGAACGATCATCCCAATAAAGTCCATCTAATTGCCTCTAAAGGAGGGCAGGGCAGAGCAAAAGTAACCACTCAAGATTTGATAGAAGCGTGCTTACGTTTAAGGCCAGACAGAATAATAGTTGGTGAGCTCCGTGGAGCGGAAGCTTTTAGTTTTCTCAGGGCGATAAATACTGGTCACCCTGGATCAATATCAACCCTTCATGCAGATAGTCCAACAATGGCCCTTGAGCAAATAAAATTGATGGTTATGCAGGCAAATCTTGGCATTCCTCCAGACCAAATTATACCATACATTAGAAATGTGATTGATATTGTTATTCAGCTAAAAAGAACCGGTGGGGGCAAAAGAAGCATTTCTGAGATATTATTTACTAGATCTGCGAGCGAAAATGCTTAAATTTATACATAAGTTAAGGAAGAGTAGTTTATGAGTAATGGAAATCACCTACGTAATATTCTCATAGGAGGTGTAGTAGCTTTTAGCGTACTTGAGTTTTGCTTCTATCTATCTGGTATATTGTTTGTTCTGTTTGCTGATGGTCCGGATGCTGTGGATTTTAAGGCAATTAATCCTAGTTTGACGCCTTTCCCTCAAGCTCTTTGGCCAACGATTTTTGATCATATACAATATTGTTGGCATCATCCAGAGTTATATAGCCTTGAGCTCAAAATCACATTAATTATATCTTCTGCACTGCCTATCATTGTTTTAATGATTATCTTATGGAATTTAAGAGAAAGGATAATTGAGTGGCGACCATTTAAAAAGAAGGAATCACTTCATGGAGATTCGCAGTGGGCATCAGAGAAAGACATACGAAAAGCAGGATTAAGAAGCAAAAAGGGATTATTGCTTGGTAAAGATAAAAGAGGATACTTCATTTCTGATGGGTTTCAGCATGCATTGTTATTTGCACCTACAGGTTCTGGTAAGGGTGTTGGCTTTGTAATTCCTAATTTATTATTTTGGACTGACTCGGTAATTGTACACGACATAAAATTAGAAAACTATGAAATAACAAGTGGTTGGCGAGAACGACAAGGACAAAAAGTATACGTATGGAATCCAGCGCAGCCAGATGGAATAAGTCACTGTTACAATCCATTACAATGGATTAGTGAAAAACCTGGGCAGATGGTTGACGATGTGCAGAAAATAGCTAACCTAATCATGCCTGAACAAGACTTTTGGCAGAATGAAGCAAGAAGCTTATTTGTTGGAGTGGTATTATACTTACTTGCTGCACCAGAGAAAGTTAAATCTTTTGGTGAAGTTGTGCGTACGATGCGTAGTGATGACGTGGTTTATAATCTTGCTGTTGCTCTTGATACAATGGGTAAAATACTACACCCTGTAGCATATATGAATATTGCAGCTTTTTTACAAAAAGCTGATAAAGAAAGGTCAGGTGTTGTATCAACCATGAACTCATCACTTGAATTGTGGGCAAACCCATTGATTGATACTGCAACTGCGTCAAGTGATTTTAATATTCTAGATTTTAAAAAGAAGAAAATTACAGTTTATGTTGGTTTAACTCCTGACAACTTGACTAGGCTCAGGCCTTTAATGCAGGTTTTTTACCAACAGGCAACTGAGTTTTTATGTAGAAAATTGCCATCGGATGACGAGCCTTATGGCGTATTGTTTTTAATGGATGAGTTTCCTACACTTGGAAAAATGGAGCAATTTCAAACAGGTATTGCATATTTTCGTGGTTATCGAGTTAGGTTATTCTTAATTGTTCAAGATACTGAGCAGCTCAAAGGAATATACGAAGAAGCAGGGATGAACTCCTTTTTGTCAAACTCGACTTACAGAATAACTTTTGCAGCCAATAATATTGAAACAGCTAATTTGATATCGCAACTTATAGGAAACAAAACTGTACAACAAGAATCGTTGAATAAGCCTAAATTTTTAGATTTAAATCCTGCTTCAAGGTCATTACATATCTCTGAAATACAGAGAGCATTGCTATTGCCTCAAGAAGTTATTATGTTGCCACGTGACGATCAGATAATTTTAATAGAGTCGACTTACCCAATTAAATCAAAGAAAATTTTGTACTACAGTGATACCACCTTCACAAGAAGGCTGCTCAAACAAACTCCTGTGCCTACACAAGAACCATATGACCCAAACAAAGTTCTTTCTGCCGCTGCGAGCAAAGATAAGGTTAATAACGAGGGGAATAATGTTCTTGAGGGACCTAATTCAGTTGATTATCCTGCTGAAACTAAAACCGAAGATGCAGTATATGATGAATCAGATGAATTTGCAGACGAAGATATTGATGATGAAGATATCGACGATAAGTTTGAAGATGATGACGAGGAAGATGAGGATAGGAGCGATGATGGGTTTGATGACGAAGAAGAGGAGGATGAATTTGAAGATGAGGATAAATTAAAAAATGACGAGAAGTAAGGTTAACTTTGCCTATTTTTAGCTCAGAAAAGTGCAAGTTATGCAAATAATTAGGTTTTTCATATTAAGCCATTTTTAATTAATTAGTATTAGATTAGCTATTTTAACTAGGGGAGTAGTAATGATTAGTAAAAAAACATTAGCGGTTACAGCATTTGCTTTATTGTTGTCACAACAATCTTTTGCAAGTGAAACAGAAGGGTTTTACTTTGGTAGTGGGTATTACGGTCAATATTTAAATAACACAAGCGTACTAAAAACAAGCACTACAGGTATCAAAAATTTGTCTATAAATGACAGGGGTGCTCAGAACACAGAAGGTCAGTCACTAAGTGAGTATAAAGGAGATTATAATCCACCTTTTGCTGCAAATGTGGCATTTGGTTACACAGGAGAATTGGGTAACAACAGCTATAGGGCTGAATTGGAAGGGATGTATTCTTCTGTAAAAGTGGATAATATTGGTTTAACAAGTAGCCAAATAACTGTTTCATACCTAAAGGAGACTGGTGAGGATCCTAATAAAGAAACTTATCTCTATAGTGCTGCAGTTAGTCATGACCAAATTGAGAACATATCTGTAATGGCAAATGTTTATCATCATTGGAAAAGTGACCGTTTCTCTTTTTCTCCTTACGTTGGTATTGGGATCGGTGCAACAAGAATGACGATGTTTGAAAAACCGTCAATAAGACCCGCAGGTCAATTAAAAGCTGGCTTTGACTATCGCATAAACGAAGATGTAAATATGCATATCGGATATAGAGGTTTTGGTGCTATTGGTAGCGATATTAAGCTTACAGCAAAAAGGTTAGGACAAGTGGTAGACGACCCTAATAATGATAAAAAAAAGAAGCTTAATCCTAGCTCAGGTAGCAAAGTAACTGAGGAAATAAATATAGGTAATCAACTATTTCACACACACGGTATAGAGGCTGGTCTTACTTTCCATTTTGCCAGCAAAGCTTAAACATGTTGCCCTTTAAAAAATGCATAAAACCGTTCCTGTCGTCCTATGGCTTGACCATAGGATCTAGTTAAATATAGATCCAAGTAGTCACGCTACTTGGATGACTAGGTAGAGGGTACTGGGATGATATAGGATAATATGGGATGAAGGCAAAAAAACATTAGCTATGTTCTTTTCACAACAATGCATCTCTTCATTCCCGCTAAGTCATATACATATTCCTGAAAAGCTAATTCGTATGAGGGGATTATTTTGTCAATACTGCTTTGATCTTCACCTATCTCCAATATCGCAAACCCATTTTTTTTAAGGCACCTCCTTAATATTGGAAAAATGCTCAAGTAACAACTCAAACCATCAATACCACCATCAAGGGCAATTCTTGGTTCCTTTTGCACTTCAGCTTGCAAGTCTTTCAATTTGCTTCTTTTAATATATGGAGGATTACTGATTATAAGATCGAATGAACCTCTGCACTCTGTCCACGAACTTGGAAATATTTTGGCTCTGCTGAGAAGATCATGTTTTTTTGTGTTCTGATAGGCAACTTTATATGCTTCCAAGCTTTTTTCAAAACCGACGCCAACAGCATATTCATACTCACTAAGTACGGATATCAATAAACAACCTGTGCCTGTACCAAAATCTGCAATTTTTAGTTTCTGTTTTTTGTTTGGGTAATATTTTAACACTGCTAGGATTATTGTTTCACTATCTGGCCTTGGATCTAAAACATGCTGGTTAACTATAAAATTTTTACTCCAGAATTCATGATTACCTATTATTTGCGATATTGGATATCTTTCCGCTCTTTTTTTTGTTAATTTCCAAAATAAAAGTTCTTTCTCCATTGGCACTTGATCAGCATGGTTCACAATTATAAATGATCTTTCCACTCCAAGTACGTGCTGCATGATGATTTCACAATCTAAATGTGGTGATTCAACTTTATGTGACGATAATAACTCCGATCCTTCTTGAATTAAAGAGCTGATTGTTTTCATTATTCTAAAAATATGTTTCTTTCAGCCAAAAATAGCAAGATGAGCTTCCAGTTTAGGGTAGCTGCACTAAATCCCAGTGTCAAGCACGCAGCTGTACGAACATTGCAATTTGCAGATCCAAGTAGCTTGACTACTTGGATCCAGCTAAGTTGGTGAGCATAAAAGTATAGCTAATGCGAGCTTTACGTCATACCGTCACGGTATCTCTAGATTCCGCTAACACGTAGCGGGACGACGAGGTCAGGGTGTCATCCTAGTACCTTCTCCTGTCATCCCAGTGCCCAGACACTGAGATCCAGAAAAGTTTGCTTGTAAGCAAGCAAACTAGCACAGAAAGTGGTTACAACATTTTCGATGAGATTATATGGAAAACTGGATTCCAGTGTCAAGCACTGGAATGACACCTTCCTGCTCAGTTCATGTTGCCATAAATATTAAGAAATTTACCAAGCAAAAAAAAGGCAAAAGAAGCCCTAGTCATTGTCTATTTTCAGTATTGGCGTTTTTTAAGTCTTAAACACTGCAATTTAGCTGCTTTTAAATGCAACTCACCTTAGTTTAAATGTTTAAGAAATTTACTAAGCAGAAAAAAAGGCAAAAGATATCCCGTATTAGCTAGTTGTCACTCTCTAATCCTGCAAATTGGCGTACTATACTGTCTTAAACGCTTTATAAGCGCGTTTCAGCTTATATAGGTAAAAACCCAGAAATGTTGTGAAGACGTAAAGTGTGCATAGTGCAAAAAATTAAAAATAAGACGCCAATTACGTAATACTGTTGTCATTTAATCTGCACAGATTGAAGATAAATGAATACCTTCAGTACCATGATAATGGGGCTGGCGAAGGGTGTCAAGTAAGTTTTTTCGTTTCTACTGAATGACAGTTGTGGCTTGGGAGGTAGTGCAAGAAGTCTACTGATGGCTTTCAAGGCAGTTGAGCTTAATTATTAGAGTAGTAATGTTTATTTTTATATTGACTATTGAGGTTTATTATTTTATAACTAAAAACTTAGTTATTTTAATGAGCTTGAGTTTATAACATATGCCTACGATAAATCAATTAATACGTAAGGGTAGATTAGGATTGACCCATAAGAAAAAGGTACCAGCTTTGGGAGAAAGCAACCCTCAAAGGAGAGGTGTTTGCACTAAGGTGTATACTACAACTCCTAGAAAGCCTAACTCAGCACTCCGTAAAGTAGCCAGAGTAAAAATTAGTGGGTATGGTGAAGTGACGGCTTATATACCTGGTGAAGGTCATAATTTACAAGAACACTCTGTTGTTTTGATACGTGGTGGGCGGGTTAAAGATTTGCCAGGTGTGCGTTATCACATAATAAGAGGTGCCCTTGATCTGCGTGGTGTGCAAAATCGAAAGAAAGCTCGTTCAAAATATGGTGTAAAGAAATCTGGTTAAAGTTTATGGCTCGTCGGAATAAAGCAAAAAAAAGAGAAATAAGTCCTGATTCGCGTTACGGCAGTGTTTTGCTGATGCGTTTCATTAATACAATCATGAAATGTGGTAAAAAATCTACTGCAGAAAAGATTATCTATGACGCTTTGTCTTTAGCTGAAAAGAAAATAGGCGAAGGTGGGTTATCAATTTTTGAGACAGCAGTAGGAAATGTTACTCCTTCTATAGAAGTGCGTTCTCGACGCATTGGTGGTGCAACTTATCAAGTACCTGTTGAAGTTCGACAAGATAGAGCGGTTTCTTTAGCGTTAAGGTGGATTGCTAAAGCAACTTCTGCTGCTCGAAAAAAGAGTGGAAAAACCACTGTTGATTGTTTGCAATCTGAAATACTGGATGCTTATAATAAACGCGGTGGTGCGTTTAAGATGTGCGAAGAAAAATATAAAATGGCTGAAGCTAATAAGGCATTTTCTCATCTTCGTTTTTAATGTTAGCTAATTAATTGTGATATGGAAATTGGAATATCTAAATACAGAAATATAGGGATAATGGCTCACATAGATGCTGGTAAGACTACCACAACAGAGCGTATTTTATTTTATACTGGTAAGCAAAATAGAATTGGTGAAGTGCACGATGGTGCAGCTTCTATGGATTGGATGGAGCAGGAAAAAGAGCGTGGTATTACAATCACATCTGCTGCAACAACATGTTTTTGGAATGATCATAGGGTCAATATAATAGACACTCCTGGTCACGTTGATTTCACTATTGAAGTTGAGAGATCTTTAAGGGTTTTGGATGGTGCAGTTGCTGTATTTGATGGAGTTGCTGGAGTTGAACCTCAATCTGAGACAGTGTGGCGTCAAGCTGATAAATATAGCGTTCCTCGTATCTGCTTTGTTAATAAGATGGATAGAATAGGGGCAAATTTTTATCGATGTGTTGATATGATAAAGACGAAGCTTGGTGCAGCACCTTTAGTTATTCATTTACCAATAGGGAGTGAGAAAGATTTCAAAGGTATAATTGACCTTATTTCTATGAAAGCCATTATATGGCAAGAAGAAACGTTGGGCGCTAAATTTTCTTATGAAGATATTCCTTCTGATTTGCTTGATAAGGCTCAAGAATATCGAAATCTTTTATTAGATGCTGCAGCTGAGATGGATGATGAAGCGATGAATACTTACTTTGAGTCTAATGATCTGCCAGTAGATTTACTGAAAAAATGCGTGAGAAATGGGACCATTAAAGGAAAATTTGTTCCTGTGTTATGTGGATCAGCTTTTAAAAATAAAGGCGTACAACCACTTTTAGATGGTGTGGTTGACTTTTTACCTTCTCCTATTGATGTTGATGTAATTGTTGGAATTGATCCTAAAGATTCAGAAAAGAAAATTGAGGTCAAACCTTCAGAAAAAGAGAAATTTGTTGCTCTTGCATTTAAAGTGATGACGGATAAATTTGTAGGCAGCTTGACGTTTATCCGTATTTATTCTGGTAAATTAAAGTCTAAATCTACCGTTTCAAATGCGTTAAAAAACGAAACTGAAGGGATTGGCAGAATGTTACTTATGCATGCAAATAACCGAGAAGATATAACTGAGGCTAGGGCTGGAGATATAGTTGCTTTAGTTGGGCTAAAGAAAACAACCACCGGAGATACTTTATGTTCTGTTGATTTTCCTATATTATTGGAGCGTATGGAATTTCCTGAGCCTGTTATTGAAATTGCTGTGGAACCTAAAACCACTTCAGATCAGGAAAAATTAGGTATTGCTCTAAATAGGTTGGTTGCAGAAGATCCTTCTTTAAGAATGTCAGTAAATGCGGAAAGTGGCCAGACTATATTGAAAGGCATGGGTGAGCTCCATCTTGAGATTATTGTTGATAGAATGAAGCGCGAATTTAACGTTGAGGCTAACGTCGGTGCTCCTCAGGTTGCATATCGTGAAACTATCACTAAATCTGTTGAAATTGATTACACTCATAAAAAACAATCTGGTGGAGCTGGTCAGTTTGCTAAGGTTAAAATAAAATTTGAACCTCTTGAGCCTGGTTCTGGGTTTCAATTTGAAAGTAAAATTGTAGGTGGTGCTATTCCAAAAGAGTATATTCCTGGGGTAGAAAATGGCTTGGAGTTGATAAAAGAAGGTGGTATAATTTCGGGATTTCCGTTGATTGATTTTAAGGCTACCCTTCTTGATGGTGCTTTTCATGAGGTTGATTCTAGTCCTTTAGCTTTTGAACTTGCTGCTAAAGGTGCTTTTAAAGAGATGGCAAATAAAGCTGGTCCAAAAATGCTGGAGCCTATAATGAAAGTTGAAATCATTACTCCTGAAGAATATATGGGTGATGTTATGGGTGATATAAATAGTAGAAGAGGAAATGTTGCTGATATGCTCGATTTAGGTAATAATAGTAAAATAATTACTGCTTCGGTACCTCTTGCAAATATGTTTGGTTATATCAACGTTTTGCGTTCTATGTCTCAGGGAAGGGCGCAGTATAGTATGCATTTTTCTTGTTATGAGCAAGTGCCACAATATGTGGTTGATGAGTTAAAGTTAGAGTATAATTAAGGGTAATAATTATGACAGCAGTAGTGGAAGCATTTGGAAAGCCGCATGTAAATGTGGGAACAATAGGACATGTGGATCATGGGAAGACGACGTTAACAGCGGCGATAACGAAGCATTATGGAAATTTTGTAGCGTACGATCAGATAGATAAAGCGCCAGAAGAAAGGAAGAGGGGGATAACGATAGCAACAGCGCATGTTGAGTATCAGACGGGAAAAAGGCATTATGCACACGTTGATTGTCCTGGACACGCTGACTATGTAAAGAACATGATAGTAGGTGCAGCACAGATGGATGCGGCGATATTGGTAGTGTCGGGGGTTGATGGGCCAATGCCACAAACGAGAGAGCATATATTGCTGGCGAAGCAGGTAGGTGTTGGATATATCGTGGTGTATATAAATAAAGCTGATGTTGCTGATGCTGATATGATAGATTTAGTAGAAATGGAAGTGAGGGAATTACTGAGTAAATACGGATTTCCAGGGGATGAAGTGCCTGTGGTGGTTGGTTCAGCGCTCAAGGCGCTGGAGGATGACAGCAGCGAATATGGAAAGAAATCAATAGACAAATTGATGGAAAAGTTAGATGAATATGTAGCGGTTCCACCAAGGCCTGTGGATTTACCATTTTTATTGCCAATCGAAGATGTATTTTCGATATCGGGGCGAGGAACAGTGGTAACAGGAAGAATAGAGAAGGGAGAGATAAAGACGGGAGAAGAGATAGAGATAATAGGTCTGAAAGCGACGCAAAAGACGATATGCACAGGTGTAGAAATGTTTAAGAAGTTGCTGGATAAGGGAAGTGCAGGACTCAATGTAGGAATATTGTTAAGAGGAACAAAAAGAGAAGAAGTAGAGAGAGGGCAAGTATTGGCAAAACCGGGGACGATAACGCCGCATAGAAAGTTTAAGGCGGAGGTTTATATATTAAAGAAAGAGGAAGGAGGAAGGCATACACCATTTTTTGCGAATTACCAGCCACAGTTTTATTTAAGGACAACGGATGTAACTGGGAGCATAAAATTGCTAGATGGGAAGGAGATGGTAATGCCAGGAGATAATGTGAGTGTAGAAGTAGAATTGCAAGTACCGATAGCAATGGATAAGGGATTGCGTTTTGCGATAAGAGAAGGCGGTAGAACTGTTGGTTCTGGTGTTGTTTCTGAAATTTTGGAGTGAGAGTTTGAGTTATAGGAGTGTAGCTCAATTGGTAGAGCGCTGGTCTCCAAAACCAGAGGTTGTAGGTTCAATTCCTATCGCTCCTGCATTAATGTTGTGGTGGAAATGTTAAAAAGTTTGTGTGGTTTTTTCTGTGATATAAAGCAAGAAATACGAAGAATTGCTTGGGTAAAGAAACAGGAGGTGTTGTCATCTCTATTTGTTGTAATGATTGTTATATTATGCTTTTCGATTTTCTTCTGTTTTGTGGATTTTATGTCTCTTTACGTAATTAAGGCTTTATTTGGAATTATTTATGGAATGTGAATATAAATGGTATATCATTAAAGTTGATTATGGATATGAGCAAAACATACGCGAATTGGTAAGTAATGCTGTTTATTTTAAGGAAGTGTTTATTCCTTATCAAACGGTATGTAATTCAAAGTCTGATATAAAAGAATTATGTGAAGTGTATGTATATATGCATCTGTGTGATGAAAGCAAAAATATTTTGAATCAAACGCCTGGATTCTGCAGTGGCGAATCTGGTGATTTTGAGATGATTTCAGATGATGAGATAAGTTTAAAGTGTAAAGAATTTAATAGATATAAATGGTATATCTTGAGAGTTGCTTCCAATTGTGAAGAGAAAGTGCGCCAACATATATTGGAAAATTCTATGAGATTGGGTGTTAATGATTACTTTAAGGAAGTTTTTATTCCATATGAAGAGCTAAGTGAAGTAGAGTTGAAATCTAAGAAAATTGCTACACGAAGGAAATGCTTTCCTGGTTATGTCTTTTTATACGTGAATTTATGCGATGAAGTATTGAATTTTATCAATAATATACCAAAATCTCTTAAGGTTTATGGATTTTTGAAAAACGGTAATATTCCAAAGGTGATTTTGGATGATGAGATTCACTCAATGTGTAATGCACTTTATAATGCTCAAGAGACAAAGAAGTTAGGTTATGGTTATGAAAAAGGTGAAAAAGTGAAAATTAATGATGGTCTTTTTCAAAATTTTACTGGTAAGGTAAATATGGTAAACGATGAGAAAAAAATTATTAATGTGGAAGTATCGATTTTAGGTAAGCCGACAATAATAGAGCTTGATCTGGCTCAAGTAGAGAAAATAGAGGATTAATTATGAGTGTTATAGTTGCTAAGATTAACTTACTTATGGAAGCTGGGAAAGCAGTTCCAGGACCGAAAATTGCTTCAGTACTTGGTCCACGTGGTATACCTGTTCCTAAGTTTTGTGAAGCTTTTAATAAAGTTACTAGTGCTGCTAACGCTAATTATAAAGTAGGCGATTTAGTAACAGTGCGAATTTCCATAAAGGATGATCGCTCTCATGATTTTACTGTCAGCGGTCCGCCTGTGGCTTATTTACTTAAGCAGGAGGCTAAATTAAGTAAAAGTTCTGGTAATCCTGGTAAAGAATTAGTGGCTAAATTACCTATGTCTGCTATAATTAAAGTAGCAAAGTGCAAGATGGTTGATATGAAAGTGGATAATGAAGATTCAGCAGTGAAAATGGTTGTAGGCACTGCAAAATCTATGGGTATAGAAGTTGTGGAAGGTTAGGTAAATGAATACATATAATGATAATCCTAAGCAGTGTTTGAAGAAGATTGTTGAGTCTGCTTCAGCAAAATTTAATGAATCAGTTGATATTGCGGTCAATTTAGGCGTAGATTCACGTAAATCTGAAGAGCAGGTGCGTGGTACAGTAGTTTTGCCTAAAGGTATCGGGAAGAATATTAAAGTAGCTGTTTTCGCTCAAGATAAACATTTATTAGAAGCTGAAAAAGCTGGTGCTGATATTGCAGGAGGAGAGGATTTAGTTGAAGAAATAAAAAAAGGTAGAAAGTTAGATGTTGATTGGTGCATTACTACTCCTGATTTTATGGCAAAAATCACTCCTATTGCAAAAGTATTGGGTGCTAAAGGGCTGATGCCTAACCCTAAATTTGGTACTGTGACTTCTAACATTGCAGAAGCTATTAAAACCATTAAGTCTGGTCAGGTAAAATTTAGAACAGATAAAAATGGTGTTATTCATGGTAAATTAGGAAATATTAAATTTGATATTGATGACTTGCTAGAAAATTTAAAAGCCTTTCTTAAAGTAATTAAAGATAATAAACCTATTTCTGCGAAAGGAATTTACTTTAAGGGTGTTTTTTTAAATTCAACTATGGGTAAAGCTTATAAGATAGGCAAAGTGGAAGATATAATTTAAGGGAGTGATACCGTGAAGCGTAAAGATAAGGATGAATTTATACAGAGCACAATAAACGTATTTGTAAATAATGATTTCTTGATATTAGTAAATTTTAAATCTATAAATGCTAATGATTCATTAACTCTGAGGAATAGTCTGAAGTCTATAGCAGGTGGGGTATTAGTAGTTAAAAACACTCTAGCACGCTTGGCTTTGGAAAGGACTGGTAAATTCTCTTATTTATCAGGCAAATTTTCCGGTCCTGTTGCTATTATATACTCTAGTGGCATAGTAGAAGCTGCAAAATTAATAGTTGATTTTACTAATGCTAACAAAGAAAAAATGTCTGTGATTTGCGCAGCTCATTTAAATGAATTGTTAACAGTGGAAGATGTTAATAAACTGGCTAAGTTGCCTTCTCTGGATGAATTGCGTGTTAAAATTATGCGTTTAATATCTTATGATATTCCTGCTCGGTTAGCGTTGTCTATTAATTCATCTTCTATGAGGCTTATGAGAGTTTTGGATTATTATAGTTCTAAAAAATAAATTTGTTGTTAAGTAAGGTGGTAATTATGAGTAATGTAACAAGTGATTTGGTTGATAAAATATTATCTTTAAACCTATTAGAGGCTTCTGAACTTGTAAAAGTTTTAGAAGAGAAAATAGGGTTGCCTGCTGGTTCTTTTCTTGGTGGAGCTGTTGGTGCTGGGGCGCCTATTGGTGATAATGCTGCTGCTCCTGCTGCTCAAGAAAAAGCTGAGTATAAAGTTGTGATTAAAGAAATTGATGCGAGTAAAAAAATAGGAGTTATTAAAGCTGTGAGAGAGGTTAATTCTACATTGGGTTTAAAAGAAGCAAAAGAGTTGGTTGAATCTTTACCTAAAGATTTGACTGCTAATGTTCCTAAAGACGAAGCAGAAAAAATCAAGCAAAAACTTATTGAAGCAGGAGCAACTAAAGTGGAGCTTGAATAATATTTAATGTATTAATTTTATATTGATATAGCTCTTTTAATTAGTTTGGGGTATTTTAATGGTTGATTCTTCTTATATGTACGTTTCTGGTGCTTTTGTTCCTAGAGTTTCTTATTCTAGGTCGATTGATTTAAAAGATTCTTTATTGGATTTGGTTAAGGTTCAAAAAGAATCATATGATTCTTTTACTCCTAAGAATAAGGGTAATGAAAGACTTGAAGTTATCTTTCATACAATCTTTCCAATAAATGATCCTTTGCGTAGGGCTACTATTGAGTTTATAAGTTGTAGGGTAGATGATCCTAAGTATGATGAATCTGAGTGTATAAAGCGTGGTGTAACTTTTTCTGCTCAGGTTATTGCTTCTATACGTCTTGTTGTTATGCAGGATGGTATTTCTCTTGATGAATATAAATCGATTAAAGAGAGTGGAGATCATTCTAAACTTGCAACCGTTGTAAAATCTATAGAAGAGCAGAAAGTCCACTTTTGTGGGTTGCCTATGATGACTGATAAGGGCACTTTCATCATTAATGGTGTGGAAAAAGTTATCGTCTCACAAATGCATAGGTCTCCTGGTGTATTTTTTGATAGCGATAAGGGAAAAACTTACAATTCTGGTAAATTGATCTATTCTGCTAGAATTATTCCTTATAGGGGTTCTTGGCTTGATATTGAATTTGATGTTAAAGACCATTTGTATTTTCGTGTTGATAGAAAAAGAAAATTGCCAATTTCAGTTTTATTAAAGGCGTTGGGTCTATCAAATAATGATATACTCGATAGATTTTATGAGAAAATAAAGTATGTAAAACATAAAGATGGTTGGAAAGTGCCTTTTGTTCCTGATAAATTTAAAGGAGTGAGGCTGCCTTTCGACTTAATGGATATTGAAGGTAATGTGCTGCTTAAAGCTAACGTTCGTATTACCTCAAGACTAGCTAAAAAGCTATATGATAATGAATTGAAAGAGTATCTGGTTCCTTTTAATTCTATATGTGGTTTATTCCTCGCAGAAGATTTAATGGATAGTGCTAGCTCTACGAAAATTTTATCTGCTGGTGAATCTATAAAGCTGGAAGACATAAAGAAGCTTGAGTTATTATCTGTAGATGAAATATCAGTGTTGAACATAGATAATTTGTTTGTTGGACCTTATATATTAAATACGCTTTTCTTAGATGAAAACATGTCTTATCAGGATGCACTATATGAAATATATAGAGTTTTGCGTCCTGGTGAAGTTCCTGTTTTAGAGATAGTAGAAGAGTTTTTCCGTAATCTTTTCTTCAGTCCGGAATATTATGATTTGTCTAACATTGGTAGGTTGAAGCTTAACTCTTACCTTGGATTAAATTATGATGAGGATTTAACTGTTTTAACGCATGAAGATATTATTGAAATTGTGAAAAAAATAGTATTGTTACGTGACGGTCAAGGATCTGTAGATGATATTGATCATTTAGGAAACAGAAGAGTAAGATCAGTTGGAGAGTTTATAGAAAATCAATTTAGAACTGGGTTGTTGAAATTGGAACGCGCAATAGTTGATTCTATGTCCACTTCTAGTTTAGATAAAGTTTCTCCATCTGATTTTATTAATCCAAAAGTGTTAACTAATGTCTTAAGAGATTTCTTCAATTCTTCTCAATTATCTCAATTTATGGATCAGACTAATCCGTTATCTGAAATAACACATAAAAGAAGGTTATCCGCGTTAGGTCCTGGCGGTTTAACAAGAGAACGGGCAGGATTTGAGGTGCGTGATGTTCATCCAACTCATTATGGAAGAATTTGCCCTATTGAGACTCCTGAAGGGCAAAATATAGGGTTAATCAACAGCTTAGCTATATACGCGCGTATTAATAAATATGGTTTCATTGAAAGCCCTTATAGAAAAGTAGTCAATAGGGTTGTTACTGATCAAATTGAGTATCTTTCTGCTATAGACGAAGGCTCACATCATATAGCTGACACTAGCGTAAAGCTTGATGAAAATAATTGCTTTGTTGATGACATGCTATACTGTAGATATGCTGGTAGCTTCGTCATGGTAAGTAGCGACCAAGTTAGTTACATTGACGTATCTCCTAAGCAGGTAATATCAGTTGCAGCTTCCTTGATTCCATTTTTAGAAAATGATGATGCTAATAGAGCATTAATGGGCTCAAATATGCAACGTCAGGCCGTACCTTTATTGAAGCCTACCGCTCCTCTGGTTGCTACTGGTATGGAGTCTTTTGTAGCTTCTGGCTCTGGTGCTGTAGTTTTAGCAAAACGCGATGGCATAGTTGATAGTTCTGATAGTAACTCTATAGTTATACGTGCTTTTGATAAAGAAAGGGTTAACTACTTGGACGTAGATATTTATCATCTAAGGAAATTTCAGCGTTCTAACCATAATACTTGTATTAATCAAAGACCGCTAGTGTGCGTAGGTGATTATGTTAAAAAGGGTGATGTAATAGCTGATGGTCCTGCAATTAACAGTGGTGAGTTGGCGCTTGGTAAAAATTTGCTAGTCGCTTTTATGTCTTGGCAAGGTTATAATTTTGAAGACTCTATTATTATTTCTAGTGAAGTTGTTAAAAAAGATCTCTTTACTTCTATTCATATAGAAGAATTTGACTGTGTTGTACATGATACCCCTTTAGGATCAGAAAAAATAACTCGTGCTATACCTGGTGTTAATGAAGAAAATCTATATCACTTGGATGATAGTGGTATAGTGAAAATTGGTACAAGAGTTGGTCCAGGCTATATTCTGGTAGGTAAAGTTACACCTAAACCTTCTCTTTCATTGCCTCCTGAAACGAAGTTATTAATGACAATTTTTGGTGAAAAGTCATTCGATTGTGCGGATTCCTCTTTATATACATCTCCAGATGTTGAAGGGACAGTAATTGATGTACAAGTCTTTACACGCAGGGGGGTTGAAGAAAATGAAAGGGCATTACTCATCAAACAAAAAGAGATAAATGACTTTGAGGAAGAGCGAGATTATATAATCAATGTTACTAGTGAATATTTCTATGATGAACTGAAGAAACTTCTTATTAATTCTGGTTCTCAAGATCGAGAAAAATTTGACTCTATTGAACGTGAGCAATGGTGGGGTATAGGATTAAAAAACCAATCCATTTCTGAGCAAGTTAAGAGCTTAAAAAAAGATTTTGATGAAAAAGTATCACATGCAATAGCACAGTTTAAGCGAAAAGTAGAAAAATTACATGAAGGTTATGACCTGCCTCAAGGTGTGTCGATGTCAGTAAAAGTTTTCATTGCTGTGAAACATAGTCTGCAACCAGGGGATAAAATGGCTGGTAGACATGGAAATAAAGGTGTGATTTCTCGAGTTGTGCCAGTGGAAGATATGCCTTATTTGGAAGATGGTACTCCTGTTGATATTATTCTTAACCCTCTTGGTGTTCCTTCACGAATGAATGTAGGGCAAATACTGGAAACGCATGTAGGTTGGGCTTGTAGAAAATTAGGGGAAAAGGTAAGTAATATTCTCGATGAGATCAATAAGATCAAAAGTGCTTTTTGCAAGGGAATTAGGTCCCTTAACGATGATAATTTTACACAATTTGCAGTAGCATACCTTGATAATAAAAAAATTGAAAATATTGATGATGATGAAATAACGGCTTCTGTTTTAAATACACCTAATAAGAATGCACTAAATGACGAGTTGAATGAGTTAGTAGAGAACTATTTGAACTCTTGTAAAAGTTCATACAGCAATTTACGTAACTTCCTGATTGAGGTTTATAGCTATGGCAGTAACGTATCTATCTGTAATGATATTCGTAATATTAGTGATAATAATCTCATTGAATTTGCACGCAAATTACGTGATGGCGTTCCTGTTGCTGCACCTGTATTTGAGGGTCCAAAAGATGAACAAATAGCAAAATTATTTGAACTTGCTGGTTTAGATAACTCTGGACAAGCTGTATTATATGACGGTTGCAGTGGTGAAAAATTCGACCGCAAGGTTACAGTTGGTTACATGTACATGCTTAAGTTGCACCACTTGGTTGATGGTAAAATTCATGCGCGTTCAGTAGGGCCTTATAGTTTGGTTACTCAACAACCTCTTGGAGGAAAATCTCATTTTGGTGGTCAGCGTTTTGGTGAAATGGAATGTTGGGCATTACAAGCCTATGGTGCTGCTTATACTTTGCAGGAAATGTTAACTGTGAAGTCTGATGATATTAATGGTAGAGTTAAGATTTATGAATCGATAATAAAAGGTGACAGTAATTTTGAATGTGGAATTCCTGAATCCTTTAATGTGATGATAAAAGAACTACGTTCTTTATGTTTAAATGTAAATTTAAAGCAAAATGATGTAGTGATTGAAGATATATCTCACACTAACATTGCACAACCTTTTAATGAGGTTAGCATATCGATTGCTAGCCCTGAAAGTATTAAACGTATATCTTGTGGTGAGATAGAAGATGTTTCAACTGCAAATTATCGTACGTTCAAAGTTGAGAAAGGTGGATTATTTTGCCCTAAGGTTTTTGGCCCTGTCAATGACGATGAATGTTTATGTGGAAAATACAAAAAAAGAAGACACAGAGGTCGCATATGCGAAAAATGCGGAGTAGAAGTTACATCTTCTAAAGTAAGAAGAGAAAGGATGGGTCATATAGAGCTTGCATCTCCTGTTGCTCATATATGGTTTTTGAAATCGCTTCCTTCAAGAATTGGAGCATTATTGGATATGTCTCTCAGAGATATTGAGAATATTTTATATAGCGATAATTATATCGTAATAGATCCTCTTGTTTCGCCTTTTGAAAAAGGTGAGATTATTAGTGAAAAAGCTTATAATGAAGCTAAAGATAGCTATGGGATCGATAGTTTTGTAGCTATGCAAGGTGTTGAAGCTATAAGAGAGTTGCTAACGCGCCTTGATTTACATGAAATTAGGAAGGATTTAAGACTAGAATTAGAATCTGTTGCTTCTGAGATAAGAAGAAAGAAAATTATAAAGAGATTGCGTATTGTTGAAAACTTCATTAAATCTGGAAATAGGCCTGAGTGGATGATACTTACAACTATACCTATTTTACCACCTGATTTGCGTCCTTTGGTATCGCTTGAGAGTGGTCGTCCTGCAGTTTCTGATCTGAATCATCATTATAGGACTATTATTAATAGAAATAACAGGTTGAGGAAATTGTTGAGCTTAAATCCTCCTGAGATTATGATTCGTAATGAAAAAAGGATGTTACAAGAAGCAGTTGATTCTCTTTTTGATAATAGTCGTCGTAATACTTTGGTAAATAAAGCTGGTGCTGTTGGATATAAAAAGTCCATTAGTGATATGTTAAAAGGAAAACAGGGTCGTTTTCGCCAGAACCTCTTAGGAAAAAGGGTAGACTACTCTGGACGTTCTGTAATAGTTGTTGGTCCAACTTTGAAACTAAATCAGTGTGGATTACCAAAAAGAATGGCTCTTGAACTATTCAAACCTTTTGTTTACTCAAAGCTTAAGATGTATGGTATGGCTCCAACTATTAAGTTTGCTAGTAAGTTGATAAGAGCAGAAAAACCAGAAGTTTGGGATATGCTTGAAGAGGTAATAAAAGAGCATCCTGTTTTGTTGAATAGAGCGCCTACGCTACATAGACTTGGTATTCAGGCTTTTGAGCCAATCCTTATTGAAGGCAAAGCAATACAGCTTCATCCGCTTGTCTGTACGGCGTTTAATGCTGATTTTGATGGTGATCAAATGGCAGTGCATGTGCCAATTTCATTGGAAGCTCAGCTTGAAGCTAGGGTGTTGATGATGTCCACTAATAACGTTTTAAGTCCTTCTAATGGCAGACCGATTATAGTTCCTAGTAAAGATATAGTACTTGGTATATATTATCTGACTTTACAAGAACCTAAGGAAGATAATTTACCATCTTTTGGTGCTTTTTGTGAAGTTGAGCATTCCTTGAGTGATGGTACTTTACATATTCATTCTAGTATAAAGTATAGGATGGAGTATATTAATAGCAGCGGTGAAACTCACTATAAAACTGTTTGTACAACTCCTGGCCGTTTAATATTATGGCAAATTTTTCCTAAGCATGAGAATCTAGGCTTCGATCTAATAAATCAGATATTAACAGTCAAGGAAATAACTGGTATACTTGATTTGGTATATCGTAACTGTGGTCAAAGTGCTACAGTGGCATTTTCTGATAAATTAATGGTACTTGGCTTTGAGTATGCCACATTTTCTGGTGTCTCTTTTGGTCGTTGTGATATGGTTATACCTGAAACTAAAGCTACACATGTTGATCACGCGAGGGGTGAAATTAAGAAATTCTCTATGCAATATCAAGATGGGCTAATAACTAGAAGTGAGAGGTATAACAAGGTTATAGATGAATGGTCTAAGTGTACGGATATGATAGCTAATGATATGTTAAAAGCAATATCTATATATGATGGAAATAGTAAGTACAACTCAGTGTATATGATGGTTAACTCTGGTGCAAGGGGTTCTACTTCACAGATGAAACAGCTAGCAGGAATGCGAGGGCTCATGACCAAACCTTCTGGTGAGATTATAGAAACACCTATAATTTCTAATTTCCGTGAAGGATTGAACGTATTTGAATACTTTAATTCTACTCACGGTGCGCGTAAAGGTTTAGCTGACACTGCACTTAAAACTGCAAACTCTGGATACTTAACTCGTCGTTTAGTTGATGTATCTCAAAATTGCATAGTTACAAAGCATGACTGTAAAACAAAAAATGGTCTTGTTGTGAGAGCTACAGTTGAAGGAAGTACTATAGTTGCATCTCTAGAGAGTGTTGTGCTGGGTAGAACAGCTGCAAATGATATATATAACCCAGTGACAAAAGAATTATTAGTAAAAGCAGGGGAATTAATTGATGAGGATAAAGTAAAGCAAATCAGCATTGCAGGTCTTGATGTTGTAAAAATTAGATCGCCTTTAACTTGTGAAATAAGTCCTGGTGTATGTTCTTTATGTTATGGAAGAGACCTTGCAACTGGTAAAATTGTTTCAATAGGTGAAGCAGTTGGTGTTATAGCTGCTCAATCTGTTGGAGAGCCAGGTACTCAGTTAACGATGCGTACTTTTCATATAGGTGGAGTAATGACTAGAGGCGTTGAATCCTCGAATATTATAGCTTCTATTAATGCTAAAATAAAGTTAAACAATAGTAATATAATTATAGATAGAAACGGAAATAAAATTGTGATAAGCCGTTCCTGTGAAGTCGTGTTGATTGATAGCCTTGGTAGTGAGAAGTTGAAGCACAGTGTACCTTACGGCGCTAAGCTTTATGTAGATGAGAGTGGGTCAGTAAAAATTGGCGATAAAGTTGCGGAATGGGATCCTTATACATTGCCTATTATCACGGAGAAGACTGGTACAGTGTCTTATCAGGACTTAAAAGATGGAATTTCGATCACTGAAGTGATGGATGAATCTACAGGAATATCAAGCAAAGTAGTAAAAGACTGGAAATTGCATTCTGGTGGAGCTAATTTACGTCCTCGTATTGTGCTGCTTGACGATAATGGTAAAGTAATGACACTCGCAAGTGGCGTTGAAGCATGTTATTTTATACCAATCGGTGCAGTGCTCAATGTACAAGATGGCCAGAAGGTTCATGCAGGTGATGTTATTACAAGAACACCAAGAGAGTCAGTTAAAACTCGTGATATTACTGGTGGTTTACCGAGGGTTATAGAGTTATTTGAAGCACGTCGTCCTAAAGAGCATGCTATTGTTAGTGAGATAGATGGCTATGTAGCGTTTTCTGAAAAAGACCGTAGAGGAAAACGCAGTATATTAATTAAACCTGTAGATGAACAAATTTCTCCAGTTGAATATTTGGTATCAAGAAGTAAGCATGTAATAGTCAATGAAGGTGATTTTGTACGTAAAGGTGATCTATTGATGGATGGTGACCCTGATCTCCATGATATTTTACGTGTGCTTGGGTTAGAAGCTTTAGCGCACTATATGATTTCTGAAATACAGCAAGTTTATAGATTGCAGGGTGTTCGTATAGACAATAAGCATTTAGAGGTGATCTTAAAACAAATGCTACAAAAAGTGGAAATTACTGATCCTGGTGATACTATGTACTTGGTTGGCGAAAGCATTGACAAGCTGGAAGTTGATAGGGAAAATGATGCTATGAGTAACTCTGGCAAACGGTCTACTCATTATCTTCCTATTCTGCAGGGGATTACTAGGGCAAGTCTTGAAACTAGCTCCTTTATTTCTGCTGCCTCTTTCCAAGAGACAACAAAAGTACTTACAGAAGCAGCATTCTGCGGGAAGAGTGATCCTTTAAGTGGATTAAAAGAAAATGTTATAGTAGGAAGATTAATTCCTGCTGGTACAGGTTTGATTATGAATAAGATCAGAGCACTTTCACTTTGTGATAATGTGGATAAATATGAAAAATATTTTGATATTGAAACTTATGACGAGGAATGGTTGATGGATAATGGTTGTCATTTACACTCTGGTGAGGAAGAGAGCGTAGTGGCATACGATCAGTCGAATTGAGTACAGCTAGTGTGTCTCTTGACCAAAAAAGCCAATAATATTTTCTTTCACTTCTGTGCTATCTGTCATGTTATTTACTCTCACACGAAATTCAGATGAGCCTTGAAGCCCGCTACTGTACCAACCTATGTGTTTGCGGGCCATCTTTATTCCTGTGTCATTTCCATAGTACTCAAGAATATTGTCGTAATGCTCGAGTATGATGCTTAATCTCTCTGAAGCTGTTGGCTCAGAAGTTTCACTTCCACTGAGAAAGTTCATTGCTTGATTAATCAGCCAAGGTTTACCGTAGGCACCACGACCTATCATCACTCCGTCTGCTCCAGATTCTTTGAGAGCATTCTGAATATCATTTAAATTTTTAATATCGCCATTTACTATAACTGGAATTTTCACTTGCTCTTTAACATTTCTAACGAATTTCCAATCTGCTTGACCATTATAAAGCTGCGCTCTTGTTCTTCCATGCACAGTGATCATTTTTGCTCCTAAGTCTTCGGCAATTTTCGCAAGTCTCGGGGCATTGCGATTTTCATCGTTCCATCCAGTGCGCATTTTCACCGTAACTGGCATATTCACTGCTTTGACCACAGCTTCAATTATCTCAGCGGCTTTTTTCTCATCACGCATTAGCGCTGATCCTGCATAACCGTTTACAACTTTTTTAACAGGGCAACCAAAGTTTATGTCTATAATTTTTGCTCCCATGTCCTCGTTTAATTTTGCAGCCTCCGCCATAACATCTGGCTCACACCCAGCAAGCTGCACAGCAGTTAATGCATCGACTTTTGCTTTTTGCAAACTCTGGCGAGTTTGCATAATCATAGCTCTGCTTGCGATCATCTCTGAAACTAACAAACTTGCACCAAGTTTCTTCACAATACTTCTAAACGGATAATCAGTCACTCCAGACATTGGAGCTAAAATAACTGGAGAATCAATTGTCAAATTTCCTACTTGTAGGGACATATATTCTATGTGTTCAAACCTAGCGCATTTACACATACTGTTACAACACTTTGTATAGCCGAACTTACTTTTTCCATAAGAGAAGGCTCTACCTCTACTATCTCAGCTCTCTCATAATGACCAGGTGCCAAGTATACCGTTTCTTGTTCTTTATTTCCCCATAGCTCGTTGTTCTGCTGATAACCTTCATTTATCATTCCCGCATTTGGCAGAAACAATGTATTTACATCATTACCATTATTTTTATAGTAGACGTCAATTTCAATATTAGCCAGCGAAGCTAAGATAGAAATTTCTTCTATGAAAACATGGTAACTTTGGCTGCTGATTGCCTCTAGATAAGATCTATAAATGGATTTGCCATTGAGAAAAGAATTTGCTGCAGTATCACTATTATAATTTCTATCATATTTTCTTTCACTAATATTGAGATTACTAGCACTAATGCTTCTTAAATCACCTATAACTTCATTTTCTTTTAATGTTGTAAGACAACATAACTTTTTTATTAATTTATTAGTCTTTTTTTTGATCTTCTCTACCCGTCTGTTTGTAT
Organism: Wolbachia endosymbiont (group A) of Apotomis capreana; assembly: GCF_964027025.1. Taxonomy (NCBI): domain Bacteria; kingdom Pseudomonadati; phylum Pseudomonadota; class Alphaproteobacteria; order Rickettsiales; family Anaplasmataceae; genus Wolbachia; species Wolbachia endosymbiont (group A) of Apotomis capreana. Next base: position 330,986 of record NZ_OZ034721.1, read on the forward strand.
GCTGAACCAAATCTTTTATTGAGTCCGACATACCAATCAAATGATTTGGATTTTCTAAGAATGCACCAAAAACTTTCTGCATCTGTCCCTTCAATAACTCAGGCATCCTTGGATCATTCAAAGAGTTAAATTGACTTAAAAATTTGTGCCATTCCATTCTCATATCTTGTGCTTTTTCAGTTTTATATTGACCAGAGCTATTATCACCAAATACCGCATCGAAAAAGCAGTTGCCATCACCTGTAGTATTATATTGAACAATTTTTGTTTGCTTACTTTCTACTGAATCTAAACTTACTCCGCTATCTTTACGACTTATATTTCCTGGACTACCTAATACAGGGCTTGGCGTGCCAGCCCTGCTTTGTTCATCCTTTTTCAACGCTTTTGCAAATTCTTTTCTCTTCTCTATTAATTGCTCTGAACTAAGTTCATATTTTAGCTGATCATCAATTTCATCAAACGATTTGCCTGCTTTCAGCATATCTGTAATTTTCTTAGCATTCTCTAAGGCAAATATTCCACAATTATACTTATCATCTTGTTGTTTAGCTTTTGAGTTTCTAATACTACTATTGTCTATTCCTAGAGTTTTCTGTAGCGCACTTGATACCTCTTCTGGTAATGGTTCACCAAATGAATCGCAATAATATGCTCTAAACTTTTTACTCTTTTCATCATGAGAAATAACCAATGTTACCCAATGATTGTTATTTAAGTTAAGAATTGAAGATAATACTAAATTGTTATCCCCTTTTACTTTATCTTTATATTCTTGCAATCGGTTCCCCAGAAAAGATGTAAGATTATCGAGGCAAGAAAAGAACACTCCTTTGGAAAATTCCCTGTGACCTTTTTTACGATATGGCATCCATCCATAGTAACTTTTTGCAATCTCTGCAATATCAAAATTACTTAACCAAAATTTATAATCTTCTTTTTTATTTGTCTTATATACAAAAGAATCCTTATTTTCTTTGCAGTCAAAAATACCACTATCCCTATCAGGAGTTTTCGGTCTTGCTTGCTTTTCTGGAGTCTTGCCTTGCAAATCTTGTAGTTCTGTATCTTTTTCTTCACTCTTTTCCCCCTTTGAAGCTCTTTTTCCATTAATATAGTTCTTCGCTAAGTAAAATAAAGGTTCAACAACCATTTTGTATGCTACTGTAAGAACTACTCCCATTATAATCCAAATCACAGGATGAGAAATTAGCATAGCAAGTGGAAAGGTCAATAGAGGGGATCCTATTACCGCCCCTAAACAGCCAGCAGCGAATGTGGCTGCTAGGCATACACAAGTAGCGTAGATAATGAATTCCTCACCAGCAAAGTCAGTGCTCTCTTTCTGATTATTTTTTGTAATACCCAACATACTACACCCTATGAACGCTAAGTTAATTAAATTTTAACAAATTCTAACAAAAAAATCAACCATAATAATTTTAGTAGTATGAGAATATATTGAATATTAAGAGCTTTTGGAGTACAGTAACAATGTTAGTAATAGCACAATATATGCACGATATAGAATATATACGTAAGAACTTTGAAGAATTTGAGAAGGTAATGAAAAGCAGGGGGATAAGAGAGTTTACTGCAAAAGAGATATTAGAAATTGATCACGAGAAAAGGTCATTAACCACTAAATTGCAAGATTTAAATAGGCAGCGCAATGAAATCACAGAGGAAATAAAAAAGCTTAAAATGAGCAAGAGCCCCTGTGAAGAGCAAATAGAGTTGTCAAAAAGCATCACAAATGAGATAGAGGCAATCAGCTTAAAAGAACAAGCAGAAAAGGATAAGTTAGTGAATGTTTTATCTAACTTGCCGAATATTCCTGCGCAAGATGTGCCAATAGGCGCAGATGAGAACTCTAATTTAGAGGTGAGAAGATATGGAGGAAAAAGACAGTTTGATTTTGTACCAGAATCTCATTATGAACTCGGAGAAAAATTAGGTTTAATGGACTTCGAACAAGCGGCGAGAATTTCCGGATCAAGATTTACGATATTAAAAGGACAGTTAGCTAAGCTTGGACGAGCGCTAATAAATTTTATGCTTGAAATGCATGTTAATGAATTTGGCTATACTGAGGTGTACCACCCGGCTTTGGTGAAAAACGAGGCTATGTATAATGTTGGTCAGCTACCGAAATTTTCTGACGATTCGTATTTAACTACCGACGAATTGAGGTTGATTCCCACAAGTGAAGTGTTTTTAACAAATTTAGTTGCTGACAAAATAATGGAAGAAAAAGAACTGCCTATTCGCTTTACTGCATATTCGGAGTGCTTTCGTAAAGAAGCAGGTAGTGCAGGTCGCGATACCAGGGGCATGATAAGGCAACACCAATTTGGTAAAGTGGAGTTGGTAAGCATCACAACTGAAGACCAATCAAATGATGAGCTTGAGGGTATGACGAGTGTTGCTGAAGAGATATTAAAAAAATTAGAATTGCCATACAGAGTAATGCTGCTTTGCAGTGGCGATATGGGTTTTGCTGCACAAAGGACTTATGACATAGAGGTATGGTTACCTGGGCAAAATAAATATAGAGAAATATCAAGCTGCTCAAATTGTGGTGCATTTCAAGCAAGAAGGATGAACGCTAAATACTCTTCAGAAACTGATAAAAAGATGAAAAAATATATTCACACTTTAAACGGCTCAGCTTTAGCTATAGGAAGAACGATTATTGCCATAATGGAAAATTATCAAAATTCTGACGGGTCGATTGCAATACCAAACGTGTTGCAAAAATACATGAGTAATGATACTGTTATAAGCAAATAATAATTTTGACATATAGAAAAGCGAGGAAATAAAGATGAAGGTTCTGGTTATAGGTTCTGGTGGGCGTGAGCACGCTCTACTTTGGGCTCTAAAAAAATCTCCTATCTTGACTGAGTTATATGTAACTCCTGGTCGCCAAGCTATGAAAGATCTTGGGGCTCTTGTGGATGTAAATATTCAAAATTCAGTGGATGTTACACAATTTTGCAAGAGAGAAAATATAGAGTTGGTTGTTATTGGTCCAGAACAACCAATAATTGATGGGCTTGCTGATGATTTAGTTGCAGAGGGAATAAATGTTTTTGCTCCAAGTCAAGCAACTGCAAAACTTGAGGGATCGAAGTCTTTCACCAAGGGACTATGTAAACGATATGGTATACCAACTGCCAAGTACGAGTGTTTTGTTGATGAAGGGTTAGCTAAAGATTTTGTACGTAGCAATAAAATAAAGTTTCCACTTGTAGTGAAAGCAAATGGAATTGCAGCAGGAAAAGGGGTGGTTATATGTAATACAGAAAGCGAAGCTTTTTCAGCAATAAATTCAATGCTAGTGGAGAAAAAATTTGGTGAATCAGGTGAAGAAATAATCATAGAAGAGTTTTTAGTTGGAGAAGAAGTAAGTTTTTTTGCTCTTATTGATGGGTTGAAAGTAGTAACTCTTGGGTGTGCAAAAGATTATAAGAGAGTTGATGAAAGTAATGAAAGCCAAAATACTGGAGGTATGGGGTCGTACTCATCACCTTCAATTATAAGTAAGGACATGGAGCAAAAAATTATCCAAAAAATAATATACCCTACAGCTCAAGCATTGGTTAACATGGGTACGTCTTATAAAGGAGTACTCTTTGCTGGTTTAATGATTTGCAAAGATAGCCCAAAACTTCTCGAGTATAACGTTAGATTCGGTGATCCAGAAACGCAATCTATATTACCTAGATTTGATTCAAATTGCGATTTGTTAAAATTGATGTTGTCAGTTGCAGAAGGAAAGTTAAATGTCAAAATGGTGGAACTTAACAACAAATCTACAGTTTGTGTAGTTGTTGCAAGTAAAGGCTATCCGGGTGATTATCAAAAGGGAGAAGTAATTAAAGGATTAGATAAGATTGAAAGCATTCCTGGTGTGTTGGTGTTTCATGCTGGTACTAAATTCGATGAAAGTGGTAACTTAGTTTCCGATGGCGGAAGAGTGCTAAATATAGTAGCAGAAGGGAGCACTATAGAGGAAGCCAAAAGTAAGGTGTACTCAGCATTAAATTTTTTAGAATGGCCAGGGGGCTTCTTCAGATACGATATCGGTAGTTAATGTTAGCTGTCGGTTAGCAGGTGGTTCACAGAAACGAAAAACTTCCTTGACAAACTCCGCCAGCCCACTTATCATGATAGTGAAGCTATTGTATTTGCTTTCGCCAATCTGCAGATTAAAAGGTAAGGATTACTTAATGTATCGGCGTCTTATGTTCAATTTTTTGCAGTATATAGATACTGTATGTCTTTACAAAACTTCATCTACATCTAGATTTTTATCTAAATAAGCTGAACGCGCTTATAAAGCGTTACAAGACATCAAAAAATGCCAATACTCGACAGAGATAGTAAAAGACTAGCTAACTCGGGGATTCTTTGTCTTTTTTTCTGCTTGGTAAATTTCTTAAACATTTGCAGCATAGGTTAGTTGCAATTAAAAGCAGCTAAATCTTGCTTGTCAAGCGTTTAAAACATAAAAAACGCCAATATTTTAAAGCAGATAATAACCCCAGGGCTTCTTTTGCCTTTTTTTTCATTTGGTAAATTTCTTAAATATTTATGGCTAAACGACAATCGTCATCCCGCTACTTGTTAGCGGGATCTAGAGATACCGCGGCGGTATGACGTAGGGAAACCTTTCTTGGGTTAGCTATAAAACTAATCAGCATCTTGTTTAGCACATATAAATTAAGTTTCACAAATATAGTGCTAAACCTTGAAAATATGTTATAGCTACTTCTTCCAATTTAGTGGTGGGTTTTGACAGTACACATGTTATTTTACTAGCTACCAACTCAAGTGTCACAGAAGTTGCAATCATTTTAAATGTCACAGAAGTTGCAATCACTGCATTTATATTCTGTACTTTAACATTTACTCTACTTTCTATTAGAGGCTTTACCCCCCTTACATCATTACGTACAGCAGTATGATTTATTTCATTTTCAATTCCACTACTATGCTGCAACAAGATATCCCCATTAACTTTTATTTCAACATTTTTGTCACTACTACCATTGTTAAAATTTAATCCCTCATCTCTTCTACTTTGTCTTTTTTCTTTTAATTTTAATTCAGTTTCTCTTTTATCAAGGGTAGGAAATGGGATGTGAGTTTTTTCCTGACCATCTTGATTTATAGCTCTTGTTGTATTAAAAGCTTCGTTGCTTTTACATGATATTGTATAAGTAAGTGGTGTGTAGATTTTTTCTTCACTATCTGGATATTTTATAGTTATTGTTGCATTAAGAATGTCTTTCAGAATATCATTTTCTCTAGCTATGTCTAAAATTTTTTGAATAACTTTGCGATCATGTAATGCGGCAAGTAACTTATCAGTTACTTTTTGATTATTTTTATGTTTTATGGTTATTGTTGTGTTAAGAATGTCTTTCAGAATACCGTTTTCTTTAGCTACTCTTAACATTTTCTCAACAGCTATACTATCTTTACGTAGTATAGCATAAGCAAGTGGTGTAACAGTTACTCTCCGACCATCTAGACATTTTATAGTTATTGTTGCGTTAAGAATATCTTTCAGAATACTGTTCTCCTTAGAGATTTTTAAAATTTCTTCAATAGCTATACTATTTTCACGCAGTATAGCATAAGCAAGTAGTGTGTAAGTTACTTCCCGGCTATCTGAATGTTTTATAGTTGTTGTTGCGTCAAGAATGTCTTTCAGAATATCGTTTTCTTTAGCTACTCTTAACATTTTCTCAACAGCTATACTATCTTTACGTAGTATAGCATAAGTAAGCGGTGCGCAAGTTTCTTCATGACCATCTGGACATTTTATAGTTGTTGTTGCATCAAGAATATCTTTCAGAATACCGTTTTCTTTAGAGATTTTTAAAATTTCTTCAATAGTTTTGCTATTTTTACATGATATAGCGTAAGTAAGCGGTGTGTAAATTTCTTTCTGACCATCTAGATATTTTATAGTTGTTGTTGCGTCAAGAATGTCTTTCAGAATATCGTTTTCTTTAGAGACTTTTAAAATTTCTTCAATAGTTTTGCTATTTTTACATGATATGGCGTAAGTAAGCGGTGTGTAAATTTCTTCTTGACCATCTAGATATTTTATAGTTGTTGTTGCGTCAAGAATATCTTTCAGAATACTGTTCTCTTCAGCTGCTACTAGAATTTCTTTAATAATTTTGCCATCCTCCCAGAACATAGCATGAGCAAGTGGTGTGTAAGTCACTTCCCGGCTATCTAAATGTTTTATAGTTATTGTTGTGTCAAGAATATCTCTCAGAATACCGTTTTCTTTAGCTACTCTTAACACTTTCTCAACAGCTATACTATCTCTACGTAGTATAACATAAGCAAGTGGTGTGTAAGTCACTTCCCGGTCTAGATATTTCATGGTTGTTGTTGTGTTAAGAATATCTTTCAGAATACTGTTCTCTTCAGCTGCTACTAGAATTTCTTTAATAGCTTTGCTATCCTTCCAGAACATAGCATAAGCAAGTGGCGCGTAAGTCACTTCCTTGTTATCTGGATATCTTATAGTTGCCGTTGTGTTAAGAATATCTTTCAGAATACCGTTCTCCTTAGAGACTTTTAAAATTTCTTCAATAGCTATACTATCTTCATATAGTATAGCATAAGCAAGTGGTGTAACAGTTGCTCTCCGACCATCTGGATATTTTATAGTTGTTGTTGCGTTAAGAATATCTTTCAGAATACCGTTTTCTTTAGAGACTTTTAAAGTTTCTTCAATAGTTTTGCTATTTTTACATAATATGGCATAAGTAAGTGGTGTGCAAGTTTCTTCCTGACCACCTGGATATTTTATAGTTGTTGTTGCGTCAAGAATGTCTTTCAGAATACCGTTTTCTTTAGCTACTCTTAACATTTTCTCAACAGCTATACTATCTTTACGTAGTATAGCATAAGCAAGTGATATAATAGTTGGTTCTTTACCCCGATGTTTGCTTACTTCCGTAGTAAGAATCCTTTGTTTTTCCTTTTCAGATATTTTTTCTAGTTCTTCAGCAATGCTACTTTTTTTGCCTTCTATTTTTGATGCTAATTTTAAAATACTTTTTTCATCTTTCTCTTTCAATTTCGAATCGTTTACCTGATGAGTCATTTTTTTTCTCAAGGTCTTTCTTATTAAACTAAGCATAACATTTTCTCTCTTCGTGGTTATAATATTTGCTTTTATGAATCAGTTGTGTTGATAATGTATTAATTGCATAGTTCAGACATTGTTTTATAAAGCAAAATTTTAGTAGACCACCTTACAAGAACGTTTCTTGCTAATTCTGAATCCGAAAAAAGGACGCAGTAAAGTTATTTGTAAGGGAAGAATGAAACTTGTAGCTATAGCTAAACTGACTTACGATAATTTGAAAAACCGTCATCCCGCTGCTTGTTAGCGCTTACTATTACCCACAAATATAAATGTTTGTTGCATAGCTCTTAATGGCATAACTTTTGCTTGAAATAACTGTTTATATGGTGCAATTTACAGCTTTTAGTTGCTAAAATTATAACTCTTAGTTTAATAATTTTAATCTAATAAGCTTTCAGGTTAATAAAATTAAATTATTTGAGTAAATACAATATTATGTTTTTATTTGTGGGTAATAGTAAGTTGTTAGCGGGATCTAGAGATACCGCGGCGGGATGACGGTTCGCAGTGGTATGACGGTTCGCGGCGGGATGACGATAAGCTCGTCATCCCGCTACATTAATATTGTATTAATAAAAACTTAATAATAATCCTTAATAATATATGAACTAACATGTTCGCAATTTCGTATGACAGAGGAAACAAAAGATGGATATGCTTCCTTATACGTTGCAATTCAGGAAGGTAATATTGAAGCTGCAGAACTACTAATAAAGTGTGGCACAAACGTCAATGATCATTATGAACGCAATCGTACGCCACTGCATATTGCCATCGGACGCAAACAATTAGAAATAGCAAAATTGCTGATAAAAAATGGAGCAAACGTTAATGCAAAAACTCAAAATCATGGTAAAGATGATCTAACACCAATGCACTTTGCAGTTTTTGCAAATACGCCAGAATTTATAGAATTACTAGCTAGCCATGGTGCATTGATTAATGAAAGAGAAAGCACCGAAGGGTATACTCCTCTTCACTTTGCTGCTTTATATGGGAACAAAAATATAATACAAGCCTTAATTGATAAGGGACAAGATATTGAAGATGTGGACAATAATGGGCGAACAGCTCTGTTTTTAGCTGCTAGGCAGTGCACTGAAGCAGAAGATGATAGCAGAATAGAAATTATCAAGTATTTGATAGACAAGCTCAAAGCAGATGTAACAAAGAAAGACAATAATAACAATGCAGTACTCTTTCCTGCCGCTAATAATTGCCCTGGAAAAGTGGTGGAATTCATCATTGAGCAATATATAAAAATCTTTGAGTTAGAGAATTTTATCAACCACAAAAATAATGATGGAATGGATGCTTTGGATATTGCGCTGAATAGTGGAAACGAGAAAGCTATTGAAGTATTAAGATCATATGGAGCAGATATCAAGAATAAGGTAGATGGTAGCATTCAAAAAATTACTGCAGAAAAACCAAGTAGTACCCTAGACAGAGCAGAAAGTGCAGAGGTAGCGCCTCCAATTAAGCAAAGAGTATAAAACTTTTTATAAAGCGATTATAAATTTCAGTAAGTTGCAGAGGCTCTACAATGGGAAGTGTAGTATGTTAGCAGATACAAATGACTAGGCAGTGTCGACATTTATTTTAACCAAAGATAAATGCCAGCAATGTGAACAAAAGACAGAAAAGCTATGGCCAATTTGTCGTAGCGTGTAGCAACTCTGCGGAAGTGCTTGATTTTGTTGAACATCCTTTCGATTAAGTTTCTCTCTTTATACAATTCTTTGTCATATTCTCTTGGTGTTTTTCTGTTGGAACGCGGTGGGATTACTGGCTCAGCATTTACAGCTTCTGCAGCCTCAATCATATAATTTGCGTCATACCCTTTATCGGCAATAAGTGCCTCCATGTTCTTGCCTTCTATCAGGTCTAAAGCTTTTACGTAATCCGATCTTTGCCCTGCAGTAACAAAGAATCTCAGTGGGTTGCCCAAAGCATCACAAGCAGCGTGTAATTTGCTTGAAAATCCTCCTTTGCACCGTCCCAGCTCTTGTTCTTGTCTACCAGTTTCCACATTTTTTTCTTGCACCAGCAGCATGTTGATGTGCCCTGATTATTGTTGAGTCTATCATGAGCCACTCTGTGTCTCCATTAACAGCTAATGTGTTGAAAATCATCTGCCAAACACCAGATTTTGCCCACCTTATAAAACGTTTATGTACACTTGACCATTTTCCATACTCAGCCGGCAATGCTCTCCATGTTGCTCCTGTTCTACCTATCCACATTATTGCAGCTACGAATCTCCTGTTATCTTTTGCGCTTCTTCCTCTATCTCCTTCCTTACCTGGCAGACTGTTTTTTATTCTCTCCCATTGCTCATCTTTTAAATCATATAGCATTCTCTTTACCTATTAATAAAGAGTACTCTATATCACTATTTTTTTTTATGTCGACAAGACCTAGATAAATTATATTTCATTAAAGTCATTTATCTTGAAACATAAGCAGGATTTTGTATAGTTGTTTCAATTTGGGTCTGTATATTGAAACAACGCGTGAAAATGACAGGTCATTGTACAAGAGGTACCTAATTCACCGACAAGAATGCTAGATAAAGACACTTACATTTCAATTATTTTACAATTTCTGTATAATCTTAAAAACTCAATTAGTGCGTTATGAAGATAATAATAGGTAATGCTAGTAAGGAATTAGGGGAATCAGTAGTTAACCGGCTAGATGTTCAACCATCCTCTGCTTGGATATCAAAGTTTACCGATGGCGAGGTAAATGTAGAAGTAGCAAATGATCTATATAATCAAGAAGTATATATAATACAATCTCTTTCTCCCCCTGTGAATGATAACCTTATGGAGCTTCTGCTCATAATTGATGCAGTAAATAGATTAGGAGCCAAAAGGATAGTAGTAATTATTCCTTATTATGGATATAGCAGGCAAGATAGAATTATCAAGAACAATAATGTGCAGTCTGCTTTAAGTGCCAAATTAGTTGCAAATCTTATTCAAACTGCAGGTGCAAGTAGTGTTGCAGTTATTGATTTGCACTCAAGTCAAATTGAAGGATTCTTTGATGTACCGATAACTAATTTGAACTGCTTTGAAGCATTTGTTGACTCTATACACACGGAAAATTTGGCAATTGTTGCACCTGATGTTGGAGCAATTGGTAGAGCACGTGCTTTTGCAAAGACTTTAGAGGAAAAGTACAAGATAGGGTTAAGTGATAAGATTATTGTAGTAGATAAATATAGGGAGAAAGCAGGCACATCTCAAGTAATGAACATAATAGGAGAAGTTGCAAACAAAAATTGTGTCATTGTTGATGATATAGTTGACTCTGGTGGAACATTGTGTAATGCAGCTCTTGCTTTAAAAAGTTACGGAGCAAAGTCCGTAACTTCATGCATCACACACGGTGTGCTTTCAGGAAGTGCAGTTGAGAAAATCTCTTCCTCTTCTTTAGATAAATTAGTGATTACGGATACCATACTTCACAAACTTGAAAAAACTGGTAAAATAGAAGTTGTTTCGGTTGTAAATATTTTAACTCACTTCATCCAAGGAGGTAGAAATGCCAGCTAAGTCAACAGAAGACGTTATTACTTCACTAATAGAATTTGCAAATAAGAGAAAAATAACAATTACCAAGGAAGAAATGCTTAAAATTGCACAGCTTGTAAGGATTAAGTTATCAAATGACGAGATTGATCACTACTCCAAAGAACTGACAATGCTGGATTGGATACACGATACTTTATTGCAAGTTAATACTGAAGGTGTTTCTCCTATGCGTTATGGCAGTATAGACAAGGACATTCATGTACGCGATGATGTTATAAATTCTCAAAACATTAAAAAAGAGATATTGTCCAATACAAAACCTGAGCATGGGTATTTCGTAGTGCCAAAGGTTATAAGCGATTAAAGTAAAATAAGGCTCATATCAAACCTATAATAGATCTACTTTCAAAAATAAGACCAATCCGGTAAAGAAGCATTTGTGGGAGTGGAAACCATTTTTTGATTTTTCTTTACTAAGTCTACTAAATATAGTTTAGAGTTGCTTGGTGATTCTGTTCTTGTAAAAATGATTTCTCTACCATTTGGTAGCCATGCCGGGGATTCAATTTTATGCCCCTCTGAAAGCAGACGTTCTTCTTTGCCATCTGGCTTCATAACTCCTATGTAAAATTTTCCTGACTGAATCTTTGTAAAAGCTATCAGATCTCCTTTTGGCGACCAAACAGGCGTAGCATATCTTCCACTTCCAAAACTAATTCTTTTAGGTTTTTTACTTTTGTTAGTAAAATCGATAACGTACAGTTGCTGACTCCCACTTATATCAGAACTAAAAGCCATATACTTTTGATCTGGAGAAAAAGAGGGAGAAGTGCTTATAGCTGAACCTTTAGTAATTTTTTTTGTTCGTTTACTACTTAAATCCAAAGATAATATATTCGTTTCACCACCCAATGAGTGGGAAATTAAAAGAGATTTACCATCGGGAGAAAATCTTGGTGCAGAAACAACTCCTTCAAATGCGCTGATTATTGATTCAGTGTTATCTTTTAAATTTTTTAATATTATATAACTTTTACCATTTGCGTACGAGATATAAACAATACCCTTTCCATTTGGTGAGAATCTCGGTGTTGACACAAATCTATCGCCATTTGTTAAGTATTTTATATTACTTCCATCTTGATTCATCACAGCAATTTTACGCACAGATTTGTAGTTGCTATCTTTTTCTTCAGCGATATACGTGATTTTTGTGTTGAAGTGCCCTTTCTCACCAATTAATCTATCATGTATCACATCCGAAACGAGGTGACCAATTTTTCTCCAGTCTTTTGCTGGAAAAACAACTGACTGAGTAAGTAATTCTCTTTTTGTAAAAGTGTCAAATAAACGAAATGATAGCTCTAATGCACTACCAGATATTTCGCTTAAACTTACTGTGACTACAGTATCGCTTTTCCAAGATTTAGATTCAGCTTCCGCGCCACGTTTTACATTAAATAAGCCACAATTAGATAAATTTGTTCCTATTACCTTTGCAATATTTTCGCTTAATTCGCTTTCCAACGCTGTTTTACATGTACATTTAGATACAACAAGACCAATGTTACCAACACTGCTTTTTTTTATATCAACATATAAAGCAGCTTTTGTAAAATAAGGAATAAATAACGAAATAAATAACACCAGATGAACGAATAGCTTCATTCATTTCATACCTGTTCTATCTGAACCTCAATTATAGGCCTTTTTAGTAAATATTCCTTTAAGATACTCAATATTGAACTTTCAATCTTATTTTTAATTTTTTTTGTTGGCTGCAAACTAAACAACGACTCAACTTTCTTGACAATTTTCTGTATGGTAGCTGCATCTTCTAGCACTTCAAAAACACCAGGTACAAATACTTTTGGTTTAGCAAGCAATTTATTTTTCTTGTTTACAACTGCTGTTACCACAATAACTCCGGCATCTCTCATTCTTTTACGCATTTTTATAACACTGCTCTCCGGATGACGTAGCAGCATACCATCAATACCAAAGTAGTCAACATCAATTGAATCAACCTTTTCTCCGTTCTCCAAATTAACAATATCACCTGGTGCAATCATTATTGCTTTTGCCACACCGCACTCTTTAGCAAATTTTACATGTGCATGCGTGTGAATATATTCGCCGTGAACTGGAATAGACATCTTCGGTTTTATTAAAGAATACATTTCCTTTAGCTCTGCTCTTGTTGGATGCCCAGAAGCATGAACATGCTCTGTTTTTTCAGTAATAACTTCTACCCCCATCTCAATAAAGGCATTGAGCATGTTGTGCGCACGAGTTTCATTTCCAGGAATGATTTTTGACGAAAAGATCATGGTATCACCTTGCTGCATTTTAAATGCTTGATGACTCTTAGCAGCAAGTCTTGCGGTAGCTGCCAGTGGCTCACCTTGACAACCTGTGCAAAGTAGCACCAGTTCTTCCCTTGGAAAATTTACTGCTTCCTTTGCTTCAAGAAACTGAGGAGAATCAGTTAAATAACCACTATCTTGCGCAACTTTCACTATTCTCCATAAAGATCTACCAAGTAAAACTACTTTTCTATTTAGTGCTTTTGCAGCTTGGCTTATCGTTTCAATTCGTGCCACATTTGAAGCGAATAGCGAAACAGCAACTAATTTTTTAGACCGCTTTATTATGTTATAAATATTATTATAAATTTCACCTTCTGACTCAGGGTGATGCTTGCTTAATATATTGGTTGAATCGCAAATTGCTGCAAGCAGGTCACCTTTATCGCCAATTTCTTTTAGACGCTCCATATTAGAAGTTAATCCAACAACAGGTTTTGGATCAAATTTCCAGTCTCCGGTATGGAGTGCACTACCCATTTCAGTGCTAATTAATATTGAATTTGCCTCAGGAATTGAATGAGTTACATTTATAAACTCGACGGTAAAAGGACCCAAATTTATGCTGCCATTTATGTCTACCTCTTTCACAGGCACTATACCTTCCAATCGAAATTCTTTTAGTTTCTCTTTAAGAAAATTAACCGTAAACTTTGTTGTATATATGGAGCACTGCAACTCTTCCCACAAGTGGGGCACTGCACCGCAGTGGTCCTCATGTGCATGTGTAATGATTATTCCAAGTAAATCTTTTTTTCTTTGAGCAATAAAATCTATATCAGCAATGAGCAGCTCAACACCTGGCATAGTTTCATCTGCAAAACCAACACCAAGGTCGATCATAATCCACTTACCTTGGTAATGATATAGGCTAACATTCATCCCGATTCTTCCTACTCCCCCAAGCGGAAGAAATAAAAACTCATTTTTGTTTATATTCATTAAATTTAAATTATTAAAACCTGAGAATAGCAAAACTTCGACCTTAAATAAAGAAATTTATTGCTTTTACATAGTTTTAAGGAACTAAGAAGTTTCTGTTGGCTAATAATAACACTATTGTTAAGTTTTCCATTAATAAGGTCAAAGAATTGCAGGATTAAATGAAAACCCGTAAACAGTTACCCCTTTATGTCATTTAGCAGATTTCTTATTTTTTTTTTACTTTACTAAAAAACCCTTCAGATTGCTGTTGTACACTTGCATTTTCCTCTTCTTCAAGCGCTTTTAATAGTTCAATTTGCTTTTTAGTTAAATTTTTTGGATTTAAAGTCTCAACTATTACCTGTACGTATAAATCACCACGAGCATGTGAGTTCATATATGGCATACCCTTTTCCCTACAACGTAGTTTGGTACCAGTTTGAGTGCCTTCAGGGACCTTTACTTTTATTTTAGCTCCATCAATTGATTGAATATCGATTTCACCACCAAGCACTGCTAGTGTCATTCTTATAGGCACTTTACAGTGTAAATCTGCTTTATTTCTAGCAAAGACTTTATGGAAAATTATTTTCACGTATACGTATAAATCTCCACTTTTTCCACCTTTTGTTCCAGCTTCTCCTTTACCACTTATCCTTACCTTAGCTCCTTCTTCTATGCCTTTTGGAATTGAAACGGATATATTTACTTCATCTCTTCTACGTCCACTTCCACCACATTTCTTACATTTGTTTTGTATTATTTCTCCTTCCCCATAGCATGTAGTACATGTTCTTTCGATGGTAAAAAAGCCTTGTTGAGTTCTAATCCTACCGCTTCCCTGGCATGTGTGGCACTGAACTGGTTTAATTGCTCCTTCGCCACCTGTGCCTTGGCATGTATCACATTTTACATTTGTCACATAATGTATAGGCGCTTGTATTCCTTTAAATGCATCTTCTAAGGTAATTTCAAGATCATAACGTAGGTCTGCTCCAGATACTCCTGTTGTACTTCTTTTTGCTCTCGATCTACTTGCACCACCACCGAATCCTCCACCAAAGAAGTCATTGAATATGTCGCTAAAATCTCCTGCAGAGCTAAAGCCTTGAAATCCACCAGAAGCACCTTCGTGGCCATAACGTTCATAGCCTGCCCTTTTCTCAGAGTCAGACAGAACTTCATATGCAGCTGTTACTTCTTTAAATTTTTCCTCTGCTTCTTGATTGCCAGGATTTCTATCAGGATGATATTTTAACGCTAATTTTTTATACGCTTTTTTTATCTCATCAATACTGGCATTTCTGCCTACTTCCAGTAGCTCATAGTAGTCTTTTTTGCTCATATATAATAGTTTAGTGCTTAACCTTTAAAGATAGGTATTGCATATATTAATTTCAAGTGTGACTTCTGCTTCCTATAAAATGTGGTGCACCCTGAGCGACTTGAACGCCCGACCTTTTGATCCGTAGTCAAATGCTCTAATCCAACTGAGCTAAGGGTGCTTTCATAAAGTTAACTTTAGCAGATTTTGTGGCTTGATTCAATTAATTTGGCTAAAAATAAAACTATTGATTTCTATCATACGTGAACCCCTCACAATTCTCAAACTGCCGTTTCGCATTAGAATTATCAAATTCACTACAAGGAGGAGCAGTTGGAGTAGTATTAGGATCTTGAGAAAAGTAAGGAGGTGGTGCATCATAACGAGAAGAATCTCCATAACCATGCCCTTGTCTAAGACAGCTATCTACCGCTCCTTTAGCTTTCTCGATATTTTCTGATTCTTCCTCATGCTTCATATGAAAAGCTAAACCACCAGTAAAACACACAAGAGAATTAACGCCAAGGATAACTAAACCCCACACTGGTAAGACTGGGTAAACAGCACAAGCTACCAAAGCTGCCAAAGAAACAGCGCCAACCGCAAATTCTATATTTCTGAACGTTTTAAATTTACTATCCAGGTAATCTATTTTTTCTTCTTTTCTAGCCACTTTTCTGCTGCTGTTATACCAAAAACACATACCAGCATGGAAAGCAACACACACAACTGCAGCTACCATACCTAAAGCTAATAACTTTCTATTGTCTTCTGAGTCTTTTTTCTTATCTTCTCTGCTTTGATGGCTACCACTACTGAAACCAGGGTTATTTATAACTGTAGTATGACCACCAAACAGGCTGCGAAGTAGTAAATAATCCCAAAAATCTAAACCTCTATCATTGTATACATGTATATGTGTAGTCTGAGGGCCTGTAGGTTGTGTGTTATTCCCTGCGTTATATTGATCATTTCTGCTTCCTGTATCGTGCCTATTGCTTGAATTTGGATATGTAAATTCTTCATACACATTTTTAAAATTCTCCTTGCTCCAAGTTAAATTCGGTGTATTATTACAATACTGTAGAAACCCTTCAATATTATTATTATTACCTAATTTCTTTATATAGGCTAACGCATACCTTTTTAAAACACTATCACTTGCTACCATAAATACCCTCTTAAGTTAAGATTAAATTAATAAATATTTATTATAACAAGATAACATCTACTTGTCAACTTGAGCCTGATTCAAGTATCCGTTCAGAGTGTGGCAGAAGAACTTATTCAAATAAAGTAGGTGGTAAAATATAAACATTTTATAAAGTGAAAAATGGACTTTTCAGACCACTGCCGAGCTAAAAAAGCCCTGAAAACCGTGATACTTAGGCCACTTCTTGCTTAAGCTGTACAATTTCAGCTTGAGAAAGGCCAGTGGATTCAGCTATTAAATTAACAGATACACCAGCTTTAAGTAAATTTTTTGCAACTTCGATTTTTCCTTTCTCTATACCTTCCTCAAGTTTGTATTCAAGAATGGCTTCTTCCTTACGTAGATCCATTATTCTTTCTTCATATGCTACTAAATCTTTCTCATTCCAGCAAAACTTGTCTAACTCATCATATGCTAGCTTTACTATTGGTGATTTTTCTGCTATATTCCTTAGGTCTTCATCTGTAGTTTCATCTGCATACTGTTGTCTAAGTGAAGAAGGTCGCCCCTCCTCACTCGACTTCAAAACCGTACGTGAGACTTTGCGCCTCATACGGCTTCTCTCTAATTTGGTGCTTGTCATGCACACCTCCTGTGTAATTCATCGTGACAATGCCCATGTAACAAAGATAAATTTTTGATCATATTGTTTCGTCTATTCCGGTCTTTATGATGTATTTCTATTATATCATCACTTTCAAACCATAGTCTACATTATCACATTTACTTTGTTGTAACTTCAATAGTTTTATTACTCTTAATGGCTTATCTGGTATTTTTCTCAGACGTTTACCCCAATATAGCCAATCACCATCATATGGAGATCTGGTTTTTTGCACTTTGTTTAATAACATGATCGCTGTGTATAGTAAGACGTACCTTGTTACTTGTCATAAAGCGCCAGTTATCGTTATTATACTTTTTAAAGTATTTTCTTTTTATCCAGCATTTCCCTTTGTTTGGGTGCCTAAAGACTGCCCACTTCCAGAGCTTTCTATGTATAGTATTATCCAATGAGCTAAAGATTTTACATGAAACTACCGAAGAGTAATATTGACTCCATCCTCTGTTTATTGGATTGAGATTCCTTATTATTACTTCCTGTGGCGCCCCACGCATTTCTCTAAGTTTATGTTTAATAGCAAATGTATGCTGCTTTATAGAATTACGACTTGGTTTTATTAATAATGTGTAACCTTTTTTACTTTCTTTTGTTGGATATTGTCTTATTGAAAATCCAAGAAAATCAAATCCTGGTTTTGTTTCGTCAATGGTTCTTAATGTATGAGAAATTCTTGTTTTAGAGGGCTTTAATTTTAGTCCAATGGTTTCTAACCATTCTTCAACTAAAATTTTTGCTTTAAGAATAATCTCTTCGTTTTCATGTATGATGACAAAATCATCACAGTAGAAAATTACACTAATAGACTTTTGCGCGTTTTTATGCGATATCCTACCATATTTTCTTTTCATGCATTGAAAGAGTTCGTTTGTTAATGCTTTTTTGACATGTTGCTCTAATCCGTGTAATGCAACACAAGCTAGCAACGGTGCCTCCTTGAATTGTACCACGTTTTGTGGATTGAAACTTTCCATCTTCCATAACGCCTGCCCTTAACCATCTTCTTATGATTTTCTTTAACGTTGGTGTGGTTTTCAAGCAGTTTATTATGGTTAATATTGTCAAAACATCCAGAAATATCAGCATCTAATACATATGCTGTTTTCTGTTTTAGCACATCAAATATGGCTTCAATTGCATCATGACATGATCTACCAGGTCTAAAACCATAAGTGTTTGGCTCAAGTTTTGCCTCCCATTCTGGTTCCAACACCATTTTTACAAGTGTTTGTTTTGCTCGACACGATATAGTTGGTATACCAAGCGGGCGATATTCCGATGGCTTACCAGGTCAGACACGTCTTGATGGCTTTGCTTTCTCTCTTATATCTAAGGAGTTTGCCAATTGCAATCTTTCTTTTTGACTAAGGTTAGCTTTTCCATCAATACCTGCAGTTTTTTTCCCTCTGTTGTCCTGAGTTACCCTTCTAACTGCGATCGTTCTTGCACTTGTTGATTTGAGTAATAATCTCTGAAGGTTGTGCATCTTTTTGATATCATTACATTTAGAAGCTTGGTAAATTCGTTTTTGTAGCTTAAATGAAGATTTCTTCAGCTTTCGCCAAGGAATTCCATTCATACCTAGCTTTTTGCTGGTCCATAACATATTCACTACTATTCACCACTTTACCTTCCAAATTAAAGTGTTTACGTCTGCATATCCCAGATATTACTTTGGGCATTAGCTTCTTCTTCCACATAGCAGCTTGTGGTTGGCTACCTACTTATATTTTAATGAATATAAGAGCTTTTATGTGGTTACTCCGTTCCATGGCTTCGTTTCACGTTAAACTTAGATTCCTACTATTTGCCGGAAGCTGGGAACATCAATAACTAAAGTCTTCAATCTTTAGTTCCACTTTTGCTTCATACCGTTTTGGTCTATGCGTAATTCAACCTCCTTTCGCATACTATGCTTTGACGACAATTCAAACATAGGTTCCTCTCGTAATCATATCTAACTCTGTTTGCAAGGATTCACCATGAGGTTTAGTGTTACCTGCTTTTATCTCATGCTTGCACCCCAAAGGTTGCCACCCTTTAAAATGTGAGATATACATTATCCCCGATGTCTAGGTCTTGTCGACATAAAAAAAATAGTGATATAGAGTACTCTTTATTAATAGGTAAAGAGAATGCTATATGATTTAAAAGATGAGCAATGGGAGAGAATAAAAAACAGTCTGCCAGGTAAGGAAGGAGATAGAGGAAGAAGCGCAAAAGATAACAGGAGATTCGTAGCTGCAATAATGTGGATAGGTAGAACAGGAGCAACATGGAGAGCATTGCCGGCTGAGTATGGAAAATGGTCAAGTGTACATAAACGTTTTATAAGGTGGGCAAAATCTGGTGTTTGGCAGATGATTTTCAACACATTAGCTGTTAATGGAGACACAGAGTGGCTCATGATAGACTCAACAATAATCAGGGCACATCAACATGCTGCTGGTGCAAGAAAAAAATGTGGAAACTGGTAGACAAGAACAAGAGCTGGGACGGTGCAAAGGAGGATTTTCAAGCAAATTACACGCTGCTTGTGATGCTTTGGGCAACCCACTGAGATTCTTTGTTACTGCAGGGCAAAGATCGGATTACGTAAAAGCTTTAGACCTGATAGAAGGCAAGAACATGGAGGCACTTATTGCCGATAAAGGGTATGACGCAAATTATATGATTGAGGCTGCAGAAGCTGTAAATGCTGAGCCAGTAATCCCACCGCGTTCCAACAGAAAAACACCAAGAGAATATGACAAAGAATTGTATAAAGAGAGAAACTTAATCGAAAGGATGTTCAACAAAATCAAGCACTTCCGCAGAGTTGCTACACGCTACGACAAATTGGCCATAGCTTTTCTGTCTTTTGTTCACATTGCTGGCATTTATCTTTGGTTAAAATAAATGTCGACACTGCCTAGCCATTTCATACTTTCTTTATCCTCAATATGAACGTTGTTACGATGGCTCTTTAGTCTTTTTTCTTCTTCAGAAATGAGTTGCCTCGAGTAAATCTTTTGATCCAGTATTCCCAGCTTCCGTACTAACAGCAAGGGCTGTATGCATTACTGCTCCTTTTCCAGCAATAGTTCCCAATCCGCTTATGGCTTGAGTATGAAATATAAGTTGTATCTTGAATCACAAGAATTCTTTTATGAGCTTTTGTTCTTTCAACTGTTTTATCAATGTGTGAAGCTAGAATATCGACTTCTTTTACGTTCTCATTTTGAAAAAAACGATATGCTGCTTTTGCTTCTGACCAACTTCTGCATGCCTCATTAATTGAGCTTTCAGGTAAACTTATCAAACTATCAGCAATCTTTACTAATCGGTCAGTTAATCTTTTATCTCCAAGTACAGCATCTCCAAATTCATTTTTAGCCCATTCATTACTCTCGTTTGCCATTTTTATACCCTCAATATTTGCAAACTTTAATATTGTAATACTTTATTTATAAGTACATTTATATTTGTGGGTAATAGTAAGATTTGATATGCTGCCAACACTTATGTTCAAATTAAAAATGTCATTTATGATACTAGCCACTTCACGCTTTGAGTTTTTGTAAAATCCGCTGAGTGCTGCAATTATAGACTTAACCCTTGGACCAAATGTATCTGGCGTAACACCTTCTGGTAACTTGCTACTTTTTCTTTTTCTGCATCTCCGACAACGACCATGTTCCAATTACTACATAAGGCCTAATTTCCGGAAGATCAACTTTTTGGTGAACATAAGGTTTTTCGCATATTACAAGCTCTCCTCCGCATTCGCAAATATTAGGCAACTCTATTTTTACTACTTTATCCGCTTCCATTGTGGCATGAAAATTTCCTTTATGCCCAACCTGATCGCCAACATTCCTTTCGCTTTTTGGCTTGTCCTTTTTTATTTTGTATAGCTCTTTTGAGCTGGGCAGGGATGAGTTTTTTGAATTTAAACCGAGCCTTTCCTTTAATTCAGCGTTCTCTATCTTTAAAGCTTTATTTTCTGCTTTTAAGTTTTCTATCTCTGCTTCCAGTTTTTCTATTTTTTGCTGTAAATTTTTGCAAAGTTCTAAAAGGTTTACCACATTACCTCACTTTTGCTCTATGATTATCTTTATTATCTTGCTTTGTCTACCTTATTCTACCACTCCGCTGAACGGATACAATTTACTAAACAGAAAAAAAGGCAAAAGAAACCCTAGGGTAGCTAGTTATTCACTATCCATTTTTTAAGTTGGCGTTTTTTAATGTTTTAAATAGCGCGTTTCAGCTTGTGTAGGTAAAAACCTAGAAATATTGTGAAGACATAAGGTGCACATAGTGCAAAAAATTAAAAATAAGACGCCAACTACGTTGTTTTCTTGCTGTTTAATCTGCACAGATGAAGATAACTGAATACCTTCAGTTTCATGATAAGGGGGCTGGCGAAGGGTGTCAAGCAAGTTTTTTCGTTTCTATTTCCAATAAAAGTTTGTTATATGGTTATGCAAGAAGTCTATTATAAATGAAATGAATGTGAAAAATATCTTGTTAGCACTTTTAGTACAAATGATATTCAGTTTGCCGCTATTTGCAGCTGATCCTGTTTTGCTCAACTGCATTAAAACTCCGGAAATATATGACCTTGATGCAAGGCCAAAAAATTTTAGCTCTTCAAACAATTTAAGAAGGAAACCTGGTTCTCCAAATAGTGCAATAGGGGAATTAATACACATAGTGGGTAGAATTACTGATATAAACTGCTTACCAATACAAAATGCTGTAGTTTCTATATGGCACGCGAATTCACGCGGCGTGAACCATTACGATAAGAATATAGAGGATGATCCGAATTTTGCTGGATCAGGAAGGTTTGTAGTGAATAATCTTGGCTATTATAATTTTATTACGATAGCACCTGGTAAAATTGGTGATAGAGCTCCACATATCAACTTTCTAGTTCAACATCCGGATTTTCCGGAATTCACAACGCAAATGTTTTTTGTTGACCATAATTGCGATAATTGTGCTGATCCTGTTCTTGGAGATTTTGTTAGTAATGGGCTTGCAAGCCTTCTCATAACACCATTTACTTACAGTGATCAGGTCATAAAAACCTATACGTTTAACATTACCTTGGGCGGATATAATAAGTTCTCTAATAAAAGATAAAAAACCCTTGCATGTAAGGGAGTCCATAGTAAACTTGAGTGTTATTGTACTTAGGATGTATATGAAAAATATCTTACTGATGTTTTTGCTGTGTTTTATGTACAGTTTACAATTATTTGCAACGGAGATGCCAGCAATGAAAATAACAATTTCTAAAATTTCGCCCGATTTTAAAACAATAGTAACGGGTTTATTTGAGGACAACGAAACCGTAAATGATGGCGGAGTTTTGCAAGGAAAACAGATCATGGATAATATAAAGCAATTTAGCAATTTCAATGGAAGTTTTGGTGAATTTTTCTCTACTACTTTGCCAGAAGAAAAAAATGTCATAGTTGTTGGACTTGGTAAGAAGGATGAATGGAATGAAAATAAAGAATTAAATATTGGTGGTAAAATATATTGTGAGCTAAGCAGATTAAAAATTAAAAAAGCAGCGGTTTTAATCGAAGGTAGTGCAGCAAATGTTGCATATGGTGCGTTTCTGCGTAGTTTTAAGTTTGATAAGTATAAAACTAAAAAGGATGAGAAAATTACAGAGGTAGAGGAGATTACCGTATTAGTAAAAGATGAGCAATTAAGTAATGCTGAAAGATCATTTGAGCACTCAAGGCAAGAAGGTGAGAGTATATTCCTTGCGCGCTCTTTTATAACAGAGCCTCCTAACATTCTATATCCAGAATCCTATGCTGATCATATAAAAAAAGAACTTACTAAGCTTGGCCTTGAAATCGAGGTGCTTGATAAAAAGCAGATGGAAGAGAAAAAAATGGGAGCCTTGCTTGGAGTTGCACAAGGAAGTAGTAAAGAACCAAAATTAGTAGTGATAAAATGGAATGGAGCTGCTAAAGAACAAAAGCCAATAGCTTTTGTTGGTAAAGGCATAACGTTTGACACTGGTGGAGTATCGCTCAAACCTTCACGTGGTATGGAGTCGATGAAATATGACATGGCAGGCTCTGCTGCTGTGGTTGGGGTGATGCATGCTTTAGCAGGACGAAAAGCAAAAGTAAATGCGATCGGTGTGGTCGCACTTGCAGAAAATGCAGTGGGTGGTAATGCTCAAAGACCAAGTGATGTAGTAACTTCAATGTCTGGACAGACAATAGAAGTGTTGAACACCGATGCAGAAGGAAGGCTCATACTTGCAGATGCTTTGTGGTATACGCAAGAGAGATTTTCACCACAATTTATGATTGATCTTGCAACTTTAACTGGTGCTATAGTGGTTGCGCTTGGAAATAACGAATATGCTGGTCTTTTTTCAAATAATGATGAATTAGCAAACCGTCTGATTGATGCAGGAAATGAAGTAAATGAGAAGTTATGGCGTTTTCCTATGAATGAAACTTACGATAAAATTATTGATTCACCGATTGCTGATGTGCAAAATATCGCTCCTGCGGGCTCTGGCGGAGATAGCATAATGGCTGCACAGTTTTTACAGCGTTTTGTGGATGAAACTTGCTGGGCACATTTAGATATTGCAGGCACTGCTTGGCACGAAAAAGGTACTGACATTTGTCCAAGAGGAGCAGTAGGTTTTGGTGTAAGGTTACTTAATAAGTTGGTTGAAAAGTACTACGAAGCCAATGATTAAAGATCTTTATCTGGATTTATGGCTTGACTTACAGCTACATGAACGTTTATTTTTGAGGCGCAGCAAATGAAAGTAGCTGATACATATTTCTTTTTTTCTGGATTCCAGTGTCAGCTACTTTCATGACACCCTGACAACCGTCATCCCGCTACTTGTTAGCGGCTGAGATACCGCGAATGAATCGCGGTATGACGGTTCGTGGCGGCGTGACGATAAGCTCGTCATCCCGCTGCTTGTTAGCGGGATCTAGAGATACCGCGGCGGTATGACGTAGGACTGCTGTCATCCCAGTGCTCCTTTTTTTGTCATCCAAGTAGCCTCCTATGGTGTCATCCCAGTGCCCAGACACTGGGATCCAGTTGAGCTATTTCAACAAAAATACTGCATTTTGAGATGAACGTTTATTTTCACCAGATTATTTACAAGTATAACAATTAAAGTCTGGATTCCAGTGGGCTTTGTTGCATAGCAACTGAAAAAATCTGGTGGCTACTGACAAAATTCATTATAAAATAGCCATTTAACCTTGAAAGAAAAAATATGCCACAAAAAATGAGGGTCAGTAACCATAGCGAATATAACAAATTTCTAGAAAAAAGAGGAAATATTTTTCATTATATCAACGAAGCCATAGAAAAGTGGTACGAGAATGGTCCAAAAATACCAGGTGGCAACAATATTTATAGCGATAAAGTTGTAATTTTGGTGCACATAATAACTTGTTTATTTAGAATAGGCCTGAGGCAAACAGTTGGGTTTATAGCAGGATACCTTGAGCAAATTGGGAAAAATTTGCAAGTTATCAGCTATTCACAATCATCAAGAAGGTTTAAGAAACTCAATATTAAGATCAATGATTGCAGAAAATAATATGGAAGATATCGAAATTGCTATAGACAGTACAGGAATTAGTATATACAACAACACTCCTGGTCATAGCAAAGAAAATAGCGAAGATAGAAAGTATCGCAGCTATGAACAGACAAGAAAATTGCATGTAATGTTGAATACAAACAGCAAAAAAGCCATAGCTGTAAAATACAGTAACGGCTGATCACTATGGAGCTTGTGATTTGCTAAAAGAAGTCGATTTTCAGTATGTCATAAAAGTACTATATGCAGATAGGGCATATGACAGAGAAAAGCTCTATAAGCTGTGTAATCAATATGGTATAAAAACGAAAATTCCTCCGAAAAACAACGCAGCAGAGCATCCAAAGTTAGACTATATGGCTGAGAGAAATTCTGCAGTCAAGCTCATAAAGTCATATGATGAAGATGGTATAAAGAAGTGGAAAAAAGAGATGAGTTATGGAAAAAGATCTTATATAGAAAGTTTTTTCTCGCGACTGAAACAAACATTCGGGTTTAGTTTTAGGAATAAATCTGAGACAAATAGAGAGAAGGAACTACTTGTTAAATGCTATTTGCTCAATAAGTTCACTGATATTGGTATGGCTAAATTTGAGATAGCTTCATAAATTTATTGTGCGTTACCTACTATCCGAAGAGCGATGCAACAAAGCCATCCCAGTGTCAAGCACTGGAATGACACCGTCTTGGATGGAAACCAGTGTTGGCTACTCGGATGACATCATAGGGGCGCTGGGATGACACCCTGACAATCGTCATCCCGCTGCTTGTTAGCGGCTAAGAGATACCGCGGCGGCATGACGTAGGGAAACCGTTTTTTGGGTTAGCTATAACAGTAGTCAGGAAACAATAGCTTAAAAAGAGACTTAGTGTTAAATTTCTAATAGATTACTTATAAAAACAAATCTTATGGAAAGCAGAGCTAAGGCTTGGTTCATTTGGCTGATTAGTAACTTGGTTGTTATATTCAGCAACATGCAGATAATTTATACCTTTATAAGTGTAAATCTCGAAAAGGAACTTGGACTTACAATCGCGCAAGTTGCACTGGCTAATTCAGCATATACTTGGACTTTCGCCATCTTACAATTTTTTAGTGGAGCAACGTTTAATGTTTTTTCCAGTAAAAAAATTTATTTTTTCTCGTTATCAACTATGATCTTGGGGTTTTTTGTCCTTATTAATAGTGACAATTTCTCCCATTTGATTTTGTCTCAAGTGTTGATTGCAACTGGAGCATCATTTGGTTTTATTGGTGCTGCTCACACAAGTAGCATATGTTTTTCCGCTGCCCAATTTGGACTAATGTTTTCACTAGTGCAGACAATTTCAAGCCTTTCTGCTTTGGTAATTCAAATACTGTTCTCTAACTTGCTTGCCGAAGATGCATATTGGAAAAATCTGATTGTATGCATAATACTATTTGGTGTGTTGATATTTGTACTTACGCTTTTTTGTCCAAACACACTTCCAGAAAGCAGCTCAGAAAAGCGCACAATAAAAAGCTCTATGAAGACAGTAATGTGCTCTATATTAACAGTGCTAAAATTAAGAGATATCTGGATAACTTCAGTGGTGGGTGCTATTACTTTTGGAACATTTTTAGCACTTAATACCTTGTGGGCTCCAAGGTTACTGGGCAACTCAGAACTCAATGCAATGGAGTCAGGTATAGCAACTGCAATACTATGGCTTGGTCTTGCAGTTGGTGCTCCAATTGCAGATCGAATCTCAAACTTATTTAAAAATAGGAAACATGTAATTTCTGCTTTTGCTTTATTGCAAGGCGTCTCAATTATTATTTTACTATACAGCCATTTAACAGTCCACGTTGTGTACTTTTGTATGTTAATGTTCGGGTTTTTTGCGGGAGGACATATGCTTAATTTTACTGTCGGCAGCGAGATTGTGAAACGAAAATACATCAGCACATCATCATCCATTATCAATGGATTTATGTTTATTGGCAGTGGAGTTATAGTGTCAATGTTAGCACTTTTTACAGATCATAAAATGGCACTTTTTGCAATATTTGCGATATTGATAGTTGCCGGTATTTTAAATTATGCAACAAAAGAGACATACTCTAAAAAATAAAGTAGCTGAATCTCGAGTCGATTGCTATATTATATTTACGTATTGTAATATTTATCAATAATGGATCACGTTACAACAAAAGACACAACAGTAACTAAGGCAACGATAGCTGGAGATATAAACCAAGAAATAGGATTATCAAAGGAAGACTCTGTTTCGATAATAGATGATATATTGGACGAAATAAAGACAAGCTTGGTAAAGGATGGAATAGTAAAAATATCGTCATTTGGAACATTCTTGGTTAAGAAAAAGAAGGAAAGACCAGGAAATATACCAAATACATCGGAGAAAGTGATGATTCAGGCAAGAAATTCAGTTTCTTTTAGGCCTTCAAAAATTATAAAAAAATCAATCAATAATTAATGAACAAGGAAAAATTATTTTATACGATTGGGGAAGTAGCTGAAGAGCTACATTTGGAACAGCATGTTTTGAGATTTTGGGAAGGTCAATTTCATCAAATTAAGCCTACAAAGCGTAAAGGAAGAAGGCTATATGATCGCAAGTGTATAGAGGCCATAAAGAAAGTAAAATACATGCTATATGATAAAGGATATACAATAAAAGGAGTGCAAAAAGAATTTGGTAATGATATAAAAGTCACAAAGAATTTGTTGCAAGAACTCACCGATTTGAGGGACTATTTAACTAGTAAAATAAATAACGAGGAAAGTAACAAGCAGGCGTGAAACACTACGTCTCGCTAAAATTTTGGAGTTTTGTGAGAGTTTAAAATGTGGCATATAGCCTCATTTCTTATGTTATTAGCAATATTAATAGGCTGTGGCCTGCAAAAACCTGCACCTGTGCTGCTTAAAGGCGAAGAATTTTACGGAAAAAGAGATCTGGAATATACAAGAGAGTACCATTTAATTAGGGAGCCTTCAGTGCAAAAAGAAAGTAGAAAAGCCATCATAAATAGGATATACAAAGATAACAATAATACACAAAATGTGGGGGTAAATTGTAAATTTGTAATGCCAGTTAAAGGTTCAGCTACCTCTTCTGATGAAATGTGTAAGGATGGCATAAAAATTGCTGCTCAAAATGGAACGAACGTAGTTTCCTCTGCACTAGGCAAAGTGATATATGTAGGCAAAGGGCTGAGATGGTATGGGAATTTAATTATAGTGGAACACAAAGATAATTACATGACTGTGTACTCCTATTTAAAAAACATACATGTTGAAATTGGCGATAAAGTAAAGCAAGGTCAAGTAATTGGATCTGCAGGTAAATCAAGCACACAAGATAAAGATCCACAGATGTGTTTCACAATACGACATAATGGCCAAGCGGTTGATCCTTTGATGCATATGAACTGTAATTGAATTTGGATTTATATGAAATATGATTTTAAAAGTGTTGAAAAATTTTATCAAGATAAATGGGATTTTTCTGTAAGCAAGAGTGGTAAACAAGAAAAGTGTTACGTGTTGGAAATGTTTCCATATCCATCTGGTAAAATTCATATGGGACACTTACGTAACTATGCAATAGGGGATGTGATAGCGCGTTACAAGAGAGCTAATGGATTTGAGGTTTTGCATCCAATTGGCTGGGATGCGTTTGGATTACCAGCTGAGAATGCAGCAAGGGATAACAATATTAGCCCCGAAACATGGACAAAAGAGAATATAGATAATATGCGTACACAGTTGAAATCTATAGGTCTTTCTTATAATTGGGAGCGTGAACTCTCCACATGTGAGCCTGATTATTACAAACACGAACAAAAATTTTTCCTGGATTTTTTAAAGCATGGGCTTGCCTATCGAAAAGAATCATGGGTTAACTGGGATCCAGTGGACCAAACAGTGCTTGCAAATGAACAGGTGGTTGATGGAAAAGGATGGCGATCAGGTGCAGTTGTTGAAAAACGTAAGTTGTCCCAATGGTTTTTAAAGATTACTGATTTCGCTGAAGATTTACTCAAGTGCCTGCAAAGTTTGAAAAATTGGCCAGAAAAAGTCAAAACAATGCAGGAGCGTTGGATAGGAAAATCTGAAGGAGCAACTATAGAGTTTGAAGTAGTTGGCCTGAATAAGAAATTAAAAGTTTTTACAACTTATCCTCATACTTTGTTTGGGGCTTCTTTTTGTGCAGTGGCAGCAGAGCATCCTATTGTGCAGGATTTAAAGAATGGTTCTTCTGTTGTCATCCCAGTGCTTGACACTGGGATCCAGGAAATAAAATCGAAAAGAGAGAACGATGAAAAAATAGGAGTTTACACCGGATTAAACGTCAAACATCCATTTCTTGATAAGGAATTGCCGCTTTACATAGCGAATTTTGTGTTGATGGAATATGGGGAAGGCGCGATTTTTGGTTGCCCTGCACATGAT
The DNA here is from genome assembly GCF_964027025.1 of Wolbachia endosymbiont (group A) of Apotomis capreana. Taxonomy (NCBI): domain Bacteria; kingdom Pseudomonadati; phylum Pseudomonadota; class Alphaproteobacteria; order Rickettsiales; family Anaplasmataceae; genus Wolbachia; species Wolbachia endosymbiont (group A) of Apotomis capreana. Next base: position 360,217 of record NZ_OZ034721.1, read on the forward strand.
CAGCGTGACTTTGAATTTGCACAGAAATATAATTTGCCGATAATTCCCGTTATTTCTTCAGCCCACTTAGGTGTCATTCCAGCGCGTGACCAGAATTCTTACAATGGATCCCAGTGTCAAGCTACTCAGATGACAAAGGAGGCGTATACTGGAGACGGGACAATGTTTAACTCCGAATTCTTAAACGGATTAATGGTTAGTGAAGCAAAGGAAGCCATAGTTAAAAAATTTGAAGAAAAAAAAATAGGCAAAAAAACAATAAACTATCGTTTGCACGATTGGGGAGTTTCAAGGCAGCGTTATTGGGGATGCCCTATACCTATCATATATTGCAAAGATTGCGGAACTGTTCCAGTGCCAGAAAAAGACCTTCCTGTAGTTCTACCAATAGATGTAGAATTTACAAGTGGTGGCAATCCGCTGGATAAGCACCCAACTTGGAAATTTGTTAATTGTCCAAAGTGCGGAAAGCAAGCAGAGCGTGAAACTGATACATTCGACACCTTTTTTGAATCTTCCTGGTATTTTGCTGCATTCTGTAGTGAAGATAAATCAATAGACAAAGATGCATGTAATCGTTTTATGCCTGTTGATTATTATATAGGTGGGATAGAACATGCAATTCTGCATTTGCTTTATTCAAGATTTTTCTGCCGTGCTTTAACCAAATGTGGCTATTTTGATATTAAAGAGCCTTTCTCTACTTTAATCACTCAAGGAATGGTCTGCCATGCAACTTATAAAGACGAAAATGGTAAGTGGCTATTTCCCGCAGAAGCAAAAGAATTAATAGCGCGAGGTGCAAAAGTTCAAGTGGGCAAAGTTGAAAAAATGAGCAAATCGAAAAAGAATACAGTTGACCCAAACTTTATCATAGAAAAGTATGGTGCTGATACTGCTCGCTTGTTTGTGTTGTCCGACACTCCTCCGGAGAAAGATATGGAATGGTCCGATGATGGTGTGGAAGGTTGTTCTCGTTATGTAAATAAATTGTGGCGTATGGTCATGCAGCTAAGACCTGTAAATATACACTATGATAATGAAAATGTTACGGGTGGACTTCTAGAGTACAGAAAAAAAATTCATAAACTCTTACACGGACTTACAGATGACTTGGAAAACTGCAGATTAAACTGTGTAGTGGCAAAATTTCGTGAGATGACGAATTTAATAGCTGAAATAGACGTAAAAACTGGAAAATCTCTTATTGATGAAGGTATATGTATATTAATCAGAGTAATCGAACCATTCATACCACATCTAGCTGAAAGCCTATGGCAAGAAATAGGAGGTCAACCTTGGCCAAAAGCTGATGAATCATTATTAGTTGACGATACGGTAACTATAGCAGTGCAAATCAATGGAAAATTACGTACAACAATCAAGGTGGCAATTAACTTACCTCAAGAAGAATTGAAGAAAATAGCGATAGACTCTGTGTCCAGTAAGATCGATCAAAGCAAAGTTCGCACTGTATATGCTGTACCAAATAAGATAGTAAATATAGTTATATAAAAGACCTGAGTAGTACGTTTTATATAATCTGATTTTATGGCTATACTTTTTTTGACATGTAGTTATATCTTTTTTAATATAAAGGATATATACTTATGCATTATATATTTTTTTGTATGAGGAGTTATATGAAAATAAAGAGATTGTGCGTTTTGGCTGTGTTGCTTACTTCATCTCTAGCAGGTGCAGCTAGTAATAGTGCAAGTAAGTCAGAAGATAAGTACTATGCAGGTTTAAACTTTGGTGCTGGTTGGGGTGGTGGCTTTAAAATGAAACCTGGTGTTGTTCTTGGTTACCATTATGACCAAAACTCTAAATTTGAACTTGAGGTTCTCAGTAATATTAAGTCATTAAAGAGCATAGGAGCTAGCTTATTGGCAAACTACCGCTTCTATCCTGACCTTGATATTGATCCCGTTAAACTATATGTCAGCGGAGGTTTAGGAGGATATCTCCAAATAACACCTTTTGGCTTTGGTGTTAGTGATACAGTTGATGGTGATGGCGATAGTTCACAAGAAGAAAAAGAAAAGGAAGAAGAAACACAAGGTGCTCCAGAATCAGGTGGTGAAGCTGCTGGTTCATCTGTAGTAGATAAAATACTGAGTTCTATTTCCTATAAACTAAAGTTAGGTGTTGATTATGAAATTACTCCGCAGATAATTGGTGCAGTTGGTATGACCATGGGTGGGCAACTAAGTGGTATAAAAGCAAAACAAATACCAGATGCAACTCTAGAGATAGGGGTACGTTATAATTTTTAATGCTGCTACTTAGTTCATAAAGGTAGAGACGATGTTGAGGATGAAATAAACAGCATTAAAAAAAATCCGAAAACGTATTTTCGAATATGGTTTTGAACGCTAGCTATAGATTAGAAAAATAACAAGAAAAAGGGTAAACATACTGTAATTGCTGTTGAATGATGGAGTCCATTATTTTAGCACGAAGTAACGAATTCAGTAGAATAAGTTCTTCAAAAATAATTTAAACTTTTATTAGTAGGAGCAGTCTCATGGAATATTATAGCGATCTCACTAAAAGAAACTTTTATAAGTATCGTTGATAAGAAAGGAAAAATTGTTAAGGAAGAAGTTGTTGCAAGAGAAAGTAAGGCAATAGCTGAATTTTTTCTTGGTCAAGGCAAAAATGACCTTACCCAGAAAAAGTGGAGAGAAAGTGTGGAATGTTTTTTACAAAAAGAATGATGCATCAAATTGTTCTGGAATGCAATAGTTAATAGTGACGTTGTTTGTTATAAAAAATTTCTATGTATTCAAATATTGCAGTTCTAGTTTGTTGAGCAGAGTGTTGTGAAGTATCAATAAGTATTTCTCTTTTCAATGAGCTAAAGAAGCTTTCTGCAACAGAATTGTCGTAACAACAGCCTTTATTACTCATCTATATTCTTTACAGCTAAGAGATATTGATACCCTTGCGCAGTATATTGTGAACCTTGATCACTATGTAATAGTAGATTTTTAACAGGTTTACGCCTATTAATGGCCATTAATAAAGAGTTCATAACCAATTGTTTATTTATTGCACTACTCATTAACTACCATACGTGAGAATTATTGCTGCCAAATATAGCCATCCCTCCTTGGTTTTGATGTAAGTAATCCCATACTTTATTTGGTTGATCAACAATAAAGTTTTGATCTAGTATATTGGGAGCTACAGCTCTATTATCTGTTTGTTGTTTTTTAATTTTAAACTTTCTTCTCAGTATAGCCCTGATGTCATTTTTCTGCATAATACTTTGCACCGTTTTCAAATTGCAACTTTTACCCAAAGCCTTCAATTCAGCATGAATTTTAGGAGCTCCATATCTACATTTAGAAACTTGATATATTTTTTGAATAGCTTCGAGTAGCTCTTTATTTGCTGATTCTCTACTGCTTATTTTTCTTGTGGTCCACTTATAGTAGCCACTAGCAGAAAATCCTACATAATTCCTGTACTTTATAGCAGTTACTATATAAAAAAATATTTTACTCCTTTTGACTGGCCAGGGCTTTTTTTTAAATGTCTCTTTCCCTTGTTACTCTTGCTTTGTAAATCAAACCTCTCTTTGTCATAAGGTGCTACATCTGGAAATGCATTTGCCGCTGACTTTTTTTCGTTATATTTCTTCATCCATTTTCCTAATACACTATCCCTTATTCCTAGATCTCTTGCTACTTTTGCAACTGGTTGACCTACCTTTCTTTGTTCATTTGCCAGTTTAACAGCTTCCAATTTGAATTCTGCTGTATATTCTCTTACCATTTCTAATCCTCCAAAATTTTATTTTACCCAAAAAAACTCTTTTCTTTCTCTCCACTTTTTCTGGGTAAGGTCAGTTTACTGGCCTCTCCATGAGTGAGATTGAAAAATTAAGTGTGAACGGTTACCTTGGATGACAGAAAAGAGTGTTGGAAGGAGGCAATATTAAAAACTTAATTTCAGTCCAGCCAAGAACACATAACCAGAGTTGTTATTTTCTATTTTAGGTTCTTTGGTACTAAATTTTACAATATCGAAATAGTATGAAGTACCTAAAAAAAGAGAATTTTCAAGACTTAAAGCATATGATGTTAACTCGTTTGTACCTTCGCCTGCAATATCCCTACCACTACTAAAATATGTTAAGCTTGATTTGTAAGAATCAGAATGGTAAGCGATACCTGCATTCATATAATACGTATTATTTGTTTCAGGATTATGCTTCTCACCAGATTTACCGCCATTACCATACGAAAAAATGCAATCAAGATCGAACAATTTTAGCTTCAAACCAAAATTCCAGTGTAGTAATTGATTATGACACTGAAGATCGCTAGGATTTTTATTTGTACAGTCATTAAAATTTTCCCTTGCAAATTCACCAGTTAAGGCAGTAGTAAAACCTATATCATCTGACAAGCTATTTTTATAGGAAAGGCCAGCAGCAATTAAATTGCTGTACTGTAAGTTATTTTTTCCTGGAACATAACTGAATCCGAGTTGAAAGTTATAGATTTCAGGGGAGATGTAGTTAATTGATGATTGTTTTAACCCTAGTTCGAGTTCATTATAATCGCTATAAATATTGGGCTTGACCCAGAACACCTTGTCTTGATTATATCCAGGGTCACCATCTTTTTTATGATCACCGCGCAAATTTGCATAGTTTGTCCAATGACCATTTACTCCTCCAGCAGCTGCATAAATTTTTGAAGTGTTAATTAACATGCTCTGACTAACTAAACTTCTTTTACCATATTCAATTGATCCAAGTCCCTGATTTTTAATGATGAAATACCCTTCCTCCATGTCTAACTTTTCTATGTCTAACGCTTTTAGGTTTGCAATACCAGAAACTCCTGCCTTAACATTAAACCCCATTTGAGTATTTGGATAAACTTGCTGTAAATAAAGAAAGCGCAAGTATGAATAACTTGAAGTTTTATCCTTAGCCTTAGCATTGAAAGAATCTCTGTTGAAGGCGTAGCCGAATCTCAAATCTATTTTTCCGTCTAGTTCTACATAGAATATTTCCTTATCCAAAATTGTTCTAGAGCTAGTACTATTCTGCAAAAACAATGATGAAAGCAGTGCTACCAGGTAGTACTTTAACTTCATAAATAACCTTAAATCTTTATAAAAATTTAAGTTTAAACTCAATATAAATAAAAAACAACTTTTCAGAAGGCACCGCTGGTAGATTTTGCTGCCTGTTTTTGAGCTATATTCCCATAAATTATTGATACACTTGGTAATTTTTGCATTAATAACTGCTTATTAATGGCAGAATGTATACGATTAATTATTTTAGATGTACTTTTTACATCGCAGTTAATCAAAACAAAAAGCACTTTATTCTCATCAATATACCCTAGAAAATCATCACTACGGCAATTTTTATAAAAATGTTCTATGACAACTTTCAGTGCATCATTTGTCTCGCTACAGCTACTATTTAAGCCAATTATTCCTATAGCTGCATTAATTTGATGTTGAAAGGCGAAATTCAATATAACGTATAACTCTAGAATAGTGGACTCATTGCCCGGTATATCGAATAAGTCATGGTTTTTATATTTCTTACCCATTAGATATTCATCTCTAAAGATTCCTAATTTATGGGACAAACTGATATCACGTATTAACAGCTCATAATTTATTTTATTACTGGCAAATTGTGCAGTGCGGAAAACTTTTACTTTTGTCCTGATATCTTCTCCTTTAGCATCAGTTAAGGAAAAATCTATCACTTTAGGTAATATATCAAGTAAATCGTGCCCATTTTCGGTATACTCTAAATAATTCTTCATGTCGTCAGCTGCTCTTGCACTTAAAATATTGATTAACGGCTTATTAAGTAAATTCCCTTCCTCGTATTTTAACAAATTCCTTGCGGCTTGATTGAGCCCTAAAATTAACACGTTTTTTTTCTTATTATCCTGACAAACAGATACCACAGCATCATCTTTTCTTCTTGCAGTTATGAAATCATCCATACTTTCATTCTATACAGCGTATTTATAAGTATAATAAGATTATATTAAGATTTACTTACTTATTGATATGCTTAATTAGGTATAGACAAAATGTCATACGGGATGGCTTTGTTGTAGAAGAATCAAGATTACTGTTTATAGACTTCAAGTTACTGCAAAAAATATTTTAAAACATAGTGATATCTTGACTTTACCTAGTTAATATTCCAAATTATAAAAAAACAGATAGTTCTATGACGACAAGTCTATTACAAGGCAAAAAGGGATTAATAACCGGAATAATAAATAAGAGATCAATAGCATACGGTATAGCAAAAACTCTCTCAGAGCACGGAGCAGAACTTGCAATCACCTACCAGAATGAAATAATAAAAGAAAAACTATCACCAATAGCAGATGAACTAAATGTGGAGCTAATATTACACTGCGACGTTTCAAATGAAAAAATCATAGATAACGCTTTCGAAATAATAGAGAAAAAATGGGGTACTCTTGACTTTTTGGTGCATGCAATAGCATTCTCAGATAAAAATGAGTTAGATGGTAAATATGTCAATACTTCACTGAATAACTTCCTCAATGCAATGCATATATCGTGCTATTCTTTTACTGCTTTAGCGCAAAGAGCTGAAAAAATGATGTCAGGTGGTGGTAATTTACTTACTTTATCTTATTATGGCGCTGAAAAAGTTATGCCAAATTATAACGTTATGGGTTTATGTAAAGCAGCACTTGAAGCAAGTGTAAAATATATAGCATGTGATCTCGGGCCACAAAATATCAGAGTAAATGCCATTTCCGCTGGTCCAATCAGAACTTTAGCATCTTCTGGAATAAGCGATTTTCACTTCATATCAGAATGGAATAGAAATAATTCTCCGCTCAGACGCAATGTTACAATAGAGGATGTTGGCAAGGCAGCGCTATACTTATTAAGCGACTTAAGTAGTGGCACTACTGGAGAAATTTTGCACGTCGATTCAGGATATAACGTTGTAGGAATGAAGGTGGTTGACTAACAAAGCACTAGTTCCTTCGGGTTCATACACAACTCTATCAGGAGTTTTGTGACTGTGATTGCAGAAAACATCGAACATAAAATTCCTATTGATAGAGTGACAGAAAAGCCTCTAATTGCTCCGCTGCCAATAATGAACATTATTCCTGCAGCAATTAATGTAGTGATATTTGAATCCAGTATTGTCTTTATAGCGTTTTTAAACCCTTCTTCAATAGCACGTTCCACTCTCTTGCCAGATTTTATTTCCTCACGAATTCGCTCAAATATTAAAACATTTGCATCCACCGCCATACCGACAGTAAGTGCAATACCGGCAATTCCAGGTAAAGTTAGAGTTGCTTCAAGCAGAGTGAGAATTGATAATATAAGAATTACATTAGAAAAAAGCGCAACAGAGGCCAATACACCTAATTTACCGTAAGTGATAATTATAAATAAAGCCACGGCTATAATAGAGATTGTTGCTGCCATTTCCCCTGCCTTTATTGATTCTTCTCCAAGGCTTGGGCCAATGTTTTTTTCTTCAATTATTTTAAGTGGTGCTGGCAGTGCTCCAGATTTTAAAAGTATTGCAAGTTCGCTTGCTTGTTTTTCAGTAAAATTACCGCTAATTTCTCCCTCTCCATTTAAAATTGGCTCACGTATTGTAGGTACTGTTAAAACTGTGTTATCCAGAACAATTGCAAAAGGTTTTCCCACATTTTCTTTAGTGATTTTCGCGAATCTTTTACTCGCTATGCTGTCAAATTTAAAATGCACTGTCGGTTTACCTAAATTGCCGAATCTAACTGATGCGTTAACCAGCGAATCGCCACCTATTTCAGTCTTGCGGAATATTGGATAAGAATTACCTAAAGAATCCTTGAGCATGACAGTAGTTTCGTAATCTATATCCTGCACCTTGGCTATGTTAGTGTTTGCCAAATGAAAAGCTAGCTTAGCAGTTTTGCCAAGCAGAGATTTTATCTGCTTGGTGTCTTCTACTCCAGGCACCTGCACTAATATTTTATTCTGCCCTTGTTTTTGAACGCTGACTTCCTTTGTGCCAAGTTTATCCAAACGGCGCTGGACATTGTTTATTGATTCTGCAACTACTTCACTGATCAAAGAATTTTTATAATGGGGTTTATACGAAATGAGAATTGAAGAATCTTTTCTATTTAGCTCTAAATTTGGATTTATCGCATTAATCAACATAGATGCTTTTTTATAATCATCAATATTATTTAAAGTTACAACGCTATTTTGTACGTTAGATTCAATATTTTTTGTTAGCAATGTCTCTTTTATTTCGTTAGCTAGCATGCTTAGCTTTTCCTTAAAATAGAAGTCTAAGTCTATGTTTAAAAGCAAAGATGCCCCTCCTTTCAGGTCAAGGCCTAAGTTTATTCTTTTTTTCGAAATAAAAAGCTTATTATCAAAGAAATTTGGCAGTGTTATGTATAAAGCAAGTAAACAGATGCATAATACTGAAAAAGATTTGATTATAAGTCTGTTGTACATAAGTTGTAGGTTTAAAATTGTAATAATTGATTGTAAGTTAAAAATAGATTTTTGTAAAATTCTCTATTTGACCTTACCCAGAAAAAGTAGAGAGAAAGTTAAGACGTTTTTATCATGAGAATAAATTGTGCAGGAATGCAATAGTTAATAGTAGAATGTCTACGTTATTTGTTATAAAAGATTTCTATGTATTCAAATATGGCAGTTCTGGTTTGTTGAGCGAGAAGTATCAATAAGCAGCTCCCTTTTAAGTGAACTTTTCTGCAACAGAGTTATCGTAACAACAGCCCTTATGGCTCATGCTGGAAATGATGTTTTTTGTATTCAATAGAAATTGGTAATTTTGAGAGGTATACTGTGACCCTTGATCGCTATGTAACAGCAGATTTTTATCGGGTTTGCGTTTATCAACGGCCATCAATAAAGAATCTATAACTAATTATCATGTTACTCATTAACCACCATGCGTGAATATAGGTCAATTATTGCCGCCAACAACCTTCTTTAGTTTTTATGTAGGTAATCCCAAACTTTATTTGGCTGATCAGTAGTAAAATTTTGATCCAATGTGTTCGGAGCCACAACTCGGTTGCTTATTTGCTGTTTTTTATTTTTGAACCTTCGTCTAAGCTTGGCTTTAATGCCATTTTCTTGCATAACACTTTGTACTGTTTTAATTTTTGCCTAAAGCTTTTAATTCAGCGTGAATTTTAGGGGCTCCATATCTGCATTTAGAAGCTTGATGTATTTTTTGAATATCTGCTAGAAGCCCTTCTTTTGCTAATTCTTTACTGCTTTTTTCCTTAGCAACCCATACCACCAGTACAAAACCCTACATAGTTCCTGTGTTTTATAGCAATTTCTATATAAAAGAATACTTTACTCTTTTTCTTTGCCCAGGGCTTTTTTTAAGATGTCTCTTTCTCTTATTAGCTCTTTTTTTAGATCAAATCTTTCTTTGTCATAAGGAGCCTTTGCCTGGAAATGCGTATGCTCCAGACATTTTTCCATCATATTTTCTTACTTAACATACTGCCATCTATACCTAGATCTTTTGCTATTTTTGTACTTGCTTGACCTGTTTCTTTAACCAGCTTAACAGCTTCTAATTTGAATTCTGCTGTATATTCTCTTCTATTTGTCATATTTTGAAAAAACGTTTTATTTTACTCCAAAAACGTCTTAACTTTCTCTCTACTTTTTCTGGACTACTCCGAATCGGTTGACAAATTGGACGTTTGATAAGCATAATTTGGAGCTTCTTGTGTAATGACTATATCATGAGCGTGACTCTCTCTTAATCCTGATGCAGTAATAGTAACAAATTTACAATTTTTTTTCATCTCTTCTATATTCCTATTACCAGTATACCCCATTGCAGCTTGCAATCCGCCAATCAATTGATGGATTACTCCTGAAGCTGGACCTTTGAATGGAACTCTTCCTTCCACTCCTTGTGGAACTAATTTGAGTTTTGAATCTTTATCTTGAAAATAACGGCTAGCTGAACCTCGTTTCATTGCACTAATAGATCCCATTCCTCGATAGCCTTTATATGCTCTGCCCTTATACATAATAATCTCACCTGGGCTTTCGTCAGTGCCAGCAAAAATCGAACCAATCATCACAGAGTCAGCACCAGCTGCAATAGCTTTTGCAACATCTCCTGAGTATTTTACCCCACCATCAGCAATTAGTCTGACGTTTCTTGCTCTACACGCCTCTGCAACATTCTTGATTGCAGAGAATTGTGGCACACCAACACCTGTAACTATTCTGGTTGTACAGATTGATCCTGGTCCTATTCCAACCTTCACTGCATCAACACCCGCATCAATCAACGCTTCAGCAGCCTCCTTTGTTGCAATGTTTCCGCCAATTAATTGCGTATTAGGATACATCTTTTTTATTTCCCTAATGGTATTGATAACGTTTTCGGAATGACCGTGAGCAGTATCCACAACAACTACATCAACTTCTTCTCCGATCAAAGCTTCACATCTTTCTATACCATCTTTTTTACCAGTGCCAATTGCAGCGGCAACTCTGAGACGCCCTTTACTGTCTTTACATGAATTTGGGTATCTATTGTATTTTTCAATGTCTTTAACCGTAATTAAACCTATACAACAAGAATTTTCATCTACGACCAAAAGCTTTTCTATTCTATTTTCATGCAACAATTTCATTGCTGAGGCACTATTCACTCCCTGCTCCCGCACTGTCACTAACTTATCTTTTGTCATCACTTCGGAAACTTTTACATTCATGTTCTGGTCTTCAATAAATCTCACATCTCGGTTAGTTAAAATTCCAACTAACTTGCGTTGATCGACTACAGGAATGCCAGAATAATTGTGCTCTCTCATTAATGAAATTGCTTCCGCAACTGTTTTATCCGGTGAAATCGTAATTGGGTTATACACGATCCAACTTTCATATTTTTTCACCCTTCTCACTTCTAAAACTTGTTCATCTATTGATAAATTCTTATGTATGCAACCTATCCCTCCATGTTGGGCAATAGCTATTGCAAAGCCCGATTCAGTAACAGTATCCATTGCAGAGGATATGAGAGGGATATTTAGTTCTATACTATTTGTTAAATAAGTTTTTGTATCTGCATCGCAAGGCAATATATTAGAATAGGCTGGCAAAAGAAGTATATCGTCAAACGAATAACAAGCTTCCATTTTTTTCATAGGCTTTATTTAAAGCTTATACGCCAATTAATTAAATTGCAATAGGCAAAATTAGCTAGGAGCCTTTAATTGTATAGCTCTAACTGTTTTTAGGAGATAGAAAAGCTATATAGTTGCTAATACATTTTATTGCAAAATAAGCATTCTACATTATTTGCCAGCAAACAAAACTGCTCAATAGTTAAGTTTTCTGGACGCTGGTTTCCGCTCAATTTAGCGTTTTCAAGGACAGTTTCAGCGTGGTTCGTTATATTTTGCAAGCTATTTCTCAGCATCTTTCTTCTTTGAGAAAAAACAGCACGTGTTAATTTTATTAAGGTTTCCAAGTTTACTACAAACTTTGGGGTAGGCAAAGGATTTACTGTAATTACTGAAGAATGTATTTTTGGTCTTGGAAAAAACTCTTTAGGTTCAATATCAAATTCCTTTTTTATATCGCATAGTAATTGGCTTAGCACTGATAAGGAACCATAATCTTTAGAATTGGGTCTTGCCGTAATGCGATCTGCTACCTCTTTTTGAAACATTAATGTCAAGTTCGTAAAAAATTTTATATTATTTAACCACTTTAAAAATAACACTACCGAGATATTGTAAGGCAAGTTAGCAATAACTTTAACTGGGCGCTCTATCAGCTCTTCTTCTATAACATGCAGTGCATCTGCTTCTATAATTTTATACTTTCCTTGATGCTCATTTAGCAGTTGATCATGGTGTTTTACTAAATCTCTATCTTTTTCTATAGAAAGTAGAGACTTTGGATTATGCACCAATATTTCTCTTGTTAATGCACCATATCCAGGACCAATTTCAATGACATTAAAATTTTCCAGACTACCAGCTAAAGCGACGATTTTTTTTGTTATCTCACTCGATAAAATAAAATTTTGCCCTAGACTCTTTTTTGGCTTCAGTAAAAATTTTTTCATATTATTTTCATTATACAGTATTTTAAAAATTAGTTGACTAAAATTCATTGATAATTGTATATTATTAATGTGTTTAACGCCGGCTTAGCTCAATTGGTAGAGCAACTGACTTGTAATCAGTAGGTTGTCAGTTCAAGTCCGACAGCCGGCACTCTCACTCATATAAGTAAAGTTGATGTCCTTTTTAATAGTAGCAAACTGGAAAATGAATGGAATGCGTTCTTCATTTGTTGACTTTATAGGCAAACTTAACAACAAGAGCAACGAAATTACCTCTAAGCTAGTGATTTGCCCTCCTTTTACATCATTTCCAAGCAGTATAGAGTTGAACAATAATATTAATATAGGAGCACAGAATTGCCATCATAAAAAGTTCGGTTCTTACACAGGTGAAATTAGTGCAGAAATGTTAAAAGAACTAGGGTGTACTTACGTAATACTTGGGCATTCTGAAAGGGCTAATGAAAAAGATAGTGAAATAAAACTTAAGTCGGAAATAGCAATAGAATCAGGCTTACACCCAATTATCTGTGTGGGTGAAAATTCAGAAGATTATAAGAATGAAAAAACAAAAGAAGTAATAGAATATCAATGTAAAAACCGCTTGCCAACACACGGTGAATATACCGTAGCATATGAGCCAATATGGGCAATAGGCACAGGATGTGTACCAAGCAATGACGCAATTGCTGAGGTGATAGAGGTAATAAAATTGTGTACTGGTAAAAAACACATTATATATGGTGGTTCAGTCAGTTCAGAAAATATAGAAAATTTGCTCAGTATCTCAAATTTATCAGGAGTTTTAATTGGCAGTGCAAGCTTAGATTTCAATCACTTTTATAAAATTATACAACAAGTTGAAAAAAAGTTTTCTCTTATCAATTCTAAAAGTAGATAAGAGGGAATTACTCACTATAGAAATAGGGCTATCACGGGCGTCTCAGTAGATTCCGCTAACGCGTACTCCCTAGTCATACCGTCACGGTATCCGCTAACACGTAGCGAGATGAAGGTTGTCAAGGTGACACTGGTTTCCATACAAAAGTGGTGTCATCTAAGTAGCTGATACTGATTTCTATCCAAGACGCCAGTGCCCAGACTACTTGGATCCAGAAGACTTAATTTCAACCAAGTGGCTGCATAATAAAGGCTGGATTCCAGCGTCACGCGCTGGAATGACATCTTTCTTGGTGGACTCAAATCATAATGTTCGTACGGTTGTGGGCTTATAGCTTAGAAAATTAACGATATTTTATTCCCCGGTGAACGCTCTATTTTGTTTTCCAACTCTAGTTCCAAAAGAGCCATTAGAGCTATGTTGGTAGAAAGTCCGCTTGCTAATATAAGTTCATCTATATCAACAGGTACAGAGTTAATATGATCAACTATAACAGATTTTGCCTGTTGTAATTTTTCTTGTTTTTGGTTAACAGCACAGTGCTCAACATCAAATAGGTTTTTTTGCTGCGGAGGTAAACTAAACCTAACACTCTCTATTATGTCATCAGCGGACTCGATAAGCTTAGCACCGTTTTTAATTAAATAATTACTACCACTACAGCGTGAATCTAAAGGAAAACCAGAAACTGCAAACACCTCTCTCCCTTGATTTAAAGCAAAATCTGCTGTTATTAGAGAGCCAGAACGTTTCGATGCTTCAATCACTGCAACACCCAGCGATAGACCAGATATAATTCGATTCCTTTGAGGAAAATATTGAGGCTTTGGTTTAGTAGCAAATGGAAGCTCAGTAATTACTAAACCACCGTTCTCAGTGATTTTTTTATATAGATCAAAATTCTCTTTTGGATACACCACATCAATTCCGCTTGCTGTAACAGCAATAGTGGGGTGATTTTTGTATATTACACTGTTTGCTGCAGTATCAATTCCTCTTGCAAGTCCAGAAACGATAATAAAACCAGCTTCGCTTAAATCAAGTGCCAACTTATTGGCAAAATTTCTTCCATTCATTGAAGAGTTACGCCCACCGATTATTGCAATTATCTCACGGCTTAATAATGATATATCACCAAGTGCAGTTATTACAGGAGGACAATTCGAGATATTTCTTAAAAGATCAGGGTAATCTGGGTCACATGCGGGTATAATTTTAGCTCCAATTTTTTCTGCATTATTGATTTCTTCTCGTGCATCTTGAATGCCATACACCTTATTATTAGCCACCTTATTGAGATATTTCAACACCTCATCTAGCGATCCATGTGTTCTTAGTATACTAAAAAACTTTATTGGTCCTATAGTTCTAGCCAAGCTTAACCATACTTCTAATTCTTTGTTGTTCAATTTATTTATCTTCATAAAAGGCTTGAATTTCTTATCAATTTAGTGTACCCAAGATAATGCAAATATACAGTGTTTTATGACGCATTTTGTTACAGATAAATGCATAAAATGTAAATATACGGACTGTGTGGAAGTATGTCCCGTTGACTGCTTCTATGAAGGTAAAAACATGCTCGTGATTAACCCAGATGAATGTATTGATTGCGGAGTGTGCATACCTGAGTGTCCAGTAGATGCAATTGTAACTGATGATTCCATAAAAGATATTTTAGAACTAGATGAAGAGTTGCTGAGCAGCGAACAAAAAACTTTCAAGTTATTTTACGATATAAATGTAGAATACTCACAAAAATGGCCAAATATCACAGCTAAAAAGCAACCTCTTTATACAGCAGAAGAGTATAAGGAAAAAAAGGATAAAACAACTTATTTTGATGAAAATTTAGAATAATATTAACAAAGAAAAAGATCAGACTCCTTGCATAACCATATGAAAAACTAGCAACTCACTCTTTTTTGTCATTCCAACGCGTGACGCACAATCGTACGAACATTGTGCTACCAGGAGGGTGTCATCCCAGTGCTTGACACTGGGATCCAGAAAAGTTTGCTTGTGAGCAAGCAAACTAGCATAGAAAGTGGTTACAACGTTTTCGATAAGATTGCAGAAAGGCTGGATTCCAGTGTCTGGGCACTGGGATGACAGCTAGCCTGACAACCGTCATCCCGCTACGTGTTAGCGGGATCTATGCTAAGCTTACTATTACCCACAAATAAAAACATAGTATTGTATTTACTCAAATAATTTAATTTTATTAACCTGAAAGCTTATTGGATTAAAATTATTAAACTAAGAGTTATAATTTTAGCAACTAAAAGCTGTAAATTGCACCATATAAACAATTATTTCAAGCAAAAGTTATGCCATTAAGAGCTATGCAACAAACATTTATATTTGTGGGTAATAGTAAGATGCTAAGAGATACCGCGAATGAATCGCGGTATGACGTAGGAAAACCTTTCTTGGGTTAGCTATAGATCACCTTAACAAAACAAACGTTCGTACAGTTGTGCATAGGATAGAGCTATAGAAAGCATTTTTTCTATTGAAGATAAGAGCATCTTTTATATATGCTATATAGTAAAACATAGAACGCCCATGATTCCAACTATAGCAATTTTAAGTGGTGGGTTTTCTTGTGAGAGAGAAGTATCGCTTATGAGTGGAAAAGCAGTAAAAAAGGCGCTTGATAGCCTTTCATATAATGCAATAGAAATAGATGTTGACAGCAACATTGCTGAAAAGCTTAAAAAAATTAATCCCCACCTTGCTTTTATCGCTCTGCATGGACCTTATGGTGAAGATGGCTGCATTCAAGGTTTACTGGAGATTTTAGGTATAAAATATACACACTCAGGAGTTATGGCTTCTGCTGTTGCTATGAATAAAGTGATGTCAAAGCATATATTTCGATCCCTTAGTATCGACACTCCAAAAGGTTATGTAATTAGCCGAGAAGATGTACTAAAAAATAATATTAAAATCGATTATCCGTACGTCTTAAAACCAATTAACGAAGGTTCA
Source organism: Wolbachia endosymbiont (group A) of Apotomis capreana (assembly GCF_964027025.1). NCBI lineage: Bacteria > Pseudomonadati > Pseudomonadota > Alphaproteobacteria > Rickettsiales > Anaplasmataceae > Wolbachia > Wolbachia endosymbiont (group A) of Apotomis capreana. The sequence goes on from NZ_OZ034721.1 coordinate 376,266, forward strand.
AGTATTGGAGTGCACATAATTTTCTCGCACGAGGATTACTTAGAACTGAAAGATAATAGTTCTACTATAATGGAAAAGATGATCGTAGAAGAATACATACCGGGCATAGAGTTACATACTGCTGTATTGCTGGATGAAGCAATTGGCACTATAGAAGTACGACCAAAAAATAAATTCTATGATTATGAAGCAAAGTATACAGATGGATTTGCAGAACATATATTTCCTGCTGAAATTCCTAACAATATATATAAAATGACCTTGGAACACGCACTGAAAGTTCATCAATTTTTAGGATGCAAAACTATTTCCCGCTCAGATTTCCGTTATAATCCCCAAAATAACACTTTAAAAATGCTTGAGATTAATACACATCCTGGCTTTACTGAGCTATCGTTAGTGCCAGAAATTGCAAAATTGGCAAAAGGAATCGATTTTAATGAATTAGTTAAAATTATTATTGAAGATAGTTTGCAGCACAAAAATATTAGGGATTTAAGTCATGTTGAGCAGTATTACTAGAAGCCAAAGGAGTTTTTTGCGTAAGTGTGCCTTGGTTATTATCACAGCACTTTTTCTTACGCTAATACTTTACAGCTCACTTGATAAAATAATAAATCGATTTAATTACTACTTTACTTGGTATAATGACTGCCTATCTAGTTTATTACTCAGTAGTGGATTTTCAATCGACGAAGTAGTCGTGAGCGGCAATAAATTTACAAACAAAAAGGATATTCTAAGTTTGACAGATAGAACGCAACCTATCCTGTATATATCACTTTCAAAACTTGCCGGTAACATACAATCCGTAAGCAGGTGGATAAAACACGTAAGAGTTCACAGAATTTTGCCCAATACTCTACGCATTAATATAGATGAGCATAAACCGTTTGCTCTCTGGAAAGATAATAACAAAACCTCGGTAATTGATTTCGAAGGCAAAGTGATCGTAGATGACTATCCAGTAGATGATCTTGTTGTAATTACAGGACAAAACTCGTTATCAAACCTAGAATTTGTTAGAGATGTGTTAGAGAGTAAAACTCAATTAAGTGACCACATTTCTTCTTTTGCTTATATAGGGAATAGAAGATGGAATATCATACTTGATAACGATTCCACAGTAAAACTGCCTGAAGATAACCCTTATAGTGCATGGGACTATTTAAACCACTTACACAATACAACTGATTTTACTTTCAGCGATTGGAGTATTATTGATATGCGTATTACTGATAAAATTTTTGTGAAGAGGTGATCTGCTGTAATCCAAGTAGCCCCTTTTCCTGTCATCCCAGTGCCCAGACACTGGAATCCCGCCGCGAACCGTCATACCGCGATTCATTCGCGGTATCTCTTAACATAGATCCCTTATTTAACCGCCATACCTTAACATAGATCCCGCTAACACGTAGCGGGATGACGAGGTTATCGTCATGTCACCGCGAACCGTCATACCGTCACGAACCGTCATACCGCGATTCATTCGCGGTATCTCAGCCGCTAACAAGAGATCCCGCTAACAAGTAGCGGGATGACGGTTGTCGTTTAGCTATAAATATTTAAGAAATTTACCAAACGAAAAAAAAGGCAAAAGAAGCCCCGTGGTTGGCTAATTACTTACATTATACTTTCAAGTATGGCGTTTTTTTATTCTAAACGCTTAATAACCGCGATTTAGCTGCTTTTTAATGCAACTAACCTTTAGTCATAAATGTTTAAGAAATTTACTAAACAGAAAAAAAGGCAAAAGAAACCCTAGGGTAGCTAGTTATTCACTATCCATTTTTTAAGTTGGCGTTTTTTTATGTTTTAAATGCTTTATAAGCGCATTTTAGCTTATATTAGGTAAAACCCTAGAATTTTATAAAGACATAAGGTGCACATAGTGCAAAAAATTAAACATGAGACGCCAGATACGTGAGTTTTTTTGTCATTTAATCTGTACAGAGAAGATAAATAAATAGCTTCAGTTTCATGATAAGGGGGCTGGCGAGGTTTGTCAAGGAATTTTTATGCAAGAGATCTATTGAAATGCCCCTGTAAAATTATACTATTAATTAGTACACTATAAATTTAAAATTATAGATATGTTAAGCAGATTGGTAATTTTGCTATTAGTTTTTATACTTCCTTTTTCTTCATACTCATACCAGTTTAGAACCAAAGCAAAGCAAGCAGTAGTCTTAGATTTAGCTTCAGACTCGTTCATTTTTGACCATAATTCCGATGAAAAAATGGCCCCATCTTCAATGAGCAAGCTAATGACTTTATATATAGCCTTCGATTATCTAAAAGCTGGAATAATACACATGGAGGATAAATTTCGAGTAAGTAGAAAAGCGTGGGAAAGGAGAGGCTCTTCTATGTTTTTGAAAGAAGGTCAATCCGTTACGGTGAGGGAATTACTTGAAGGAATTACAATAGTCTCAGGCAATGATGCCTGCATAACACTAGCCGAGGGCATTGCAGGATCAGAAGAGAATTTTGTGGCTGAAATGAATGAAGTTGCACAAAACTTGAATCTGAATGACAGTCATTTTGTCAACTCAAGCGGGTGGCCAGATGAAGATCATTTTATGAACGCAAAAGACTTGGTAATGCTGGCAAAAAGGATTTTCACCGATTTTCCTGAATATTATGATTTATTTTCCGAACAATATTTGACATATAATGAAATTGTACAAAAGAATAAAAATCTTCTACTTTTTCACGATATTGGTGTTGATGGCTTAAAAACCGGTTATACAAATGCTGGTGGTTACGGCATTGTAGCATCTGCAAAACGAAATGATAGGAGAATTTTTGCTGTCGTAAATGGTTTAAACACTGAGAAAGAGCGAATAGAAGAAGCAAAAAGATTGATACAATATTCCTTAAATCATTTTAACACCAAGAAAATATTCGCTAAGGATAGCGTAGTTGAGGAAGTAAATGTTCTCTATGGAAAAGATAAAAAAGTGCCTATTACAGTTGCAAACGATGTTACCATAACTTACAACCGCAAATTGCATGACCAAATTAAGGTGCGTATTGAATATAAAGATATGATACCTGCACCCATTAAAAAAGGTCAAGAAGTGGGCGAAGTTTTTGTAGAAATACCAGGTATTGAGCAACAAACTACACCACTTTATGCAGCAAATGACGTGCAGGAATTGAATTTCGTAGAAAAGTTTTTTAGGATGTTGTTTTAAGTTTGATATTAAAGCAATTTCGAAAGAGAGATCTATTGCACTTTAGTGTAGTTTTAACTAACAATTTCTGTTACAATACAAGATTGAAGTGTTACGAAAATGTGCTGGTTATATTTGTTGCTGTCTAGTATCCTAGAGATACTGTGGGCTGTAACACTAAAGTTTAGTAACAGTTTTACTAAAGTTGTGCCTTCGATTGCAACATTGGTAATTATGATCATTAGCATTTACTTTTTATCTCTTGCAGCATGCTTTCTACCTATTAGGGTATGCTATGCAGTTTCCTCTGGAATATGCACAATTGGAATAACTATAATTGGTGCAACCACTTTCACAGAGAATATTAATTTATCTCAAGTTTTATGTATCGTTTTAATTGTAATAGGAAGCATAGGGCTGAAGCTCTCTATTTAAACCTAAAAATTTATGCATGAATTGGATATATTTACTCTTATCGTCACTAATTGAAGTGTTCTGGGTCATAACACTTAAGCATAGTTATGGATTTACTCATCTCGTACCATCAATAATTAGCATACTCTCCATGGCTCTTAGTACATATTTACTTTCGCTCGCTACACGTTCTATACCTATCGGAGTATGCTATGCAATTTGGACTGGAGTGGGCGCTATAGGAGCTTCGATACTTGGAGTTTACCTATTTGATGAACCAGTTAATTTATTCGAAGTAATATGCTTTATTTTAGTTACATTCGGGATTATAGGATTAAAATTGTTTGATACTGCAAAACAAACTGTTGATAAAATGGAATAAAAGATCCCACTGGGATGAAAGAAGCAGATACTCCATATTGTCATGCAAATTGGAATCCAGACTTTTTTCTATATAGCATGGTGAAGACGGGAAACCGTAACCGTTCACACAATGGCGTCAACTTAAGGAAAAATGTCAGAGATTGTGTATAAAATTTCTCTCCAAATTTTTTATCATTAAATTATCCAAAGAGTGCAAGGGACAGCACTTTTGTTTCTGTTTTATTTCAACAAAGAAGTCTAAAATGTGTCCTTTTTAGGTGAAATATGCAAAAAGGAAAAAACCTTATTCTACAAATTAAAAATATAATATACTCGAAAACTTTTCAGAAAATCCATTGTGTTGAGTTTTACACGAACAAGAAAACTTCCTTTTTCGACAGTATTTTCTATGATTTTAAAGTTAGTTAAAAAAAGTTTGGGAATAGAATGTGAACTTATGGAGCCATTGACATGTACCCTCAAAGCAAGCTTTTTCTAAAGCAAGATATAAGATTTGCCATACAGGCTTTCAAGAATTTAAGCATCCAAACAGCCTATCAGGATGAACCTGAGTTGGAGAGGCTATAGACTTATTGCAGCAGATGGTTCTGGTATGAGATTACCCAGCTCTGGGGAAATTGTATCCGAGTTTGAACCAAATGGAACAACAGGCACCATTGGCAATTTGTTTGTTGATTTGTGTACTTCGCTGATTTGTAGTGCTCGTCTTGCAGCTTGGAATATAGGTGAACAAACGTTGGCGGCAGAGCAATTACCCGAAGTTATCACTCAAATGCGTTTATTAAATCAAGAGAAATTATTATTTATCTATGATCGTCTTCAGTAAAATTCATTCAGCAGCATTATGATTTGGAAGTAGATTTTATTTTTCGCTTGCAAAAAAGAAATTATAGTAAGCTATTGGAACGCTGGCGAATTAGATTTTGATTTTATATTAGAAAATGAAAAGCTAAAAAATAAAATGAAAGGACAGAAAGTAAGAGTTATAGTGCTGACATTAGCCAACTGAGAAACAGAGTTTTTGACCGAGACTTTGGAGCAAAGCTTATGTGTTAAGGTGGCACATAGAGGGGTGCTATAAACGACTCAAAGTAGGAGCAGAGTTAGAGAATTTTTCTGGAGAGGCTGTATTACAAGAATTTTGGGCAAACTTGGTCATGTGCAATATATTATCGCTTCATATGTGTGATGCACAAGGGCCTTGGAACCCAGATCAAATTACTGAGTATCGTTTAAATTTTTCAGTTTTATTTAGTGTAATGAGACAGAAACTCTATCAGGTACTTATTGCGCCAAAAAACTTTCAAGCCCTTTTTAAGTATACGCGCTAAAGTTAAAATCCGACCGGGACAGCCGCAATAAAGTAGATAAGCCTAAACGCCATCATGTCTTTAGGAGAGTTTGCTAATGAAAGTTCTTAAGTTGACGCCATTGGCTGAACGGATACGATTTATTTCAGTGCATGAGCTGGTCCTTTTCGGATTTTAGCGCTGTGTACATAACTGCACGAACGTCTAGTTTAGGGGTAAGAAAAATTAGGGCCCGCAAATTAATCCAAACACATAAGTGTAGTGTTACCACCAAATGCTGTAGTGTTAACACTTACAACTTTTTCTGTAGAAAAACGCTGTAAATAATGAGGACCACCAGCTTTTGGCCCAGTGCCAGATAGTCCTCTACCACCAAATGGTTGTATCCCAACTGCTGCACCTATCTGGTTACGGTTGATGTAGACATTTCCAACTGATATTTTTTTACTTATAGTGTCAATTTGACTTTGTATACGGCTCTGCAAAGAAAACGTAAGCCCATATCCAGTACTATTTATATCACTTATAACTTCATTTAATTGTGACTTGTTAAAACGTATGATATGTAAAATAGGACCAAATACTTCTTGCTTTAATTGCGAAATTTTTTGTATCTCATAAATATATGGAGGAAAGAAATAACCATTATGAGAATTTGCATCCATGGGTACTTTAAATAACAGATTTGAATCTTTATCCTCTGACATTTTTTGCGTATGTTGAGTGAGCATATCGATAGATGCTTTGTCAATTATTGGACCAATATCAGTACTAAGTTGTATTGGGTCACCAATCTTGAGTTCTTGCGCTGCACCGCATATCATTTTTATCTGCTTCTCTGCTATGTCCTCTTGAATAAACAGCACTCTAAGTGCAGAACAGCGTTGACCACTGCTACGAAACGCAGAAAGCAAAACATCCATAGCCACTTGCTCTAAAAGAGCAGAGCTATCAACTATCATAGCATTTAATCCGCCAGTTTCAGCAATAAATGGCACAATAGGACCATCCCTATTTGCAAGCATTCTATTAATTATTTGAGCGGTTTGTGTTGAACCAGTAAAAGCTACACCGGAAATTCTATTGTCTGGAACTAATATTTTGCCTAAATATCCACCATCCCCAGGAATGAGGTGCAACACATTTTTTGATATCCCAGCTTCATGTAGTATCTTAACAGCTTCATAGGCAATAATCGGCGTTTGCTCTGCCGGTTTTGCCAGCACTGCATTACCTGCTGCAAGTGCAGCTGAAACCTGCCCAATGAAGATAGCGAGCGGAAAATTCCACGGTGATATGCATAAGAAAACTCCTCTGCCTTCAAAAAAGATGAAGTTATCTTCACCTGTTGGCCCTGGCAATTTTTTCCAGTCGCTCAGTTCATTTTTTGCTATCATTGCATAATAACGCAGAAAGTCGATTGCCTCTCTTACTTCTGCTATTGCATCGGATAAAATTTTTCCTGCTTCCACAATCAGAATGTAAATTAACTCTTTCATCCTTTCCTCAAGCAAATCTGCAGCTTTTTCAAGGCATTTAGCGCGCTCTTCTGCTGAAACATTCTGCCACTTAGCAAAAGCACTATGTGCTATTTCAAGAGCGTTTAAAGCTTGATCGCTTGTTGCACTTGACACTTCTCCAATTACATTTTCCAAATGTGCAGGATTCACTACTTCGATAAATTCAGCATTATCAAATAGTGCTTTTCCATCAATTATTGGTCCAACTTGCCACTTTTTTTCACTAAAACCCTTTATATCATCTGCAAATTGTGAGACTATCACAGAATCACTAATATCCATCCCCAAGGAATTTTTTCTTTCTGGTCCCAAAATATCTTGTGGTAATGGAATGCCTGGATGAGGTTCATAATTAAAATTTATAGCTTTTTCCAGTGGATCTGAAATTAACTCATCGATTTTAACGTTAGGATCACTTATTTGATTAACAAACGAACTATTAGCTCCATTTTCAAGAAGGCGTCTTATAAGATAAGGCAACAAGTCACTATGTTCCCCAACGGGTGCGTAGACACGACAGCTAACATTTGTTGCAAGCTCTGACATTGCATAATCATATAAGTCTTTTGCCATTCCATGTAAGCGTTGAAATTCAAATCCAGGGTGGTTTTTATCAGCAAGTTCCATGATAGAAGCAAAAGTATAGACGTTATGAGTTCCAAAGCATGGGTAAAAGCTGTTTGGTTTACTCAAAAGTTTCTGTGCGCACACGAGGTAAGATACGTCAGTATAGCTTTTTCTTGTAAATACTGAGTAATCATTTAATCCCAATTCTTGCGTACACTTGATTTCTGAATCCCAATATGCACCTTTTACAAGCCTCACCATAATTTTGTGCTTTGATCGAATAGCAACATCCTCTACAAAGTCAAGAACAGATAAAGCACGTTTTTGATATGCTTGTACAGCCAAGCCGAGCCCTTCCCACTCAGAAAGTGATTCATCAAGCCGTAATTGTTCAAACAAGATTAAGGAAATTTCAAGCCTTTCTGTTTCTTCTGCGTCTATGCATAGTGAAATGTTGTATTTTTTTGCCTCGCGGCAGAGCTCTAAAACCTTAGTGAATATCTCACCAGCAATTCGGCCAAATTGACTAAATTCATAACGTGGGTGTAAAGCAGAAAGTTTGATTGAAATTCCATGGGATTTAAAACAATCATTTATTTCAGTGGATTCACCTATAGCTTTTATTGAGTGCATGTATGAATTAAAATACTCTTCTGCATCCTCAGTTGTGTGAGCAGCTTCGCCAAGCATATCAAAAGAGTATAAAAACTTACTATTGTCATCTAGTTTTGCGTACCTTAAAGCTTCTTCTATGGTTTCTCCAACAACAAAATGATTACCAAGCATAGACATTGCTTGTTTTACTGCTTTGCGAATGATCGGTTCTCCTAAATTCTTAAGTAACTTAGAAATTGCGTAATAGAACTTCGAATCGCCTTCATTATCTCTCAATATACTGCTACCTATCATTAAACTCCACGTGGAAGCATTGACGAACAATGAAGAAGAATATCCTAAATATTTACTCCATTCTTGATTGGCAATTTTATCTTTGATTAGCTCGTCTATTGTATAATCATCTGGTATTCTAAGTAGCGATTCAGCAAGGCACATCAATGCTATTCCTTCATCATTGGAAAGCGAGTATTGCTGCATAAAGGAATCTACAATACTTAATTTATTGTGTTTGATTTTTTCAATAACTTGTTTTGCAATATTATAAATTCTATTTTTTGAATCAGCCGAAAGCTCTGCTTTTTCTACAAGATAACGTATATAACTCTTTTCATCAGTACGATAAAATCCTTGTAAACGTTTTCTGAGTTCATTAGGTTCTTGTATAGAGCTTATCATATATAATTATCTCCAAAAAATACTCCGACACCATATGTATGGTGAAATTATATCATAACTTTGCGCAGAGCAAATTGCTATTTACAAAGGGATCAGGGCTGGCTAAAAGAAGTCCATGCAATAACTTCACTAAATCAAAAAGATTGTGCAAGTATGTAGCTCAACACTCCACCACACATCAAGTATTTAGTCTCAGTTGCGGTTTGTACACAGCATTTGAGTTGAATTGATTGCCTTGAATTATCCTTTCTTTTGATGATACATTCTAGATTTCCACCTGGCACTATTTCACCTTTTATGCTTATTACCTTACTACCATCAAATATCTTTCTGGTTATTCCATTTTGAAATACAAGTGGAAGAACACCCATACCAACTAAGTTGGACCTATGTATACGCTCAAAGCTTTCTGCAATGACAACTTTAACCCCCAACAATAAAGTACCCTTTGCTGCCCAATCCCTACTTGAACCTGTGCCATATTCTTTTCCTGCAACAATGATTAGAGGTACATTATTTTCCTTGTAACGCATTGCTGCATCAAAAATTGACATAATTTCTTGAGAAGGAATATATTTTGTATATCCACCTTCGGTGCTAACCATTTCATTTTTTATTCTAATGTTAGCAAAAGTGCCACGCATCATTACATTGTGATTACCACGGCGAGACCCATATGAATTGAAATCCTGTGGTTCAATTCCAAGCCCTTTTAAATATAGACCGGCAGGACTACTCGAGGCAATATTTCCCGCAGGGGAAATATGATCAGTAGTTATGCTATCGCCAAACATTGCCAATATTTGTGCACCCTTTATATCGATTTTATTATTTTTAGGTGATAAGTTATCAAAATAAGGCGGATTTTGTATGTAAGTGCTGTTTGCATCCCAATTATAGATTTCACTTTTTTCACACTTTATCTTTCGCCAATGTTCATCACCAGAAAAAACATCCTTATACTTTTGTATGAACATCTCACGTTTTACCACACTTTTAACACAATCTTCGATTTCATTGTTTGTTGGCCATATATCTTTGAGATAGACATCATTTCCATTCTTATCTTTGCATATTGAATCTTTTGTCAGATCAATTTGCACAGTACCAGCAAGTGCATATGCAACAACAAGTGGCGGAGATGCCAAGTAATTAGCTTTGACTAACGGATGAATTCTTCCTTCAAAGTTACGATTGCCAGATAAAACTGCAGCAACGGTTAAGTTTTTGTTTTTAATGCCATCTTCTATATCTTTATTAAGTGGACCAGAATTCCCAATGCAAGTTGTGCAACCATATCCAACTAGATTAAAACCCAAAGCATTTAGATCTACCTGCAATCCAGACTTTTCTAAATATTCTGTTACAACTTGTGACCCTGGAGCAAGAGAAGTTTTAACCCAAGGCTTTGATTTTAATCCAAGTTTAATTGCATTACGAGCTACAAGACCTGCAGCAATCATCACACTTGGATTAGAAGTATTAGTGCAGCTTGTTATTGCTGCACTAACTACACTTCCATCTTGGAGTTTATCGCTTTCCTTTGACTCATTAACTAAAAATGATTTAGAAAAAGACTCTGCCACTTGTGAAAGAAAAACCTTATCTTGTGGTCTTTTGGGACCAGCCATTACTGGCTCCACGCTTGATAAATCAAGCTCTAGTGTGTCAAAAAATGCTAACTCGTCACTACTACGCCACAGTCCTTGCTCTTTCGCATAAGCCTCAACTAGCTTAATCAGCTTTTCTGGCCTTCCGGTTAAGCTTAAATAATCTAGCGTTTTTTGATCAATTGGAAAAAATCCACAAGTTGCGCCATACTCCGGGGCCATGTTTGCTATAGTGGCTCTATCTGCCAAAGATAAATAATCTAAACCATCACCATAAAATTCTACAAACTTACCAACAACGCCTTTTGTTCTTAGGATATTGGTAACCGTCAGCACTAAATCGGTCGCAGTTACTCCTTCCGACAATCTGCCAATTAATTTAAATCCAACTACTTCTGGAATCACCATACTAATTGGTTGACCAAGCATCACAGACTCAGCTTCTATGCCTCCAACACCCCAACCAAGAACTGATAATCCGTTAACCATTGTAGTATGGCTGTCAGTACCAACTAAAGTATCAGGATATATGACTCCATCATTATTACACACAACTTGCGCTAAATATTCAAGATTCACTTGGTGGCAAATCCCTGTGCCAGGCGGCACTACTCTAAAATTTGTGAAGGACGATTCTCCCCACTTTAAAAATTGATATCTCTCCAAATTTCTTTTTACTTCTAACTCAACATTCTTACTGAATGCGGAAACACTTCCATAACTATCTACTTGAACAGAATGGTCAATCACAAGATCAACCGGTACAGACGGATTTATATTGCTTGGGTTTCCTCCATTTTTCTTAACATAGTCCCGCATTGAAGCTAGATCAACAACAGCAGGAACCCCTGTAAAATCTTGCATCAACACCCTTGCTGGTTTATAGCTAATTTCGTGATTAGTGTGTTTATTAACGCAGTCTGCTAGTACTCTTATGTCATCTAGCTTTACGTTCACTCCATCTTCATTGCGCAATAAACTTTCAAGCAGAACCTTAAGTGAGCAAGGCAATTTAGTCACATCTATTCCTAAAAATTCACTAGCACTACTTAGGCTAAAATAGTTGTATGACTTCCCGTCAATGTTTAAAGTCGTTTTTGCATTTAAAGAATTGTTCATCCTATCACACTATATTAGTTAAAATTGGAATTACTGCCGTTACTTTTTTGTTGTTGACCTTGCTGCTCATACATAGTTTCGAAATCTATCGGATCTAGCATCAGTGGGGGAAATCCACCACTACTTGTAACTCTTGCAATTATTTCTCTTGCAAAAGGAAAAAGAAAAGTAGGTCCGCCAATAAACAAAGCTTGTCTTACCTCTTCCTCACTCAACTCTTTTAAATTTTCTATTGAAAAAATGCCACAATATTTCGTCTCACAAATGAAAGCTACACCATCTTTTATGCCTTCATCTTTTACCGTTGCTTTGACTTCTATATGCAAAGTAATTTCATGAAAAGATTTTTCTTCATTCACTTCTTCTTTGTTTTTCGTCCCTTCTAATTTTGCTGAATTGATATTAACCATTACATTAATATCTGGAGCTTTACTAGAAGAAAGGAATGGCGAATTCGGATTCTCAAATGATAGATCTTTAACATATTGACCGTGAATTCTCATTTTTTGTTGTGGCATTTCTTACGTCTCCTTTAATTAAGTTGAGATATTTAATACTTTCTTATATAATATATTCATTTACAAACGAATAGCAAACCTGATTATAAGTTGATATGAAAAACATATTTTCATTAATAATTAATAATGTTCGGATACTTTATATGCCAAGGAGTTGAGTTACTATGATAGAGCTTGTAATATATGCTTTATTAGCGGCGTTCATTTTTTCACGTTTGTATAATTCTTTAGGAAGGTCAGCCAACCTCAACCTAAAAAAGCTAACTAATGTATTGGATGTAAGCCGAAGTAGAGAAGATGTAGTAGAAAACATTGAGGGTTACATTGATAGCAATGATGAAAATTCAATAAAAGTTACTTATAAACAAATATTAAAAAAAAACAAAGATTTTTCTATTTCCCACTTTATAGAAGGTTCAAGCATAGCTTTTGAATTAATAATAAAATGTTTCAATCAAGGAAATTTGTCTCAGTTAAAACCACTTCTCGATAAAGACTTATATGATAATTTTGCAGAGAAGATTAAACATCGTAAAGAGGTGCACGAGTCTATAATTGTTTCTATCGTTTCACAAAAGATTTTAGAAATAAAGCTAGTAAAAAACGCAGTGTTTATTGCAGTATATTTCCTTTCAGAGCAAATTAACTTCGTTAAGAACAATGAAGGAGATACAATATCAGGTAGTACATCCACTATTAATAAAGTTGAGGATGTATGGCAATTCAAAAAAAATGTTAATTCATCAGACCCAAGCTGGTTGCTTGTTTCTATTCACTATAAAAAGACAAGTAACGATAAGACAAATGATAAGTAAGATGAGTTTTATTTGAAATGGAAAGCAAGCTACGCGAAATAGTACTTGACACTGAAACGACAGGTCTTGACACTGAATCTGGTCATCGAATTATTGAAATAGGGTGTGTGGAATTAATTAATCGTATTCCAACAGGTAAAGTATTCCATCGGTACCTTAACCCAGAAAGAGATATACCTTATCACTCGTTTAAGATTCACGGTATTAGTGAAGAATTTTTAGAAGATAAACCATTATTTTCAGATGTTGCACTTGAATTTCTTGACTTTATATCTAATGATATTTTGGTAATTCACAACGCTGAATTCGATGTTAAGTTCCTTAACATGGAGCTAAGCAAGCTGAATGCTGGGTTAATTTCCTCAGATAGAGTGCTAGATACATTACCTCTTGCGAGGAAAAAATTCGCAGGATCACCTGCTTCTTTGAATGCATTATGTAAGCGTTTTGATATATCGCTAGAGAATAGAGAATTGCACGGAGCACTAGTTGATGCTCAATTGCTTGCAAAGGTATATGTTGAACTTACAGGAGGGTTACAAACCTTTCTGTTTGATAATGAATGCAATCAGGACAGTAACTCTACATTCGTTCAGCATAAAGTGCGTAATCTAACTCCCAGAGAACATTCACCAAATAGTGAAGAAATTGATGAACATAAGAAACTGTTAGACAAAATTAACAATACACTTTGGAATAAATATATTGAATAGATCAACCAATAAAGATACAATTTAATTTTACTGAGAGCACCCTAATGGTAAGGTTTATAAGATTGTTATCTAATATGCTAGTAGCATTAGCAGTTGTTTTTTTAGGTTATTGTTATTTCACTAAAAAAGGCATATTTGCCCCAGCAGCGATTCACAACGCAGAAGTTAAGATAGGCGGAGATTTTTCTTTAATTAATCAGGACGGACAGATCTTGCGCAGTAGTGATTTTAAAGATAAATACATGATGATTTTCTTTGGGTTTTCCTCATGCAAAAGAATTTGCCCTATGAACCTTGGAATAATTTCAGAAACACTTGCAAAGTTAGATGAGAAAACTAACAACAAGCTACAAACATTCTTCATCACAGTCGATCCTGAGCGCGATAGCACGGAAAGACTTAAAGAATTTCAGCAGCAATTTGACCACAGAATACAAATGTTAACTGGTGAAAGAGAAAAAATAGACGAAGTAATTGCAAAGTATAAAGTATATGCTAGCAAAGTTGGTGGAGAAGAAGAAATCAACCATTCTTCAATAATGTACCTTATTGGCCCTGGAGGAAAATATGTTACACACTTTGCAGCTGATTTAAATTCAGACGAAAGTCAATCTGATAAGATTTTGGCTGAGATAAGAAAATACGTAAACTGAATTATAGATTTTTCTGTTAATTAGTCGAGCATGCAACTGCATGAGCATTATGATTTGAGAGCAATCTCCATGGGAAGACACACACAACTGTACGAACGTTGTAGTTTGGGAGCAATTCCCACCAGTGGGGTGTCATCCCAGTGCCCAGACACTGGGATCCAGCTTCTATGCAACTTAATTAAAAACGTTTGTTTTAGCGTAAGACAACTACCTTTAGCTCATCAGCTCAGTTATAAGCAAAATTTCTGGATTCCAGTGGGCTTTGTTGCATCGCTACTTATGAAAGGCTAACTATAGTTAGGATTATAAGTAACCTATTGAAAATCTTGTTTTTTTGCAATCAATCTGATCAAATTTAAGAATAGTAATTTATTATTTACATTAATAAATTTAATTCTATTGAAAATAGCTAAAGCATTGAAATTCTTGAATTTTAGCCGGATTAGTGAGTGGTAGTGAAATTTCTTTTACTCAAATTTAGGTATTCACTGACCGTTCTTGTTATAAATACCAGAATAATAAGCTACTGATATTCTCCATCTTTTTTATCTTTAATCCATCATAGCTAGCGATGCAACAAAGCCATTCCAGTGTCAAGCACTGGAATGACATCATCTGTTGTGCAATTTACCTTCAAAAATGAATGTTCGTACAGTTATGGAAGACACATTGGAATGACACTATTTGCTGTCTTCAAAAATAAACATTCGTAAAGTTGTGCTTTTAATATGGGTTATCAGTTTAAAAATGTTGCTAATCAGCATATATGAATGTAATATTAATTAACATTCATAAACGAAGCAATACCATGGAAAATAGTTATAATGCCGATGCAATAAAAATCTTAAGGGGTCTTGATGCTGTAAGGAAACGTCCAGGTATGTACATTGGTGACACTGACGATGGATCTGGCTTGCACCACATGGTATATGAGGTTGTTGATAACGCAATAGATGAATCTTTAGCTGGATATTGTGATCAAATTGAAGTTAGCATAAATAAAGATGGTTCAGTATCTGTAACTGATAATGGTCGTGGCATTCCAACTGACATTCATGAAGAAGAAGGAATATCAGCAGCAGAGGTAATAATGACTCAACTCCATGCTGGTGGTAAATTTGACAGCAATACCTATAAAGTTTCTGGGGGATTACATGGTGTTGGAATCTCAGTTGTGAATGCATTATCAAGCTGGTTGGAATTAACTATTTGGCGCAATAAGAAAGAACACTTTATGCGTTTTGAAGATGGTGAGTCTATTGAACCTTTAAAGGTAGTCAACGAAAATACAAACAAAAGAGGAACTAAAGTCACGTTCATGCCATCAACAGAGACTTTTAATGGCATTAATTTCAGTTACTCAACGCTTGAAAGTCGTATAAGAGAATTAGCATTTTTAAATTCAAATATCGACATTACTTTACGTGATCTGCGCAATGAACCATATACAGAATCTCATTTCAATCAGAGCAATCAATCTAAAGACAATTTTGGTACAGCAAATTTTGTGCAGTATTTAGATAAGAATAAGACACATGTAACTAAAATTGCCAGTATGAAAGGAGATGCAGAAGATCTTGGCATCAGCTTGGAAATATCGATGGAATGGAATGATTCCTACTATGAGAATATGTTGTGTTTCACTAATAATATACGGCAACGAGATGGTGGTACGCATTTGGCAGGATTTAGATCTGCACTAACTAGATGTATCAATACCTATGCAACTAATGAAGGGTTTTTAAAGAAAGCAAAAGTAAATTTAACTGGAGAGGACGTTAGAGAAGGTTTAACTTGTGTTTTATCTCTTAAGATGCCTGATCCTAAGTTTTCTTCACAAACAAAAGATAAACTAGTTAGTTCTGAAGCACGTGCAGTTGTAGAAAGTATAGTTTCTGATAAATTGAGCACAATCCTTGAAACTGATCCCAAATTGGCAGCAAGCATAGTAGAAAGAGCAATCAGGTCAGCAAAAGGAAGAGAAGCTGCAAGAAAAGCGCGCGAGCTAGTTAAAAGCAAAAACAATATTGATATTGCAACTCTGCCAGGAAAGCTTGCTGATTGCCAGGAAAAAGCCCCTGAGTTATCGGAATTATTTATAGTAGAGGGTAATTCAGCAGGTGGTACTGCAAAGCAGGGGCGTAATCGTAAAACACAAGCAGTGCTTGCCTTAAGAGGAAAAATTCTAAACGTAGAACGTGTAAGTTTAAATCGTATTTTTTCATCTGCAGAAATAGGCTCTTTAATCACTGCAATTGGTGCTGGAATAGGGAGTGAACACTTCGATATTGAAAAAGCTAGATATCATAAAATTATCATCATGACAGATGCAGATGTTGATGGTTCACATATAAGAACTTTGATTCTAACTTTCTTTTTTAGACATATGCGTGAAGTTATTGAAAAAGGTTACTTATACATAGCACAGCCACCCCTCTATAAAGTTACAAAGAATGCCAAAGACACTTATATTAAAGATGACGAAACTTTTGAAGAGTATATAATAAACTCAGCAGTTAAAAGATTAACACTAAGTGGTACAGCTACAGAATTTAACAACTTACGCCTTATTTTGAATAAATGCGTTAGCACTTCTAATATTAGCAAAAATTATGATAGAGAAATACCACAAAATCTCTTAGAGTCATTGCTAATTTTAAGTAAAAAGAATGCTCTATCATCGGCTGATGAGATATTAAAGTATTTGAAGTTAATGTACAGCGAATACACTTGGGAAGTGGAAATAAAAGATGAAGAAAAAGAAATTCATATCTCTAAATTGTTTCAAGGATTGGCAGACAAATATATATTTGCACTTAGTATGCTTGAAGGCAAAGATATGCAAAACATATTAAGTTTGCTTGATGGTATAAGTAATTTATTTAATGGTGATTCATTTTTAAAGTCACAAGAAACTGAAATAAGAATCACTTCTCCAAGTACGCTTGCAAAAATAATAATGGACTATGGTAAAAAAGGTTTAACTCTGCAGAGATTTAAAGGTCTTGGTGAAATGAATGCTGATCAGCTATGGGATACTACGTTAAATCCTGAGGCTAGAACTTTATTAAAGGTTGAAATAAAAGATTGTGAAGAAGCTGATTCCATATTTTCAATATTAATGGGTGATATAGTTGAACCACGCCGTGATTTTATTAATAGCAATGCACTTAATGTGCATGATGTTGATATTTGAACTTTTAGCAAAATGTACGAACGTTACGGGTTTAAGCAAAGACTGTGTCATTCAAGTAGCTGACACTGGTTCCTTTATAACGGTGTCATTCCAGTGCTTGACACTGAAATCCAGGTTGCTCACAAGCAAACTAGCATAGAAAGTGGTTACAACGTTTTCGATGAGATTGCAGAAAGGCTGGATTCCAGTGTCAAGCACTGGAATGAAAGCAGTCCTACGTCATGCCGCGATTCATTCGCGGTATCTCTAGATCCCGCTAACAAGCAGCGGGATGACGGTTGTCAGGGTGTCATCCCACTACCTTCTCCTGTCATCCCAGTGCCTCCCTCCCCTGTCATCCAAGTAGCTTGACACTTGTATCTTTATGATGTGAGGCATTAGAGCTAAAATACCTCACAGGGAGGGTGAAGCTGATGCAACGCTAATGCCATTAAGGCCGAATCCCAGATTTTGCTTCCCTCCCATAGAGTTATAGCTCTTCTCATAATAATCCCAATAAGGTAAGAATGGATTTATGGTAGAGGGGTTTGTATGCCAGCAGCGTATAGTTACGACTTAAGGAAAAAAGCAATGGAAGCAATGGAAGCATTGGATGAAGGAGAAAGTAGAGCAACTGTTGCCAAGTGACCTTACCCAGAAAAAGTGGAGAGAAAGAAAGGAGTTTTTTCGGGTAAAATAAAATTTTGGAGGATTAGGCAGTGTCGACATTTATTTTAACCAAAGATAAATGCCAGCAATGTGAACAAAAGACAGAAAAGCTATGGCCAATTTGTCGTAGCGTGTAGCAACTCTGCGGAAGTGCTTGATTTTGTTGAACATCCTTTCGATTAAGTTTCTCTCTTTATACAATTCTTTGTCATATTCTCTTGGTGTTTTTCTGTTGGAACGCGGTGGGATTACTGGCTCAGCATTTACAGCTTCTGCAGCCTCAATCATATAATTTGCGTCATACCCTTTATCGGCAATAAGTGCCTCCATGTTCTTGCCTTCTATCAGGTCTAAAGCTTTTACGTAATCCGATCTTTGCCCTGCAGTAACAAAGAATCTCAGTGGGTTGCCCAAAGCATCACAAGCAGCGTGTAATTTGCTTGAAAATCCTCCTTTGCACCGTCCCAGCTCTTGTTCTTGTCTACCAGTTTCCACATTTTTTTCTTGCACCAGCAGCATGTTGATGTGCCCTGATTATTGTTGAGTCTATCATGAGCCACTCTGTGTCTCCATTAACAGCTAATGTGTTGAAAATCATCTGCCAAACACCAGATTTTGCCCACCTTATAAAACGTTTATGTACACTTGACCATTTTCCATACTCAGCCGGCAATGCTCTCCATGTTGCTCCTGTTCTACCTATCCACATTATTGCAGCTACGAATCTCCTGTTATCTTTTGCGCTTCTTCCTCTATCTCCTTCCTTACCTGGCAGACTGTTTTTTATTCTCTCCCATTGCTCATCTTTTAAATCATATAGCATTCTCTTTACCTATTAATAAAGAGTACTCTATATCACTATTTTTTTTATGTCGACAAGACCTAGAAATGGTAAGAGAATATACGGCAGAATTCAAATTGGAAGCTGTTAAGCTGGCAAATGAACAAAGAAAGGTAGGTCAACCAGTTGCAAAAGTAGCAAGAGATCTAGGAATAAGGGATAGTGTATTAGGAAAATGGATGAAGAAATATAACGAAAAAAAGTCAGCGGCAAATGCATTTCCAGGTAGAGGTAACATGGCTCCTTACGACAAAGAGAGGTTTGATTTACAAAGCAAGAGTAACAAGGGAAAGAGACATTTAAAAAAAAGCCCTGGCCAGTCAAAAAGAGTAAAATATTTTTTTATATAGTAACTGCTATAAAGTACAGGAATTATGTAGGATTTTCTGCTAGTGGCTACTATAAGTGGACCACAAGAAAAATAAGCAGTAGAGAATCAGCAAATAAAGAGCTACTCGCAGCTATTCAAAAAATATATCAAGTTTCTAAATGTAGATATGGAGCTCCTAAAATTCATGCTGAATTGAAGGCTTTGGGTAAAAGTTGCAACTTAAAAACAGTGCAAAGTATTATGCAGAAAAATGGTATTCAGGCTATATTGAGAAGAAAATTTAAAATTAAGAAACAACAAACGGACAGTAGCTCCCAATATATTAGACCAAAACTTTATTGTCGATCAACCAAATAAAGTATGGGATTACTTATATAAAAACCAAAGAAGGATGGCTATATTTGGCAACAATAATCGATCTATATTCACGCATGGTAGTTAATGAGCAGTTCAATAAATAAACAATTGGTTATGGACTCTTTATTAATGGCCGTTAACAAGCGTAAACCTGCCAAAAATCTACTATTACATAGTGATCAAGGTTCACAATATACTTCGCAAGGTTATCAATATCTCTTATCCATAAAAAACATAGATGAGTTATAAAGGTTGTTGTTACGACAATTCTGTTGTGGAAAGCTTCTTCAGTTCTCTAAAAAGGGAGTTACCAATAGACACCTCTCGACACTCTAAACAGCATATCAAAACTGCTATATTTGAATATATAGAAATTTTTTATAACAAACAACGTCACTATTAACTATTGCATTCCTGAGCATTTTGATTCATCATTCTCTTTGTGAAAAACATTCCAAACTTTCTCTCCACTTTTTCTGGGTAAGGTCAGTCAAACCTCCATTTTTTTTATATCAATTTATTACTTTTTTTTCGGTTTGACACACTTTTTTGAACATTCCCAACGAAAAAAGAAAAACAAGGTTTAATTTTCTTTTTTATTTGCGATTTATCTATTAATTAACCGTGAAAGGTTACGTGTAATGCTTCTTCACATAATTATCAATAATTGCCTTAAATTCTTCAGAGACATTATCACCTTGTAAAGTTTTGAAATATTTGCCGTTTTTGTAGACTGCTGAAACAGGTTTTTCTCCATATCCAGGTAAGCTGATTCCCAAATTTGCGTGTTTGCTTTCTCCAGGACCATTTACTATGCATCCCATAACAGCAATGTTCATATGCTCTACACCTGGATTTTTTTTCTTCCACATCGGCATATGAGTTTTTATATAGCCATTCACCTCTTCAGTTAATATACGAAAACGATTGCTACTCGTGCGCCCACAACCAGGACATGAATTAACCTGAGGGTTAAAGTGTCGCAAGCCTATAGACTGCAATATTTCCTGACACACCACCACTTCATTAGTACGCGATTCACCAGGACGTTGAGTCAAAGAAGCCCGTATTGTATCTCCAATGCCATTTTGCAATAAATAAGTAAGCCCTGCTGCGGTATTTACCACACCTTTATTGCCCATACCAGCCTCAGTTAAACCCAAATGCAGCGCATAATTGGAAGATTTTGCAAGTGCCATATAAACTAAAATTAAATCTTGTACTTTGCTAACTTTACATGAAATGATTATTTTGTTTGAATTTAGACCAATTTCTTCAGCTTTTTTTGCACTATCAAGAGCAGACATTACAAGTGCTTTGCGCAGTATAACGTCAGAAGGCCTTGAATTACTAAGCGAAGAGTTTTCATCCATCAATTTTTGCAAAAGGTATTTATCAAGACTACCCCAATTTACCCCAATTCTAACCGGAAGATCGTGCATTATTGCATACTCTATCACCCTTTCAAACTTCTCATCACGTTTGTCGCCAAAGCCTATATTGCCTGGATTGATTCTAATTTTACCCAGCATTTTGATGTTGTCTGGATAATCTTGAACTAATTTATCTAGCTCATATTGACCGCAGCCTACCAATATTTTACCGTCAAAACCTTCTTTATTTATCTCTTCTACTATATAAGGTATTGCTCTTGCTACCTCCTCTGAGTTCAAGGCAATTCGCACCAATTCTGAACCTGTACGCGCTAGTTCTGTTATCTCTTTTGCATAATGTTTTGCGCTACTTTTTATATTATCAGAATCTATATGCACACCAAGCGCCATAGATTGTACAACTACAGGATTATTTCCGCCTATCTTTACTTTTCCAACTTCTACAACATGAGTTTTGTGCCTGGAAATTGGCGATAATTCACATGCATCGTCATTCAATATCAGGTCTGTATCTAGCATATTATTAATTGTGATACTATTTTACTGTGTCAGCTACGCTGCCAAACGAACTTGAACCATTCAAACTATAAGCATCTACGTTATCCAAATTAGCAATAGAATCATGTGAGCACGTTCTTCTTGAAGGAGTTTCTTTTATAGTGATATTTATAGGAGAAACTTTCTTTTCTCGTGTTGAAGTAACTTTCTTCCCTTCTTGTTGTTCACTTTCATGCTGTTTACTTTCATACTGAGAAACTGGCTCTTGATCTATAAATACAGCACCCTTTAAACGTGCGATATTAATACCATGCTGATTTATCATAGTGCTCTCTTCATCGTCGACTATGCAAGCTTCCATGTCATTTGGCTCATTATCAAGACTAGCAATTTTTTTCTCTTTTAATTTTTTGATTAGATCTTCTTTATTTATAGCTCGATCTTGTAATTTTTTTTTCTTGAGCAATTCCCTACGCTTCTCATACAGTTTATATGACTCAGCAAAATCCTCATCTGTATGAAAGTTTGCACCACCAGGGTTACCAGGAGGTATGTATCTCTTACTGAGCTTAGATTTAGCTTCAGCACTATGCACAGTAAAAAAGCTAGAAACCAAAAACATTAATATAAATAAAATTTTAGAAAAAACCCTAAGCATATGGTGCTATAGTAAATATCGTGTTTTAAAAGATAGCAATTAACAAACTTTAAGTAAACCAGAATCTTTACTAACTTTACAATACAAATATTTTTCTAAAAAGTGATATGTTTGCTATCAAAAAAACCTACGCAGACTAAGAGAAGAGTAAGGTGTTACAAGTTGCGTAACACCTTTTCAAGAAAAGTGTTATGCAGCTATATGTTTGCAACTTTTAAGTTATTCTGTAGTTTTTCAGTACCATCGGTAGTATCTACATTACTAAGTTTTGCGTCTGGCGTATCTTTAGATAAGTCGTTTTTCTTCTCTTTATCAAGCTTAACTCCCTGATAGATACAGAATGCAACAAAACTAGTTATTGCTATTGCGGCAACAGCACTGACTATGATACAAATTGCCATTATTTTTTGTTGATCTGCTACTGCCTCTGCAAGTGTTTCCACTTTTTCTTGCAGGCCGTTTAAGTGCTCTTGCATAGCTTGAAACTGCTTAGTACCAATCTTGTCTTCTAATGCACTAAAAACTTTTTCAAACTGCTCAACATCTATCTTTTGAGCTTCTTGCCATTCTTTTAATGCACTAAATACCTCTTCAAACTGTTTAGCATCTATCTTTTGAGCTTCTTGCCATTCTTTTAATGCACCAAAAACTTTTTCAAACTGCTCAGCATCAATTTTTTGACTTTCTTGCAATTCTGTTACACCTAGGCAGTGTCGACATTTATTTTAACCAAAGATAAATGCCAGCAATGTGAACAAAAGACAGAAAAGCTATGGCCAATTTGTCGTAGCGTGTAGCAACTCTGCGGAAGTGCTTGATTTTGTTGAACATCCTTTCGATTAAGTTTCTCTCTTTATACAATTCTTTGTCATATTCTCTTGGTGTTTTTCTGTTGGAACGCGGTGGGATTACTGGCTCAGCATTTACAGCTTCTGCAGCCTCAATCATATAATTTGCGTCATACCCTTTATCGGCAATAAGTGCCTCCATGTTCTTGCCTTCTATCAGGTCTAAAGCTTTTACGTAATCCGATCTTTGCCCTGCAGTAACAAAGAATCTCAGTGGGTTGCCCAAAGCATCACAAGCAGCGTGTAATTTGCTTGAAAATCCTCCTTTGCACCGTCCCAGCTCTTGTTCTTGTCTACCAGTTTCCACATTTTTTTCTTGCACCAGCAGCATGTTGATGTGCCCTGATTATTGTTGAGTCTATCATGAGCCACTCTGTGTCTCCATTAACAGCTAATGTGTTGAAAATCATCTGCCAAACACCAGATTTTGCCCACCTTATAAAACGTTTATGTACACTTGACCATTTTCCATACTCAGCCGGCAATGCTCTCCATGTTGCTCCTGTTCTACCTATCCACATTATTGCAGCTACGAATCTCCTGTTATCTTTTGCGCTTCTTCCTCTATCTCCTTCCTTACCTGGCAGACTGTTTTTTATTCTCTCCCATTGCTCATCTTTTAAATCATATAGCATTCTCTTTACCTATTAATAAAGAGTACTCTATATCACTATTTTTTTTATGTCGACAAGACCTAACCAATTGCACAAAATTCCTTTTACCATTTTAACCCCCTAGTTAATTAATATATTATAATTTTACATTCCCAATGTTTAAATTATTATTAAATTAACTGTCATTATGTATTGACCTTTTAATAATTTTGTTTGACTTGCTTTTTGAAAGTGCGGAAACTTAAATTAAGGTATTACAAGATTGTTATTCAACCAATATCTCTCTTTTCCCTGAGTAATTTGGAGCGCTGACAATACCTTCCTTTTCCATTCTTTCAACGATGTTTGCTGCTCTGTTATAGCCTATTCTAAGCTGCCTTTGAATGTAACTGGTTGAAACTTTTTGATCTCTTTGAATGATGGCCACTGCTTGGTTATAGAGGTCATTTTCTTCATCCTCCGTTTCATCGTGTGACTCTGTAGAAGAATTTTCATCTTCTTTAGTGATTTCCTCCATGTAGTTTGGCTCACCTTGCATTTTCAGATGATCAACTATATCTTGCACCTCATTATCACTTACAAATGGGCCGTGAACTCGAATGATCTTACCACCAGAGGCCATATAGAGCATGTCACCCATGCCGAGCAATTGTTCAGCCCCTTGTTCGCCAAGTATTGTACGGCTATCTATCTTCGAAGTAACAGCAAAACTGATTCTCGTTGGAAAGTTCGCCTTTATCACACCTGTGATCACATCCACAGATGGGCGTTGTGTTGCCATTATGATGTGTATTCCTGCAGCACGAGCCATCTGAGCTAAGCGTTGAATAGAGCACTCTATTTCTTTGCCGGCAACAAGCATCAAATCTGCCATTTCATCCACGATCACTACAATATACGGAAATGTCTCCATCTTGATTGGTATTTTTTCAAACAAAGGCTTACCTGTTGTTGAGTTAAAGCCAATCTGCACAACGCGCTCCAATTCTATTCCACTATTCATCGCTTCTGTGATTTTTTGATTATAGTTTATAACATTGCGTACATTCAAATACGACATCATGCGATAGCGGTTTTCCATTTCTTTCACTATCCACTTAAGAGCGACTACAGCCTTTTTTGGCTCTGTTACTACTGGCGTTATTAGATGCGGTATTGCATCATATATTGAAAGCTCAAGCATTTTTGGGTCGATCATTATCATCTTACATTCATCAGGACTTAATCGATAAACGAGTGAAAGAATCATAGTATTAATCGCAACTGATTTACCAGACCCTGTGGTTCCAGCAACAAGCAAGTGAGGCATTTTAGTCAGATCTGCAATAACTGGTTTTCCGCTTATTTCTTTGCCAAGCGCAATTGGGAGATTTAAGTTTGCATTTTGGTATTCTGGTGATTCAAGCAAATCACGCAGCATTACAATTTCCCGTTCCTTGTTCGGCAACTCTATTCCCATAGCATTTTGCCCACGAATTATTGAAATACGTGCAGAGAGTGCACTCATCGAACGTGCAATGTCATCTGCAAGGCCAATTACTCTTGCAGATTTCGTGCCAGCTTGTGGTTCAAGTTTGTATAAAGTCACAACCGGCCCATAGCATACACTGATAATTTTTCCTTGCACGCCAAAATCACTCAGGACTTGTTCCAGCAGAGATAAATTTTTATTGCTCTCCATTTCATTCAGCTGTTTTCTCTGCAAAGACTCCTCTGCTTTGGAAAGTAAATGAATGCTTGGAAATTCGAACTCACTGAAAATTTCTTTGGTGGCTTTTTTCTGTCTTTCTTTTGGTTGTTGTTTAGTAGTGATTTTAGTTTTATGTTTTTCTTCTACTACTAATGGTGCAACTGAATATTCAGCAGTTTTATGTGATCTGAAGAATGGAACATTTACAAATAAGCAAGCTATTTTTTTACATAAGAAGAATAGAGAGTAAATTGTTCTCTTCCAACCAACAGATCCTACAAGACCTATTGATGTTACTATCACAAATATATAAAACGGGCAGTTATTAATTAGTGCATTCCCTATTATTCCACTGTGTCTGTACCTTGCAGTGATGCCTAGCGAAAGTTGTGGTAATATAGCACATACCCCTAAATTGATTAATATTAAATAGAGAATTTTCAGCAGTATTTTTGCTGGCCTGAAGATCAACAAGTAAACTATGGTTGTAGCTATTGTAACACTAGTTAATCCAAGAAATTGAACCAATATATCAGCTAAATATGAACCTACTATTCCACCTAAATTTGTCACTTCCTCATTTGTAGCCGTGTTTAAGGAAGGATCTTTATAGTTATAGCTAAAAACTGATATATATATATATATTAAAAGGGATAGATATATTGCTGATTTTAGATATTTTTTTAACATCTACCTAAAGTAGTAAGCTACTGTATATTTTACAAAGTGAATTGTTATTAGCAATATCATTATAGATAAATCTAATCCGTTGAACGGTGGTATATATCTTCTAATAATCTTTAGTGGTGGATATGTCAATTGGTTCAAGATGTGCATTATGCTACTGACAGTTTCATTATATATGTTCACCATATTAAGTTTAACCAGCCAGTTTAGGACAACCCAACATATTAGAATGAAGCTATAAAGATCAAGTAACGTATTGAGTAGATATATGATTGGATGCATACATATCTATTACACGAAAGTTATATAAAAGACAAGTATTTAGCCTTTTCAAACTCAAAATGTTGTTTTTGCTGAACCAAAAAAAACTTCATTTTTTGAGCTGCGCAAAGCCACCTAAAGTAGAGAATGGACAAGGAAGGAGGGGTGTATAATATATATTAATGTTGATATTTATTTCTTATAAATATCATCTCTATGTCCTATCTCTGTGATAGTTACTATATGATCTAATTGATTTACTCTGTAAATTACACGATAGTCACCAACTCTTAGCCTTCTACGTCCTTTTAAGTTATGATGTAGTGGTTCACCAAAATTTATTGGGTCAACTGTAAGACGTTCTTTTATAGCCTTTTGAACTTTTAGCCTTATTGTCTTTGGAAGGTTTGGTAAATCTTTTTCAACAACACTCTTTAGAGACTTAACCTTGTAACGCTCTAATCCCACTTAATATCTTCAAAATCAACTGTTTCTGCACCTTCAACATCACGCTCATCAGAAATTTTAGATACTAAAAAATCCTCCATTTCAAGCTCAACTGCTTCTCTAAATAGTTTTCCTGCTAATTCTTGAACGGGCTGTTTAGTAAATTCAGATAATTCAGCAAGATGCTTTAAAGTTTCTTCGCTAAGAGCTATGTTAATGCCTGAATTTGCCATATGTTTTACCAAAGTCCACTAATAATTATACAACATTTTTTTTAATTTTTCAATAAAGAAAGGAGTGGTGTATAAAAATATATTTAATGTTTCAGTAGGTCCAATATTGCCTGCTTGTAAATATTGTCCCTGTGTCCTATTGAAACAATAATTACTATACGTTTTACAATATTTACACGGTAGACAATACGATAATCATCAGCAACTTTTATTCTTCTATGTTCCTTTAATCTCTTGCGTAGCAACACACCGTTACCAATAGGATCAGTCTCAAGATACTCTTTTATTGCATCTTTAATACTTGGCTTTACATCTTCCGGCAAGGAAGGCAAATTTCTTTTAAGAACATGCTTTAGATATTTAATGGTGTATTGCTTATTTCCAGATGTCTTCACTATCCTCTACTTCTTCTGCATCATCAGAATTTAACTCCCTAATAATTTTGGAAAATGCAATATCTTCCGCTTCAAGTTCGATTGCTTCCTTGACTAGCTTTTCTGTTAATTTTTGAACAGACTGCTTGGTGGCTCTAGCTAGTTCAACAAGATGCTGCGAAGTTTCTGGGTTGAAAGTTACACTAACTTTTGAATTTACCATAAGCTTTACCAAAGTCTACTACTATAGCTATTTTACAACATTTTTTTTAATTTTTCAATAAAGAAAGGAAGGAGGGCTGTATAAAAATATATTTAATGTTTATCAAGTAGCCTTCTCATAAATGGTGTCTCTATGTCCTGCTGTAGCAACAAACACCTTATGTTTTGCAATATTTACAGTATAAATAATTCGATAATCACTAACCCTTATTCTTCTATACCCTTTTAGCCTGCCACGTAATGGTTTACCAAATTTAATTGGATCAGTTGTAAGCCGCTCGTTTATCGCTTTTGTAATCCTTGATCTTATTGTTTTTGGAAGATTTAGAAAATCTCTTTCAGTAAAGTTTTTTGAGTAGACAATATCGTATTTCAGTTTATGTCCTCTCCCTTTCAGATAGTACTGTGTTCCAGTCTACATCCTCACATTCCTTAATAGTTTTATATAACGCAATATCTTCTACTTCGCACTCGATTCCTTCGATGACTAACCTTTTTGCTAGTTCTTGAACGGATTCCTTGGTGATTTCAGCTAACTTAGTAAGGTTATGTGAAGTTTTTGGGTCAAAAGTTATACTAATTCCTGAATCTGTCATATGTTTTACCAAAGTCTACTAATAATTATACAACATTTTTCTGAATTTTTCAATAAAGGAAGTTGATGATATGTAAGAAAAATTTTGCCACCTGCGTTAATAAATAATTAAAGATTTAGCATATTTATCTACCCTCTATTCTATTACTTAAGTTAGACCACTTTTTTCTATTAATATTTTTTGTTTATAAAGATGAGCAGTTACTCATCACGCAGTTGATCTATGGATATAATACTACCGTTTGATAGTTTTTCAGTACATTTTTCACTTTTGTATTCTTTATCAGAGTCGATACTGATTTTGTCAAATATTAAAACATCTCCTGAAATTTTATCACGAAACTCACTAATAGCAAAAAACGGTATAGTAATTCGCTCTTGTTTTCCTTGAAAACTCAAACTGACGCTAAATTTATCCTCAGAAACTTTTAAATCATAGAATTGATGCTGTAATATAATAAGCATTTGAGTAGGGTATGACTTTTTCAAACGATCTGGCATGGTCACACCATTAAAATATGTGAAAAATAATATTTCTAAGTGAGGGATAAAACCATTACCTGATATAACATCTAAAGTCTTTTTGATAACTTGAAACTTAGCAGAATTAAGCAGTTTTTTGTAATCTGTTTGCTCCATATAACTTTCACATACGTAAATTTTGGGGGAACTTCTGTTACCCGGCGTTCCCTAAACCGTGCTTTAGTAATAAACCGGTTGTGCTAAATTAAGCAGCAACACGATATTCTTCAGCAGCAAAATTATCGTTTGCATTTAAATTATGAACTCTTAGCGGTGGTGTCTAACCGAGCAAAGCTACCATCTTTACTATGCATGTCGATCCTTAATCGCCCCCGTATAATTAAAAAACATGGTGGAGGCGCCGAGTACTGCCCTCGGGTCCAATACACCTATTACAAGGTAATTTTATTGCTATAGTACACAAAATGTACATAGCTATTATATAGCAACATTAAATAAATGTCAAGATATTATGACCTTAAGTTGATTTATTGCTAAAACAAAATTAATATTTCCAGTAAAAAATTCTGTGCTCTTAACCTGACACATATGGCTTTTTGAATACTCCCAATGAAAATATTTATAAATAAATATTTACTCTTCTTTTTTATTGTTTTTAGGTTTTTCTTGATCAACCATTTCTCCACCGATCTCTTTTATTTTTAGTATCAACGACTCTGGTACATACATGTCAATTACTTCTTCTGCTGTCACAAATAAAGCCTGATAAGAGTGTGAATTTATTATCCAATTAGGCAATATGTCTTCTGCTTCTATTTTATACTCTCCCTCTTTTTTGTCATATACTGTGTAGCAATATAAGTGCACAGCAAAAAATAATACATAAGAGAGCAATATTCCTTTAAGCACTCCGAGAAAGATTCCAGTAACTCTATCGATAAACCCCAACCTTATGGGTAATAATATGTACATTAGCCAGTTATTTATTATCATGAATATAAGATTAAGTATAATAAATACAGAGATTGTAGAAAGTATGTTTAGTGTAACTTTAGAATCAAAATATTTACTATAATTTGGAGTGAAAAAATCATAGTGATTAGCTGTCAGAAAGACCGATAAAAATAGAAACATTAGTGCGCATAGCTCTTTTATAAAGCCTCTAGTTACCGAGATTATTACGCATAGAACAACAATGAAGATAATTAGGCTATCGAAAAGCATGTTTTATATCTATATGGTTTTCAAGATATAATAGTTGTAAATAACAAGGTTGTAAAATTAATTGTATTTATGCTGCATCAATTGATCTAAATACCTAGCGATCATGTCAATTTCTAAATTCAAATAATCATTTACTTTGTTGTACTGAAAAGTTGTATTTTCCCATGTATAGGGAGTGATATTTACTGTAAATTCCTGATTAATAACTGAATTCACTGTGAGGGAAACCCCATCTAGTGTAACGGAGCTTTTTTTTGCAACAAATTTAATTAATTCTTGTGGGCACGATAGTTTGATTTCATGAGAATCTAAATTTTGATTAATTGTTAAAAATTTTACTATCCCATCAACATGACCCTGAACCAGGTGGCCATCGATCTTATCGCTTAATCTCATTGCTTGTTCGAGATTTATTTTTTTTCCTATTCTCCACGTATTTAAGTTAGCAACCTTCATAGTTTCTTGAGATGCTTGGACTGTAAATATATCGCTCATTATATCAACAACAGTTAAACACACACCAGAGCAAGCTATTGAATCTCCTTTATTTATAGAGGATAAATTTTGTGTCTTGATATGGAAAATTTGATCAGAGTTGGAGTGAGTGGTAGTATCAGTTATAGTCCCGATATCCGTGATAATTCCTTTAAACATATGGTGAAAATAAATAATTTTACCATGAAAGATCTCTTAGGACAACTTGTTTACATTTTGGGTAAGTTTAAATGCGAGAAGGAGATTTGTTCTGTTCAATAGATTCTATAGAATATTCAGAATATATAAAGCGAGCTAAATTCAAAATACACAGCGCGATTAATATTGGCAACCCTATGTTCAATGCTAACCCAATACTTTCCCTTTTTTCTGGTGGGACTAATCCTTTTAACATTGACACTTTTCCTAATGGAAAATGCCATAAGCAAAGTGTTGATGCAGATGCTACTATTATAAATAGACAAAAATAAGCCTTTTTTGAGGAAAATACAGTTTTTAACGGTGATTTGAGTGTAATGTTAGTAGGTGGTAGAGTTTTAGCTTCATTTGTTGCTGGTGAAAGATCTTTAATTGGTAAAGGGTTTGTAGATTTATGAGGAGTATTTTCATGTTGTGGAGAAGGTTGTTGTATATAAACACCTGAAACTAATTTAAGCAATTGCTCTTTTTTTCTATATACTTGTTTTTGTAAATATTCTTTACCTAAAAGTGAGTTACTAAGAGGTTGTGGCCTTTCGAGTATCTGTAATACTTCTGATATTTCGCCTGGCTCTAATATTGCATGTAATTGTTTATCTTGAAAGTAAACAATATTGAATACTGAGCTGAAAATATTGCAAAATGTTTCTGGATCTTGATTTTTGTATCCACTCATCACTTCAATAAATATTTTATCGAGTTTTTTCCCCCTGTGCTCAATTTGGTTATCTATCATAGCTACTCTAGCATCATTTTGTGCTTGTTTTATGGCTAATGGTTTTTCTTTCTCTGATAGTTCTTTGGTCTGCTTTTTTGACTTCTTTTTTCTGTTAGCCTTAAAATACTCTGTGTGCGAAGTAGTTTGACCGAAATCAGAAATAAGCATTGTGACGTCTTCTATTCTTCTTTCGTCGATTCCATCTTTTTGTGTTACCTTGTCCTGTTTTATCTCTTGAAGTGTTGGATGGTAAGTCAAAGCCCTCTGGTTTCGTATGGACAGTTTTGGTGGCTGTTGAAAGAAGAATTGTATTGTATTAAAAAAATTGGATAGCCGAAAAGAAGATCCAAACCAAAAAAAATTGTCACGCATTGCAGCAACAACTATTGGAACCCGCATCACTTGCTTTTTACTACTTGTTAAATTATAGCCAAACAGGCCTGTAACTGGTACGATTTGTTTATTTTGTGCATTTTTTTGGTTAGTTTCACTCTGTTCTTTTTTGTCTTCATTTTCAGTTTTTTCTGCATGTTGTAGCTTTTCATTTAGAAATAACTCGATTTGGTACAAGTTGTCCAGGTTAATGTTTTCAACGTCTGTTTGTAGCGTTATCGTTGTGCCCTGCAGAAGGATTTGAGGCGGAGCACTATTTACGAATTCTTCTACAGTTTTATAACTGTTAGTTTTACAGTAGTTATTATATAGTTCACTGCTTTCTTTGGGCACTTTTATGTTGGCTGTAAATTTTTTTTCCCGGGAAAGGCAGATTTTGAAAAAATCAATTAAAGGGTTTATTCGAAATAATCTTATATTAAAGGTGTCTTTATCTGTTGCTGTTAGCTCAAATGAAAATTTTTGTATATTGCTTTCAATACTTCTCGAGCGAATAGCACTGATCTTAATTGTTTCGCTAGAAAATGCTTTACTTATGTTTCTGGATTTTTCCTTAAAGAGCTTAGGTAAATCCTCTATTTTATACTTATTCTTAGTTTCAGTGTTACTGTTGTGCATAGTTGATACAGCAAATTCATCAACGCAAAGGTAAATAAAAAAGATTAATTAGTCAATAAATTAATAATCAGAATAGGGCAATTTTTCGGATTGTTGATGATATTTAAAATTTCACTATAATGAAAGTTTAAGCCAGCGTTTTTAAGATGAATAAAGAGTTATTAGATGACATACTTTCACTTGAAGATAAAGCAGTTTCCGAAATTGAGAATGCTTCTTCTTTGCAAGATTTAGAAAAAGTCAGGCTATCATATTTGGGAAAAAAGGGTGTAATTAAAGCTTATTTTGACAACTTAAAAGAGATAGAAGACGCAGGAAAAAAGCGCAATTTAGGCGAAGTTATCAACGTTTTACGTAATAAGCTAGATCAGCT
Source organism: Wolbachia endosymbiont (group A) of Apotomis capreana (assembly GCF_964027025.1). Classification (NCBI taxonomy): domain Bacteria; kingdom Pseudomonadati; phylum Pseudomonadota; class Alphaproteobacteria; order Rickettsiales; family Anaplasmataceae; genus Wolbachia; species Wolbachia endosymbiont (group A) of Apotomis capreana. The sequence goes on from NZ_OZ034721.1 coordinate 408,757, forward strand.
TATAATGAATAAGGAGAATATACTAAAAGCCGAAGAAGTTAACTTTAAATTGCAGAACGAGGCGGTTGATATCACGTTGCCCGTTAGACCAGAAAAAATGGGCAAGGTCCATCCACTCAGTAAGGTTATAAATGAAGTAAAGCTTATTTTTGCACATATGGGTTTTAAAGCAGTTGATGGCCCTGATATTGAAGATGAATTTCATGTATTTGATGCACTGAATACTCCAAGTCATCATCCTGCGCGAGAGGAGCAAGATACCTTCTACTTAAAGAATAAAATAAACGATAAAAGAATGGTACTGCGCACTCACACTTCATCTGTACAGATTAGAACCATGGAAAAAACAAAAAAATTCCCAATTAAAATAGTAGCCCCTGGTAGGGTATACAGAAATGACTTTGATGCAACTCATACTCCTATGTTTCACCAGATAGAAGGGTTATATGTCGATGAAAACGTCAATATGGGCCAGTTAAAATTTACTATTCATCACTTCCTTAATAAGTTTTTTGGAGATAAAGGGCTGAAGATACGTTTTCGTAATAGTTTTTTTCCTTTTACTGAACCCTCTGCGGAAGTGGACATAAGTTATAAAGGTAGTAAATGGATAGAAGTGCTTGGATGTGGTATGGTGCATCCAAATGTCTTTCAAAATGTTGGAATAGACCATACTAAATACAACGGTTTTGCGTTTGGCATTGGTATAGAAAGGCTTGCGATGCTAAAATATCAAATCAGCGACCTAAGAAGCTTTTACGATAACAAAATCAGTTGGCTTGATCATTATGGTTTTCATTTTTCATCTTTAAGATAAGTGATAAATAAAGCTCATACTTTTCTCATACTTGCTGCCGGGCATGGCAGGCGGATGAATTCAGATTTGCCTAAGGTTCTGCACGAAATAGGCAATTTTTCCATACTTCAGCATGTCATTTACAATGCAAAACAGTTAAATCCTGAAAATATTGCTGTTGTAGTTGATCTGCCTTTAATTGAAAGACTAAAGTGCTTTAAGGATATACAGTTAATTACACAAGAATTAACACTTGGCACGGGAGATGCGGTCAAAACTGCGATGAGAAACCTAAGAGAATTGCCAGATTCAAGCATAGTTGTTGTGCAGTATGGGGATACTCCGCTCATAAAAAGCAGCACAATAACTAAAATGATTAGTTATTTAGAAGGCAAGGCTCTAGTTTGCCTAGGTTTTAGGACAAGCAATAAAGAATACGGTAGGTTAATTATTGAGAATGGTTCCTTAAGAGAAATCGTAGAAGCAAAGAGTGATAAAAATAATCATGAAGAATTTCTTGCAAATGCTGGAATAATGGTTGCATGTGCAAAGAATTTACGTGAATTGGTGGAGAAAATAGAGTGCAATAGCTCAACTCATGAATATTACTTGACCGATATAGTTTCCATTGCAGTGAAGAGTAATTTAAATGTCGGTTACGTTATTACCGGTGGAGAAGAAGCAACGGGAATAAATAACAGAAATGACCTTATAAAAGCTGAGTTTTACTTTCAAGAAAATAAAAGAAAAATTTTTACCGACTCCGGAGTAACGCTTGTTGCACCAGAGACTGTTTTCTTTTCTCTTGATACGCAAATTGCCAGAGATTCAGTTATTTACCCATATGTTTTTTTCGGTACTGGAGTGAAAATAGAGTCTGGTGCGAAAATACTGCCATTTTCGCATTTAGAAAATTGCTTAATTAAAAGTAATGCTGAGGTCGGTCCATTTACCAGAATACGCGGAAACACAACAATTGGTAATAAGGCAAAAATAGGAAATTTTGTGGAAGTGAAAACAAGTGAAGTTGGTCAAAACACTAGAATAAAACACTTAAGTTATATAGGAAATGCTAAAGTAGGGCAGGAGAGTAATATAGGAGCAGGCACTATTGTTTGTAATTATGATGGGAAAAATAAACATGAAACGAATATAGGGAGCAATTGCTTTGTTGGCGCCAATAGCTCACTAATTGCGCCGCTTAATATTCATGATGAATCTGTAATTGCAGCAGGTAGTGTTATAGTTGAGGATGTACCAGAAAAAAGCCTTGCAATAGCAAGAGAAAAGCAAGTAACTAAGAGAATAAAGTAGTCTAATTTAATTATGTTGTTGTGTCATTTTTAATATTAGACTTCTTGCATAACCATATAACAAACTTTTATTGGGAATAGAAACAAAAAAACTTCCTTGACAAACTCCGCCAGCCCCCTTATCATAACAGTGAAGCTATTGTATTTGCTTTCGCCAATCTGCAGATTAAAAGGTAAGGATTACTTAATGTATCGGCGTCTTATGTTTAATTTTTTGCAGTATATAGATACTGTATGTCTTTACAAAACTTCATCTACATCTAGATTTTTATCTAAATAAGCTGAGCGCGCTTATAAAGCGTTACAAGACATCAAAAAATGCCAATACTCGACAGAGATAGTAAAAGACTAGCTAACTCGGGGATTCTTTGTCTTTTTTTCTGCTTAGTAAATTTCTTAAACATTTGCAGCGTAAGTTAGTTGCAATTAAAAGCAGCTAAATCTTGCTTGTCAAGCGTTTAAAACATAAAAAACGCCAATATTTTAAAGCAGATAATAACCCTAGGGTTTCTTTTGCCTTTTTTTTTATTTGGTAAATTCCTTAATATTTATGGCTAAACGACAATCGTCATCCCAGCGGGATCTAGAGATACCGCGGCGGTATGACGGTGTAGATAGTATCCCGCTGCTTGTTAGCGGGATCTATGTTAAGGTATGACGGTTAAGTAAGGGATCTATGTTAAGAGATACCGCGAATGAATCGCGGTATGACGGTTAAGTAGGGTGTCATCCTAGTGCTCCTTTTTTTGTCATCCAAGTAGCTGACACTGGGATCCAGTTTTCCATATAATCTCATCGAAAATGTTGTAACCACTTTCTATGCTAGTTTACAAGCAAACTTTCCTGGATCCCAGTGTCAGCTACTTGGATGACACCTCTGGGCGCTGGGATGACAGGAGAAGGAGGCTACTTTCATGACACCATTCTTTTTCCTGGATTCCAGACTGGAATGACATCATCCTTTTTTCTAGATCCCAGTGTCAAGCTACTCGGATGACAGGAGAAGGGGCTACTTGCATGACGGTGTCGGTAAACTTAGAGCTATAATAACTATTTGCCTTTTTTCTGCTTAGGTTATGCAAGAAGTCTACTGTCTGAGAAAAGGTAGATAAAAGATGAAAACAGATAGAAGTATTTTAGTAGCTCAAAAAGAACGTTAAGTCATGCTTTTTATTTATATTGACAGCGTATATGACATCGTTTACGATTAAAGTTAATAACAATAATTTATATTTATCATGTTTGCAGTAATTGAGACTGGTGGAAAGCAATATTTAGTAAAAGAAGGTAGTATAATAAAGGTAGAGAAGTTAGAAGCTGAAGAAAAAAAAGAGGTGGAAATCAATAAGGTGATTTGTATTTCAAGTAATGGCTTATCTTATTCATCTAATGCTACTGTTAAAGCTGAAGTGTTGGAGCAGTGCAGGGGGGAAAAAATTATAATCTTTAAGAAGAAAAGAAGAAAAAATTACCGTAGGAAAACTGGTCATAGGCAGTATATAACTGTTCTTCGTATAAATGAAATTAGTCTTCAAAAGTAAGAGGTAAGATATGGCAACTAAAAAATCAGGTGGTAGTTCCTGTAATGGTAGAGATTCAGCGGGTCGTAGGTTAGGAATAAAGAAGAATGGGAAGGTTATTCCTGGTAACATAATTGTGCGCCAAAGAGGCACAAAATTCCATCCTGGAAAGAATGTTGGTATAGGTAAAGATCATACGATTTTTGCTAAAATAGAAGGCTGGGTCAGCTTTAGAAGGTCAGCAAATAAAAAGACTTTTATTGATATCGTGCCTACAGATAATATGAAAGCTTCAGCTTGAATAAATCATGGGTCTGTAGCTCAGGTGGTTAGAGCGCACGCCTGATAAGCGTGAGGTCGGAGGTTCAACTCTTCCCAGACCCACCATTTAGTAGTTACTAACTGTGTTTTCTATAGCGGTTTTGATATTGTATAAGCAAAAACATGAGTTTATATAAAAATTTAGTAACCAGTGAATCAGTGGCGGCTGGTCATCCAGATAAAGTAGCAGATCAAATTTCAGATGCAATACTTGATGAGTACCTTTTTACTGATCCTTTTGCGCGAGCTGCAATAGAGACTTTAGTCACCAAAGATAACGTTATTATAGCTGGGGAAGTGTTTGGGCCTAACATCAAAAATAGCAGGATTGAAAGTATTGTACGGAATACAATAAAAGATATTGGTTACAAGCACGATGGGTTCCACTGGAGAAAAGTGAAAGTAAATATATTGCTGCATGAGCAATCAAATGACATTGCAATAGGGTTGGATCAAGGTGCTGGAGATCAGGGCATAATGTATGGCTATGCAACAACAGAGACAGAAAACCTTATGCCGGCACCCATTTTTTATGCACACTCGATTCTGAAAAATATCATGAGCGCAGTTAAAGAAGCAAAACTTGGTCCAGATGCAAAGTCACAAATCACTTTGGCATATGAGAATAACCTCCCGGTACGTGCTGAAAGTATTATTGTCTCAATACAGCACCCTGAGGATTTGGATCAATCAAAAGTAAAAGAAATAATTTACCCTTACATAGTTTCATCTTTACCTGAAGGATGGATGTGTCCTGAGGAAAATCTCTTAGTCAATCCAACTGGTAGATTTGTTATTGGTGGACCGGTTAGTGATTGTGGATTAACCGGACGAAAAATTATGGTTGATACTTATGGAGGTTATATTCCACACGGTGGAGGAGCGTTTTCCGGAAAAGATGCAACCAAAGTTGATAGATCTGCGGCTTATATGGCAAGATATCTTGCTAAAAATATTGTCTTTGCAGGTTTGGCTGAACGTTGTCTTGTGCAGCTTTCTTATGCAATTGGTGTATCAAAACCTACTTCATTCTATATTGATACATTTGGTGCGAATAAGGTAGAGGAAAGAGTAATTAAAAAGTTTATCGAGAATAATATAGATTTATCAACAAAAGGCATAATCAAGCATTTATCGCTTAATCATCCTATATATAAACGTACAGCCTGTTATGGACATTTTGGTAAACAGTCGGAAAGGGACGGTGGATTTTCTTGGGAAAACATGGACTTATCTGCTGATCTTTGTAGAGAATTCAATATAGAAGGTAATAGTAAAATTTCTTTAGATTGCTAAAATTTTTGATTTACAGCCCCATATTTATATACTAGCTTATTGTTAAAGCATAGCACGCTTTTTCATAATAATTATACCACATTAGTAATAATTTTTATATTCAATTTTTATTGTGAGGCTTATAAAGTGTATAACGAAATAGAAGGAGAACTGTACAACGTAATTGTAAAAGAGTTTTCTGATCTTATTGATAAAATAAAAGAACACCCTTTTAATGTTGAATTGATAAATAATAGATTAGATTATGAAAAATTCAAATTCTACCTTCAGCAGGATTTTCTGTATTGTATAGATTGCGCTCGTGCTTTTTTAATTGTTGCAGCTAGAGTTGATGATATTGAAATGATGAGTAGTTTAATCAATTTGGCACAAGGAGCATTTTATGTTCGAGAACAGTATAAAAAATATTTTGAAGATTGTGATCTATCTGATGATCACAAAAAGTCAAGAGCTTGTTCTGCCTTTACTGACTTTTTCATGAGTGCCGCATATCACAATTCTGTTAATGAAGCTTTAGTAGCATCTTATTCTTGCTTTAACATATACCAAATCGTTATACGCCATATGGTATATGAGATAACAACTAAAGGGGTTAAAAATAACAAATACAAAGAGTGGATCAACATTTATAGTAGCGAAACAGTAAATGCTGTAATTGATGAGGTTACTGATATTACAAATAAGCTATATAAAAAAGCTAGTGACTGTGAAAAAAAGAGGATGTATGAGTTTTTTAAGAAAGGGCTGGAATTAGAAATAATGTTTTGGGATGAGGCATATTACTCTAATATATCTAGCAAAGAATATTAGCAGCGGATTATTTACGTTAACTTGATCTTTTATCGGTAACTACAGTGTTCAGTGGCATAATTAGGAGCTGTTACGGGTCAAATCTTTTAAAGGATATAATTGAGCATCCTTTTAATGTTGAGTTAGCGAATAACACCCTAAATATAGAGAACTTCAAATTCTATGCTCAACAAAAGACGTTGTTCTTAGGCAGTGTCGACATTTATTTTAACCAAAGATAAATGCCAGCAATGTGAACAAAAGACAGAAAAGCTATGGCCAATTTGTCGTAGCGTGTAGCAACTCTGCGGAAGTGCTTGATTTTGTTGAACATCCTTTCGATTAAGTTTCTCTCTTTATACAATTCTTTGTCATATTCTCTTGGTGTTTTTCTGTTGGAACGCGGTGGGATTACTGGCTCAGCATTTACAGCTTCTGCAGCCTCAATCATATAATTTGCGTCATACCCTTTATCGGCAATAAGTGCCTCCATGTTCTTGCCTTCTATCAGGTCTAAAGCTTTTACGTAATCCGATCTTTGCCCTGCAGTAACAAAGAATCTCAGTGGGTTGCCCAAAGCATCACAAGCAGCGTGTAATTTGCTTGAAAATCCTCCTTTGCACCGTCCCAGCTCTTGTTCTTGTCTACCAGTTTCCACATTTTTTTCTTGCACCAGCAGCATGTTGATGTGCCCTGATTATTGTTGAGTCTATCATGAGCCACTCTGTGTCTCCATTAACAGCTAATGTGTTGAAAATCATCTGCCAAACACCAGATTTTGCCCACCTTATAAAACGTTTATGTACACTTGACCATTTTCCATACTCAGCCGGCAATGCTCTCCATGTTGCTCCTGTTCTACCTATCCACATTATTGCAGCTACGAATCTCCTGTTATCTTTTGCGCTTCTTCCTCTATCTCCTTCCTTACCTGGCAGACTGTTTTTTATTCTCTCCCATTGCTCATCTTTTAAATCATATAGCATTCTCTTTACCTATTAATAAAGAGTACTCTATATCACTATTTTTTTATGTCGACAAGACCTAGGTGATTATATTCGTACCACCTTAATTACTGCATCCAAAATGGAAGATTATAGTAGTATTATCTCGCTTGCTGAAGTAGCCCAAAGAGTAGTGACTGTTAATAGAATGCTATATGACTACTACTTTACTATGTACGGTATAAGTCGCGAAAAGAAATCTCTTGAGTGTTTTAATTTCACTAATTTTCTTTTATCCATCTCGCATAGTAATACCTATGAGGCTATGACGGTTTTGTATTCTTGCATGTTTATATACGAGACTGTCGTTGATAGCATGAAAAATAGATTCAAGAAAAATAATAGATATAGGGATTGGTTTAATTTTTGTTACAGTGATTCAGTAAAGTCTGGATGCATTATTTTAGAAAATATTGTTGATGGATATTGCAGCAGAGCAAGAGAAAACGAAAAGAGCAGAATGCTTGAGTTGTTTAGAATAACTGCACAATTTGTGTTAGATTTTTTGAACGGTGCATATAATTTTTCAAGATTCAATCAATTTCCTAAGGAACATTGACAATTTTAAGCTAATTTGTATCCTTAATAAGTATTTTTTAAAATGCTATGAAAAGTAAAGAACATGATTTTCATTTAGTGGATCCAAGCCCTTGGCCAATTGCTGTATCAGCAGCAATTCTTATTCTTGCACTTGGATTAGTTGGCGCGCTTCATAAACAAATTGTCGGAATGTTTTGTTTAGTTTTGGGAATCTCCGCAGTATCAGGGGTGCTGTTTTATTGGTGGAGAGATGTAATAAGGGAGGCCATTTATGACAAATGTCACACTGCCATTGTAAAACATGGACTCAAATTTGCAATGTACTTGTTTATTCTCTCGGAGGTCGTATTTTTTATAGTGTTCTTTTGTTCATTCTTTAAAGCCTGGCTTGATCCAGTTTTTTTATTTGAGGCGTTTTCTCCTGCAAAAAAAGTTGAATGGCCCCCTGAGGGAATTTTGCCACCTGATCCGTGGTCACTACCATTCATGAATACATTAATATTATTGCTTTCTGGTACAACAATTACTTGGGCAAATCACTCTTTACTTAAAAATGATAAAAAGAGCATGATTAAAATGCTGTCCATAACTATATTGCTTGGAGTTTTTTTTATAATAGTGCAAGCAATAGAGTATCATGAAGCGAGTTTTTCTCTACAAGAAACAGGAGAAAAGCTTATTTATACATCCAATTTTTACATGATTACCGGTTTTCACTGCGCACACGTTATAATAGGAATAATATTTTTATCAGTGTGTTTATTTAGAGCACGGAAAGGCCAATTTACACTTCAGGACCATTTGTGCTTTGAGTTTGCCTCCTGGTATTGGCACTTTGTAGATGTAGTCTGGATATTTTTATTTTTGTTTGTCTATTGGTTAAGCGTTTATTAAGTGGTTAAAATAATAGGTCTAGATCCAGGAATAAGCAAGACTGGGTGGGCCATTATCAGCCTGAACGAAAAAAATAATATTGAATTTTTGGGCGGCGGTACCATATCAACTGATGGTAAATTGGGTACAGGTGAACGCCTACATACAATTTTTGAACAATTAAAGAAAGTAATTTCCCTATACTCTCCGAATGAAGCTGCGGTGGAGAAAATTTTTGTTAATAAAAATCCTAAATCTTCACTAACTTTAGGATATGCAAGAGGGGTTGTAATTTTAGCGTTAAAAATAACAAAGCTAACTATGAATGAATATGATGCAAACTATGTAAAAAAAAGCATTACCGGAAATGGCCATGCTGATAAGGATCAGATGATATTTATGGTGAAGCAAATAGTTAAAAATTTGAGTATAAAATGCCACCATGCTGCTGACGCTCTTGCTGTAGCAATTTGTCATGCTTATACGAAAGGTTCTTGTTTTGTTGAGTAACTTTTATATGGGATTCAGTTTGAAGATTTCCAGATCTGGAAAAACTATTTGATTGTATTTATCTTGTCTAACGTTCGTTGCAAAATAATACATGCGGAGATTTTATCATCTATTTTTTTCGATTTTGTGATTGATATTCCAGTAATTTTTAGTGTATGAGTTGCGATAGATGTTGAGAAGCTTTCGTCTTGTAAGTATATATTTACTTTATATTTTTTTATTATTTTATTTGCGAATTGGATTATAGTTTTACACCATTTAGTTTCTTGCTCGTCCATTTTTAATGGTAGTCCTATTACCATTGATCCAGATTCATTTTCTTTGAATATTCTATGCAGATAACCTAAATCTTTGCTCATATTTTTTCTGTGATATATGCTATGAGCTGTGGCTATGAGCTGTGTTTTATCGCTAAATGCTATGCCTATTTGCTTTTCTCCCATGTCAAGGCACATTATGCGCTTATCTTTTGGAATAGACTTTAGAAACTCATCTGGATTTCTATGTAGCATCTATTAGACTTCCTTTAAAGTGACCTTACCAAAAAAGTGGAGAGAAAGTTAAGAAAATTTTTTACAAAAAGAATAATGAATCAAATTGCTCAGGAATGCAATAGACTTCTTGCATAACCCAAACTAAGTAGAAAAAAGGTATCATCTAAGTAGCTGACACTGGTTTCCATCCAAAAGGGCAGTGCCCCTATGATGTCATTCCAGTGCTTGACACTGGAATCCAGACTTTAATTGTTATACTTGTAAATAAGTCTGGTGAGAATAGACGTTCATCTCAAAATGCAGTATTTTTGTTGAAATAGCTCAACTGGATTCCAGCGTCACGCGCTGGAATGACACCTTTGTGTTTGCATAGCTGTACGAACATTGTGATTTGAGAGCAATCTCCACAAGGGAGGATGTCATTCCAGTGCCCAGACACTGGAATCCAGGAAAAAGAATGGTGTCATCCAAGTAGCTGACACTGGGATGGCTTTGTTGCATCGCTACTTATGAAAGGCTAACTATAATTAGGATTATAAGCAACCTATTGAAAATCTTGTTTTTTTGCAATCAATCTGATCAAATTTAAGAATAGTAATTTATTATTTATATTAATAAATTTAATTCTATTGAAAATAGCTAAAGCATTGAAATTCTTGAATTTTAGCCGGATTAGTGAGTGGTAGTGAAATTTCTTTTACTCAAATTTAGGTATTCACTGACCGTTCTTGTTATAAATACCAGAATAATAAGCTACTGATATTCTCCACCTTTTTTATCTTTAATCCATCATAGCTAGCGATGCAACAAAGCCCACTGGGATCCAGAAGACTTAATTTCAACCAAATAATAAAGGCTGGATCCCAGTGCTTGGCACTGGAATGACAGCAATCCTACGTCATACCGCAATTCATTCGCGGTATCTCGGCCGCTAACAAGTAGCGGGATGACGGTTATCGTTTAGCTACAAACATTAAGAAATTTACCAAACGAAAAAAAAGGCAAAAGAAGCCCCGTGGTTGGCTAATTACTTACATTATACTTTCAAGTATGGCGTTTTTTTATTCTAAACACTTAATAACCGAGATTCAGTTGCTTTTAAACCGCAACTAATCTAAATTATAAACGTTAAGAAATTTACTAAACAGAAAAAAAGGCAAAAGAAACCCTAGGGTAGCTAGTTATTCACTATCCATTTTTTAAGTTGGCGTTTTTTTATGTTTTAAACGCTTTATAAGCGCGTTTCAGCTTATGTAGGTAGAAGTTTTATAAAGACATAAGGTGCACATAGTGCAAAAAATTAAACATGAGACGCCAGATACGTGAGTTTTTTTGTCATTTAATCTGCACAGAGAAGATAAATAAATAGCTTCAATTTTATGATAAGAGGGCTGGCGAAGCTTGTCAAGTAATCTTTTGCATTTAACCCGTTTCTATGGGTAAAACAATCTGCATACCACTTAGCTAACATGAGTTTTGTTTTGACTTTTTGTGCTAATTTTGCAGAATATTAAGATTATCATTTAAATAAAATACATGACGAAAGAGGATTGGGAAGCGGTAATTGGGCTTGAGGTACACGCTCAAGTTTCTTCTAATACGAAGCTATTTTCTAGCTCATCAACGGAATTTGGTGCTGAGCATAACACTCAAGTTTCTCTAGTTGATGCGGCAATGCCAGGTACGCTGCCAATACTAAATTATTACTGCATAGAGCAAGCAATACGCACTGGTCTTGCACTTTCTGCAGAAATTAATAAGTGTTCTTACTTTGATCGGAAAAATTATTTTTATCCTGATTTACCGCAAGGTTACCAGATAACCCAGTTTTTTGAGCCGATAGTTAAAAACGGTAGAGTATTTATCAACGACAATGAAAAAGAAATAAGAATTGCGAGAATTCATTTAGAGCAAGATGCAGGAAAGAGCGTTCATGAGGAAAGCAGAACCTATGTAGAGTTAAATCGTGCAGGGGTTGCTTTAATGGAAATTGTTTCAGAGCCAGATCTCCGTTCATCTGCGGAAGCTGCAGAATGCATGAAAAAATTGAGGCAGATTTTGCGTTACATTGGTTCGTGTGATGGTGATATGGAAAAGGGATCACTTCGTTGTGATGCAAATGTTTCTGTCCGCCTAAAAGGCAGTAGTACATTTGGCACTCGTTGTGAGATAAAAAATCTGAACTCGATACGTTATATTGTGCAAGCTATAGACTATGAAATACAAAGACAAATTGAAATTTTAGAAAGTGGAGAAGAAATAAGTCAAGATACCTTATTATTTGATGTTGCTTTGGGAAAAACAAAAGTGATGAGAAGCAAAGAGGATGCAAGCGACTATAGATACTTCCCTGAGCCTGATTTATTACCTGTTGAGGTAAGCCAGGATAAAATCGATTCTATTAAATCATCTTTACCCGAGTTACCAGATCAAAAAAAGCTGCGATACATTGAGGAATTGGGTATCAACGAATACGATGCAAACGTCATTACCTCCGATAAAGCAATTGCTGATTATTTTGAGGAATTGATAAAAAAACATGATTCAAAGCTCGCCGTTACCTGGTTAACCGTAGAGCTTTTTGGTCGTTTGAATAAAGCAGGTATTGATATTGTGAGCTCCCCAATCAAAGCCAATGCCCTGTCCGAGCTCTTAGATTTTATCGTTGATGGAACAATCTCTGCTAAACTTGGCAAACAAGTGTTCGATAGTATGTTTGAAACTGGCAAACCTGCATCTCTCATCATAGAAGAGCAGGACCTAAAGCAAATAACCGATAGAGGTCAAATATCAGAAGTTATCGACACAATCATCAATAGCAACCAAGATAAAGTTCAAGAATACAAAAGCGGTAAAACAAAATTATATGGTTTCTTTGTTGGTGAAGTCATGAAATTCACCAAGGGAAAAGCCAGCCCTGATGTTGTGAATTCAATTTTGAGTGAGAGATTAGGATAAAAACAGGGGTAATGTATCTAGAAGATGATTCTACTTGGGGGGTCAAACGCATTTACCATGGTATTACCTTTCAAGAGTTATTGATCGTAATATCTCTAATGTCTAAGATGGGTAAAGAATGTTCTTTCTCCATAGACACAGAGTTAGAGTCAGCTCAAGGTTTTGATGATATTGTTGTCCGGCATGAGCAAAATAAAGGTATAGTACATGAGTTTACACAAGTTAAGCACAACCAAGATGGAACTGAAAAAATCAGTGTAAGTAGCTTATTAACAAAAAGTGGTAAGTTTAGTATTTTAAAACTTTTTCCTGCCTATTTAAAAATCAAAAATAGTGAAAAGTTTAGTGATGGAATAAAGCATTTTTTTGTCGCTACGAATATGGATTTTGATTCACCATATTCAATACAACATAAAGTAAGAAACCTAAGAGCAATGTTAAGTGGAGAAAATAAAGGAAAAAAACTTTCATTTGTAAGGATAGACAGAAAAGATGAGTTTCTGGATATAGGTGATAGTGCAAGATATAGAATTAGTGATTCAGATGGTAGTGCTGCTCAATACTTGAAGCAAAATATGGATTTTATAAAGCGTGAGATAGGCAAGGAAGTTAGCAATAAAGAGATAGAAGACTTTTTAAATGAATCGGTGTTTGTGGTTAATTTACCCCATGAAGCTCAGCTAAGAGAATTATTGCTAGGTAAGTTGAGTAGTAGGTTGAACAAAAAGTTTGGCTATATTGGTGACAATCAAATCTTTTGTAATAATCTTCTAAAAAAAATATCAGACTGGGTAAAAGATATAAAAGCGCGTCCTCTTTCGTACAAAAAGGGAGAAGAACTTTTTCGAGAAGTTGAGCTGTGGGCTAGTACTTTAGGTAAGATAGAACAAGGAGTAAAAGAAAAGAATGAAAGAATTGATAAAGTAATAGAACAACAACATAAGGATAGTAAAACACTACATAAAATATATGTGGCTGTAACGACACAGGATAACAAGCGGGTAGGGAAACCTATTCAGTTTAATATAAAACATCCGGTTGAAATGTTTGTTGGAAGAAAAAATGAATTGCAAGAAATATATGATAGGCTGCATAAAAGCACTGACAAACCAATGGCAATATCGCGGATTGTTGTTATTGGCGGTTCTGAAGGAGTAGGGGAGAGTGAGTTAGCCAGAAAATATGCTTGTGAATATAAAGAGCATTATGATGGTAATCTTGTATGGGTAAATGCAGGAACACAAAAGGATCTTGAAGAATCGTTTAAAGGATTAGCTAAGGAGTTAAATAGAAGGTTACCTGAAGGTTCGAAAATTTTTATTACAGATAAAGATACTGAACAAGAAAAGGGAATCAGATCTATTATTAAGAGTGTATATAGATATTTTAAAGATGTAAAAAGTCTTTTTATTTTCGATAATGCAAGAGAATATAAAGACATCAGTAAATTTTTACCACTGTCTTTATATCCTGACTATAAAAAACCTTATGTTTTAATTACTTCTCGTGATAATAAGTGGGAAGCAAGAGGAGATATAGAAGTAATAAAGTTAGATATATTCAATAAAACGGAGGCTTTGGGATTTATTAAGAAGTCCTTAAATATAGATGACCCTTTACAGGATAAGGAAATAAAAGAGCTAATGGAAAAGCTGCAGTATTTGCCCTTGGCTTTAAAGCAAGTGGTAGTGTACATTCGCAACAAAAATAAAGAATCAAAGTTGAGAGGTTATGGAAGATTTGAGATAAGTGATTACTTAAAGGAGTGTCAACGGTACACAGGAAAATCACTAAAAGAAGGAGTTTGTAAAGATGAAGATTGTTATGCTGAAGCAGTTTCAATAACTTGTACCATTACGATGACACATATACAAAAAGAATACGGCTGTGAAACGTTGAATATTCTGGAGATAATGGCTTATCTTGCTCCTGACAAGATTCGTATAGAAGAAATCTTTTTAAAATTAATAGCAAATGATGAAGACAAACTGCGGGGTGCTGTTGAGTTACTCGATAGATATTCGATGGTTAACTTAAGTGAAGGAGTAGTAAACATTCACAGACTGGTGCAGGAAGTAACAAGATTAAAATTACAAAAAGAAGGCCGAGAAGAAGAAATTTTGAGAAAAGCTCTAGAATTGATAAACGGTGGTAATATAGCACAAGACAATATAAGTCATATTGTCTCTATTTGGGGATATGCAAGCAAATACGGTAAGTTGATTGATGACTTTTACTTTAACTCATCTTATGTATATGGAGGACCACTGTTTATAAGGAAAAGCACCCCTTTGCACTTGCTTGCTGAAAGTGGTGATTGTAAAGCAATTAGTGCAATAATAGCACATATAGAAAAACATTACTCTGGTGAATTTGTAAAAACTGTTAATGTTAAGGACAATCACGGTCAAACTTTGTTGCATATTGCTGCTAGGAGTGGGAGTTTGAATGTAATGAAATGTCTAGTCAATAAAGGTGCTAGCACTAATGCTAGAGACAAATATGGTAATATTCCATTGCATTCAGCTGCTTACGCTGGAGAATTGGATATAGCAAAATACCTGATTGTTAAAGGTAGTAACATCAATGCTACAGGCGAATGTGGCTGGGCTCCATTGCACGTTGCTGCTCAAAATGGAGAGTTGGATATGGTAAAATATCTCATCAAAAAGTATGCTAATATTGACGCTAGGGACGAATGTGGTAATACTCCACTGCATGTAGCTGTTTACACCAAAGAATTAGATATAATGGCATGCCTAATCAATAGAGACGCTTATATTGATGCTAGGAATGCACAATACAAAACCCCATTATTTTTTGCTGCTGAGAGTGGAGAATTAAATGTAGTAAAGGGCCTCGTTGAAAAAGGTGCTAATGTTAATGTTAGGGATGAGTATGACGAAACAGCGTTACACCGCGTTGTTTATAGGGCTACCTTTAGTGGAGATTTAAGAATAGTAGAGTATATAATCAATAAGGGTGCTAATGTTAATGCTAAGAACAGAGATGGTAGAACTCCATTACACTACTCTGCTTTATCTGGGAGCTACAATATTGCAGGATGCCTTATTCGAGAAGGTTCTGATGTTAATGCTAAGGATAAAGATGGCAACACTGCACTACACTTGGCTGTTATTAGGCAAAAGGTTGATATAACGAGGACGCTACTAAAACACAATGCAGACGTTAACGCTAGAAATAATTTAGGGAATACAGTACTGGACTGTGCAGTTGATAACTGCCAAGAACTTGTGGAGTTGCTTTTAGCTCATGGTGCATCCCGTGACTATTGAAATTTTGCATTTAATTTATAGCTCCGCTTCTATCAGGGCATAGGATGACAGAAGTGGGCTTTAATGGCTGTAGTACTATAGCTGTTATACGCCAAAAGTAAGTATTAGATATAACAAATAGAAGAAATTAGATAGAATGATTAAAGGGGCAAGGGTATAAAGGTTTAACTTAAAATAACCTGATAAAATTTGAATCACACTTCCAAGTGCTGGCACCCATGAAAGTAATGTAACTGCACAAATCAGTAGATTTTTTACGATTTTTGGTGTTTTATGCTCGTTCTCTAGTTTGTGGTATGATTTTCGTATAGAGATTGTTATTCTACCTAAGTACCAGTTAACTATTCCACCAAGGCTTGATCCTAGTACTCCAAAAAATAACATCAGTAGTGGAGTGTAATACGACCTGAAATAAAGCATCGTATTGAACACAAAACCTTGATGTATGGGTAAAACTAACGACGATACTAGACTATCTGTGAATAACAGAAAGTAATTTTCCATATGAGTTTACCAGGTTGTTGTACCATCTTCATTGTCAGAAATTGTAATCCCCATTTGTTTCAACTGATTTCTTATTTTGTCTGCAGTATCGTAATTTTTATTTTTTTTTGCAATTTTTCTTAAGTCTATCAACCTTTCTATTTCTTGATGATTTACATCCACAGCAAACCACTTTTCATAACTTGACTCAAGAAGACCAATAAATCTGGCACTCTTAACAAAACTCTCAGTTAATTTAAGCTTTTCACTTTCATTACTCATTTTGTTAATTTTTGCAGCCATTTCATGTAATATAGCTAGAGCTTCAGGAATGTTTAAGTCGTTTTTTAAAGCGTCTATAAAATCTTTAGAAATCTCTGCGTTACTTTCATCAATATTCGTTATATCTAAACCACGTAATAACCGATAAAATTTGTTTAAGGTTTCCTGTGCATCAGAAATAACGTTTTCTGTCCAATCAAGTGGTTTTCTGTAGTGAGTTTTGAGCAGTGCATAGCGTATTACTTCACCCTTTATTCCACTATCTAGCAAATCTCTTACTTTGACTATATTAAATAAGGACTTGCTCATTTTTTCTTCATTTACTGTAAGAAAGCCGTTATGTATCCAGTATTTTGCAAACATTGATCCAGCAAATGCAGACTTACTCTGTGCAATTTCATTTTCATGGTGAGGAAATTGTAAATCTATGCCGCCACCATGAATATCAAAATCTTTGCCAAGGTAAGCATATGACATTGCTGAGCATTCTATATGCCATCCAGGCCTGCCCTCTCCCCATGGGCTATCCCAATAACTTGAAAGTTTGTAGTCAATATCACTTGCAGGCTTCCACAGCACAAAATCTCCCGGGTGCTTTTTATTTTCATTAACTTCAACTCTGCTACCTGGAACCAATTCATCAGTTTTTTTTCCTGATAAAGCACCATATTCATGGTAAGATTCTATATTAAAATACACGTGTTTGTCAGATTCGTAAGCGTGGCCTGATTGCAGCAAATGTTCAATTAATTTTATAATATAATCTACGTTTTCCGTTGCTTTTGGTTCATATGTTGGCTTTTTACAATTTATGCTTTCCATATCATCATGAAAAGCTTTAATGTAATATGTGGTTATACTTTCTGTGTTGCTATTTTTCTCGCTTGCTGCATTAATTATCTTATCATCAATGTCGGTTATGTTACGCACATAGGTAACTTTGCCATAACAAAACTTAAGTAGCTGAAATAACACATCATACACAACAACAGACCGTGCATTGCCTATATGTGCTGTGTCATATACTGTTGGTCCGCAAACATACATTTTCACATGATCTTTATCGATTGGTGTAAAAAGTTCCTTTTTTTTTGTTAAGGTGTTGTAAAGCCTAACCATATACGAAGCTTTTGAGAAAAGAAAATGCCCCAATGATAAGTTGTGGCCCTTTGACTACTACAACAAGAGTAAGCAATAACCCACACAATGATATTAGAACTCCCAATATGGATAGAAACCCATCTTTACTCATGATACCAAGCGAAATAAGAGTTGTACCAATTGCAGGAATGAAGTTAGTAAGAGGTAGTGGAAGAGCTATTGATAACGCACAAAGCAGCATTATAAAAGCTAAAATTTTTTCACCGGGCCCATAGAAAATAAAAGACATTCTTGGTCTCATGAACTTTTCTATTTTTTTTAATGCTGGAGAAGTTTTCTCTACCACAAAAGCTAGTGTTGAACGCTGAAAAGACCTTCTTTCCAACCAATGCGGCATCCAAGGAGAATCAAATCCAAATAGAAGCTGCAGTGAGAATAAGATTAAAGGTATAGAAAGAATAGTTGTATAACCAGGTGGAACCGGTATAGGCACCGATAGCGGCAAGGAGAAGATGATTATTAAAATACCAAAACCACGCTCATGCAAAGCTGTTTTAATGTCAAACAAAGTTACTTTATCGCTATCATTGTTATTGGTATCTGCAACTTCTTTTAGAATATCAGAAGCTAATTTATCACTTTTAGTCAACTTATCATTTTTTGACACGAAAAACCTTTGATAAAAATAATTCTTAACACAATTATTGTTTTATTTCAATATGCATTATTCATTTTGCGCTAGTAATTCGTTCTTTTGTTAAAGTGTTGTAAAGCTTTTAAGAAGAGAAAGTCCTCCGGTTATAAGTTGTGGTCCTTTGACTATTACAACAAGAGTAAGCAACAACGCGCACAATGATACTAAAACTCCCAATATGGATAGAAACCCGTCTTTACTCATAATGCTAAGTGAAATAAGAGTTGTGCCAATTGCAGGAAGGAAGTGAGTAAAAGGTAATGGAAGAGCTATTATTATTGCACAAAGCAACATCATAAAAGCCAGAATCTTCTCACCAGGCCCATAGAAAATGAAAGACAGTCTTGGCTTCATGAATTTTTCTATTTTTTCTAATACAGGGGAAGTTTTCTCTACCACAAGAGCTAGTGTTGAACGCTGAAAAGATCTTCTTTCTAGCCAACTGGGCATCCAAGGAGAATCAAATCCAAATAGAAGCTGCAGTGAGAATAAGATTAAAGGTATAGAAAGAATAGTTGTATAACCAGGTGGAACCGGTATAGGCACCGATAGCGGCAAGGAGAAGATGATTATTAAAATACCAAAACCGCGCTCATGCAAAGCTGTTTTAATGTCAAACAAAGTTACTTTATTGCTATCATTGTTATTGGTATCTGCAACCTCTTTTAGAATATCAGAAGCTAGTTTTTTATCTTTAGTTAGTTTCTCACTTTTTTGCACAATTATCCTTTAATAAAATATTCCTCTTAAGCTAACATAGTTGTTGCTGTATTTCAATATTTGTTATTTATTTCATACCAACACTTCATCTCTTTCATTCTTTAACCTGACTAAGTTTTTAAACAGATGACATGCACTAAGGTGCATGTCACGAAGTATGAGGACGCTAACGATCTGGTTCATTAGACGATAATTTTTCTGAGTCCTTAAGCTCCTGTTTAAGGTTTTTGATGCCTTTTCCTAAATCACCCATAACTTGCGGTAATCTGCCTGCACCAAACAGAACTAAAATTATTATTAAGACTAGAAACAATTGCCATGGTCCTAAACTCATTTTCACCTCCATTTAAAATATTGACCTTTAAATATTAAAACTTGACTGAAGTCAAGTAACACATAGATTATATCACCTTTATTTAATTATAAATCAAGGTTTTTTAATTATTTTATAACAATCCCAAACTAGATTATTTTCTTGCAGCGAATAAGTGGAAACTTTTCGCTTAACTGTAGAGTAGAAGAGAGCTCACTAAAAAACTTTGCTAGCGTATCATCTTTAGGCTTATGGTATATATCGCTAGAAACTCCTGATTGAATAATTTTACCATTTTTCATTACGTAGATAAAATCTGCAACTTTCAATGCTTCTTGCGGGTCATGAGTTACCATTAGCACAGGGATATTTTTACTTCTGAAAAGGGACAATATATGTTGTCTTATTCGGCACTTGAGCAGTATATCTAAATTAGAAAATGGTTCATCTAACAACACAACATCAGGGTTTTGTGCCATCACTCTTGCTATTGCAACTAATTGTTGCTGTCCTCCAGATAAGGCGTTAGGGTACATATTTTCATATTTTTCTATATTGAGTAACTTCAAGATTTCCAATGCAATTAGGTGCTTTTCTCTCTTGGAAGAGCTGCGGATAGCAAAGGTTATATTTTCTACTACTGTTTTATAAGGAAATAATGCAGAATGCTGAAAAATCAATCCGATATTTCTATGCTCTATAGCGACTGATGCCTTATTACTTGCAACTAACCTATCATTTATAAAAATAGTTCCAGATTTTGGATTTTCTATCCCCGCAATTAATTTCAAAATTGTTGACTTGCCACAGCCAGAATGCCCCAATAAACATGCAACATTTCCTTTCTTTACTTTAATGTTTATATTGCTTAAAGCAAAGTCGTTTTGATTGTTATAGAAATAACCAATATTGTTAACTAGCATTAATCTTACTTAAACCATGTTATTAAATATAATAGCATTATACTCAAGAAGTACAGAAATGTTTTTTGTCGTCATAAATTGGTTATGCAAGAAATCTAGAAAAGAAAGGATTTTTTGCTATAACTTTACATGAATGGTAGGAAACACGGGACTATAGCTCAGCAGGATAGAGCGTTGGACTCCTAATCCGAAGGTCGTGCGTTCGAATCGCACTAGTCCCACCACATTAAATTTTATGGAGATTTTTTTTCACAAATACGCACACCTTTTTTTGCGGTTTTAAGATATAAATTCCCTAATAATAAAACGGGTTTTGTGTCATTCCAGTACTCCTCTCTTATAATTCACGTATTTAAGAATGACTTCTGCTAAACCTTTACTAATTCCAGGTACGTTTTGAATTTCAGCCAGAGAAGCTTTGCTTATATTTTTCACTGAACCAAAATAAGACATCAACGCTTTTTTTCTTTTGTTGCCAATGCCGGGTATTTTGCTTAATTGTGAAACTATAAACTGTTTATCGCGTTTTTTTCTATGTGAAGTTATCGCAAAACGGTGGGCTTCATTACGCAGCGATTGTAAGTAAAGCATGACTTTGCTGTCATTTGCCAGACTGAATTCTTCCCTGCCCAGCATATAAAATCTTTCATTTCCTGCGTTACGATCAGGACCTTTTGCCATACAAGCAAAAGGAACGTTTATATTCAATACTTCCAGTACATTCTGTACTATGGAAACATGTCCTGGTCCACCATCAATCAGTAAAAAATCAGGTATTATGCCTTTTATATTGCCGGAGAAACGTCTGGTTAGCACTTCCCTCATCATTTTATAGTCATCGCCTGAAAATTTTTCCTTTATAGTAAATTTTCTGTACTCACTTTTTAAAAAACCCTCCTGCCCTGCAACAACCATTACACCAATTTGTTGGTTTCCAAATATATGGCTATTGTCATAAACCTCAATACGCTTTGGAATGTTTGGTAACAAGAAGATTTTGCTAAGCTCTTCAAGCTTTTCTAGGTTATTTCTATAATCGATAAGCTTCTGCTCTAAGCTATGCTGAGAGTTATCATAAACAAATTTCAATAAATCACGCTCTTTTTTATTCTTTGCATGCAGAACTTTTACTGGCTTTTGAGCAACCTTATATAGTGCTTGTTCTATAATTTCCTTATCCACAATAGAATCTGGAACGTAAATTTGTATTGGAGGTATGTTAGCTGAATTATAAAAATTGACCAAAAAGGTGGATAAAATTTCATCATTTGAGTGATCACCACAGTTCTCGGCAAAGTAAGGAGTGCTGCCGTAGTTGTCTTTATTTCTGAACGATAACACACTAATACATGCTAGATCCTCTTCACGTACAATACTGAAGAAATCTGCATCTTTTTCAAAAGAAAAATCCGTGTGCTGTATTTGAATTTGCTCAAGAAACTTTACCCGATCTCTATATATAGCAGCAAGCTCATAGTTTTCTTCACTGCTGCACTTTCTCATTGTGAAAAGTAACTGTTCTTTCACTTCCTTATTTCTTCCAAGCAATGTATTTCGTGCCTGTTTTACTGATTGGCAGTAGTCGTCTTTTGTGATTTTGTTTATGCATGGTGCTGAGCAGCGCTTAATTTGATACTCAATACATGGTCTTTTTGTTGATGAAAAGTATTGATCTGAACATACTCTCAAGAGAAAAGCTCTTTGCAATGATAATATAGTTTGCTTAACAGCAGCGGCAGATGTAAAGGGACCATAATAATGAAACTCATTTTTCTTAAATTTGCCTCTATATTTTGCTATTCTTGGATAATCGTGCTTGGAAATTGTTATATAAGGATAAAATTTTCCATCCTTGAGCACAATATTATAAAGTGGTTTCAATGATTTTATTAGCTGTGCTTCAAGAAGCAGTGCTTCGATTTCATTCTCAGTGATGAATATTTCAACCTTAATAACCTGTAAGAGCATAACTCTAATTCGTTCAGAAAGGTTTTCGAATTGAAGGTAGTCGGATAACCTTGACTTTAAGTTTTTTGCTTTTCCAACATATAAAACTTTATTCTTATCTCCAACCATCTTATACACGCCACAGGATTGTGGAGATGATTTGATTTGTTCTTTATATTGCCTGAGCATTTATCCATTGTTTAACCTGTATGAGGTTAAAATCTGCTACTAAATGAAAGATGGAAACTACATTTTCAAGCAAAGATAATCTGTTTCTTCTCAGCTTATCAGAATCACAGTTAATCTTTATACTGTCCATAAACTGATTGATAAACGGAGCAAAACCAGCAAGTTCATCAAGTGCTACATTAAAGTGGTTATTTTTTATCGCTTGTTTTATGTTTTTACAAGCAGTTATAGCACAATTTGATAGCGCAATTTCTTCACTTTCAATCAAAAACCTCTTACCGTAAGATGCACTATAAGTAGTGCCATCACTTTTCCTTGCTTTGCTCATCATGTTACTGACTCTTTTGTAAGTGCTTAGAATTTGTTCACCTTCTGGAGTACTAAGATAACGATCCAATATAACAGTTTGCTTTTCTGCTGTCAGCAGATCATTAATATCGATTTTATATAGTATTGAATCTACAACATCTTGCCTTATATCTCTATTTTTTAAAATAACCTTGAATCTTTCTAAGCAAAATCTAAATACTAGTTCTGAAATTTGTTTTCTATTCGGCTTATCAACTGACGCTGTATTTTTATTAAATAGAAGCCTTGAATATAAAGATACTGACTTGTCTATCATTAGCCTAATTGGAACATGCAAATTATTTTCAAGTATTGTCCTAATTATACCAATTGTCATTCTCCGCAAACCAAATTGATCATACGAACCAGAGATTTTCTCACCTGCTGCAATTAAACCAACTAAGCTATCCACTTTGTCTGCAATTGACACAGCAATTGCAGAAGGAGATTTAGGACACTCCTGCTCTGGCCCGATTGGCTTATAATGCTCAGTTATAGCTTCCACTATTTCTCTATCTTCTTGAAAATAAGAAGCATAATATCCACCCATTACTCCTTGTAATTCTGGAAACTCTCTTACTATCGATGTTGCCAAATCAGCTTTTGCCAAATATGCAGCACGTTCAACTTTTATCAGCGAAGCATGTGGAATAAATATAGCTATATACTTTGACAAAGCCGTAATACGCTTCACCTTTTCCCCCACGCTGCCAAGTGAAGCATGAAATAATATTGAACCTAATCTTTTGACATAATAATCTAGATTTTCCTTTTTATCTTGAGATATTAAAAATTGGGCATCAGCAAGACGTGCTTCTAATATTCTTTCGTGTCCTTTAACAACTTCACCATTGTTGACGTTGACAACAGTGACAAAGTGTGAAATTCTCTTTCCATTACTTAAAGCAAGGTATTTTTGTTGTGTATTAACTATACTAAGTATTACTTCCTTCGGTAATCCAAATGACTTTTCTTGATTCACTTCACCAAACAGTACGATTGGCCACTCTATAAGCCCTGTCAATTCATTTAGTAAATAATCATTTTTCTCAAGTTGTAAATTCTGCTCTTTTGTGAATTTATTAATCTGATCTAGTATAAATTGCTTTCTTTTGTCCATTTGGAGAATTACACTGTTTTTTTCTAGCAATTCAAAATAGTCTTTAGGTGTTTTAACAGTAAGCGCCGTACCACTTGAGAGAAATCGATGGCCATATGTTGTGTTAGATGCTGTAATCCCTGCAAAAGATACAGGTATTATTTCATCATTTAAAATGCATAAAATGTTTTTAATTGGCCTAACCCACCTTTCTTTTCCTTTGCCCCATCTCATACTTTTTGGCCAAGAGAAATTTTTTAATATTTCTCCTAGTTGATTTTTAAGAAACTCTTGAATGTTAAATGAGCAGCTTTCTCTTTTAATGAAGTAAAAATCCTCATTATTTACTTTTCGAACGAGCAAATCTTCTTCATTTTTCTGATATTTTCTTAAAAAACCCTCGATAGCACTTTTTGGTGCGTTAATGTTTGGTCCCTTAACTTCGTTATTGGAATCCTTTAGCTCCAAAGCATTTATGTTGTCAACAAATAGAGTAATGCGACGTGCCGTTATAAAAACCTCCATTGATGTAAATTTTACATTATTTTTGTTAAAAACATTGGCAATACAGCTCTTAACTTGAGTTGCAGCTACATTCTGCATTCTCGGTGGTATTTCTTCTGAAAGGCACTCAAATAATAACTGCAACGACATACGCTATTTACTCATGTACAATTCACAACATTTTTTTGTTAGCTCTCTAACTTTACCAATATAAGCTGTACGTTCATTTACACCAAGCACACCTCTTGCATCAAGCAGATTAAGTAGGTGACTAGTTTTAATACATTGGTCATAGGCTGCCATTGGTAGCTCCTTTTCAATAAGGAACTTACACAATTTTTCCGTATCTTCGAATTGCTGCTGTACCACTTTAGTATCATAATAATCTAACGCTAGATAAGAAAATTCATATTCTCTTTGTTTAAAAATATCTCCGTAAGTTACACCGTTATCGTTCCAAATTATATCGTAAACATTATCTACACCTTGTATGCACATTGCTAAACGTTCCAACCCATATGCCACCTCACCAGGAATCATCTTGCAGTCAATCCCTCCAACTTGCTGTATATAAGTAAGCTGTGTTACTTCCATTCCATTGCATGTAACTTCCCAACCAAGTCCTGATGCTCCAACGCTCGGATTTTCCCAATCATCTTCAACAAACTTAATATCATATTTTTCTGTAGATATGCCAAGAACTTTTAAGCTATCTAAATAGACGTCTTGTAAATTATTACCAGATGGCTTTATTATAACTTGATATTGGTGATGTTGATACAGGCGATTAGGATTATCACTATAGCGTCCATCTGCTGGCCTAATTACTGGTTGTAGATATGCAATTTTTGTCGGTTTTGTATCAATTGCAGACATAATTGTTGCGGGATGTAATGTGCCAGCACCAACTTCAGATGTGTATGGGTGAAGTATAACACATCCTTCACTAGCCCAAAAATCTTGCAACTCTTTTATTATACTTTGTAAGTTCACACAAATTGCACACTTTTTATACTAAATATATAAATAAATAAGTACTATTCAATACCTATTTTTTTAACAGTATCATGTAAATAATCACCTAAGACTGCTGAACTTTCTCTCACATACTGAATTATGCTTTTATTTAGGACAATTGCATCATGCATAGTTAAATCGCAGAATATAAATGCTGTTAAATACAGTAAAATCACCGCATAAAATGTGTGAAAAATCCCCTCAAATGTAATTGACATTGCATTATTATAGCTGAGCTGTATTGAACTTATTGGCCATGGTTTTATCGCTTCTACGACATTAAAAAATACGTAAGGTATCATAAGAAAAAAGAAAAAGTGCATAAAATCATTAAACCAAAATGGGCATTGAAACATCTGCTTACATATATTCCCATAGAGTTTACTTACAGCATAATAAATTGACATTATTGCTGGCATTGAAAGTGCTACAGTCAGTACTTGCCCTGACGCTATTTGTATTACTATTTCTTCACCACTGTTTGCTGAAGGGTCTTGAGCATGAAAAATAAATATTCCAATTAATTGCATTACTAACATAACTATTGCCAATTTTGTAAAAACAGCAGCTACAACTATTCCTGAGTCTGGCATTTTATATAGTAAGTATTCGCCTCCATATGTAAGAATTAATATAACATCGACAATAAATAATATTAAAAAAGAAGACCAATAGTTCTGCCAACTTGGTAAATATCCTATTCCTAAAAGAGAGCTTACTGTTTTGGCAGGAAAAACCTTACCTAGCATCTTTCCCAAAAATTTAAAAAAAATCCCCATGTTCTAAGTAACACTTGGTTTATATTATTTATAATACTGTATTGTAACGGACTTATCAACAACTTAAAACATGTATTGAAAGATTTTAGGTAATATGCAGCAACAGTAGAAGAACGTGCGCCAAAAATTTAATAATTTTATAGGGCTTATGCACTTAAATTTTTTGCAATATCAAGTGCAGCGTAAGTGAATATTGCACTTGCACCCGCACGTTTGAAACCAATCAAAGATTCATAAATCACCTTGTCATAATCCAGCCAGCTATTATTTGCAGCAGCTTTTATCATTGCGTACTCACCGCTTACTTGGTAAGCAAAAATCGGAAAATTAAACTTATCACTTGCTGTTTTGATAATATCCAAATATGGCATACCTGGTTTAATCATAATAAAATCTGCACCTTCATTTATATCCATTTCAATTTCGCACATTGCTTCGCGCGCATTTTTATAATCCATTTGATAACCACTTTTGTCTATAGAATGTGATAGCCCACATGAACCAACGACTTGCCTGAATGGAGCATAGAAGCTAGAGCAGTATTTTACTGCATAAGATAATATTAATACGTCTTGAAAATTGTTATCATCTAATGATTTTCTGATTCTTCCTATTCTACCATCCATCATATCAGAAGGAGCAACTACATCACATCCTGATGCTGCTAAAGCAAGTGCTTGCTTACATAATATCGACACGGTTTCATCGTTTTCTACATCCATCTGATTATCTTTTAAAATGCCGTCATGGCCGTGAATAGTGTATGGATCCAATGCAATGTCTGCAATAATACCAATTTCAGGTACCTTTAATTTTACAGCACAAATTGCTCTGCAGATTAAGTTGTCAGAATTATATGCTTCCTCAGCGTTTTCAGATTTTAGTTTACTATCAACTACAGGAAAAATTGCAACAGCATTAATTCCTAAATCTTTAGCTTCCTTAACTATAGACACTAATCCATCTATTGAATAACACTTTACATCTGGTAAGCCAGAAATTGGTTCAGTTGTTTCTTCTCTGTCATGAACAAACAGAGGAAGAACCAGATCGTTTACTGATAAACTATTTTCACTTGTTAAATTGCGAACCCATTTGCTCGAGCGCCTGCGTCTTAATCTTGTATTTGGGAAATTAAACATTGGATCCAGGCAAATTCCCAGTAAAGAGCAACACCCCTGAAATGAGTATTACCCAAAGCACCGATATTGGTAGAAATACTTTCCAACCAAGGCGCATTAGCTGATCATATCGATAACGAGGTATTGTTGCTCTAATCCAAATAAATACGAATAAAAGTATAATTATCTTCAAAACGAACCAAATTAAACCTGGAATTTTATAAAGCAAACCAAGTTCTAACGGAGGATACCATCCTCCTAGAAAGAATATCGTCATCATAGCACTTGCTAGAATCATATTTGCATATTCTCCAAGAAAAAAGAGGGCAAAAGGCATGGATGAATATTCAACGTTATATCCAGAGACTAGCTCTGCTTCAGCTTCTGGTAAATCAAATGGGTGACGATTAGTTTCTGCAAGCAAAGAAATAAAAAATATTATTCCTATAGGCATTAGTAGTAAATCAACCCAAAATGGCATATTGTGTTTCGCTACCACCATCTCTCCAAGATTTAATGTTCCAGTGGTAATAACGACTGCAGCAACTATTAAGCCTATTGAAACTTCATATGAAATCATCTGAGCAGCCGACCGTATAGCACCAAGAAATGCATAATTAGAATTGCTTGACCAGCCTGCAATAATTACGCCGTATACTCCCAGCGACGATATAGCTAGCACGTAAAGCACTCCAACATTAATATTTGCTATAACCTTAGGAATAACTACTTGCTGGCCATTTTCTACAATTACTTCAGCACCAAACGGTATAACTGCCCAGGCAATTAATGCCAAGATAAAGGTAAGCATTGGAGCCATAATGAACAGTATGGTGCTCGCTCTAAATGGTATTATCGGCTCTTTAATCAGTAGCTTAATAGCATCTGCAAATGGCTGCAATAGCCCAAAAGGTCCAACTACACTCGGGCCGTGCCTCAGTTGAATTGCAGCAAGGACCTTACGCTCAAAGTATGTCAAATATGCAACTGAAAGTAGTAGCGGTACTAAAATAAATAAAATATTAACTAGCGTGTTCATAAAAAGCTTTAGTACAATCTGCCATTATTTTTGAAGCGCGACTTATTGAATCCGTCATATAAAAATTACACTCCTTTAAAGTAAAAGGTGTATTACTTAAGCTTATCTCACCATTGCTAATTGGCACCCATGTGTTTTTTACCACTTGATCAGCATTTCTAAACTGTGGACCGATAGTATCTAATTTTTTTCTCACGTCAAATAAACTATCATATGGTAAGGAGAGATCCAAATATTGTGAGAGATTTTTAATAATTAACCAATCCTCCTTTGCTTCACCTGGAGGAAATACAGCTAAATTTGTTCTTTGCACTCGACCTTCAGTGTTTACATAAGTTGCATATTTTTCTGTATATGCAGCACCAGGCAAGATAACATCTGCCACATGTGCACCCTTATCACCGTGATGACCTTGATAAATTACAAATGTGTTTTCTAACTTTGATGTGTCAATTTCATCTGCACCAAGAAGATAAACAACTTCTATTTCACCACTTTCTGCATGTTCCAATATTTGATTAATATCCCTTTCGCCTTTTTTAGGAACAAACCCAATATCTAGCCCACCAACTCTTGCTGCAGCTTTATGCAGCACATTAAAGCCATTCCAGTCATCTCTTACCATATTAAATTTTTCTGCAATTTTGCCAGCTAGAGCTAAAACTGATTCAGAATCATCTCTTATTAATGCATCTTGACCGATAATCAGCATAGGGTTTTGAGCAGCTACCAGCAGCTCACAGAACTTATGATTTCCATTTGCCATTTCACTCAAAATATCAGGATTATCGCCCAATTTCTCAACATGATACAAATATTCAATGTTAGGACCAACACTTGCAACAGGAAAGTTGCCCTGTAAATATCTCTTTCTCAATCTTACGTTAATGATCGGTGCTTCTATCCTTGGGTTTGTATTTATAAGCAGACACAAATCCGCATTCTCTATACCTTCAATAGTGGTATTGAACACATACGATCCACGATTATTTGGTATAAGTTTTGCACCATCCTGCCTGCAATCTATATTTCCCGAGCCGAGCTTCTGCATCATTTCTTTAAGTAGAAGCATAGACTCACAATCTGCTAAATCACCTGCAATTGCAGCTATTTTATTTGATTTTGTATTCTTTAATTTCTTTGCAGCAACAGTTAATGCCTCATTCCAATCAACTGGGGCTAATTTACCATCTTTTTTTATATAAGGTCGATCAAGACGCTGAACTTTTAGTCCATCATAGGCAAAGCGGGTTTTATCTGATATCCATTCTTCATTTACCTCTTCGCTCAGCCTTGGTAATATCCTCATAACCTCCGGGCCACGATAATCAACTCTAATTGCGCTACCCACAGCATCTAGCACATCTATAGTCTCACAATGTGATAGCTCCCATGGACGCGCTGTAAAGGAGTAAGGCTTTGAAGTTAAAGCTCCTACCGGGCAGAGATCTATGATATTTCCAGATAATTCAGAACTAATATGCCTTTTTATGTAAGTGCTAATCTCTACATTTTCTCCCCTTCCGATTCCTCCAAGTTCATTTGTACCTGCAACATCAGACAAAAATCTAACACACCGAGTGCAATGAATGCATCGATTCATCGCAGTCTCAATCAGTGGTCCGAAGTGTTTTTTTGGCACAGCCCTCTTATGCTCATCAAGTCTGCTGGTTCCTTTCCCATAAGCCATCGTGATATCTTGCAAATCGCATTCACCACCTTGATCGCAAATTGGGCAATCAAGCGGGTGGTTAATTAGCAAAAACTCAAGCACACCTTCACGTGCTTTTTTAACCTTAGGGGTATCAGTGTGAATAACCATCCCTTCTGCAACTGGCATTGCACAAGAGGCTACTGGTTTTGGAGGTCCACCCTCCACTTCAACCAAACACATTCTGCAATTACCAGCAATTGCTAAACGCTCATGATAACAAAAACGTGGAATTTCAACGCCCACGACTTCACAAGCTTGAATTATAGTGAGCCCATGCTCTACTTCACATTCCTTAGAATTAATAGTAACTTTAACCACAACTATTATACAGCTTCCCACTTTATAGGATTGCCGCTTACCTCATCTTCAACCAGATTGCCGTTGTCATATTGAGCAGACATATAATTCATGCGCGAATCACGATCTATATATCTAACAGGTTTTACCGGTTTATCTTTATACATTTTTTGCTCAGCTTTCTTACGCTGAGTAGGGTTATTTTTACTAGCTGTCTTTGCTTTCCCACCTGCTGCCATATAAACTCCTAAAAACTTTTCATTCTATTTTAACACTTAAGTATATAGCGTCAATATTTAATAACTTTAAAATTTCAATAGATCTCTTATTATAATCATTTTACAATCATTGTTTAAATAAAAAGTTACCCCTTGATGCCATTCCAGCGCATGACGCACAGCTGTACGAACATTGCAACTTGCAGGCAATTTGCGTGGCAGATTCAAGTAGCTGACACTGGTTTCCATCCAAGACAGCAGTAGCCCTTTCGGTGTTATTTCAGTGCTTGACACTGAAATCCAGGTTTTGATTGGATACTGAGTTGGTAAGCATAAAAGTGTAGCTAACGCGAGCTCTACGTCATACCGCGATTTATTCGCGGTATCTCAAAGCATAGATCCCGCTAACACGTAGCGGGATGACGGTTGTCGTTTAGCTACAAACGTTAAGAAATTTACCAAATGAAAAAAAAGGCAAAAGAAGCCCTGGGGTTATTATCCGCTTTAAAATATTGGCGTTTTTTATGTTTTAAACGCTTGACAAGCAAGATTAAGCTGCTTTTAATTGCAACTAACTTACGCTGCAAATGTTTAAGAAATTTACTAAGCAGAAAAAAAGACAAAGAATCCCCGAGTTAGCTAGTCTTTTACTATCTCTGTCGAGTATTGGCATTTTTTGATGTCTTGTAACGCTTTATAAGCGCGTTCAGCTTATTTAGATAAAAATCTAGATGTAGATGAAGTTTTGTAAAGACATACAGTATCTATATACTGCAAAAAATTGAACATAAGACGCCGATACATTAAGTAATCCTTACCTTTTAATCTGCAGATTGGCGAAAGCAAATACAATAGCTTCACTATCATGATAAGGGCGCTGGCGAAGGGTGTCAAGTAAGTTTTTCGTTTCTAACGATTGTTAACATGCTGCAAAAAACTATGCAAGAGGTCTACCACTTTATTAGGTATTTGTGCAGTTATTGGTGTTATCAAGATACTCCCTAATCTTCTTCAAATCCTCCCAGGCTAAACGTTTTTGTGCCGGTTGGCGAAGTAGGTAAGCTGGATGAAATATAGCGGCTGTGGTGATTGAATTGGACAAATATTGGTTAGTGTACGTATGAAATCTGCCACGCAAATTCGATATAGTTTTTGTGCTGTCAAGAAGGCTATAACATGCGATTCCCCCGACCAAAATTAAAATTTGTGGTGAAACTAGTGCAACGTGTTTTTCGACAAATGGTCTGCACATATCAAGCTCTAGGTCGGTTGGCTTTCTATTGCCAGGTGGACGCCAAAATACAGTATTGCTTATGTATACCTTAGTGCGATCAAGATTGATTGCATTTAACATTTTATCGAGCAACATTCCACTTGCACCACAAAATGGTATGCCTTGAAGGTCTTCATTTGCTCCTGGAGCTTCACCAACGAGCATAATTTTTGCATTTGGATTACCATCGGAAAAGACAGTATTAGTTGCAGTTTTTTTTATCTCACAACCTTCAAATGATTCAACTGCACTTCTTAATTCATCCACACTACCACATTTACCTGCAAGTTTCCTTGCTTCAATTATCCAATCACTTGGAAACATGTCTTTTCCATCTTTAGTGTCATTCCAGCGCATACCTGCATCTTTCTTCTTGGTCCCAGTTTGGATAACAGAGGGTTGTACACTCTCTTTGCTCTCCAATTTTTTTTCCTCTTCACCCTCCATTAGTGTGCAATCAACGCCCACTTCATGGTAAAATTTTAATAATTCTAGGTCTTCATTGCTCATAATGCTTTTTAACCTTTTGTGCTTTTTTCATGGCCATATCATACTTTAATTTAGATAAATGTCTAATATATAATATGCCATTTAAGTGATCTAGCTCATGCTGAATACACCTTGCGAGCCAGCCGCAAGCTTTTAGCGTCTGTTCCTCATTATTTAAATCCTTATATTTCACAGTCAAATATTTTGGACGCTTAATTTCATAGCTTTGCTCTGGAATTGAAAGGCACCCTTCTTTGAGAATTACTTGTTCATCGGATAATTCCGTAATTTCAGGGTTAATCATGTAAAATTTGCCAGTCGATTCATACCCTACTGGCTCGTCTTCAGCTCGAGAGAGCTGAATGTCCATAACAAAAACTCTCCTCAGCACTCCAACTTGCACTGCAGCAAGGCCAAGACCTTCTGCATCGTACACAGTTTCGAACATGTCGTTTACTAATTCTTTAATTTTATCGTTTATATCTGTTACTTCACTGGCACGTGTGATTAGTCTTTCATCAGGGGCAATTACAATTGGTAATATGGACATAAAATGGACATAAAAATTATAATTCTATGTTTTGCTTTTCCTTTTGTCCAGAATTTAGTGTATATTAAAATGTTGCTATATCTATAATAGAAATATAAATTATTAAAGAAAGCTACAATTTAAATGAAATTGCGTAATAAGGTTAACTAATGTACTCTGCAGTAATAGCAAAACCAAAGAGAAACGTTTTTGCTGTTTTAGACATAGGTACAACAAAGATTATTTGTCTAATCGTTAAGATAAATGGCAACTTCAGCTATAAAGTAACAGGAACGGGTTATAAGATTGCAGAAGGTGTAAACGGTGGGTCGATAACTAATGTAAAACACGCAAATTACTCCATCTCATCAACTATAGGTTTAGCTGAGCAAGTGTCAGAGGAAACTATAGACCAGATATATGTGAGCATTGCTGGATGTGGCATCTCATCTTTCAAAGTACATAATGAAATTATTGCAGCTAATCATGAAATTTCTGACCGGGATATAAAACGTGTAGTTTTTCAGACGTTTGAGAAATATATTGAAGAAAATGTTATCATTCACAATATACCACTGAAATATCACTTAGATGACATGACTGACATAAAAGAAGTTGGTGGATTGTACGGAAAAAGACTATCTGCTGATGTTAATGTTGTCACTGCTTCGCGTCCAGCGCTTACCAATATTGAAAACTGTATTACCAATAATGGTGGATTAAATATGGCAGGTTGTATTGCTTCTGCATATTCTGCAGGTCTTGCGTGTCTCAGTGAAGATGAAAAAGAGCTCGGGACTGCTATTGTTGATATAGGCGGTGGGTGCACTGCAATTGGAATTTTCAAAAGAGGGAAACTTGTGTATGCAAGCAGCGTTCCAATTGGTGGCGTTCATATCACTCGAGATATTGCTTACGGGCTATGCACAAGCATAGAACGTGCAGAGTATATAAAAATACTGTATGGTAGCACTATCGTAACTTCAATAGATGAGAATGAGTACATTACAATGCAAAACAACGAAAATGATGAACCTACTCAAGTATTCAAATCTGAGCTTATTAACATCATAAGACCAAGAGTTGAAGAAATACTTGAAATGGTAAGAGAGCAATTTCAAGAGCAGAAAGATCCAATTAATAAAGTAGTGATCACAGGTGGAACTAGTCAACTCACAAGCATGAAGGAAATTGCAGGCTATATATTCAATAAGCAAGTTCGAATTGGGTGCCCTGAGTCTTGTAGCGGTCTTGATGGCGAATATGATAAAAATCCTGTATTTTCTGCTGCTATAGGCTCTATAAAGCTAATAGTTGACACTTTTTATAAAAATAATTCTGGTATTTTAGGTCAAGATGGTAAAATGAGTAAATTGTATAATTGGGTTAAATCAAAAGTTACAGTCTAGATTTCTGTTTTACCACCTTTCATACAAATGACTTGACACTAGGATCCATAGGACTTATTTTTATAATATGTAAAATTATTATGTTTATGTACTTGCGAGTAAGCGTACCAATTACAATAAGACATGGAAAATATGAACATAACTATACACTCACAAGAAGATTTTGAATTTATGCGCAAGGCTGGCAGGCTTGCTGCTGAAACTCTTGATTTCATTGCACCGTACGTAAAGGTAGGGGTGACAACTAATGAGTTAAATGATCTATGTCATGATTTTATAATTAATGCAGGTGCAATTCCAGCACCACTAAACTATAGGGGGTATCCAAAATCGATTTGCACTTCAAAAAATGCAGTTGTGTGCCATGGTGTTCCCGATAATAAACCACTTAAAGATGGAGATATTTTAAATATTGATGTCACGGTGATTTTAAATGGCTGGCATGGTGATACAAGTCGCATGTTTTGGGTTGGCAAGCCATCAATAAAAGCAAAACGCTTGTGTGACGCTACTTATCATGCATTGATGGAAGCAATCAAACAAGTTAAGCCCGGCAATAAGTTAAATGAAATAGGGCTTGCTATAGAGAAATATATTAGAGATTTTGGATATTCTATCGTACGCAGCTACTGCGGACATGGTATAGGAAAAGTCTTTCATGCTCCACCAAATGTAGTGCATTTCTATGATCAAGATGAAAATCTCGTCTTGAAGGAAGGTATGTTTTTTACAATAGAGCCAATGATTAATGCTGGAAAACATGAGACTCTGCTCAGTAAACTCGATGACTGGACAGTAACAACACGCGATCTTTCACTTTCTGCTCAATTTGAGCATACGATTGGAGTAACAAAAGATGGTGCTGAAATATTCACATTATCACCTAAGAATTGGCATTTCCCACCTTATAATTAGATTTTTTTAAATTCTGCTATACTGCAACTATACTTGGTTTACTTTGGGTAATTTTGAAGAAAGCTCACCCTTAATTTGCGATATAGCAACTAGCCCAATTAATGCACAGAAAATCATGTAAAAACTAGCTGAAGTCTCTTGTCCTGTAACCTTGATAATTGTTGTGCATATAAATGGTGCAAGGCCGCCAAAAAATCCAGCAGCTATATTTCTTGATAAACCAAATCCACTGTACCGAACCTTTGTTGGAAATAATTCGCACATAAGTGCACTGACAGGACCAAGCGATGCAGCTATTGGAATTATAAAAAGAATGTGTGCCAGCAAGTAATTGCCACTACATAACATTGAAAAAACTGGATAACTCACTATTACAAAAGCTATAAATGCAAATTTCATAACTTTTTCTCTTCCTACCTTATCAGAAAGTATTGCAAACAATATTGTCAATCCTCCGAGCGCAATTTGACTCAGTATTTCCACTATATGATTAAAATGAGTATTTACTGTTAATATTTTATTCGTAAGCACATTGAAAAATACCAAATATATATAGAGAGACGCATTTTCAACCAAGTCAATACCTATTGATATTAGAACAGGCTTTTTGTAATTGTTTAATAACTCTTTTAGTGGCAATTTAGACGGATTTTTTTGTCTTTTATACTCTGGGCTTTCATCAAGTATATATCTCATATATATGCTAATTAATCCCATTGCTAAACTGAAAATGAAAGGTAATCTCCACCCCCAAGATTCAAAATCAGATACTTTTTTGCATATGAGTACCGCTATCAAGCTTAATACTGAACCAAAAATTGCGCTTAATACTTCAATGCTGCCAAAAAATCCTTTTTTGTTTTTAGGAGCATGTTCTATTAAAAATGGTGCATTTCCTGCTTCTCCTCCAAGAGATATACCCTGCAATAATCTTAAACACACTACCAGCATTGACGCTAGTATTCCAATGCTTTGATAACCTGGAACAAAAGCAATTAATACGGTTGATAAAGTCATTAATATAATCGAGAGCAATAAGGCAACTCTTCTGCCATGTTTATCACCAATGTGACCAAATATAGCAGCACCGACTGGTCTCATTAAGAAACCCACTGCAAACATTCCAAAAGCCTTCAATACGCTGGTTAGTTGATCATCCGATGGAAAAAACACACCACCTATTATGTTTATTAAGTGGCCAAAAAGCATGTGGTCATACCACAATAAAGTGTTACAAATCAAACTTGAAAATATTACTTTTGTTATTTGCTGCATAATTTCCCTATAGCCTGTTTGATCTTATATATAAAAAAAAATGTGAACGTTATGTGAATATTATATTAACAATATTAAACCTTGATTTTAATATTATTGCTCATATATTCCGATAAGATACCATATTTTGGCAAGAAAATCTATGTACATAAATAAAATTGATGTGAAGAGTAGAGTAGAGTAGGATATCTACACCAACTGTACTTAAATTTTTTGATATGACACACACTCCAGTTTTGTTAAAAGAGATGCTATCACTACTATCACCGCAGGATGGTGGCATATACGTGGACGCCACATTTGGAGCTGGAGGGTATAGCAAAGCAATATTGGAGTCAGCTGATTGCAAAGTATATGCAATTGATAGAGATGAAACGGTAACTAAGTTTTATGATGATTTAAGCGTTAGATATCCAGATAGAATAAAACTATTCATTGAGAAGTTTAGTAATATTAAAAATTTATTAGATAGCAACAATATTGAAGGTATCGATGGAATAGTTTTTGACATCGGAGTTTCATCTATGCAGCTTGATAACGGGGATAGAGGGTTCTCATTTTTACATGATGGTCCACTCGATATGAGTATGGATAACTCTTCTTATATAAACGCTTCAACGTTTGTTAACGCTTTACGCGAAGAAGAAATCGCAAATACTATATATAACTACGGAGGCGAACGTCATTCTCGCAAAATCGCAAGAGCAATAGTAAATGCACGGAAGAAGAAAACTATCAAAACTACATTTGAGCTTGCGGATATTGTACGTTCCGTGGTATTTCGTGGAAAAAGCAAAATTGATCCTGCAACCAGAACATTTCAGGCAATCAGAATATGGGTAAACGATGAGCTGGGAGAACTTGAAAAGGGCATTAAAGCTGCATCTGAGATTTTAAGTGAGAATGGCAAATTAATTGTCGTCACCTTTCATTCCTTAGAAGATCGTATAGTCAAAACTTTTTTTAAAGATTTATGTGCTACTGATTGCAAGACATTCTCTCTTCTAAATAAAAAAGTGATCGAAGCAAGTATAGAAGAAGTAAGTGCAAATCCGCGTTCACGCTCAGCAAAACTAAGAGCTATACAGAGGTTGTCATGAGAACTTTCTGCATCATCTCAATAGTTATGTTTTTTCTTAGCATTGTAGGACTATTTAAGGTAAAATTACATGTTCAGTCATTAAATAGAGAGCTAATAAAAATAAAAAGTGAAATTAATTTAGTGCAAAGTGATATAAAAGTTTTACAAGCAGAATGGAGCTATTTGAATAATCCAAAAAGGCTTGCAAGCCTTGTAAAGAAATACCTGAAAAATAACTCTTTAATACTGGCTAGCCAGGTTAAAAATCTTGACTCTTTAAATGGCCGCAGCGTGCTAGCACAACTTAAAATCCATGATCAACAGTGAGATTAAGTCTTATTTTTTACAGATGAGCACATCACAATAAAACTTACTTTGTATCCGTTCAGGATAGCGGCAAGGTAGTATAACCATAGAGTAAAAGTGAGTTTACAACAAATGGTGTCATCCCAGTGCTTGACACTGGGATCCAGCCTTTCCATAATCATCAAAAACATTGTATTTTAACGTAAAACAGCTATTTTTATGCTTACCAACTTAATAAAATTCCTGGATCCCAGTGTCTGGGCACTGGGATAACAAAGGAGAGCAGTGTCAGCTACTTGCATAACACCATTTGTTGTGCAACTTACTTTAGTATGAAATTGCTTGCGTAAGATTTTGGCAGCCTCTTAACATTTTTTGGCATTTCAATTACGTATTTAACGTTGCGTTTTTTTGCGTAGAATACTGCTTTTTCAAGAGAGTCAAACTTTAATACAATCTGTTTTTTTGGATCTTTTGAGCCAACCCAACCCATCAAAGGTTCAATGTAGTAAGAACCAGATTCAATTTTTAGGTGCCAGAAATTTGTATTACCTAAACCAGATTGTGTTGCAGTTCTTGTTGGTCTATAAATCCTAAAAACTACTTTATCGTCAATGCCCATAGTTCTTGTTAAATAAGCTTAAATATATATCCAAATAAATCCTTTCACAAACAATTAGTATGAAAGAATGAAGTTTGAAATAAATATTTTTATGTTATATTATTATTAAATTATATTAAAAGGATTAGCTAAACAGGAGTAACCGATGACGCAACAGGAAATAGTAACAATTAATGCAGAGTTACGTGATATAACAAAAACAAAAGCGATGCATTCTCTAAGGAAGAAAGGAAACATCCCTGGAATCATATATGGAAAGGGCCATAATAATGTAAATTTGACATTGTCTGCAAAGGAATTCACGAAGCAATATAAATCAGGTTCTCTTTCTGCACATTTGATAGAGCTGAATATTTCGGGCAAAAAGGAATATGCTCTTGTTCGCGATATCCAATTGCATGTAGTAAAGGATACTGTGCAACATGTTGATTTTCAATTTGTTGATAAAGGCAGCGAAATTAAAATAGACATACCTCTATCATTTGTGAATGAAAGTAAAGCTCCAGGGATCAAGTTAGGTGGAGTGCTTAATGTTTTGTGTCGTTCTATTGCTGTTAAATGCTCTCCTGATAAAATACCTCAGGTTATAGAAGTTGATTTATCCGGCAAAATGATTGGCCAATCTATACATATCAATGATGTAAAATTACCAGAAGGTGTTAAGTTTGTAGCTCATGAAGAAGAAAATTTTACCATTGTTACAATTTCTGCTGCCGATAGTGACGTTGAAGAACCTCAAGCAGAAACAGAGGAATAGTGCACCTGATAGTTGGGCTTGGTAATCCTGGCAGTCAATATGAGCTAACTCATCATAATATCGGCTTCATCACCGTTGATGCAATCTGCAAATATTGGAATTTCCAGTCGTTCTCTAAAAAAGCCGATTATCTAATAACCTCTGGCATAATTAATGATAATAAAATCATGTTAATAAAGCCTTATTCATTTATGAATAATTCAGGCATTTCTGTTGCAAAAATACGAAACTTTTACAAATTATCGCTAGATAATATCGTTGTCATACACGATGACGCTGATTTGGAACTTGGAAGAATAAAAGTAAAGAAAGGTGGTAGTTCTGCTGGACATAATGGACTTAAATCCATAGATAGTTTTATTGGCAACGATTATTGGCGCTTGAGATTTGGAGTGGGTAGACCTGAAGATCAAAGAAGCTTAGCAGATTATGTGTTATCAAAATTTTCAAATTTTGATAATGTTACTCCCTTAGTGGAAAAAATAGCAAAAAATATACACTTAATGCTGCAAGGAGATAATACAGCTTTTATCAATTTGATTGTATAATATTACGAAACACAGGGAGTGTATGGTCCCAGAGTGTGATGGTGTGGATTTAGTATGAACAATTCAGGAGATTTTGTCCACTGTAAAGATATAAACTCAAAAGGTGTAAGACCCTTAAGAGTTTTGAGTCTTTTAGCATAATTGTAGGCCATAACAAAGTCATAAAGATGCTCTTTGAGTTGCTGGTGAGACTGATAGTAATACTTCTTAACAGTGGCATTCTTTAAAGTTTTGTTCATACGCTCAACTTGCCCATTTGTCCAAGGATGGCTAACTTTTGTTAGACGGTGTTCAATGTCATTTTCTTCACAAGCTCTATCAAATATATGTTGAAAAGCGTATTTATGGCGTTTTTGGTTGGTAAATTGTACACTGTTATCTGTCAAAATAGTGTGGATTTTATATGGTAAAATTTTAATCAAATTACGTAGAAACTCAGCAGCTATAGGTTTTGTAGCACTTTTATGCAACTCAACATACGTAAATTTGGATGTTCTATCTATTGCAACAAACAAATATAACTTTCCTTCTTCTGTTCTGACTTCTGCAATATCAATATGGAAATAGCCTATAGGATATTGTTTGAATTTCTTTTTTGGTTTAACTTCGCCATCAACATCTGGTAGTCTGCTAATGCTGTGCCTCTGTAAGCAACGATGTAGACTAGAGCGAGTCAAGTGTGGGATTGAGGTTTGCAAAGCGTAGAGACAATCATCTAATGGCAATAGAGTATGCTTACGAAATGCAACAATTACAGCCTCCTCTTCTAAAGTTAAAACAGTTGATCTTGCATGCTTCGGACCCATATCAGCGTCTTTGGCAAAAGACCGTTTTCTCCATTTAATGATAGTTTTTGGATTAAGGTTATAGTACCTGGAGAGTTTTGCTATGCTCTCTTTACTATTTTGTATTGCTCTACGAATTGTCTCTGTTGTTTTGGCGCACCCATGTAATATTTGTCCCATAATTCCTCCTTTGATGGTATTGTTTTCTCATATTTTATCATACCATCACACTCTGGGACCATACATCCCCCCCTCCCCCCCCCTAATTCCTATATCAAACCTTTCTTTACTAGATTATATAGTCAATATAAAAAGCCATATAAAATTGCTTCCACTGCTGCCATGAGGAAATTGCTTATTCTTGCTAACTCTTTAGTCAGAGATGACAGGGTTTTTACTGAGGAATATAACTCTCTGTCTGTTTCTATCTAAGAGCCGGTATAGCTGTGGATAAGCACGTTTATACAGATAAAAGTACTTATCCACAGCTACATCAATTTTTCTATTGACTTTTAACACAACTGCTAAACAGATACATTCGTCATCCCGCTACGTGTTAGCGGCCAAGATACCGCGGCGGTATGACGTGGGAAACCTGACTTGCATTAACTATAAAATAGTGATTTATATAAATCCCATAGCATGCCGAATGAAGCGTTTTTTGAGGAAATTTGAATTTTCAACTGCAATCAAGCCAAGATTTCTTAGTGCTTTAGCGCAGAATATTCTGTTGGAAAACATCCTATTTAATCCATCAGTTGCAAGCGCCATTGTAAAATTATCAAAGTATCTGTTACGTGAAATTTTCTTTAATAAATAACTACTGCCAACATCAGTACCAGCCGCTTTTGCAGCAACTACGTGCTTTATAACACTTTCTACATCTCTAATTCCAAGATTAAGCCCTTGACCTGCAACTGGATGAATTGAATGTGCTGCATCGCCGATAAGCAAAACTCTACCCTTATATAACTTTTTTGCGAAAGCAAAACTTAAAGGATAAAGTTTTCTTTCACCCTCTAATTTTATCTCTCCTAAATAAGAACCAAATCTTTTTTTAAGCTCTATAATAAATTCTTCTTCAGACAGATCCATTAGCATTTTTGAAATTTCAGATTTTTCTGTCCAAACTATCGAAGAAGTATAGCCACCCTTCATCGGTAGAATTGCAAATGGACCGCCAGGGAAAAAACGCTCCACAGCTAAGTTTTGGTGATGCAGTTCATGCTTTACATTAAATACTATGCTACTTTGTTTATAGTCAAATTTCACTGTCGGTATAGAAAATAACTCTGGTAATTTAGAGTTTTTGCCTTCAGCGCAGATAAGTAGCGATGATATTAATTCCTGGTTATTATCAAGAATCACTTCCACATATCCTGAATCACAAGCAATTGTTTTATAGGAATGTGGAGAGTATATATTCAGTTTATTTAGAAAATTATTGTTGATTGCATTCCATATAGTAGCATTGTTGATAACATAACCCATTGGCTCTTCGCTAACCATTTTATGATTGTAATGCACAGTAACCGCATCTAATATGCATATATCAAGTATTGGCTCAGCTTCACTTTCCACAAACTGCCAAATCCCTAACTTTTCCAATATTTTTTTCGAGCCTTGAGAAATAGCAAATGCTCGATTATCATCTACTACACGTGGTAGACTATTTTTTTCAATCACAGCTACAGACACAGAGTCACAACTGAGGCCAATGGCAGTAATAAGACCAAGTAACCCACCACCTGAAATGATTACATCATAATTCATTTTATTTACGCTAATTGTAAAATTATATTTTATCTGTTTTGAAAATAGTTTAAACAAACTTTATATATAAATTAAATTTTTTAGATCCCAGTGTCAGCTACTTGGATGACATCTAAAGACACTCCACCTTGTCATTCCAGCACGTAACGAACAACTGTACGAACATTTTGCGAAGGCAGTGTGTTAAATGCTATGGCCGGTTTTGCCTCAAACATAAAGGTGTCATCCCAGTGCTTGACACTGGGATGGCTTTGTTGCATAGCAACTGAAAAAATCTGGTGGCTACTGACAAAATTCATTATAAAATAGCCATTTAACCTTGAAAGAAAAAATATGCCACAAAAAATGAGGGTCAGTAACCATAGCGAATATAACAAATTTCTAGAAAAAAGAGGAAATATTTTTCATTATATCAACGAAGCCATAGAAAAGTGGTACGAGAATGGTCCAAAAATACCAGGTGGCAACAATATTTATAGCGATAAAGTTGTAATTTTGGTGCACATAATAACTTGTTTATTTAGAATAGGCCTGAGGCAAACAGTTGGGTTTATAGCAGGATACCTTGAGCAAATTGGGAAAAATTTGCAAGTTATCAGCTATTCACAATCATCAAGAAGGTTTAAGAAACTCAATATTAAGATCAATGATTGCAGAAAATAATATGGAAGATATCGAAATTGCTATAGACAGTACAGGAATTAGTATATACAACAACACTCCTGGTCATAGCAAAGAAAATAGCGAAGATAGAAAGTATCGCAGCTATGAACAGACAAGAAAATTGCATGTAATGTTGAATACAAACAGCAAAAAAGCCATAGCTGTAAAATACAGTAACGGCTGATCACTATGGAGCTTGTGATTTGCTAAAAGAAGTCGATTTTCAGTATGTCATAAAAGTACTATATGCAGATAGGGCATATGACAGAGAAAAGCTCTATAAGCTGTGTAATCAATATGGTATAAAAACGAAAATTCCTCCGAAAAACAACGCAGCAGAGCATCCAAAGTTAGACTATATGGCTGAGAGAAATTCTGCAGTCAAGCTCATAAAGTCATATGATGAAGATGGTATAAAGAAGTGGAAAAAAGAGATGAGTTATGGAAAAAGATCTTATATAGAAAGTTTTTTCTCGCGACTGAAACAAACATTCGGGTTTAGTTTTAGGAATAAATCTGAGACAAATAGAGAGAAGGAACTACTTGTTAAATGCTATTTGCTCAATAAGTTCACTGATATTGGTATGGCTAAATTTGAGATAGCTTCATAAATTTATTGTGCGTTACCTACTATCCGAAGAGCGATGCAACAAAGCCCACTGGAATCCATTCTTCTTTTTTTCTGGATTCCAGCGTCACGCGCTGGAATGACAAAAGCTGCTAATTTTTCATGTAAATAATGGTTATGCAAGCAGTCTATTTTGTAACTAACAAAAGAGGACTTTGATTCGCATGTTTCTCACGCTTATTCTATTGTTTAACTATACTTTGAGCAATGTCTTCATAAATCTCTGCCAAATCCTCACTTAACATTAAAGGATTTCCGCAATCAGAAGCATGGCATATTTGTGGATCTAGAGGAACTCTGCCTAGAAGTTTGATGCCCAGCTCCTCAGACATTTTTTTTGCACCGTCTTTTCCAAATATGTATATTTTTGAGCCGCTTTGAATGAAATAACTCATATTTTCTACAATGCCAATAACCGGTACGCTGAGCTTTGTAAACATATCATAAATTTTGCGAGCATCGATTAAAGAGAGCTCCTGTGGAGTTGAAACTATTATCGCCCCAGTTAAGTTAAAATTTTCCATAAGACTTAAATGCACATCGCCAGTTCCAGGTGGTGTATCAATTATCAAATACTCTATATCGGACCATTTTGTTCCCATTAGCAGACTATAAAGTGCTTTTGTAATCATAGGTCCGCGCCATATTGCTGCACGATCTTTATCGATAAAATAGCCAATTGAAATAGTATGCAGTCCATACTTTTCTATAGGCATTGCTTTACTATCCTGTATTTCTGGCTTTAATTTTTCAGCGCCAAGCATTTTAGGAATTGAAGGACCATATATATCTGCATCAACCAGCGCAACTTTGTGTTTTAACTTTGCTAATGAGAGAGCAAGATTTAGCGCAACTGTGGACTTGCCCACACCGCCTTTACCAGAGGCCACAACGATTATATTTTTCACTCCTTCGATATGTAATTTAGCTTTTTGTTGCCCAGTTTGTTTTTGACAAGTAGCAACCACGGTCACTTTTGTCACCCCCGGTATAGCTTTAACAGCTTGCTCACAATTTCTTCTTAATTCTTCATTTGCTTGCGTGTTACCGGCAACTTCAAGCACAAAACCAACATCTTGACCTTTAATAATAATTGAGGATATTATGCCAAGAGCGATCACATCTTTACCGCTTTTTTGCTCTATGACTTTTTTTAAGTTCTCTCTTACAATTTTTTCGTTGATCATTAGCCTTTTAGGTGATTTCTTCCTGAAGTCGTTTAATCTCAGCT
Organism: Wolbachia endosymbiont (group A) of Apotomis capreana; assembly: GCF_964027025.1. Taxonomy (NCBI): domain Bacteria; kingdom Pseudomonadati; phylum Pseudomonadota; class Alphaproteobacteria; order Rickettsiales; family Anaplasmataceae; genus Wolbachia; species Wolbachia endosymbiont (group A) of Apotomis capreana. The sequence continues at coordinate 453,539 of NZ_OZ034721.1, forward strand.
TGAGGAAGGCCGGTTGTCTGAGAGATAATATCAATAGAGATGTCAGCCTTAAGTAGGTTTTTTGCTACTTCAATCTTTCCTTCAATCTTTCCCTCATCAAGTTTTTTAGCGAGGATGCCTTCTTCTTTCCGCAGATCCATTATTCTTTCTTCATATGCTACTAAATCTTTTTCATTCCAGCTAAAACTGTCTAATGCATCGTAGGCTAACTTTATTATTGGTGCTTTTTCTGCTATATTCCTTAGGTCTTCATCTGTAGTTTCATCTGCATACTGTTGTCTAAGTGAAGAAGGTCGCCCCTCCTCACTCGACTTCAAAACCGTACGTGAGACTTTGCGCCTCATACGGCTTCTCTCCAATTTGGTGCTTTTCATGCACACCTCCTGTGTAATTCATCGTGACAATGTCCATGTAACAAAGATAAGTTTTTGATCATATTGTTTCGTCTATTCCGGTCTTTATGATGTATTTCTATTATATCATCACTTTTAAACCATAGTCTACAATTATCACATTTACTTTGTTGTAACTTCAATAGTTTTATTACTCTTAATGGCTTATCTGGTATTTTTCTCAGACGTTTACCCCAATAAACCCAATCACCATCATATGGAGATCTGGTTTTTTGCACTTTGTTTAATAACATGATCGCTGTGTATAATAAGATGTATCTTGTTACTTGTCATAAAACTCCAGTTATCGTTATTATACTTTTTAAAGTATTTTCTTTTTATCCAGCATTTCCCTTTGTTTGGGTGCCTAAAGACTGACCTTACCCAGAAAAAGTGGAGAGAAAGAAAAGAGTTTTTTTGGGTAAAATAAAATTTTGGAGGATTAGAAATGGTAAGAGAATATACAGCAGAATTCAAATTGGAAGCTGTTAAACTGGCAAATGAACAAAGAAAGGTAGGTCAACCAGTTGCAAAAGTAGCAAGAGATCTAGGAATAAGGGATAGTGTATTAGGAAAATGGATGAAGAAATATAACGAAAAAAAGTCAGCGGCAAATGCATTTCCAGATGTAGCACCTTATGACAAAGAGAGGTTTGATTTACAAAGCAAGAGTAACAAGGGAAAGAGACATTTAAAAAAAAGCCCTGGCCAGTCAAAAGGAGTAAAATATTTTTTTATATAGTAACTGCTATAAAGTACAGGAATTATGTAGGATTTTCTGCTAGTGGCTACTATAAGTGGACCACAAGAAAAATAAGCAGTAGAGAATCAGCAAATAAAGAGCTACTCGAAGCTATTCAAAAAATATATCAAGTTTCTAAATGTAGATATGGAGCTCCTAAAATTCATGCTGAATTGAAGGCTTTGGGTAAAAGTTGCAATTTGAAAACGGTGCAAAGTATTATGCAGAAAAATGACATCAGGGCTATACTGAGAAGAAAGTTTAAAATTAAAAAACAACAAACAGATAATAGAGCTGTAGCTCCCAATATACTAGATCAAAACTTTATTGTTGATCAACCAAATAAAGTATGGGATTACTTACATCAAAACCAAGGAGGGATGGCTATATTTGGCAGCAATAATTCTCACGTATGGTAGTTAATGAGTAGTGCAATAAATAAACAATTGGTTATGAACTCTTTATTAATGGCCATTAATAGGCGTAAACCTGTTAAAAATCTACTATTACATAGTGATCAAGGTTCACAATATACTTTGCAAGGTTATCAATATCTCTTATCCATAAAAAACATAGATGAATCATAAAGGTTGTTGTTACGACAATTCTGTTGTGGAAAGCTTCTTCAGTTCTCTAAAAAGGGAGTTACCAATAGACACCTCTCGGCACTCTAAACAGCATATCAAAACTGCTATATTTGAATATATAGAAATTTTTTATAACAAACAACGTCACTATTAACTATTGCATTCCAGAACAATTTGATGCATTATTCTTTTTGTAAAAAACATTCCACACTTTCTCTCCACTTTTTCTGGGTAAGGTCAATTTTCATTGCACCCTATATTGTCCATTCCATTAGCTTTACTACGCTCGTTACCTCACGCAGCATAATGGTCTGTTCTAGGCTGTTGGCTAGACTTTGCCTAAGTTGGATTTTCACCAACTGTATTCTAAACGCTTACTTGGCGCACCCATAACAAAAATGCCTGAAAAACGTTAATAATTATATACTATTATTAATAATTATTCAACCATATTTTAAGCTTACAATTTTGAGCTTAACTGACGCTTATGGATAGGGGCAACTCTATCACCCTGTGTTATGTTTATTTTCTAACGGACGCTGATTTTTGTATCGTAATTTCTTGCTATAAATTGGTTATATAAGAGCTGGCTTCTAAAATTTTATAACCCTAATTTGAATTAACAGACAGTAGAATCGAAAGATTATTACAAGGAGAAATCTACACAGATCGACCCTTTTGTGAATCTGCGTTTCTGCTTTCTTCAACTTGTTTTGCAAAAGATGTTTCCGGTTTCTGAAGTGGCTTAGCAATTTCACGCACAACGGCAATAACTGCTGTTAAAAACGTTTTTAACAATGCACCTAAAGCTCCACCAACTGCTTCCCTGCCATATATATGAGCTTGCTTTTCGTTACCGTCAGCAGTTTCCCCTGCCCTCCTTCTTGGATCCATCCTATGAGCAATCACCGAAAACAACACTCCCCTGATTGAAGACTTCACTTTTTCCTTTGCTTCGTGGACATCCCCATCTTTTGCTGTTTCATGTCCATGACTTAAGTGTTTAGCGTTCATTAGCTCCTTTTGTTGCTGGGCAAACATGCTACTTAATACTTCTTCTATCACTTGCTTTCTTCTCTTCTCTCTAACTCTTTTCATAGATTCTGATTTATCGCGAGTGTGTTTGGTAGTTTCAAATTCTGCATCAATATCTTCAGACGCAGCCTGACTATATAAAGTCTCTATGAGCCTGTCTATGCTTCGCTTTATTTGCATAGTCCTTTCGTAACTATCCGAATTATCAATTCCTTCGTCGATCTGATTTAGAATATCCTCAAAAACTTTCAAATAGTCTTGAATATACTGTATTATGTATTGCTTATCTTCCTCTTTGTGTTGTTCTTCTTGATTTTGCTGATTTTCATTTTCTAAACTTTTCTCTCTTTTATCATCGTTATTTTCTTCAATATCATCACCGTCTTCCTCGAAAAGGTCTTTGTCGTTCATGATTTTTTTTAATTTAGTTAAAATTCTCACCAGTTACTATTGTATATAAAAAGATTAAATTAACATTAATGAAAAGCGTTTACAACTTCAGCACTAGTTAAAACTACAGTAAAGCTGTCAAAAGTAACAGGATCATAATACCTCTCATACAATTCAACTGAACACCTAAGCCTTATCTTTTCCTTAGCATTAAAACTAATTTCATAATCATTATTAGAGTTTAGCATAGCAGAATTACGTAATAATTCATCAGCTAATACAGAGTCTAAAATTCCATTAATTTTTATCGTAATATGTCTGCTTCCAGCAGAGTCCAATACTTTTCTCCAGCCAAAAGAAGAAATATCTTTCACCTCTTCTCTGTTATTACGCAAAGTAAACCTTAGGTTTCTTATATTATTTAACACAATAAAATTATTGTCATGATCTTTAATTTTTAGCTGTAATTTGCTCATTATCACCTCCTTTTATTAAAATATCAAAATTAATTGTTGAATGTAAAATTTCATCGTGCTGACTCATAGCACAATTACTTTCCAAAATAGTTTCATTATCAGAATATTTAATACTCTTAAGTATCAAGTTAATATGCCTTATAATGGCAAACATACTGTCTATATGATAAGTATATATGTCGCATGAAAATCTTGCCTTTGTAGCAAAATTGGACAGCATATGCAGGTTATTATAATTCACTACACGCAATCTCAGGTAAGGAATGGTGACCTGTTTAGGTAAGTAGTCATAAATGTTAGTAACATATTTCCTTAAATCAGAATTTGCTTTTAGTGCTGCATAAACGCTATTGTACAACTCGTTTATAGCTTGAATTTTTTCCATGATTAACCCTCGAAAGATATATAGAAACTCGTCATCCCGCTACTTGTTAGCGGGATCTATCCGTGACGGTATGACGTAGGACTGCTGTCATTCCGCTACGTGTTAGCGGCTGAGATACCGCGGCGGTATGACGATAAGGTTTATACCTCGTCATCCCGCTGCTTGTTAGCGGGATCTATCCGTAACGGTATGACGTAGTAGCCCAGTTTGAATGACCAGAAAGAGCTACAAAACAACCTTTGGTTCGCGAAACGGAGAATATACCTTCTTCACTTCAGAGCTTGTCCATAAACAAGTAAATTTAAGCATATTCTCTATTTAACATAACCTTAGTCATAGCAAGATATATAAAGTTTTCAGTAGATGTTGTAAGCAAATCATATTCTTTTGATAACCTCCTGTTCCTATTGATCCAAGCAAAAGTCCTTTCTACAACCCACCTTCTCGGCTGAACTTTAAATCCAGGATCCCGTTGTGGCAATAGTTCTAGTGGTGTGTCTTTATGCACCCAAAATCTGCATGGAGGCCTTTTAATAATCTCAATTTCTATGTCATATTCTCTCTTTATGTGAGCCTTTAAATCTTTTCCTTGATACCCCATATCAGCCCACATTTTCCTAACATTAGCATATTTTTTCTTCATGTTATCTAATGCTATTTTTATACCATCTCTGTCATTCTCATTGGCAGCTCCTACATAGCAACCAAGCACAAAGCCCTGTGTATCGGTAACTATATGCCTCTTTCTACCTTTGACTTTTTTGCCTCCATCATAACCTTTGACCCCCCTTTTTCCGTTGTCTTTACTGATTGGCTGTCAACTATACACGCACTTGGCTCTTCATTCCTACCAATTTTTGCCCTGCTATACTTGGTGATTTCATAATTTATCTTTTCAAAAATTCCTTGTTTTTTCCATCTCCTGAACTGCTCATGCACAGCCTTCCATGGTGGAAAATCATGAGGTAAGTAGCGCCACTGACACCCTGTGCGTAGTACATAAAAAATTGCATTTAACATCTCGCGTTTACTGTATTTTGGTGGCCTTCCTCCTTTTTCATATGACACCTTAAAGTGCCTTTCTATCAAAACCCACTCTCTATCTTTTAAATCTGTTGGATACTTTTTTCTCATCTTTACTCCCTGTTGAATCTAGTATTTTTATACTAATTCTTTGGTTTATGGACAAGCTCTCAGACAAATGGCTACTTACCTCCGATTCACGATTTTTGTAAAGAGCAGAAACATGCCGCATAATACCTAGTTTTATCTGCTCAGGAACATTGTCATAACCAGCTTCGTATACAACATCAACTCTTATTGCATTCAAACAATTGAAAAACTCAACGTAGCCCCCTACATCACTAAAATAATACTTAAGTGTTCTCTTCTCTTGATTTTTAGACATCATTGCAGTAGCCAATACTATCTTACTCACAGGGCCATAGCTTAAATAGATCCTACGAGGTACATAATCTTCATATGAAACTTGCCATGTTTGTTTCACCAGTGACTTTTCCATATGCCACTCAGCATAATCAGTAGCCATAAAAATTAGATCTGAAATCAACTTATCATCCTGGTCGTTCTCAATGCGTAAAAAAGATTTAACCTCTTCTAAAGTAACTGGAAAAGATTCAGGCTTAGATTTACGTTGCACAGATATTCTTGGTGAAGTAGATCTTATTGACATAATAACCCTCCTTTTTGATATAGCTAGAATAAGTAAGGTTTACCTCGTGACAGCGTGGGGCAAATCTTACTTACTTTAGCTATGCAGCTTGCATGCAACATTAAGTTAAATTGGCGCAGCAACAACTCTGAGTGCTTTATCGTATGAATATATTAAGAAGAGAACGTATTAAAGCTGTTTCTCCTTTTTTGTTGATAAAATTTGAACTTATAGCATATTCAACTAGGCTAGATTTTAGTAGATTGACATTTTGAGAATGAATATTATTGAAGGTGGAGTTTAACTCTTTAGCAAGCAGACTGCGAAATTTTTGCACACTGTCATATGCGATATTTTCAAGTTCATGTGCAAATTTATCTTGAGCTATAGTTGTTATATCTTCAATTTCCTTATTAAACTCCTCTAGCTTTTTTCCATTACTCTTAGAGTTTTTCGTAAAAGTTTTCATATTAATTAAACTCAACTACTTTTATGATTATAACTGTAATAAAAAAACTACCAAAGTAAAAAATTCGCACTACTGTGTAACTCATGACTGTACGAACATTGCAATTTGGGCCTACCAGGAGGGCAATGACTCTTATCCAAGTACCCTCTCTTCTTGTCATCCCAGTGCTTGACACTGGGATGGCTTTGTTGCATCGCTACTTATGAAAGGCTAACTATAATTAGGATTATAAGCAACCTATTGAAAATCTTGTTTTTTTGCAATCAATCTGATCAAATTTAAGAATAGTAATTTATTATTTATATTAATAAATTTAATTCTATTGAAAATAGCTAAAGCATTGAAATTCTTGAATTTTAGCCGGATTAGTGAGTGGTAGTGAAATTTCTTTTACTCAAATTTAGGTATTCACTGACCGTTCTTGTTATAAATACCAGAATAATAAGCTACTGATATTCTCCACCTTTTTTATCTTTAATCCATCATAGCTAGCGATGCAACAAAGCCCACTGGGATCCAGGAATTTTATTAAGTTGGTAAGCATAAAAGTAGCCGTTTTATGTTAAAACACAACGTTCTTGATGAGATTACGGCAAGGCTGGATTCCAGACTGGAATGACATCATCCTTTTTTGGGATTCCAGTGCAGCTACTTGCATCTGCCACCTGCAAACTGCAATGTTCGTACAGATGTAGGTGCTAAGTTTTACAAACACCGTTGTGCTGAACCTTGAATATCCACTTCTTTCAATTCAGTGGTAGGAGCGATGGGTTTTGATATTGCGTATGTAACGCAACTAGCTAGCAATGCAGCAGATGTTACAAAAACTACAATTATTGGTAGAACAGACAAGTCGAAAGCAATACTGAGAGTAGCACCTACTGTTAACATAGTTACAAGATTCACAGAAGCAACTTTTAAGAAACTCATTTGTCTTTTTCCTGCTTTTTCTAGCGACACTTCATTTGTTTTAGTTTTAGTTTTGCCCAGTTCACCCTCAAGTGGTGTGTTTTCATTCTCCAGACTTTTTATTTTTTGTGTTAGTGATTCATTCTCTTTATTGAATTGTTTCAACTTAGTCTCATGTCCAACTATGCAACTTTTTGATTCTGCTAGTTCCTTTTGCGCTTTTTCTAACAACACTTTTGTTTTAGAATGCTTATTTTCGTTTTCTTCTAATTCGCTATTAAGTGTTGTATTTTTACTTTCTAGATCTTGTATCTTTTGTTTTAGCAATTCATTCTTTTTCTGCTCATCCTTTAGCTGAGTACGTAATTCTTTTAACTTAGCTTTACGTTTTTCAACCTTTTCTGCTTTTTCTGGAGTTTCCGTTGTGTTGTGTGTTTTGGAATGAGAAAAGGTACTAGGTACAACCTCAGATGGCTGATCACACATACTGTTTAGTCTATCTATTAGGTCTTCATCCTTTATCAATGAGCGATCTGCTCCATATTTTATCAAAAGTTTTGCTAATTCTTTATTGTCATTTGTAACAGCAAAGTATAAAGGGATATGTCCATCTTTATCTTGTGCATTAATATTTGCTCCATTATCTATTAGATACTTTACAATCTCTACATAACCATGCACAGCAGCATAGTGTAAAGGGGTCACGCCATCTTTATCTTGTGCATCAACATCTGCTCCATTATCTATTAGATATTCTGCAATCTCTACATAACCATGTATAGCAGCATAATGTAAAGGGGTATGTCCATCTTTATCTTGTGCATTAACATTTGCTTCATTTACTACTAGATATTCTGCAATCTCTACACAACCATATGCAGCCGCATAATGTAAAGGGGTATGTCCACCTTTATCTTGTGCATCAACATTTGCTCCATCATCTATTAGATACTTTGCAGTCTTTACATCACCATTTGCAGCAGCATGGTGTAAAGGAGTCATTCCATTTTCATCTCGTGTATTGTGTTTTTCTAACTCTTTACCGATGTCTTCTGTGGAAGTATTTATTCCACTGTCGCTACTATTACTTTCATCAATAGTCGAATCTAAAAAGGTCTGTTCACCATTATATGTAGCACCGTATTGTTCCGAATGTTGATTATGACCGGGTTGTTCTATGCGCTTCCGATTATTGGCAAATCGTTGTTCTGCCTCTTGCAACTTTTGCTCCACAGCATCTCTTTCTCTTATAGCCAGTTCTCTTTCTAATGTATCATCTACTTTGTTTATATTGTTTTCATTAATGATTGAGTTTGAAGAAGTCTGTTCATCCTCATCTTGTACATAGATTTTTCTGTTGTTTGGTGTAGTTCCGTTGTTCTCTTCCTGATCTCTTGCATTACATGCTTGCACTGCAGCAGTTGCGTTATTTCCGTTCACAGCTAAATTTCCTGGAGTTTTATTATTAGGCTGCGGTAAAGTGCCTTGTCTATTTTGTCTTCTCGTAGCTCCTGCCTCAGCATAACGTTGTTCTCCTTCCTCTAACATTTCTATTATAGCCTTTTTACCTTTTACATCACCGACAATATCCCTTGGAGTTCGGCCTTGACTATCTTTTAGTAAAGGATTTGCGTCATTATTCAATAAAAGCTGAACTATCTCTTGATGACCATGCAAAGCAGCAATGTGCAAAGCAGTTAGCTTAGACTTAGCTTCATCAAGTTCATATATTGGTTCATTAACTTTTGCTTCCTTTGCTAGTAGGAGTTTTACTATTGGTACACTGTTACATTCCACAGCAAGATGTAACAACATACAATTTACAGTTTTGCCTGAATTTAATATACTGAAGATCTTATCTTTTAACCGCCCACTTTTTTTTAAATCACTATACATATTATGTGTTGTATGCTCTTGTGAGTTTATCTTTTCTAACTCATTTCCTATTCTTTCAAGTAAATTATTCTCATTTAAACCTTCACTCTTGCTTACCTCATTTATTATTTCAAAAAACTTTTCCTTTTTTATTGCCATAACCTTTCCTCTCAATTTATTTATTATTGCTGAACAGTCTCACAAAAAAGTTAAGTTTGTCGAAATTCCATGTTTGATCTAAAAATTAGTCATAAACATTTTCTATGCAAGTAGCTGACACTGGTTCATTCTATAATGGTGTCACAGCAGTCCTACATCATGCCACCGCGAACCGTCATATCGCGATTCATTCGCGGTATCTCATCCGCTAACAAGTAGCAGAATGACAGCAGTCCTACGTCATACCGCCGCGGCGCTAACAAGAGATCCCGCTAACAAGCAGCGGGATGACGAGGCTTACCTTATCGGATTGTTTCAACACGTCATACCGCGATTCATTCGCGGTATCTCATCCGCTAACAAGAGATCCCGCTAACACGTAGCGGGATGACGGTTGTCGTTTAGCCATAAATATTAAGGAATTTACCAAATAAAAAAAAAGGCAAAAGAAACCCTAGGGTTATTATCTGCTTTAAAATATTGGCGTTTTTTATGTTTTAAACGCTTGACAAGCAAGATTTAGCTGCTTTTAATTGCAACTAACTTACGCTGCAAATGTTTAAGAAATTTACTAAGCAGAAAAAAAGACAAAGAATCCCCGAGTTAGCTAGTCTTTTACTATCTCTGTCGAGTATTGGCATTTTTTGATGTCTTGTAACGCTTTATAAGCGCGCTCAGCTTATTTAGATAAAAATCTAGATGTAGATGAAGTTTTGTAAAGACATACAGTATCTATATACTGCAAAAAATTAAACATAAGACGCCGATACATTAAGTAATCCTTACCTTTTAATCTGCAGATTGGCGAAAGCAAATACAATAGCTTCAGTTTCATGATAAGGGGGCTGGCGAGGTTTGTCAAGCAAGTTTTTTCGTTTCTGTGGGCTACCTGGATTAATATTATATAGAAAGTCTGCTGCCAATAAAGCCTAAACTTACCAAATACATTTCTGTAGATTCAGATCTACTTGACTTTGGTTTAAAGTATTTTACTGTTTTAAACATTTTTTTTAGCTCGTTACAAAAATCTTTATCAGATTCTCCTTGGAAAATTTTTACTACAAACGTGCCACCATGGCTCAAGAAATGCTTTGCAAAATTGAGCGCTGCCTCACATAAAAGCATAATTCTGATATGATCCAACGATTTTAAACCACAAGATTCGGGCGCCATGTCAGATAAAATTACATCAAATTTTTGATCCTTGAATTTTTCTCTCAAAATTTCAAACTCATTGATAATATCACATTGTATAAACTCTACTCCATTAATTGCGTTCATTGGTTTTATGTCAAGAGCAACCACATTTGCACCTTTCTGAGATGCAACTTGTGACCATCCACCAGGAGAAGCACCAAGATCAATAATTTTTTGCCCTTCTTGGAATAATTTAAATTTGTTATCCATTTCTACCAGCTTATATGCTGAGCGTGACCTATAACCATCCTTGCTAGTTTTTTGCACATACTGATCATTCAAATGACGATGTAGCCACCTTGTTGAAGATAGTTTTCTGCCTCTAGCCGTCTTTACTCTAGTTTTTATTGCTAATACCCTACTTATTATTGATTATATCTTTAAGCTCTTTTTCAACTACTTCTTTTACCAGTGCATGTAGATATTTATTCAGCCATTCTGAGAGCTGAGGTTTTAAAAGAGATATAACTAATTCTTCAACAGTAAGGTTCGCTTTTTTTTGTTGTTTATGCTGTAATTCGTTTTGCATTTTTCCAAGCAACGCTTTGATCTCTTCCATATTCTCTTTTAAAATTAGATGATCGTTATTTTGCGCTTGTAAGCCGCTATTACTCGCTTTGTTATTACTCATTTGGATATTATCGTACAAATAAATATCTTTTTTTTCTTCTGAATTGTAGCTATGGCCATTAAATTGGTTATTGTTGCAAGCCATTTCCTCACTTTGGTCATCATTATCAATGTCCTCTTTTTCATTATTTTCTTTTTTGCCATCTTCTTCTATTTCTTCTGGATACTCTTCCTCAAGGTATAGCACATCATCATTTTCATCCTTTATTTCTGCTTTATCGTTACTCGCGTTTTTACCCGATATAGCTTTTTTTATATCTTCTAGGATATCTTTTACAGATTGATTGCCTTGTTCATCATGCATAGTGCTAATACCATTAAATTTAGAGGTCTATACTATTTATCATAAAAAGCAAGTTGTAAACACTAATCACATAATTGCTTTTTGCTTCAACTAAGTCTGAACGTGCTTTAAATAATGCATCTTCAGTGTCCAAAAGGTCAGATGTACTCTTTAAATTTAAGTTTACTTCTTGCTCAACTCCTTCCAATGCTAGAGCTGCTGCTTTTTCCGCTTCTTGACTTGCTTTGATAATGGCCTTTGCTGTCAACACATTATTCCAAGCATTTACAACTGCTTGTTCTATATTTTTTACCGTTTCATAATAATCGTAGGTAGATTTTTTTGCATCCATTTTAGCTTTACTGACACCAAAAGCATTAACTCCTCTCTTAAAGATTGGAACATCAAGAGTAAAAACTACATGAACATTTTCTAATAGTTTGTCTACCTTCATACCATCCTCCCCAAAATTTTTGCTTGCACTTAGATTTAAAGAAGGAAGCCACTTGGAGCTTTCAGCAATCACTTCCATTCCGGCTGCTCTTTTTTGATAAACTGCTGCTTTTAGAGATAAATTATTGGTTTTTGCTAACTGTAAACATTCATTTAGCTCTGGAACAGAAGGTAGTTTATCATTAGCTTCAGAAAGGTCATCAGCATCTTCGCCAATCAAATGATAATAAGCAATATTTACCAACTTTAATTTACCTTCAGCATCAACTCTTTCGGATATAGAAGACGAAAATTTTGCTTTTGCTAACAAAACTTCAGCATTGGTTACCTCTCCAAGGGAAAAGCGTTTTTTCATAGCTGACAAATGTTCCAAAGAAACGCGTTCTTTATGTTCTCTGAGCTTTAATATTTCTGTCTTTTGTAAAACATTAACATATGCTTTCACAGCATTAAGTGCAAGCTCTTGTTTTAATTGCTGAAATCGCATCTTTTCTGCTTTGAGAAGATGGCTTGATCGACTGAATGTGGCAAAGGTACCACCACCATCGATTAATTTCTGGCGCAATGTAAGTTTTTTTTCAGATGTATCAAGATTAAAGTTACTATCGAAATTGTATTGCAAATTAATGTCAGGTAAAAATCCAGCTAACCCAGAAGATTTATAGTGTTTTTCTGCGCTTTTATATTGGTAAAATTGAGACTTTATTTTTGAGCTATTTTTGATGGCTTTGCTTATCACTTTTCCCACATCGGTTGCATAGCAACTTATAGTATTAAAAATGATCGCAAGTGTGATAATCAATCGAAACATTCTAATTCCTATGCATATTGGTTGCGCAGCTCAATTACTAACATAAATTACTTTAATAATCAATAACTAATATTGTTGACACTATTGAGAAATTAAGTATATCATAGCTTACTATTGTTGGATCAAATAATGAAGACTTTTTTCTTAAAGGAGAAACAAATCAATAAAAAGTGGTTTGTCATAGATGCAGAAGGATTAGTGGTAGGGAGGCTTGCAGCATTTGTAGCGACACTATTACGTGGAAAGCATAAACCTGAGTATACACCTCATATGGATTGTGGCGATAATGTAATTATTATCAACGCAGAAAAGGTGCATTTCACCGGAAAGAAGCTTAAAGATAAAATTTACTATAAGCATACAGGTTATTCTGGTGGTTTGAAGAAAACTACTCCAGATAATATTTTAAATGGCAAATTTCCTGAGCGTGTAATAGAAATGGCAGTGAAAAGGATGCTTGATGATGGGCCTATGGCACGTAGACGCTTTGAAAATTTGTATGTTTATTCTGGTTCAGAGCATAAGCATCAAGGACAGCAACCTGAAAAGATAGATTTTGCCTCTTTGAATCGTAAAAATAAAAAGTAATGGAGTAAAAATGAAGAGTTCTACAATAAATAACAATGATTGGTCAGAAAAGACAATTAAATCAGCAGTTGATTCGCTTGGTCGTTTATATGCTACAGGCCGAAGAAAAGAATCTGTAGCAAGAGTATGGATAAAGCCGGGGAGTGGAAAATTTAGTGTTAACAAAAAAGGCGATCTAATTTCTTATTTTAAAAGAGAGTCAGTGTGCCAAATAGTAAAAATGCCATTTGTTGCAACTTCCACATTGGATAAATACGATGTATTTGCAACTGTAAAAGGTGGAGGGCTATCTGGTCAAGCAGGTGCTCTAGCTCATGGAATAAGCAGAGCTTTAAGTAGTGTAAGCCAAGATTTGCATTCTATACTACGTAATGGTGAGTTCTTAACTAGAGATTCACGTGTTGTTGAACGTAAGAAATATGGTCAACATAAAGCTCGGAAAAAGTGTCAATTTTCTAAGAGATAGTTATTTTATAGGGGTGTTTTTTTGTAAGTATTATACAAATATTTGCAAAAATGTATGATATCCTCTATTTTTGTGATGAATTTAGTTGACTATCGGTGTCAACATAATATGCTATTTATGTGATTTTTTCAATATTAAGGTAATTTATGAGTAAAGAAGATATAATAAAACAATTAAAGGAAGATTGTTCTAGTCAGAATATAGATATAACAAAATCTGATTTGAGCAAGATTCATGATGCGTTTATTAAAATAATAAAGAATGAGCTGCATGGGAAAGGTGAAATACGTTTGCATGGAATAGGAACATTTTCTACTGCTATCAGTCAGGAAAAACAATGTCGTAACCCCCAAAGTGGTGAGATCATGACTGTTCCTAAAAAGACAAGGGTAAAATTTAAAGCAAGCCAAACTCTTTTAAGTATTTTAAATGAGAAGGAAAAAGCAGCAGTTAGTTAGACATTGTCATTTTCATTGTTTTTACTACGCTGTGTAAGCCGTAAAATACAGCTTCGCTAATTAAATAGTGGCCTATGTTAAGAGCTGAGATGTGAGGTATTCTTGTCATCTTCTTAGCGTGTTTATAAGTTATGCCATGTCCTGCGTGGCATTCTATTCCTAATTTATTGACGTACTCTGCAGCATTAGTAATTAACTGTAACTTTTTTTCTGATGGATTATCACAGTAATCCCCTGTGTGAATTTCTATTATGTCAGGTTTTGTCCCTAGCTTTTCAAGATATTTTAGTTGATCAATATTTGGATCGATAAACAGTGAGACTTTTATGCTAGAGCTATGCATTTCCTCTATTATACTAGAAAGTTTACTGTGCATATTCACGATATCCAGGCCACCTTCGGTTGTTAATTCTTCTCTTTTTTCTGGTACTATACTAATCGAATAGGGTTTTACCTTTTTTGCTATTTCAAGCATTTCTTCCGTGGCTGCAATTTCAAGATTTAACTCAGTGCTAATGCTTTTTTTTAGGTTAAATACGTCTTCATCTCTAATATGCCTTCTATCTTCTCGTAAGTGTACAGTAATAAAGTCTGCTCCAGCGTCAATGGCTATTTCTGCTGCTTTCAATGGATCTGGATAAGAAGTTCCGCGTGCGTTGCGGAGGGTTGCAACGTGATCGATATTAACACCTAGTTTCACAATCTACCTCAGAAATTATTTATAGATTATACATGTTATTAGGTTTTTTGCATAGTCATTGTTTGACCTTACCCAGAAAAAGTGGAGAGAAAGAAAAGAGTTTTTTTGGGTAAAATAAAATTTTGGAGGATTAGAAATGGTAAGAGAATATACAGCAGAATTCAAATTGGAAGCTGTTAAACTGGCAAATGAACAAAGAAAGGTAGGTCAACCAGTTGCAAAAGTAGCAAGAGATCTAGGAATAAGGGATAGTGTATTAGGAAAATGGATGAAGAAATATAACGAAAAAAAGTCAGCGGCAAATGCATTTCCAGATGTAGCACCTTATGACAAAGAGAGGTTTGATTTACAAAGCAAGAGTAACAAGGGAAAGAGACATTTAAAAAAAAGCCCTGGCCAGTCAAAAGGAGTAAAATATTTTTTTATATAGTAACTGCTATAAAGTACAGGAATTATGTAGGATTTTCTGCTAGTGGCTACTATAAGTGGACCACAAGAAAAATAAGCAGTAGAGAATCAGCAAATAAAGAGCTACTCGAAGCTATTCAAAAAATATATCAAGTTTCTAAATGTAGATATGGAGCTCCTAAAATTCATGCTGAATTGAAGGCTTTGGGTAAAAGTTGCAATTTGAAAACGGTGCAAAGTATTATGCAGAAAAATGACATCAGGGCTATACTGAGAAGAAAGTTTAAAATTAAAAAACAACAAACAGATAATAGAGCTGTAGCTCCCAATATACTAGATCAAAACTTTATTGTTGATCAACCAAATAAAGTATGGGATTACTTACATCAAAACCAAGGAGGGATGGCTATATTTGGCAGCAATAATTCTCACGTATGGTAGTTAATGAGTAGTGCAATAAATAAACAATTGGTTATGAACTCTTTATTAATGGCCATTAATAGGCGTAAACCTGTTAAAAATCTACTATTACATAGTGATCAAGGTTCACAATATACTGCGCAAGGGTATCAATATCTCTTAGCTGTAAAGAATATAGATGAGTAATAAAGGCTGTTGTTACGACAATTCTGTTGCAGAAAGCTTCTTTAGCTCATTGAAAAGAGAAATACTTATTGATACTTCACAACACTCTGCTCAACAAACTAGAACTGCAATATTTGAATACATAGAAATTTTTTATAACAAACAACGTCACTATTAACTATTGCATTCCAGAACAATTTGATGCATCATTCTTTTTGTAAAAAACATTCCACACTTTCTCTCCACTTTTTCTGGGTAAGGTCACTGACTCAATACCCAGTCAATATCCTTTCCACCAGTTCTTTTACTGCCGGTACGTAGCCATTCTCATAAAATGGATCTTGCTTAAATTTGTACACATTGTGCCCGGAAAACATGAGTTCGTTCTCAATATCACCATCGTGTATAACGTTTTGCAGTGTTTTTTGTATGCAAAAACTACGCGGATCTGGCTTTCGTCCTGTTGAATGGTCACCATGATCTTTCCAATTGCTAAACAAACAATGACTTAAGCATCCCATACAATTGATTTGATCTTGTCTTATCTCTGCAAACCTGCCTGGCGTCACAAAAATAACAGTTGTATCTGGAGTTTTCATTGCTTCTGTATACCCTGCTTTAGTCCATGTATTTGCCAGTTCTTTGTCTTTTGCAGTAAGGTAGATCTTTCTACCTCTGCTACCCATTGCAAATTCATTATTAAATTCTTCGCTAGCATTTTCTGAAAACTTTATTTGACGTGAATTCCGTTCCTGCAACTCACGTATGAAGTTATTTTTTACTGCAGATGAGTAAAACCCTGTTGGACTGAATTTATTTAAAAATACATCACCTTCTTCTAAAGTGAGTAGCTTCTTTTTCCACTCTGCAGAAATTGGGCTTTCTTTCGTCAAAAGTGGACGAGTGCCAAACTGAAAAGCTATTGGTCCAATTTGCAGATTGTCAAACCAATGTTCCCAATCTTTCAAATGACACACTCCTCCTGCCATAACAATTGGTGTTTCTGAAAGACCGATCTCGTTCATGAAAGATCTAAGCTCTGCAACTCTTTCAAATGGAGCCTGTGGTAGCTCTGGGTCTTCACTGTTACTCAGTCCATTGTGCCCTCCAGCAAGCCATGGATCTTCATACACTACTCCACCAAGCAAATAGGAAGATATTCTTTGGTAAGCACGCTTCCATAATGCTTTAAAAGCACGCACCGATGAGATAATAGGGTAATAATAAACCTGATATTTAGCTGCAATTTCTCCAAGCCTATAAGGCATACCAGCACCGCAGGTAATACCATGAATCAAACCTTTCGCTCCTTCTAATATGCCATGAAGTACGTGTTCTGCTGCTCCCATCTCCCAAAGTACATTCATGTGTATTCTTCCATGACCTTTTGATATTTCATTTGCTATTCTTGCCTGACTAATTCCAGCTTCAATACTATACTCAATCAATTCACTATGCTTTTCATTTCTTGTTTTGCCTTTATAAATTAGTGGCACTAACTCGCCATTATCATCAATAAGCTTAGCATTTGCACCAGAAAATGTACCCACAGCATCTGCTGCAGCAAATGCTCCGCTTGATCTTCCATCACTAACTGCAATGCCTTTGCCGCCCTCGATGATTGGCCACACTTCCTTTCCTGAAATTACTATCTTTTTTATCTTATTTTTCAAAACTTCCTCGCAATCTTTCACTCTATTTTACTTAATTACTAAAAAAATGATAGCTGTTTATTTTTTCTTGTATCATTAAAGCTTCTATAGCTACTCATGCTGTTGTAGTTTGAGAGCAGTTCCCATCGGAAGGGTGTCATTCCAGTGCTTGACACTGGGATGACAGGGGAGGGAGGCTGCTGGGATCCTGACAACCGTCATCCCGCTGCTTGTTAGCGGGATCTAGAGATACCGCGGCGGTATGACGTAGAGCTACGTGTTTAGGTTTAATGAATCCACTATATCTTTTACTTGAGAAAAAACATACTCTTTGCTTACACTGGTATCGATAATAAAGTCACTCATCTTCCTTTTCTCCTCAATAGATAACTGAACATCGGAGATTAGATTAAGCTTTTCTTTATCTATGTTGCGTTCGTTAAGTCTTTGAGCTTGCACAACGCTATCTGCATGAACAAAAACAATAAGGTCGCAATATAAATAAAATTTTGTTTCTAATAGAAGTGGCACATCTAAAACTAAAAGTTTTCTATCGATCTTTTTTTCCTTGGCAATAAAAAATTCTAATTCACGCAGCACAGCAGAGTGAACCAAAGATTGAAATTGTTTCCAATTTTCATCGTAGGCTAAGAAATATTTAGACAGTACTGTTCTATCTATTTCACCATTTACTACCACTCCAGGAAAATTTTTCTCTGCATAACTTATTATGCTTTTATCCACTTTATAAAGTTGGTGTACAACAGAATCAGCATCAAATACAACAGCACCAAACTCTTGAAAGCAATTAGCTACAAAGCTCTTTCCTACCCCAATTCCGCCTGTTAGACTTATAATCATATAACAAAATACATTCGACTTCTTTTGAAACTATAGCTAAGGTTTCTCTATATATATTAACTAGATTTTCTAGATCCCAGTGTCAAGCACATAACTATACGAACATTGCAATTTGTAGGTGGTGTCATCCCAGTCTGGGATCTAGCTTTTATGTTGTATAGTGCACAATCAATTTTCCTGGATCGAAGTAGTCAGGGCTACTTGGATGACACCCTACTTAACCGTCATACCGCCGCGGTATCTCTTAGCCGCTAACACGTAGCGGGATGACGATTGTCGATAAATCTAAGTTACTTTAGCAACAGTTATTCTCTACCAAATTACTCTGAATTTTGGTTATATT
The DNA here is from genome assembly GCF_964027025.1 of Wolbachia endosymbiont (group A) of Apotomis capreana. Taxonomy (NCBI): domain Bacteria; kingdom Pseudomonadati; phylum Pseudomonadota; class Alphaproteobacteria; order Rickettsiales; family Anaplasmataceae; genus Wolbachia; species Wolbachia endosymbiont (group A) of Apotomis capreana. The sequence goes on from NZ_OZ034721.1 coordinate 472,065, forward strand.
ATTTGCGGATTTCACTGCTGAAATCTCAAATTTTGAGCTTGTGTTCAAAAATGATTCAACTGACCTGCCAAAAAAATCATATCTCCACCCCTTGAATAATTTATCTGTCTGTCTAGATATTGACCAGGTTAACTCATCTTTTGAAGAAACTAATTTCCTTGATATGTTACTTTCTTTACATTTACTATCTAAAATAATTGAGAGTATATCAAGTACAGATTTGTCATAATTACTCGATAAGGTATTGTTTTGCTGCATCCAATTTCCCTCATTTTCATTAAAAATATTCACAAACTCTAGTAAATCTGCATCTTTTATATTTTTTGCATTCCTCTTGAGATCATCTAAAATCTCATCAACATGCTCTATATTTTTTTCAATAAAACCAGCTATTACAGCGTTATTGATTATTTTATTACGGTTCATATTATAGCGCTGTGCTAAGGTTTCTTGCCACTCACTAACTGCTTTAACAGTTAGTATCAACCTTGGATTTACTTCATAATTAAATTTCATCCTCTTCCATGCATCTTTTGGATTATGTAAATACTTATTTATATTAACTATTGATTCCATCTCTTCTTGAAACCAACCCATCCTATTATTTTCTTCAAGTTTATTGCACAATATTTGGTGTAGGTCATATAGGTGTATCACGTCGTTTATTGCATAGTCTAACTGATCCTCGGACAACGGACGCCTTAACCAATCTGAATTTTTAGCTTTAATTTTATCCAGTGCTATTCCTTGATATTGCTCCACTACTTTTGAGTAACCAATAAAGTCATGATAATAATGACAAAACATAGCAGCAACTTGGGTATCAAAAATGGGAGTGGGAATACATTTAAACACAGTGAGTAAGGATTCTATATCCTGCCGGCAGCTATGAAACACTTTGGTTATCCCCTGATTTAGCATTATTTTCTTAATGAATGATAAATCAATTTCTGGCACTAGTGCGTCTACAATAAAACTCTTCTCTCCGTAAGAAATTTGAATTAACGATAATTTTGGGTAGTAGATTAAATTATTTCTAATGAACTCCGTGTCAACTGCTATAAATTTTGGCTTTTTTGCTATCAACCCCTCACATATGTCCTCCAGCTCCAACGTTGTATTAATTAACATATGTTTTTTATTCAGTGGTTCTACTTTACCACTTATATTAAATTTTTGCAATTAATGACTTCTTGCAGAACTTTCTATCACTCATTGGCATCACACAAATAGCCTTTTCCATCCCAATCCCAGTGCTTCCTTCTCCTGTCATCCCAGTGCCCTGACTACTTGGATCTAGCAAGCTTTGCTTGCAAATAAGTCTAATACGCGTCGCGTTTTATGCCAAAACACAATTGGAGTTACATGCAAAATAGATCCCAGACTGGGATGACAAAAAAAGGAGCACTGGGATGACAGCAGTCCTACGTCATACCGCCGCGGTATCTCTAGATCCCGCTGCGGGATGACGATTGTCGTTTAGCTATAAATATTAAGAAATTTACCGAATAAAAAAAAAGGCAAAAGAAGCCCTGGGGTTATTATCCGCTTTAAAATATTGGCGTTTTTTATGTTTTAAACGCTTGACAAGCGAGATTCAGCCGCTTTTAATTGCAACTAACTTACGCTGCAAATGTTTAAGAAATTTACTAAGCAGAAAAAAAGACAAAGAATCCCCGAGTTAGCTAGTCTTTTACTATCTCTGTCGAGTATTGGCATTTTTTGATGTCTTGTAACGCTTTATAAGCGCGTTCAGCTTATTTAGATAAAAATCTAGATGTAGATGAAGTTTTGTAAAGACATACAGTATCTATATACTGCAAAAAATTGAACATAAGACGCCGATACATTAAGTAATCCTTACCTTTTAATCTGCAGATTGGCGAAAGCAAATACAATAGCTTCACTATCATGATAAGGGCGCTGGCGAAGGGTGTCAAGTAAGTTTTTCGTTTCTATAGCTACTACCACGATTGTATAGGTAATTCTTCACTTATAATAATGATTCAAGCCTTCAGCTCCTCAAACACTTCACTTGCTCTATTTAAAACAGAATCAGGAAAACCAGCAAGTTTTGCTACATGTATTCCATATGACTCATCTGCAATGCCTTCAATTACTTCATGTAGAAAGATAACCTCTCTGTTCCACTCTCTTATTTTTACACAAAAACATTTCACGTTCTTCAAGTATTTGCTTACTTTAGTTAATTCATGATAATGAGTTGCAAAAATGGCGCGGCACTTATTTACATTGTGAATATGTTCAATCACCGCCTGTGCAATAGATAATCCATCATACACCCCTGTGCCCCTACCAATTTCATCAAGTATCACCAAGGAACGGTCCGTTGCCTGATTTACTATCGTTGCTGTTTCGATCATCTCTACCATGAAGGTAGAATAACCAGCTGTTATATTATCCGTTGCGCCAACCCTGCTGAATATCTTGTCAATCACTCCAATATGTACACTCTCTGCTGGCACAAATGACCCCATGTGAGCTAAAATTGCAATGAGAGCGTTTTGCCTCAAGAAAGTGCTTTTTCCAGCCATATTAGGACCAGTAATTAGATGTATACCAGCTAAATTGATGCTATTTGCAATGAATTTATCGTTAACTTCAACCACTGGATGTCTTCCGCTACAGATATTGAACTCTTTGCTGTCATCAATAATGGGTTTTACGTAATTATTTTGCACTGCAAGCTCTGCAAACGCGGTTCTAATGTCAAGTTTTGCCAAAGCATTTGCAGCAAGAGCAATTTTTTCAGACTCTTTAGCAACTTCACTACACAGTTCACTAAAAATTTTCATTTCTAAGCCGATTGCAGCATCACGTGCCGTAAGAATTTTATTTTCTAGTTCTTTCAATTCATTAGTAGTGTAGCGCATGCTATTTGCTAAGCTTTGCCTATGAATAAATATATCCGAAGTTATTTTGTGATTTGCTGATACTTCAACGTAATAACCGAGTATATTGTTGTGCAATATTTTGAGTGCGGCAATGCCAGTTAGGTCGCGATAAGATTCACGGAGTTTGGTTATTAGTTTATTACTATTATTTAATATGTAGGATAACTCAGATAATTCTGAGTTGTATTTTGGGTAGATAAACCCTCCCTCTTTCACGGAACTGAGATTATTATCAAGTATAGCACTATTTAGCAGTTCAAATAGGTCTTTATGATTACCAAGGCTTTTATGTATTGTGCTTAGTTCACTCTCGTCTGATTTTACTGTTATTCCAGCGCGTGACGCTGGCTGGATCTCAGTTTGGATGACATATTGTTGTGGGAGAGATCCATTTTCACCTGATTCAATTTTACATAAGAACTCAGACAATTCTAAAGTCTTTCCTAGGCCTATTTTCAATAGGTTCATATCCTTTGGTGAACCACGCCCTAGTATTAAGCGCGATAAAGACCTTTCAATATCCGGAATGTTAGATAATATCTCTCGTATTTTTCTGCGTGAATCATGATTATTTACAAAAAATTGAGCGGTGCTGAGCCTCAAATTGATTGCCTTGGAGCAAGCAAGGGGTGAAGCGAGCATTTGTTTGAGCAGGCGTCCACCAGAAGCTGTAACTGTATGATCAATAACTGAAATTAGTGAACCTTTCTTTTCACCAAATTGAGTTGAAAACAACTCAAGATTTCTCCTTGCTGAAGCATCAATAAGCATGAAATTTTGTTGCTTATAGGTTTTTGGGAATTCAAGCCTTGGAATGGAGCCCCTTTGCGTTACTCTGACATATTCAAGCAGTGCACCACACGCCATGATTTCTACTTTGCTGAAATTTCCTATACTCCCAAGTTCCCTGATTTTATAAAACTCGCATAACGTTCTGTGAGATTTACTATACTCAAAAAAGCTCAGTGCGTGTTGCGTAATTGATATTTTATAATTTTTTAAAACCGATCTAATTTTTTCATCCTCAGTGAATTTTTCAGAAATTAATAATTCTCTTGGTGATATACGCAATAAATCACTATCTAGAGCTTTCAAACTCGTTAAAGTGTGAAAAAATTTTCCCGTCGATAATTCAAGCCAACTAATAGCATATTCGTCATTTTGTTCAACTATGGACGCGAGATAATTATTGCTTTTATCCTCCAGTAGCGAATCTTCTATAATTGTACCTGGAGTTACAACTCGCACTACATCACGTTTTACTATGGATTTATAGCCTCTCTTTTTTGCTTCATCAGCAGTTTCTAATTGGTCACAGATTGCTACTTTGAATCCTAAATCTATTAGCTTGTGTAGGTAAGATTCACTACTGTGTGCTGGCACTCCACACATTGGTATTTCTTGCCCATTTGAATTGCCCCTCTTGGTTAGCACTATATTCAGCAATTTCGCAGCTTTAATAGCATCATCAAAAAACAACTCATAAAAATCTCCTAGCCTATAAAATAGCAGATGATCTTTGTATTGAGCTTTCAGGTTCAAATATTGTTCCATCACAGGGGTGTTTTTTTCTCTTACGAAGCTCATAATATTTTTTAATATATTGTATTGATAATAAATTCAACGTTATTATAGATTATATTGCACATACATAAAATTTAAATAGGTGTATAGAAGGACGTTGAGCAAAATTTAAAACAATTAAATTTCCTGGATCCAAGTAGTCAGGATACTTGGATGACATAAAGAGTAGGAGTATTTGATGACAAAAAAGCAAAAAACGCAGTTGTCATTCCAGCGCGTGACGCTGGAATCCAGAATATCCTAATTACAAGGTTTATTATTTAGTTTGAAAATACTATAGCTTTTTCTATGTAAGTTGTGGCTCTTCTTTATCATTTGCGGCAGTTGCACCATCAACAGATATTTCAGAGCTAACAGTGCTAATAGTTTTTTCTATCGCTTTAGCCTGTTCATAGTCTTGACTCAAAAAATACATGGCCAGTCCAATAGCTATACTAGCAACAAGAGAAGATGCTATCATTACACCTAGTATCATACCACCAGAAAGACTTACTGCAACACACACACCAGCTCCAAGTACAACACCAAGAAAACCACCAATTATTACGCCAGGCACCAAACTGCCTACCATAGCGCTTTCTTTTTTCGTATTAGCTTGTTTTTTCATACTTTTAATAAGCACTTCTTTTGTTTTTCCTTGAGCTAAATATGAAGGAATTTTATTATCCGCGTTTTGTATCAAAGGATTTGCACTATATGTAACAAGAAGGGTGGTTATTTCTTCAGTTTTATTACCTATAACTGCATGATGTAGTAATGTATTTCCCTCTTCATCTTTAAAGTTTATATGAGTACGAAATTCTTCATCTAGATTTCTTATTGGGTTGTTTTTTGCATATATCCTAGATTGTATTGCTCCATCTAAGTATTGTATTACTTGTTCTAGTGATTGCTCGCCAGGATTTTGTATAAAATGAAGCAGAATTTCGTGTACTATCGCTTCCTTTGTAGTTTGTGGGCATTGTAAAGCGTAATTAAATGTCTGTGTAGTAATAACTTCTTCTTTTCTTTTTTTAAGAACAACCCTTAAATCTTCAATCGCCTTTTCACCATCTTTTATTCCAAGAATTATTGAATCCAAATTATTTATCATGCTATCCTCCTTGGTTTGATTGCATTGCTCATTAATAAATAATATAATAAATCCTGCTAAAAGTCAAGCAATTAATTAATAAGTTAATACAATCCTCCAAAAGGAGCTCCTTACTTTTTGTTCAGCATGTCCATTGGATCAGACTCTTTAAGCTTGCTGTTTGCTGAATTTATTCATCACAATAGCTACAATGTGCTATCGAAGTTCTCTGTAATCTTAGTTGGTTCTTCTAGAATATTCAAAATATCAGTTGCACAATAAACCCGATCTCTCTTTCCTTGAGAAGTTTGTGAAACGATGCCTAAATCTTCAAGCTTTACGATTGCTCTTTGGGCTGTTGTCAATACGACACCTAAGTTTTCAACCACTTTCCTTATAGTAAAGTAAGGGTTTAAAGACTATTAACTAAATCATTGTCCCATTCAAATTTTGGTGGCAAGGGGCTTGGTATAAATGCCTGATAACCAGCGAATACTTTGCCTGATGGTGATCCTTTAATATACATTCATTCAACCTAGCACACTATTTTTATAGTATAGCTCTTTTCATAATAGTCCGAAAAGCTTATAGAAAAGCGGAATCAACAGCATGACGAAAAGATGTGAATAGAGGGATGTTTTTCCTAGCTCTGTTTTTTATAGCAAACCAATGATGCTCAATTTTGTTAAAATCGGGAGAATAAGGCGGTAGATATAAAATTTCTGCGCCAACTCCTTTAGCAAATCTTATTAGACTTATGAAAAGTAGCATTATCAAGGATAACAGTTTGTCCAGGTTTCAAAATCGGTGTCAGAAACTGCTCAAACCATTTATTAAAGATATCCATATTACAGTGGCCTTCAAATGTTAACGGAACAACTATTTTTCTGCCGTTTAAGGCTGCAATCATACTGATTCGTTGAATTTTTTTACCAGATTTTAGAGCATAAAACCTCTGTCCCTTCTGGCAATATCCATAACTCGGTGTTATCAATGCCAGACTCATCTATATAAACTAAGTTTTGAGGTTCTTTTGTTGCTATAATTTTCAAAAATTCAGCGCGTTTTTCTTCGTTTCTTTCTTTGTATCCATATGTCTTTTTTTGCGTGTGAGTCCAATTTTTTTAAGAGCTCGATGGATCGTTGGGATACTAACATTGCTCCAAAGCTTAGCCATTTCCGATACCACCATATTTTTTAGCAAATTCAGTAAATTTATTCCAGTCAGTAATTTTGTGATTATAACCTCCATTTCCAAGTTTTTTTGACTGAAAATCTCCTGTTTTCTTTTCTTCTTTGCTGACACTCCCATAACGTAGTTCTTCCAATTTTAAATCTTGCTGCCACCGTTTCCCTGCTTTCTCCTTCTTCTAGTGCTTCCATTGCTTTTTTTCTTAAATCATAACTATATGCTGCTGGCATCCTTACCTTCACTACTATAAAACCTTATTTTACCTCGTTTGGACTATTATGAAAAGAGCTATAAGAGCTTGTCCATAAACCAAAGAATTAGTATAAAAATACTAGATTCAACAGGGAGTAAAGATGAGAAAAAAGTATCCAACAGATTTAAAAGATAGAGAGTGGGTTTTGATAGAAAGGCACTTTAAGGTGTCATATGAAAAAGGAGGAAGGCCACCAAAATACAGTAAACGCGAGATGTTAAATGCAATTTTTTATGTACTACGCACAGGGTGTCAGTGGCGCTACTTACCTCATGATTTTCCACCATGGAAGGCTGTGCATGAGCAGTTCAGGAGATGGAAAAAACAAGGAATTTTTGAAAAGATAAATTATGAAATCACCAAGTATAGCAGGGCAAAAATTGGTAGGAATGAAGAGCCAAGTGCGTGTATAGTTGACAGCCAATCAGTAAAGACAACGGAAAAAGGGGGGTCAAAGGTTATGATGGAGGCAAAAAAGTCAAAGGTAGAAAGAGGCATATAGTTACCGATACACAGGGCTTTGTGCTTGGTTGCTATGTAGGAGCTGCCAATGAGAATGACAGAGATGGTATAAAAATAGCATTAGATAACATGAAGAAAAAATATGCTAATGTTAGGAAAATGTGGGCTGATATGGGGTATCAAGGAAAAGATTTAAAGGCTCACATAAAGAGAGAATATGACATAGAAATTGAGATTATTAAAAGGCCTCCATGCAGATTTTGGGTGCATAAAGACACACCACTAGAACTATTGCCACAACGGGATCCTGGATTTAAAGTTCAGCCGAGAAGGTGGGTTGTAGAAAGGACTTTTGCTTGGATCAATAGGAACAGGAGGTTATCAAAAGAATATGATTTGCTTACAACATCTACTGAAAACTTTATATATCTTGCTATGACTAAGGTTATGTTAAATAGAGAATATGCTTAAATTTACTTGTTTATGGACAAGCTCTATATATTATTTTCAAATAAAGTCAAAAATGAAAATAAGGCTTTATCTTATTTGCGTGCATGAAAATAAGAAACTCTCTTATTATTGATTTTGCTCAAAAACGAAAATAGAAGAAGCTGCTGAACTTTATATATCCTGTTTTTCTGGAGAACTGCTATAAAACTTCTGAGTGAAGTCACTTAATTTTTACACATCTATTGTAGAGTAAGAAGAACCGAATTTGAAACAAAAATGCTAACTGATGCTTGGACTTTACTGACACTTACACTACTTGAAACTATACTTAGTGTAGACAATTTAATCTTTATTTCTCTAGCAATAGATAAGGTACCAAATGCGCTGAGAGAAAGAGTGCGCCTTATGGGCCTTGGATTAGCACTATTAATGCGTTTTGTAATACTATTTTTTACATCATCTATATTGTCAATGCAAAAACCTATATTTCACACTGCATCAGCAAGGGATTTACTTATGATCGCAGGGGGATTATTCCTTATTGTTAAGAGCTCTATGGAGTTACGGGATGACATCTTTGTATGTAAGAAAAATAAAAAGAAAGCAAACGTTAAATCAAAATTTTTTTTAGTTGTGCTACAAATTATATTAATAGATTTAGTTTTTTCGGTTGATTCGATATTAACTGCTATAGCACTAACTTATAACATGGTAATAATTGCTACAGCATTTACATTTTCCATGCTAGCAATGCTGTTTTTATCAAGTTATACCGCCCAGTTAATCAAATCTAACCCAGGGTTAAAAATAATCGCCATTTTATTTATTTTACTTGTCGGTGTGTACCTCATACTTCATGGATTTCATATAGAATTACCAAAAGGATATTTGTATTCTTCATTTATGTTTGCACTGCTTGTGGAAATTATAAGCAAAATAAAGAAAATTAACCGTCATACCGCGATTCATTCGCGGTATCTCTAGATCCAGCTAACAAGCAGCGGGATCTTTTTGATTTACTCCCACTCAATAGTTGCGGGTGGTTTAGAAGTGATATCATAAACAACTCTATTTACTCCGGGAACATTATTAACAATTATACTGCCGACATTGCGTAAAAAATCCCAAAATACTAGCAAGTGTTGATCCTTATCTTCAAATGGAAATGCATCGGCTGTCATACCATCAGATGATGTTACAGCCCTTAAAGCACAAACATATCCATACGTACGACCATCTCCCATAACGCCTACAGTTTTTATTGGTAATAATACAGCAAAAGCTTGCCATATCTTATCGTATAGATCGTAATTTTTCATCGTATTAATATATATTTCATCTACTTCTTGCAATATTCGCACCTTTTCTTCATCGACTTCACTTATAATCCTCACTGCAAGTCCAGGTCCAGGAAATGGATGTTGAAATATTATCTCATCTGAAAGCCCAATTTCTTTTCCAAGTAGCCTTACCTCATCTTTAAAGAGGTAACGTAAAGGCTCCACTAACTTCAGATTCATCTTTTCTGGCAACCCACCAACATTATGGTGAGACTTAATTGTACTAGTGTTGTCTGAGGCATGCCCTGACTCAACTACATCAGAGTAGATGGTACCTTGCATCAAAAAATCCACATCACCTATTTTTTTTGCTTCTTCTTCAAACACTTCAATAAAAGTGTTACCGATAATTTTTCGCTTTTCTTCTGGATCAGTTATTCCCTTCAACCTACTCAAAAATAAATTTGATTTATCAACGTAGTTTATCGGAATCTCTTTCAACATAGCAATAGTCTGGTTCTTGCGTAACAACCCAGTATCAATGAAAATACAGTTCAATTGTTTTCCTATAGCTTTATGTGTGAGAGCCGCTGCAACACTTGAATCAACCCCACCACTCACTGCAGCGATTACTTTTTTCTCTCCTACTACATTTTTGATTTTTTCCTTTTGCTCCTCAATAAACGACTTCATTGTCCAGTCCCTTTCGCAATTTGCAATATCCAAGAAGTTAGAGAGCAATTTACTGCCATTTGTTGTGGGCTTAACCTCAGGATGGAACTGAGTACAGTAAATCTTCCGCTGTTCGTTGACAATCATTGCAATTGTTTGATTTATCACACCTGATGCAATAACAGTAAATCCATGTGGTATAGTATCAACACTGTCCGCATGGTTCATTAATACATCCACTTCAGAATTAACGTCCCAGGTATCCTTTACAATGGGGGATTCTTTTAGTATCTTGATTTTAGTTCTACCAAACTCCTGTTTGAAACTCTCTTTTACTTTTGCTCCAAAATAATGACAAATGAGTTGCTGTCCATAGCATATTCCAAGTATAGGAACGTTTGTTGCCTCATTAAGTTTTATAATTTCATGTACTACTCTACTTGTTTCAGAACAATCATCATTTACAGATTGTGGTCCTCCAGAGAGAATAAACCCATTGAATTTTGATATTGTTTCAAAACTGATGTTGCTTGGAAATATCTCACAATAAACGCCCATTCCTCTTACTTGTCTTGCGATAAGCTGTGTAAACTGTGAACCAAAATCAATAATGGCAATTGCTGACAATTTGCTCCTCCATATTATTTAAAATGATATCTGATAATAAAGAAAATAATGGAGTAAGTAAACCAAGACCTGTTTAAAAGCTTTAACGCGTGGTACAAGTTAGCTATATAGCTAATTTTCCTACACCATACCGCTGCGGCGCTAACTAGTAGCGGAATGACAGCAATCTACGTCATACCGCCGCAGTATCTCAGCCGCTAACAAGAGATCCCGCTAACAAGTAGCGGGATGACGATTGTCGTTTATCCATAAATGTTTAAGAAATTTACCAAATGAAAAAAAAGGCAAAAGAAGCCCCGTAGTTGGCTAATTACTTACATTATACTTTCAAGTATGGCGTTTTTTTATTCTAAACGCTTAATAACCGCGACTCAGCTGCTTTTAAATGCAACTAACCTTAGCTATAAATGTTTAAGAAATTTACTAAACGGAAAAAAAGGCAAAAGAAACCCTAGGGTAGCTAGTTATTCACTATCCATTTTTTAAGTTGGCGTTTTTTTATGTTTTAAACGCTTTATAAGCGCGTTTCAGCTTATGTAGGTAGAAGTTTGATAAAGACATAAGGTGCACATAGTGCAAAAAATTAAACATGAGACGCCAGATACGTGAGTTTTTTTGTCATTTAATCTGTACAGAGAAGATAAATAAATAGCTTCAGTTTTATGATAAGGGAGCTGGCGGAGTTTGTCAAGAAAGTTTTTTCGTTTCTATTCCCAATAAAAGTGCGTTATATGGTTATGCAAGAAGTCTATTTACCCATTTGCTTAACTTTCTCTCTACTTTTTTTGAGTAAGGCCGCTATTGGCATGACAGACATTCATCGTAGTCAATATCTGTTTTTTGTTGCAATATTTCACTTTTTTTGAATATGTCATGCGAGACCTTATCGGCTCTCTGCATTGATTGTGATCTGCAGTAATATAAGCTCTTCAATCCTTTTTTCCAAGCAAGCATGTGTATTTTGTGCAAGTAACGTTTATGTACGTTGGCAGGTAAGAACAGATTTACTGATTGAGATTGACAAATATACGAAGTTCTATCACTTGCATGTTCTATAATCCATCTTTGGTCAAGCTCGTACGCTGTTTTAAATGTCAATTTTTCATGCTCACTAAGAAAATCTAAATGCTGAACGGAACCCTCGTTTGTTGAAATTGAAGACCATATTTTATCATTGTCTTGATTTTTTTCTGCTAATAGTTTTTGCAAGAATTTATTTCGCACTACAAATGAGCCTGTAAGTGTCTTTTGTATGAATACGTTTGCTGCGTATGGTTCTATTCCAGGGGAGGTATTACCTGCAATAATGGAGATCGAGGCAGTAGGAGCAATAGCGAGTTTGTGTGTAAACCTTTCCATTAGATCAACTTCTTTGGCATCAGAACATGCTCCCTTTTCTTCTGCTAATTTTTTAGAAACTATATCTGCTTGCTCGCGTAAATACTTAAATATTTTTTTATTCCATTGTTGTGCTGTTACTGATTCAAAAGGAACCATTTTGCTTTGTAAAAATGAGTGAAAGCCCATCACACCAAGACCAATACTGCGTTCTCTGGCTGCAGAATATTTTGCTCGCTGCATTTCATTCGGTGCTTTATTTATGAAATCTTCCAATACATTATCAAGAAAGCGCATTATATCTTCTATGAAGAGTTTATTGTCTTTCCATTCTTCGTAGTACTCAAGGTTTACGGATGATAGACAACACACAGCAGTGCGTGACTTATTCAGGTGATCATAACCTGTGGTTAAAGTTATTTCACTGCATAGATTTGACATCTTGATGTCTAAGTTGAGCTTTTTGTAAGATTCTGGCTTATTGTTATTTGTTGCATCAAGGAAAATAATGTAAGGTTCTCCAGTTTCAACTCTTGCTGTTAATATTTTGATCCATATATCCCGCGCTTTTACAGTTGAAATAACCTTATTGTTGTGAGGGCTTATTAAATTCCATTCTTGATCATTCTCAACAGCCTGCATAAATTTATCTGTTACTATTACAGCATGATGTATATTTAACGCTTTGCGATTTGGGTCACCGCCTGTTGGCTTGCGTAAATCTAGAAACTCTTCTATCTCCGGATGAGATACAGGAAGGTAGACTGCTGAACTTCCTCGCCTTAGGGATCCCTGACTAATTGCAAGCGTTAGAGCATTTTGCACTACAATAAATGGAACAATTCCTGATGTTTTGCCGCTACCCTTTACGCTTTCGCCTATTGAGCGTAAATTTCCCCAATAACTACCTATGCCTCCTCCACGTGCAGCAAGCCAAACATTTTCGTTCCATAGATCAACTATTCCCTGCAAGCTGTCTTCGGTTTCATTAAGAAAGCAAGAGATAGGTAACCCTCTCTTAGTGCCACCATTGCTGAGTATTGGTGTTGAAGGCATGAACCACAAGTTGCTCATGTAGTCATAAAGACGCTGCGCATGTTCTTTATTATCAGAATAGTAATTAGCAATACGTGCAAAGAGGTCTTGATAACTTTCATTTTCTATTAAATACCTGTCTGATAGAACTGCTTTTCCAAAGTCGGTTAATTTGCTGTCCTTTGCGTAATTAATGGTAATGTTATTCATAAAGTTCCTTTTATTCTTTTATTATATATAGATACTTAAAAGTCATTTTGAGCGATTTTTAAGTTAGGTTTTTCGGATTTTCTTGTTGATGCTGTAATGCAAACAAGATACCGTCAACCTGACTGCCATATATTTTACAGTAACTCATATAACTTATTTGCATATTTATTTCTTTTGCAACATGTTGAACATAACTTTCTGAGTGACGAAAATAGTCTCCTTTATTTACAAAGTCAATACCTTCACCTTCCTTTCTTCTTATTAAACATACAATAACTCCTTTTTTGCTCGTAGATCTTTTTGCTAATTCCAACTCTTCTTGAAAGTCATGTAGATAATGTAGCACTTCAGCAAAGATAATTACATCATACTGCTGGTTTTTCTCTTGTTTAAGAAACTCTTTCATTTCCATATGTATTAATTCATTGTAAACAGGCTTACCTTTTATAAAGCATCCTCTTGCGATATTTAGCATTCTACTTGAAATGTCAATTCCTGTTATATGGTTTCCAATACTATTTATTTTCAAGAAATGACCACATATTCCAGTTCCACAACCAAGGTCGAGTATATTGAGCTCAGAAGTGGAGTTGTTGAAGATTTTTGTAATTATCATGTGTACAAGTTCATGCCCTCTATATTGTTTGGCAATCAACCAATGCTCAACAAAATATTCACCTGTGTAATCAAAATATTGTCTTATGAGGTTTTTTGGCAATTCTGTAATAGGCGCTGAGTTTGTCATTTTTTTTATATAGTAAGACGCCTCCTCGTGGTCATTATCTAATTTTAGTGCCCTTGTTAAATAATTATAAGCTTTGTTAGTATTCCCTACCGCAAAATGACACCTTCCGATGTTATACCAGACTATAGGTAAATGGGGGTAAAATATGCTAATTAACCAAAATCGTAACTTTGCATCTGATATGCTACCTTTATAAAAGTGATATAAACCGATTTCAATGTTGGTGTTTAACAGGTTCTTAGATTTTTTAAGAAGCACTGTCATTTCTTTATGAAGAGTATTATATTTATTCACAATGAAGTGTTTTACTTTCTTAATATTTAATACGCCAATGAGCTTAGACATACAATTTAAAGCAACGTTTTTTATAAAAGAGAGATTACTTTTCATACGTTAGAAATACTCCGAATGTTTATTATCATTTTTAGGCAATTGATTTTAACACATTTTATCTTACAAAATATCTTTTTTATTAATTTTTACTGTATATATAAGTTTACTACATATTTCTCAGATTATACTGTTTAGGATTGCTAGTATATTGTTGTTGATAATATAAGTAAATGTTTTGTGCAAAAAGGCGTTGACATATTATTTATTAGGTTATAACATATAAAAGATTAATTTAGTTTTTAGATGTTTGACAAGTTTTATGGTAGAGATTAATTTAATCTCAATTCAATTTTAATAATATTTAACTCTGCATATTCTGCATATAGTCGGATAAATAAATTATTAAGAGCACTTGATGGATGCCTTGGCGTTAAGAGGCGATGAAGGACGTGGCAGGCTGCGATAAGCTGTGGGGAATTGTCAACAAATTTTGATCCGCAGATTTCCGAATGGGGAAACCCAACTAGTTTAGCTAGTTATTACGTACTAAGTATGTAAAGCAAACTTGGTGAACTGAAATATCTAAGTAGCCAAAGGAAAAGAAATCAACCGAGATTCTGTTAGTAGTGACGAGCGAAAGCGGAAAAGGCTAGTGATTTAAGAATAAGAATTAGAATACTCTGGAAATAGTAACCATAGAAGGTGATAGTCCTGTATAAGTAGAAAGTTTTTAAATCCTTGAGTAGAGCGGGGCACGTGAAATCCTGTTTGAATATGGGGGGACCATCCTCCAAGCTTAAATACTCCTTAACGATCGATAGTGAACAAGTACCGTGAGGGAAAGGTGAAAAGAACCCCGGGAGGGGAGTGAAATAGAATCTGAAATCAAGTGCTTACAAACAGTTGGAGCTCTATATCAATTTATTGATATTTAGAGTGACAGCGTACCTTTTGCATAATGGGTCAGCGAGTTAATCTATGAAGCAAGCTTAAGCCGTTAGGTGTAGGCGTAGCGAAAGCAAGTCTGAATAGGGCGTTTTAGTTTTATGGATTAGACCCGAAACCAAGTGATCTAGTCATGACCAGATTGAAGGTGTGGTAAAACACACTGGAGGATCGAACCAGTTAATGTTGCAACATTATTGGATGAGTTGTGATTAGGGGTGAAAGGCCAATCAAACTTGGAAATAGCTGGTTCTCCGCGAAATCTATTTAGGTAGAGCGTTGTATGTATGTTGTTGGGGGTAGAGCACTGGATAGACTAGGGGGATTCACCGTCTTACCAAATCTAACTAAACTCCGAATACCAACAATTAATTATACAGCAGGCACACTACGGGTGCTAAGTCCGTGGTGAAGAGGGAAACAACCCAGATCACTATCTAAGGTCCCAAAATTACAGCTAAGTGGGGAAGGAAGTAGAAAAACCATTACAGCTAGGAGGTTGGCTTGGAAGCAGCCATCCTTTAAAGAAAGCGTAACAGCTCACTTGTCTAAATAAGTTTTTCTGCGCCGAAAATGTACCGGGGCTAAAGCTGTATACCGAAGATGTGAGTGCTTATTGATTTCGATCAATAGGCGCGGTAGCGGAGCGTTCCGTAAGTCTGTGAAGGTGGTTTGTGAAAACTGCTGGAGATATCGGAAGTGAGAATGCTGACATAAGTAGCGTAAAAGAGTGTGAAAAACACTCTCACCAAAAATCTAAGGGTTCCTACGTTAAGTTAATCTGCGTAGGGTTAGTCGGTTCCTAAGGCGAGTCCGTAAAGGAGTAGTCGATGGCAATTAGGTTAATATTCCTAAACCTCTTAAGTGTGACGGGTTTCGTATTTGTATAGATCTTATTGGATTGATCTATGCTTAAAAGAAGCTCCAGGAAATAGCACTTATATTTATGAGGCCGTACCGCAAACCGACACTGGTGGATGAGTAGAGTATACTAAGGTGTTGAAAGAATGATGTTGAAGGAACTCGGCAAATTATACCTGTAACTTCGGAAGAAGGGTAACCTGCTTTTAGGCAACTATGAGTAGGTGGCACAAAATAGGGAGTAGCGACTGTTTACTAAAAACACAGGACTCTGCAAACACGTAAGTGGAAGTATAGGGTCTGACGCCTGCCCGGTGCTGGAAGGTTAATAGGAAGGGTGCAAGCTCCGAATTGAAGCCCCAGTAAACGGCGGCCGTAACACTGACGGTCCTAAGGTAGCGAAATTCCTTGTCGGGTAAGTTCCGACCCGCACGAATGGCGTAACGATTTCTCCACTGTCTCCAACATCACTTCAGCGAAATTGAATTCCCCGTGCAGATGCGGGGTACCCGCGGTTAGACGAAGAGACCCCGTGCACCTTTACTATAGCTTTACATTGCTATTAAAAGTGTGATGTGCAGGATAGGTGGGAGACTTTGAAGTTATGGCGCTAGCTATAATGGAGTCAACCTTGAGATACCACCCTTTACACTTTTGATATCTAACTATGTTTCATTATCTGGAACTAGGACATTGTATGGTGGGTAGTTTGACTGGGGCGGTCGCCTCCTAAAAAGTAACGGAGGCGTGCGAAGGTAAGCTAGAGCTGGTCGGAAATCAGCTTGATAGTATAATGGCATAAGCTTGCCTGACTGCGAGGCTGACAAGCCAAGCAGAGACGAAAGTCGGTCATAGTGATCCGGTGATTCTGTATGGAAGGGTCATCGCTCAACGGATAAAAGGTACGCCGGGGATAACAGGCTGATGGTGTTCGAGCGTTCATAGCGACGACACCGTTTGGCACCTCGATGTCGACTCATCACATCCTGGGGCTGAAGAAGGTCCCAAGGGTTCGGCTGTTCGCCGATTAAAGTGATACGTGAGTTGGGTTTAGAACGTCGTGAGACAGTTCGGTTTCTATCTGCCGTGGGTGAAGGAAATTTGAGAAGGTCTGACTCTAGTACGAGAGGACCGAGATGGATATACCTCTGGTGTACCAGCTGTTATGCCAATAGCATCGCTGGGTGGCTATGTATAGATGGGATAATTGCTGAAAGCATATAAGCAAGAAACCCTCTTCAAAAAGATTTCCCAATTAAGGCCGTGGAAGACTACCACGTTGATAGGCTAGGTGTGGAAGCATGGTAACATGTGAAGCTAACTAGTACTAATAGCCTGATTGATTTATTTGCTTTCTATATGTGTGTATGCAGTGTTAAATATTAAGTTAAAATTGTTAAGTTAGAAATTTTTATTGACTTGGTGGCTATAGCAAAAATGAACCACCCGATCTCATCTCGAACTCGGAAGTGAAACTTTTTAGCGCTGATGGTACTTGAAAAGGGAGAGTAGGTCGCCGCCAAGTTTATAAAAATTTCTTTGTTAATTAGACACTAGGTATACTTATATTTTAACTTTCTTGTTTTGTTACTATTCTTTAAGTTTTTACTTTAACTACGATATCTTTTTTTTCTTATATGTTCTTGGTCATTTTCTACATTATTTAGCATTGTTCCTACTTCCCCTAATTGATTCCCTTTTGAAGGAGAATTACTGATTTCTGGTAATATTACATTACCTCCCACTTTTTTAAATAATTCTTCTTGTTGGCGAAATGCTGACCTCCAATCTGTTCCTGTTCCTTTAGGAAGAAATAAGAATTGATACATCTGACCAAAGCCTGTGTTATTTACCTCTTTTATATGCTCTACCATTCACCACACCCATTAACTATTTTTAAAAATTTTACCTATATTATCATAAAAAATATAGTTGTAAATACCTTAATTGAGATTTTTTTTTATTTTATCTTTTTTAAGCAAATAGTTAGATCTTTTTGTAAATTTTTATAACTTGCTTGCATAATGTTTCTATGAGTTAGTATTATGTAGTAGTGCCCTATATTACTTATATTTAAAATGTTAATTTTAGCAAGCATTCGTAGTTGCCTTTTTATTTTATTTCTTTTTGCTGCTTTTCCGGTTTTTTTACTGATAGCCAGACCTACTCTAATAGTATGAATGTACTTTTCAGGTTCTCTTTCTTTTATAGCGTACAGTGATATATAAAGCCCACGATAAAAAAGACTGTTGAGTGCTAACTTATTTTTGAAAGCAGAAGAAAAATCTTTTTTTTTATACTTACTATGCGCATAATTTGTTACACCCTAATGAACGGCGCCTATTAAGGATTTTTCTTCCAGCTCTTGTTGCCATACGTGAACGAAATCCGTGTCTGCGCTTTCTTATCAAATTTTTTGGTTGAAATGTTCTCTTCATTGTTTTTATATTAATATAATTATTTATTTTAAATTGTTTTACTTTATTGTCAAATAATGGTGAACTTGTATGACATTTTCGTAGAATAAAATTTGATGCATGGAAGAATGAATTCGGTGATAGTCATACCTGTCTTACTAATCCTTTTATTTTGTTTTAGTAGGTTTCAAGAAGTAAATAAGGTTAAATCTTATCTATATCTTAGTTGTGTATGGATGCTAACTTGGTTGTTAGTATTCTATAATAATTGTTTTGTAACTTTTATTTCTATAGCGTTACTTTTTTTCATGCTTGCTTTTATCTTTAAAAATAAAAGAAATAAGATAATAAAACTTTCGTTATTTGTGGCTTTGGCCATATCATTTTTTATCACTTTATTTATAATGCTGTCTATTTTTATTCAATCCATTAGTTTTTTTAATAAAGTAGCTATTTCAGAATTCTTGTTTTGCTTGAAATGGGGCCACAATGTAGTCACTATCAATGAAGAGAAGATAGGATGTTTTGGTATAGCGCCGCTTTTAGTTGGTACATTACTTATAACTATTATAGCAATGTTAGTTGTCGTTCCGCTTGGTTTATTTTCTGCAATATATATTAGTGAATATGCGAGTGAGAAAGTGCGTTATATTGTTAATACAACTTTGCAAGTTTTGTCTGCTATTCCTACGGTTGTATATGGATATTTCGCGGTTGTGTTTTTGTCTTTCTTTATAAAGCAGGTAGCAAATTTTTTTGGTTTAAGTATACACTCAGAAAGTGCCTTAGTTGCCGGTTTATCGATTGGGATAATGATTCTTCCTTTTATTATTTCTTTACTCGAAGATGCCATAAGATCTGTTCCAAAAAGCTTGCGTTATGGCTTCATGGCACTTGGTGCAACTCCAGCGGAAACTATATGGCATATAACAATACCTTATGCAATGCCTACAATTTTAAGTGCAATTTTATTGTCAATTTCAAGAGTGATAGGTGAAACAATGATTGTGCTAATGGCTGTGGGAATCAACGCAAATTTGACTTTTAACCCTCTTAATTCAGTTACTACCATTACCGTGCAGATCGCTACATTACTTACCGGAGATCAGGATTTCAATAGTGTACAAACTCTTGCTGCTTATGCGCTTAGTTTAGTATTGTTTATTATTACTTGGCTATTAAATGCATTTGCATTGTTTGTAATGAAGCGTAACTAGTAAGCGTTTTAATGTTGCAAAATTTCTATTAATAATATAAAATTTATTTTCTTTAGAAGTTCTTTTATGGAATTATAGTGTTAGGTGATAAAAATAAAGAGATGAATATAGGTAGAGCGATTAAGGTAACTCAAGCAGTTGTTGATATAAAATTTGAAGGTGAATTGCCTAAAATATTTAATGCTTTAAAAAGCAAACTAAAATATAAGGATAAGGAGCTGGTTTTAGAAGTTTCGCAGCATATAGGTGACAATATAGTTCGTTGTATTGCTATGGATAACACAGATGGCATGTCAAGGGGGGAT
Source organism: Wolbachia endosymbiont (group A) of Apotomis capreana (assembly GCF_964027025.1). NCBI lineage: Bacteria > Pseudomonadati > Pseudomonadota > Alphaproteobacteria > Rickettsiales > Anaplasmataceae > Wolbachia > Wolbachia endosymbiont (group A) of Apotomis capreana. The sequence continues at coordinate 491,978 of NZ_OZ034721.1, forward strand.
GAATTTGTTGATACAGGTGCACCAATATCGGTGCCAATTGGGCGTTCAACTTTAGGAAGGATTTTTAATGTTGTTGGAGAGCTTATAGATGAGTGTGGTCCACTGAAGGGAAAGTATAACTTAGAGCCTATACACAGAGCACCTCCAAGTTTTACTGAACAGAGAATACAGGAAGAAGTTTTAGTTACGGGAATAAAAGTTATAGATCTTCTTGCACCTTATCTTAAAGGAGGAAAAATTGGCTTATTTGGTGGAGCCGGTGTTGGTAAAACAGTCCTAATAATGGAATTAATTAATAATATAGCAAAAGCTCATAAAGGATTTTCTGTGTTTGCCGGGGTAGGGGAGAGAACGCGTGAAGGTAACGATCTTTATCACGAGATGATCACTTCAAATGTAATAAATATAAATGAGCATGAAAAATCTCAAGCTGTTTTGGTTTATGGTCAGATGAATGAGCCTCCTGGAGCAAGGGCTAGAGTTGCTTTAACAGCACTTACTATGGCAGAGTATTTTCGTGACCGTGAAAACCAAGATGTTCTATTTTTTGTGGATAATATCTTTAGATTTACACAAGCTGGTTCTGAAATTTCTGCTTTACTTGGAAGAATACCGTCAGCTGTTGGTTATCAGCCAACCCTTGCAACTGATATGGGTGCAATGCAAGAAAGAATAGCTTCAACAACTTCTGGCTCTATTACTTCTGTGCAAGCTATATATGTTCCTGCGGACGATTTGACTGATCCAGCCCCAGCAACTACATTCTCTCACCTTGATGCAACCACAGTGTTGTCAAGGCAAATAGCTGAAATGGGAATATACCCTGCTGTTGATCCACTTGATTCAACTTCTCAGTCTTTATCTGCTGAAATCATTGGTGAAGAACATTATAATGTAGCTTCTGAGGTGAAACGTATATTGCAAACTTATAAATCACTGCAAGATATTATCGCAATACTTGGTATGGATGAGCTATCTGATGAAGATAAAATTATTGTTGATAGGGCTCGTAAGATTCAGAAATTTCTTTCTCAACCTTTTCACGTTGCAGAAATATTTACTGGCATGCCTGGTAAATTTGTTTCACTTTCTGATACTGTTTCCAGTTTTAAAGGGATTGTTGAAGGCAAATATGATCACTTACCAGAGGCTGCTTTTTATATGGTGGGGAATATAGATGAAGCAATAAAAAAGGCTGAATTAATACAAGCTGAAGCTAAATAAAAGTTAAAGATTATGAATACTTTTAAAGTGCAATTTTTCTCTCCTGATGATCAAATTTCATTCAGTGGAGTGGTTTCTCTTTCAGTAACTGGGCTCGAAGGGGAGCTTATGATTTTAGCTCACCATGCTCCTTACTTAATTTATTTATTGCCTGGTATGATTACTGTTAAAATGAGTAACCAAACAGAAAAGAAGGTTGTAATTGATAGTGGCGTATTAGAAGTTGCAAATAATAATTGTAGCATTATAACAAGTCAAATTCAGGTTTTTGATCGTGCAATTCATGATGAGAAATCGTTTAAAAATAAGAGAATTAGTATATATTTAAGTTATCTTGATGAGAAGTTTCTTTCTTAGTTATTTTAGGCAAAAAGTCAATTATCATTCAAGTGGCTATAAGATTTTTGCTCAGGGGGCTCTTTTTTGTCATCCCAGTGTCGGAGTACTTTAGGTGTATGATCCCAGAGTGTGATGGTATGGGACCATACACCTAATCAAATAAAAATTAAAGAAGGAGAGTTGGTTGTAACGGTTGGAGATAACGACTTTGTTTTACCTGGAATTTACGTTGGATAAACTACAAAAAATAACAGGTAAAAATCAACGTAAATTTAAGATAAATCGATTTTATTAGTATTATCAAATCAAAATCTGTTTTTAATTAATCAATAATACTTTTTTACATATTTTCATCCCCTTTCATGGATTTTTTAATTTTATAGATGATATCTAATATTATTAGAAGCATTGTAAAATATCTTATGAGAAAAATTATAAAATATATTAGCATTATTGGTATTGCATGTTTAGTATTGTTATTTTTTATATCTAATGTGGAAACACGCGTAAAAACACAGGAAGAACAATTATTCCTAGCTGTAGAAGATGGTAATGCACAAGAAGTAAAACTATTACTCAAAAATGGTGCAGACCCAAATTGACCTTACCCAGAAAAAGTAGAGAGAAAGTTAAGACGTTTTTATCATGAGAATAAATTGTGCAGGAATGCAATAGTTAATAGTAGAATGTCTACGTTATTTGTTATAAAAGATTTCTATGTATTCAAATATGGCAGTTCTGGTTTGTTGAGCGAGAAGTATCAATAAGCAGCTCCCTTTTAAGTGAACTTTTCTGCAACAGAGTTATCGTAACAACAGCCCTTATGGCTCATGCTGGAAATGATGTTTTTTGTATTCAATAGAAATTGGTAATTTTGAGAGGTATACTGTGACCCTTGATCGCTATGTAACAGCAGATTTTTATCGGGTTTGCGTTTATCAACGGCCATCAATAAAGAATCTATAACTAATTATCATGTTACTCATTAACCACCATGCGTGAATATAGGTCAATTATTGCCGCCAACAACCTTCTTTAGTTTTTATGTAGGTAATCCCAAACTTTATTTGGCTGATCAGTAGTAAAATTTTGATCCAATGTGTTCGGAGCCACAACTCGGTTGCTTATTTGCTGTTTTTTATTTTTGAACCTTCGTCTAAGCTTGGCTTTAATGCCATTTTCTTGCATAACACTTTGTACTGTTTTAATTTTTGCCTAAAGCTTTTAATTCAGCGTGAATTTTAGGGGCTCCATATCTGCATTTAGAAGCTTGATGTATTTTTTGAATATCTGCTAGAAGCCCTTCTTTTGCTAATTCTTTACTGCTTTTTTCCTTAGCAACCCATACCACCAGTACAAAACCCTACATAGTTCCTGTGTTTTATAGCAATTTCTATATAAAAGAATACTTTACTCTTTTTCTTTGCCCAGGGCTTTTTTTAAGATGTCTCTTTCTCTTATTAGCTCTTTTTTTAGATCAAATCTTTCTTTGTCATAAGGAGCCTTTGCCTGGAAATGCGTATGCTCCAGACATTTTTCCATCATATTTTCTTACTTAACATACTGCCATCTATACCTAGATCTTTTGCTATTTTTGTACTTGCTTGACCTGTTTCTTTAACCAGCTTAACAGCTTCTAATTTGAATTCTGCTGTATATTCTCTTCTATTTGTCATATTTTGAAAAAACGTTTTATTTTACTCCAAAAACGTCTTAACTTTCTCTCTACTTTTTCTGGGTAAGGTCACTACTTGGATGACAGATAGTAGTGCGAAAGTCTCTTACAACTTACTTTTAATTAGTCTAACCCATGCGTGCCAATCCCTCTCACCAAGATTGCTTTCAAAAGATAGGAGATCCTTTACAGCTTTTGAGCAAATTTCTTCACTTGGAATTGATAACTCCTTATTCATTGGTAACGTTAAACATTGAGTTTTGCACGCTCGTTCTAAATGATATGTGTAGAACATTGCTTCTTGTATAGTCCGACCACACGTTATAGATCCATGATTACGCATTAACATGACAAAATTTTCTTTCAGATCAGCTATTAACCTCTTTCCTTCTGTATCGCTAAGTGCTAGGGAATTATAATTATGGTAAGAGATTTTATTGTAAAAGTGCAGTGCCCATTGACTTATAGGAAGCAGCCCATCTTTGAGAGAAGAAACCGCTACAATAGAAGGTGTATGCAAGTGAAAAATTGCTTGAATATCTTTCCTTGCTTGATAAACAAAACCATGAATTATATAGCCAGTTCTATTATATTGATATTCTTTGCCTTCAATTACATCTCCATCAAATGATACTTTCATTAACGAACGTTCATCTACTTCATCAAAACGCATACCAAACGGATAAATATAAAACGACTTTTGATCTTCAGAACGCACTGAAAGGTGAGTATATGTATGATCATCGAACTTAAGGTAGGACAAAATCTGATAGGCATAGACTAGATCCCTTTTTACTCTGCTCTTTGTTAACAACACAATCCTCTGTTAGAATCTTCTGAAGGTTTATACGCGAAAAGAGACTTGTAGTAAACTAATAAGTCTATGCCACTCTGTCTTGCTTTCTGAATACCAAACACTTTTGTGTTGTAGCTTGCTTAAAAATAGTTATCGTTATTATAGAGTTTATATACAGAATTTATGTTTTTAAATTACATAATATCTTAACTACAAAAATAATTTTCTATATAATATTTCATATGTTTTAAAGCTTCATTTTTATGTTATTATAAATGTAAGTTTCAAGATTGAAAATAATATGGTAAATATTAACACAAAAAAACAGCCAGCAGGATTTTTCATATATCTCTCTGGTCTTTCGGGAAGTGGTAAACTTTCCACAGCAATAGAATTATCTAATATGATAGACGCATTAATTGTAAATAGCAAGTTCTATAACAATGTTCAAGCTTGCTCTATATACGATGGTGTCTTTGAACGTGATCAAATACCTAAAGAAGTTCAAGATAGAATATATGGCATTATGCAAATTATGCTTCAGGTAATGGAAAATTATCCGATTCACTCAAAAAATTACATATTTATTGATGAGTTGATGGAAAATAATGACCAGAACATGAGGATGTATGATTCAATAGTAAGGCTTAGTAAAAAAATGAACACAGAAATCCTTCCTGTGGTACTTAGGTGTGATCTACCGACATTACAAAAGCGTATTGCATTAAAAAGGCAAAGAAAAAATAGGAAGGTGATTAATCTAAATAGCATGATAGAGCAATGTAGGATTAACAATTTATTTACACCACCGAGTGCTATAGAGATAGAAAATTCAAATATGAGTATAAAAGAAGTAGCTCAAGAGATAGTAAACCAGATGCACAAGCTTAGCCAAATTGCGTGTATGCAAAAAAATAGTCTATAGCAATTTCATATACTGAGGCTCATTTAAATATAGAGCTTCAACTTCATTTAATTTTTGCTTGTTCTTCAGTCTATAATGAACTAATAGCCCTGCATGGCTAGCATTTAAATTGCAATCCATATGTGTACTGCTTGTAGCGTAACCAGGGTCACATGCTGCAGTTGGACCAGACAGCGGCAATAAATTGAAATCAAATAACTGTGTATAAAACCCTTGAGCATTTTTGATTATAGCTCTGATATTTTTTTTGCTATTTGCACAAAGCAAAGATATTGCGTAGGCTTGAACTTCCAGCGCACTAACCCCGTATAACGGCTTATTTGTAGCAAGATTTATACCTTGTGCAGCTGATATACCAACTCTAATTCCAGTGAAACTTCCTGGTCCAACTACTACCGCCAAATGATCTATTTTATCATAATTATAGTTGTGCTTATCAAATAAAGTACTTAGTATTTGAAAAAATGATTCTGCATGACTATTGCTGGTGGAATTGTGCTCTACAAAACAGTTACCATCATAATCAACTATTGCTATTGAACTACCAATACCTACAGTATCAATCGCTAAAATAGACATTACTTAAGCTTATCATAGAGTTTTGAAAATATTATAGTAAAGGCACCATTACCCATAACATTTGCTGAAGTGATTATTGGATCAAACACTATATACAATGCTGTAATTAACGAAAGCATTTCTGGAGAGAATTTGAGATATTTCTCAAGAATAGGTAGCATTACCATAATTCCTCCTGCCGGCACTGCCACGATAGCAAACTTAAATAACAAAAAATAGAGAAGAAAAGTTACATAATCTATTGTGAACAATGAATAACCGGAGGCAATTATCATTGATAATATTATGATAAAAAAGCAATCACCTACTAAATGAAAGCTAGCAGTTATTGGTACAACAGACGATGCTATGTCAGGTTGCTTTACATTTTTTTTGCTTCCTTCAAGAGTAAGTGGCATAGTTGCATTACTAGACATTGTGCTCATTGCAGTAATAAATGCCGGTATCATATTGCCTATACTAGCTATCCAGCTTGTGATCTTGAATGAATTTGCTGCTCCATATAAGAGGAAAACATAAAGGTAGGTTGCAGATGCTATAATAATGAAAATTATTGAGTAATCCTTAAATATTATAGATAAAACTTGATCATGCTTCATTTTTAAAGCAAGCCCAAGTACAAATATTGGAATAATCGGCGTCAAAAACGTCTTCAAAATAAAGAGAGTTAAATCTAACATTTTGTTCGAAAGCTCTTTGCTTTTCTTGGGTAGCAGTGTGGACACTACTATGCTGGACACAAATCCACAGGCAAGGGCATAAAAATTAGAAAGCAATGCAGGCAGCCTAAACGACCATAAGGGAACAATTGTTTCTTCATACGTTATATCTTGTATTGAATGAGTGTTTTGTATGATAAAATGCCCAACAGAATAAGCTATTAAACTTGAAGCCAGATTTGACAAGAAGATCATTATAATAAGTAACAATATGAACTTTATAGCTGACTGCTTAAGATTGTTAACACTGCTAAAGATTAACGCAAAAATAATAAAAGGCATTATAAATAGCAAAACCTCTTTTATACTCAGGCTCGTTGAGTACAAGAAGGTTTTTGCTTCCATTGGAACTAAATGACCAAAGAATGCAACTGAAGTGATGACCGTGAGTAAGATTAATAGTTGTAGCACGTTCTTATATACCAATGTCCTATGGACATATATATGGTAAGTTAGTTGTTAAGTAAAGCAAAACTGTCTAAACTGCACAGCAAATGACGTAATGAAAGTAGCTGACACTGGAATGACAAAGAAGAGTGAAATTAGCACTCACTTATTATTCGTGTCGTTTTCAGTAAAAGCCTCCTCCCATGTGCCTTGAGTTGCTGCACGGCTATACTCTGTTACTCTATTTTCAAAGAAATTCGTATGTTCCACGCCATTTAGTATTTCATCAAGCCACGGAATAGGATTATCATTAACATCATATATGGACTCAAGACCTAATTGCATTAACCGTCTGTTTGCTACGTAGCGTATGTAATTGCGCACTTCTTCTGCAGATAGTCCTTCAACGTCTCCGAAATTAAAAGCAAGCTTTATAAACTCATCCTCAAGCTCAACAATAGTGCGGCATGCAGAATATAATTCCTCTTTAAACTCGTCGTCCCAAATTTCATTATTCTCTTTAATAAATGTATTAAACAACATGATAATTGAATTGGTGTGCAAAGTTTCATCACGGGCTGACCAGGCAATTATTTGTCCCATGCCTTTCATTTTTCCAAAGCGTTGAAAATTGAGCAAAATTGCAAATGATGCGAATAACTGCAACCCCTCGGTAAATGCACCAAACACCGCTAGAGTTTTAGCTACATGTTTTTTATCGTGTTTTTTGCTTTCCTCGAATTCTAACATGTATTCATACTTCTTTCTCATAGCATCATACTTTAAGAATGCTTGATACTCGCTTTCTGGCATGCCAATTGTGTCTAAAAGATAAGAATAAGCTGCAATGTGTATAGTTTCCATATTGGAAAAGCTTGCAAGCATCATGCATATTTCCGTTGGCTTAAATATATTTGAATAATGCCTCATGTAGCAGTTATTTACTTCAATGTCTGCCTGAGTAAAAAATCTAAAGATCTGGGTTAGTAGATTTTTTTCTACACTTGAAAGTTTAGTTTTCCAATCCTTTACGTCATCAGCAAGCGGAACTTCCTCAGGTATCCAATGGATTCTTTGTTGCTGCAGCCACGCATCATACGCCCAAGGGTAATTAAAAGGTTTGTATATTGGATCTGCTTCTAACAATGACATAAGACACCTATTATTTTCTAAAGTAAATATTATATTAAGTGATATTGAGAATCAGTCAATTTAACTTTTTTGAAATTTGACGGCAGATAATTTATTAGTGTATTATAGCTTCAAGTAATTTATCAACAGAAATGCGAGTATTAATATCTTTTATTTTATTATTTACAGTGAGCTGCACTCACACTATTCACAATCACGGAGCTCCTGGCATTAGTGTTGAATTGTGGAGCAAGATAAAAGTAGGTGACGATAAAGAAAAAGTGGTTCACACTTTAGGATCACCAACATTAGTATCAAAGTTCGATGACAATGTTTGGTACTATGTCTCATATAAAATTAAACAAGCCAATTTTTTAGGAAAAAGGAAGTATAGTAGTAAGTCTCTGCAAATTTCATTCGACCAGGACGGTAAAGTTGAAGATACAAAAGAAACTGACATCTTAGAGAGATCTTTGGCTGTTTCTGATTGAAAGTTTGCTCAGATCTTCCTACGTCATACCGCGGTTCATTCCATAACTGTACGAACATTGCGATTTGGGCCTACCAGAAGGGTGTCATGAAAGTAGCTGACACTAGTTCCTTTATGACGGCAGTGCCCAGACTACTTGGATCCAGGAAACTTAATTGCAAGTAATGCATTGGGTTTGGTAAGTATGGGTTTTGCGTTATAGAATGAAGCACTTTTGGTGAATTTGTAAAGAAAACTGGATCCCAGTGGGCTTTGTTGCATCGCTCAAGTGAAAAGAACTGGCAGTTACTGACAAAATTCATTATAAATAGCCATTTAACTGTTGAAGAAAAAATATGCCACAAAAAATGAGAGTCAGTAACTGCCATGAATATAACAAATTTCTCCAAGAAAGAGGAAGCATTTTTTGTTATATCAATGACGCCATAGAAAATTGGTACGAGAATTGTCCAAAAATGCAGGGCGGCAACTATATTTATAGTGATAAAGTTGTGATTTTGGTGCATATAATCGTCAGTTTCTTTAGAATTGGTTTAAGACAAACAGTCGGGTTTATAAAAGGGTATTTGCAACAAATAGGAAGAGATTTGGCAGTTATCAGCTATTCACAAGCATCAAGAAGGTTTAAGAAACTTAATATTAAGATAAATGATTGCAGAATTGATAAAAATAATATGGAAGATATCGAAATTGCTATAGACAGTACAGGAATTAGTATATACAACAACACACAGCAAGGAAAATAGCACTGACAGAAAATATCGTGGCTATGAGCAAACGAGAAAATTGCACGTAATGTTGAATATAAACAACAAAAAAGCCATAGCTGTAAAATACAGTAACGGCTGATCACTATGGAGCTTGTGATTTGCTAAAAGAAGTTGATTTTCAGCATGCCATAAAAGCACTATATGCAGATAGAGCATGTGATAGGCACAAGTTTTATAAGTTGTGTAACGAATATGATATAAAGACAAAAATTCCACCAATAAACAATGCGGCAGAACATCCAGAAATAGATTATATGTCTGACAGGAATGCTGCTATTAGGTTAATAAAATTATACGGTGAAGATGGCATGAAAGAATGGAAAAAAGAAGTAAATTATGGGAAAAGATCTTATATTGAAGGGTTTTTCTCAAGATTAAAGCAAATATTCGGATTTAGTTTTAGGAATAAATCTGAGATAAATCGAGAAAAAGAACTGCTAATCAAATGCTATTTGCTTAATAAATTCACTGATATTGGTATGGCTAAATTTGAGATAGTTACATGAATTTACCATAAATCACCATCTCATAAAGTGTGATGCAACAAAGCCATCCCAGTGTCAAGCACTGGGATGACACCATTTGTTGTAAACTCACTTTTACTCTATGGTTATACTACCTTGCTGCTATCCTGAACGGATACAGTGGGCTTATTAAATTATAGAATTACTTTAGCTATAGAATAAAATCTAGTGTTACTTCACGCCAAATGTGGTGGTGCTGAGTAGGCAAGCCGGTCAATGGGCTACATTTATATACTGCACGCATTGCATTATCTGCTATCGACCTGAAAAGTGGATTATTTCGATAGGAATCACTGTCTGCTACATCCGCCATAATTATCTCGCCTTGACTGGATAACAATAAGTTAATTTTTATATTAAAATTTTCTTTGTAAGCTATGCTTTCAGGAATGCTCCAGCATTTTGTGAGCTTTTCTCTTATAGAGTTAATAATTTCTGTTACAACTAATTCATCCTTTTTGCTCTCAACGCTTTTTTCGTTTCCTATTTCATTTTTTGCCCCTCTAACATCCCTTCTTAGTTTTTTCTCTACACTTTTTTTTCTTTTTGGAATTGGAATGAATTCTTTACCCTCGTTAATAATGACTTCTTCTTGCATTTCGATAATTTGCCTCGGTTGTGCTACAACAGTGTGCTCAACTATTTCTTTTTTCCTTTGTGGTATAGGAACAGCTAACGTATCATTCGTTTGGGCTTTTGTTGAAGATAACGAAAAAAGCAAAAAACAACATAAAGACAAAAAAAGAATATAATTCGAATAGAAAAAACGCATATGTTAAGCAGCTTGTTTTACTGGTTTAAAGCTAATATTGCACGTAAAGTCAATATATTTTAGTTGATGGACGAGTTTGAAGTCAATAAGGAATCCCTTCAAAGCTGAAGGCAAGCGAAAGATTGTCTTCTCGACAGACAAAGGAATTGTATAATGGATTAAAAGGAACCGTATGACAAAAATTATAGCAAAAGAATATACAGAATTTTTAGAGCAATTGAAGGATCATATTGCAACAAACCGTTATAAAGCAGCACTTGCAGTAAATAGTAAGCTTATTTTGCTTTACCACCATATTGGTACAGAGATCCTAAAACGCCAAAAAGAACATACCTGGGGAGCTAAGGTAATTGATCAATTAAGTAAGGATTTGAGAAGTACATTTCCAGAAATGAAAGGCTTTAGCATGAGAAATCTGAAGTATATGCGTAAGTTTGCCGAAGAATATCCTGATGTTGAATTTGTGCAGGAGCCTCTTGCACAATTAACTTGGTATCACAATATCACTCTTTTGGAAAAAATAGAAAGTCATGAAATAAGATTATTTTATGTAAAAAAAGCTATTGAACATACGTAACATTATGGTGATGCAGATAGAACTTGGCCTTCATAAACGGCAAGGTAAAGCAATTACAAATTTTAAAGAAAAACTGCCTTATCCAACATCAGATCTAGCAAATCAAACTCTTAAGGATCCGTATATTTTTGATTTTTTAAGTATAGGTAAGGATGCTCATGAAAGAGAAGTAGAAAAAGGACTCGTAGGGCATATGGAAAAATTTCTGTTAGAACTCGGTGAAGGATTTGCATTTGTTGGTAGACAATTTCATTTAGATGTTGGTAATAAAGACTTTTATATTGATTTATTATTCTATCATTTAAAGTTACGTTGCTTCGTAGTGATTGAACTAAAAGATAAGGATTTTAAGCCGGAATATGCTGGTAAAATGAATTTTTATCTTTCTGCAGTTGATGATTTACTGAAGCACTCGACAGATCAACCTTCTATAGGGTTAATCTTATGTAAATCTAAAGACGATGTACTTGCTAAATATACACTCCGAGACATGAACAAGCCAATAGGGCTAGCAGAATATCGAATAACTGAAAATCTACCAGAGAACATAAAAACAGCTTTACCGACGATAGAAGAATTAGAAGCTGAATTATCCAAAATTTCAGACGAGGAAAAGTAATGTTACTAAAATCATTCAAACAATTATTTAGCAAACCAAAAGCTCAGTATGAAATGCATCAGGCTCAGGAAGAAGAGTGGCAGCCAATAACTTACTCTCTCATAGCCTTGAAACTTTGGAAGCAAACAGTAACGGAGTAAGTGATTTTTATGGATTACACGCTCTAGGTGCACTATCCTATATATCATACGGTCAATACACTCTAAATGAGATGGAAAGATGAAGGCATCATTATAGCTGCTAAAAAATACGGCGATAAAAACTTAATTCTTTCTCTATTTACAAAAAATCATGGAAAGCGCAGGGGATTAACTAAGCTAACAAACAATAGCAATTATAAGTTTCAGATAAGTAATCTATTACATGCAGAATGGAGTGCTAAGTTACCTGAAAATCTAGGTTTTTTTAAGTGCGAATTAATCGAATCTCCATTCCATCATTTCTTTCAAGATAGGTTAAAAAGCATTACTATTGTTTCTTTCTCCTCTATTTTAGAAAAAGTGCTTCCAGAAAGTGAACCCTGTGCCATGCTGTATGACAATTTTCGATATTTCATCGATGTAATTAAACACAACAATCAGTCTTGGCAAAGCCATTATCTTAACTTAGAGCTTCTGCTTCTTACGCAATTGGGATTCAAGTTAGACTTATCCAAATGCGCTGTAACAGGTGTTAAGGAAAATCTGCAATTTATTTCTCCAAAAACTGGTAGAGCAGTGTCAAAAAAAGTAGGAGATTATTATGCAGATAAACTCCTACCTTTTCCACAAATGTTGCATGATGTATACAATAATACCCTACAAAACAGCTACTCATTCCAAGAATTTCAGTTAGGACTGAAAGTCACAGGATATTTTTTAAATAAGTATCTATTTTTGCAGTTAAATGTGAAATTTCCAGAGCTGAGAAACCTCATGTTGTCGCTTTAATCTTAGTTATCATTTTTTTGAAATCATTTCAGAAATCTATAGCTAACCCAAGCAACACGTCATACCGCGATTCATTCCATAGCTGTACAAACATTCATTTTTGAAGGTATAGCATTTCTCATAATAGTCCGAACAGGTCATAGGAAGGCAGAATCAACAGCACGACGAAAGGATTCGAATAGAGGAATGTTTTTCCTGGCTCTGTTTTTTATAGCAAACCAATGATGCTCAATTTTGTTGAAATCTGGAGAATAAGGCGGCAGATACAAAATTTCTGCACCAACCCGTTTAGCAAGCTCGATAATCTTATCAGACTTATGAAAAGTAGCATTGTCAAGAATGACAGTCTGTCCAGGTTCCAAGATCGGTGTCAAAAATTGCTCAAACCATCCATTAAAAACATCCATATTACAGTGGCCTTCAAAGGTTAACGGAACAACTATCTTTCTTCCACTTAAGGCTGCAACCATACTGATTCGTTGAGTTTTCTTTCCAGATTTTAAGGCATAAAACCGCTGTCCTTTCTGGCAATATCCGTAGGGGTAGTCTTCGGTGTTATCAATGCCAGACTCATCTATATACACTAAGTTTTTAGGTTCTTTTGTCGCTATAATTTTCAAAAATTCAGCACGTTTTTCTTCGTTTCTTTCCTTGTATCCATATGTCTTTTTTTGCGCGTAAATCCAATTTTTTTAAGGGCTCGATAGATCGTTTGGATACTAACGTTGTTCCAAAGTTTAGCCATTTCCGATAGAGTCTTTCCTCCGTGTTCTCTGGCAAATTTGGCAAAGGTATCCCAGTCGGTAATTTTGTGATTGTAACCCCCATTTCCAAGTTTTTTTGATTGAAAGTCTCCTGTTTCTTTTCTTCTTTGCTGCCACTCCCATAAAGTAGTTCGTCCAATCTTAAATCTTGCTGCCACTGTTTCTCTGCTTTCTCCTTCGTCTAGCGCTTCCATTGCTTTTTTTCTTAAATCATAACTATATGCTGCTGGCATTCAACCTCCTTATCATCATCTACCCTTATCCTATCACATCCGGACTTTTATGGAAAGAGCTATAAGAGCTTGTCCATAAACCAAAGAATTAGTATAAAAATACTAGATTCAACAGGGAGTAAAGATGAGAAAAAAGTATCCAACAGATTTAAAAGATAGAGAGTGGGTTTTGATAGAAAGGCACTTTAAGGTGTCATATGAAAAAGGAGGAAGGCCACCAAAATACAGTAAACGCGAGATGTTAAATGCAATTTTTTATGTACTACGCACAGGGTGTCAGTGGCGCTACTTACCTCATGATTTTCCACCATGGAAGGCTGTGCATGAGCAGTTCAGGAGATGGAAAAAACAAGGAATTTTTGAAAAGATAAATTATGAAATCACCAAGTATAGCAGGGCAAAAATTGGTAGGAATGAAGAGCCAAGTGCGTGTATAGTTGACAGCCAATCAGTAAAGACAACGGAAAAAGGGGGGTCAAAGGTTATGATGGAGGCAAAAAAGTCAAAGGTAGAAAGAGGCATATAGTTACCGATACACAGGGCTTTGTGCTTGGTTGCTATGTAGGAGCTGCCAATGAGAATGACAGAGATGGTATAAAAATAGCATTAGATAACATGAAGAAAAAATATGCTAATGTTAGGAAAATGTGGGCTGATATGGGGTATCAAGGAAAAGATTTAAAGGCTCACATAAAGAGAGAATATGACATAGAAATTGAGATTATTAAAAGGCCTCCATGCAGATTTTGGGTGCATAAAGACACACCACTAGAACTATTGCCACAACGGGATCCTGGATTTAAAGTTCAGCCGAGAAGGTGGGTTGTAGAAAGGACTTTTGCTTGGATCAATAGGAACAGGAGGTTATCAAAAGAATATGATTTGCTTACAACATCTACTGAAAACTTTATATATCTTGCTATGACTAAGGTTATGTTAAATAGAGAATATGCTTAAATTTACTTGTTTATGGACAAGCTCTAAATTGCACAGCAAATGGTGTCATTCCAGTGCTTGACACTGGAATCCAGAAATTTTGCTTATAACTGAGCTGATGAGCTAAAGGTAGTTGTCTTACGCTAAAACAAACGTTTTTAATTAAGTTGCATAGAAGCTGGATCCCAGTGTCTGGGCACTGGGATGACATCCCACTGGTGGGAATTGCTCCCAAACTACAACGTTCGTACAGTTGTGCGCGGTATCTCAGCATAGATTCCGCTAACGAGTAGCGGAATGACGGTTGTCGGTAAACTTAAGCCACTTTAGCTATAGCCAGTAACCACTCTATTTCTACCACTGTTTTTTGCTTTATATAAATATTTGTCGGCACGTACTATAAATTTTTTAATATCATCAAAGTCAGATCCTTGCATTTCTCCAATTCCAATGCTCACAGTTACATTATGGGTTGTATTTTTATCCGCAAGTACAAAAGGTTCTTTAGCAATAATTTTTCGTATTCTCTCCGCAATAGTATACGCATCTGATACATTGGTATCTGGCATTACAACAACAAACTCCTCACCACCAAACCTAGCTAGTAAATCTGTCACTCTGATATTTTCAGAAATTCTTTTCTGTATTTGCTTTAAAAGTTCATCTCCAGCACTATGCCCAAAACTGTCATTCACTATCTTAAAATAGTCTATATCAAGTATCATAAGAGACAACCTTCTATCCTTTTCCACAGAGTCCTTAACAATGTTTCTTAAGTGTGCATCAAAATATCTTCTATTATAACAGTTAGTTAATGGGTCCTTTATAGACATTTCCGCATTATTAAATAAATTCATTCTCAAGGCATCTTGATATCTTTTGCGTTTCACTTGCGAATTAACCCTTGCTATTAACTCACCCTCATCCAAAGGTACTGTTAAATAATCATTAGCACCTACATCAAGTGCTTTTACTAAATTGTTTTTATCATAATCCTCAGAAAGAATTAGAATTGGTGTATAACGTGTTTCCACCTTACTACGAAACCCAGAACACAAACGCAAGCCGTCAGTTTTTGAAAACTGCATATCAGAAATGATCAAGTCGTAATTATCCTTAATACCAACCTTTAATGCCTCTATTGGATCACTCAGTATTTTAATTGACCTAAAGCGTTGCTTTAGTAGATTATATATTTGCTCTGCTTGATGAACATCCTCATCTACAACAAGTATGTTAGCATCAAAAATCTGATTGGAATAATCCATAATACTGTTTCCTGCTACTCCGCCAATCTCAGCGTTGGTTTCTCCTCTTAAACGCAATTCATCTATAATCATTTTTAAGCGCGTGAGAGACTTAATTCGTGCAGATAAAGCAGTTTCGTTTATTGGTTTAGTCAGAAAATCATCCGCGCCAGCATTAATACCTTGCACTCTATCATGAGTGTCATGCAGTGCAGTTACCATAATTATTGGAATATGGGTTGTCAAGGGATCACTTTTTAGCTCCTTACAAACTTGAAAGCCATTCATCTTTGGCATCATGATATCAAGTAATATAATATCAGGCTGTTGCTTTGCTACTAAATCTATAGCTTCTTCACCATCATGAGCTACGATAACCGTATAGTACTCTGCTTTTAGTCGAGCTTCTAAAAGCTTGACATTAGATAGTACATCATCTACTACCAGAATCTTCGCTGTCATTATCTTTAGATGTATTATCTATATCGTAAGTAGGATAAAGCTTACCATTTTTACCAACTATGTAATTTACTTTCTCAGTATTACACTCTTTATATAAGTCTTCAATTCCGGCATCCTTCAATAACCTTTTGGCTTTTGACTTTGCAATTATAAAATACCTATATATAGTCTTAATAAAATCAATAAATACAGGTACCTTATTTTTATCAAGAACAATTATGCTCACTAAAGCTACAACTAAAATTTCTGAAAGACCTATATTGAACATTTTCCTATGAAGCAAGTACTTTAATCCTTCTGATTATAAATATTAATTTGCTTAAATCAAGTTTAGAAGCAACCATCTCATCTAAAAAACTATTATAACGTTCTATGTAGTCCTTATCATTACAAGCCCAGGTTTGAACCTTATCTTCGGGGTTATCAGTAGCTTTTATGACTTTAACAGCTAGCTTGTGATGGTAATTGCTTAAATCGTCCAATAAATCATTAACTAAGCTGCGATCCCAATAAGAAGAGCGGCTTTTCATCTTGATGGCAATTGTTCTAATCAGATCGAATCTTAACAGCGACTTTAACTCAAAGTATATTTTACCAGCATCAAGAATGGACAAAGATGTCTGTTCAGCAACAGATATAATATCCAGTGCATAAGTAAGAACGCACAGGTCAGCAATTTTTTTTGCTAGATCTTTATCTATATTAAGTTCCACTAAAGAAGTGTATCCATGATTATAGACCTTTAACAGGTGTTCATCTAAAACATCATGGCCTAAAGTTTCAATTGCATCTTTAAATTTTGTAACATCATCCAATTCTACAAAGCTAAGATTTTTTACTAACCAAAACGATACTCTGCCAATAAATTTCTGCACATTTCTCACTATTTGCAAGTATGAGTTAATATCAATTTTTCCATCCAATTCATCAATTTTCTGCCACAGGTTATTTAAATCATATAGGTGGTTAACAACGATATATATGTTAACTGCTTCGTGTACCTTAATTCCAGTATTCTCAACTAAATTATTAATAAATATACAGCCCATCCTATTTACAACATCATTTGCAATGCAAGTGGAGATAATTTCTCTACGAAGTTGGTGTTTTAATATGAAATCCTTAAACTCTGTTAACATCTTTTTAGGAAAATAACCTAGCAAGTAGTCATTAGATATAAGATCTTTTTCAGGCAGATCGGAATGTATAATTTTATTTTTTATTGCTGTTCTAGCATAAGACATTAGAACAGAGAGCTGAGGAGAACTGAAACCTTCTGCACCAGTTAACATCCTTGCTATCTCTTCTTCAGTTGGAAGAAATTCTACGCTTCGGTTTAACAGCCCAGATTTTTCTAAACTGAGCAGTAACCTGTGGTGCTGCTCCAATCTCTCTTTAGCTTGCAAACACTCAAGAAGTAATGCTTTTGTTTCAATTTTGTTGTGGTTCTCAAGCACTTTGGATGCAACTTCATCCACCATACTTGCCAGTATTTCATTCCTTTTTTCTAAAGAAATACCCCCTGCTTTCATAGCTGAAACAAATGCAATCTTAATGTTAACTTCAAGGTCCGAACATATCACTCCGGCTGAATTATCAACAAAGTCTGCATTGATATATCCACCTTTTTCAGCATATTCTATTCTTCCAAACTGTGTACAACCAAGATTTCCACCCTCTATAAACATAGAAGCTCTAATATCTTTACCATTCACTCTTAACTCATCGTTTGCTTTGTCACCGACCATGCTATGATTTTCACTCTTTGCCTTAACAAACGTGCCGATTCCTCCATTCCATATGAAGTCCACTTTTGCTTTCAATAGATATCTAATCAAATCACTTGGAGGTAGCATATCTTCTGTTATATCAAAGCACTTTTTTATTTCTTGAGAAATGTTTACTTGCTTACTGCTACGCTCAAATACTCCTCCACCCTTAGAAATCAAATCTTTATTATAATCCATCCAAGTTGAAAATGGTAACTCAAAGAGACGTTTACGCTCTGTGAAACTCTTTTTTGCATCAGGGTTTGGGTCAACAAAAATATGCATATGGTTAAATGCGCCGATTAAATGTATATTTTTTGAAAGCAGCATACCATTTCCAAATAAGTCGCCAGCCATATCCCCAATTCCAATAACAGTTGCATCCTGGTAAATATCCTTATTCATTTTCCAAAAATGCCTCTGTGCTGCAATCCATGCACCTTTGGCTGTAATACCCATTTTTTTGTGATCATAACCTGCTGATCCACCAGATGCAAATGCATCGCCAAGCCAAAAATTGTATTCAGAGGCTATCTGGTTGGCATAATCAGAAAATGAAGCAGTGCCTTTATCTGCTGCAACTACCAAGTATGGATCGTCTTCATCATACCTAATCACATTCTCTGGTGGAATTATTTCACCATCAACCACGTTATCAGTAATATCAAGCATTCCTCTAATAAAACTCTTATAGCACTCAACACTTTTCTCTCTTAAAGTATCTTTGTCTTTATAAACTTGCTTAATTACAAACCCACCCTTTGCGCCAACAGGGACAATAACCGCATTTTTTGTCATCTGAGCTTTCATGAGCCCCAAAACTTCAGTGCGAAAATCTTCCGTCCTATCCGACCACCTTAAGCCACCACGGGCTAATTTCCCTCCTCTTAGATGTATTCCCTCAAAAAGGTTTGAATAAATATATAATTCACGATACGGACGAGGATCAGGCAAACCATTCACTTTACTTGAGTCAAATTTTATGGATAAGTAGGGTTTATTATCTTGATAATAACTGGTCCTTAAAATAGCCATTATCAAGTTAAATATCGAGCGCAAAACGTAATCATGTGAAACATTGCTGATCTCTTTTAGAAGTTCCTCAATTTTTTCTCTGACAATGTCCGTAGTTTCTGCTCTATCAATGTCTATGTTAGGATCAAATCTTGCATGAAATAGTTGTATCAAATACTTTACTATTTTTGGATGCTCTGAGACTACCTTTTGGATATATTCTGGATTGTAGTTAAATGACGTCTGCTTTAGGTAAGCACTTAACGCTCTAACCAGAAGCACTTCTTTCCACTTGAGCCCAGCAATAATGATCAAACTATTGAAATAGTCATTTTTAATTTCCTTGCTAAACACTTTCGCAAGTGTTATTTCAAATTGCTCTTTTAGAGTAATGTTGTCTATTAATTCATCGACTCTTGACAACACAAAATGGTGTATCCATATTCCGCCGTTAATTTCTATGTAATAGCCATTATGAGATAGAATCTTAGCTCCCAAATTCTTAGTAATTCTTAATATCTTCGATAATTCAAGACCTCCATTGCTCGAAGTGTAAACCTTTAATTGATAATTAAGATTGTCACGAGTAAGTCTTAAATCGACCTCGCTAACTCTTTTTTTCCTCACTATCTCCAATTTTTTCATATCGTAATATGCGTCATGAGGTTCGAAACTCTCTTGATAGCTTATTGGAAATGCCTTGCAATAACGGATGAATATATCCTCAACAGTGCTAAAAGTATTATATAAATTGTCTATAAAACGATCTTCCCACTTTTCTGTAATGTTTCTTAATTTGTTTTCGATACGCAAAACTTCATCATCAAGAACGCTAGCATTTTTGGTCTTTAGCACTACATGCAATTTCATTAAATCATATTCATTGATAATGTGATTGTTATAAATATCTGAACTTCCTGCACTTGTCTCATCCTTCAATATGTCACGTATCTTGAACATTAGCCTAGCGCTAGCATAACGCATCGGTATCAGCACTATGCAACTAATAAAATCCCCTACTCTTCTTAAAAATAATCTGACCCTTGGTCTAATCGCAAGAGACATGATCGAAATGCAAATTTTAAATAATTCGTCTTCATTTGATTGGAATAATTCATCACAAGAGAATACTTGCAAAATAGAAATCAAAGCTTTATTGTTGTGGCCCCCGGTTACAAATCCTGCGTTTTTTTCTATAACTTTAACTTTATCTCTTATTATTGGAATAGTTCGAATATCTTGGACCTCCGCTACAGAAGTAAATAGCCCGAAAAAACGCCGTTCCTTTACCACATTACCCTGGTCATCAAATTCTTTTACTCCTATACAATTCATGTATGTACGCCGATGGACTATTGAGATTAGATCTGATCTCAATATGTATGGGGAATCAAGGTTTGCAGAAGGAGTCAACGTACTTTGACCTACTCTCATCAGGCCAAGGTCCTTTTTGCTATCACAGATGAGTTTTTCATCTTTACCAGCAATATATTCTTGATAACCTAGAAATACGAAGTTATTATTCTTTAACCAAACTAGAAAATCTTTTTGCTCTTGATTTCGGTCTGGTGTCATTCCAGTGCGTGACACTGGAATCCACGTGTCCTTTTCCTGGATCCCAGCTGGGATGACAGAAAGACTTGCCTCATCAAGTTTCTTGAGCATTAAGTGCCAATCTTTCACAACGCAATTAACCGCTTTCAGCGTTTTCTGTAGAGATTCTTTTAATGTATCAACAAAGCTGTCACTTATACCTTTGATAATTACATATATGACTGACTCTTTGACTCCATTGCTTTCTTCCAAAGAGTAAATCTCGTCTATTAGGCCATCTTTTCTTTTAATGTTAATTATGCTGTTGCTGTAATAGCATATGGTTAAATCGTGCGACTTAATAGTTGCAATCACAGAGTCAACCAAAAATGGCATATCATCGTTTGTTATCTTAATCGTGGTAAAATCGCCTTCTATTCCTGGTATATCATCTATATTGCTTACTACTAACTTACTTTCATCTTTCTCTTTTTGAGAAACAAAATTGTAAGCATCGTTTACAATATATAGCAAAAACTTATCGTTAGCTTTTAGGTCGCTTTTATAAACAAAACTATAAAAATACTTAATAAATTTTTTAATTTTTTCTTTATCTTGCTGATTTTCTTGATCAGCTAACTTAAATAAAGACTCAGTGTCAACATTATGATCTATACACATTTTTTTAACAAAAATACACAGTGAACTTAAACCTTTTTAACTAAGATTTCATTATCAAGAGCGTACACTATTAGTTCATCATTTTCTACTACTTCCCCTGATAAAACTAATTTAGCTAAATTATTTTGAATACACTCTTGTATAACCCTTTTTAGGGGCCTTGCTCCATATTCAGGGTCATAGCCAGTTTGTGCTATTAGTTCTTTAGCTTCCTGTGACAAACTTATACTCAGTTTACGCTTAGCAAGTGTTTTTTGTAAATAAGAAAATTGAACATCTATAATTTTATAGATGTCATCTCTGGTTAAACTGTGGAATATAATAATTTCATCCAGCCTGTTTAAAAATTCTGGACGAAATGCTGATTTAACTATTTGCATCACCTCATCTTTTACAGACTCAGCAATCCCCTTTAGCATTATCTCAGCACCAAGGTTAGAAGTTAAAATCAGTATGGTATTGCGAAAATCAATTAATTTGCCATGACTATCAGTGAGTCTCCCCTCATCCAAGATTTGCAGCAATAGATTAAATATATCTGGATTTGCCTTCTCTATTTCATCAAACAGAATAACCTGATATGGCCTTCTTCTTACTGCTTCGGTTAATCTGCCACCCTGCTCATAGCCAACATACCCTGGAGGCGCGCCAATTAACTTTGAAACAGAATGTTTTTCCATATATTCTGACATATCAAAACGCAAAAGCGCTGATTGATCGTCAAACAGAAATTCAGCTAAGGCTTTCGCAAGTTCGGTTTTACCAACTCCAGTTGGACCTAAAAATAAAAATGAACCAAAAGGCTTGTTGGTATCTTGCACCCCAGAGCGGGAGCGCCTAACTGCATTACTTATCGCTTCTATTGCATCTTTCTGCCCTATTACTCTTCTTCCTATTTCATTCTCCATGTTAAGGAGTTTTTCCTTTTCACTATGCATCATATTATCAACTGGAATTCCCGTCCACTTTGAAACAATGTTTGCAATATCATCTCCAGTCACTTCTTTCTTTAAGAAACTATCAGTAACCTTTTCCTGATTTTTTAATTCATTCTCAAGCTGAGGGATCACACCATACATCAGCTCTCCTGCCCTTCCCAAATTCCCACTACGCTGAACTAATTCCAACTCTTTTCTAGCGTTATCTAATTTTTCGGCTGTTTCTTGTATTCTAGCTATTTTATTCTTTTCCATCTGCCATTTGCTGTTCAAGTCAGCAAATTTACTGTTTAGATTTTCGATCTCTTCATTTATCTTTTTTAAACGCTGTTTAGAATTTTCATCACTTTCTTTTTTTAGAGCCTCTGCTTCAATCTTTAGCTGTATAACCTTTCTCTCAAGTTCATCAATAACTTCAGGCTTGCTATCCATTTCAATTCTCACCCTACTTGCTGCTTCATCAATCAAATCAATTGCTTTATCAGGTAAAAACCTATCTGTTATATATCTATTGGATAACGTTGCAGCAGCAATTATTGCACCGTCTGTAATTCTTATACCATGATGCACCTCATATCTTTCCTTCAAACCCCTGAGTATTGAAATGGTATCAGTTTCAGTTGGTTGAGAAATAAACACAGGCTGGAAACGCCTTGCAAGCGCAGGATCTTTTTCTATATGCTGACGATATTCATCTAAAGTTGTGGCTCCTATACAGCGAATTTCTCCACGCGCAAGAGCAGGCTTCAGCAGATTCGAGGCATCCATTGCACCACTTGTTGCTCCTGCTCCAACTAAAGTATGAAGCTCATCTATAAACAAGATAACTTTTCCCTCCGCTTTCGAAAGCTCATTAATAACTGCTTTTAACCTTTCTTCAAATTCTCCTCTAAACTTCGTTCCAGCGATTAATGCACCAAGATCCAAAGCTAAGACCTTTGCATCATGCAAACCAAGTGGTACATCGTTTGCAACAATTCTATTTGCAAGCCCCTCAACTATTGCAGTTTTTCCAACACCAGGTTCACCGATCAGCACTGGATTATTTTTTGTCCGCCTCAGTGATACCTGCATAGTTCTTCTGATCTCTTCATCACGACCAATTACAGGATCAAGCTTTCCTTGCATAGCAAGCTCTGTAACATCTTTTGTATATTTCTTTGCCGCGTTTAATTTTTCCTCACTGTTTGGCGAGTCCGCACTGCTGCCCTTTCTCATTTCTGCAACAACTGAGTTCAGTTTTTGTGGAGTCACACCATTCTCTGCCAGAATTTTGCCTACAGTATCATCTTTTTGTGCAGTGAGGCCCTGCAGTAAACGCTCGACAGCAACAAATGAATCTTTATTTCTCTTTGCAATACCAATTGAATCTTCAAAAACTTTTGCTATTTCTCTTGAAAGTTGAAGGCCACCACTTCCTGGACCTTCAATTACTGGCAACTTTTTTATTGCACTATCCACAGCATCGGAAATACTCTGCACATTTCCACCACAAGCGTTTATCAAATCCTGAACTAAACCTGATTCATCTTCAAGCATCACTTTTAGTAAATGCTCAGGCATAAAAATCTGATGCCCAGCTCCCAACGCTTTCATCTGAGCACTTTGAATTAGACTTTTTGCTTTTTCGGTAAATTTATTTAAGTCCATAACACCAGTTAAATTCGTATTTGCTGATGTATATAACAACTGATTTCATAAATTTAAACCTAAAGTTGCTTATTGTTAAGTATGAAATTTAAAACTTTCTTAAAAAAGGAACTATCATAGTAACCATACAAATATCTTGTATCTCAAGACCTTTGGTTTTTGTTGCTGAAAATGGTTGTATTATTTAAGTTATTAACAATATACAATACTAAGTTAATGTAATTTATTTGGAGATGACAGGAAAATTTATTGTAACTTTATATTTTAAATAGAATAAAGTTCTTTTGTTAGTATTGTCCTTTTTGTAAAAAATATTCCTAATTTCTTCATCATTTCTGTGGGTAAGGTCATCTGCTTCTCTACCTCAAGTGGTTAACAAAGTTTCTTGTCACGAGGGACCAAATGGAAATCTGCTCGTTTTCACGCGAATTAATGTTACAAATTCTATACATTTCGTTACAAAATGGCATTCGCTTTCTCCATTATCCTTTACCTGCATTTTCATCAGCGTTCCTTGCGGTTTGCTTGCCATATAGGCGGAAATACAGGCTTACCCTGTTCCTTCTGTCATACAACAGTGGGTTAGGTGACTTCTCTATACCGGTGATTTGCGTACATCCAGAAATGAAAAATGTCACATTACCTTTTGGTCGGAGCTTATCAGCATCTTTAGCTCTTTAATCGTTACGATACTTATGAAGCTTCACTTACGTTCACCATACCACTAAGCCTAGCTCTCCAACCACATGATGCTTGTAGTTTATGCTCCTTTCACGATTGAGCATCTTCTTTTTCAAGAGGAGGTTCATTGTCCGCATCGCTTGGCACCAACCGGTTACCCGATTCGCACTGATGCGTAGACTCAGATGGCAAAACATCTGGTTTAATAAGTTTTAGAACTCTTTTAGTTTCTTTCTGAAGGAATTCCTCTCCTTTTAAACAATATGACCGAAGACTTTCAGGTCGCACCATTTCAATAATTAGCTGGGTTCCAGCAGAATCAGTACAGAAAACATCAACAATACTTTGTTTTTTAGAGGCAATCTCAGCATCCATGATAGTGCTGAGAAATTCTATTTCTTCTATTTCATCTTTGCCAGCGAAGCCCAATATATCATTGAGAAAGTGAATGAGAATATCTTTATTTTTCTCAGTGCCAAATATTCTCTTGAACGCGAAATTGTTTTTTGGATCGAGAAATTTCGAAAAGGCCATAATTAAATACAATTAGGAGACGAATAATTATACACTATTTTTCGCAAATGTTCAACCTCTGATTACTCCTTATTCTTTGCCCTTCCTGCACGCTTACGTTCATTTGGATCAAGGAATTTCTTGCGTAAACGTATAGATTTTGGAGTTACTTCCACCAATTCATCATCATCTATATACGCTATCATATCCTCCAGTGTCATTATCTTTGGTGGAGTGAGCTTTATAGCTTCATCACTACCTGAAGCTCTTACGTTTGTTAATTGCTTACCCTTTAACACATTTATCTCCAAATCATTGTCACGGCTATGCTGGCCGACAACCATGCCACAATATACCTTATCCTGTGGCTTAATAAACATAATTCCCCTGTCTTGCAAATTGAAAATTGCATATGCCACAGCCTCACCCTTATCTGTAGAAATTAAAACTCCATTGCGCCTTCCAGAAATTGGACCTCTATGTGGAGCATAACTGTGAAATAAACGGTTAATTATGCCTGTGCCACGAGAATCAGTTAAAAACTCTCCTTGATAACCGATTAATCCTCTTGATGGCACTAAAAACGTTAATCTTGTCCTGCCATTACCAGAAGGTCTCATGTCAGTTACTTCACCTTTACGGAAGCTGAGTTTTTCCATGATGATTCCACTATATTCATCATCTACATCAATTACTACTTCCTCTATAGGTTCAAGTTTTTTACCGCCTTCTTCTTTAAATAACACGCGAGGGCGTGATACCGAAAGCTCAAAACCTTCTCTCCTCATATTTTCAATTAACACTCCAAGCTGTAACTCACCACGCCCACCTACTTCAAATGCTTCACCGCTTGGTGCCAAAGTCACAGTAATTGCAACATTTGTTTCTGCCTCCGCGTATAAGCGATCCTTTATAGCAGTTGAGGTAAGCTTTGTACCTTCTTGCCCAGCAAAAGGTGAATCGTTAACGCTCAGAGTAATCGCCATTGTTGGCGGATCAACTGGAGTTGAGCTTACTGCAGTTGTAACTTCTGGTGCTGCTATAGTATCTGAAACCGAAGCTTCCTCAAGTCCTGCAATTGCAATTATGTCTCCCGCCACAGCTTGTTCTACTGGAATGCGTTTCAAGCCAGAAAATGAGAGCAACTTAGTTAATCTTCCTCGTTCAATTACTTTGCCATCGAGGTCAAGCACCTTAAGATCTGAATTGACTTTTGCAATGCCCTGATAAACCTTTCCTGTCAATATTCTGCCAAGAAACTTATCAGACTCAAGTAGAGTGACCAACATAGCAAAAGGTGCATTTTGATTATAAACAGAAGGTTTTATATAATCTATAACCGTTGAAAATAATGGGCTTAAATCTTTTCTTTCATCAGAAAGCTCCTTAGCACACCAGCCATTTCTACCTGAAGCATACAACACTGGAAAATCTAGCTGCTCGTTGGTTGCATCAAGGTTAAAAAATAACTCATATATTTCATTTAATACTTCATCAATTCTGCTGTCTGGTCGGTCGACCTTATTGATTATCACAATTGGCTTCAAATTTGCTTTTAGTGCTTTTGAGAGCACAAATTTTGTTTGTGGCATGGGACCTTCTGCAGCGTCAACCAGCAGCAACACACCATCTGCCATGCACAATACCCTTTCCACTTCCCCACCAAAGTCCGCGTGCCCTGGCGTGTCAATAATATTGATCTTTTCATCGCCCCACATTATTGATGTACATTTTGCAAGTATTGTAATTCCGCGTTCACGCTCTTGATCACCACTATCCATCACTCGTTCTTGAACTTCTTGATTCTCGCGGAATGTGCCACTTTGTTTTAACATGTTATCAAGTAAAGTAGTTTTACCGTGGTCAACGTGTGCGATTATTGCTATATTTCGGATCGATTTAAATTCGTTCATTTTCTATCATTTCAAAATTAATTTAGTAATAAGTATACATAAAATACACTTGGAGTAAATAACTAAAGCTGTGTATAAATGCTGTGTTTCCAAGATATTATAGGATTACTTTGTTAAATATTCCCTACTCCCAGGTTTTGTTATGGGTAGTTGTTTTAATTCACTTGGAAGTTCTTCCTCGCTGTAGTTTTTGATGTTCAGTTCAATCAAAGATATGACAGGAAAAGGCAGTTTCGTTTCACTATTTCTCTTTATCAAAGAAGCTTCAGCAACAACTTTACCTCCTTCCCCTTCTGCACATTCCACTGCTTCAAGTGAAGATTTACCTGTGGTTATTACATCTTCAATGAGCAATATTTTCTCACCCTTTTTGATCTTAAATCCACGGCGTAATTCAAACTTACCATTAACGCGCTCGCAAAACATTGTCTTTATTCCAAGCTGCCTGCCAATCTCATAACCCACAATTATTCCACCAATTGCAGGAGATAATATTAAATCTATGGAGCTATTTAATTCTTTTTTTATTTTATCTGCTAATAATGCGCAAACTTTCATGGCTCTGCTTGGATTTTCAAAAATCTTCGCACACTGTATGTATGTGTCACTATGCAGCCCGGATGATAAAACAAAATGCCCATGCAAAATTGCTTCTGCTTCTTTAAATTCTTTTATTATTAGGTTATTTTCGTCTAATATCATTTTTTAAGTTTCACTATTACATTCTTTATTAATTATCTGAGTGATACAAACATCAGACCACACATTTATTGCAGTTTCAAACATATCGATGATTGTATAAATAGGCAAAATCAGTCCCATAATATGCAGAGGAACATTCATCGACATGAGATAACTGGTTGCCATAAAATAGCACCCCATCGGCACTCCAGCGTTACCAATTGCAGCCCCTGTAGCTAAAAAAATCCATATCAACATTTCGCTTAAGGAAAATACGTATCCGTTCATTTCTGCAACAAACATTACAGTGATTAGTATAAATGCAGCACATGCATTCATGTTAATTGTTGTGCATATTGGTAAAATAAAAGACGATAATTTCTTTGGCACCTTTAGCTTGTTCTGCACACATTCTATAGTTGTTGGCAATGTTGCACTGGATGATTTAGAAAAAAACGCAAGTGTGAGTGCTGGCATAACCCCTTTCAGCGTTTGAATTGGTGATATGCCTTTATACCACATAAATAGCGGTAAAATCAGAAATGCCTGCACAAAATTTGCAGACATTATGCAAACAAAATACCATAAAAGATTGTAGAACTCACTACCGCCTTTTAATTCATGCAAAAAACATGTGATAAAGGACCACACAGCAAGCGGAATGAATTTTAGTAACCCCTGAGCAATTTTAAGTAGCGTATCAAAAAGTGCAGAGAATATTTGATGTAATATATCCTGCTTTTCTTTTGAAAGTGAAACAATAGCTCCACCCATCAAAAAAGCGATTAATATGCTACCAATCATATTATTTTCAAGAAAAACTTGCACAAAATTAGAAGGAATGAGTGATTTTAAATATGAAAAATAACTGTGGTTATTGCTGTTAATACTCCCTATTGTATTACTTATGAAATTTTTTCTTGCTGGATCTATTAACAAATAAAACGATAATGCAACAAACGCAGCTATAATAGTTGTAAGCAGAGTATAAAATAGTGTTTTCTTAACTAAGACTTTGATTTCAATTGAGTCTTTGAGCCCGGAAATTGTGGAAACTATGGATAAAAAAACCAGAGGTAAGCTTATTAATTTGAGCAAGCTGATAAAGATATCACTAAATAGCTTTGCTATTTCAAATATGATTTCATTGTTTAGGTAGTAAGCAACTATTGCAAGCAGTATAGAAAAAAGTATTGCAAACTTGTGCATTGAAAATAAAACTTCAAAGTAACATTATACAATAATTTTGCTGTTTTGGAATCAGATTGATAGACAAAATAACTTTACAGATTAGGGAAAGATAAGAGGATGTGTTTATTCGGAGACAGTGTAAGATTTCTTAATTTAAATTTAGGTGCACTTAGCCCATTCTGGTGATAACAAATTGGAATAGATAAGATATGATAACTAACTCTTCTGCGAGTATATAGTTTTGCCGGACACAACAGTACGTACTACGTGTCCTTTTACTTTGCGACCATCGAAAGGAGAATTCTTTGATTTACTAGCAAAGTTGTCAGTTTTAATTTCCCATTCATGATTGAGGTCAACTAAAATTAAGTCTGCAGCAAGGTTTTTTTGTATACGACCACGTGGTATGTGTATTATATCTGCAGGCTTATATGTCAATTTTGCGAGCACATCAAGTAGACCCATTTGCCCACTGTGATAGAGTTCAAGTGAAAGGGGCAGCATTGTTTCAAGACCAACAATACCAAATGCAGCATTTTCAAGTGGCAGATCTTTAGAACTACGATCATGCGGAGCATGATCGGTTGCAATGCAATCAATCACACCTGTCTTTAAACCTTCAACCATAGCTAAACGATCTTCTTCAGTGCGAAGTGGCGGGTTCATTTTTGCAATTGCCCCATGTTGTTTTACTATATCTTCAGTCAAAGTGAAGTGATGAGGGGTTACTTCGCACGTAACATTTAATCCCAAATCTTTTGCACGTTTAATAGCATCAAGTGAATCTTTTGAAGAGACATGTAGAATATGGTAGTGCACATTCTCCATATCTTTCATGAGCAGTATATCGCGACTTACCATAACCGATTCTGACGCACTTAAGATCCCCTTTACTCCCAATTCTTCAGAAATTTTACCTTCGTTGATTGCACCACCTGCTGATAAATTTAAATCTTCTGCATGTTGAGCAATAGGAACACCCAGCATACTTGAATAAAGCAGCGCCTGTCTCATAATCATTGGGTTCATAACTGGCATGCCATCATCAGTGAACCCAACCGCACCTGCTTCCTTTAAAAGTGCCATTTCAGTCAGGTGTTCTTCCGAAGTGGTGATTTTAGCGTAAAATTCAACATTCACATGCGAAGTTTCAAATGCTCTATATTTCAAATATTTAGCCAAAACAACGCTATCAATTGCTGGAACAGTGTTTGGCTGACAAACTACAGTTGTAACGCCTCCTGCAGCTGCAGATTTGCTACCTGTATATATAGTTTCTTTATGTTCCTGGCCTGGTTCACGAAAATGTACGTGAATGTCAATAAGGCCTGGCATTAGAACAAGCCCTTTACAGTCTATTGTTTCATCAACTCCACTTGTTGAAAATAATGATTCACCAAAGTCAACAATTTTATCCCCTTCAGTCAATAATGAACCTTTTATATCAAGTTTAGTTTCCGGGTCGATAATACGAGCATTAGTATACGCAATTTTATAGCCTTCCTTTTGCCCTGTTTGCAACAAATCCCAAGTTTGAGTCATTATATTTGAGTATCGATTATAAAATAAATCTAAAGTTTTTTTAATAAAACACAACCAAATTAAAACACAGACTAAGAGCTGTCTTGAATTAAAGTGCTTTCATTATCCTAAAGATTTGGTTCTTATAACCTAGTTAGCTCAGTTTTAACGTTAATGTGTGAAGCTCTGAGTTCTGTTGAAGGATTTTCCAGCTGAATATCTAGCTCATTCTGTATGTTCGATAAACAAATTAAAGCTGAATCAAAAATTTCATCACACTGCTTTGCTTCATGTATATCATCAATTATTTCCTCGAATTCTTCCACATCATCCATTTCTTGCGGCGCACTTTTTAATATCGCTTTTATTTGGTTTAAGTTTTGACGAATTTTCTCCTGATATCCAACAATTCTCTCTTGATATATATCAATCATTTTTTGACATGCGTTGCCTCTAAATGGATGTTCTTTTTTCTCTTTTATGTAAGAATTTTGAAAGTCTTTACAGTTAAGGATTGCTTCTCTATGTTTTTTTATGTCATTAATTGCGCTGATTATCGACTTATCTATTTTCTTTAAATTTTCTTCCCGTTCTTCTCTTTTAATTATACTTTTGGATTCATTTTTTATCTGGTTCATTTTGTCATACAGGTTTCTGCATCCTTTGTAAGATGCCATTGGTTGTAACATTCCTTCTTCTACACCTTTATTGTAAAAATTCTTCAACTCATCACTTGATAGTATTGTTATAGCATCTTCCCTTTTACCTTGTGATTTAGGATACTTTTTATTCAATGAACTAACATGATTTAACAAGAAATCTTTAACTAGCCCTTCTTTTTTTACTTCGGATAATCTTTCTAGTGTTTCTATATATTTCAGAGTTTCCGCAAAGAGCTGTCAACCAGAGGGAGCAAATCCTTGAAGTGATTTACTCTGTGCTTTACAAAAATCGGTTTGTAAAAAATCTTCAGCTTGTTTTTTTATTACTGAAAGTTCATTAAAGGCTTTTTCTGGATTGATTTTTCTCAAAATACTAATAGCTTTTCTAATCGCTTTTTCTCTCTTTTTATTATCTTGTTTTTCATTTAATATGAGATGTTCAGTTTTGGTAAAAGCATCACCGCGATCACTCTTTGCAATGTTACAAACGATGCTTTTTACAACTTTTTCGGTTGCTGCATAATCTATTTCTTTTGCAAAGCAGTCAACAAATGATTGCCAAACTTTTTTATTAACAAGCTTACTTGTCTTATTTTCAAAATCTTCTATATCTTTGAATCCTAAAATAGTATAGAGATTTTTTTCGATTATTGGTTCGGCATGTTGTTTTGCCACTTTACCTTTTATATTGAATGGAAATTTACTAATCTTAGTTGTACCCACAATGTTACCTCAATATTAACGCTATCTATAAAAGTATAAAGATTTAATATTTAATTTTTAATTAATACTAGCACAGCTAACTACGGGAGCATTATGCTAGCATCAATTAACACTTTAACTTCTAACTTGTCATCAGTAATATTGTTTATATAAAAACTATAATTTTTTATGCCTGAACTTGGGAATATATTGCTATTGCTAGCCTGCTTATTGTCTTTGACATATTTGTTTTTACCGCTTAGTTCTTGTTGGTTTATTACCACTGCCATGTTTTTTTGTGTATCAACATCAATGGCTATTTTGATCTACTGCCACATTACAAATGATTTCTCACTCGAAAACGTATATTACCACTCACACACAACAAAACCTTTGATCTATAAGATTTGTGGTGTTTGGGGAAATAAAGAAGGGTCCATGTTGCTTTGGACATTAGTGCTTACCTTTTACCTATTTCTGATGGATATTTTTACTGATAACGACAGTAAATTGAAGAAAGTATCCTTGATCACCCAAGGCTTGATTTGCTTTTGTTTTTTACTGTTCACTTTACTTGAATCCAGCCCCTTCACTAAAATGCCAAGCGTTGAAAAAGATGGTCTTGGTTTTAATCCGATATTGCAAGATATAGGTCTTGCTATTCATCCACCGATATTATATTTAGGGTACCTTGGATTTAGCGTTCCTTTTTCGCTCTCTATAGCTGGATTAATTGCAAAAGTTGAAGGAAATGTTTGGGCTAAAATTGTCAGGCCTTGGATACTTATTTCTTGGTCGCTGCTCACTTTGGGCATCAGCTTAGGTAGCTGGTGGGCATATCGCGAACTTGGGTGGGGTGGATTTTGGTTTTGGGATCCAGTGGAAAACGTTTCTTTGATGCCGTGGCTAATTGCAGTGGCGCTGACACATTTGTTGCTTGTGGTGCGAAATTTCAATGTTTTAAGGAACTTTGCTATTTTACTTACGCTTACAACTTTTATATTGAGTGTGACTGGAACATTTCTAGTTCGCTCAGGAATACTTACCTCAGTGCACACGTTTGCAGATGACCCAAGGTATGGACTGTATATATTAGCGCTACT
Source organism: Wolbachia endosymbiont (group A) of Apotomis capreana (assembly GCF_964027025.1). Taxonomy (NCBI): domain Bacteria; kingdom Pseudomonadati; phylum Pseudomonadota; class Alphaproteobacteria; order Rickettsiales; family Anaplasmataceae; genus Wolbachia; species Wolbachia endosymbiont (group A) of Apotomis capreana. Next base: position 524,628 of record NZ_OZ034721.1, read on the forward strand.
TGGTGTAATTACAGTCAGTAGCTTAGTAATATTTGTAGTATTTACGAGAAAAAATCACACGTCTGCGATGTCATTCCAATGCTTGACACTGGAATCTGAAAAGAAACCTGCTACTCAAGTGACAGAGGGTAGAAGATTCTTTTCACGCCTTACGATGATGCTGATGAACAATTTATTATTCATCACTGCCTTTTTCATTGTGTTCGTTGGCACTTTATACCCTACAGTGCTCGAATATTTAACCGGTGAATTAATTTCAGTTGGAGCACCATATTACAATTCTTTATTTAATCCTATTGCACTAGCTATTCTAGTGCTCACCATGATCGGGCAATACTGTAGTTGGCAGGGAAATAGTCTATTGCCAATATTCCGTGAATATAGATTTTCATTCTGCAGTGCTGCAGCTATTTTGCCGTTTATCTTTCACATGGAGCTAATGATTGTGCTATCAATTACTATCTCCATAGCATTATTAATCTTTGTTTTAGAAGCATACAGTAAAAGAATTCGTTTATTTAAGAGCGAATCAATTTTATTAGCAAAAAAAGTTTCTAAATCCTACTATGCAATGATGGCAGCTCATGCTGGAGTGGCAATTCTAGTGCTTGGTATAGCTTATTCAGTTGGTTGGCAGGAGAAAAAAGAAAATTACTTAAAAATAGGGGATAGCATAACAGTCAATAAATTTAAAGTTACTTTACGAAATATTGAGCTAATAAAAGAAAAAAATTTCCATGCAGTGAGGGGTACAATGGATATCAGGAATTTGCTGAATAACAAGATATTGGGTGAAGTAACTCCTGAATATAGATTTTACCTTGTGGAAGGTCAGAAAAATGTTGAAAGCAGTATCTACCACAATTTATTTTCTGATATTTATGTTGTAATTGGAGAGATTGATAAGAGTAAGAGCAAAATCGCAGCCAAAGTGCACTATAAAACTGGAATGTCTATAATCTGGTTTGGATCCTTTCTTATCGCTTTTGGTTCGCTCCTTGCTGCTTTGCCTTCTAGTAAACGGGCGAAGGTTGTCTAGCTGTCGTGGATTTATTAACAACGCTCCTAGGTCCAGAGTGCAATATATGAGAAATTACCGGGCTATAGATACTGATTTGCAAAGGTTAGAACCAAAGAAAGTTATATTTTTTTATTGACAGACCTATATATTACGATATTCACTAAGGGATTAGTGAGTAATGGTTATACAATATGAATGGTGGGGTATCAGACAAGGAAAAAGCTATACGCACTGCTTTCGGTTTTGGGGAGCCTGACAGCGATTGGCGTCAAAATCTTGAAAGTAATGCACAAACTCCTCTACAGCACTCCGATGATTCTTGTACAAGTGATAACAGTAATAATCATAGGTCAGGTGATTCAGATTCAGAAGAAGGTGATGGCCATGATTCAGGTATTAGTTCCGATGATGAGGATGACCGGACAACTTATACAAGCAGTACAATTAACTAATGATTCTCTTGATAGCCAAAGATATACAGGAATATGCATTCCAACACCAACTGATGGTTGGGTAGGTGAAAATAATCATCAGACTGGTTTATCAGGTAATTTGCCAAACGGAAGTAATAATCCACAAATTTTTGAAAGTACTGATTCAGTACAGCTAGATAGTATTGTTTTTAGCAATCTAATTCAGCTTTCCTTGATTAGTCAAGAGCATAATTCTACCTGCAATGATCATGTAATTTGTGATTCAGGTCACAATTTTGACGATGAGGATCAGATTCCAGAGGACTTTCCTTCAAGGAAACGAGTACGATCGATTGAAATTGATCAGTTTGAACCGTTGTACAAGAAGAGGAAAATAGAAGCACAAAATAATCAAAAATATACAGAAAATGTATGTAATCCAACAAATGGTGGTTTGTTAGGTGAAAGTGATAATCAACAGATTTCTGAAGATACAGAAATAACTTCTGATTGTAATCCAGATGATTCAGATCCAAAAGGGAATGAGGGCTATGGTTCAGATGGTTCTTGTGAAAGTAAAGAAAATTTGACAAAGGGCGCTGGTGGTAGTAATCAGACTTTTGAAGGTGAACAGAAAAGCTCAGAATTTCCGAAAGTTGACAATTGGTTAGATAGTGATGGGAACTCAGAAGATAGTTCGGACTGTGGTGATGATAATGTTGGTCATTATGATACAGATTGTGGTGAACGCTACAGTCATCTAAGTTTTCATGATGAAAACACAAACATAATAAGAAAAAAAGATTCTTTTTTTTTAGCCCAAATAGAACTGAATAAAGCAGAAAGGGAGAAGTATGAAAATATTTGGCAAGAAATGGACAAAATCCTTAGTAGTTCACATGAAGTTGGTCTATGTGAAGATGATATTGAGGAGTTGAAAGGGAGACTTGATGAAGTTATAAGCCAAGCACTGGAACAAAGAATTATGTTCACTTTTCCATATAGAGACGGCGAGTCCTTTGTAGACTGTATAATTAATACAACACAAGAACTATATTGGGTCGATTCTACTGAGAATTCTAGACTTCTAGAGGAGAAAAAGATATTACAAGTAATATCGGAGGGTGCAACTTTAAATAAATTTACTAAAGAAAGGTACGATGATTATGTAAATTGTATTTACAGAGAAAAAGAGATTTTAAGTCAAAGGAATAAAAATATTTTAGGACTTAATAATTTAGCATATGAAAGTATTGTAAACAAAAGCAAGCAGACTCAAAATGTATTAGGAGCGTCGAACAAGAAAAAAATCTTGTTAAACCGGAAAGAAACTATTTCTTCACTTCCATAGCAATTTTTATATATAATTTATCAAGAAGTACTTCTGCAGTTATAACCGACTGATCAATGGTGCTTAAGTGCCCGTTTAGGAGCGTGGTTTTGGAGGAACGGTTAAACCACTGATGGAGTCTATTATGACTACCTCGATTAGAAGATTGTATAATCTAACCGTCCCAAGCTTAAGTGCTTCTCCATTATAAGTTATAGTAGGATAATTACCATGATAAAGGCAAAAAGTAAACTAGAAATAGTGAATCCTGATACAGCAGGAATTGATATCGGCTCAGCTGTACATTATGTATGTGTACCTGAAGGAAGAGATGAACAACGTGTCAAAAAATTTGGATGCTTTACAGTTGATCTTCATAACTTAGCAGGGTGGTTAAAGAAATGTAAAGTTAGAACAGTAGCTATGGAATCAACAGGAGTATATTGGATTCCTTTGTTTCAAATACTTGAGTCATATGGATTTGAGGTAAAATTGGTAAATGCACGATATATTAAGAACGTGCCTGGTAGAAAATCCGACGTTCAAGACTGTCAATGGTTACAACAATTACACAGCTATGGATTACTCCATGGGTCGTTTAGACCTGATGATCAAATGTGTGTGTTGCGTAATTACGTTAGGCAACGTAGCAACCTGATTGAAAGTGCATCCACACATATTCTACGTATGCAAAAAGCGTTAATTCAAATGAACGTTCAATTACACAAAGTCATAAGTGATATTACTGGAGTGACCGGTATGCAAATTATCAAAGCAATAATTGAAGGTGAAAGGAATCCTGAAAAATTATCAGAATTGAGAGATGTACGGATAAGAAATGATAGATCTACCATGGCAAAAGCGCTAAAAGGCGACTACAGAAAGGAACTCTTATTTGTGTTAAAGCAAGAATTTGAATTGTATAATATTTATCAGGAAAAAATAGCAGAATGCGACAAAAGCATCGAACAATATTACAAAACATTTGAAACAAAATCTGACGAGAATAAGCGATGCAGCAAAATAAAGAATAGGTTTTCAAAAAACAGACCAGACTTTCCTTTACACGAAGAACTGTATAGAGTAACCGGTATTGATTTTACTAAAGTTCCTGGGCTTGATGTGCTAACTATACAAACAATTATCTCAGAAGTTGGTTTGAACCACGATAAATGGCCATCAGAGAAGCACTTTACTTCTTGGTTGGGGCTAAGTCCTGCTAATAAAGTTACAGGGGAAAAAGTATTTGGGACGAGAACTCGCAAAGTTATTGCTCGTGCTGCAAATGCTTTTAGGATGGCTGCCCAGTGTGTGTCAAGAAGCAACAGTGGGATTGGTGCATATTGCAGAAGGTTAAAAAAACGACTAGGAGCACCGAAAGCGATTACCGCTACGGCTAGGAAATTGGCGTGCATTTTTTATAGTATGCTAAAGTATGGACAGGAATATGTAGAGAAGGGCATTGATTACTATGAAAAGTTATATAAGGAAAAAATAGTGAAGACTCTAAGCAAGAAAGCTAGTGAATTTGGTTATGTCTTGATTAAAAAAGAGCTACTAGCAGAAAGAGTTTCTTAGAAGGTTAATCTCTCACACCCAAAATAAGTGTTTTTAAAGCTCTTTATAGCTCATGAATTCATTTGCTGGGGTTTATGGAGGGAGTTGTAAAAGATGATAAAATAAACAGCTAAGGTGCGCAGTAGCATTCTATGGTCATCTATGAAGGTAGTTTTTTGCCAACTCTTGAAATTTAGCTAACTTTAATAGACTTTAGCACAAAAACGTTGAATATTTCTTCACAATTGTGTATAATTATGAATGCTTTTTATCTTACTTTCTCATGGCTCTTTCCAAGTTTCTCGATCCTAAGAATGATATATCGTTCAAGCGCATCTTTGGTACTGAAAAAAATAAAGATATTCTTATTCACTTTCTTAATGATATTCTTGGCTTCACTGGTAAAAGTGCAATAAAGGATATAGAGTTTTTAAGTACTATTCAAGACCCTGAGATTGCCTCCAAAAAACAAAGCATTGTCGATGTTCTTTGTAGAGATGAAAATGGGCTACAAGTGATAGTCGAAATGCAGGTCGCTAAAACCAAAGGCTTTGAAAAACGTGCCCAATACTATGCTGCTAAAGCCTATTCAAGACAAGCCGATAAAGGTGATCAATACCAGGACCTTAAGGAAATTATCTTTATTGCTATAGCAGATTGTATTTTATTTCCTGATAAGTCTGAGTATAAATCAAAGCACACTATTCGCGATGAAGATACTAATGAACATGATCTAAAAGATTTTTACTTCATATTTATTGAATTGCCAAAATTTCCGAAGACAAAAGAAGATCAGTTAGAGAATATAGTTGAGAAATGGGTTTACTTCTTCAAATATGCAGACGAAACCAGTGAAGAAGAGCTGGAAAAAATAATAGGTAGTGATCTAATAATTAAAAAGGCCTATGAAGAGCTAAATAGATTCAACTGGTCAGAAAAAGAATTTATCGCCTATGAACAGGAGATCAAGCGTATTCGTGATGAACAGGCTGTCCTCGCTCAAAAACTCGATGATGCCACTCAAAAAGGTAGACAAGAAGGTAGACAAGAAGGCATCCAAATCGGTCATGAAAAAGGCAGAGCGGAAGGTCGCAAAGAAAGGGACATTGAAGTTGCAAAAAACCTACTTAAGGCTGGTGTTTCCATTGATATCATCTCCCAAACAACCGGCCTTCCTAAAGCTGAAATAAAACAACTTCAGAAAGAAATTGTCTGACATGATTCTTGTAGCTGCTTGTCTACTGTTGGATCATTTAAATAAGTTTCAGGGTTATCATCTATTCCGTCAGTAGTTTCTTGACTGTTTTCACCCCGATTTAAGGTACCCTTCCTGGTTTTTCTCTTAACTTTAGGATCATTTTGTTGTGCATTACCTAAATTTTGTCCTTGCTCCGTTCTACCAGATGAGCTACTTGACTCAAGGCCTACATTGGTTATTTTGTCTCCTTCACTAATATTCTGTTCATCTAAGAAAGCAGAAGGAGCTTTTCTGACTTTTTTATATAATATATTAAACATCTCATGCCGATTATTTTTGATAAGATTGTTTAAATACTTTGTTTTGTTGCCTGCCTTATCAAAACAAAGATCATGCAATTTTTCAAAGGTAGGGCAAATATTAAGTCCTACTCCATGTAATATCTTGGATAAATCCTTTGGTGTAAAAAGTTCTTTCTTGGCTAAGAAGTGATTTAAATGATTTTCTTTATTAAAATAAACTTTATGAAAATTTCTTAAAATAGAATTGGCATTAGTTCCTGCCATGGACAATATATTGGATAAATCACTAGGCATAAAACCCACCTTACGGAAATCAGCTAAAAGCTGCGTTTTGTTTCCTACCTCATCAAAACAAACATCATGAAAATCTTTTAAAGCAGAACAAATATTAGCTCTTACTCCATGCAATATATTACATAAATTGCTCAGCGTAAAACCTTTTTCCTCATTTAAAAAATGGTTTAAATACTTTTTTGTTTCTCCTATAAAACAAAAATCATGAAATTTTTCTAAACTATCCGCTGCTCCACTTAATATACTGCACAAATCACATGGCCTAAAACCTGCCTTATAGAAGTCATCTAAAAGTTTTGTTCTTTTTCCTTCGTCATTAAAACAAACGCTATGCAATCTTTTTAAGATGGAAGAAGTATGAATTCCTGCTTTACATAACATACAGGATAAGTTACTTGGCTCAAAACCTGCCTTATAGAAGTCATCTAAAAGTTCTGTTCTTTTTCCTTCGTCATTAAAACAAACACTATGCAATTTTTCAAAAGCATCTTTAGCACTAGCTCCTGCTCCACCTAAAATACTGGATAAGTTATACATCGTAAAAGTTTTTTCCCCATCTTTTTTCTCAATAAAATGCTTTAAATACTGCTTTTCATTTCCTTGCTCATCAAACCAAAGATCACATAAATCTTTAAAAGCTTTAGGAGCATTAGTTCCTGCTCCACCTAGAATACTGGATATATTAGATAGATTTATTCCTTCTTTCTCTAGAGTTTTTAAATATTGTGTTCTATTTCCTTGTTCATCAAACCAAAGATCATACGAGTCTTTAAAAGCTTCTGCAGCACTATTTCCTGCTCCATGCAAAATACTAGACACAGTAGATAGATTTATTCTTTCCTTTTCTAGAATTTTTAAATATTGCGTTTTATTTCCTCTTTTATCAAACCAAAGATTATATAAGTCTTTAAAGGCTTGAGCAGCACTATTTCCTGCTCGATGCAAGACACTGGACATATTAGCTAGATTCATTCCTTCTTTTTCTAGAGTTTTTAAACATTGCGTTTTATTTCCTTCTTCATCAAACCAAAGATTATATAAATCTTTAAAAGCCTTAGAAGCATTAGCTCCTGCTCCACTTAAGATACTGGACATACGAACTAGATCTACTCCATTTTCTCCTAGTTTTGTTAAATATTGTGTTTTTTTTCCGTTCTGATCAAACCAAAGATTATGTAAATCCTTAAAGGCTCGAGAAGCATTAGCTCCTGCTCCACTTAAGATACTGGACATACGAACCAGATCTACTCCATTTTCTGCTGGTTTTGTTAAATATTGTGTTTTTTTCCCGTTCTGATCAAACCAAAGGTCATACAAGTCTTTAAAGGCTTGAGCAGCACTCGCTCTCGCTCCATGTAAAATGCTTGACATATTAACTAGGTTTATTCCTTCTTTTTCTAGAGTTTTTAAATATTGCATTTTATTTCCTTCTTTATCAAACCAAAAGTTATATAAGTCTTTAAAAGCTCTTACAGCTTCATCTCCTGCTCCATGCAAAATACTAGACATATTAGCTAGACTTACCTCATTTCTTTTTAGAACTTCTAGATATCTTCTTCCTTCTCCCTTAATTAAAAAATTTAAGAATTGATAAAATGAGGGTGTTCCTTCTCTACCAACTAAGCTTCTAGCAAATTTGATTTCTTCATCAATATTTTTTTGAATTTTCTGATAACTAGACCTATTATTTTTTATATCTCCAAAAAGCTTTTCCATTATTCCCTTTGTAATAGGGCCAAATTCATGAGATTCTAACCAACGTAATGCTATTTCATGTAATTCTTTATAATTGTATGGAACTTTATTAGACTCATTATTTTTTTCTACTTCACTTTTAAGAATGCTGCTCAGTTCTTCTCTACTAGGCTGATTAATTGCAAATACTAATTTACCTAAAAATGCTTCTTTCATTTCTTCCTGAGAAAATTTTCTTTCTTTTATCACTTTCTGTATAGCAGAAGAACATTCTAATCGCTTTAAAAGTTCTTTTCTTGTTATTTTGTCTTGCGAAAATTGATAAAAACTATACCCTTGCGTATTATCGTTCATAAATAAAAAGTCTTTTAAAATGTCACATGCTTCCATATCTATACTATCAAATTTTAAAGGATAAAAACCTTTAGATAGCACTTTTTTTAATTCGTTTTTTCCTGTAAGATCTAGATCTGCATTAGTGTAGATAATAAAATATCTCATATCATTTTTTAACTCTTCAACAAAAAGAGAAAAATGCTTGTTAATAGAAAACGTATTCTTTCCTTTCTGTTTTCTGGAGGGAAATAACTGACTGTAATCAATATTACTACCTGCGTTATGAGCCTTTATGTAATCAGTTCTGTCTTTATAGTTGATAGTAATGCCATTAGATATATCAGAGCTTTTTCCTCCAAGGTTTATAGAAAACATATTTTTATGCAAGAACATATCATGCAAGAAAAACATTAACAAATTAAACTCATACATAATTCCAGGTACAAGTTCTTTATGCTTTTCTGAAGCTGTTAAATCACGTAATGTTTTTTCTTGTAATGTTATATAATTGTCTTGAATTTCACTATTCTTTTCCATTTCATTTTTAATAATGCTGTTCAGTTCTTCTCTATTAGGCTGATTAACTGCAAATACTAATTTATCTAAAAATTTTTCTTTTATTTCTTCCCGGGAAAGTTTTCTTCCTTTTATCACTTTTTGCACAGCAGACGAGCATTCTAATCGCTTTAAAAGTTCTTTTCTTGTTATTTTATCTTGCGAAAATTGATAAAAACCACACCCTTGCGCATTATCATTTGTAAACAAAAAGTCTTTCAAAATATCACATTCCTCTATATCCATGCTATCAAATTTAAAAGGGTAAAAATTTTTAAATCGTCCTTTTTTTAATTCCTTTTCTTCTGTAAGATTCAAGCATGAATTAGTATAGATAATAAGATATTCTATATCATTTGATAAACTATCCGATTTAGATATTAGATGTCTTACAAAACTCTCAAAGTAATCATTAATAAAAGAAAAACTTCGTTTTTCTTTAGTGAATAGCCTAGCATAATTAATGCCGTCATCCATATAATACTTGTCTACATTTTCAACTTGTATATGAATAGACTTCTTTTCGTAACGAAGAACAATATTACTAAACTTATCAATTTCAGAATCTTCAAATGCTAATGACAACGAAGGATATTTATGTTCATACATGGACTTTCTAAGTGAGCAAAGCACCGACAAGTCTAATTGATACATAAGCCCAATCAAATGATGAGGAATATATTTCTTAGTTTGACAAGTATTATCCAGTTCATCATGTTTAGATTCATCTTGTAAATCACTAGGAAACTCTGAGTCTTCATTATTAGTAACATTTATATTAATGCGTGCCCTTTTTATTACCTTACTGTCTTTATCTGTAACAGAACACTTACGTTTTCTAGAGCTTACACCAATTTCACAAATTTCCTTACTTGAACTTCTTGAATAACTACTTTGTTTGCGTGAGGAGTTTTCAATATTTTGCAATGGTATCGAACCGTAAACTTCCTCTCTAGAAACTTTTATGCCTCTCTTTATATCCTTTTTAATATTACTAAGAAGTGGTACAGAATGGTTTCTGTAATTCACTATATAAACAATATTATTACCTGTACCTACCTTACCTTTAGTGACATGTACTCCATCTATCTCTTCATCTCTCAATTCTATAACCCTAATTTTTACGCTATACTTTTCACATATCATTTTTCCTTCAATCTCAGATCTTCCCCATATAGCGTTTTCAATGTTTTCTGCAGTAAATTCAATACGTGAAATATATTCACAAAGTTTTCCATCTTCTCCTTTTAAAGCATTATCCAACCATGAGCCTTTTTTTGATTGATTAACTTGTTGTACATATTGCTTACAACTTTCCCGTAAAAACTTTACACTAAATCCTTTACTACTTGTAATCAAACCTTGATCTTTTAGCTCGTTCAATCCTTGAGCCAAGGAGTCAAAAAAACAATCCCCTTCACCCACAGCAGCCCCTATCTTAAAGCCCTCAGGCAACTTCTTCCTTAATGCCTCTAAAAGTCGATTTAGCTCCTCTTTTCTCTCTTCATTCTCTGCCTTTTTTATCTGACTAAAAATGGAAATAGGCTCTCTAGTCACACAGCTTTCTCGAGCACCACCATCAGATGATGAACCTGGTACTTCACTCAACTTCAACATATCAAACCCACTATATTAAACCTATACTATAGTATAGCAACAAAAATTATTAAAGCAAGTTACTTTTTGATGGCTAACAACATCACTTTAATTAATACATATTATCATATCTTCTATTATTAAATCAATAATATAATTATATTTATACATAATTAACAAGCAAACGTGAGAAGTGTTTTCTTTGGGATGTCATGGTCTACCAAATAACCAGTACGAACTTTTTTATATGGCAATTTCACTGTGCGCTAAAATCAGCTATATTAGCCCATTTCATCCATATCCACATACGAACTTTTTTGCCTAAGCTTATTGAAATAATTTAAATCTTCTATTTTTATAACCTTATTTTTACGCGGCTTGTTCTCACAAATATACGACCTTTTTTGCAATCTTAGGAAGAGTCAATAATTCAATTCTTTAGCTAGCATGGTATCTTCACTAAAATATTTTTTGAAAAAGTTAGTTGACTTATAAATAATTCTCTACTAATACTGGCATGTGTTTGTTTATTCTGCTGAAGTGGCTCCGCAGGTTACTGTATAAGCTTCAGCAGTTTCCGTACTCCTTTAAAGTATAATTCATCATGCTCTTATAGTAGTGATATCAAGTATAGGTCTTAACCATGTTGATTTATAGTAAAATTAGCTCGAATTTGGAGTCATAAGCAACTTTTAACCTCTCTATATACTCCATTGTTACTCACCATAAAAACTTAACAAAAATATGAGTAGTAAAAAGATTGTGTTGAAATTAGCTTGACCAATATTATATATTGTACATAATATATTCTATATCTAGGCTAGGAGGTAGTATGGTTACAGAGTCAGTAAAATATGTTGTAGAATCTATCAGTGAACAAAAGCTAGGAGAGGAATTAAATACTGAGCCATGGCATTCAAAAATTGAGCGTAATAGCAATGAGGGACCAACTCCTGAAAATGACGTAGCAGATTTAGGTGATTATAGTTTGTTTTTCCAAGGAATAAGTAATCGTTCGGAATGTTATGACCTTGATCAGAGACATGAAACTAGGGAGGCTGTTGACACATGTGTAAAACATACATTGTCGTATCAGAGTAAAACTGATGATATTGATTTATATTGGAAAAATTACCCTATTAGTCCAAGAGACTCTGCTTTAATTAAGCTAGATCTACCACTGACTGAAAGTGAGAGAAGTCTAATTGATGAATTTCGTAAAGAGTTAAAAGATGTAGTAGCAAAAAATGATCAAGGTTATAGGGATAAGCATGAAAATTTTACAAACACTGCTTTAGAGCGTATAGAGTGCATAACAAATAAATATTTGCAAAAAGGGATAAGACTCAATTCAAAATATAACGATGATAAGTATACTATAACAAGTTTAATTTTTAAGGAAATAAGAAATATCCCTGATAGAATACGACAGCATAAGGGATTACCACCTTATGAGAGTTTATCAGACGATAGTGAGACTATAACAAGTTTAGTTTCTAAGGGAATAAGAGATATTCCTGCCTACGAGGGTGTATCAGATGATAAAAATATAGGTATTATACGCAATATCATGAGTAATTTACTATTAAAAGGTGGAAGAGTAAAATGCAGTTCCTTTTATGATGATAAGTTATTGTATGCAACTTATGGGTTCAGTTATGAGATTTTTGCAGAATGTGAAGAAATCGATAACAAGCTAAAAAGTGTAGCAGATGAAGGTATTATAAACAGTAGTGCCCAAGGCAAAGCTTTACACGTAGAAATGGATAATGGATATTTTTATGTAAAATATTCGCAAGATAGCACTGTTGAGGTTGCAAAAGTTATAAATAATCCAAAAGTGAAAGATTTAAGTTTTAGACATCATATATTTCATGTTGGAAAGAGTATAGTAAGAGTTGAAAATGTAGGAGGAAAAAGAAATTATACAGACGTTTTAGAAGGTGGCATTGAAATGTCTTTTACTACTGAAGTAGGAAAGATTAGTATTCATCTACGTTCTAGTGATAAAGACAACAATAAAATTGAAGTAAAGATAAGTGACGATGACAAGAAGAAACTTGATCAATTAAAAGATAAGGAAGAAATAGGAGAAAATTGCTTACTTGGTGGATATTCAGTACATGATGCGATTAAACGAGGATATTTTGAAAAACATGAAACACTACGTCAATCTTCTGAAAAAATTACCTTATCTAATGAAAAGAAAAAAAATAGTTGGTGTGAGATAGTAACAAATTCAAAACAGACAACAAGCCGTACTGTAGGGTAAATGCTAAACTGCTTGATTGTCTAAAGATCTTATATTACTCACCATAAAAACTTAACAAACGACATAAGTAGTAAAAAGATTATGGTTATTGACTTAATGTTACATATCGCATACAATATATCATATATCTTAGCTTAAGGGGTAAGTATGAGTGAGTCTACTGGGATAGTAAAATCTATCATCAATTTACTAAAACCAAAATCCAAATCAGAACTATATGATTTCGAATATGAATCCATTATAGAACATTTATCATCTAAAGAGCATTTATTAAATGAACTGATGAATGATATGTGGTACTCAGGAGATTTACCATCAGTTAGAAATTATAATGAACCATCATCTTTGATAGATAGCAAACTTGGATTAAGTGAACAGATTTGTGTTTGGTTTGCTCTAGATCACGATCTTACGCCAAGTCAAAAAAATTTAAACAAAAAGTTACTTAGTGCTCTAAAATGTTTAGCTTCTAACTGTGGTTCATTTGATAATACTGAGCCCCTTGAAGAATTTTTACATGATAATAAAAACAATAAAGATTTAAAAGTAATTCTTAACCTAAGAAGAGGAGAATCTCAATCAACAGTATTGCATGCGATTGCAGGAGCAAATATTGGTGGATTTCGTCGCACAGGAAATCAGGCTATAGATTTACTCTTAGAAGCAGGTGCAGATCCTAACATACAAGATAATAAAGGAAAAACACCACTATACCTTGCTGCTGCTAAAGGTCATTACGATAATGCAAACTCTCTTCTCTTGAAAGGAGCTAACCCTAATATAACAAGTAGAAAGGGGAGAACTCCACAACAAATAGCAACTAATAACCTCTGCTATGATATTGAAGAATTATTTTTAACTGATAAACAGAAAAAGTTAAATGCAGAATTGTATGACTTACTTGTACTCGATTCAGACTGCACTCAAAATTTAAAGGAGTTTTTAAGTAAGCATAAAAGAGATTCAGACCTAAAAGTGGTGCTAAATATTCGGCAAGGAATGGGTGGATCAAAAGTGTTTTCGTATGTTGATCGTTTTTCTTGGGACAATGAAGGTCTTATTCAAGAGTTAAGAAAGATATTTTTAGAAGCAGGAGCATTAGATTATGCTATAAATATTTATCGTCAGCAAAAGGAAGGACAGGCCAGTAAATTACTCGTTAATTTAACTTCAAATCAAAAGGAGAAGTTAAATAAGTTTTCTGATAAGGTATTTCGAGCTCAAAACATGGCTGAACTTGAAAAGATTGTAAACGATGCTATAAAGTCTGGTGTACGATTAAACTATTCTCTTTCACAAGATTTCTTTTCAGGTAATGAGTACACTTTTACCGATTATGTGATGAAAAAAATCAGTGAGTTGGAAAAAAATCCTAAAGTTTCTAGTAGTATAATATGTCAATTAGTATCAAAAGGGGCAGTGTTTGGTAATACAGTTGATGCTAACACACTGACATCAGAATTTAAAGAGCATAAAACTAACCTAAAAAAAGCTTATATAGATTATGTTAGCAATTCTCATAAGTTTATTGAAATCGCAAAAAGTGCAACCAATAGCGAGCTAAAAGATGCAAGAATAGACAACTCCGTTTTTTACTTAGAATATTCTAAAGATAGTAAAATAGACATTATAAAGATAACAGATGGGGTAAGGGATTTAGGTCTAACCGATGGAGATGTAAAATGTGGAAGAAATATAGTAAAGATCGGCAATAGTGAAGTAGAAATTAAAACTGAAGATGGCAAAAGGAATTACACAGACCTTACAGAAGGCAGCGGTATAGTATTAACTTTTTATACTAGTTTAGGAGAATTAGAAGTTAGATTATATCCTGATGAGAACAATAAAAAATTGATAAGAGTAGAAGTGAGCGATGAAGATCTATTTGAAGAAATAGCAAGTCATGAAGAAATAGGGCAAAATTGCTTATTGGGAGGTTTATCGGTTATTGAAGCTATAGATCAAGGTGTTTTTGCTAGATCTGGTGGATTAATGCGTCCTGAAGTAATAAGCGAGTCTAACAACAAATGGACAGGACGTGAAGAGTTAAGAAGAACTTATGATTCTAGGGCTAGGTAGATTAATTTGCCATAAAGGTTAAAGATTATTATTTAAATATAAACTACTATAATTTATAGATTTTGGATCATTTTCTACCATTGTTGCATCCAGTATGCTAAAATCTTCATTATTTATATTGATATTTTTCGCATAATTGATTCTGTAACATTGACTTACTTTTCTATATCAATTTCAGCATCTTTTTGTGTGGCCCTTTGCAGTAGCTCCTTTTGTAATAACCTTTTTTAATTTTCTGGCACATACTTTTTTCGATGTTTTTTCATATTGTTACTTTTATAAACGTTACATTGCTAATCCATAAAATTTCTCCAATTGCTCGCTCCACAACATCGGTATTTCTTTCAAATCAGATAGCTTCAAACCTCTTGGCTGTCTCCCATTGACTATGTCTTCCTTAATCTTTGGTGCTAAATAATTCAACCTTAAAATTTGCTGTATACGTCTTGTACCTATATTAATTTTAATGCTCAGCTCCTTCACACTCCCATATTTTCCTTCCTCTAGTTGACGTTTCCAGGAATGGGCTCTCACCACTGCTTTCAGTAGCGCATTATTTGTTTTTCCTTCTGGCTCTACTACTGTGCATTTGTTTCCTTTCTTCTTCATTGGTATAAATTTTTCCTCTGATTCAGAACATACTTCTATTCCATCTTCTTTTACCATTACTCCCTTTATTAACTTTTTCACTACTTCTTTCTGTTCTCTGAAACTTAAATTTTTCCATTCTTCTCCCCATTTTTCATATAGCTGCTCTGTCTTTCTCATTACTTCTTTTTCCACCTCTCCCGCTACTATAGTTCTGTTTATTGATTCACAACCTTTTCCCCTTAAATGGTTATTGCACACGTAATATCGGTACCTTTTATTTTCTTTTTTTGCATACGTTAGTGTCATATTTACACCACAGCTCTTGCACTTAATTATTCCCCTAAGCAATGCTTCCTCATATTTTGCTTTTCTATATGGTTGATTCTTTATCAATTCCTGCGCTTTTTGCCATTTTTCTTCCTCTATTATTGCTTCATGCTTTCCTTCATACTCTTTCTCATAATGTCTTATCTTTCCCATATATATTGGATTTGTTATTATTCTTCTCACCGTCGCTTTCTTAAAGATATCTGATTTTGTTCTGTAACCTTCTCTATTTAACTCTCTTGCCAACTCTGCCATTGACTTCAACTCCAAATATCTTTCAAATATGTGCCCTACTATTTTCGCTTCTTTTTCATTTATTATTAATTCTTTATCTTTTACATCATATCCAAGCGGCAAAGTTCCTCCCATCCATAGTCCGTGTTCTTTTGATGTTGCTATTTTATTTTTTACTCTCTCTACTATCATCTCTCTTTCTAGTTGTGCTGCTCCTGATAATACCGTTTGTACAAACTTTCCCATTGGCGTATTATTGTCAAATATCTGCGTTACTGCTACAAAATTTACTCTGTGCCTTCTAAAAAATGACGTTACTTCGATGCTGTCTTTTGTTTCTCTTGAGAGCCTATCGAGCGTATATACTACTACACAGTCTATCTCTCCTCCTTTAACATCTTCAAATAATTCCTTTATTGCTGGTCTTTCTAAATTCTTTCCTGAATACCCACCATCATCGTACCTTTTTGCCAATGCTACCCAGCCCTCTTTGCTCCTGATGTACTTTTCACATGCTACTCGCTGCGCATCTAAACTGTTAAACTTCTGCTCTAGGCCATCTTCATTTGACTTTCTCGTATATATCGCACATCTTACCTCTTTTAGCATTTTATTCTCTTCAACTTTCATTTTTATCACGCATTCCAAATAATAAAGGCCCATTGTAGCTCATTCCCATTATTTTTCCGGCTACTGCTGATAATGATGTGAAAAATTCTTCTCTGTAGATTAAACCCTTATCTGTTACCATTACTGCATGCGTCTCTTCTCCTCTTTCTAATATTAGCTCTGTCCCTTCTACTGGTAATTTATCGCTACTTATTCTTTTTCCCTTCTCTAGTCGATCTGCTAGATACTCTAGTCTTTTTGCTCCTTTTCTTGACATTTCTCCATACGCTTCCTCCTGTATTCTATATGCTAGCCTCGGTATCAGATATTTCTTTGAGTATCTAGGCGCTTCTTCTCCATACACCTTCTTCCATATTTTTCTCAGCTCACCCAAAGGTTTTATCCCTAAATTCATTACTTTCTTCTCTATTTCTTTCTCCATATTTTTAGCCCTTCATAAATAGCTTCTCAATTCTGTCTGTTTCTTTCTTCAACACCTTGGTTACTTCTTTGCTATTTTTCGCATAATCCATTGCTTTCATTCCAAATTTATCTGCTTGTTCTATTTCTCCTCCAGCTTTTACTAACTCCTCCACTATTTCTTTTTCACCTACCATACATGCAAGGTGTAGCGGTGTGCATTTACTGCCATACTCTTCAGAATTAACATTTGCTCCTGACTTTATCAGTTCTCTCACGGTTTCTAGACGTTTCTCCGTTACCGCTAAGTGTAGTGCTGTATAACCTCCTAAATCTGCTGCATTCACATTCACTCCTTTTTCGACCAATAACTCCACTGTTTTTGCGTCTATCGCATAATGTAGAGCTGTTCTTCCCCTTTTGTCTCTTTCATAAATATTTTTAAACGAGTTCTCTAATAGTGACTCCTCTTTTTTACCGAGCTTTACCATAACTTACCCCACCTTTTCTTTAAATTTTAAGCCTTCCTTCTCACCCCCTCATCTATCATTTCGTTCACTTTGCTCATTATCTTGCTTGCTAAATTTTGACATTCTTTCTTTATTAGCGATTTGTCTCTCTTCCTTATTTCTCCTATCTCTATTATTTTTAGCTCCGGCATGTAGCTTCCATTCAACATGTCTGCTATTTCTCCTACTAGCCCCTCTATTCCATAGCACGTCAGTTCTCTACTTTTTGTTATTCCACCTTTTTCTCTTAAAAATTTACTTGCCTTTTCACTCTCTTCTCTATCACACAGAGAATACTTTTCACTTTCCCAGATATAGTACATTGGTGTTGCGCCATATTTATTCAGTTGATTAATTTCAGCCCCTGCTTTTACTAGCTCTTTTATTATTTCAACTCCTGCTCCTCCTATTTTGCATGCAGAGTGCAGTGGCGTACATCCACTGACATATTGAGTGGCATTTACTTCTGCTCCCGACCTTAGCAGCACTTTTACATTTTCTAAGCTTTTCGCAAATACTGCACAGTGTAGTGGCGTATAACCATTTTTATCTCTTGCATTTACCTCTGCTCCTTTTTTTATTAATAATCTCACTGTTTTGTAATCAGAGATTTCTACTGCTTGGTGCAATATCGTCTCTCCTTCTTCATTTCTTTTATTAATATCGTTACTTGATACTTCTTTAAAAAACTTACTAAAAGATTCTTTGCTAAACTTCATACTTACCTCACAAAACTAGCTTTTCTAGCGCCAGACAAATTTCTTATATTTACCTGCTGCTATTCAAGTCATGTCCTTTTTAGCATGAGAAAGCAAGTCTTTTTCTTTTTATTTCATACACTTTTACCTATTATTAATATAATATATGAGGATCTAAATATAAGTATTTAACTTATTATACATATTGCTTGACTATTTTTCCAACTTCTGTGCAAATGTCGATGTTCGTGCCATTTCAGTACTCCTGGATAAAACACTAAAATGTAATTTTCTAATTCGTGTATCGAATCTTCTTTTCCTGAACTTCTATCATTTTCGCAACTAACGTGATATTCCGTTAAATTAGCTTTCGCAACCTTTTGATCAGTAAGATTCTTTGCTTCATATTCATAGCTGATATTAAATCTTTCCAAAATTGGTTTGTATTCCAAGTTCCATAGCTGATCAGAAAGTTTATCATTACCAAGGAAAAGTATGCCTCCTATCTCTTCTTGATAACAAAGAGGAAAACAGCTATTTATTTCTCCTAATTTCCAGCTATCTGACAGTACAATCTGTGCTTTGACAAACTTAATTGCTGGTAATAAACTTTGTGGTAATGGATATAGTGCTTTTAAGTTGTACCACAAATGATTTCTTTCATAAATACCGTTATAATTCTTTGTGTGAGGCTCGGTTTCTCCAAGGATTGCTACATCTAGGCGATATATATCATTGCTTAAAGCTCGTTCATAATGATCGCGTAGATAGTTTTCTATAATCCTAATAACTGGACCACTAGACCTGAAAAAATTTACTCTTCCAAACGATAATACTGCTCCATCTTTTTCAATTTTTATCCCTGAGTAATCCGATAACAAACTTCCAAAAAAGCTTTCATCTAAAATAAACCTATCAACGTTGTAGTGGTCATTGAAAATCCTCATTAGCCGCGATCTTGCTGGTAGTGATAGTTTTGCAAGTTCCACAATTGCATCTACAAAAAAGTTATTTGGAACATCTTTTATCCCTACTTGCAACTCAAAAAAGTGTTTACCGGGTGGTTCTTCGATGATTGTAATGTCTTCTATATTTGCCCACTTGAGTGCTATTTTAAGTGATTTAGGTGTTCCTCGCAGTCTTTGAAATTTTACTCCTTCTATTACGGCTTTTCTTCTATCTTTTACCCAACGCAGTATCTCTTCTAAACCATATTCCTCAATCAACCACGGCAATATTTTTTCCCCTAGGCTAAATTTAAATCCTCTTATCCTGCTTGGATCAACTTTATAATCGATTGCATTAACCAGTGCTTGCTCTTGCTTTGTTGCGTTTGGCGGTAATAAACTTTTCATTTGTCTTTTCTTTCAAGTTGCTTTAATTTCCTTTATTTAGGTAGCTTATGAGTAACCAAGAGATCATTGCAGAAAAATAAAGATGTTCTTAATATCGAAAACACTCTCCATAATATTTGACCATATTATCCATACTTTAAAAAACAAGTTACAACTTCTGGAAGAAAATCAATACTTTCGTCTCCCTAACATTGGATCCAGTAAACCTTAAACCACTTATTGCACGCAATCCCCTCACTGGCACAAAACAAAAAAAATACGTTTTAAATCCTATCTAACTTGACGTGGCCAAGCACTGCACACTCATTCCCCAATACCACAACATCCTCTTTTGGTTCTATTAATTCTACGTTTTCTACACCCTCTACAAATAGATTCGCTATTATCCACGATCTTGTTACACTCCACCCTAATCTTTTTGCTAATTCAAACTTCTCAATAAACTGCTTCTTGATTTCCTCCTCTGATATTACAGGACTTATGCTCATTCTGCTGTGGATATCTATTTCCATAATATTGCAGCCAATTACTGTTACTGTATCGGTTAAAACCCTTATATCATCTCTAGTAACCTGCTTTTTTACAATTTCTAGTAACTCTTCTAACGCTATGCCAGTTGTGGATAATTATGTTGATAAGATTGAAATTTGTACTTTTCCTGGTATAGGTGATTCCACTAGTGCGTCTTTTACTCTACTATCTGCTGACAGTGCATGATATTTATAATATTCCTTACTTCCTCCTGTTGACCAACCTGCTATTTTTGCTTTTACCCTCTTTCTAAATCGTTCGTCATCTTCTTCTTTCTGCCTCTCTACTCCATAAAATTCAGCTAAATTACCAAGATCTTCTCCTGTTGCAAATTTTAGTAAATTACTTTTTACAGCTTCATTTATTCTTTCTCTGAGTAACAACTCTCTCCATGCTGCTACTTCTAATACCTTTATCGCTGGGTCACTTTCAATTAGTGCTGTAAAACTTTTATCTCGACTTATTAATTCTTCTTTCATCCGAGCAAAAATCTCTTCAAAGTTCAGTGGTTCGATAATATTTGGCTGCTGCATTTTTAAACAACTACTCCATTAATATTTATGAACTTACCTTCTGAAAGATAGACACCTTCTAAATTCAATGTTACTCTCCCTTCTTTTACTCCTTCAACTTTTACTTTTTCTAACTTAAATCTCTTTTCCCATTTTTCCAAAGCTTCTGCTGTTGCTGCATAGATTTCCATAGTTAAATCTCTACTGATTGGTTTATCCACTAATTCAAATAGCCTAGACCCATAATCTCTCCTCATGATTCTACTGTTTACCGGAGTAGTCAGTATATCAATTATCGACTGCTTTAAGTGCTCTATTCCTTCTAACGTCTTTCCTGTTTTAGCATCCATACCCTTCATTTCTATTTTGCAAAGACGCTTTCACTGCCTTTTATTACTTTAAACCCACATGAAACTATATCTCCTACTCTTCCTACACTAAGACCATTTGCAAACACTGTTTTTGATCCTTCAGTTAATGCTCTTCCTTCACTAAAACTGTCTCCTTGTCTACATATTGACTTACCGTTTACAAAAACATTATTACTTCCGCTAATGCAGAAATGTGGTATAGCTTCTCCACAGTAGTCTCCTAACCTCACTATTCCTTTGTTCAATTTAAGTCGATCCTTTCTGCTTTCAGTTTTATTCCACTTTTTGTCATTTCTATACTTGATCCCCCAGCTTTCAGTGTTATTTTGTCTACTACTTCAATCTCTAAATGATGTTTTTCCTTATCATATAACAATCTTGTTCCATCTTGAAACTTCATACTATTTATTTCTTTTTTATTCTCTGGTGCAGAGTATTTTTCCTGATATATTCCTCCTAATACCACTCCTAATGATAGTTCACCAAGAGGAGAAAATACCATAACCTGTTCATCGATATCTGGTGGAGACCAATCTCTATCTTTTCCTGCTTTACTCGTTATCCACGGCAACCAATCTGTTATAAATTCTCCTATTTTCACTCTTACTTTTGCTTTTTCATAATCTATTTCTTTTACAACTCCTATACGAATGATATTCGCTACTTTTCTCTGTAACTCTGCAATGGCAAAATTATTTTCCAACATGCATTTCTCCCACTGCTATTTTATGTGGTTTAATTTTCCCCTCTTCCCATACTGATTTACCTAAATGAAGCTGATGACTCCAATCAACCATCCACACCAAATATGCATCTAATTCGGGTCTCAATCCATCTGGCTCTGCAGAAAGAAATTCAGCCGGAGATACATTCTTTTCCCAGGTATTCTTGTTCACTACTCTTGCTACTTCTGCTGCTAATGACCTTACAACTAACGAGGAATCCTCGACTGTTCCATCAACTACAATCCTTGCCTCAAATCTTGCTCTCAGCGCTAATTCTTCTGTCCCTGGATCTTTTCCCGATTCTAAACTCACAAGCTCTACAAATAACGCTGGCGCTACTAATTCTTTCCTTATTGCTGGATAAATTTCACATGTCTGTATAGACGATATTTCTCTCTTCAGCGTAGTGCAGATTGCATTATGCAAATCTTTAAAATTCATACATTTCTTGTAATATCACGTTCAAAGAACTTTTTAAACACTTCCTCAACCTCATAATTAACAAGATTCCCTATTATCCTTGAAGCCTCAGGTTCGAGTGACAATTTAACTTCCTTTATTGGCAATGCTGCTCTTCCTTCACGTTTAAACATACCGCTATTTCCTTTTGGCATAACTGCTGCAAATCCTCCTATAAACTCATGCTTTCCTACTTTCGATCCTCTTCTTGTTTTTTGTATTTTGCCAATTGTCGATGCTCTAATGTCGTAGAGATTTGCTCTAATTAACACTTCTAATCTGCTTGTTTTTGCTTTAAAAATTCTTAATCTCTTTCTTATCAAACTTAATTTTATCTTCTTTTCCTCACTAATTTCTTTTGCTGTCTTCAATTTTAGCCATAGTGCTGTTCTGTTTAACGCTCTCACTATTGCTAATTCTATTTTTTTTCTTTTAGCATTTACACTTTCTATTACCTCAACTTCTATATGCACAGACATTTTACACCCCATACGCTTCGATTCGCCAGACCATTCCAGATTTATCTCTAAGTGGTGGTGTGTGTATTTTGTATTTGCAATCACCTATAACAAAAATATCTCCTACAATTGGCCTCAGTATATCAAAAATGCTTACCTCAAGAAAAAGCATCTCTCCCACAAATTGTCCTTCACCAATCTCGTATAATTTATCTGGCTGTTGCTTTAGTACTTGTACCATGTACGCCTTATTTTTCGACTTATACAAAGCTACTTCTCCTAAATGGGCAAAACAATCTTTTAGTAATCTCTTAATATTCTCTTGCATTCTTTCATAAGTATGCTAATAAGTTATATACTAGTAGAGTCCTCTTGTACCTCACCAACTTGTAGTTACTCTACCAGTATTGTTATGCTGCAACGACTTTTACTAATGTTCCTGGTCTGTGGCACATTGGCAATGGATTCGACTGCGTATGTAAATCAGTTCCTCTATCAAATCTCCTTGGCTCTTGTTTTGCATATAGTGGCTGTCCTAGTGTATTTACTGTCTCATTAAAGTCTGCTGGTGCAAAATATGTTGTAAATGTGCTCGCTGTTCCTACTGGAAAACAGTTTCCACTTTCCCTTTCTATAAACCTTCTCACATTTCCCTCAGGATCAGTTGCCTGCCCTCTATATTCCTCAAATGTTATTCCACAGAACGTAAATCCTGACCTCATATCATTTCGAAGTGCTGCTCCTTCTTGCCATCTTTCATATGCCTCTTTCACTTTACTATGCGAAGTTAGTGCATCAAAAAACTCAGGGCTTACCAGTGCATGAATTCCCGTCATATATTCACCACTTAAGTTATCCTCAATATGTCGCAATACCTCCAAGCACTTACGCTTTACATCAGTTGTTGCTGTTCCAAGGGCAAAATTTACTACTTTTGGTGTTATTTCAAATTCGTTGTACAGATTTAATAATTCCGACCCATCAGCATCTAAAATTATTCCCTTCAGCGCTCCCATACGCAAATGCTCCAACGTTATTGCATGTTTATTTCTCATTAGCTGCAAATGGTCAGTTATTACATCTGCCAGCGCTTTCAGTTCACTTTCCGACCCAAATGCTCTTATTCCCTGTACTTCCTCTGGTAACACTACATCATCGTGAGGAATATGTGGAATCGTAAATGTTCTTACTTTTCTTTTTCCTCTTTTTCCTACTGTTGCTGGTGCTCCTGGTATTTGTGTTGGTAATAAACTTAATACTCCGTTGTGTTCTTCTATGGTAATATGTCTAAATCTTACTGATCTACTTGGAAACAAATTTAAATTTTCAATTCGTCCATAATTTATCGGCAATATATTTATCGCATTTGTTAGTGCCGTCATGCTAAATGCTGTGTTTGTAAATGGATTTTGCATTTTTTATTTTCCCCCTTTGTGTTTTTTATTGTTTAATATAGCCTTAGACTGCTTTACGGATAATGATCCCTCGTCCTTCAAGTTGCTTTATTGCTGCATTTTTTTGCTCTTCAGTGATATTTGCTGGCCACACCACTGCATGATCTGCTAGTATTGCACCACGAGTAATAATTACTGCTTTGGCATTTTCTGTCGCATTTACATCACTTACTATTGCACCTATTGCTGTTTGTGTACCATCTGTGGCAGTTGGATTTATTATCTTAATCATGTTATCTTTATCGAGAGCCACTACTGTACCAAGTTTAAGATTTTGTCCCTTTGCTACTGTTATCTGATCTCTTGAATATAGACTTGACACCTCATACTTTAATAGGTCACCAAGATTATTTTGTTCGCTTATACAACTCATAAAATTTCCTCATTTATTTTCCCCTTTAGTTTTACCGCCATGTTTATAATTGTTGTACGCGGCGGTTATAAAAAAACTTAAATACTTGATTGTGCTCTAGCTTTAGCTACTTGTATCATCAAATCTTCTCCTGAATTCTGTGGTATTGCACTCAGTATCTCTGTCTTCTTTGTTCTCTCTGCAAGTAATTCCATTAAAACTTCCCTAGCTTGCTCAACACTTACACTTTGCTCAATAAATTCTCCTATCTTTTCTGGCATCTTCGATAAATTACATAAACGTATTAATTCAAGAACTTCAGTACGATACTTGGTTAAATTATCAGTTTCTAGGTCATTTGTAGTTTGTTCATTCATAGTAATACTCCTGTTTTTATTAATAGATGAAAGAATTGTCATTCCGTCTGCAAGGCCTATTTCTATTGCTCTCTCGCCAAAATATAGCCCTGCCTCCGTTGATCGAATCTTTTCAATTGAAAGACCTCTGTTCCTCGCTATTAGCTGCACAAACATTTCATATAGTCGGTCTACTTCTTTTTGTAAGCTTTCCAGACTTTCAGACGTCATTGGCTCATGTGGATTTAAATCATTTTTTCTACTTCCTGCAAATACTGTGGTATATTTTATTCCACATTTTTCATTAAATCCACTTTGATCTATATGACTTGCAATTACCCCTATGCTTCCTACTCCTGAGGTTCTGCTCACAAATACCTTTTCAGCGCTAGAGGCTATAGCGTACGCAGCAGAATATGCATCATCATTTGCTATCGCTATTATCCTCTTTTTTCCTCTTGATTCATAAATAAAGTCAGCTAGGTCAAATATACCGTTTACCTCTCCTCCGGGGCTATCTATTTCCAGTATAATTGTCTCTATGCTACTATCTGCTAATGCTTGTGTAATTTGTTCTTCTATTTGCTCATATGATGTCATTCCGAGCATTTCATCAAATGCACCAGGTTTTTTAGTTAAAATGCCATGTATCGGTATTATTCCTCTTTCACTATTTCTTACTGCATGTTTTATATTTTTAAAGATAGGCTGCTTTCCTGTTTGTAGTGACAGTAACTCAAAACTCCTTGGTTCTACCATTACACATCTGTTTAGCCATTGTTGTTTCATATCACCTCTTGATTTGCAGTAACCTCAGAATCAAAACTTAAGCCCAGTTCGCTTGCACGTCTTTGATCTTCTGCTATTTCTTGGTCAATTTCTTCAACATCGTAACCCATTTCTGATACTACTTCCGATCGACTCTTAAATCCATTTCTTACTGCCATTTGTTGTGCTTGCTGATCTTTTAGTGGATCTACCCAATCAAATCCCTGTGGTATCCATTTTACTTCTTCTTTCGCTGCTTTTACTACTTTTTCATCTATACAGAGTTCTCCACAAAGTACTGCTAACTCTAGCCATCTATTCCATACTGGTCTGCAAAATTGAAATACCATAATGTTGTGTTGCAGCATAGCACATCTACGACGAAACTCTATTAATCCTGCTCGAATGGATGAATAATTAACACCGGTTAAATCTCCTGTTAGCTGCTCATATGTTATTCCTGTACCTATTGCTATTGCCCTCAGTTGCTGTCTCATGAATGCTTCATAACTTCCTCCAACATCTGATGGCTCTGAAAATTTTATATCTTCTCCTGGGTCTAAAAGCTGCATTGTTCCAGGTTCTAGGCCAGATAGTGCTACTCCTTGCTCATTACTTTCACCTTCTCCCATGATATTTGCTTCTGGATCGAGTCTCGTAATAAATCCTGCAAACATTGCTGCAGTTTTCTTTCTCACCAGCTCTGCATCATCATATTGATCAAGCTCATAAAGCTTCAGCAGTATATTAGAAAGCCATGGCTCTCCTCTGATTTGCCCAGGTCTTAATGGTCTATAAATATGTAAAACATCATTTGCTGGCACTCTCACTGATTCACCAAACGAGCCTTCACCAGGGTGTTCTTTAAATAGGTAATATGCTTCTCTTTGCCCAAGCTTGTTAAACTCAATCCCGTTTCTTATTACATTACCATTTCCTAAAGTTTGATTTGTTTTATTATCTAAATGCTCTGATTCCAATACTTGAAGTTGCAATGGTACAGAAAATCCATCTTCGAGTTTACGATTTCGGAGACGTACGAAACACTCTCCACCTTCTATCATACTTCTGCATACTAGAGCTTGTAATCCATAAAAATCACTTACTCCACTACTGTCTGCTTCATCTGTCCATTTTAGCCATAATTCTTGCACCTTCTTTCGAAATTCACCATCTCTTGCTTTTGATTGTGGTTTTATTCCTGTGCCAATAGAGTTACTCACTATCGTATCAATAATATTTGCTGCATATGGATTTTTTCTCACCATGTCACGAGAACGACTACGTAAAGTTTCAAGGTTTTGAGACAACAAATTGTTTATACTTCCTAACTCTGGTTGAAAGTGAAAAAATCTTCTTCCTGAACCTGCTGCATCCCATGCTGAGCTTTTTATCTTTGGCTTGCTAAATAATTGCTTGAACGATTTTAATAGCATTACTTTTCCTGATCTGAAACTTTGGATAACTCAGCCTCTAGCTCTTCTACTGTTGGTAAAGCTGCCTTTATATTCTTTGGTAGATTTTCAGTAATTTTATATTCTGCCAACCCTATCGGTTTATTTATGTCTTTCAGTGTATACTTAGCTAGTACGTTATCCTTTGACTTGCATAAAATTAATCCTATAGATGGTTGATCTGTCTCATGCTTTAATAAATCATCAACGGCTGAAAGATAAAAATTCATTTTTCCTGCATATTCTGGCTTGAAATCTTTGTCTTTTAGCTCAATTACTACAAAGCAACGTAGCTTCAAATGGTAAAACAATAAATCAATATAGAAGTCTTTATTTCCAACATCTAAGTGAAACTGCCTACCAACAAATGCAAATCCTTCCCCTAGCTCAAGCAAAAACTTCTCTACATGGCCTACAAGCCCTTTTTCTACTTCTCTTTCGTGAGCATCGTCTCCTATACTCAAAAAATCAAAAATATATGGATCTTTTAATGTATAATGTGCTAAATCTGATTGGGGAGAAGGTAACTTATCTTTGAAGTTAGTAACAGCTTTTCCTTGACGTTTGTACAATTCACGTTCGATTTGCATCACCATTATACTACGTGACCAACCGTGCTCTATAGCCTTTTGAAAATAGAATAGTCTTTCTTTTGGATCTTTTACTTTATCTAAAATAACTACAATATGAAACCAAGGCAATTGTGCAGCAACCTGCTGCGTAAATTCAGTATCTTGATATTCTGCAGCAAATTGGCGCATATAAGTAAGATTCCTAGCACTAAATCCCTTCATTTCTGGAAATGCGCTTCTTAAATCCTTACTTAGCTGATCTATGATTTTAGCACCCCAGCCATGTTCTTTTTGGCGTTTTAAGATCTCTGTACCAATATGGTGGTAAAGCACAATAAGCTTGCTATTTACTGCCAGTGCTGCTTTATAACGACTAGTAGCAATCTGCTCTTTTAGCTGCTCTAAAAATTCTGTATATTCTTTTGCTATAATTTTTGTCATATGGTTCCTTTCAACGATATTATATGATCCCTTTACTCGTTGAAAAAACAATCTTTCTCTTTGGCTTCATTCCAGCAATCTTTAGTTCACCTTTGATGCGTTGTCTTAAGCTTAGCAAGTCATTTATCTGAACTTCAGCATATCTCACCACATGGTCACCATATGCAATTGATACTACTCGCTCTCCGCTTTGCAGTTTTTTTATCGCTTCTTCGACTTGACTTAAATATTCCTGATTGTACATTTTACTTCTCATTCAACCATTTACTTTGTCTCACTTTTTTAGGCTTTTTACTTTCCATTTTTCCACTCAAACTATTCCACTTACTCTCTGGCCATCTGTCTATTCCCAGTGCTATCGATGCAGCTCTTGCATAAATCCTACAGTCTAATACTTCATTTCTTTCTCTTACCTTCTGCCACTCTTGTTTGGTATATCCTTTCACTACTTTACTGACTAATTGCTCTGCCGTTAGTTGCTTAAAATATTCAGGTGCATACTCAGGAAAATGACAATATCCAGGTAGAGCTTTTCCCTCTTCTTCTTTCAAAATATTAAGTAATTGAAAAAGCTCTGACTTTAATATCGATACTCCTACTGGCCAGAGCTTTATTCCTCTTTTCAGCTTTTGACCACCAACTGTTATATCTACTCTGCTTGGACTGCTAAGTGGTACTAGCGCTTTGTTTACACCTTTCACTGCCATTACTCTTCCAGATCCTTGATGACCTCTTACCCAGTTATATACTTCTTGCGTTGCATATCCAGCATCTACCGCCATCATGCTTATCATATATTCAAGCCCATTTTCACCGATAAAATGATGACTCAGAAGCTCCGAAAGTTTTCCCCATACTTCTCCACCTCCTGTATCTCCTTCAAATACTCGGTAGTCTATTGACCAACTTTCACGGCTTTTTCCCCAGGCTACAACTTCCACCTCTAGACGATCTTTTTGGACATCTACTCCTGCAGTAAGTACCACTTCTCTCCTAGGTACTGTGCCAATCTGAAAAAATTCTCTCCTGTTAAATAATTGTTTCCAGTCTGGTACTTCTCCTTTGTCTACCCAGGTTTCTCCAAGCGTAGTATTTATCCATACTTTTAGTAATTGTTCACTTTCTTTTGCATAAAGAAAATCTTCTACTGCTTGAGTCCAACTATACCAGCCAACTGGACTATAAAGGCTTGAAAGATGAAATCCTTTTTTCTCACCTTTTACTCTATTAGTAGGCCTCCATTCTCCACGCTCAAGCATCTCTGTCTTTTGATGATTTTCTATTTTGCCGCTACATTCAGTGCAGACATAATGTGCTGTTCTTGAGTCATTGTTTTCCCATTTTATTTGTGACCATTTTAGAACTTGATAGTAATTACAATGCGGACAGGGAACAAAAAAATATCTCTTATCTGTTGCTTCAAATTCTTTCTCAATTCTGCTTATTCCATGAATTGTTGGTGTTGATACTAAAAAAATCTTTCGCTGTGCAAATGTATTAGTTCGAGCAATACTAAGCAGTACTGGATCTCCTTCTCCTCCTGAATCTCCTGGGTAGGCATCTATTTCATCAAGAAAGAGATATTTTACTGGCATGGATCTAAGTCCTACACTGCTATTCGCTCCAGTTATTACTACTATTCCACCTGGAAACTCCTTACTTTGTACAGTATTGCCTGAGTCTCTTGATCTTGGGTCTTTTACTTTACTCTTTAAACATGGTGTACTCTCTATCAACGGTGCAAATCTTCCCTTCGACCAACGTTTTCCCATTTCGACTGTTGGCTGCACAACTAACATTGGACCTGGTGTTTGATCGATAATATAGCCAATCCAATTGTTGCCAGCTTCTGTTCCCCCAATCTGCGCTCCTTTCATGAATACTACTTTTTCTGCAGGTGAAGACGGAGATAGTGAATCCATGATTTCTTTAAGATATGGTGTTCTCTCTGTTCTCCATTTACCTGGCTCTGATGCTGCAGTTGCTGCTAAAACTCGATATTCATTTGCCCACTCTGATACTTTAAGCTCTGGATCTGGTTTTAAACCTTCAGAAAAAGATGTGGCGTATATCATTGTCTGCATCTACTCGTAATTGGTTCTATCTCGACATCATTAACAGTAGAACTACACTCCTCCAGTTCCATAAACATCTTTTTCTGAAATTCGTTTTCTATATATCTTTTGCTCATCTCACTTATCATTATTGCTATAACAAGCGCAAATACCCCTGTTATTGTTGCAAAAATGATTGCACTGCTTATTGTTGCTGCTGTTAAACCTATATATGCTGCCATTACTACTGCGCTAACTGTAATACAGATGCAGATAATATTATTATGTTTTTTCATCCTTTTATCTGCTATTTCTCTCTGTGCTATATATTTATTATGAAGGGTTGGAAAATTAACAACGGTATCTCTGCAGAGCAATGACCCATTTTTTTCAGTAAATAAAACTTTAAGTAACTCCAAATTATTTGATTTGATTGCTAAGTGCAAAACAGGTGTATAGTTTGCTCCTTTTTTCAGTAGTAATTTTACTACATGTAAATGTCCTTTTTCTGCAGCAAGGTAAATCGGTGATAGACCTTTATTGTTTGAAATATCAATATCAATTTCTTCTTTTAAGATAGACTCTACAATCTCAATTTCTCCTCTTTGTGCAGCTAAATGGAGTAGACTATTCTTTTCAGAACCGTATTTATTACTCATCAAAGCCTTCTTTATCTCAGGTTTAGCGTAATCAAATGGTGTCTTGCCGCTATCGTCTTTTACCAGAGGGTCTATATCTTCTCGTGTTAGTAAAACCTCTATTGTTTTAAGTCTTTCAGCGTAATGTAGTGGCGTTTTATTTTCGTAATCTTGTAAATTGACTTGAGCATTAGGCTCCTTTATTAAGCATTTGAGGATATCAAGACATAAGTCTCTTTCATCGTAATTAGTATTACTTACAGCTATATGCACAGGTGACAATTTCATTGAGTTTTGTCCTATGCGTGCACTATTTACATCTGCTCCTAGCTTCAGCAGTAACTTTACTATTTCCAATTTTTTGTTATTAACTGCATAGTGCATTGGTGTCTGATTTCGCGCATCAAAGACATCTATTTCAGCTTTTCCTTCTCTTATCAAAATCTTTACAACTTCTGCATGTCCTATTCCTGCTGCTAGATGTAATGGCGTATGATGCAGAGCATTTCGTACATTAACGTCAATACCTTTTCCTATCAAATATCTGACTGCATTAACTTCACCTATCATTGCAGCTAAATGAAGTAAACTATCTTGTTCTGACCCGTATTTGTTACTAATTAACGCTTTCAATATTTCTGCTTTTTTCTCTTCTTTGGCGTAATCAAGAGATGTTTTACCTTCATTATCTTCCACAAAAGGATTAATGTTCTTCTTCGTGAGTAACAAATCCACCATACTTAATTCATCAAACTCTATAGCGCAATGTAGTGGGGTTTTTCCGTTTAATCCTCTAACATTTACATCTAATCCAGGTTGATTAATGAGACACTTTATTAACTCTAAACTTAAGTTATCAGCCATTTTATATTCAAAATCTTTTTTATATTTGAAATTTAGTATTAGATAATTCTTGTAATGAGTTTGTAATCTCTTCGGTTAGCGTCTTATGAATCTTTTCAGTGTCGCTCAGTGAGGCAAGCAGTGCTGAAACTCTATTTGGAATATTAAGCAAATTATTACGGACAACTCTTGCTACATTAAATGCATCGCGCTTTACTTCCTCTACTGCTACAAGTTCACCAATCTCAGCCTTAGCTTTCGCCTCAAGCAATTTGCCACGTTCCATCTCATTTTTTATTCGCGTTTTTAGCAACATTGTGGAAAGGTTACTTGTATTTTCGTTTTCTGGATTTTTCCTCCTCAGTGGCTGACTTAGATCTCTTATTGCTGCTACCGCTTCATTTGCTTGTTCTCTATTGATCAAACCATCCTCCAACTCAACTATTCCTTTTTTTACTAAATAACAGACGTATTGCTTTGATACTCCGATCTCTCTTGCCCATTCCGTCTGCGTGATTTTTTCCACTCTTTTCCTCCTCTCTTTTTGCTCCTTTTTACGAATTTTCTTCTTGAATTTCTGCAAAAGTTTTACCAGTACCAGAAAGAATTGCCTCCCTACCTGTGTATATTTGCCAACGTTTTATGGTGACATCTACAAATTTTGAATCTAGTTCTATTGTTCTGCAAATTCTTCCTGTTCTCTCACATGCAATCAGTGTACTTCCAGAGCCGCTAAATGGATCAAGTACGATATCTCCAGGTCTGCTGCTATTAACTATTGCTTTCTCCATTAGCTCTACTGGCTTCATCGTTGGATGTAGTGTATTATGTGTTGGCTTATCATAAAACCACAGATCACTTTGATTTCTACCTCCATGCCACTCACGTTTATTGCCGCTTTTCCATCCATAAAGCATTGCTTCGTATTGTCTTTGATAATCTGATCTGCCTAGTGTAAAATGATTCTTTGCCCAAATGATAAATGTTGACCAACGACCACCTGCTTCTTCAAATACTTTTTGCAACGTTGAAAACTCTGATGATGATATGCAGATGTAAATTGCACCTTTCGTATATGCTAAAATATTGGAACAGATGTCGTAGAGAAAAAGTTCGTACTTTTCACCTTGATTATCATTTAATATTTTTTTATCTTCTCTCTCCTGACTGCTACCATAATCAACATTATATGGAGGATCACACACAGTAATATCTGCCATTTTATCATCTAACAGCGCTTTATATGATTCAACTATAGAGCTATCACCACAATAGATTCGATGATCACCTAAAATCCATAGATCAGCTGGTTTTGTTATTTCTACTTTTTTGTCATCAACAACTAAGTCAGAAAGATCTTCTTTTTCACTATCTAAATCATCAAGGAAATGTTGAACTTTTTCTAATTCAAATCCAGTCATTTTAAGATCAAACTGCAAATCTTCTAACTCTTGAATTTCCACTCTCAAAAGATCATCATCCCACTTTGCCCAATTAGCTGATTGATTTGCAAGTAATCGAAAAGCTTTAGTTTGTGGTTCATTTAAATTATCACTTAAGACCACTGGTATACTTTCCATACCAAGTTTTCTTGCTGCTTTAAGTCTTAAATGGCCATCAACCACAGTCCCATCGCTTTTTGCAACTATTGGTATACGAAAACCAAACTCCCGAATAGAAGCACACATTCTATTTACTACGTCATCATTTTTACGTGGGTTACGCTCATATTCGACTAGATCTCGAGTAGGATAGTAGTGGATTGCTAAATTCATATATGTTTAAATTCTTAATAATTAAAAAGTTAATATTCAAAATATGTCTAACACTAGAAAAGGCCTGAGGTTAGCACCACCAAACCCGCCAGTATGGCCGAAAGGACCCACTTTCTATGGTATTTTTAATATGTTAAAATCTTTACCAAGATTCATAGCGTAAAACATTAAAGCAAGGGCATCTGCCTCATTATCATCTTTGGATAAAAAACCTTTTTCCTTTACAGCTTCAATAACTTCACTCTTACTTGCATTGCCTTTGCCTGTGATAAAGCGTTTTATAGTCTTAACAGGAACACTCTGATAGGGAATATGATTCTCTTCACACCAAGCAGACAAATGTGCCAAGAAACCTCCGTAGCAATGAGCAGCATCAGTTCCTAAGTGTCTTCTAACTTCCTCAAAATAAACGGTTTCAATACTTGGAAATTTTTCCTTCATTTGATTCAACCACTTACGAAAATTTAAGAAGTGCATGCCACCACCACTAAAACGACTACCATGAAAACTTTCACTACCACTTTGAATCACTCCGTTGTGAAGAATAGACCATCCTGTTTGTTTGCCTAGATCTAGTGTTAGTATTGACATCTGTATTGTAAAACTTGAAAGAAGAGAATTTGAGTTATATGTTATATATATACAAAGCAAGTTTCATTTTTTCTAAAGGAAAACAAAAAAAATTTAGAATTATAAAATTTCTTTAGGTAGATCTGTTTGTTTGCCTAGATCTAGTGTTAGTATTGAAACCTGTATTGTAAAATTTGAAAGAAGAGAATTTGAAAGATTCCTCGCTAAACCTCATACTTACCTCACAAAGTAATATGTTATATATATACAAAGCAAGTTTCATTTTTTCTAAAGGAAAGCAAAAAAAACTTAGAATTATAAAATTTCTTTAGTATCAAAGTTATTGAAATGCAAATAAGCCAAGCTCCTCTTTTTTAACTTTTTACTCCACCTAACTATAAATTATCAGTTTCATAGTATATTACATTTCATCATTACTTTATATTATTCTATATATATATGCATATATATTTACATATATTATATAATATATATAGATTTTCGGAAACCGGAAAGCTGGCCATTTTAGAGGATTTTAAAGCGTTCTGAACTGCCAAATTTTTTGGCAATGGAAATGCAATTTCTCCATATACTTAATTATAAAAAGTATTGAAATTCAATAGCTTATATTAAGCATGCTTTTATTTCCAAATTCTCAAATTTTACTGGAAATCATGGAAATTACAAAATTCAGATCAGCTTTTAGACCCCATTAAACTCATAAGAAATCTTATACGTATCCTATCTCTTTGTATACAAAAACTGGCATTCTGTAGGCCTTTAATTAATAAAGGTCATTTTATGAAATCAAAAAATATTTATAAAGGTATAAATCCTACAATCATCAAGTATGTTAAGTATCATGCTCTAAAACTTAAATCTAAGAGTTGCTTTGCCGATGAAAGTCTTGAAGACATTGAACAAGAACTTATTTGTCAGATTTGGCCTTACCTTAGTCATTATGACGAAACAAGAAGCAGTTTTAACACTTTTATTGATAGACTAGTTAATTCTCGTGCTCGCAATTTATTGCATAAACATCAATGTATGAAGTATAGCATGGTGTTTGGTCTTGATGATAATATACCTGATTATAAGCATTTTGAAGATGAAGTCTCATTGTACTTTGATATGGCAGATATTATTTCGACACTACCTGAAAATTGGAAAAATTTATGCATATTACTCAATGACTTCACTGTTGCTGAAGTAGCGGAAATTACAGGAATACCTTTATCTTCTGTCTACTATATCTTGAAGCAAATGCGTAATAAATTCTTACTGGTCAAATAATTTTTTTTTGCACCTTTTAGAAGATTTAAAAATTGCTTTGTATATATATCAAGTACATCGGGAGTAAAAATGAAAATAATGAACAGCAATGAACGGCTAAAAGTTCAAACAGGTGTAAAAATGGTCATCTTTGGACCTTACGGTATAGGTAAAACAAGTCTATTGAAGACTATAGATGACCCAACACTTTGTCTTGATTTTGAAGCTGGTTTACTTGCTGTTCAGAATTGGCAAGGAGATTCAATCAGTATTCGTACTTGGAATGAAGCGCGAGATATTGCCTGCTTAATTGGTGGTCCAAATCCTGCATTAAAATCTGATTCAGCATATAGTCAAAGACACTATGAGCACGTATCTGCTAAGTACAAAGAGCTTTTGCCAGAACTATCTAAATATCGCTGTATTTTCATTGATAGCATCACAGTAGCATCACGTCTGTGTTTATTGTGGGCAAAAATGCAACCTGAGGCTTTCTCTGACAGAAATGGCAAACAAGATATGAGAGCTGCATATGGCTTACTTGCTCAAGAAATGATGGCTTGGCTTAATCAGTTTCAACATATTCCCAATAAAGACATCATTACAGTCGGTACTCTTGGACAATATCTTGATGATTTCAATCGTCCAACATGGCTACCACAATGCGAAGGAGCTAAAACTGCCAGTGAAATACCCGGTATTGTTGATGAAGTAATTAGCATGGTTGCAATCAAGAAAGATGATGGCACAGAGGTACGTTCCTTTGTTTGTCATACCCTTAATTCTTGGGGATATCCAGCTAAAGATCGAAGTGGATGCCTTGAAATGGTTGAAGAACCACACCTAGGAAAGCTGCTTACAAAAATCAGAACTAAAACTTTTTCTAATGCTGTATAGGAGATCATTATGATACAAAATTTTTTCTCTATTAACCAAAAGGTTCCTTTTTTCAGTGTTAAGGAATACTTGGACGACCAATCACCAATACCAGAGGATATCATTCACCCAAGAATTTTAACTCAGAGGGGTTTATTGGTTCTAGGTGGCCCTCCGAAAATTGGCAAAAGTGACTTTTTGATTTCTTGGCTCGTTTGCATGGCTGCAGGAGTTTCCTTTCTTAGTATGACTCCAAGTAGACCTTTAAAAATCTTCTACATGCAGACTGAAATTGAATATGAATATATGAAAGAACGATTACAACAACTGCAACTAAATAAAGAACTTTTGAATATAGCTGCCAATAACCTACTTATTACACCAAGAGTACATTTATCATTTAATAATGAGGAAATAGATGAAATCAAGGAAATTGCGAAAGAACGCTTTAAACCTGATGTTATAGCTATTGATCCATTGCGAAACATATTTAGTAGTGAGTATGGAAATGAAAATGATAATAGTGCCATGCTATTCTTCCTTCAGAAAACACTTGAAAGGTTACGTAATGCTGTTAACCCCAATGCTTGCATAATCTTAACTCACCATACGAAAAAATTATCAAAGAAGATGCTTGAAGAAGATCCATTTCAAGGGCTAAGTGGCGCTGGATCTCTGAGAGGATTTTATAGCACTGGTATGGTTATGTATGGGCAAAATGAGGAGAGTTCCACACGTCAGATAGTTTTCGAACTACGCAATGGTGAACGTATACCAAATAAACTTGTCGATAAGATAAACGGTATTTGGCAAGTTGTTGATCAATGGAGTATTTAACCTTTTTATGGAGACTTTATGTTAGAAGAGTATTTAACTGATTTTAATACTGCAAAACTACAGAGTAGTTTAATACCTAAAGGTACAATAGTCAAGGTAAAAATGGCAATTAAACCTGGTGGTTACGAAAACTGGTTTACTAAAAGCTACGATACTGGAAGCATCTATTTAAACGCTGAATTTACTGTAATTGAAGGTCCATACGCAAATTGTAAGATTTACCAAATAATTGGTATTAAAAGTGGCAAAGCAGAAGGAAAAGAAGATACTTGGGGAGAATCTGGACGTTCTATGATTCGCAGTATTTTGGAGTCAGCTAGAAATATTCATGCAAATGACACTTCAGAAAAAGCAGTTCTTGCAAGAAAAATCAACTCAATTGCAGACTTAAATGGTTTAGAATTTACAGCAAAAATAGGCATTGAAGCGAATAATACCTATGGAGATAGGAACAAAATTGCTACGGTCATTACTCCTGAACAACAGAACAATTCAGAAGTTGATTGGGTGCCATTTTGAAGTACGACGAAGGAAAGTTGTGGGCTGCTGTTATTACTAGAGCTATTCAGGATGCAGCAGGAAAGAACCTAAAACTGAAAAAAGAGGCTTGTCAATGGATTCGCTCACGATCCTTTGAAACTGTTTGTGAGCTGGCTAATTTTGACTTTCAACGTCTAAAAAGTATGTTGAATAAATTTGGAATAAATCAGGAGGATTCTATGAATTTTTCATCTAAAAACGTTTTGAAAATAAAATTAATTGATAATATCAAAGATTGTGTATCTTATTTGCTACCTGATGGCAAATCTTACCAAAATAAATTTTATATTGGCAGTATAAACGGAAATAAAATAATAGTTGAAATAGAAGGAGAAAATGTAGGAAATTGGTACGATCTGATCGAAGAAAAGAAAGGAGATATAGTAGCAGTTGTGTTAAAAGTCAATAGAAAAATACTAAAAATAAATTTTTACTTAGTGGACTATAAAGCCAAAGATGCTTTTAACACATTTTACGTAATTTAAGTTGTAGTATTTGATTTGAATTCTTTTAAGAAGTGTGGATGTGGATAAGTGCTTTCAGTCTGTGTAAGCGCACTTATCCACAACTACACTAATTTTCAATCTAAGCAGCTTTAGGGCTATATTCCTCAGTAAAAACCCTGCCATCTCTGATTAAAGAGTTAGCAAGGATAAGTAATTTTCTCATGGCAGCAGTAGAAGCAACTTTATATGGTTTTTTGTATTGATCGTATAGCCTATCAAAGAAGATTCTTATATAAGAATTGTACTTTTGTGCACTAAGAACACACATATGTAAAACTGTTCTAATCTGTGATCTACCACCTTGAATACATCTTTTTCCTTTACTAAAACCACTATCTCGATTAAAAGGTGCAACTCCAGAAAGGCTAGATATTTCTTTATGTCGGAGAGTTCCTAATTCTGGTAGATAACAGATCATAGTAATAGCTAAGATTCTACCTGCTCCTGGCATACTAGTTATTGATATGTATTTTTCTTTAAGCTCTTGACTTTGCTCAATCAATGTTATCATCTCGTCTTCTAAAACTTGAATTTGACTTTGCAAAATGGCAAGTAGTTCTTCCATTTGTTTGATTATGGATATATCAGTTACTTGATGAGCTTGAGTTTTTTGTATTTTTGCCATTTCCACTAATTGATTTCTGCGAGATAACTTTTGCTTCAAACTGTCAATATTACTAACCTTTAAAGGAGTAACACGCATATCTGTATTATTGATATAACGTGAGATGATGCTGCAGTCTATTTTATCAGTTTTAGTAGCGATACCAAGGCTTTTTGCATAATCTCTAACCCATCTAGGTTGAATAACATATACTTCGAAACCATGGCTTAGTAAAGTATAAGCACATAATTTTTCGTACCCACCAGTTGCTTCAAGTCCAACTTTGGTTACATTATGCAAACGTAAAAAGTCGAGTATTTGATCAATAGCTTGAACGTCATTTTCAAATACTTTATAATGTCCAAGTGGATGAATGTGGATATCTAGCTTATTTTTGCTAACATCAATGCCAGCAATGATATTTGATGAATTCATAATTCCTCCGTAAGAATAATATAATACTGCATTTTCCACCCTTATATACGAGCCTAAAAACTCAATCAGTTGTTCGGAACTATTCAGTATATAAACAGAGAAGAGAACCTTGCTCCAATACGGTCCTTATGACCAAGATCTATGACGGTTCCTCTTCTCTATACATCTTTATATTACTACTTCTTAATACTTATAAAGACTTGTTTTTAACATATAAGGTCTAGAGTTATGGTTTATAAATAGAGGCAAAAAACGTGTTGCTGTGCAGATTAGAGAAACAGCAGTGGGAATGCCCTCACAAACTGTCATTGCTGAAAGCTATATTGAGCCAAAAGATATAAAGATAGATGGCACAGCAACACGTATAGAGTGGTCACCAGTGTTTTGCCATGCAGGACAAGAGTATGCAATAGTGCTACTCACTGATGATGCAGATACTGCAGTAAAAATAGCAGAACTTGGCAAATATGATGCAGTAAATAGCCGTTGGGTAACAAGTCAACCATATCAAGTAGGAGTATTACTCTCATCAAGCAATGCAAGTACGTGGACACCGCATCAAAATTTAGATTTAACGTTTCGACTACTAGCTGCAAAATTTAGCGAAAGTTCTCACGTTATTGATCTGGGCAAAATTACTGCAAATAACGCATCAGATTTAATAGTTTTGACAAATGTTGAGAAGGTGGCATTTGATACTAATGTGGAATTTATTCTAACAGATGAAGAAGGAAAAGAAAACTTTTTGTCTGATAATTTGCCGCTCGCACTGCGTGAAAGAATAAATGGGGAATTAACGGTAAAAGCAAGCCTAAAAGGAGGGCGAGAAAAAAGTCCAGTTCTTTATCCTGGGTTACAGTTAGTTATGGGTAATCTTTCAGAGTCTGGAGATTATGTTACAAGAAGCATTACAGCAGGAGCTAACACTAAGATTACCATAACATATGATGCGCTGATACCTGGCACTGCAGATGTTAAAGCATATGTGCAAAAAAATGTGGATTGGCAATTAGTAAATTTAACATCAGGAAAACCAATTGGAGAAAGCTGGGTGGAGAGAACTCATGTACTATCAAATTTTAATGCTAATGAGACGAGGGTAAAATTGGTTTTAAGTGGAACAGTTGTCTATCGTCCTAAAGTCAAAAATCTACGAATCATTATCACTTAGCAGAATGTCAGATGATAAAACAAGCAGAGGGTATCCACTGCCTCATCCAGAGAATATTGCTGTGCAGGATGTTGTTCGTATCCGTACTACAATTAAGAAAATAGATGAAGATATCGCTAAAAGAGAGAATGAGCACAATAAGCTTAAAAAAGCATTTGAACGACTGAATTTTGAGACTTTTTTGAATTTTTGGAATGACCATTGCTAACGAAGCCATAGATGCATTGCATCAAAGAATTAAAGATTTAGCAGCAAATAGCACACCTGATCAATTAGCGTACCTTGCTAAATCATTAGAATCGATGATAGGTAAAAAAGCTATTTCTGATATTGCGCAAATGACTAAAGTAAAAGAAATAATTGATGCACTACAAGAAAGGCTTAGGGATTTAGCAGCAAATAGTACGCCAGATCAATTAGCATATCTTGCTAAAGCACTGGAATCAATAATCGACAAAAGTGCAGTTTCTGAAATTGTGCAGATGACTGATGGTAAGCTAAAAGAACTTCTTGATAGTGCAAAAAAACACTTAACTGATCTGGATAATAAAAAAGCTAGTTCTTTAGCAGTGATCTCTGAATCAGAGAAGCAGTTATTAAAGAGAATTGATGAAAAAGGAACAACAAATTTATCACTACTTGATACGAGAAAGAATGCCAATATTGCAGCAATAAACAGTGTTGGCAATGATCATAAAGATGGTCTAAAAGGTTTAGTGAATAACTTCCGTACTGTTAATGATGTGCCAAGCGGTTCATCGATTATGAGGGAGATAAGGAGCAGAGAAAATCAACTAACAACTAAGCTTAACTCTATAAATGATGTACCAAGCGGCTCATCAATCATGAAAGAAGTAAGAAATCGTCACATGATTGAACCTGGAGCATTACCTTTTTTATTTGGTGTACTAAGTAGAAAAAATAATTACTTTGGTCACGGAACTTTTACAACTGAGCTTGGTCAGTGGAGTAGTGATATAACAAAAACAGACTATATGCTACAACTACTAGCAGGTACTCACACATATGATACAAGCTATGTTAGTTTTTATCGGCCAAGACAATTGTGCTTTTTAGAGGGAAGCAAAGGTACATTTATCTATGGAGAATCATACCCAAGATTCATGTATGATGGATTTTCTGAGCAATTCAATATGCTGAAATACCCTTATGCTGCATTGGGAGTAATATTCGTAAAAAACACAAGCAATGTAGATATAAGTAAAACTATAAACTTTGTTGGATCTGCAATGTGGTATAAAGATGAAGTTAATTATGGAGGAGCAGGATTATTTATAGGTACACCTGATAAAACTAATACAAGGAAGTCAGAGATTTCGAGAATTACTTGGACACGTATTTACCAGCATGAAATTAGCAGTTCTGAATTTATTGGATCAGGTAACATAATCATTCCAGCAGGAAAAACTGTTACAGTGTTACTTTATACGTCATCTAATCTTCACTCAGAAGGTGAAAGAGTTGGTGAGACACCTGAGTTCTTTGCAAGTGAGCATACGTATAGCACAATCTATGGTCAATTTATCCAGTGGGGAATATACAATTTTCGCAGCAATTTTTTAACTACAGGGCTTGAGGTGGACGTAGAGAGGACGCTAAGAGCTTGGCAATGTCCAGGGTTAGATGCAACATATAAACTTTGGCATTAAAAAAATATATAAGTTGAAACCAAAATACTTGTATCTTTCACTACGTAAGATATTAGAGCTTAAAAACAAGCCATAGGCACCAAAGAATTTTTATTGGTAAAAAAAGTTACTATTTAACAAAAGAGTATTAAACGAAGTGAAAAGAATATTCAAGAAGACTTATTACAAAATGCGTAGTTTTCTATATTTTCTAGTTTTTGTCTTTATTTTAATAAATATACTAAATCTTAAAAAGTAGTAATCAAAAGAAAATCAAAGAGTTTTCTTAACAATTTTAAAAAGCAAGTGAAGAATTCTTTAGAAAGTTTATAATAGCTATGACAGAACAATTTTTACATGGGGTAAATGTTATTGAGGTTACCTCAGGGACAAGATCAGTGCATACAGCTAAATCATCAGTGATAGGTGTAATTGGTACTGCACCTGAAGCCGATGAGCAAAAATTTCCGCTAAATAAACCAGTGTTAATTGCAGGAAGCTTAAAAGAAGCAGCAAAGCTTGGAAAGAGTGGCAGTTTACCTTCTGCAATAAATGGAATATTGTCCCAAATTGGTGCAACAGTAGTAGTTATTCGAGTTAAAGAAAGTGAAAACAGCGATTCAAAGCTCAAAGAAAGTGAAACTATCCAAAATATAATTGGCGGTGTTGATAAAGAGACTGGAGAGTATCAAGGGATAGAGGCATTCCTCAGCAGTGAAAGTATAATTCATGTTGCTCCAAGAATATTAATTGCACCTCAATTTACTCACCAACTACCAGAAGATGGCAAAAATCCAGTGGTTGCAGCATTAATTCCTATAGCAGAAAAGCTGAGAAGCATAATAGTAGCAGATGGACCAAATACTAATGATGAAGAAGCAATAAAATGGCGAAAGAGCATCGGCAGCTCAAGAGTTTACGTCGTTGATCCATGGATTAAGTTATTTATTGAAGGAAAAGAAGAAATCTTGCCAGCAAGCCCATTTGTAGCTGGTTTAATAGCGAAAGTAGATAGCGAACAAGGATTCTGGCACTCACCTTCAAATAAAGAAATAAACGGTATTGTTGGAACAAGCAGGCCTATTGATTTTACGCTCGGTAATACAAATTGTAGAGCAAACCATTTAAATGAAAATGAAGTAACAACGATAATTCATCAAAATGGCTACAGGCTTTGGGGCAATAGAACATGTTCAGATGACTCAAAATGGGCTTTTTTATCAGTGAGGCGTACTGCAGATTTGATTAATGATAGTTTACTTCGAGCTCATTTATGGGCAGTTGATCGAAATATCACCAAAACTTACATAGATGATGTAATTGAGGGGGTGAATTCTTATTTGGCCAATTTAAAAGCGCAAGGAGCGATTATCAGTGGAAAATGTTACGCAACTCCAGAGCTCAATACACCGGCAAACATTGCAAGCGGGAAAGTGTATTTTGACTTCGAGTTTACACCACCATATCCGGCAGAACAGATTACTTTCAGGTCACATCTTGTGAGTGGTACAATATTATAAAAATGGGAGAAAGAGATGTTACCGAAGATTTTAAAAAATTTTAATGTATTCGTAGATGGTCGGGGTTATGCAGGAAAAATAG
The DNA here is from genome assembly GCF_964027025.1 of Wolbachia endosymbiont (group A) of Apotomis capreana. NCBI lineage: Bacteria > Pseudomonadati > Pseudomonadota > Alphaproteobacteria > Rickettsiales > Anaplasmataceae > Wolbachia > Wolbachia endosymbiont (group A) of Apotomis capreana. Next base: position 567,844 of record NZ_OZ034721.1, read on the forward strand.
ATGAAATAACCTTACCGAAGCTTACCATAAAAACTGAAGAATATAGAGCTGGTGGTATGGATATTCCAATAAATATTGACATGGGCATGGAAAAGCTTGAAGCAGATTTTACTTTTGCAGAATATGATTCAGAACTTTTTAGACTTTTTGGTTTGATAGATGGAAATTCAGTAGCTTTGACGCTCCGTGGTGGAATGCAAGGGAGTGGTAGTAACGATATTGAAGCTGTAGTAATCAATCTCAGGGGAATATTCAAAGAATTTGACTTTGGTAGCTGGAAACCTGCTGAAAAAGCCACTCTCAAATGCACTGTCGCTGCTCATTACTATAAACTTACTATAGGTGGTAATGAGTTAATAGAAATCGATGCTGAAAATATGATTAGAAAGATAAATGGTGTTGATCAGATGGCACTACTTCAAACGGTGCTTGGAATATGAAGATTTTTAGAATTCTATTTTTTAGATGTTGATCAAATAGTTACAACATTTTACAAGATTTTATTTTTTATAGGAGAATTTTATGCAAACTATAACACTAAACAACCCAATAACAGTTGATGGTATTTCTGTCTCAGAGTTATCGATGCGTGAACCTAAAGTAAGAGATTTACTTACTATAGAACGCATAGAAGGCGAAGCTTTGAAAGAGGTAGCTTTAATTGCTAATCTAGCATCTGTGCCAAAAGAAGTAGTTGAAGATTTATGTATTAAAGATTATGTAGAAATACAAAAGGTACTAAAAGATTTTTTGTCGCCGCTGGAACAGAGGAGTTAAGATTCAATATTTTAAAACTTAGCTCAACAACAGGAAGTGGAATTGAGCAAATTATTAATATGAGTATAAAAGAGTTTCTAAAGTGGTTAGAAGTAAGTGAAGGAGTAACAAAAAAATGTCAATGCTTTCAATAAAGATCGGTGCAACGTTAGATGGCAGTTTTAATAGTGCAATGACAGGTAGTACAGCAAAGCTTTCTAAGTTGGGTGATAGTATAAAGCAGCTTGATTCGTCAATGAAATCTGTTTCCAAATTTAAGCAACTAAATCATGATGCCCTTGAAGCCATGAAGAATTGGAAGGAAGCGGAGAAGAAAGCAAAAGAATCAGCTGCAGTAATTGCTAAAGAGAAGAAGGAAAAAAAAGAACCAAGCAAAGCACTGAGAAATGAATTCGAAAAATTGAAAGCATCGGCATCAAAGGCAAAAGAGGCTTATATCAAAAAGAGAGATACACTTCACACATTAAATGAAGAAATAAGGAAAAGTGGAAAGGATATTAAATCTTTAGTGAGGGATCAAACTAAACTTGGTTCATCTATTGAAGTACTTAAAGGGAAATACAGTAAATTAGGATCTGTAATACAAAAACAGCAAAATGCTCTGGCAAAAAAAGCTTATTATAGGTCACAAGTAATGGAAACTATAGGACTAGGACTTTCACTTGCAGCACCAATTAAAGTTGCGATTGACTTTGAAAGTGCTATGGCTGATGTTAAAAAAGTAGTGAGATTTGCTGAAGATGAGGCAGCTCACAATCAAGGAGCCGCAGAATTTGGTCAGACATTGAAGGAACTGTCCCATACGATACCACTGTCGGCTGCTGAGTTAGCTCAAATTGCTGCAAGTGGTGGCCAGCTTGGTATCGACAAAGATAAGCTACTTGGATTTACCACAACAGTAGCTAAAATGGCCACGGCATTCGATATGTCCGCTGAACAAGCTGGTGATTCTATAGCTAAACTTTCTAACGTTTATGGAATTGATGTTAGCAAAATGGAACACGTTGGTAATGTAATCAATCACTTATCAGATAATACTGCTGCCAAAGCAAAAGATATGGTTGAAACTCTAGCAATAGTTGGTGGTACTGCAAAACAATTTGGTCTTGACATCAAGGAAACAAGTAGTTTAGTAAATGCCTTCGTTAGTTTAGGTAAACAACCAGCAAAAGCAGGAACTGCCATAAATGCTTTACTTTCTAAGCTCCAAACTGCTGAAGGGCAAGGCAAAGAATTTAAAGCAGCATTGGAATCCATAGGCATAACTGCAGAAGAGATGTCACAAAAAATTGCTCAAAATGGTCAAGAAGCATTACTATACTTTTTTAAAACTTTAGAGAAAACAGATAAACAAGAACGTTCGCAAATTCTTCTCAACCTCTTCGGTCAAGAATATCAGGATGATATTGCACTACTAGTTGGAAGCTTAAAGAATTATAAAGATGCCATAAATCATTTAGCTGACGAGAAAAAATTTAAAAAGTCCATGCAAGAAGAGTTTAATAATCGTGCAGCAACTACAGCAAATAACTTGCGATTATTGAAGAATGCGATAGCAGAGTTAGGAATGAACCTGGGCTCAGTAATGCTACCTCCTTTAAAGTGGATAAGTAATATTCTAAGAGAGATAACTAACCTCATAGCTTGGTTTGCAGAGAAGTGTCCAATTTTGACTACAGGAGTTATGAGCATAATTTCAGCTCTTATTATTGGTAAGATTGCAGTGGTAGGTTTTGGTTATGCATTTGCATTGGCTGGAGGTGGAATATTAACTTTTAAGGCTATTTTGCAGGGAACACTTTTGCCAGTATTAACTTCGTTATCAGCTCGAGTAATTCCAGCAGTGATCATGGGACTGAAAGCTTTAACGCTAACCAATCCTATAGGAGCTGCTATTGCTGGACTATCAGTTGGTGCAGCGCTTGTAATCGCTAATTGGCAAAAGGTAAAGAACTTTTTCTCAAGTATCTGGAAATCAGTGACAAAACCTATAGAAAATTGGATTAGTGTAGAAAAATTGTTTAATGATAGTCCAATAAAAGCATTAAAGAAACCAGTAGAAGCAAAAATAGGCAGTGCAACTAGTGAAAATAGAAATGTTTTTAGTAAAGGAAATCCTTTATTAAATAATAATGCTTTTAGTGGAATTTCGAATAGTAGAACGAATATTGAAAGTGTGATTACAGAAAAAAGTTCTGCAGGAGATAATTCAGAGAAAGTTTTAAAAGACTGTGAAAAGTGTGAACAAAAAATTTTCAATCAAACTTTTACATTTAATATAAGTATAAAAGCAGAACCTAACCAAGATGTACGTAGTCTTGCTGATGCAGTAATAAAAAGAATAAGAGAAAAATCGCGAGACGTTCTATTTGATTCAATAGAACCAATTTACTAATGCTATCACTTGGTCAACATAAGTTTTCTCCAACAAGTGTAAGGTATAGTAAAGAAAATCGTTGGAGTACAATTGAGTCTATTGGTAAAATACCTTCATTACAAAATATTGGCCAAGGTACAGAAAATATAGACTTAGAAGGAATAATTTATTTCCATAATCTCAATGATTTAAATCAATTAAAAAGTATGAAAGAAGCTGAGAAAAATCAGGAACCAAGTATCTTAGTAGATAGTTTAGGAAATGTTTTGGGAAGATTTGTTATTGTGCGGTTAGAAGAAAAGCAAATGTCGTATTTTCCCTGTGGATTACCAAAAAAGGTTGAATTTAGCTTAAGTTTAAGGAGTTATGTATGACAGTACATTATATAGCACGAGAAAATGAAATGTTGGATTACATATGCTTTAAACACTATGGACATAGCTCTGGAGCAGTAGAAATAGTATTGAAGGAAAATCCTGGACTTGCGGAGTATGGAAGTTTTTTGCCTGCAGGATTAAAAATTAAGTTACCTATAATACAAGAGCAATTAAAAAAATCGAAGTTAAAAGTGTGGGAGTAAATGAAACCTGAATTTAGCATTGAAGGAATAAAAGATCCTGTAATATCGGTGCATCTTACTGATGAATCTGGTACTATAGATGATGTCGCAGAGGTATGCGTTGATTATGGCAATGAAAATGTAGAAGTTCCAAATGAATTGAACATAGTACTAGGTTATAAGGAAACGGGAATCTTTCCAATGGGTATATATACAGTCAACGAAGTTACTATACAAGGCCCACCTAAAACTCTACTAATAAAAGCTCATGCAACAAATTTAAGAATATCTTTAAAAGCAAAGGTATCAAAAGAATGGCATCAAATTACCATAGAAAACTTAGTGAAAGAAATAGCTCAAAAACATGGATATGGACATAAAGTTGCTGAGGAATTTAAGAATGTATTAATACCCCACATTAATCAGGTAGATGAAAGTGATATAAGTCTGTTAACAAAGATCGCAACAGAGCGTGAAGCAATGGCAAAATTAGCTGGTGGGTATGTATTGTTTATTTCAAAAAATATGGCAAAATCAGCCACAGGAAAAGCTTTAGGAACAACAACTATTAGACCTCAAGACACAATTAATTGGAAAGTGCATTTTACCGTACGTGATAAGTATAATTCAGTAGTAGCAAAATGGCACAGCTATGAAAAGGGCGAAACTATTAAAGAAACAGTTGGTAGTAGCGAGCCAAGTTATATTATGCTGGAACTTTACTCTAATGCAGAGTCAGCGCTGAGTGCAGCAAATGCCAAATTGAAACAATTGAAGCGTAATAATGAAACTTTAGATATAACTATGCCTGGTAATCCAGAGTTATTCGCAGAAGCTAAACTTAATCTTATAGGTTTTAATCAAGCAGTAGATGGTGAATGGATAGTTAATAGAGCGGAGCATACTCTAAATAGCTCGGGTTACCTTACTATGTTGTCAGCGTCTTTGAGTAAGTGAGATTTTATGTTAAGAGAAAGTAAGTAAATTGCTGATTTAATGCTAAACATGAGCAAGATAGCAAGAAACAGGTTTTTGTGGTTTATAGTAGCAGTAGTATGTGTTGTTATTGCGTATGACTATCAGAAATCTAAGGCTGCTGAGAAGTATCAGAAAATGTTAGAAATAGCAGCTAAGAACTGTGACTTAGAAATTATGAAATCATTAATAAAAGAAAGTAGAGATGATTCAAGTGTTAGTAAAAAGGCATTATATTATGCTTCAGAGAAAGGATGCTTAGAAATTGTTGCATTTCTATTAGATGAAGGAGTAGATATAAATATTAGTTTAGCACTACTCGGTGCTGCCAACGGTGGTCAATTAGAAGTTGTAAAACTCTTACTGAAGAGAGGAGCTAACCCTCATATTGGAGACTGGAAAGGAAGAACTGCAAAAACTATAGCTGTCAGGTTATCCTATCACGAAAGTAGTAAACCTTATAGAGAAATTGCAGATCTTCTTCATAAATCGGAAAAACAATATAAGCGAGAGCAATAAAATTGTAGTTATTTTCTCACAACACGCAGTACAAATTCTCAATAACACAAATTAAATCATTATGCAAAATCAAAAAATCCCAATTACAGTAATTATCACGTTATTAATCCAAACCGTAGCAATCATATGGTGGTTATCCAAGCTAGACTCAAGGGTACAATTTCACGATAAACTCATTGAATATGGTTTAATGGAAAAAGTGTTAGTACTTGAGGAAAGGGTAAAAAATCTTTCTGAGGAATTAGATGAATTCAAAGATAACTTAAAGTCTGGTGTATAATGCTTAGACTGCGATTGGCGATTTTTCCAATTTTTGACGTATTGTCCAACTAGTGGAGAATCTCCTGTTATGATCAGTAGGTTTTCAGCATTTCTTTGCTGAGCGGCATCTGAAAAGTTAAATGATCCGGTTATGATTTTTTGCTCATCAATAATAATTACCTTGCTATGAGCAATAGCGGGTTTAAAGTCAATCCATATCGGGATTTTGTGCTCAAATAATTCGTTAATTACACTATGTTTTGAACTAGTTTGTGATTCATCTAGAATAACCTTAATATCAACTCCACGCTTTTTAGCTTGAACCAAGGATTCAGCAATAGGCTTTGAGGTAAATTGGTATGCCTGAACCAACACGGATTTTTTAGCATGATCCACGGAATCAATTATTAGGTTGGTGCAATTTTCTCTAGGAGTGAAGCAGAATGTGGCTTTTGGGCAGGAAACACATCCCGATAAAAGCGAACAAGTTAATAAAATCAATAAATACCTAACCATGGCAAAATACATCCTTTCAGTTGACGGCGGAGGCATAAGAGGCATCATACCAGCCATAATATTAGCAGAAATAGAAAAAAGAACAAGAAGAACTATAGCTGAAATCTTTCACTTAATGGCAGGAACCTCAACCGGTGGAATTGTTATAGCAGGATTATGTAAAAAAGATAAACAAGGAAATCCCAAATATTCAGCTAGTGATTTAGTCGAGCTTTACCAAAAATAAGGGTCATATATTTTTAAATCTTCATTTTTGAGAAGATCAATATTTTCTTGGCTTAATTGCGCACAATACCCACATAAAAATATTGAATTTGTACTGGATAAATATTTTGGCGATGATATCCTTAAAAACACTTTAAGTAATGTGTTGATTACGAGTTACGATATTCACAATAACTGCCCATTTTTCTTCAAAAGCTGGAAAGAGGATAGAAATTTTATTAAATTAAGGGATGTATTAAGAGCAGCAACTGCAGCACCTACTTACTTTGCACCTAAATATCTTAAAATTAACCAAAAGGAAATGGTATTAGTGGATGGCGGGGTTTTTGCCAATAATCCTGCGGCTTGCGCATATGCAAGTGGTAAGAGGTTATTTCCTAATGATGATATTATAATTCTATCAATTGGTACTGGCAGAACAGATAGAAGTATAAGGTATTCTAACTCGAGGAAATTTGGAAAGATAGGTTGGATAAAACCGCTGTTGAACGTAATGTTTGCCTCAAGTTTAGATGCAGTAAATTACCAACTTGATCAAGTTATATCTGATAAATATATACGCATACAATCGCAACTGAAAATAGCATCACCTGACATGGATAATATTACATCAAAAAATATCAAATCTCTTCAGGAGGAGGCAAATGCAATGATAGAAGGCAATCAAAAAGTAATCGATAAATTTTGTGACATTGTATCTTAATTTACATCAAGTAAAATCTAAAGCTTTAGTTGAACCAGAAAAGTAAAATAAGCAAATTTGCCTTGTTGAGAAATCTTATTATCTTTGTGTACTACTTTCTTTTTCACTACTAAAAAATCCACATAAATGGTTAAAAACCTTTTCAATAAAAAGCTCGCTTTCCTTTCCTGTAAAAGCTTCTTTTATTTCATGCAAACTACTTGTTACCTTATTGCTATTTTTTATGACTGAGTAGCTTTCAATAGCTTGGCAAGCAGACAAAATAGTTATTGCCCCTATTATAGTTGAAATAATTATGGCAATTAAAGGTGCTATTGTTGTAAGTACTGCTGCAATTAATGAGATGCCAACACAAAACGCAATAGCTGAAATGCAAAATGCTACTGTATGTTTCCTTTCATGACTAACCATACACATCTTCTTAATAAATCTGTTAAAAGGATAACTTATTTTTTTAGTACCGTCAATATTTTTAGAAAAATTGGCATACTCAAGATAATCATTTGTGATACCAATGAATTACATTAAGCAAATTTCTATTACCTAATTTAGTTATAGCCTTTCTTGTAATAGTCTGAATGTGATAAGATATGTGTTTATGGCTATAGCAGGCCAGTAGCATATTACGGTCCGTTCGGATTATTGTGAAAAAAGCTATAAGAGCTTGTCCATAAACAAGTAAATTTAAGCATATTCTCTATTTAACATAACCTTAGTCATAGCAAGATATATAAAGTTTTCAGTAGATGTTGTAAGCAAATCATATTCTTTTGATAACCTCCTGTTCCTATTGATCCAAGCAAAAGTCCTTTCTACAACCCACCTTCTCGGCTGAACTTTAAATCCAGGATCCCGTTGTGGCAATAGTTCTAGTGGTGTGTCTTTATGCACCCAAAATCTGCATGGAGGCCTTTTAATAATCTCAATTTCTATGTCATATTCTCTCTTTATGTGAGCCTTTAAATCTTTTCCTTGATACCCCATATCAGCCCACATTTTCCTAACATTAGCATATTTTTTCTTCATGTTATCTAATGCTATTTTTATACCATCTCTGTCATTCTCATTGGCAGCTCCTACATAGCAACCAAGCACAAAGCCCTGTGTATCGGTAACTATATGCCTCTTTCTACCTTTGACTTTTTTGCCTCCATCATAACCTTTGACCCCCCTTTTTCCGTTGTCTTTACTGATTGGCTGTCAACTATACACGCACTTGGCTCTTCATTCCTACCAATTTTTGCCCTGCTATACTTGGTGATTTCATAATTTATCTTTTCAAAAATTCCTTGTTTTTTCCATCTCCTGAACTGCTCATGCACAGCCTTCCATGGTGGAAAATCATGAGGTAAGTAGCGCCACTGACACCCTGTGCGTAGTACATAAAAAATTGCATTTAACATCTCGCGTTTACTGTATTTTGGTGGCCTTCCTCCTTTTTCATATGACACCTTAAAGTGCCTTTCTATCAAAACCCACTCTCTATCTTTTAAATCTGTTGGATACTTTTTTCTCATCTTTACTCCCTGTTGAATCTAGTATTTTTATACTAATTCTTTGGTTTATGGACAAGCTCTAATTCACTTCAATCTATTTGAACATTATATATTAAGTACAGAAGCACAAGAATTTCATTCAGTAATTTAGATATATTAAATATACAACTATTTTATTGATATTTTAATGTATTATTTATGAGTCAGTAAGCTACTGCAGTTTTTAACCCAGGCTAAGTTTTGAAAGCATAATTTTCAAGCTCCTCAATAGATAAATCTGTTATCTTAGAAATAGCATCAATAGAAACGTCCAACATACGTAAATTATTTGCAACTTTTATTGCCTCTGCTTTATAAATCTTTTCTTTGTAAATTTGCTTTCTTTGCGATAAAAATTCTACCCATGTATCCAGCTCATCTCGTGATTCTTGATTGTCAATCTTTTTAGACTCTCTCACCCAACTTAATAGCTCGTTTTCTGCTTTATAATTATCTTCTTCTTTCTTCACTAGATCTTCAGGATTAACTGATAACTTTTCTGCTATTTCCCATAATCTTTCACTTAAAATGGTAACACTACCTTGTTCATAGTGATGTATCTGTGAGGGTCCTATATCTAGCTTTTTTGCTAATTCTTCTTGAGTATACCCTCTTATTATTCTCCATTTTTTTATCTCTTGTCCCTCGTTTTGATGCTCAGAGCCTTTTTTCTCATCATATTCATCAGTTGATAAACCAGTTGCTCGATAGATAATATCATTATCAAACCCCACTTTCGCTAAGTTCTTGGCCATGCTTACCCTTGCAGCTTTTACATTATTTTCCTCTTCAGCTTGAATAAACCCAGTTAAATCGCGAATCAACTTGCATGACTCTTGTCCCTTTATTTTTGCTATCATCCATTCTTTGTTAAAAGAACAATTTTCTCTCAGTACTTTTTGTCTAGGAAATAAGCTGCCAACATGAACTGATAATGCTTCCGCTATGACTTTTAATTTTTTAGTTGGAATGCCACATGCCCCTTGCTCATATCTTAGTAATGTATGATATTTTATACCTGTTTTCTCTACTAAATCTTTTAGGGTATACTTTTGTTTTAGCCTCCAGCTTCTTACTTTTTGTGCTATTTTGTATCTTATAGAGATATTTGCCATATCGTAACAATTTTACCGAAATAAACATCTGTTAGAAAGCCTTTTTCAATTTTATGGTTGTAAGTAAGAAGGGAAGAAAACCTCCCTTCGTTTAAAGTTTCCGAGAAGTTTCTTTACTACCTCCACATACCTTATCAACCCACGATAATGTTTCGCTATTACTAATTGTCTTTTCAACCTTATCTTTACTCCACTTGCCACTCCTAGGAAAACTTCCTTTTTCTACTGCTTCTGTGACTGTCATTCCTCCAAAAAAACACCCTTTTCCTATAGTTTCCCCTTTTTTTTGTAGCTCAGACCACATTTCTTTATCTGCTACTCTGACCTCTACTTTATCTCTATTATGGTATATTACAATTTTTAGGCTACCAATACTTGTAGGAAATGTTATCTCAAAAGCACTATTATCAGACACATCAACGTAATTCCTCTCACCTTCTTTTTCACTTCTAACTTCAACCTTACTATTTCCTATTTCTATTACATCACCTCCTAATTTTACCTCTCCTGTGGTTAACCCTAAATTTCTTGTACCTTCCAATACTCTTGCAATATTTACCTTACTATTCTCAGAAAATTTCATAAAAAACGTCTGATTATCCATTTCCACGTCTTCTATGATTCCTTCATTTTCAATAGCACTTTCACCTATTTCTCTCAGTTCTTTAAGCCACTCATCTATCTGTGGACGAATCTCTTGATACAGTTTGTTATGCATCTCACTTATTCCCTTATCCTGCAATAGATCGTAACTGAATATTGCTCCATTTAGCATCAATTCACATATTATGTCTTCCTTCTCATTTTTTTTGCATTTGATCGAAGATACTTTCGATATTACTGTATCAGCAAAACTCTTCTGTCCTTCGCTATACGCATTTATCCTGATTCCAGCACTTAGTGCTTGGTCTATAGTCTTGTTCAGTTCTTCTACGCTTTTTGCCTTTACCACTCTACTTTTAAACCACCTCAATTCTGCATTTTCACTTGCACTTGGCTCTATCTTGCTTAAAGATGGAATAAACGGATTTTGACGATTTGAAGATTTTTTGTTATAAACCTCACGTCCTTCTCCAAGATTGATTGATTTTTCAGAAACATCGCTAGGGGAAGGCACACCTTCAGGATTCTCAAACCTGCTTTTATCATCAAATATTTTCGGATCAGTCTCGTCTACAAATATAGGCTGCTGATTTTTTTTGCCAGTACGCCTAATAGCACTATATAGTCCTTTTGGTAACTTTTTAGAATCAATGATTAACTCATAAGTATTTCCATCCATATCATCAAATGATACTGTTTTTTTAGTAGTCATATACCCTCCTATATTAAGCATATTATTCAAGTCTATAGAGCAATTTATTGCTTTACGATTAACTTAATACGCAAATTATAAAAAGATCTTGTATATTCTGCAACTATTTATAATAAAAGAATAGCTTTATCAGGACTTTCATTCTTTAACTACAACTTAATATACAAACTATACAAAGATCTTTTATATTTTGTAATTCTCCAATACAGATTCTTGACTAAGTCTTTTTGCTACTTGATTTTATATTTCATTGTGTAGCCAAACTTCTCAAGCAATTGAAATTTGGTTTATAACAGCTCTCTTTCCTTAAAACTGCAATATCCTTTGTCTGTCATAATAATGTGATCCTCTAGCTCAATTCCCACTCCTTGACACGCTGACACTAATTCTCTAGTCATTACCTTATCATCTTCTGATGGCTCTAAACTTCCTCCTGGATGATTATGGGATAATATTATCGATGCTGCTTCCATTGATAATGCCTTTTTTACCACTTTCCTTTCAGACAGGTGTACTTCATCTATTGTACCAAAATACACTTCGTCTCTTATCAAACGGTTCTGTTTATCCAAATATATTATCTGGACAGCCTCTTTTGCTGAAAAGCCTATATTTACCCTTACATACTCTATCAGCTTTTCTTGGCTATCCATTACTGGGCCTCTCTTTAATCCTTCTCTGAGTGCTCTTTTATAAGCTTCTTTTACACATTCAATTGCTGCAGCTGCATGTTCGGTCATTCCTTCTATCATTTTCAGATCATCGATTTCTCGTCCCAAAATTTCTCCTATTCCTGGGCAGTTATCCATTAGAGTTTTAGTAACATCTTGTGCTTGCTTTCTGTCATGAACTGCTCCTAGAAGCACTGCCATTATTTCGCGATCAAATAAAGCACTTCCTCCTCCGCTCTGTAGTACTCTCTCTATTTCTTCTGTAAGTTTTTCACTATTATTCATAAAATATACTCCTCGTTAATAACAAATTGTTTTTAATTATTTACTGCTGTTTTTTATCAGCATTGGCATAGAGCCATAGCTTTCGAGTGAAGTCAAATCAATTTTTCAATCTTTTTTACTTATTTTTTCATCAAGAAGTGAAAATATTAATATATAATGATTTTTTATTTTAAATTTGTTGAATTTCGTTCAAAGAGATGCCTACCGCTTGCAAAATAATGTTGATTGGAATTCCTCCTTTTACTAAATCCTTTGCAATTTTGATCTTTTCTGCTCTTTCCACTTTTTCTTCGCAAATTTGTATGCTTTCAAACAGAGATTTTATTAGCGCATAGCGTAATTCTTGACTCTCAATTTTTTTGTATTCTTTTATTAAATCAGGTAGCTCATTTTCTACTATCTCATCTTCCTCTATGAGCAGATCTGTAATGCTAATTGATAATGTTTCTGCTATTGCATATAATTTTTCCAGTGGAATGGCCACACGTCCTTGCTCATAGTTGCTTATTTCATCACGTGTTGTACTCATTTTTTCTGCTAAATCCTTCTGAGTATATTCCCGTCCATTCTTTTATCTTTTTTCCTATTTTGTAGTAGATAGAATCCGTTTTTTCTTCAACACATTCATCAGCAGATAGACCAATTGTTTTTGAAACAGTATCAACAAAAACTCCTGCTTTAACCATAGCTTTTGCAATTTTTATTCTCTCCGTTTTTTTACTATTTTTCTCATTAACTTGGACAAATTTGGTTAGCAAACAAAACATTCTACGTAACTCCTGATCGTTAATCTTCTTATATTTTCTTATTAGGTTTAATATTTCCTTTCCCTCATCTTCAAGGCAGATTTTTTCATTTGATACAGGAATGAGATCTACAATACCAATTGATAACGCTTCTGCTATAGCATATATCTTCTCAATCGAAATTTTACGTGTTCCTTTTTCATATTGTAGTACTATTTGATATGTTACACCGATTTTTCCCGCTAAACCTTTTTGAGTATAACCTCGCTTTAACCTCCAGCTCCTTACTTTTTGTGCTATTTGATACCTTATCGAGATATTTGCCATAAATATTATACAAGTTAATACTACCAAATAAAGATATACAAAATGTTTGCATTTTAGTTGAATATTTCTTCACAATTGTGTATAATTATTAATGCTTTTTAGGTTAATTTATCATGGCTTTTTCTAAATTTCTTGATGCACGCAATGATTATGCCTTCAAAAGAATATTTGGCACCGAGAAGAATAAAGATATCCTCATTCATTTCTTGAACGATATTTTAGGCTTTACTGGCTTGGCTGCTATTCACGATGTTGAATTCTTAGCTACCATTTTGGATCCTGAGATTGCCGCTAAAAAGCAGAGTATTGTCGATGTTCTTTGTAAAGACTCTCAAGGTTCAAGATATATTATAGAAATGCAGTTCACTAAGACCAAGGGCTTCGAAAAACGTGCTCAATACTATGCTGCTAAAGCCTACTCAAGTCAAGCAGATCAAGGTGATAATTATCATAATCTCAAGGAAATTATCTTCATAGCTGTTGCTGATTGTATTATTTTTCCAGATAAGGCTGAGTACAAATCTAATCATGTCATTTTAGATCAAAATAGCTTTGAACATGACTTAAAGGATTTTTACTTCGTATTCATAGAACTACCAAAATTTACAAAGACAAAAGAAGATCAACTAGAAAATATAGTAGAAAAATGGTGTTATTTTTTTCGATATGCAGCAGAAACAAACGAAGAAGACCTAGATAAAATAGTTGGCAGTGACGTAATAATAAAACGAGCATATGAGGAGATGAATAAGTTTAATTGGTCGGAAGAAGAATTACTAGCATATGAGCAAAGAAAAAAACGTTTAATGGATGAGGTAGCTGCTTTCGCTCAAAAATTTGATGAGGGTGTTAAGGTTGGGGAAGAAAGAGGCATCCTAATCGGACATGAAAAAGGCAGAGAAGAGAGGAATATTGAAGTCGCAAAAAACCTACTTAAAGCTGGTGTTTCCATTGATATCATCTCACAAACGACCGGTCTCCCTCAAGCTGAAATTGCACAACTCAAGGAAGAAATATCACAGTGATCTTTGTAGCTGCTTGTCCACTGTTGGATCATTTAAATAAGTTTGAGGTTCATTGCCTGCTTTTTCTGACAACTGACTTTTTGACCAACTAAGAGAAACAGCAGCAAGTATAGAATTAATTGTTCCTTTAACCAACTGTTCTAATAAAGGCTTGCGTGTTTGCTCTGCTTTTTCAACTTCACGTTTTGAACCTATGAAAGGAATTACTTTGGTTACTTCTTCTACATTTTTGCTATTTTTCAAGCTATTAAGATATTCTCTAGCTGTCATGCTCACTTCTTTTCCATCTAGATGATCTTGGAATTTTTTGCTGCTTAACTTCATATCAGCACTGATAAGTACCGGTACGCTACCTTCCACATTAATTTTAGTTCCAAAGTCATATAACTGTACTCTGGATATCTCTTGACCATTAATCTTGATAAGACCAAGCTCCTTATCCTGTTCTGCTAGAAGGTGACGCTCTGTTTTTATTTCTTTTGTCAGAACTTGCTTATCTTCATCAGGTAGTTGATTATTAGCTCTAGCAACATCAAAGTGTTCAACAAGAAAACCTTTTTCTTCTACTTTATAGCCAGCAGATTTTATTCCTTTTTCTACAACCTTCATAAGCTGATCAACGCTTTTTACCCCAGAAACAAACGCTGCGTTGCTGTCAAAATAAGCATAGTTATCACCTGTTCTATAAATGGCAACTACGTGATTGCTTGTTACTAAATGAATAGCGAAGTCACCTTTAATTCCAGCTATATAACTTGATAAACTGCCGAGTGTTTTATAGCTCTGAGCATGAATTAAACTTGAAGGTAGACTATTTGTAGCAGAATCTAGCTGTCTTTCAAAGCTACTAAGTAATTTACTGAAAGCAAAAACTTCTCCTTCTTCCCTTTTAGATATTTGCTTACCCTGTGCTATACGCTCATAAATTTCAGCCGAAGTTTCTAAATTACTTAAAAATGATTTGTCACTCTGTAATAATAGAGCTTGAGATAAGCTACGTGTAATTGCAGTACACTTACCATCAATCTTAACTCCACGCTCCTCAAAAGAAGGCAAATAAAGCCCTTGTTTCACTGGTTGAATAGATGACGCAAACTTTGATAAGCGAAGTTGTTGCTTCTTGTTATGGTGTACTGACTGTATTTGTTTTGGGGATAAATCCCTTGAGCTACAAGAGCTTCCTGCTACTGTGTCTAAAATTTTATCATCTTGTCCGTTCTTACTTCGGTTAGTGATACCCTTCCGGGTTTTTCTCTTAATTTTAGAATCGCTTTGTTGTAAACTATCTAAGCTTTGTTCTTGCTCCTTCATACTGAATGAGCTACTCGGGTTAAGAATTGCTTTGGTTGTTTTGCTTCCTTTTATCTCACTAACGTTTTGTTCATTTAAGAAAGTAGGAGAAACTTTTCTAACTTTTTTATATAATATATCATGTATCTTATTCGATGGGTTATCTTTGATAAGATTATTTAAATAATTTGTTTTGTTTCCTGCCTTATCAAAACAAAGATCATGCAATTTTTCAAAGGTAGGACAAATATTAAGTCCTACTCTATCCAATATCTTAGATAAATTTTTCGGCGTAAAGAGTTTTTTTTCGGCTAAGAAGTGATTTAAATAATTTTCTTTATTAAAACAAGATTTATGAAAATTTCTTAAAATAGAAGAGGCATTATTTCCTGCCATGGATAATATATTGGATAAATTACTTGGCTTAAAACCTACCTTATAGAAATCATCTAAAAACTGTGTTTTGTTTCCTATTTCATCAAAGCAAACATCATGAAAATCTTTTAAAGTAGAACAAATATTAGCTTTTGCTCCGTGCAATATCTCAGATAAATTACTTATCGTAAGACCTTTCTTCTCATTTATGAAATGATTTAAATACTTTTTTGTCTCTCCTATAAAACAAAAATCATGAAATTTTTCTAAACTATCTGCTGCTCCACTCAATATACTGCATAAATCACCCAGTCTGAAACCTGCATTATAGAAATCATCTAAAAGTTCTGTTCTTTCTCCTTTGTCGTTAAAACAAACACTATGAAATCTCTTTAAAATAGAAGAAGCACGAGCTCCTGCTCCACATAATATACAGGATAAGTTACTTGGCTCAAAACCTGCATTATAGAAATCATCTAAAAGCCCTGTTCTTTCTCCTTTGTCGTTAAAACAAACACTATGCAATTTTTCAAAAGCATCTTTAGCATTTGCTCCTGCCCCATTTAAAATACCGGATAAGTTATGCGACGTAAAACCTTCTTTTCTATCCTTGCTCTCGATAAAATGCTTTAAATGCCGTGTTTTATTTCCTTGCTCATCAAAAAAAGTATTACACAGTTCTTTAAAAGCTTTTGCAGCATTAGATCCTACCCCATGCAAAATACTAGACATGTTAGTTAAATTTATCCCTTCTCCTTCTAGAGTTTTTAAATATTGTGTTTTACTTCCTTCTTCATCAAACCAAAGATCATATAAGTCTTTAAAAGCTTTTGAAGCATTAGATCCTGCTCCACTTAAAATACTGGATATATTAGATAGATTTATTCCTTCTTTTTCTAGAGTTTTTAAATATTGTGTTTTCTTTCCTTCTGCATCAAACCAAAGGTCATACAAGTCTTTAAAAGCTTTTGCTGCATTAGCTCCTGCTTTACCTAAAATACTGGATATATTAGTCAGATTTACTCCCTCTTTTTCTAGAGCTTTTAAATATTGAGGTTTATTTCCTTGCTTATCAAACCAAAGGTCATATAAATCTTCAAAAGCTTTGGTAGCACTAGCCCCTGCTCCACTTAAAATACTGGATATATTAGATAGATTTATTCCTTCTTTTTCTAGAGTTTTTAAATATTGCTTTCTGTTTCCTTCTGCATCAAACCAAAGATCATATAAGTCTTTAAAAGCTTTTGCTGCATTAGCTCCTGTTCTACCTAAAATACTGGATACATTAGACAGACTTACTCCTTCTTTTTCTAGAGTTTTTAAATGTTGTTTTTTGTTTCCTTGCTCATCAAACCAAAGGTTATATAAGTCTTTAAAAGCTTTTGCTGCATTAGCTCCTGCCCCACCTAAAATACCAGATAAATTAGATAGATTTATTCCTTCTTTTTCTAGAGTTTTTAAATATTGTGTTTTCTTTCCTTGCTCATCAAACCAAAGGTTATATAAGTCTTTAAAAGCTTTTGCTGCATTAGCTCCTGCTCTACTTAAAATACCTGACGTGTTAGGTAGGCTTATCCCGTTTTCTTCTAAAGTTTTTAAACATTGTTTTCTGCTTCCTTCTGTATCAAACCAAAAGTCATATAAGTCTTTAAAAGCTTTTGCTGCATTAGCTCCTGCTCCATGCAAAATACTGGATATATTAGATAGATTTATTCCTTCTTTTTCTAGAGTTTTTAAATATTGCTTTTTATTTCCTTCTGCATCAAACCAAAGGTCATACAAGTCTTTAAAATCTTTAGGAGCACTGGACCCTGCTCTACTTAAAATACTGGATATATTAGCTAAATTTGTCCCTTCTTTTTCTAAAGTTTTTAAATATTGTGTTTTCTTTCCTTGCTCATCAAACCAAAGGTTATATAAGTCTTTAAAAGCTTTTGCTGCATTAGCTCCTGCTCTACTTAAAATACTAGACATATTAGTTAAATTTACTCCTTCCCTTTTCAGAACCTCTAGACATTTTTTTCCTTCTCCTTTAATTAAAAAATCTAAGAATCGATCAAACCTTGGTGTCTCTTCCCTACCGGCAACACTTTTAGCAAATTTAATTTCCTCATTAATGTCTTTATTTTGAATCTCCTGATAACTAGATCTATTGTTTTTTATATCTTCGTAAAGCTCTTTTATTTTTCTTTCTGTAATAGAAACAAGTTCATGAGATTCTAACCAACGTAACACTATTTCATGTAATTCTTCATAACTATATGGAACATTAGACTTACCTATCTCATCGCTAATAACGCCACTCAATTCTTCCTTATTAGGTTGGTTAACCGCAAATATTAGTCTATCTAAAAATTTCTCTTTTATTTCTCTTTCGCTCTCATTAGAAAGTCCTCCATCTTCTTTCTTTTTCTGCAAAGAAGGCGGAAGTTTCAATAGATTTAAAAGTTTTTCTCTTGTTGTTTCCTCCCGTGCAAATCGATAAAGACTATTCTCATCTATACACGAATAATCTCTTAAAGCTTTGTATCTTTTCTTTTGAATATCTATACTATCAAATTTTAAAGGATAAAAATCTTTAGATTGCCCTTTTTTTAACTTCTTTTCTTCTGTAAGGTCTGGATCTGCATTAGTATAGATAATAAAATATTTTATATCCTTATCCTTTTCTAATTCTTCAATAAAAAGAGCAAAATGCTTATTAATAGAAAATGTATTATTTTTTTCCTGTTGTCTAGAAGGAAATAATTGACTATAACCAATACTACTATTTGTATTATAAGCCTTTACGTAAGTAATTTTATCTTTATAATGAACAATAATGTCATTATATATATCATGGCTTTCAGAATTTATGGAGGATATGTTTTTATGCAAAAACATGTCATGCAAAAAGAGCATCAATAAATTGAACTCATATATAATCCCAGGCCCAAGTTTCTTATACTTTTCTGAAGCTGTGAGATCACGTAATATTTCTTCCTGTAGTGCTATATAATCGTATTGAACTTTACTATTTTTTTCTATTTCACTTTTAATAATGCTGTTCAATTCTTCTCTATTAGGCTGATTTACTGCAAATACTAATCTATCTAAAAATTTTTCTTTTACTTTTTCCTGAGAAAATTTTCCTTCTTTCATTACTTTTTGTGCAGCAGATGAAAATTCTAGTCGCTTTAAAAGTTCCTCTCTTGTTGTTTTATCTTGCGAAAATTGATAAAAACCACGCCCTTGCGTATTATCATTTGTAAATAAAAAGTCTTTTAAAATGCCATATTCTTCTATACTTATGCTATCAAATTTCAAAGGATAAAAATTCCTAGATCGCCCTTTCTTTAATTCCTTTTCTTCTGTAAGATCCAAGCCTGAATTGGTATAGATAACAAGATACTCTATATTATCTAATGAGCTATCTAACTTAGAGGTCAGATGTTTAACAAAACTATCAAAGTAGCTATTAATAGAAAAACTTTGTTTTCCTTTAGTAAATAGCTTAGCATAATTAATATCATTATCTGTATAATATTTGTCTACATTTTTAATTCTTATATGAATAGACTTCTCTTCATAACGAAGGGCAATATCATTGAATTTATCAATTTCAGAATCTTCAAACGCTAATGACAATAAAGGATATTTATGTTCATATGTAGACTTTCTAAGTGAGCACAGCACTGACAAGTCTAATTGATACATAAGTTCAATCAAATGATGAGGAATGTATTGCTTAGTTTGACAAGTATTATCCAATTCATCCTGTCCAGGTCTATCCTGTAAATCACTAGGAAATTCTGAATCTTCATTACTAGTAACATTTACATCCATGCGCGCCCTTTTTGGTGCTTTATTATCTTTATCCGTAACAGAACGCCCACGTTTTCTACCAGTTTCACTATTTCCCTTACCAGGACTTTTTGAACGACGACTTTGTTTATGTGAGGAATTTTCAATATTTTGTAATGGTAACATAAAAACCTCTTATTATCGCTGGTCGCATAGTAATACCAATATTCGTTATTGGGAACACAAATGAGGCAAGTTATAAATTTGCTTAACTTCGCAATTATAAGCAAAAACACCTCTTTTTCATGTGTTTCATTACTAACGGGACTTAGTATAACCATAAAAATCAGCAAAGCAAAGTTATTTTTTTATGACTAAATAAAATTATTTTAATTGGTATATATTTTCATGCTTTTTATCACTAAATTAATAATATGGTTTTACTTTTACCTAATTAACAAGCAAGCGTGAGAACTAGTTTTTTTGGGATGCATTGGTCTACCAAGTGTACCGTTCGAACTTTTCTTTATAGTGATTCTACTATATCCTAAAACCAGCTATATTAGCCTACTTTTACTACATTTACATACGAACTAACTTACCTAACTTTGTTGCAAAGATTGCAAGTTCCTATTTTCATAACCCTACTTTTACGTAGCTTGTTCTCACAAAGATACGATCTTTTTGGGATCTTTGAAGAAGTAAATAATTGAAATCTTTGTAATACTTGGTTGCAATGTTTTTTAGAGACAAAAGGTATTTTCCTATATCTGAATACAATAAATTTGTAATTCTGAAAAAAATATAAAACTATTGCTAATTATAATAATTGTGTAATAATTAAAACATAAGTTTTTAAGTTAAGGTAGTGTCGTGGGTAATCAATTGGAAGAAGTATCTAGTCCAATAAATATTCAAGCAGATTTAGAAGAGAACAGTATGGTTGATGGAATAGAAAAGCGGTCAAAAGAACAAGGTTTTTATGCAACACAGACCATACCAATTTATCAAGTTAATCAAAATATTACGTATTCATATTTAGCTACGCTCGATAGTCACTTAAAAAAAGATGAGCATTGTGTACACGAAAGTAATATACATACTGACTTACTTAATTTTGCTTTTCATGGTCACTTAGAGAAAGTTCAAGATCTATTAAACAAAGGAGCTAGCGTTGAGACAGAAGACAACGATGGTAACACGCCTTTGCATATTGCTGCTGAAATGTGTCACTTAGACGTAGTTCAATTTCTGTTAAAAAAAGGAGCTACTGTTGAGATACGAGGTTATCAAGACTGCACTGCTTTGCATTGTGCTGCTATAGGTGGGCACTTAGAAATATTTCAATTTCTGTTAGACAGAGGTGCTAGCGTTAATGTGGGAGAAGGCATTGAACCCATTGCTTTGCAATGTGCTGTTAAAGGGGGAAACTTGAAAATAGTTCAGTTTTTATTGGGCCAAATGAATAATGCTGACATACGAAAGAATAGTTTCAAATGTGTCTTGCATATTGCTGCTCGAAAGGGTTACTTAGAAATCGTTAAAGCTCTATTAGACAAAGGTACTGATATTAATGCAACAAACTATGACGGCGATACTGCTTTAAATGAAGCTGCTGGATGTGGTCGTTTGGAAGTAGTTCAATTTTTGTTAGACAAAGGAGCTAGTTTTGAAGCACGAAACGAAGAAGGATGCACTGCTTTGCATATTGCTTGTGAGGTGGGCTGTTTAGGCATAGTTAAAGCTCTGTTAGAAAAGGGATCTGATGTTAATGTAGTAAGCGAAAAAAATGGCGATACTCCATTACATGAATCTGCTAGAATGAATTGCTACAATATAGTTGAATATCTTGTAGAGGAAGAAAAGGCTACTATTGATGTAAAAAACTTGAGAGGTGAGACTCCTTCCGATTTGGCAGATTCTAATGGTTACAAAGATATAGTTAAGTATCTTAGTCTTCGAGTAAGGGAGTGTCCCAAAACCTCGGGAAGTCTGGCTGACGATAAAAATGTGATACAGTATCAAAAAGTGACAGAAAATAAACACCTAACTATAACTAATAGAGCAATAAAGACCAGTTTCTGTGTAGGCATAATGACCATGTTGACAAGTGTAGCTATTGGATGTATTGCTATTCATCTTAGTTTATCAATATCAGCTACTGCTGCATTGATTGTTGGGGCCATTGCTGGTGGCATTACATATGCAGTATTAAAGCCTAGTAGTAGGCTAAATGAATGTGAAGTGAATAGGCAAAGCTTACCTCAAATGCCTAAGGACGAATGTTGCATGTCATATTAGTTCTTGCATTTTATGTCATGCGTGTGAAAATGGTGTGTAGTATTTTTAACCGAGGTGGAGTTATGGAATTGAATAAATTGCAGGAAGCATTAACTTCTGCTAACGCTGATGTTGGTTTAAGTAAGAGTAATGTAGTTAGTAAAATAGAAGAGAGATCAAAACAAGTAGATCCAGGTACATTCTGCCAATTACATCTTGCTGTTTTAAAAAACAATAAACAAATGGTAGAAGCCCTTATAAAAGGAGGAGCTGATGTTAACACAATTGATGCGTACAGTCGTGATCCATTATATTATGCTATCTTGCAAGGGAACACAAGAATGGTAGAGATCCTAATAAAAAATGGAGCAAGTGTTAATAAGAAGTATAATGACGGAAGCACTCCTCTACATCATGCTGTCTTGAGCCAAAAAATAAAAATAGTAGAGTATCTTATAAACAATGGAGCTGATGTTAATGCGTTAGATGAAAAACGGCGCACTCCATTATACTTAGCTGGACGAAGTACACAAATGGTCTCGATTCTCATGAAGAAGGGAGCATTCCCTTTACTGGAAAACAGAGATATTGAATTTTTAAAGGATCTAGTTAAACGCATCAAAGATGATGATACAGAGTATTTAAAGGAGGTAAAGGTGGAACAGAAGGAGGGGCGGGTAAGATGATAAGTATGAGTCAATTAAATACTCGTTGCTGCTTAGTGATAACAGCTCTTTGACCTCTATTATTAAAAGGGAAAAATTCAAAAATTTAATATCTGATTGGTCTTTCAACGTACCTGATTTAAAAGATAACCAAAAAAATTTGAATAAGGCACTGTTAAATCTTCTTACAGACTTTCCATTTTGTGACATTACAAGGTTTGAGGACTTTTTACACGATAACAAAGGTGATGATCTAAAAGCTGTTCTCAATCTTCAAAGGGGAGAATCCAAATTGACAATACTACATGTAATACAAGGTATGGAGTATTTAGCAGTGGAAAAAGACATAGGTTGTGCAGTTAGTGCATTTATGACTTTACTTTTAAAATCTGGTGCTGATCCTAACATAGTTAACAGTGAAGGGCAAACACCTTTGCACTATGCTGCTTATTATAATACTTTAAATATACCTTTGCTTCTGAAAAAAGGAGCACGTGGTCAAACTGACAGACAAGGAAAAACTCCTCTAGACATTGTAATTATTAACAAAAAACCTTTTGAAGTGAATCTTTTAGAACAGATCTTTTTAACTCAGGAGCAATTGGAAGCAAAAAATGATTTAGAAGGTATTTGTGGTCATAGCTTTAACACTAATCGACTAAGAAAGTTTTTCAATCAGCACAAAGGAAATGAAGGTCTTAAAGAGATTCTCAATCTTCGTGATTGCGAAGGAAAGTCTCGAGTTTTTCAAAAGATTAGGGAGGCTTGTTATGGTAATGAAACTCATTTCAAAGAAGCAAAAAAGTTGCTGCTAGAAGCAGGAGCGATTGATTACGAAGAGTGGAAGGACAAAAAACGTTTGCCTAAGCTTAGAACTCTATGGGATGATTTAATATTAGATCAGTCGGAAAAGTTGAAAATATTTTTGGGTAGGGTAAATAAATCCAAAGATATAGATGAGTTAAAACGCGTTGTAAACGAAGCTATAGAACTTGGGGTAAGGCTGAACTTTCCTAACCAGGGTAGTATATACGGAAAGGTATATGAAAAGGAATATAGTTTTACAGATTTTGTGATAAGAAAGATTAGTGAATTAAGAAAGAGTTCCGAAGGTTCAAGGAATATAGAGGTTGCTAGTGGTATAGTATGTCAATTGATATCAAAAGGGGCAATTTTGTACAACATAAGCAGTATATATGTAATTGACGAACTGGAAGAGTTTGAAAGCCACAAAGCTAATATGAAAAACGCTTATGCAGATTATGAGAATCGTGCTTTAGATTTCATAACAATCGTTCAAAGCGCAACAAGTGGTAAGGTAAGAGACGTAAAAATCGACAACTCTACTCTCTGTCTTGAATATTCACAGGATAGTAAAGTAGATGTTGCAAAGATTACAAATGGAGCAAGGGGTTTAGGTATCACTCAGGAAGGTGTACAATACGGAAGAAATATAATAAAGATAGGTAAGAGTGAGGTAGAAATTATAACGGAAAACGCTATAAGGAATTATGTAGGCCTAGCAGATGGTAGTAATATAGTATTGACTTTCGATACTGGCTTGGGAGAGTTGGAAGTGAGATTATACCCTGATAAGCAAAATCTAATAAAGGTAGAAGTAGAAGATCAAGAAAAGTGGAAAAAATTACAGAATTGTGAGGAACGAATAGGGGAAAAATGTTTGCTTGGTGGGTGTTCAGTACGTGATGCTATTGAACGAGGTTTTTTTACTAGATCTGGAGAGTTGATTCGTTCTGAAACAATTAGTCAATCTGATGCAACAAAAGTGGGCCCTTGGGCAAAGCGCGAAAAAATGAGAAAAGCTTCAAGTCTTGAAGAAACAGTAGGCCGTTCTCTATAATGAAGTGAGGGAGTGTTAAATAAACCATACGCGTCAAGTTAAGGAAAAGTGTAAGTAAAGTTGATAGAGTGAAGGAAAATAATAAGGTATAAATTCTCTTGGATATATGAATGAGAGAACTTACAATGGACAGAATAGCTTGCTTATCAAAAGACCTCAATGAATTCTTTAATGAAAAAGCAGACGAAATATCAATTGCAGTAGGTTTTATAAAAAGAAAGAGAAAACTTAATGGCTCATCATTCATAAAAGCTATGGTTTTTGGTAACATAGGAGTTGATGATTGCAGCATAGAAACAATGTGCCAATTGCTAAATGAAGACTCGATAGAAATTACAAAACAGGGTTTAGATTTTAGGTTTAGTGAAGAAGCAGTTGAGTTCATGAAAAAAATGTATAACGAAGCTTTGTGTTTATTTAAAAAAAGTCTACAGATTGATTGCAAAATTTTACAGCAATTTGGAAGCGTTAAATTATTGGATAGCAGCTACATTAGCCTGCCCAGTAGCATGGAAGATATGTACAAAGGATATGGCAGTAGCTATAGAGATTGTGAGAATAATACCAAATCAGGAATAAAGCTACAGTTAGTCTTTGATTACCTGAATCAAGCGCTAGATAAGTTAAATTTTATGGAAGGAATAAGGTCGGATCAAGGTTATAGGGATTATCTGAACGGTTTATCAGCCAATGATTTGCTAATATTTGACTTGGGCTACTTTGTGCCTAGTTCTTTTAAACAGATTGATGAAGCAGGTGCATATTTTGTTAGTCGTTATAAGTCTGATACCAATATATATGATATAGAAACAAATCAAAAAATAGAGCTATTGGAGTATTTAGAAGGTCAATTATCTTCAGAAAAAGAAGTATTATTAGGAAAGGAAGTAAAAATTAAGGTAAGAATTATATGTCAAAAGCTAACTGAAGAACAGTCTATGGCTAGAAGAAGAAAGGCTAATAAATTAGCAAAGTCACATGGATATACATCTTCTCAAAAGAATCAAAAGTTATTAGATTGGTCAATATTTATAACTAATGTTCCAGAGAGTAAAATTAATGCTGAACAAATATTGACGGTTTATAGAGTAAGATGGCAAATCGAATTACTATTTAAACTATATAAAAGTCATATCAATCTTGATAAACTAAAAGGAAAGACAAATCCATTTAGAGTATTGTGCGAGCTATACGCAAAATTATGTGCTATTCTCGTATTTCACGAAATGGTTGGCTGTGTAAAACTAAAAAAGAACACGGAGCTCAGTTTAACAAAAGCATTTATTGAATTGAAAAGGCGGGTTAGAGAGCTCTTTTTGATATTAAACAATATTGTCAATAATTTAAAAATTTTTCTAAAAAAGCTTACTATAATCTGGTCAAAGTTTTCTTTGAAAGACAGATATAGGAAGACCAGGGTATCTACTTTAAGCTCTCTACATTCCTTAACTTGACGCGTATGGTTTATTTAACACTCCCCCACTGGACATTAGGTTTGGGACAAAAGGCTGAATAATGGGAGCTGTGTGAGTCGAGAGGGTGCGCCGTGGTACGCATTAAGAAATACTTAGCGGAGCTAAGCGGGGTTCAGAATAAATGGCCTCGAGGTGAACAACTAACTTTAACCCGAAAGGGAAGGAGGACAAGAGCATGTATGTAAAGCGAGAGTTATCTGAAGATGTGTAAGGTAACGGCTTGCAACACCTGATCAATATGGTTAAAGCTAAACTGCTTGAATTCTAATCTTCAGGGGTGGGATTTCACATCCATGGGTATCACATTTAAAACCCCATGTCTACAGTAAGCACAAATTAAACTTTCGTTTGTGTGACATTCTGGCTGTAGAACGATAAGTAGTGAACTTATTTAAGAGCGTCGAACAAGAAAAAAATCTTGTTAAACCGGAAAGAAACTATTTCTTCACTTCCATAGCAATTTTTATATATAATTTATCAAGAAGTACTTCTGCAGTTATAACCGACTGATCAATGGTGCTTAAGTGCCCGTTTAGGAGCGTGGTTTTGGAGGAACGGTTAAACCACTGATGGAGTCTATTATGACTACCTCGATTAGAAGATTGTATAATCTAACCGTCCCAAGCTTAAGTGCTTCTCCATTATAAGTTATAGTAGGATAATTACCATGATAAAGGCAAAAAGTAAACTAGAAATAGTGAATCCTGATACAGCAGGAATTGATATCGGCTCAGCTGTACATTATGTATGTGTACCTGAAGGAAGAGATGAACAACGTGTCAAAAAATTTGGATGCTTTACAGTTGATCTTCATAACTTAGCAGGGTGGTTAAAGAAATGTAAAGTTAGAACAGTAGCTATGGAATCAACAGGAGTATATTGGATTCCTTTGTTTCAAATACTTGAGTCATATGGATTTGAGGTAAAATTGGTAAATGCACGATATATTAAGAACGTGCCTGGTAGAAAATCCGACGTTCAAGACTGTCAATGGTTACAACAATTACACAGCTATGGATTACTCCATGGGTCGTTTAGACCTGATGATCAAATGTGTGTGTTGCGTAATTACGTTAGGCAACGTAGCAACCTGATTGAAAGTGCATCCACACATATTCTACGTATGCAAAAAGCGTTAATTCAAATGAACGTTCAATTACACAAAGTCATAAGTGATATTACTGGAGTGACCGGTATGCAAATTATCAAAGCAATAATTGAAGGTGAAAGGAATCCTGAAAAATTATCAGAATTGAGAGATGTACGGATAAGAAATGATAGATCTACCATGGCAAAAGCGCTAAAAGGCGACTACAGAAAGGAACTCTTATTTGTGTTAAAGCAAGAATTTGAATTGTATAATATTTATCAGGAAAAAATAGCAGAATGCGACAAAAGCATCGAACAATATTACAAAACATTTGAAACAAAATCTGACGAGAATAAGCGATGCAGCAAAATAAAGAATAGGTTTTCAAAAAACAGACCAGACTTTCCTTTACACGAAGAACTGTATAGAGTAACCGGTATTGATTTTACTAAAGTTCCTGGGCTTGATGTGCTAACTATACAAACAATTATCTCAGAAGTTGGTTTGAACCACGATAAATGGCCATCAGAGAAGCACTTTACTTCTTGGTTGGGGCTAAGTCCTGCTAATAAAGTTACAGGGGAAAAAGTATTTGGGACGAGAACTCGCAAAGTTATTGCTCGTGCTGCAAATGCTTTTAGGATGGCTGCCCAGTGTGTGTCAAGAAGCAACAGTGGGATTGGTGCATATTGCAGAAGGTTAAAAAAACGACTAGGAGCACCGAAAGCGATTACCGCTACGGCTAGGAAATTGGCGTGCATTTTTTATAGTATGCTAAAGTATGGACAGGAATATGTAGAGAAGGGCATTGATTACTATGAAAAGTTATATAAGGAAAAAATAGTGAAGACTCTAAGCAAGAAAGCTAGTGAATTTGGTTATGTCTTGATTAAAAAAGAGCTACTAGCAGAAAGAGTTTCTTAGAAGGTTCAATTAGATTAAGTGCAGTATGTAAGATTTGCATTGAAGTATTTGGTATGAACTCTAGTACTCCTCTTTGTGCTGCTTCTTGGAATACTTCAATTAAAGTCTTATGCTGAAAGAAAAGGTCAACCATTTTTACTGTGGGCAAATCAAGAGGTATGTTTGATGGATTTTTTCTTAGTATTATTAATACAGTTGGATTAGCTTTAAGCTTATCTATCGTTAAGAATGTTGGATTGGTGCAAAAATCAAGTATGATTAAACTTACAATCTTACCTTGTCCACCAACATGATAAACTCCACTTTCCACTTTTTGCCACATAAAATTTGTATCACTTAGCTGACCTTCAAACCAATTCATAAATTTCTCTGGGTTTAAATATGCAGATAAGCGGTGAAATCTTTGCTTCTTGTAGGTATTAGGTAAAATATCACGGTTGCAGTTTTCACAAATTATATTATCGCATGCTTCGTTAAAGTCCTCATCAATGAAAATCTCATTGTTACAGTATGGATCAACTATATTTGGCCAATCTAATTTATCTTGTCTACGAGAGCAGATAATGTAAGACCTCTCTTGCATCTTAATTAATTCAAGATCTGACAAATACCTTGCTGCTTTGATGTAATTTTGATTTGGATTAACCCAAGAGCTGCCAGAATTAAGAAGATCAGAGATTTGCTCTTGGCAAGATTGTAAGACCATAAAATTGTTTTATGTATGCTTTAAAATCCTCTCTTTCCCTTTTATTCAGAGGATGTTCAGAGTAGTAAATTGCTATATACTCATCACTTCGCTTGAAAAATAAGCCTATCTTTTTGCCTTGAAATATTACTTTAATCGACTCTATCAATGGCACTATGTCTCCTACAAATGGCTTTAAAACATGCAATTCCGGTGCAATAGGATCATATGGAGCAACAGTCAAAGTGATATTAGTATAGCTGTAATTGAAACGATTTGACTGAAACTTTAACTCAAAAACACGAATATTTGAATCAGATTCATTAATACAAGTTTCTATAAATTTATGCACCTGTTCCGCAAAGTTTTTATCCTGCACATCTACAAAAATACATTCGCAGCCAAAGTAACAACTTGCAATGCTATTTGCTATTTCTATAGCTTGATCGATATTTCTAGCACCAAGATCTACCTGAGTGCCATTTAGTAGAAAATCCAAAATCATCCACTCTGCCTTATGGCCATGAATAACTTTGTTTGAATTTAACAACAAATCTATATCGCTAGCTTTTCGTATTAACACATATAAACGATTCTGATGATAGAAGAAACCTTGTAGTTGATTCTCGAAACTGTCATTTCTCTTAATGTTATCTTCTTTCAGTATTTGTTGTATGATTTCCTCTGAGATAAAGTCCTTAAATGGAGTACTTGGTCGTCTTGGTATTTTTTGTAAGGCAAAAGACATGAAACTCTTTCTTTGTATTTTTTCAAAGTGATAGACAGACTTTAAAAGATTGTAATCTGCATGAAACAGTAGAAACAGCAAAGACTTCTTATCATATTTATTATTATTTTTTACAAGGTAGGATTTCATGAGTTCCGTAGTTAATGCAGATCTTGCAATTTCACTGACAGTAACTTCTAGTTTTGCACGGTCAAAACAGGTAATCAAGTAGTAAGTAACGAGAGAATCGGAATAATTAGCAATCACTTTACGTTTGTATTGTACAGATGTATTATCGTAACTTTCGTCATCAAAGAGTTGAGCATTTAATTTATCTTTAAAGGAGTTTTGAAAAATAATATTTAATTGCTTACCAGAAAGTGAATCTATCCAAGACTGACGTATTTTTGTATTGTGAAAACGATCAAGCAAATGGTTAACAGGGACTTCTAAATCATCTTCCCAAAATTTACGATTTGGATAAATGTTCATAAGAAACTAACCACAGCATAATAGACTATTTAAATAGTTAAGATAGAAATCTGAAAGCCTTGACCAATAATTATGCAAGGGCTGTTTACTGATTTTTAACCAAGTTTTTTCTAAAAAGTTTGCTTAAGAAGAAGATTTTTTGGACAAAAATTTTTCAAATCCTGAATATATATTATATAGCACTCTAGCGAAACAAATTCTGAATATAAATGTCAATCCTAACACTGGACCTTGGCAAGCAAACGGGCTGGGCAATTCTAACAGATGGAATAATTGAAAGTGGAAGCAAAGGCTTTCATGGTAGTCGTTTTAGCGGAGGTGGCATGTGCTTCTTGAATTTTCGTAATTGGCTTAACTCTTTGGAGCATAAGTTCGCTGCGGTTTATTTTGAAGAAGTAAGAAGACATCTAGGAACAGATGCAGCGCATTGCTATGGCGGTTTTCTCGCAGTTCTGTCTGCTTGGTGTGAAGAGAACAATATTCCCTACCAAGGTGTTAATGTTAAAACTATAAAACGCTTTATAGCAGGCAAAGGCAATGCAAGTAAGAGTGAAGTTATTGAAGCGATACGTGAAAAAAGTTTTTCACCTAGAGATGATAATGAGGCCGATGCTTTGGCATTAATGTTCTATATTAGTAAAGATATTAATAAGACGAAAAATCCATAAAAGTGGGTCCTTTCGGCCATACTGGCGGGTTTGGTGGTGCTAACCTCAGGCCTTTTCTAGTGTTAGACATATTTTGAATATTAACTTTTTAATTATTAAGAATTTAAACATATATGAATTTAGCAATCCACTACTATCCTACTCGAGATCTAGTCGAATATGAGCGTAACCCACGTAAAAATGATGACGTAGTAAATAGAATGTGTGCTTCTATTCGGGAGTTTGGTTTTCGTATACCAATAGTTGCAAAAAGCGATGGGACTGTGGTTGATGGCCATTTAAGACTTAAAGCAGCAAGAAAACTTGGTATGGAAAGTATACCAGTGGTCTTAAGTGATAATTTAAATGAACCACAAACTAAAGCTTTTCGATTACTTGCAAATCAATCAGCTAATTGGGCAAAGTGGGATGATGATCTTTTGAGAGTGGAAATTCAAGAGTTAGAAGATTTGCAGTTTGATCTTAAAATGACTGGATTTGAATTAGAAAAAGTTCAACATTTCCTTGATGATTTAGATAGTGAAAAAGAAGATCTTTCTGACTTAGTTGTTGATGACAAAAAAGTAGAAATAACAAAACCAGCTGATCTATGGATTTTAGGTGATCATCGAATCTATTGTGGTGATAGCTCTATAGTTGAATCATATAAAGCGCTGTTAGATGATAAAATGGCAGATATTACTGTGTGTGATCCTCCATATAATGTTGATTATGGTAGCAGTCAGGAGAGAGAAGATAAAAAAATATTAAATGATAATCAAGGTGAAAAGTACGAACTTTTTCTCTACGACATCTGTTCCAATATTTTAGCATATACGAAAGGTGCAATTTACATCTGCATATCATCATCAGAGTTTTCAACGTTGCAAAAAGTATTTGAAGAAGCAGGTGGTCGTTGGTCAACATTTATCATTTGGGCAAAGAATCATTTTACACTAGGCAGATCAGATTATCAAAGACAATACGAAGCAATGCTTTATGGATGGAAAAGCGGCAATAAACGTGAGTGGCATGGAGGTAGAAATCAAAGTGATCTGTGGTTTTATGATAAGCCAACACATAATACACTACATCCAACGATGAAGCCAGTAGAGCTAATGGAGAAAGCAATAGTTAATAGCAGCAGACCTGGAGATATCGTACTTGATCCATTTAGCGGCTCTGGAAGTACACTGATTGCATGTGAGAGAACAGGAAGAATTTGCAGAACAATAGAACTAGATTCAAAATTTGTAGATGTCACCATAAAACGTTGGCAAATATACACAGGTAGGGAGGCAATTCTTTCTGGTACTGGTAAAACTTTTGCAGAAATTCAAGAAGAAAATTCGTAAAAAGGAGCAAAAAGAGAGGAGGAAAAGAGTGGAAAAAATCACGCAGACGGAATGGGCAAGAGAGATCGGAGTATCAAAGCAATACGTCTGTTATTTAGTAAAAAAAGGAATAGTTGAGTTGGAGGATGGTTTGATCAATAGAGAACAAGCAAATGAAGCGGTAGCAGCAATAAGAGATCTAAGTCAGCCACTGAGGAGGAAAAATCCAGAAAACGAAAATACAAGTAACCTTTCCACAATGTTGCTAAAAACGCGAATAAAAAATGAGATGGAACGTGGCAAATTGCTTGAGGCGAAAGCTAAGGCTGAGATTGGTGAACTTGTAGCAGTAGAGGAAGTAAAGCGCGATGCATTTAATGTAGCAAGAGTTGTCCGTAATAATTTGCTTAATATTCCAAATAGAGTTTCAGCACTGCTTGCCTCACTGAGCGACACTGAAAAGATTCATAAGACGCTAACCGAAGAGATTACAAACTCATTACAAGAATTATCTAATACTAAATTTCAAATATAAAAAAGATTTTGAATATAAAATGGCTGATAACTTAAGTTTAGAGTTAATAAAGTGTCTCATTAATCAACCTGGATTAGATGTAAATGTTAGAGGATTAAACGGAAAAACCCCACTACATTGCGCTATAGAGTTTGATGAATTAAGTATGGTGGATTTGTTACTCACGAAGAAGAACATTAATCCTTTTGTGGAAGATAATGAAGGTAAAACATCTCTTGATTACGCCAAAGAAGAGAAAAAAGCAGAAATATTGAAAGCGTTAATTAGTAACAAATACGGGTCAGAACAAGATAGTTTACTTCATTTAGCTGCAATGATAGGTGAAGTTAATGCAGTCAGATATTTGATAGGAAAAGGTATTGACGTTAATGTACGAAATGCTCTGCATCATACGCCATTACATCTAGCAGCAGGAATAGGACATGCAGAAGTTGTAAAGATTTTGATAAGAGAAGGAAAAGCTGAAATAGATGTCTTTGATGCGCGAAATCAGACACCAATGCACTATGCAGTTAATAACAAAAAATTGGAAATAGTAAAGTTACTGCTGAAGCTAGGAGCAGATGTAAATAGTGCACGCATAGGACAAAACTCAATGAAATTGTCACCTGTGCATATAGCTGTAAGTAATACTAATTACGATGAAAGAGACTTATGTCTTGATATCCTCAAATGCTTAATAAAGGAGCCTAATGCTCAAGTCAATTTACAAGATTACGAAAATAAAACGCCACTACATTACGCTGAAAGACTTAAAACAATAGAGGTTTTACTAACACGAGAAGATATAGACCCTCTGGTAAAAGACGATAGCGGCAAGACACCATTTGATTACGCTAAACCTGAGATAAAGAAGGCTTTGATGAGTAATAAATACGGTTCTGAAAAGAATAGTCTACTCCATTTAGCTGCACAAAGAGGAGAAATTGAGATTGTAGAGTCTATCTTAAAAGAAGAAATTGATATTGATATTTCAAACAATAAAGGTCTATCACCGATTTACCTTGCTGCAGAAAAAGGACATTTACATGTAGTAAAATTACTACTGAAAAAAGGAGCAAACTATACACCTGTTTTGCACTTAGCAATCAAATCAAATAATTTGGAGTTACTTAAAGTTTTATTTACTGAAAAAAATGGGTCATTGCTCTGCAGAGATACCGTTGTTAATTTTCCAACCCTTCATAATAAATATATAGCACAGAGAGAAATAGCAGATAAAAGGATGAAAAAACATAATAATATTATCTGCATCTGTATTACAGTTAGCGCAGTAGTAATGGCAGCATATATAGGTTTAACAGCAGCAACAATAAGCAGTGCAATCATTTTTGCAACAATAACAGGGGTATTTGCGCTTGTTATAGCAATAATGATAAGTGAGATGAGCAAAAGATATATAGAAAACGAATTTCAGAAAAAGATGTTTATGGAACTGGAGGAGTGTAGTTCTACTGTTAATGATGTCGAGATAGAACCAATTACGAGTAGATGCAGACAATGATATACGCCACATCTTTTTCTGAAGGTTTAAAACCAGATCCAGAGCTTAAAGTATCAGAGTGGGCAAATGAATATCGAGTTTTAGCAGCAACTGCAGCATCAGAGCCAGGTAAATGGAGAACAGAGAGAACACCATATCTTAAAGAAATCATGGATTCACTATCTCCGTCTTCACCTGCAGAAAAAGTAGTATTCATGAAAGGAGCGCAGATTGGGGGAACAGAAGCTGGCAACAATTGGATTGGCTATATTATCGATCAAACACCAGGTCCAATGTTAGTTGTGCAGCCAACAGTCGAAATGGGAAAACGTTGGTCGAAGGGAAGATTTGCACCGTTGATAGAGAGTACACCATGTTTAAAGAGTAAAGTAAAAGACCCAAGATCAAGAGACTCAGGCAATACTGTACAAAGTAAGGAGTTTCCAGGTGGAATAGTAGTAATAACTGGAGCGAATAGCAGTGTAGGACTTAGATCCATGCCAGTAAAATATCTCTTTCTTGATGAAATAGATGCCTACCCAGGAGATTCAGGAGGAGAAGGAGATCCAGTACTGCTTAGTATTGCTCGAACTAATACATTTGCACAGCGAAAGATTTTTTTAGTATCAACACCAACAATTCATGGAATAAGCAGAATTGAGAAAGAATTTGAAGCAACAGATAAGAGATATTTTTTTGTTCCCTGTCCGCATTGTAATTACTATCAAGTTCTAAAATGGTCACAAATAAAATGGGAAAACAATGACTCAAGAACAGCACATTATGTCTGCACTGAATGTAGCGGCAAAATAGAAAATCATCAAAAGACAGAGATGCTTGAGCGTGGAGAATGGAGGCCTACTAATAGAGTAAAAGGTGAGAAAAAAGGATTTCATCTTTCAAGCCTTTATAGTCCAGTTGGCTGGTATAGTTGGACTCAAGCAGTAGAAGATTTTCTTTATGCAAAAGAAAGTGAACAATTACTAAAAGTATGGATAAATACTACGCTTGGAGAAACCTGGGTAGACAAAGGAGAAGTACCAGACTGGAAACAATTATTTAACAGGAGAGAATTTTTTCAGATTGGCACAGTACCTAGGAGAGAAGTGGTACTTACTGCAGGAGTAGATGTCCAAAAAGATCGTCTAGAGGTGGAAGTTGTAGCCTGGGGAAAAAGCCGTGAAAGTTGGTCAATAGACTACCGAGTATTTGAAGGAGATACAGGAGGTGGAGAAGTATGGGGAAAACTTTCGGAGCTTCTGAGTCATCATTTTATCGGTGAAAATGGGCTTGAATATATGATAAGCATGATGGCGGTAGATGCTGGATATGCAACGCAAGAAGTATATAACTGGGTAAGAGGTCATCAAGGATCTGGAAGAGTAATGGCAGTGAAAGGTGTAAACAAAGCGCTAGTACCACTTAGCAGTCCAAGCAGAGTAGATATAACAGTTGGTGGTCAAAAGCTGAAAAGAGGAATAAAGCTCTGGCCAGTAGGAGTATCGATATTAAAGTCAGAGCTTTTTCAATTACTTAATATTTTGAAAGAAGAAGAGGGAAAAGCTCTACCTGGATATTGTCATTTTCCTGAGTATGCACCTGAATATTTTAAGCAACTAACGGCAGAGCAATTAGTCAGTAAAGTAGTGAAAGGATATACCAAACAAGAGTGGCAGAAGGTAAGAGAAAGAAATGAAGTATTAGACTGTAGGATTTATGCAAGAGCTGCATCTATTGCGCTTGGAATCGATCGTTGGCCAGAGAGTAAATGGAATAGTTTAAGTGAAAAACCAGAAAGTAAAAAGCCTAAAAAAGTAAGACAGAGTAAGTGGCTTGGTAATCAAAATGTACAGTGAAAAATATTTAACTCAAGTTGAGAAAGCAATTCAAAAACTGCAAAGCGGAGAAAGAGTTGTCTCAATTGCATATGGTGACCATGTTGTGCGGTACGGGGAAGTTCAAATAAAGGATTTATTGGAGCTCAGGCAACGAATAAAAGCGGGGTTAAAAGTTGCAGGCATGAGGCCAAAGAGGAAAATTGTTTTTTCAACGAGTAAAGGAATTTTATAAATGCTGCTAAAAACCTTCAAGCAATTATTTAACAAACAAAAGATAAAAAGCTCAGCGTGGGATGCAGCAGGCTCAGGAAGAAGATTTTTTCACTTTCAACCAGAGTTAGGAAGTATAAACAATTTGCTGTCTCAAAACCTTGAAACTTTACGTAGTAGATCACGTGATATGGTGAGAAAAAACCCATATGCAGCAAATATCATTGATACAATAGTAAGTAACTCGATTGGAACAGGAATAAAACCACAATCAAAAGCAAGGGATGGAGAATTTCGAAAGAAGGTGCAAGAATTATGGCTAAAATGGACAGATGAAGCAGACAGTAGCGGAGTAAGTGATTTTTATGGATTACAAGCTCTAGTATGCAGAAGTATGATAGAGGGAGGAGAATGTTTTGTACGTTTAAGAACGAGAAAGCTGGAAGATAGATTTTCTGTACCATTACAACTGCAAGTACTTGAGTCTGAACATTTAGATAATAAAACAAATCAAACTTTAGGAAATGGTAATGTAATAAGAAACGGGATTGAGTTTAACAGGCTTGGGCAAAGAGAGGCATATTACTTATTTAGAGAACATCCAGGAGAAGGCTCATTTGGAGAATCAGTGAGAGTACCAGCAAATGATGTTTTACATATTTATAGACCATTAAGACCTGGGCAAATCAGAGGGGAGCCTTGGCTTTCTAATATACTGCTGAAGCTTTATGAGCTTGATCAATATGATGATGCAGAATTAGTGAGAAAAAAGACAGCAGCAATGTTTGCTGGATTTATTACGAGACTCGATCCAGAAGCAAATATCATGGGAGAAGGTGAAGCAAGTGAGCAAGGAGTAGCACTATCTGGCCTGGAACCTGGAACAATGCAGCTTTTAGACCCAGGAGAAGACATAAAATTTTCAGAGCCATCAGATGTTGGAGGAAGTTATGAAGCATTCATGAGACAGCAACTGAGGGCAATAGCAATAGGTACAGGAATAACATATGAGCAGCTAACAGGAGATTTAACCGGTGTTAATTACTCATCAATCAGAGCTGGATTAATAGAGTTTCGTCGTCGATGCGCTATGCTGCAACATAACATTATGGTATTCCAATTTTGCAGACCAGTATGGAATAGATGGCTAGAGTTAGCAGTACTTTGTGGAGAACTCTGTATAGATGAAAAAGTAGTAAAAGCAGCGAAAGAAGAAGTAAAATGGATACCACAGGGATTTGATTGGGTGGATCCACTGAAAGACCAGCAAGCACAGCAAATGGCAGTAAGAAATGGCTTCAAAAGTCGATCGGAGGTAGTATCAGAAATGGGTTACGATGTAGAAGAAATTGACCAAGAAATAGCAGAAGATCAAAAGCGTGCTGATTCTCTCAACCTTTTCTTTGATTCTGATGTCAGGACACAAACAAAATAAGTCTCGTTTACTTTATGGAAATTTTACAAACCAACTGGCTATGTAGGTCGATGATGATAGAGCAAAAAAGCTTTGACCTGTTGTCACTATATAACGGAAAACAACCTATCTTGAAAAATATAAAACATGCAGTAAATCAGAATATAGAAAAAACAGCAGTAATAGCAATACATGGAATTTTGACCAAAAAACCAGGGGCTTTTGACGATTTTCTGGGAATGACATCATATGAGAAAATTCAAGAAGAAATAGAAGAAGCATTATCAAACAAAGATATAGAAACTATTCTGCTTGATATAGATAGCTCCGGAGGAGAGGTAAACGGTATATTTGACCTATCTGACTTTATTTATGAATCAAGAGCAAAAAAGAGGATAATAGCGATAGCAAATGATGATGCATACTCTGCTGCATATGCTATAGCCTCTAGCGCTGAGAAGGTATTTGTGAGCAGAACTTCTGGTGTTGGCAGTATAGGAGTAATAGCAAGTCATATAGATCAAAGTGGGTTTGATGAAAAATGTGGAATAAAATACACAACTATTTTTACAGGCAAGAGAAAGAATGATTTAAATCCACATGAGCCTATTAACTCTGAAGGTTTAAAAAGTTTGAGAGAGGAAATAGATCGTTTATATGAGATGTTCGTCCAGCTAATAGCACGGAATCGAAATCTTTCTATAGAAGCAATCAAATCAACGGAAGCAGGGCTATATTTTGGGGAGAAAGCAGTAGAAATAGGCCTTGCAGACGGAATGACAATTCTTTCATCTATTAATAAAAACAGGAGTATTACTATGAATGAACAAACTACAACTGACCTAGAAACTGATAATTTAACTAATAAAATCAAAAATGACAGTTATCATGCTGAAGTTCTTGAATTAATACGTTTATGCAACTTATCACGAATGCCAGAGAAAATAGGAGAATTTATAGAGCAGAATGTTAGCAGCAAACAAGCACAAGAAATATTAATGTCGATACTTGCAGAACGAACAATGAAGACTGAAATTTTAAGCACATTACCACAGAATTCGTCAGAAGATTTAATGATGCAGGTAGCAAGAAGTCGTGCACAATCTGGCATTTAGAATATTCATAGTATAACAAGAGTAAAAAATAAAGGGGAAAAGCAGAATGAGTACTATAACAGAACAAAATAACCTTGGGGATCTTCTGAAATACGAAGTTTCAAATCTATATTCAAGAGACCAAATAACAGTAGCTAAAGGTCAAAATCTTAAGCTTGGTGCAGTAGTTGCCAAAAAGACGGAAGATGGTTTTATTAGAGTCCTTAATCCCACTGGAACAGACGGCACACAAACAGCAATAGGTGCAATAGTAAGTGATGTAAATGCGACAGAAAATGCCAAAGCAGTAATTATTACTCGTGGTGCAATACTAGCAGATCATGCAGTTGTGTGGCCAGCAAATATCACTGAAGAACAGAAAGCTGAAGCAATAAAGCAACTTGAAGCACGAGGGATCATTATCCGCAAGGGAGCTTAAAAAAACTATTAAAAACACAAAAGGGGAAAATAAAAAATGCAAAATCCATTTACAAATACAGCATTTAGCATGACGGCACTAACAAATGCGATGAATATATTGCCGATAAATTATGGACGAGTTGAAAATCTAAATTTGTTTCCAAGTAGGTCAGTAAGATTTAGACATATTACAATAGAAGAACATAATGGAGTTTTAAGTCTACTACCAACTCAGTTACCCGGAGCGCCAGCAACAGTAGGAAAAAGAGGAAAAAGAAAGGTAAGAACATTTACGATTCCGCACATTCCGCATGATGATGTAGTGCTGCCAGAAGAAGTACAGGGAATAAGAGCATTTGGATCAGAAAGTGAACTTAAAGCGCTGGCAGATGTAATAACCGATCATTTGCAATTGATGAGAAACAAACATGCAATAACATTAGAGCATTTGCGAATGGGAGCGCTAAAAGGAATAATTTTAGATGCTGATGGGTCAGAATTATTAAATCTGTACAACGAATTTGAAATCACACCAAAAGTAGTAAATTTTGCACTAGGAACTGCAACAACTGATGTAAAGCGTAAGTGTATGGAAGTACTCCGGCATATAGAAGATAATCTAAGTGGTGAATATATGACCGGAATTCATGCCTTGGTAAGCCCTGAGTTTTTTGATGCACTAACTTCGCATAGTAAAGTGAAAGAAGCATACGAGAGATGGCAAGAAGGAGCAGCGCTAAGGAATGATATGAGATCAGGATTTACGTTTTGTGGAATCACGTTTGAGGAATATAGAGGGCAAGCAACTGATCCTGAAGGAACCGTAAGAAGGTTTATAGAAAGAGATACAGGACACTGTTTTCCACTAGGAACAGCAAGCACATTTACAACATATTTTGCACCAGCAGATTTTAATGAAACAGTAAATACTCTTGGACAGCCACTATATGCAAAACAAGAGCCAAGAAGATTTGATAGAGGGACTGATTTGCATACGCAGTCAAACCCTCTGCCGATGTGTCACCGTCCAGCGATACTAGTCAAGATCGTTGCAACATAGGTAGAGCAAATATAAAGCGGTGTGAGGCAGAAGAATGCTTTACCTCTTCTTAGCATATAAATGTTAGTATATAGCGGAGAAACGTGCAAGAGAATATAAAGAGATTATTTAAAGATTGTTTTGCCCATTTAGGAGAAGTGGCTTTATATAAATCAAAGGATAAGTCATACATGGTACAAGTATTAAAGCAACAGCCAGATAAATTATACGAGATTGGTGAAGGACAATTTGTGGAAGAAACTTTAGCGTTAGAAGTAAGTGCGTTTGATGTGTTAAAGCCAATAGTAGGAGATGTTTTTGTTATAGGTGATCGAAGATATAAAGTACACTCACCGCCACTTAGAGACAAGTCTGGAATAACGTGGAAAATAAAAGCGTCTGGGGTGTAAAATGTCTATTCATATAGAAGTTGAGGTAATAGAAAGTGTAAATGCTAAAAGAGGAAAAATAGAATTAGCAATGGTAAAGGCACTAAACAAAACGGCATTATGGTTAAAAGCGCAAGCAGCTAAGGAAATCAGTGAGGAAAAGAAGATAAAATTAAGTTTGATAAGAAAGAGATTAAGAATTTTTAAGGCGAAAACTAGCAGATTAGAAGTGTTAATTAGAGCAAATCTCTATGACATTAGAGCATCGGCAATTGGCAAAATACAAAAAACAAGAAGAGGATCGAAAGTAGGAAAGCATGAGTTTATAGGAGGATTTGCAGCAGTTATGCCAAAAGGAAATAGCGGTATTTTTAAGCGTGAAGGAAGAACAGCATTACCAATAAAGGAAGTTAAATTGTCACTGAAACCAGAGGCTTCAAGGATAATAGAAAATCTTGTTAATTATGAAGTTGAAAAGGTATTTGAAAAATATTTTATACATTACATGAGTTAAATTATATGCATGACAAAGTTCTGGAAAGATTTACATGATAAAATTTGTACCACGCTGAAGAGAGAAATACCAGCAATACAGACGTGCGAAATTTATCCAACAATAAGGAAAGAATTGATAGCACCGGCAGTATTTGTGGAACTTAGTGGCTTTGAAAAAGGACATGATCCAGGAACAGAAGAATTAGCGTTGAGAGCAAAATTTGAAGCACGAATTGTAGTTGATGGAACAGTCGAGGATTCCTCGGTAGTTGTAAGGTCATTAGCAGCAGAAGTAGCAAGAGTAGTAAATAAAAATACTTGGAACGTAAAGAATATTTCTCCTGCTGAATTTCTCTCTGCAGAGCCTGATGGATTTAGACCCGAATTAGATGCATATTTGGTGTGGATGGTTGATTGGAGTCATCAGCTTCATTTAGGTAAATCAGTATGGGAAGAGGGGAAAATTAAGCCACATAAAATAGCAGTAGGAGAAATGCATGTTGGAAAATAATTTTGCCATTGCAGAGTTACAGAGAAAAGTAGCGAATATCATTCGTATAGGAGTTGTAAAAGAAATAGATTATGAAAAAGCAAAAGTAAGAGTGAAAATAGGAGAATTTATAACAGATTGGTTGCCGTGGATAACGAGTAAAGCAGGAAAAGATAGAGATTGGTCTCCACCAGATATCGATGAACAGGTTATGGTATTTTCTCCTCTTGGTGAACTATCATTAGGAGTGGTATTAGGAGGAATATATCAGGAAAAATACTCTGCACCAGAGAATAAAAAAGAAATAAATAGTATGAAGTTTCAAGATGGAACAAGATTGTTATATGATAAGGGAAAACATCATTTAGAGATTGAAGTAGTAGACAAAATAACACTGAAAGCTGGGGAATCGAGCATAGAAATGACAAAAAGTGGAATAAAACTGAAAGCAAAAAGGATCGACTTAAATTGAACAAAGGAATAGTGAGGTTAGGAGACTACTGTGGAGAAGCTATACCACATTTCTGCATTAGCGGAAGTAATAATGTTTTTGTAAACGGTAAGTCAATATGTAGACAAGGAGACAGTTTTAGTGAAGGAAAAGTAATGATTCAAGGATCAAAAACAGTGTTTGCAAATGGTCTTGGTATAGGAAGAGTAGAAGATATAGTTTCATGTGGGTTTAAAGTAATTAGAGGGAGTTCTGATGTTTTTACAGAGCCAGTATGAAGGGAATGAGCAAAGAAACAGGTAAAGAACTAGAGGGTTTAGAACACTTAAAGCAATCAATAATTGATATACTGACCACTCCTGTTAACAGTAGGATCATGAGAAGGGATTATGGGTCGAGATTATTTGAGTTAGTGGATAAGCCAATAAATAGAGATTTAACTTTGGAAATCTATGCAGCAACAGCAGAAGCACTGGAAAAATGGGAAAAGAGATTTAAGTTAGAAAAAGTAAAGATTGCTGAAGCTAAAGAAGGAAAAATGACTCTTGTGCTTGAAGTTATGTATCTTTCAGAAGGCAAATTCATAGGTATTAGTGGAATAGTTGTTTAGAAATGCAGACATCTAATATTATTGAAAAACTAAGCTATGAGGAAATCTTTTCCAGAATGAAGGAGGAGTTAGTGTGTAGAGATGAAACCTTTTCAGCGTTAGTAGAATCCGATCCAGCGATAAAGATTCTGGAGGTAGCAGCCTGGCGAGAACTTTTGCTCAGACAAAGGATGAACGAAGCAGTAAAGAGTAATTTACTGAAATTTGCAAGGGGAGAAGATCTTGATAATTTGGCTGAATTTTATGGAGTAGAGAGAGAAAAAGAAGAAGAGGATGAAAGATTTAGAAAGAGGGTAAAAGCAAAAATAGCAGGTTGGTCAACAGGAGGAAGTAAGGAATATTATAAATATCATGCACTGTCAGCAGATAGTAGAGTAAAAGATGCACTAGTAGAATCACCTATACCAGGGAAAGTACAGATCTCGATTTTATCAACACAATTATCCACACTGCCAGAAGAGCTACTTGAAGTTGTAAGAAAGCAAGTTACTAGAGATGATATAAGGGTTTTAACAGATACAGTAACAGTGATAGGTTGCAATATTACGGAAATAGATATTCACAGCAGAATGAGTATAAGTCCTATAATATCAAAGGAGGAAATCAAGAAGCAGTTTATTGAGAAGTTTGAAGCAAATAGAAGGCTGGGATGGAGTGTGACAAGATTATGGATAATAGCGAATCTATTTGTAGATGGTGTAGAAAATGTGGAATTAATCGAGCCAAAAGAAGATGTTGTAGTGCTAGGAAATGAATGTGCAAATTTGCGAAATTTAAAGATTGAGTTGAATTAATGTTACTGCCACCAAATGCAACAAAACAGGAAAAAGCGCTAGTAGATGCGATAGATTATAAAGTAGATCCAAGCTATATTAGAGGATTTAGATTTAGATTGGAAGAAGAAACATTGCCGTGGATAATAGAAGAATATGGTTTAGAAGAAATACTACGCTGGGTAAAAGATAGAAGAAAAGCAGTAGTAGAAGGAGTAAAATTTCAAAGACTGCGAGGAACACCTAAATCACTTAAAATAGCACTCAAGTGGGCAAATATAGAAGACATTACAATCATCGAAGAACCACCCGGTAAACACTTTTTTGAGTTGCAAGTAGGGATAAAAGAGGTAGCAAATGACTTCTTCGTAGATGCAGTAGTAGAGCTGGCAAAACTATCACTGCCTGTAAGATCCAGATTGATGAGGATTTTTAACGATAATTATAATGTGCAGAGATTTATATTGGATGAGAGTTTATTTGGAGATCTTCTTTCTGATTATTCAGGGGTAAAAATAGAAAAAGATGGACCAGTGTTATCATTTGGAAGAGTAAATTTTTCAGGTCTAGTGGTCCAGTTATTAGGATTATAGAAAACTATCTACGCGATCATTATGAACGAGCTTTAAGCAATGATATATATCGCCTAGATGTAGCAATCCTTGGAGAAACCGAGCCTCACACAAGGGATTATAAAGGCATCTATGAAAGAGATCATTTGTGGTACAACTTAAAAGCGCTATATCCGCTACCACAGAGCTTATTACCGGCAATTAAGTTTGCGAAAGCGCAAGTTATATTATCGGACAGTTGGAACTTAGGAGAAACAAATGCGTGCTTTCCGGTTGGTAGCATAGAAGAAGAAGGAAATAAATTTGTATTGGGAAACGATAAACTTTCAGGGCAACGTTGGAATTTAAAACACAAGCCAATTTTAGAAAGATTCAGCATTATACATGATTACAAAGTAGAAAATTACACCGATCAGAAGATCATAAGATACGGTTTAGCAGAACACAACGTTTACTATAAAAACAACTTAGATTCAGAGCAAAAAGACTCAATACACGAATTAGAAAAGCACATTTTAGTATTTTACCTTGGAGTACTGAAGTGGCACGAACATAGACATTTGCACAGAAGTTGGAAAAATAGTCAAGCAATATGTGTAATAAGTTAAATACTTATATTTAGATCCTCATATATTATATGAATAATAGGTTAAAATATATGAAATAAAAAGAAAAGGACTTGCTTTCTCATGCTAAAAAGGACATGACTTGAATAGCAGCAGGTAAATATAAGAAATTTATCTGACGCTAGAAAAGCTAATTTTGTGAGGTATGAAATGAGTTTTAGCAAGAGTAAGTTTTTTAAAGAAGTATCAAGTAACGGGTTTAAAAACATTAATAAAAGAAATGAAGAAGGAGAGACGATCTTGCATCAAGCAGTAGAAATCTCTGATTACAAAACAGTGAGATTATTAATAAAAAAAGGGGCAGAGGTTAATGCAAGAGATAAAAATGGTTATACGCCACTACACTGTGCAGTATTTGCGAAAAGCTTAGAAAATGTAAAAGTGCTGCTAAGGTCGGGAGCAGAAGTAAATGCCACTCAATATGTCACTGGATGTACGCCACTCCACTCTGCATGCAAAATAGGAGGAGTTGAAATAATAAAAGAGCTAGTAAAAGCAGGAGCTGAGGTTAATCAACTGAATAAATATGGTGCAACGCCAATGTATTACATCTGGGAAAGTGAAAAGTATCGTCTATGTGATAGCAAAGAGAGTGAAAAGGCAAGTAAATTTTTAAGAGAAAAAGGTGGAGTAACAAAAAGTAGAGAACTGACCTGCTATGGAATAGAGAGGCTAGTGGGAGAAATAGCAGACATGTTGAATGGGAGTTATTTACCAGAGTTAAAAATAATAGAGATAGAAGAAATAAGGAAGAGAGA
This sequence comes from Wolbachia endosymbiont (group A) of Apotomis capreana, assembly GCF_964027025.1. Lineage (NCBI taxonomy): Bacteria > Pseudomonadati > Pseudomonadota > Alphaproteobacteria > Rickettsiales > Anaplasmataceae > Wolbachia > Wolbachia endosymbiont (group A) of Apotomis capreana. The sequence continues at coordinate 612,600 of NZ_OZ034721.1, forward strand.
CAAATCGCTAATAAAGAAAGAATGTCAAAATTTAGCAAGCAAAATAATGAACCAAGTGAACGAAATGATAGATGAGGTAGCGAAAAGGAATGCTTAAAAGAGGGATTTAAATTTAAAGAAAAGGTGAGGTGGATTATGTTAAAGCTTGGCAAATTTAATAAGTCAGCAAAAGAATTATTAGAGAACTCATTTAAAAGTATTTATGCAAGAGACGAAAAGGAAAGAACAGCTCTGCATTATGCAGTAGAAGCAAAAACAGTGAAGTTATTAGTCGAAAAAGGAGCGAATGTGAATGCAGCAGATATAGGAGGATATACAGCACTGCACCTAGCGGTAACGGAGAAACGTCTAGAAATCGTGAGGGAATTGATAAAATCAGGAGCAGATGTAAATGCTGAGGAATATGGAAATAAATGCATACCTCTACACCTTGCGTGCATGGTAGGTGAAAAAGAAATAGTGGAGGAGCTAGTGAAAGCTGGAGGAGAAATAGAGCAAGCGGATAAATTTGGAATGACAGCGATGGATTATGCGAAAAATAGCAAAAAGATAACCGAGGTATTAAAGAAAGAAACAGACAGAATTGAAAAGTTATTTATGAAAGGCTAAAAATATGGAGGAAGAAATAGAAAAGAAAGTAATGAATTTAGAGAAAAAACCTTTGGGTGAACTGAGAAAAATATGGAAGAAGGTATATGGGGAAGAGGCGCCTAGATACTCAAAGAAATATCTGATACCGAGATTAGCTTATAGAATGCAGGAGGAAGCGTATGGAAAAATGTCAAGAAAAGGAGCAAAAAGACTAGAGTATCTAGCAGATCGACTAGAGAAGGGAAAAAGAATAAGTAGTGACAAACTGCCAGTAGAAGGAACAGAATTAATACTAGAGAGAGGAGAAGAGACGCATGCGGTAATGGTAACAGACAAGGGTTTAATCTACAGAGAAGGATTTTATACGTCATTATCAGCAGTGGCGGGGAAAATAATGGGAATGAGCTACAACGGACCTTTATTATTTGGAATGCGTGATAAAAATGGGAGCTGAAGAGGAGAAAATGCTAAAAGAAGTAAGGTGTGCGATATATACAAGAAAATCAAATGAGGATGGACTAGAACAAAAGTTTAACAGTCTTGATGCGCAACGAGTAGCATGTGAAAAATATATAAAAAGCCGAGAAGGATGGGTAGCATTGGCAAAAAGGTACGATGATGGAGGTTTCTCAGGAAAAAATTTAGAAAGACCAGCGATAAAGGAGTTATTTGAAGACGTGAAAGGAGGAGAAGTAGATTGTGTGGTAGTATATACGCTAGATAGGCTCTCGAGAGAAACAAAAGACAGCATAGAGGTAACATCATTTTTTAGAAGGCACCGAGTAAATTTTGTAGCAGTAACACAGATATTTGACAATAATACGCCAATGGGAAAGTTCGTACAAACAGTGTTATCAGGAGCAGCACAGCTAGAAAGAGAAATGATTGTAGAGAGAGTAAAAAATAAAATAGCAACATCAAAGGAGCAGGGATTGTGGATGGGAGGAACTTTGCCGCTTGGGTATGATGTGAAAGATAAGGAATTAATAATAAATGAGAAAGAAGCGAAAATAGTAGGGCACATATTTGAAAGATATTTGGAGCTGAAGTCAATTGCAGAACTGGCAAGGGAGTTAAATAGAGAAGGTTACAGAACAAAATCAGATATCTTTAAAAAGGCGACGGTGAGAAGAATAATAACAAATCCGATATATATGGGAAAGATAAGACATTATGAGAAAGAGTATGAGGGAAAGCATGAAGCAATAATAAAAGAGGAAAAATGGCAAAAAGCGCAGGAATTGATAAAGAATCAACCATATAGAAAGGCGAAATACGAGGAAGCATTGCTAAAGGGAATAATTAAGTGCAAGAGCTGTAATGCAAATATGACGCTGACGTACGCAAAAAAAGAGAATAAAAGGTATAGATATTACGTATGCAATAATCATTTAAGGGGAAAAAGTTGTGAATCAGAAAACCGAAATGTAATAGCAGGAGAAGTAGAAAAAGAAGTAATGAAGAGAGCTGAGCGCCTGTATGAAAATTGGGAAGAAAAAGTGGAAGAGTGGAAAAATTTAAGCTTTGGAAAACAGAAAGAAGCAGTGAAAAAGTTAATAAAAGCAGTATTGGTGAGAGAGGATGGAATAGAGGTGTATTCTGAATCGGAGGAAAAATTTATATCAATAAAGAAGAAAGGAAATAAATGCACAGTAGTAGAGCCAGAGGGGAAAACAAACAATGCATTACTGAAAGCAGTGGTAAGAGCCCATCTGTGGAAACGGCAACTAGAAGAGAGAAAATACGAAAGTGTGAAAGAGCTGAGTGCCAAAATTAATATAGGTACAAGACGTATACAGCAAATTTTGAGATTGAACTATTTAGCACCAAAGATTAAAGAAGACATAGTAAATGGGAGGCAGCCAAGGAGTTTGAAGTTAGCTAACTTGAGGGAAATACCGATGCTGTGGAGTGAGCAATTGGAGAAATTCTACGGTCTTGATTTATAAAAGCAACAGAAAAGGGCCATGCCAAAAGATGTTGAGATTGATATAGAAAAGTAAATCAATGTTACAGAATCAATTATATGAAAATATCAATATAAACAATGAAGATTCTAGCATACTGGATGCAACAGTGGTAGAAAATGATCCAAAATCTATAAATTATAGAAGTTTATATTTAAATAATAATCTTTAACTTTTTTGGCAAATTAATCTACCTAGAAACTTCTCTCCTAGGATCAGGAGTCCTTCTTAACTCTTCACGTTCTGTCCATTTGTTGTTAGACTCGCTTATTACTTCAGGACGAATTAATCCACCAGATCTAGCAAAAACACCTCGGTCTATGGCTTCAATAACTGATAAACCTCCCAATAAGCAATTTTGCCCTATTTTTTCATAATTTTCTATTCCTTCATTGCAATCTTCTATTTCATCGAGTAGAAGTAGGCCTTCTTCACTCACCTCTACTTTTATCCAATTTTCATTTTTCTCATCAGGATATAACCTAACTTCTAATTCTCCTAAACTAGTATAGAAAGTTAATACTATACTGCTACCTTCTGTAAGATCTGTGTAATTCCTTATGCCATCTTCAATTTTAATTTCTACTTCACTTTTACCGATTTTTACTATATTTCTTCCACACTTTACATCTCCATCGGTTAGACCTAAATCCCTTACCCCATCTGTTATCTTTATAATGTCTATTTTACTATCTTTAGAATATTCTAAGTAAAAAACGGAGTTGTCTACTCTTGCATCTTTTAGCTCGCTATTGGTTGCACTTTTTGCGATTTCAATAAATTTATGAGAATTGCTAATATAATCTCTATAAGCTTTTTTTAGGTTAGTTTTATGCTCTTTAAATTCTGATGTCAGTGTGTTAGCATCAACTGTATTACCAAACACTGCCCCTTTTGATACTAATTGACATATTATACTACTAGCAACTTTAGGATTTTTTTCCAACTCACTGATTTTTTTCATCACATAATCGGTAAAAGTGTACTCATTACCTGAAAAGAAATCTTGTGAAAGAGAATAGTTTAATCGTACACCAGACTTTATAGCATCGTTTACAATCTTTTCAAGTTCAACCATGTTTTGAGCATAAAATACCTTATCAAAAAAAGACTTATGCAGCTCTTCCTTCTGCTGTAAAGTTAATTTAACAAGTAGAGTGCTGATCTGTTCTTTCTTTTTGCTAGGATAATCAATATTTACACGATAATCTAATGCTCCCATCTTTAGCAAGATCTTTTTTGCTTCTTTCATACCATCTTCATTGTCCCAACAACCATCAAGATGTGAAAACAATTCTGATTCACCTCTTGCGTTACGAATGTTCAGTACCACTTTTAAATCTAAGTCTCCTTCATGCTTACTTAAAAACTTCTTTAAATTTTTAGTGTAGTCTAAATCAAATCTATCTAAGTTATACAATTCTCTCATCAACTCTTTCTGTTTATCAGTTAAAAAGAACACTTCAATGTCGTAGCGATGATTATTAACTGCTATTTGTTGCGGAGTTCTTCCTTTTCTATCTACTATACTAGGGTTAGCACCTTTAGAGAGAAGAGAGTCTATGCTATATCCATACCCTATAGCAACAGCAAGGTGTAATGGTGTCTTTCCTGCATTATTCTTTATATTAGGATCTGAACCTGCATCTAAAAGTAGATCTATAGCACGATTTCCTAGGGGACAGACCTCATCAATCTTTGCTCCTGCAATCGCATGTAGTACTGTTGACTCAGATGTTCCTCTTTTGAGATTAAGAATTACTTTTAAATCTTTATTATTTTTATTATCATGTAAAAACTTCTTAAGAGATTCAGTATTATCAAATGAGCTATAGTAAGAAGTTAAACATTCTAGGGTTTTGAATAACTCTTCATTTAATTTCTTTTGATTTGGAGTGAGATCATACTCAAGAGCAGACCAAATACAAACCTGTTCTCTTAGTGCAAGTTTGCTATCTATTAAAGATGATGGTTCATTATAGTTTCTAACTGATGGTAAATCTCCTGAGTACCACATATCATTCATCAGTTCATTTAATAAATGCTCTTTAGATGATAAATGTTCTATAATGGATTCATATTCAAAATCAGATGGTTCTGGTTTGGATTTTGGTTTTAGTAGATTGATGATAGATTTTACTATCCCGTTAGATTCACCCATACTTACCCCTTAAGCTAAGATACATAATATATTGTATGCAATATGTAACATTAAATCAACAACCATAATCTTTTTACTACTTATGTTGTTAAGCTTTTGTTAAGTTTTTATGGTGAGTAACAATGGAGTATGTAGATAGGTTAAAAGTTGCTTATGACTCCAAATTTGAGCTAATTTTACTATAAATTAACATGGTTAAGACCTATATTTGATATCACTACTATAAGAGCATGATGGATTATGCTTTAAAGGAGTGCAAAAACTGCTGAAGCTTATACAGTAACCTGCGGAGCCACTTCAGCAGAATAAACAAACACATGCCAGTATTAGTAGAGAATTATTTATAAGTCAACTAACTTTTTCAAAAATATTTTAGCAAGAACATCAGTGTTGTGAAAAAAAGTTCAAAACCTTCCAGCCTTGGTAACTATTTACACAATACATACTTTTAGCTCTTAGCTATCTAAGGAATTCACTGGAGATTGATTACTATAAATGTAATTCATATTATGCTTAGTAATAAATGTATCGGAAAACGAACTTTTAACAGCACTCCATGTACTCGTATCAGGATCATTTTGTTTTCCTTCTATAACTTTGTCACAAAACTTCTCGACAGCATAACCTACTTAAGATGACTATTTCTTAAGACTAGATCACTGATTAACTGCTCGAGATAGACCTGCTTGTTGAACATAAGGTTGTTGGAGACTACCTGGCTGTTGACCAAAAGCAACCACAGAGCTATGTCTTACATCTACCTCTACAAACTCATTACCAATTTTTATAAGGGAACCTTCATCTGTTGCACCTTTATTAAAAACAGCATATATCAGTTTCACTTTGCCAGCATCAGTAATTACCTTATACGTTTCACCTTCTTTATATCTTTTCAACTGGTCCTTAGCATCTTTTTCTTTTTTATCCAATTCTCCTTTCTTAGCAAATTTTAGCTCTATTCCAACTGGGGGGTATTCTTTTTTTTGATCAGTAGCATTTATAACCAACATAACATCCAACTTCTCTCCACCACCTATTTGAAATTCAGTAATAACTTTTATATTATCTTCTCCGTAGCTACTAAATAAACCATGCAATACAGCTTGAAATGTAGCCTCATTGCTTATTAATGATTTGAAAGGATGTAGTATATGAGAAATTTCTTCAAATAGTTTTTTGTAATCATCATATTTACCAGATTCTATAGCTTTGCTCAAAGCTGCTTTAAATTTTTTATTTTCCACAATTCGAGTAAAATTACCTTGTAAAATTTCTTTACCTCTTTTGTATTTGTCCAATGAGTCATACGTATTTACTGTAATTCCCTTATTCTTATTACAGTACTGATCAAATGGATTCTTATTACTAGGTGTACTGTATAAGTTACAGGTTATTTCTTGTATCTTTATGTCATTGACGTTTTGAATTCCCCTAATATTTTCAATAGGAATTCCTTTATTATCTGGCACTCTCAATGCAAATTCATTTTTTTCATTTATGTTGAGTATAAGCACCTTCTTACCTAAAGTTAGCACTATAGTTGTAACACAATCCTCAATACTTTCTTTTGCTGCTTCTGGGCGTTTCTGTGATCCAGTAACCATTTTATCATTTTGATCATAAATAAAAATATGTTTACCTAACTTTTCACGCTTAATAATATTAGAAATAAGTACTAGCTGACCTAAGATCATTCTGCTGACATAATTAATATTATCACTTCCACCATTGCTCCAAACAATTCCATAGTAAAGATACTCTAGCTGTGTTCTTATCACCTCAGCATTCGCTGCTTCAGTGCCAAGTAACTTTTCTATTACAGAATTACCTTTTCTGTTCAAGAATTGCTGTGCAAAAAGTAAATATTTAGGATGGTGGTTCATTTCAAAATTTAACCCTACACAAACTGCTTTATTAGCTGTAGTAACCATTCTAATGGAGTTGAAAAAGTAGCCTTTAACATAATCTTGCGCTTGCTCTATTGCTTTTTGTGCTGTACTCTTTTCATCTGTTTTTGCTTTAAGCTCAATAATCATGGGAATAGAGCTTAGCGACTTATCAGAACCACGTACAAGTAAAATAATGTCTGCATAACCTTTTCCAGCAAATAATTCGAGATAAAGTTTTAGGTGAAAACGATATTTAAAATTCATTAAGAATCCCGCTAAAAAGCCATGGTAACTTGATTCTTTACCTTCAAATTGTTTTTTAACTCCTTTATCACCTTTATATTCATTGTAGACATCAGTAATATATTTCAGCACTTTTTCAGTTGTATTCATTACCTGCTCATGGCTTTTATTTGCTAACCCTCCAATTAAATCTTTTAAGTTTTCTTTTTTGCTTTTTATTAAAGTAAATTTTTTTGCCTGTTCTGAATCATAAGGACCTACTTTAGGATTTTCCGTCACGTCACAAGCAACCTTTCTTTCCTTTTCAATTGTTATACTATATATAGTTTCTCTGAGATTTTCATATCTTGAATGTATATTTGCCAATTCTTCTGGATCAAATTTTGGTTTATGATTCTTTTTATCGGATACTGCAATATAGATTAATTTTTCACTTATTGCCTTAGAATCTTCAGTTAATACAGCTAGCTTTAAAGTACCATGATCATCAAAACGAAAGTGAATTTCCTTAACCTTAACATCTTCAAAGTCAGCAAGATCTGAATCCAACAAAGTGGCAAAAGCGCCAAAGAAGAAACTAGGGAAAAAGCCTTCCTTTCCAACTGAGTGTAAGAAAGAAGGAGACTGATCAATAAATGACTGAAACCTTTTTTGAAAATCTAAAAACTCTTCCCTTGATGTATTTTCTATCAATAGAAGCTGCACCAATTCAAGTGGCTTTGTAATATTTGGCATATAATCTCCTATTTGCTATGGCTTGAAGATTTTACGTTATACGGGGTATCAGTCAGGCTAAAACTTGATTGTGGTAAACCAGATGGTTCACCAGCCCCATCATTACCTTGAACAACTGGATCCTCTTTTTTGTGCTTAAAGGACTTATCTAGTTCAGAAAAGAGCTGTTCTATCAGCTGTTGATCTTGAGTAAATTGCTCTTCACCAATTCCATGCACTGCACTCATTCTATTTATTAAAGAATCCTGCATTTCTTTAACTTGTGTATGTTCAACACACTCCAATATTCCTGATATTTCCTTCTTTCTATTTTCATTACTTGGACTTTCCTTTCTTAATTCTGCTATTAAATTCGTTACCATTACAATAAAAGAGTAGTCCTTAAATACAGACTTTCTACACTCTTCAAAATTTTTATGTTTCCAAGCATACATAATAGTTTCTCTAGTTTGCTCAGCTAAATCTGAATTTAGAAGCATCTTTTTTGATAATGATGATAGGATAACCCCATACTGCTCGAACGAAAGACCATTAGATTCAAGTAAGTTAAATAAATTCTTAAAAGAGTCAAAGCAGTATTCATCGATCAGTTCACTTAATACTGCACAATAAGTATTTTCCTTATAATCTCTATTTAGTAATTTTTTCTTTTGTTCATCATCCATTTTAGACAGGCAAAACTCTATGGTTTCTACTTCTTTGTAACCCTTTACTGCAGATAAAGCTGCTTCAATTAACAAATTATTTTTATCTTGACTAGAAATACTGGAATCATTGTGCAATTTATTATAGAAGAACTCTATACCTTCTTCCCAGTTTTTATTAGAATTTATCTGTATGGATTTTTGCAAACCTTCAACTGATTTATATTCGTTTAGTTTTCCAATCTGCTTATCAATAAGAAAAGACCAGAAAGCTTCTATAGGGCTAGTTTCTTCGATATTTTCCAATAATTCTCTTCTCAGATCATCATCAGATCCATCCTCTTCAAAGGCACTTCTCTTAAATCTCATAAATACTTGTTCAAACAATCCAGGAATCTTATCTTCTAGACAATATTTACATGCCAAGTAATATCTATCTGCAAGATCAAGCGGATTTTCTTTTCCATTTTTATTTTTTTCTTCAGTTAGCCTTTCACCAACAGCTTTATTTTTTAATTTTATTCCATCCCAACAAGAATTATCAGAGAATATATCAGAGAAAAATTTTAATTTTCCCTCATCAAAATCTTCAATTAATTGAATATAAACCCTTAGCCATCTTTCTACTCTAAGGTGTTTTCTCGCTTTAACTTGATTATCGTCGCCTTTAATAGCACCTTTTAATATATCAAGTATTTTATTGTAATTGTGATCCAAACCAGATTCCATACCCGCAACTCCATTTTGTATTTTAATATAAACTTTAGTCTAGTAAATTATCGTTGCCAAGCCAATCTTTTTCTCCAAACCTTACCACTGCACAAGAGGAAATTTCTTGAGAGCCAAGTATGATATTTTCATTCTAATAATTAATTGTAAAACACTTTTACTTACGGAAAAATAGACCTTGCTGTAACTAAAGAAATTCCTATTTTAGTGCCACAAAAATTTGAATTATTGACTCTTCCTAAGATTGCAAAAAGGGTCGTATATTTGTGAGAACAAGCCGCGTAAAAATAAGGTTATAAAAATAGAAGATTTAAATTATTTTAATAAGCTTAGGTAAAACAGTTCGTATGTAGATATGGATCAAATGGGCTAATATGGCTAGTTTTAGCGTATAATGAAATCACTATATTAAAAAGTTCGTATGTATTGAGTGGTAGACCAACCCATCCCAAGAAAAACACTTCTCACCACCCTGCGTTTTAAGCGCTGGAAATGGTTGTGTTGTCTAGGTTTTTAATAAGATATATTACTAAATTAATATTGATTTACTTGCAGAAGAATTAAGGTAAGCTTGTGACAAAAATAGAATTTAAAAGAAAACAAAAGTCCATGTATTGAGCCTGTTATAAAAAATTATTCCAAATCTCTAAAAAATTTCCAGAGTGATAGTTGACAATTTTTAAAAATGAAATACTATCGAATAGAATTATTAATTTCTATTACGTGAGAGGAGTTAAATTTGGGTTAGAAGAAAATTTGTCTAATAGGCCTTCCATTTAGATGTGACTATAAGTGTTTAGTTAATAATGAGTGCATCAAGGGTTTATATAGTTGTTTTATTATATCAAAAATAGTAAGAGGTGTTATTAAGAGTTATGTTTAGTATTTCAAGAGAAGATGTCAATTCAAGTAAAAGAGTTAAATTTGCGGAAACCATTAGTACAAAATGCAATAGACGTCTTTTCTTAGAATTCTTCGATACAGAAAAAGGAAAAGCTATCTTTAATTCCTTTGTTAGGAATAACTGTACAAGTAGTATGTCTTGTATTCTTAATCCATTGAGAGGTAATGCTGTGGAAGTGCTTGAGGAGTTCCATGATAGGTTGTTTAATCTTCAGGGAGAACCAACACCAAAACTATGGAATATATTAAATCTGGGGATCACTCTAGCTAATCTAGCTCACATTCTGAGTCAAGCAGGAGCAAGCGCTCCAAGAGCATTCGAGGAACTTTACAACACTTTATTTGATAATCAAGGAAGGAATACACCAAAGCTAGAGCTCATGTTACATGCTGGGATAACTTCCAATAATATAAAAGATATTCTTGCTCAGACAAAAATGTGTGCTGCAGAAGTATTCAACGCATTTTATGATGTTTTGTTTTATGATAACGGAGATTACACACCATTGCTAAAAAATATACTAAATGGCAATATAACTGTGGGGAATATTGCCCATATTGTGTATAAAAAAGGGCCGTTGGCTGTGCAATCACTTCAAGGATTTATTGGTGTCCTATATGATGCTGAAGGAAACCCAACACCAGAGCTGCAGCACATGTTAAATAGCGGGTTAAATATCAATAATATAACTAAGGTGATGAGTCGAACAGGAGTAGAGGCTGTACGGACATTCCATGAATTACATGATGTTTTGTTTGATACTGAAGGAAATCCAACACCAAAACTGCAGCATATGTTAGGTGGCGAATTAAATGTCTCTAATGTAGCTCGAATACTAAATAAAGCAGGAACAGGTATTGTAAGGCTATTTCATAGATTATATGATATGTTGTTTGATGCTGAAGGAAATCTAACACCAAAGCTGCAGCATTTTATAGATAGAGGGCTAACTATAAGTAATGTATTAACTATTATAGATGGATCAGTATTAAGAATTGAAGAAATATTCGATAATCTCCATAATGTTTTGTTTACTGCACAAGGAAGTGGAAAAGCAGAGCTAGATCATTTTTTAAAATCAGGTTTCAATCTAGTTAGTTTATTCAATATTCTCAAAGCATCAAGAAAAAATTTTTTATTGACATTTAGAGAATTTCATGATGCTTTATTTGATGGTGAAGGAAATCCAAAACCAGAGCTGCAGCATTTTATAGATGAAGGGTTAGCTATTTCCTTTGTGTGCTCTATGATTGGAGTAGCAGAAAGTAAGGCTGTAGACGCATTCAAGAAATTGCATGATGTTTTATTTGATGCTGAAGGAAATCCAAAACCAGAGCTGCAGCATTTTATAGATCAAGGTTTAACTATAAGTAATATTTCCAGCATGCTAGGTGGAGCAAGGGAGATTGCATGCCCATTCAAGGAATTGCATAATACTTTCTTTGATGCCGAAGGAAATCCAAAACCAGAGCTGCGGCACATGTTAGATAACGGGTTAAATATGTCTGGTGTATCCAGCATTATATCTGGGTCAAAAGCAAAGAGTGCATTGGTATTCAAGAAATTGCATGATGCTTTGTTTGATGCTGAAGGAAACCCAACACCAGAGCAACAGCATTTTATAGATCAAGGTATGGGTTTTAATTGCTTGTCTGGCATGCTAACTGGAGCGGGAGTAAACGCTGCAGAAGCATTTAGGAATTTGCATAGTGTTTTGTTTAATGATAAGGGAGAAGAGTCACTAGAGCTACAGCATTTTATAGATAGCGGGATAACTTTTTCCAATGTGTCCTCCGTGATTGGGGGAGTGGGACTAAAGGTTCAAGAAGTATTCAAGAAGTTTCATGATGCTTTATTTGATAAGAGAGGTAAACCAAAGCCAGAGCTACAGCACATATTAGATCACAAGTTAAGGCTACCTAGCATATTTAGTATACTTTCCCAATCAAGAGCAAATGCTCCAGAAGCATTTAAGAAACTGCATGATGTTTTATTTGATGCTGAAGGAAATCCAACACCAGAGCAACAGCATTTTATAGATCAAGGTTTAACTATAAGTAATATTTCCGGCATGCTAAATTCATCAGGAAAAAAAGCTGCAGAAGTATTCAAGAGATTTCATGATGTTTTATTTGATGCTGAAGGAAACCCAACACCAGAGCTACAGTATATATTAGATAGCAGGATAAATTTATCTTCTGTGTCTTCTATTATTGGTAAAGCAGGAGGAAAGGCTCCAGAAGTATTCAAGAAGTTTCATGATGTTTTGTTTGATGCTGAAGGAAACCCAACACCAGAGCTGCAGCATATATTAGATAGCGGGATAAATTTATCTTCTGTGTCTTCTATTATTAGTAAAACAGGAGGAAAGGCTCCAGAAGTATTCAAGAAGTTTCATGATGTTTTGTTTGATGCTGAAGGAAACCCAACACCAGAGCTGCAGCATATACTGAAGCAAAACTTGAGTATGAGTAGTATATCCGTAGTGTTAAAGGGATCAGGAGTACATGGTCCAGAAAGGTTCAAGAAATTTCATGGGGCCTTGTTTGATGCTGAAGGAAACCCAACACCAGAGCTACAGCATATATTAGATAATGAGATGGATTTTTCCTCTTTCTGCAGTGGAATATCTGAGGCAAGGACTCCAGAAGCATTTAAGGCATTTCATGATGTTTTATTTGATGCTGAAGGAAATCCAACACCAGAGCTACAGCGTATATTAGATAGCGGAATAAGTTTATCTTCTCTGTCTGGTATTATTAATGGGTCGGGAATAAGGGCTCCAGAAGCATTCAAGAAATTTCATGATGTTTTATTTGATGCTGAAGGAAATCCAACACCAGAGCTACAGAATATACTAAGTAGCAAGTTGATTATTAGTAATCTCCTCAGCATATTAGCTGAATCGGGAATAAGGGCTCCAGAAGTATTCAAGGAATTACATGATGTTTTGTTTGATGATGAAGGAAACCCAACACCAAAGCTACTTAGTGTATTATCTGGTAAGGTGAGTTTCTCCTACATATCCAGTGCGCTATCTCACTCAGGAGCGGAGGCTGTGAAGAGATTTAATAAATTTCATAATGCTTTGTTTGATATTAGAGGCAACCCAACACCAGAGCTACAGCATATGTTAGATTACAAAATAGATTTATCTTCTATATCCAACATCACAAATGGATCGAAAGAAAGGGCTTCAGAGACATTCGAGGCATTTCATGATGTTTTATTTGATGCTGAAGGAAACCCAACACCAGAGCTACAGCATATATTAAATAGTAAGATAGATTTTGGCAACATATCCTGCGTTCTTGCTCAGACGGGAGGAAAGGCTCCAGAAGTATTCAAGGCATTTCATGATGTTTTATTTGATGATGAAGGAAACCCAACACCAGAACTACAGCATATATTAGGTAGCAGGATAAATTTATCTTCTCTGTCTGGTATTATTAATGGGTCAAAAGTAAACGCCCCAAAAGTATTCAAGGCATTTCATGATGTTTTGTTTGATGTTGAAGGAAACCCAACACCAGAGCTACAGCATATGTTAGGTAACAAGGTAAATTTTTCTACAGTATTCAGTATGATACCTGCTCGAACAGGAGAAGAAGCCCCAAAAGTATTCAAGGCACTTCATGATGTTTTGTTTGATGATGAAGGAAACCCAACACCAGAGCTGCAGCATATATTAAATAGCGAAATTTCTCTGGCTAGTCTGTCTTCCATAATAAGAAAATCAGGAACAAAGGTTCCAGAGACATTCAAGGCATTTCATGATGTTTTATTTGATGCTGAAGGAAACCCAACACCAGAGCTGCAGCATATATTTGATACGAAGATAACTTTTTCCTTCCTATCCGCCGTATTAATCTCTTCGGGAACAAGGGTTCTAGAGACATTCAAGGCATTTCATGATGTTTTATTTGATGCTGAAGGAAACCCAACACCAGAACTACAGCATATATTAGGTAGCAGGATAAATTTATCTTCTCTGTCTGCTATTATTGGCAAAGCAGGAACAAAGGCTCCAGATGCATTTAAGAAATTGCATGATGTTTTATTTGATGCTGAAGGAAACCCAACACCAGAACTACAGCATACATTTGATAGCGGGATAAGAATGACCAGCATACTCTGTGTTCTAAATCAATCAGGAATAAATTATGCAAGAGCATTCAAGAAATTGCATGATGTTTTATTTGATGCTGAAGGAAACCCAACACCAGAGCTACAGCATATATTAAATAGTAAGATAGATTTTAGCAGCATATCCAGAGTGCTATCGGGGTCAGGAGTAAAGATTGCAGAAACATTCAAGAAATTTCATGATATTTTATTTGATGCTGAAGGAAACCCAACACCAGAGCTACAGCATATATTGAATAGCAAGATAAGTTCTAGCGCACTGTTAAATGTTTTAGCCAAGGCGGGAGCAAATGCTCCACAGGTATTTAAGAAATTGCATGATGTTTTATTTGATGCTGAAGGCATATCAACACCAGAGCTACAGCATATACTAGATAGTGAGCTAACTCTGGATAATTTTTTCAGTATTTTAGCTGATGCAGGAACAAATGCCGCAGAGGAGTTTAAGGGATTGCATGATGATTTCTTTGATTGTTATGGTGAACTAACAACAGATTTGCAACATATGTTAATTCAGCAAATGGATCCAGATAATATATCTGCTGTCTTACATGGAGTGGAATCCGATGTTAAAAAATGTTTTCAGGCCTTACATGACACTTTGTTTGATAGTTGGGGAGTTCCGTTACCCAGTCTGCAGGCTATGTTGAATAATGAAATAACTATAAATGATATATCAGATATACTAAGCAGAGAAGGAGAACGGGTTCCAGAAGTATTTAAGGAGCTTGATAATATTTTACTTGATGCTGGAGGAAACCCAACACCAGAGCTACAGCATATATTAAATAGTAAGATAGATTTTAGCAGCATATCCAGAGCGCTATCGGGGTCAGGAGTAAGGATTGGAGAAGCATTCAAGAAATTTCATGATGTTTTGTTCGATAATAGAGGTAAACCAAAGCCAGAGCTACAGCATATATTAAATAGTAAGATAGATTTTAGCAGCATATCCAGAGCGCTATCGGGGTCAGGAGTAAGGATTGGAGAAGCATTCAAGAAATTTCATGATGTTTTGTTCGATAATAGAGGTAAACCAAAGCCAGAGCTACAGCATATATTAGATAAAAAAATAAGTTTTGCTGAAGTGTGCAGTGTTTTATCTAAAACGGGAGTGGAAGCTGCAGAATGTTTTAAGGAATTATGTGGTTTTTGGTTTAGTCCTCAGGGAGAAAAAGTGAGCGATGATTATATAGCTTCTATCTTTAATCCTGAGATGATGGGAAACAATTCATTATTTAATTTTGGTAAAAATATTGCTGACATCTATAAAGTCTTATCAAGATGGCCGGTAGAGGTATTAAACAGTAGAAATGTCCAATACCTTGCTGGTAAGCTTATAGAAAATGGAAAAAAATTCTCCAAGGATTTTGAGTTTCGGGAGATTGTTTCTATCCTTAGCGTGCTAATAAGGTTATGTAGAATTAACCAGGGATTAGCTACTTCTTCTCATGTCACTTTTAATGCTAATGTTTACAGGATTTTTGTTTCTGATCTTCTAGATCAGGCTATTAAACTCGCTCCTGAAGAACATAATATAAACCATATTATAAATATGACCTATATATTGTCTGCATTAGTTCATAACAATTTAGTAACAATAAAAAGTCAGCTATCTATATTAATTGGTTCTTTAGTTGTATGCCTTAGTAATTGTGAGTTAGATAATATTTACTCTGATAAAAATTGGTTGCATATTTCTTCTATTGTAGCTTGTTTGGGTATACTTGTCAATCTTGTTAATCGAGAAAAAGAAACTTTTGTTGATAAGGGATTTACTAACAATATAGTAAACTTACTTTCTAATATTGATAGTCTTCAAAGCAATATTTCTGATTCTAGTAAGATATTGTTGGTATTAAGTAAAATATCAAGATCGACGAGAGAGAAAGTAGAAACAAATTTCTTAGTAAGGGCTATTGGTAAGGTACTAGATAAGCTGCAGTATATTCATCAATGTTCAGATCAGGATTTAGCATTAGAAATATACTCTAACATTGGTCGGTTATCAGATCGATTAAAGAATTTATTACATTCAAACTGGTTCTTAGACAATCTTTTGAGTAACATACCCTTAAGTAAAAAAGAGAAATTCTTAAAAAGTATAGGAAAAGATGGTCCTGTGGAAGTCTCGAAAGGCCATCATCTAATCACCGATAATATACTTATTGATGAAGATCGATCAGAGAAATATACTTTAACGCAATTTAAGGAAAAACTTAAGAAAGAAGGAAAAGTCAAGTACGAGGAGGGTATAGAGAATTATGTTCGGTATGATCACGGTGCGCTTGACTTCGATTATGAATTTAATATAGAGAAAAATCATTCTAAGATTATGATTGCAAAAATTGCCTACTTAGTAGAAAGAACGGTTTACGGGGTATTTTTAGCAACTAATGAAAGTATAGAGCCTAAAACTTTCCTAGGGACCTACGTAGGAACAGGGATGGAAGATGACAAGGAAATGAACCAGCATGTTCTGGAGCGCGATTCAACAGTATCAATTGTTTCAGAAAAAGGACGTAACTGGGCAAGTTACATGAATCTTGTATCAATAGGCAACTCCAATGTTAGTTGTATTTCAAAGAGGATAGCTAGGCATGTCCATCTTACCTTGAGTACAAATAGAGAAATTTTGCCTGGTCATCAACTGCTTTGTGATCATGTGCAAGATTTTTCTTTTAAATTAGGTTACACTCCCATTTATCCGCATTATACAGATAATCACGAGTCACCTGCGCAACGTTATAATAGAGAAAAAGATTTTTATTATGGTTGTGTTATTGATCTTGACAAGGAGATTACTAGAGATTTAGGATATCATGGTTCAAAGCATTTTGTGGTAACTAAATTATTTAAACAAATATATGATAAACATAATTTTCAACAAGAATATGCGTCAGGCAGTACAGTACTATCGTTAGAAGGATTATATGTTCCAATCTATGCAGTAACTTTCAGGGATAAGAAATGGTGCTTTGATAGATATGATAGGCAACAACAGATAACTTCCTTAATGTTCTCATGTTATTTAGGGCAGGAAGATACCATAAAACTGTTATTAGAAAAAAAAGATGATGTTACCCGTCAGTCATTGCATACTGGGAATAATGCATTGTTTTTTACAGTTTTAAGTAATAAAACTAATTCAGGAACAAAAAAAAGAATCCTTAGCCTCCTGATTAATCATCTGGAAAGAGCAGAGCAAGTAAATGGCAATAAGAAGAAGGTCATATCTTTCAGATCTAGAGTACTGTGTACTACTAACTCTTCTGGTTATAATCTATTTGATTACCTTATTAATAGAGGTGAGTATTCATTATATCAAGAATTGTATCGAAAACTCAATCCCGAATATCAGAGAAAAGTTGCAAGAAAGTTTATGATTGATAGAGGAGTATTCAGTATGGTATTGACCTTAGGTGAAGAGGAATATATTAAAATAATAAACCTATTGCTGAAGAATATTTCCATAAAATTTATAAAAGAACATTTTGAGAGTTTAAAAAGAAAAGAAATTAATTATAAGAAAGTACTTGAAAGGTTGTTAGTTAATAACAGAGATGAGAAATTGAACAACTTGAGAAAGCTTACAAATCTTAACGAATATATAAAGAAGAATATTGAGATATTATTAGGACAAGGATATCAAGGAATACTATCTTATCGAAGCTCAGAAGAGCAGGATATAAGAACGGATCCAGAACATACTCCAGAAAGGCAGGATATAAGACCGGGTCCAGAACATACTCCAGAAAGGCAGGATATAAGACCGGGTCCAGAACATACTCCAGAAGAGCCGAATATAAGACCGGGTCCAGAACATACTCCAGAAGAGCCGAATATAAGACCGGGTCCAGAACATACTCCAGAAGAGCCGAATATAAGACCGGGTCCAGAACATACTCCAGAAGAGCCGAATATAAGACCGGGTCCAGAACATACTCCAGAAGAGCCGAATATAAGACCGGGTCCAGAACATACTCCAGAAGAGCCGAATATAAGACCGGGTCCAGAACATACTCCAGAAAGGCAGGATATAAGACCGGGTCCAGAACATACTCCAGAAGAGCCGAATATAAGACCGGGTCCAGAACATACTCCAGAAGAGCCGAATATAAGACCGGGTCCAGAACATACTCCAGAAGAGCCGAATATAAGACTGGATACAGAACATATTTTAGAAGGGCAAGTTGTAGATCTACTAAAGAATATGGAGAAAGTCCAGGATGAAGCTGATAAGTACTGGAAAGATAAAAAAGGTCAAAAAGAGCCTCAAGTTATTGCTTATCTAAGAACAACCCAGTTAAGTGAGATAAGTTTAAGCGATACGTTAGAAACGAGTTCTTATCGTAAAATAAATCTGCTAAACAAACAAATAGTATTACAGATTCTTTTATGGTCTGTATTGAAAAATAAGGATACGAGTGGATTGCAGGAAGTGTTGTCTCAAGCCTCATTATTAGGTTTGGATCAAGTAATCCTTTCTAGTTTTGAGTTCTATTCGATTCGGTTGGCTATCAATTATGCTGATCATGAGGACATAAGTTTGATATTAGATAAAGTGGATAGCTCTTCTCGTCAACAGATGATGGAAAGTGGTATCTTATACTCCTTAGTTTTAGATGAGAGTAGTAATAATTTTGCTCCTCTAGACTTTCTACTAGAGAAAGCAAATAACTACTACCGAGATGATCAACATTTTCTGATTAAAGCTATTAAAGCTACTATTTACTCGCATGAGAAACCTTACGAAGGAAGAAGATGGAATGGCAGATCAGCTTTTAATTTTTTAATTGAAAAGACTACTAGTAATTTTAGGGAAGGTATATTTCAATCTATCCATGATTCTTATCAAAGCGTTTTACAATGCCTATATAATCCGAATATAAGACCGGGTCCAGAACATACTCCAGAAGAGCCGAATATAAGACCGGGTCCAGAACATACTCCAGAAGAGCCGAATATAAGACCGGGTCCAGAACATACTCCAGAAGAGCCGAATATAAGACCGGGTCCAGAACATACTCCAGAAAGGCAGGATATAAGACCGGGTCCAGAACATACTCCAGAAGAGCCGAATATAAGACCGGGTCCAGAACATACTCCAGAAGAGCCGAATATAAGACCGGGTCCAGAACATACTCCAGAAGAGCCGAATATAAGACTGGATACAGAACATATTTTAGAAGGGCAAGTTGTAGATCTACTAAAGAATATGGAGAAAGTCCAGGATGAAGCTGATAAGTACTGGAAAGATAAAAAAGGTCAAAAAGAGCCTCAAGTTATTGCTTATCTAAGAACAACCCAGTTAAGTGAGATAAGTTTAAGCGATACGTTAGAAACGAGTTCTTATCGTAAAATAAATCTGCTAAACAAACAAATAGTATTACAGATTCTTTTATGGTCTGTATTGAAAAATAAGGATACGAGTGGATTGCAGGAAGTGTTGTCTCAAGCCTCATTATTAGGTTTGGATCAAGTAATCCTTTCTAGTTTTGAGTTCTATTCGATTCGGTTGGCTATCAATTATGCTGATCATGAGGACATAAGTTTGATATTAGATAAAGTGGATAGCTCTTCTCGTCAACAGATGATGGAAAGTGGTATCTTATACTCCTTAGTTTTAGATGAGAGTAGTAATAATTTTGCTCCTCTAGACTTTCTACTAGAGAAAGCAAATAACTACTACCGAGATGATCAACATTTTCTGATTAAAGCTATTAAAGCTACTATTTACTCGCATGAGAAACCTTACGAAGGAAGAAGATGGAATGGCAGATCAGCTTTTAATTTTTTAATTGAAAAGACTACTAGTAATTTTAGGGAAGGTATATTTCAATCTATCCATGATTCTTATCAAAGCGTTTTACAATGCCTATATAATCCGAATATAAGACCGGGTCCAGAACATACTCCAGAAGAGCCGAATATAAGACCGGGTCCAGAACATACTCCAGAAGAGCCGAATATAAGACCGGGTCCAGAACATACTCCAGAAGAGCCGAATATAAGACCGGGTCCAGAACATACTCCAGAAAGGCAGGATATAAGACCGGGTCCAGAACATACTCCAGAAGAGCCGAATATAAGACCGGGTCCAGAACATACTCCAGAAGAGCCGAATATAAGACCGGGTCCAGAACATACTCCAGAAGAGCCGAATATAAGACTGGATACAGAACATATTTTAGAAGGGCAAGTTGTAGATCTACTAAAGAATATGGAGAAAGTCCAGGATGAAGCTGATAAGTACTGGAAAGATAAAAAAGGTCAAAAAGAGCCTCAAGTTATTGCTTATCTAAGAACAACCCAGTTAAGTGAGATAAGTTTAAGCGATACGTTAGAAACGAGTTCTTATCGTAAAATAAATCTGCTAAACAAACAAATAGTATTACAGATTCTTTTATGGTCTGTATTGAAAAATAAGGATACGAGTGGATTGCAGGAAGTGTTGTCTCAAGCCTCATTATTAGGTTTGGATCAAGTAATCCTTTCTAGTTTTGAGTTCTATTCGATTCGGTTGGCTATCAATTATGCTGATCATGAGGACATAAGTTTGATATTAGATAAAGTGGATAGCTCTTCTCGTCAACAGATGATGGAAAGTGGTATCTTATACTCCTTAGTTTTAGATGAGAGTAGTAATAATTTTGCTCCTCTAGACTTTCTACTAGAGAAAGCAAATAACTACTACCGAGATGATCAACATTTTCTGATTAAAGCTATTAAAGCTACTATTTACTCGCATGAGAAACCTTACGAAGGAAGAAGATGGAATGGCAGATCAGCTTTTAATTTTTTAATTGAAAAGACTACTAGTAATTTTAGGGAAGGTATATTTCAATCTATCCATGATTCTTATCAAAGCGTTTTACAATGCCTATATAATCCGAATATAAGACCGGGTCCAGAACATACTCCAGAAGAGCCGAATATAAGACCGGGTCCAGAACATACTCCAGAAGAGCCGAATATAAGACCGGGTCCAGAACATACTCCAGAAAGGCAGGATATAAGACCGGGTCCAGAACATACTCCAGAAGAGCCGAATATAAGACCGGGTCCAGAACATACTCCAGAAGAGCCGAATATAAGACCGGGTCCAGAACATACTCCAGAAGAGCCGAATATAAGACCGGGTCCAGAACATACTCCAGAAGAGCCGAATATAAGACTGGATACAGAACATATTTTAGAAGGGCAAGTTGTAGATCTACTAAAGAATATGGAGAAAGTCCAGGATGAAGCTGATAAGTACTGGAAAGATAAAAAAGGTCAAAAAGAGCCTCAAGTTATTGCTTATCTAAGAACAACCCAGTTAAGTGAGATAAGTTTAAGCGATACGTTAGAAACGAGTTCTTATCGTAAAATAAATCTGCTAAACAAACAAATAGTATTACAGATTCTTTTATGGTCTGTATTGAAAAATAAGGATACGAGTGGATTGCAGGAAGTGTTGTCTCAAGCCTCATTATTAGGTTTGGATCAAGTAATCCTTTCTAGTTTTGAGTTCTATTCGATTCGGTTGGCTATCAATTATGCTGATCATGAGGACATAAGTTTGATATTAGATAAAGTGGATAGCTCTTCTCGTCAACAGATGATGGAAAGTGGTATCTTATACTCCTTAGTTTTAGATGAGAGTAGTAATAATTTTGCTCCTCTAGACTTTCTACTAGAGAAAGCAAATAACTACTACCGAGATGATCAACATTTTCTGATTAAAGCTATTAAAGCTACTATTTACTCGCATGAGAAACCTTACGAAGGAAGAAGATGGAATGGCAGATCAGCTTTTAATTTTTTAATTGAAAAGACTACTAGTAATTTTAGGGAAGGTATATTTCAATCTATCCATGATTCTTATCAAAGCGTTTTACAATGCCTATATAATCCGAATATAAGACCGGGTCCAGAACATACTCCAGAAGAGCCGAATATAAGACCGGGTCCAGAACATACTCCAGAAAGGCAGGATATAAGACCGGGTCCAGAACATACTCCAGAAGAGCCGAATATAAGACCGGGTCCAGAACATACTCCAGAAAGGCAGGATATAAGACCGGGTCCAGAACATACTCCAGAAGAGCCGAATATAAGACCGGGTCCAGAACATACTCCAGAAGAGCCGAATATAAGACCGGGTCCAGAACATACTCCAGAAGAGCCGAATATAAGACTGGATACAGAACATATTTTAGAAGGGCAAGTTGTAGATCTACTAAAGAATATGGAGAAAGTCCAGGATGAAGCTGATAAGTACTGGAAAGATAAAAAAGGTCAAAAAGAGCCTCAAGTTATTGCTTATCTAAGAACAACCCAGTTAAGTGAGATAAGTTTAAGCGATACGTTAGAAACGAGTTCTTATCGTAAAATAAATCTGCTAAACAAACAAATAGTATTACAGATTCTTTTATGGTCTGTATTGAAAAATAAGGATACGAGTGGATTGCAGGAAGTGTTGTCTCAAGCCTCATTATTAGGTTTGGATCAAGTAATCCTTTCTAGTTTTGAGTTCTATTCGATTCGGTTGGCTATCAATTATGCTGATCATGAGGACATAAGTTTGATATTAGATAAAGTGGATAGCTCTTCTCGTCAACAGATGATGGAAAGTGGTATCTTATACTCCTTAGTTTTAGATGAGAGTAGTAATAATTTTGCTCCTCTAGACTTTCTACTAGAGAAAGCAAATAACTACTACCGAGATGATCAACATTTTCTGATTAAAGCTATTAAAGCTACTATTTACTCGCATGAGAAACCTTACGAAGGAAGAAGATGGAATGGCAGATCAGCTTTTAATTTTTTAATTGAAAAGACTACTAGTAATTTTAGGGAAGGTATATTTCAATCTATCCATGATTCTTATCAAAGCGTTTTACAATGCCTATATAATCCGAATATAAGACCGGGTCCAGAACATACTCCAGAAGAGCCGAATATAAGACCGGGTCCAGAACATACTCCAGAAGAGCCGAATATAAGACCGGGTCCAGAACATACTCCAGAAAGGCAGGATATAAGACCGGGTCCAGAACATACTCCAGAAGAGCCGAATATAAGACCGGGTCCAGAACATACTCCAGAAGAGCCGAATATAAGACCGGGTCCAGAACATACTCCAGAAGAGCCGAATATAAGACTGGATACAGAACATATTTTAGAAGGGCAAGTTGTAGATCTACTAAAGAATATGGAGAAAGTCCAGGATGAAGCTGATAAGTACTGGAAAGATAAAAAAGGTCAAAAAGAGCCTCAAGTTATTGCTTATCTAAGAACAACCCAGTTAAGTGAGATAAGTTTAAGCGATACGTTAGAAACGAGTTCTTATCGTAAAATAAATCTGCTAAACAAACAAATAGTATTACAGATTCTTTTATGGTCTGTATTGAAAAATAAGGATACGAGTGGATTGCAGGAAGTGTTGTCTCAAGCCTCATTATTAGGTTTGGATCAAGTAATCCTTTCTAGTTTTGAGTTCTATTCGATTCGGTTGGCTATCAATTATGCTGATCATGAGGACATAAGTTTGATATTAGATAAAGTGGATAGCTCTTCTCGTCAACAGATGATGGAAAGTGGTATCTTATACTCCTTAGTTTTAGATGAGAGTAGTAATAATTTTGCTCCTCTAGACTTTCTACTAGAGAAAGCAAATAACTACTACCGAGATGATCAACATTTTCTGATTAAAGCTATTAAAGCTACTATTTACTCGCATGAGAAACCTTACGAAGGAAGAAGATGGAATGGCAGATCAGCTTTTAATTTTTTAATTGAAAAGACTACTAGTAATTTTAGGGAAGGTATATTTCAATCTATCCATGATTCTTATCAAAGCGTTTTACAATGCCTATATAATCCGAATATAAGACCGGGTCCAGAACATACTCCAGAAGAGCCGAATATAAGACCGGGTCCAGAACATACTCCAGAAGAGCCGAATATAAGACCGGGTCCAGAACATACTCCAGAAGAGCCGAATATAAGACCGGGTCCAGAACATACTCCAGAAAGGCAGGATATAAGACCGGGTCCAGAACATACTCCAGAAGAGCCGAATATAAGACCGGGTCCAGAACATACTCCAGAAGAGCCGAATATAAGACCGGGTCCAGAACATACTCCAGAAGAGCCGAATATAAGACCGGGTCCAGAACATACTCCAGAAGGGCCGGATGTAGATAGAGGATTACTGGCTAAACATTTTCCTGATGAACAAAAAGATGAACAAAAATTTAAAAAGTTATTATATGTAATGAGACCTTCTGATCCATCAAGCCTTTTACATCAGCCATTAGCTCAGAGGAGAATAGGAAGAGAGAGTAATATTTTGGAAAAGTGATTTTTATGAACTGCTAAACCTCTAAATAAGTTTTAAGAGGTACCAACTTTGTTCACTTTTTTATACGTTATTTCTCAATGCTTAACTGTTTTTAATCCACAAGTCAAGTTATACCTGCTTAGCAGAGTGGTAAAACAGGTAGACAAGATAAACTAAAAATAATCATAGGATAACCGTTAGGTAAGTAATCACAGTTGTGGGTAATCCTCCATGTAATAAAACTTAGAACCTGTTCATAATCTTTTCAGAAGCAAAGAAGCGAAAGCTAGAACGACCATTTATCGTCTAACGTTGAGTTTTTGTTCACAATTTTCTATAGCCTTCTACATTTTTCTAACCAAGCAAAAGATCTTCTAGTACCAGTTATAAATTAGCATAGCCCTTCTAATTAATAATAGAAACATGATAAACAGGGATTTAGGGTAACGAGAAGATAAAAGTGTCAGCAGCACACAGCTATGACTTAAGGAAAAAAGCCATTCAAGCGTTGAGTGAAGGAGAGAGTAAAACAGCAGTAGCAAAAAGGTTCAAAATTGGTAGAGTATAGCCCTTTTTACAATAGTCCGAACAGACTATAATACGCTACTGGTCTATATTTGGAGTATTATAAGAAGGGCTATAACATTGTACAAATGGGAGAAAAGGAGGAAAGAAACAGGAGATTTTCAATCGAAGAAATTGGAGAATAGGTGCTATAATCATAAAATTCACGACCGGGATGCGTTTGCAGAATTTGTGAAAAAGTACGGTGGTAAAACACAATCAGAGGTAGCCAAATTCTGGGGCAATATAAGTCGTCAAACGATTCATAGAGCTCTGAAAAATTGGATTGACACGCAAAAAAAGAAGACTTATGGATACGAAAAAAGGAGCGAAGAAAAACGAGCTGAATTTTTGAAAATTATATCGGCAGAATCTCCTAAAGATCTGTTGTATATTGATGAATCTGGTATAGACAAAATAGAGAACTATTCGTACGGATTAAAAGTGTGTGATTCATAGAGGTTATTGCAACTAATTTGTCAGATCAAGTCTGAACTTGAAATACCTGTTAAGAGGTTTTGTATTTTTGAAGTGACTTTAACTCTTGGTCATGTTTGTAATTTTGCATGACAAACGTTTCTTTTGATGAAATATAATTTTTTTGTATTTCACTTAGACAAGGAATTGTTTTTTCCAGTTCTTTATATTTTTCCCAAGGAGTCTTTCCCTGAAGAGAGCTATGAGGACGTTGTTTATTATAATATTCTTCCCAATCCCTAAGCTTGACTTGCAGTTCATGATCCTTAATGTTAACGCTACTATAAAATTCATCTAAATCTGTACGCTGCGCTCTTTCTACTTTACCATTTAAATGTGGTGAAAACGGCTTAATTGGACGGAATTTTATTTTCCATTCTTTTAGACACTCTTGCACTTCGTAAGCAAAAAATTCTTGTCCTCTATCGGTTTGAATCCTTTGACAATGAAATGGAGCCCTTTCCCTTAATTGTTTTAAGAAATCCAGAGTATTTTTTGAAGTATGCCTTGAGTATAATGCGATAACTTTATAACGCATACAATCATCTATAGCAGTATATTGATAAAGCCCCGAGGATATTTTGCAAACATCCATTTGTACACGCTCTCCTGGCACTTTGCAGTTATAACGCTTAATCTGCTTGCGATAGTGGCGTTTAATACGTAAAAGACTTACATCGTGTTTCTTCAAAACTTTGTGTATAGTAGCCAATGCAAAAGAGATATCATGTAAACGCTTCAATTCAGCTTGAATACGTCTTGCTCCTAATTTTCTAGCTTTTCTCAGATGAAGAATGAGCTGCTCATTTGACTCGTTGATTTTTTGTAAGGGTAAAGTTTTAGGCCTGCTACTAAGGTTTGACAATCCCTGTGCACCTAGCTTTTCATAACGTTTGTACCATTTTCGTAAGGTAAAGCGTGAAATGTTATAGTGTTGGCATACTTTTCCTGCATGGCCTAGTTTTTTATATAGTTTTATCCAATTTAAACGTAACTTGATTTTAGAATCCACTTGCTTTTTATTGGTAAATTTTCTGTCACGATTGTAATAAGGTATTTAAACTATCACAAGTCAAAGTTTTTATTTTATCTTACATTTTTGCTGTAATAACCTCTATGAATCACACAACTTATGCCACAAAAAATGAGAGTAAGTAACCAAAGAGAATATAACGAGTTTCTCAAAAAAAGAGGAAATGTTTTTCATTTTGTTAATCAAGCCATAGAAAATTGGTATGAAAATAGTCCAAAAGTTGCAGGTGGCAATAACACTGATAGTGATAAAGTTGTAATTTTAATACACATAATAGTTCATCTTTTTAGAATTGGCTTGAGACAAGCTGTAGGTTCTGTAAAAGGTTATATGGTACAAAAATAGGCAAAAAACTTAAGATTATCAGCTATACACAAGCTTCCAGAAGATTTAAAAAGCTTAATTTGAAGATTGATGACCATAGAAGCAATAAAGATGATCTGGAAAATGTTGAAATTGCCGTAGATAGCACTAGAGTTAGTATCTACAATAATAACGGTGGGCATAGTAAGCTTAATATTCGAAAAAGAAAATACAGTGGTTATGGTCAAGTAAGAAAATTACATGTTGTTTTAAACATAAATGATAAGAAAGCAATAAGCATGAACTACACTAGTGGTGTTGCTGTAGACTATTTGCCGGTCTGCGATATGTTAGAAGAAGTCAGTGATAAATATAACATTTGTTCTATTCGAGCAGATGCGGCTTATGATATAAAAAGTGTGTATAAAGAATGCAGAAAATACAATATTGTGCCTATTATTCGCCCTAGGAAGGATACTAAAATTTGTTTAGCTGACTACTTATCAGAAAGAAACAAGTATATTAGTAGAATTAGGTCATATGAGAATTATGAAGATGGTATTAATGAATGGAAGAAAAAAGTTAAGTATGGAGCACGGTCTTATATTGAAGTCTTTTTCTATAGGTTGAAGCAAATATTTGGGTTTGGCTTGAAAAATAAATCAGAGGTAAATCGTGAAAAAGAGCTGTTAATTAAGTGCTACTTATTGAACAAATTTACTGATATAGGTATGGCTAAATTTAAATTAGCTGCGTAAATTCACTGTGATTTACATGCCTATCAGTGCTATGCAACAAAGCCATACTGGATCTCGCCTCTTCATAGATAATAGCAGAATGTTTCTTACATATTGATCACTTATCGGATTACCTTGACTATCTATCTCTTCTGGAGTAAATTGACCCTTAGAGAATGCAAGCTGTTTATTGAAAAAATCACCTATCTTATCCATTATACAATACCTAGATGCCATATCATACCTTGGCAGTGGGTTATCTATTCCACCTATTTTCTCTTCAGTCAATTTCTGACCTAAAAAAACATTATTTAACCTTGTATCCGACCAACAATTTTCATCTTGGAATATATTGTACAAAAACTGCAGCTTATCATCCTTAAAGGATTGCACATACTCCATATAGTTTTCTACCCATCTCTTGATAGCTAATTTCTTTTCAGCAACATTTGGATCTGTACGTTGAATAGAATCTTGCAATTTTTCAAGTACTCTAGCATGACGATCTGTCCATCTTGGCATTCTACCTCCTATATAAAAATATTTACTGCATTATGCAAAAGTTAGAATCAAATATCAACAATAAAATTATCAAGGATAAAAAAATTTTATGAAAAACATTTTCTATATTTAGGCATTCTATGTTTGACTGATACGTAGAATTAGTGAGAGAATCAAATAGGCCAGTAGCAAGAATAGTGGAAGAGTTAGATATAGGCTTTAATATATTAGACTAATGGATAAGGGCTCTAAAGGAGTTACAATACTTAGGCTTTTTCCTTAAGTTTTGAAATTTCAACTTTAGGAAGACCGGTAGATTCAGCTATTAAGTCAACAGATACACCTGCTTTAAGTAGGTTTTTTGCAACTTCAATTTCTCTTTCTTTTCTGCCTTTTTCCTGGCCGATTTGGATGCCTCTTTCTTCTCCAACCCTAAGACCTTCATCAAATTTTTGAGCTAAAGCAGCTATTTCATCCATTATACGTTTTTTCATTTGTTCATATGCTAGTAATTCTTCTTCTGACCAGTTAAACTTATTCATCTCTTCATAAGCTCGTTTTATTATTACATCACTACCAACTATCTTATCTAGATCCTCTTCCCTTGTTTCTCCTGCATATCGAAAAAAATAACACCATTTCTCTACTATATTTTCTAGTTGATCTTCCTTTGTTTTTGTAAATTTTGGTAATTCTATGAATACGAAGTAAAAATCCTTTAAGTCATGTTCAAAGCTATTTTGATCTAAAATGACATGATTAGATTTGTACTCAGCTTTGTCTGGAAAAATAATACAATCAGCAACAGCAATAAAGATAATTTCCTTGAGGTTATGATAGTCATCACCTTGATCAGCTTGACTTGAATAGGCTTTAGCAGCATAATATTGAGCACGCTTTTCGAAGCCCTTGGTCTTAGTGAACTGGTCAGGTAAGGAAGCAGTATTACTACTACCCCCTCCCTTAGAAACGCAGCATGCAGGTTTCCCAACACTACGCTTGAGCCCCTTATCTAAGTTCTTCTTTTCTAGAACCGGCTTGTCCTTCATGATTCCTCAGGAAACATCATTCTTAATGGTGACACCAACAGTAGAGAACCTTCTCTTGAGAAAGAGCTTGCTAACATTCTTGTTCGTTTCACTCTCTCATCAAAATACTTTTTCCATTTTAAGTCAAGGGGATTTGCATCCGCTCTGATTTTAACATGTCGTCTGATAGGTATATCAATCAGCTTAAGCAGTCTTAAATACCGTATCTCTTTTGGTTTGTTCTTGCATAGGGGTGCAGCAAAAACCCATTGGCGTTGACCCATTACTTTGAAGTAACGATTCTTTATCCAACGTAATCCTTTACGAGGATGTCTTTTCTTTGCCCATTTCCATAAACTATGCCAAATTTCATTGTCGATCTTTCTAAACGCTTTTTTAGCACACACATGGTGATAGTAATTTCCCCATCCTCTCAGTAGAGAGTTGAGTGACTTAATTACTATAGCCTGAGTGTTCGCTATATTTGCTTTTATCAATGTACGTGCTTTATTAAGAAGTCTTTTAATACTTTCTTTCGAAGGTTTAATAATTAACTTCTTATTATATCTACGTACATTACAACCAAGAAAGTCAAACCCTGTTGTGATAGATGTAATCTTTGTCTTCTCTTCTGACAGAATTAAACCTCGCTCATGAAGAAAAGATGATACTGAAGGCTTAACTTCCTTTTCCAGTACTTCATGTGTGAAATCTGAAATAATAAAGTCGTCTGCGTATCT
This sequence comes from Wolbachia endosymbiont (group A) of Apotomis capreana, assembly GCF_964027025.1. Lineage (NCBI taxonomy): Bacteria > Pseudomonadati > Pseudomonadota > Alphaproteobacteria > Rickettsiales > Anaplasmataceae > Wolbachia > Wolbachia endosymbiont (group A) of Apotomis capreana. The sequence goes on from NZ_OZ034721.1 coordinate 642,322, forward strand.
GATTACATTCACTCCACTTCTGATTTTGTTTCTTTTTCTACTGCCGAGTTTACCAAATCGACTTTCCAATAACTTTTCAAGTCCGTTTAAGGCTAAATTGGCTAGTATTGGAGAAATTATACCACCTTGCGGGGTACCTGCAGTTGTGGGATACAGAGTTTTTGATTCTAGGAAGCCAGCTTTTAACCAACTATGCAGAATTTTTTTCTCCATAGGAATATGCTTCATAAGCCATTCATGATTAATGTTGTCAAAGCATCCTTTGATATCACCTTCAAGTATCCATTGTAGTTGATTACGACTTGCCAGTAACAAATGACAAGCTACTGTAGCATCTGCACAGGATCTTTTAGGTCTAAAGCCATAGGAGTGACGATCACTGATCGTTTCAGCTATCGGTTCCAGAGCAAACAGATATAATGCTTGCATGGCTCTATCTTTTATCGTGGGTATTCCAAGAGGTCTTCTTTTGCCATTAGATTTACTGATATAAATCCGTTTTAGCGGAGAAGGTTTATATCCTCTTTGCTTTAACTGCTTTATTCCTTGAAATTTAGCATTGCAAGTTGACCATAGTTGACGATCTACACCCGCTGTGTTTTTTCCTTGGTTTTCAGTTACTCTCTTAACAGCCAAAGCTTTTCCGCTAAAAGAGCGTGTGAGAAGATGTTGTAAAGTTTTTACCTTACCCCATCTTCCTTCTTGGACAGCCTTAACAATACGTCTTTGTAGCCTCACAATAACTTTCTGGCATTTCTTCCATGGCAACTGCTTCCATGCTTCAAAGCTTTTGGTAGATGCACTTACAGGTTTACTTGTAATCATCTGCTTTCCTACCTTAAGTGGTTAACAAAGTTTCTTGTCACGAGGGACCAAACGGAAGTCTGCTCGTTTTCACGCGAATTAATGTTACAAATTCTATCCATTTCGTTACAAAATGGCATTCGCTTTCTCCATTCTCCTTTACCTGCACTTCCATCAGCATTCCTTGCGGTTTGCTTGCCATGTAGGCGAAAATACAGGCTTACCCTGTTTCTCCAGTCATACAATAGTGGGTTAGGTGGCTTCTCTATACCGGTGGAGTTATTATTTGCGTACATCTAGAAATGAAAAAATGTAACTTATCCACATTACCTTTTGGTCAGAGCTTATCAGCATCTTTAGCTCTTTCATCGTATCGGTACTTATAAAGCTTCACTTACGTTCACCATACCACTAGCCTAGCCCTCCAACCACATGATGCTTGCAGTTTATGCCCCTCTCACGATTGAGCATCTTCTTTTTCAAGAGGAGGTTCATTGTCCGCATCGCTTGGCACCAACCGGTTGCCCGATTCGCACTGATGCGTAGACTCAGACGGCAAAACATCTGGTTTAATAAGTTTTAGAATCCTTTCAGTTTCTTTCTGAATGAATTCCTCTCCTTTTAAACAATATGACCGAAGACTTTCAGGTCGCACCATTTCGCAAATGTATTGAGCACCTGTAGAATCTCTACAGAGAACATCAACAATACTTTGCTTTTTAGCGGCGATATCGGGGTCTTGAATAGTACTTAAAAACTCTATATCCTTTATTTCATTTTTACCAGTAAAGCCAAGAATATCATTGAGGAAGTGAATAAGGATATCTCTATTTTTTTCAGTACCGAAGATACGCTTAAACGATACATCATTTTTGGGATCAAGAAACTTAGAAAAAGTCATAAGAAAGAACCTTAAAAAGCATTAATAATTATACACAATTCTGAAGAAATGTTCAAGTTTTTTATTTTTTTAAGTTTTGAATGCGTTGATGAAAAAAATGTCTCCCATAGATGGCTTTAGAATGCTACTACGCACCTTAGACGTCCTTTTGTACATCTTTTATTGACCCTTCTATAAAGCGCCTTAAAAGGCTGGCAAATGGATGCTATGAGTTTGGAGCTGTAGGAGACATCAAAGATACCCTTTTTGGTGTATAAAAATACGAATCTACGACAACATCGTTTAAAGAAATTAGCAGCTATTAATATCTTCTACCTTTTCATAAAAAAATAAACAAAAAAAAATTGAAAATTTGATTTGACTTCACCCAAAAGCTATGGCTTTATGCCAATACTGCTAAGAAAATAACAGTAAACATTTAAAAATAATTTATTATTAGTGAAGGGTATATTATATGAACAATAAGAATAAAAGTAAAGATCGTAAAAAAGAAATAGAGTTCCGAATTGACCTTACCCAGAAAAAGTGGAGAGAAAGAAAGGAGTTTTTTCGGGTAAAATAAAATTTTGGAGGATTAGAAATGGCAAGAGAATATACGGCAGAATTCAAATTGGAAGCTGTTAAGCTGGCAAATGAACAAAGAAAGGTAGGTCAACCAGTTGCAAAAGTAGCAAGAGATCTAGGAATAAGGGATAGTGTATTAGGAAAATGGATGAAGAAATATAACGAAAAAAAGTCAGCGGCAAATGCATTTCCAGGTAGAGGTAACATGGCTCCTTACGACAAAGAGAGGTTTGATTTACAAAGCAAGAGTAACAAGGGAAAGAGACATTTAAAAAAAAGCCCTGGCCAGTCAAAAAGAGTAAAATATTTTTTTATAAAAGAGCATAGTAACTGCTATAAAGTACAGGAATTATGTAGGATTTTCTGCTAGTGGCTACTATAAGTGGACTACAAGGAAAATAAGCAGTAGAGAATCAGCAAATAAAGAGTTATTAGCAGATATTCAAAAAATATATCAAGCTTCTAAATGTAGATATGGAGCTCCTAAAATTCATGCTGAATTGAAGGCTTTGGGTAAAAGTTGCAACTTAAAAACAGTGCAAAGTATTATGCAGAAAAATGGTATTCAGGCTATATTGAGAAGAAAATTTAAAATTAAGAAACAACAAACGGACAGTAGCTCCCAATATATTAGACCAAAACTTTATTGTCGATCAACCAAATAAAGTATGGGATTACTTATATAAAAACCAAAGAAGGATGGCTATATTTGGCAACAATAATCGATCTATATTCACGCATGGTAGTTAATGAGCAGTTCAATAAATAAACAATTGGTTATGGACTCTTTATTAATGGCCGTTAACAAGCGTAAACCTGCCAAAAATCTACTATTACATAGTGATCAAGGTTCACAATATACTTCGCAAGGTTATCAATATCTCTTATCCATAAAAAACATAGATGAGTCATAAAGGTTGTTGTTACGACAATTCTGTTGTGGAAAGCTTCTTCAGTTCTCTAAAAAGGGAGTTACCAATGGACACCTCTCGGCACTCTAAACAGCATATCAAAACTGCTATATTTGAATATATAGAAATTTTTTATAACAAACAACGTCACTATTAACTATTGCATTCCAGAACAATTTGATGGATCATTCTTTTTGTAAAAAACATTCCAAACTTTCTCTCCACTTTTTCTGGGTAAGGTCATCATAGCATTAGTTAGATGCATTAGAATTGATCATGATGATGTACATATAATGTTTAGGTTTCAAGAACTTGCTCTGGAAATGCAAAAAAAAATGTTCAACATTATGTCGCGAGTCAAACTTAGGGTATTTGGCGTCTCATGTTTAATTTTTCGCACTACGTGCATCGCATGTCTTTAAAAATTTCTGGGTTTTTACCTATATAAGCCGAAACGCGCTTATAAAGCGTTACAAGACATCAAAAAATGCCAATACTCGACAGAGATAGTAAAAGACTAGCTAACTCGGGGATTCTTTGTCTTTTTTTCTGCTTAGTAAATTTCTTAAACATTTGCAGCGTAGGTTAGTTGCAATTAAAAGCAGCTGAATTTCGCTTGTCAAGCGTTTAAAACATAAAAAACGCCAATATTTTAAAGCGGATAATAACCCCAGGGCTTCTTTTGCCTTTTTTTTTATTTGGTAAATTTCTTAATGTTTATGGCTAAACGACAATCGTCATCCCGCTACTTGTTAGCGGGATCTAGAGATACCGCGAATGAATCGCGGTATGACGGTTTGTGGCGGCATGACGATAAGGTTTATACCTTGTCATCCCAGTGCTTGACACTGGGATGACAGCTAGCCTGACAATCGTCATCCCGCTACGTGTTAGCGGGATCTATGCTTTGAGATACTGCGAATGAATCGCGGTATGATGGTTAAGTAAGGGATCTATGCTAAGAGATGCCAAAGACCTTCATGAAACTTTGCCCATTTGGCTTCTCTAAAGATTTCGTTTACAGAATCTAGTAACTCAGCTATGCAGAATAAAAAAAGTTTGTATGGTATACAAATAGTGTGTTTTTTTTATAATTATTTTCTATAATACATAAACCTTTGGTCCAAGCTGTAAATGCCACCATAGGCATTAAAAGTTAATTAACAAACTGCAATGTATAATGAAATAAAGAAACTTGTAAGACTTTGATCTTACAGATTATAAACTTGTCATAAAGTTTAATAGTGTCTGTTACTGCTTTTAGGTGTGAGGCTAGAGGGTTATTAGCAGTAACAGACACTATTAAACTTATTATAGAATTTACTTAAAGTAAATACTTAATTTAAAATATTATAATATTTTTACTTACAATAGATTTATGTAAATGCTTTTTTCCTCAATTAGTATTGTACTATTATACTTGTTGAATGCTAAAAAATTATTAACCATCACTAATCTCTATTTGCATAGTAAGTTTATATATACTATTATACAGTATATCACTTAGTTTTATAGCAAACAAACAAAAGATATGGTGAAGTTATTTGCACTATTGATAATATTTTACTCAAATATATCTGTTGCCTCTGCTCCTACTTCCTGGCAATTTGGATTTCCTGCTCCTGCAACTGAAGTAATGGAGGCTGTAGTTAGGTCACATTCGTTTGTGATGCTTGTGATGGTTACAATAATGCTTTTTGTGTGGGCGCTGCTTGCTTATATAGCGTTTCGCTTTCGTAAAAGCAAAGTAACAAACATAAGTAAAACTACCCATAGTGTTCCTTTAGAAATTATTTGGTTTGTTATACCAACTATCATTGTTGGAATATTAGCCTTTGAAAACGCTAAATTACTGAAGCTACAGGAAGAAATACCGAAAGCTGACATAACACTAAAAGTTATTGGCCATCAATGGTATTGGAGCTACCAATATCCAGAATATCAAGGTGTGTCATTTGATAGTTATATTAAGGGAAAAGAAGACTTTATCGAAGGAGATTTAAAGCTATTCTCTGTTGATAACAACATCATTTTACCCGTTAATACTAACGTTCGTTTACAAGTTACAGCAGGAGATGTGATACACAGTTGGGGAGTACCGGCTTTTGGTGTAAAAATTGATGCGATACCAGGTAGGCTGAATGAGGCGTGGTTTAATATCAAAAAGCCTGGTGTTTATTATGGGCAGTGCTACGAATTGTGTGGTCAAGGCCATGGATTTATGCCAATTGTTGTTGAAGCAGTAAGCAAAGAAGATTTTAATAAGTGGATTGAAAATAGAAAATTAGTGAGTTAAATTTGGAGTATAGATATGAGTGACGTACCAAAGGGCATAAAGCGTTGGTTGTTTTCCACTAATCATAAAGACATAGGGACACTGTACATTATTTTTTCCATATTAGCTGGAATTATTGGTGGATTATTATCGGTGATTATTCGCACTCAGCTAATGCACATTAATATACTTAACAATAATTATCAATTATATAACGTAATGGTTACAGGGCATGCGTTGATAATGGTGTTTTTTATGATAATGCCAGCCCTCATGGGAGGATTTGGTAACTGGTTTGTACCTCTCATGATTGGCGCACCAGATATGGCATTTCCTCGTATGAATAATTTAAGTTTTTGGTTGTTAGTGTCATCTTTTATTTTGCTCATTCTTTCAGCATTTGCTGGCGAAGGTGCAGGTACGGGTTGGACTTTATATCCACCTTTATCACAGGTAATGTCCCATCCAAGTGCAGGAGTTGACCTTGCTATACTTGCACTCCACGTTGCTGGTATGTCGTCAATTGTTGGGGCGATCAACTTTATAGTTACTATATTTAACATGCGCGCAAAAGGAATGTCATTAACTAAGATGCCACTGTTTGTTTGGTCTGTCTTGCTAACAGCATTTATGTTGATTGTTGCCTTACCAGTACTTGCCGGTGCTATAACTATGCTTCTTACTGATCGCAATGTTGGTACTTCCTTTTTTGATCCTGCCGGTGGTGGTGACCCTGTGTTATTTCAACATTTATTTTGGTTTTTTGGTCATCCAGAAGTTTACGTAATTATTTTTCCTGCATTTGGCATCATAAGTCAGGTTGTATCAACTTTTTCTCACAGACCTGTATTTGGTTACATAGGGATGGTTTATGCAATGATAGGTATAGCAGTATTTGGCTTTATGGTTTGGGCTCACCATATGTTCACTGTTGGGCTTAGTGCTGACGCTGCTGCATTTTTTAGCACTACCACAATTTTTATCGGTGTTATAACTGGTGTAAAAGTCTTTAGCTGGATTGCAACTATGTGGGGTGGAGCAATTGAGTTTAAGACCCCTATGCTATTTGCACTAGGTTTTATTTTCATGTTTGTTGGCGGTGGCATAACGGGAATAATTCTTTCTCATGGTGGAATAGATAAGCTCTTGCACGACACCTATTATGTTGTTGCTCACTTCCATTATGTCATGTCACTTGCTGCATTATTTGGAGCTTTTGCTGGCTTTTATTATTGGATTGGTAAAATGTCGGGTAAACAATATAATGAGCGCTTAGGTCAAATCCACTTTTGGCTTACTTTTATTAGCACCAATATCACTTTTTTACCTCAACATTTCTTAGGATTAGCTGGTATGCCAAGGCGTATACCTGATTATCCTGATGCGTTTATCCCTTGGAATTATATATCCTCAATTGGTTCGTATATGTCCTTTGTTTCAGTTATGTTTTTTGTGTTTATAGTTATACATCTTTTTAAATGGGGCAAGAAAGCTGGAGATAATCCTTGGGGAGGTGACACCTTGGAATGGACGGTATCTTCACCACCGCCTTTTCATACTTTCGAAAAACCACCAGTGGTAAAATAGAATGTACACAAGTGTTTTGCTAAATGTTGAATCAACAATACTGGATTTTTGGCGTTTGCTGAAGCCAAGGATAATGTATCTTGTGGTATTTACTGCAGTTGCTGGTATGGTTACTGCACCAGGTAGTATGCACCCTTTTCTAGCACTAATATCTCTTATATGTGTTGCTCTTGGCTCAGGATCTGCAGGTGCTATAAATATGTGGTATGACAGAGACATAGATCTGCTCATGGAAAGGACAAAAAACCGCCCTATACCCTCAGGTAGAGTTTCTGCAGAAAGTGCGCTTGAATTTGGTATAACTCTTGGAATATTGTCAGTATTTATCATGGCAATAGCAGTAAACTATATTTCTGCTGCTTTGCTTGCTGTTAGCATATTATTTTACGTTTTCATATATACAATTTGGCTAAAAAGGCGTACTCCGCAGAATATCGTTATCGGTGGTGCAGCAGGTGCTTTCCCTCCAATGATTGGCTGGGCAGTTGTGACTAATTCTGTAAGTTGGGAAAGTTTCATTTTATTTTTAGTAATTTTTATGTGGACTCCACCACACTTTTGGGCCCTATCTTTAAATAAGTCTGAAGACTATGCAAAGGCATCAATTCCAATGTTCAATATTGTTTATGGTCCGGAAAAAACAAGAAAATATATATTAATTTATAGTGTTTTGCTGGTGCTAACTAGCTTGCTTCCGGCTCTATTTTTGAAAAAGGCTTTACTTTATCTAAGCATGGCAACCTTTGAAGGTTGCGTTTTTATTTGGTACGCTGTATCTGTTATGAAGTTCAAGAATCACAGCTCACAGAAAAAAATGTTTTCTTATTCAATTTCTTATCTATTTTCCCTATTCGCCAGTATTATTTTTTGTTCTATTGATTTATTTTATTTATGAAAGAACGGCAGAAGCATAAAAACTATTTTTTACTTTTCCTTTTGGTAATGCTCGTTGTCACACTTTTTTTTGTTTCTATAATAAAATTTAAAGGTGCAGCTTAAACTACCTTTAGAAATTGTGCTTTCATAAAAGCAACTATATACTTTGTTAACCGATATAAACAAAGATGAGTAAAAAAGAAGTGACAATATATACGGATGGGGCGTGTTCTGGTAATCCTGGAGCGGGAGGATGGGCAGCTATCATATTATTTCAAGATTACAGAAAAGACATTTATGGTAGAGAAGAAAATACCACAAACAATAAAATGGAGTTAACAGCGGTGATCAATGGGCTGAAAGTATTGAAATTTTCTTGTAATATTAATTTATATACGGATAGTCTTTATGTTAAGCATGGCATAACAGAATGGATAAATAAGTGGAAAATGAATGGCTGGAAAACAAGTAATAAAAAATCAGTAAAAAATATGGAATTGTGGAAAGAGCTAGACAACGTTGCTTCACAACACGAAATTGATTGGAAGTGGGTTAAAGCACACAGTGGCGATAAATATAATGAGGAGGCTGATAGTTTAGCAAGAAAAGCAATAATCGATGCTTAAAAAAATTACTATATTATTTTCCGTAGCTTTATTATTCATATTGTGCTTCTTTATTTTTTTTAAGCCTTTAGAAATCAATATTAATTATATTGATTTTTATGTTAAACATAAAATATCAAAAATATTTGTTGGCTCAAGCGTTAATATGGAGAATACCTCAGTTGTTTGGCAGAAAGATGGCAAAGATCCGTATTTAGTCATTACGGATTTGGCAATAGCAAACCCTAATTTTACTATAAAAGTTCCTGAGCTTTTTGTACATTTTAAGTTAAGTTCCTTATTTAAAGCTAGCACAAATCTCTCTCAGGTTTCAGCTGATAATGTGCATGTATGTATCAAGAGAGAAGAAACTAATGTTAATCCGCAAAACTCATTAGACCTTTTGGATAATCATTATTTAAGTAGTAACCGCCTTCCTTCGGTGTCATTCCAGCGCGTGACGCTGGAATCTAGAAAAAAAGAAACAAGTAGTCAAGCTACTTGGATGACAAGGACGAGTGCTGGGATGACAGGAAAAAAAGATACTGGGATGACAGGGAAGAATTTCAAGATGACAGAAAGTAGTGCAAAAAATCTATTAAAAACAATAAGGGAATTTTTTTTTGACTTAAATGCGGATTCAAAAATTGAATTTACTAACATCGCTATTGATAAAAGCACAGAAGATGAATTTTTTATTGATAAATTATATATAGGGAAGGGGGAAGATTTTAATGTTTTAGATATTCATGTGAATACAAAAGATGGAAAGGGATTTTTGGATGATTTATCAATTACGATAAAAAATCGCAACAATTTGCTAAATGTGTACGGGACATTTTATGATCTAAAATTGGGACTATTGAGCAAGTTTTCTACATTAGTTAAAAGCTACAATTTGGACAAAAATATAGGATTCAAAGGAAGCTTCTCAGTGAAAATTAATAAAAAGGATGAAATTGTAGATGGAAATATATACGTATTAAATACAGAAAATTATTTGAACAAAAATTTGGCCTTAACTAATGTAAATATAAATTTAACATATAGTAGTGGAATTATTAGTGTAAAAAACTTCCATTTTAAGTTAAATGACACGTATCTCTCTTTAATAGGCAAAATGAACTTTGGTACAAGTCATGCTTTGCTTAGAATTAATATTAGTAAGTTTGCTGCAAAGGATTTATGTACTTATATACCAGATAGTGTAGTAAATAGTAAATTTAAAAGCTGGTATTGTAATAATATTGATGGGGATGTTTTAAATACCATTGTAAGTTTCAATGGCAAATTGGTTGATGACGATCTGTCAGACATTGTAATTGTTGCTGATATAGAAAACGGTAGCGTAAAATTTGATGAAGATTTTGAGCAAGTAAAGGAATTAAAGGGTGATTTGATCATCAAGAATAACGATCTTGAAATTACTGTAAATAGCGCTAAGTTTCAGAATTTCACTGTTAATGGTGGTGATATTGAAATGAAATCTCTAAATAAGGAAGATTCAGTTCTAACCATTAATGGCAAAGCTGTAAGTGATGCGTATGGTTTATATGAGCCTATAAGATTTAAGCTGGATGATGTGGTGAAGGTTGAAAGGGATAAAGTAAGTGGAATGGCAAAATCCGTATTTAATTTTCGCATTTTTAATCTAAATGCTGATGACAAAAAAGTAGACTTCTCAGCAAATTTTCATTCTGAAATTGACAATTTGGCCGTCTATAATGCAAGTCTTGGTAAATATGATATTAAGCTTAGTTTTGGCAGTGACTTTATAGATTTAAATGGTAGTGGTATGGTGAATAACACACAGCTATTATTTGACCTGAAAAGTAGCAATAGGAATGAAAGTTTCGCCTGGAATTTGACCGGAGATTTACCCGCTCAAATATTTAATTTTGATAGTGGCTATGTCAGTGCAAATTTAGAGTCAGTGATAAATCAAGATAAGACGGGGTATGTTAATGGTGATATAGATTTATCAGAATTTGAATCACATTCAAGCTACTTAGGGTGGAAAAATCGCTTTGAAGATCACAATAAAATTTTGTTTTCTACAAGGTTAAAAGGAGCAGGTGAATTGTTAGTAGATAAATTAGACATTGTAGGAAATGACCTAGATATAAAATTCAGCGGAAGAGTAGAAAATGGAAATTTATATTTAAATTCTAGTAGCTTTAAATTGCCTGATAATGATTTTAGTATAGAAATTGAATCAGGTAAGGAGAAAAATGCCATAACTATTTATGGTGAGGAAATTAACTTAAGTGATATTTTAGGCTTGCTTGGCAAAAACAGTAATGGATTAAATAAAGATATAGAGATTAGTATGAATGTTGACAATGTAATTATGAAAGAAGGCATCGTTATCAAAAATGCTAAGCTGAATGTAACCTGTACTAAAGGTAATTGCAATGGAAGTCAATTTACAGGGCAGTTTCTGGAAGATAGCAGCAACATACTAGCAGAATACAGTGGAATAGGGCTCGAAATATATGCGGATAATTCAGGTATGCTTTTGCGTTCCTTAGGCATTAGTAAATCAATTAAAAACGGCAAATTGTCTTTTTATCTCTCTCCTCAGAGAGAAAGTGGAGAACATTATGGTACGTTATCCATTAGCAATTTCTACATCAAAGATGCTCCACTACTTACTACTTTATTGTCGATGTCTTCATTGCCTGGCATTGTAAATGCCATAAAAAATGAAGGTGTATACTTTTACAAATGTAATGCACCTTTTTCATACAAAGATGGCACTATTGAAATTGAAGAATCTTGGCTTGAAGGGGCGGAGTTAGGTATTAGCACTGGTGGTAAGCTCGATATTAAAGATTATAAATTCCAGGTTGCAGGACAAGTAATACCAGCATATTCAATTAATAAATCTTTGTTAAAAATTCCTATAATTGGAAAACTTCTTACTGGTGGGAAAAGTAGGGGAATCGTTTCAATAGACTATAAAGCAAGTGGTGATGACAAAAACAATAACGTATCTGTTGATCTTATCTCTTCGCTAACTCCAAACCTATTAAAGAGGTTATTGGGAGTGTTTGATCGCATTATGACAAAAACTAACGAAAGTGGCTTAAAAGGTGGTGTGAAAAAGAAATTTGGTTCGATATGACCAAAAGGGAAGTTATTTAACAAAATTATGGACAAAAATGCAAGAATTTCAGAATGATCTACCTGGTTTTTTATTTAGTTGTTTAAGTAATACCACTCCCTTTAACCTCTCTATATTTGCTGAACAACTAAAAAGGGTAGGGGGGTGGTTGTAAATTGTATCTGTTCAGCAGAGTGGCAAAATAAGGTAGACGAGAAAGGACAACTATAGGAACAAATGGGTGTCATGCCAGTGCGTGACACTGGTTTCCATCCAAAAGGGTGTCATTCCAGTGTCAGCTACTTTCATGACATCGTTTACTATGTGCCATATTGTAATGTTCGTACAGTTGTGGAATGAATCGCGGTATGACGTGTTGCTTGGGTCAGCTATAGTATAAATATACTAGGGGTTATAGTTTTCTTATGCTGCCTTTTTGTTATTAGACAACCACAATATAAAGGAGTGAAACGGATGCAAACAGTAGTGCATTTCTGCACCAAACGTATTACCTTTAACGAATAGTAAAATGTGAGATTTTTTGGAACTACCGTGGAGCAATTGCTCCACGGTTTCATTCTACTTAGAATCCACCCATGCCACTCATTTCTCCTGCACCCATAGGAGATGAAGCATTTTCTTTGCTTGGTACATCAACTATCATAGATTCAGTAGTTATCAGCACACTCGCAACAGATACCGCTGTTTCAAAAGCAATACGCACCACTTTTGCTGGATCAATCACACCAGCTGTAAATGCATTAGCGTAATTCATAGCCTCAACGTTGTATATAAGCTCTTTATCATTCTGCTTAATCAAATAGTCAATTATAACAGCAGATTCAAGACCAGCATTTTTAACTAACCTTCTAATTGGAGCACTGAGAACTTTCTTGATAATGTTTATGCCTATTTGCTCTTCGTCACTTGCACCTTTTAATTTGTCGAGAACAGATGAAGCATAAAGAAGCGCAACTCCACCACCTGGAACTATGCCTTCTTCAATTGCAGCTCTTGTTGCATGCAGCGCATCTTCGACTCTATCTCTACGTTCTTTAACTTCCACTTCAGTTGCTCCACCAACTTTGAGCACAGCAACGCCACCTGATAATTTCGCTAAACGTTCTCTTAGCTTTTCTTTATCATAATCAGAAGTTGAAGTTTCAATTTGAGATTTAATCTGCTCGATTCTAGCTTTCACACTGTCAGAATCGCTATTTTCGCTGACAACTGTGGTATTATCTTTAGTAATTTTAACATTTTTAGCCGTACCAAGATCATCAAGCGTGAGATCTTCCATCTTGATTCCAAGTTCATCTTTTATGACGTACTTAGCACCAGTTAAAGTTGCTATGTCTTCGAGCATCTCCTTTCTTCTGTCACCAAAACCTGGAGCTTTTACTGCAGCAACTTTTAAACCACCACGCAATTTATTGATAACTAAAGTGCTTAATGCTTCACCTTCGATATCCTCTGCAATAATAACCAAAGGTTTACCAGATTTAACAATAGCTTCAAGAATAGGAAGTAAAGGTTGAATAATATTTAATTTTTTCTCTGTAATTAATAGATAAGGATTATCAAGCTCCACGATCATTTTTTCATTATTTGTAATAAAATACGGAGAGAGATAACCGCGATCAAATTGCATGCCAGTAGTCAGCTCAACTTCTAACTCTTTTGAACCTTTACTCTCTTCAACAGTTATTACACCCTCTTTTCCAACTTTTTTCACGGAATCAGCGATACTATTACCTATATCCTTATCACCATTTGCAGAGATTATTGCAACTTGTGCCACTTCGTCTATTTTCTCTAGAGAAATTGTACGAGACATTGACGCAATTTCCTTTAATATTACATCTTTTGCCTTCTGTATTCCGTTTTTAATACCAACACGATCGTTTCCAGCAGCAATTGATTTTGAAGCTTCCATTATCATGTTGCTAGTTAGTATTGAGCACGTTGTTGTACCATCACCAACTTTATCGTTACATTGAGAACAACTTTGTGCAAAGATGCTTGCTATTACAGCGTTTAATGGTTTTTCAGGCTTGATACCCTTCATCACCTTATAACCATCTTTTGTAATTTCTGGTGCTCCATAGGGCTTATTAATCCCTACTGTTTTTCCTCTAGGTCCCGCAGTTATTGCTACCGTTGAATCCACTATTGCTGCGACCTCACGAAAGGCTTCTTGCAACTGCTCACCTGATACTACTACATTAGTCATTTTTATCACCTCTTGTTAATAAAAAATTTAGAAAACTATAATAAAACCATTTACAATGCGCTATGTTGCGCTTTGTTTCAGTTTAGTAAAATAAAGACTGCTACTTAATGACAGCAAGTATATCGGATTCCTTCATCACGATAAGCTTCTCATTATTATGTTCTATTTCTGTACCAGCCCATTGGCGATAGAACACTTTATCACCAGCTTTCACAGTTAAAGTTACGCGTTCGCCACTTGAATTGCGTGAACCTTCACCAATTGCTATAACTTCACCTTTAGTAGGTTTCTTTTCAGCACTTGATGGAAGCACAATTCCACCTTGCTTTTCTTCGCTAATAGGCTTGATCAGCACGCTATCATCTAATACATTTAAACTTATACTTGACATTTGTTTTTCCTCATCAACAAATTAACTTATAAGTTTATATATATACTCGTAAGTTAGATTTCAAGGGCTGGAGCTTGTAAAATATGCACGCCAAAAGCAGTTTCTAAAAGAGCCTAATGTTATATAATAAAATTTAGATTTATTTATAGAGATTTCATGAGTTATATACCATTTTTAAGTCGTGGTGTGATAGTGCTATATGGGCCTGACACTAGAGATTTTCTGCAGGGTATTATAACCAATGATATTAATAAGTTGGATAGCCAAAAAGCCATTTACTCTTTATTGCTTAGCCCTCAGGGAAAATATCTATATGATTTTTTTCTTATTGAATATGGTAAATACACCCTCTTAGAGTGCGAAAACATGCACTTGCAGCAAATAATCGAGAAACTGGATTTGCTTAAAACTTACTTGAGAGTGAAGATTAAAGACGTTAGCGCACTATATAAGGTTGGAGTTTTGTTTAATACTAAGTTGGCGGAGTGTAGTGGTAAGTCACAAGTTATTTTTCAAGATCCAAGGCACAAGCTGCTAGGAATGAGGATCATACATAAAGATGAAATAAAAGAGCCGGTTGGGGATTTTACTCAGTATGAAAAAGTCAGAATTCAAAATCTCGTTCCAGATGGAGCGAAAGATATGGTGCAGAATTCATCGTTTCCGCTGCAATTTTTAATCGATAAAGTAAACGGTATAAGCTTTAATAAGGGGTGTTATATAGGTCAGGAAGTTGTAAATCGAATGAGCAGACAAGAAATATTCAGAAGAAAACTTTACCTTGTTGAGGGGGATAACGCACTTCCAGATATTGGCACTAAAATGACAAATGAAAATAATGAAGAAATAGGGGAACTGCGCTCTAGTGTAGACAACATTGGATTTGCATTGCTTAATACTGGAAAGAGCCATGCAAATTTATATGCAGATGGAGTTAGGTGCGTTAAGACGTTGAAGTCTTAAGGTAGCACATATAGAAACGAAAAACTTGCTTGACACCCTTCGCCAGCGCCCTTATCATGGTATTGAAGGTATTCAGTTATCTTCATCTGTGCAGATTAAACAGCAAGAAAACAACGTAGTTGGCGTCTTATTTTTAATTTTTTGCACTATGTGCACCTTATGTCTTCACAACATTTCTGGGTTTTTACCTATATAAGCTGAAACGCGCTTATAAGTCGTTTAAGACAGTATAGTACGCCAATTTGCAGGATTAGAGAGTGACAACTAGCTAACACGGGGTTTCTTTTGCCTTTTTTTCTGCTTAGTAAATTTCTTAAACATTTGCAGCGTAGGTTAGTTGCATTCAAAAGCAGCTAAATTGCAGTGTTTAAGACTTAAAAACGCCAATACTGAAAATAGACAATGACTAGGGTTTCTTTTGCCTTTTTTTTCATTTGGTAAATTTTTTAATGTTTATGGCTAAACGACAACCGTCATCCCGCTGCTTGTTAGCGGGATCTCTTGTTAGCGCCGCGGAGGTATGACGGTTCGTGGCGGCGTGACGATAAGCTCGTCATCCCACTGCTTGTTAGCGGGATCTAGAGATACCGCGAATGAATCGCGGTATGACGGTTCGCGGCGGTATGACGGTTCGCAGTGGCATGACGATAAGCTCGTCATCCCGCTACTTGTTAGCGGCTAAGAGATACCGCGAATGAATCGCGGTATGACGGTTAAGTAGGGTGTCATCCCAGTGTCACGCACTGGGATGACATTATAGGAGCACTGGGATGACACCCTCTTGGATGGAAATCAGTGTCAGATAATTTCATGACACCAGTTGTTGTAAACTCACTTTTTCTCGATTTTTTGGTTTATCTTGTCTACCTATTTTGCCACTCTGCTGAACAGATACACTCAACTAATGGTCAATACATCTTCTATTAAAAATTGTACAAATTCATTGCCATTCCAGTAATTCATAGAGATTTTACCCAAAATAGCTTTAACATTACCCTGCATGATAGCAGAGCCAAGATGAGTATTTGCAGAACGAAATGCAATAGCTTTTACCATAACATTATCATCAGCAATAAAACATTTTATATGGTCAACTCCTATAACTTCAGGCTTTCTTATCTTTGCTCCTTGGATAATAAACCTTGGTTCAGGATTTCCAACTCCAAATGGTCCCAAGCGTTGCAATTGATTCCATAAAGACAAATTTATTGCTTTAGCAGTTACTATACTATCAGCTTTTAAAGTTTTCTCATTTATAGAGTTTGAAAATCTTTCAGTAAAAAAATCATGCAAATCATTTATTTTGTCTTCTTTAATTGAAAATCCTGCCGCCATACTATGGCCACCACCTTCAATAATCAAATTTATAAACTTTGCGGAAAGGACTGCAGCACCGATATCAACTCCCAAAATTGATCTACAGCTTGCTTTTCCTATTCCATTATTTAAAGATATCACTACTGTTGGCAAGTGAAACTGCTCCTTTAGCCTTGATGCAATTATACCAATTATTCCCTGGTGCCAATTGCCACTTATCATTATAAAATTCGCACCTGATTGGGTAGACTCTTCCGCTTGTGCTGTAGCTTCCAAGAGAGCCTCATTTTCTAACACTTTTCTTGCATTATTCAAATCTATTAATTTTAGCGCGATTGAATGTGCCTCTTCTTCATCATCGGTGGAAAGCAACCTTGCACCGAGCGATGCTTCTCCAATTCTTCCTCCAGCATTTATGCACGGTCCAATGCTAAACCCCAACCGCGAAACACTTGGTTTTTCAAGGATTCCCAAAGCATCAAATAAAACACGCAAGCCAACGTTTTTTCTTGTTGACATAACTTTTAATCCTTGTGAGACAAGTGCTCTATTGAGGCCTGTGATCTGCATAACATCACAGACAGTTCCCAGAGCAACCAAATCCAATAGATCAAATAAATCTGGTTCTTTTTTATTGGTAAAAAATCCTTGCTCACGTAGGCTTTTATTAAGAGCAACAATTAGCAGAAATGACACTCCAACTGCTGCTAGGTTATTATAAGGAGAGCTCTCATCAAGGCGGTTTGGATTCACAACTGCTACGGCGCTTGGTAATTTTTCCGTACCAAGGTGATGGTCAACAACTATAATATCAAGACCAAAAGCCTTTGCATCTTCTATTGGTTGATATGCAAGCGTACCACAATCAACGGAAATACATAAATCAATTCCATTCTTTTTAAGTTGTAATAAAGCATCTGTGTTTAATCCATAACCCTCATCAACACGATCTGGAATGTAGATTATAGAGTGTATACCGATTGCTCTTAGGTACCTGTTAATCAATGCTGACGATGTTGCACCATCAACATCATAGTCACCAAATATTGCAAGGTTTTCATCATTTTTTATTGCCCGTATTATACGAGAAACAGCTTTATCCATATCAAGAAGGTGAAAGGGATCTGGTAATAGCGATCTGATTAGTGGATATAAGAAGTCGCTTGCATTTTCTATGTTAACACCACGAGTAACCAATATTCTTGCTAATATTTCTGGTAACTCAAATCTCTGTGTAAGAGTTAAGATTTGCCTTTGATCTGCTTCTTGCAACTTCCACAATGCATTTGTTATGCTGCGCTTTTCAATTTCAAGTAGCATATTCTTTCTTTGTAAATAAAACTACTTTACCAGAATTTTTAAGCTTGTTCTATAATTGTATTAGACTTCTGCATAACCTAAACTAAGTAGAAAAAAGGTATCATCTAAGTAGCTGACACTGGTCTCCATCCAAGAGGGCAGTAGCCCCTTCGGTGTCATTCCAGCGCGTGACCAGGTCTTTTTAGCTATCATAGGATGACAGAAGCAGACACTCCACTTTGTCGTTCCAGTGCCTCCTTTTTTTGTCATTCCAGTGCCCCTATGATGTCATCCAAGTAGCCTCCCTCTCCTGTCATCCCAGTGCTCCTTTTTTTGTCATCCGAGTAGCTGACACTAGGATCCAGGTTGCTCACAAGCAAACTAGTATAGAAAGTGGTTACAACGTTTCCGATGAGATTGCAGAAAGGCTGGATCCCAGTGTCAAGCACTGGGATGACACCCTCCTAGTAGAAACGCTTTTGTAATTGCAACATTCGTGCAATCTTTAGCCATAAACATTAAGAAATTTACCAAACGAAAAAAAAGGCAAAAGAAGCCCCATGGTTGGCTAATTACTTACATTATACTTTCAAGTATGGCGTTTTTTTATTCTAAACGTTTAATAACCACGACTCAGCTGCTTTTAAATCGCAACTAATCTAAATTATAAACGTTAAGAAATTTACTAAACAGAAAAAAAGGCAAAAGAAACCCTAAGGTAGCTAATTATTCACTATCCATTTTTTAAGTTGGCGTTTTTTAATGTTTTAAATGCTTTATAAGCGTATTTCAGCTTGTGTAGGTAAAAACCCAGAAATTTGATAAAGACATAGAGTGCACATAGTGCAAAAAATTAAACATGAGACGCCAGATACGTGAGTTTTTTTGTCATTTAATCTGTACAGAGAAGATAAATAAATAGCTTCAGTACCATGATAAGGGGGCTGGCGGAGTTTGTCAAGGAAGTTTTTTCGTTTCTATGGGTCAGTTGGTACGCGCTTTGCCTTTTAACAGATGTAAAAGCACAATTATTACGAACAACATTCCACCAACAACTGATATAGCGCCACCTATAATGAAGCACGTGCGTGCTAACATTGACGAAATACTTGGCAGATCTGCAACCTTCCTTAAAGCACCATATCCACCAAGCCACACAAGGCCAGTGATATGGAGAAAATGCCCTATACTGTAGGCATAAATCTGTAATCTTACCATGGAACTTTTTATCTCTTTAAAGTTTAATTTAGGTAACATCCAGTAGACAAAATTCATAAAAGCTATAGTGATACCAACTACAGAACCATGGTAATGAGCGGGAATGGTGACATTTCCTTCAATAGCCAGCACTCCAAGCACATCTCCATAAATGAACAACAAGAATGAATGTAATAAATAGTTGCTTTTATTATTAATAAAAGTTCTGATGTTGCAGCACACTAATATTATCAAAAAGCACGGCAAAACTGCTCCAGCAATCCTCATATGCCAAGTAAAAAACTGTATTAACTTGGCACTATCAACTGGATAAACAAAATATACAAACGGTGCGCCTACAGCTAAAATCGTGTTTATAAATAGTGGTAAAATAGTAATTTTATTGCTTGAAGCTAAACTAATATCATTGGAACTTAGCATTATTAAATAGACTAAAAACATTCCTTGAGTAAAAGCAAACTGCAATAAATGTCCGCCTCCCCAAAAGAGATATTCGTAAAACAAATTCTTATCTGAGTGATATAGACCTGGAGGCATATTATTATATGCTAAAACAAAGCAAAGAAATGACGATACAAGTATAATAACTAGCCCAATTTGCCCAACAGAGAGAAATGAAACCTCTTTTTTTGATGTGTATGCTAGCATTGTATTTACTAATATACTGGCAATAAATAAACTGAGTCCAAGTAAAAATAATTTGTTTTGTAATACGGGAATATAGTTACTTTTGATAACTTCAGTGTTTGGAACGAATGCGGATATAAACATGAGCAGCATCGAAAGGGTTGATAGAACCCATAAAAAGTTAAACCAACTATTGGTATTTTGTAGGTTTATGATAAAGAGCAGAGATATTATAGAGCACATCCACACTAAAATTGACAAGTTCACGTGTATCACCAGCGCATTATCAAAAATATATTGTGCAGAAGGAACAAGAGAGGAGATAAAAGGCAATCGTAGAAAAATAACAATTATTGACAGTAACCCAGAGCAAGCAAGGGCACATACTGCTAGGAATATCCATCTTTTACAAAGTGAAGCATTGTCTTGTATGTTAAGCACAATCTTTTTTCTCAATTTTGTTCAATACAATATATAACACTGCAATAATACCTAAAACATAGCAATAGTATACGTGTGGCACGACTGCCAAAGGTGAAACTCCAGCAATAGTGCTAGCCAAAAGCAATTGAGCGCCATACGGTATTAATCCTTGAAATACACAAGAAAATATGCCTAGCCATGCTGCACTATAGTGAGGCGGTATTTCATATTTCTTAGCAATATCTCTAGCAATTTCACCACTAAAAATTATAGCGATGGTGTTATTTGCAAGTAAAATATCAAATATACTGACTATTTTTGCAATAAATAACTGCGCAGTTTTTTGTCCACCACGTTGTATCATAACCCAAGATGAAAGTTTATCTGCAAACTCCTTAGAATTTTTACCTACCAGTCCTGAAAGTCCGCCAACCATCAATGACAGTAGCATAATTTCATGCATACTCATAAACCCCTTAGTGATGTTTTGGCTTAAAAACAATAAACCATAATTGTTGTTATTTATAAATCCAATGATTCCAGCAAAAGTTATGCTTAAAACCAATGCCGTAAATACATTTATTCCAAAGTTTGCAAGCAATATAAGTATGATGTAAGGAGCCACAAGCAATAAAGAATACTCCTTAACTGAAATAGCAGCACTATTGCTTGAGCTATAAAATAATATAATTATTGTGAATATAGAAGCAATTAGTGCCACTTTTGCATTCAGTTTTAATTTTTTCTTTATATCAGCCTTTTGAGACATCACAGATGCAATTGTAGTATCAGAGATAATAGATAAATTGTCGCCAAACATTGCTCCTCCTACAACAGTTGCAACTTCTAAGAAACTCTTTCTGCTAGTAGCTCTTTTTTAATCAAGACATAACCAAATTCACTAGCTTTCTTGCTTAGAGTCTTCACTATTTTTTCCTTATATAACTTTTCATAGTAATCAATGCCCTTCTCTACATATTCCTGTCCATACTTTAGCATACTATAAAAAATGCACGCCAATTTCCTAGCCGTAGCGGTAATCGCTTTCGGTGCTCCTAGTCGTTTTTTTAACCTTCTGCAATATGCACCAATCCCACTGTTGCTTCTTGACACACACTGGGCAGCCATCCTAAAAGCATTTGCAGCACGAGCAATAACTTTGCGAGTTCTCGTCCCAAATACTTTTTCCCCTGTAACTTTATTAGCAGGACTTAGCCCCAACCAAGAAGTAAAGTGCTTCTCTGATGGCCATTTATCGTGGTTCAAACCAACTTCTGAGATAATTGTTTGTATAGTTAGCACATCAAGCCCAGGAACTTTAGTAAAATCAATACCGGTTACTCTATACAGTTCTTCGTGTAAAGGAAAGTCTGGTCTGTTTTTTGAAAACCTATTCTTTATTTTGCTGCATCGCTTATTCTCGTCAGATTTTGTTTCAAATGTTTTGTAATATTGTTCGATGCTTTTGTCGCATTCTGCTATTTTTTCCTGATAAATATTATACAATTCAAATTCTTGCTTTAACACAAATAAGAGTTCCTTTCTGTAGTCGCCTTTTAGCGCTTTTGCCATGGTAGATCTATCATTTCTTATCCGTACATCTCTCAATTCTGATAATTTTTCAGGATTCCTTTCACCTTCAATTATTGCTTTGATAATTTGCATACCGGTCACTCCAGTAATATCACTTATGACTTTGTGTAATTGAACGTTCATTTGAATTAACGCTTTTTGCATACGTAGAATATGTGTGGATGCACTTTCAATCAGGTTGCTACGTTGCCTAACGTAATTACGCAACACACACATTTGATCATCAGGTCTAAACGACCCATGGAGTAATCCATAGCTGTGTAATTGTTGTAACCATTGACAGTCTTGAACGTCGGATTTTCTACCAGGCACGTTCTTAATATATCGTGCATTTACCAATTTTACCTCAAATCCATATGACTCAAGTATTTGAAACAAAGGAATCCAATATACTCCTGTTGATTCCATAGCTACTGTTCTAACTTTACATTTCTTTAACCACCCTGCTAAGTTATGAAGATCAACTGTAAAGCATCCAAATTTTTTGACACGTTGTTCATCTCTTCCTTCAGGTACACATACATAATGTACAGCTGAGCCGATATCAATTCCTGCTGTATCAGGATTCACTATTTCTAGTTTACTTTTTGCCTTTATCATGGTAATTATCCTACTATAACTTATAATGGAGAAGCACTTAAGCTTGGGACGGTTAGATTATACAATCTTCTAATCGAGGTAGTCATAATAGACTCCATCAGTGGTTTAACCGTTCCTCCAAAACCACGCTCCTAAACGGGCACTTAAGCACCATTGATCAGTCGGTTATAACTGCAGAAGTACTTCTTGATAAATTATATATAAAAATTGCTATGGAAGTGAAGAAATAGTTTCTTTCCGGTTTAACAAGATTTTTTTCTTGTTCGACGCTCCTAAGGAAGGAGAAATCCCAGCTTGTGTCAGTTCAACTGCAACAGGAGCAATTGTTGCAATGGTGCCCATTGATGTACCAATAGCAGTGGAGATGAAAGCTGCTACAAAAAATAATCCTATGAGTAAAAATTGTGTTGGTATAAATGAAAGAGCCAAATTAACTGTGGCATCAGCACTACCGATTGCTTTAGTTACTTCACTGAATGCACCTGCAAGTAAAAAAATGATGCACATAGTGATAATATTACGATCTCTTACCCCATCTAGAAAGGCATACATTTTTTCTTCAGTATTGCCCTTGTATAAAACCCAACCCAGAGCTATGGCAGGAACAATGGCTACCAGTGGAGATAACTGATAAAAAGCATTTGACACGCCAAGAACAGTAAAATATATGCCGCTTCCTACAAAAAGAAATAGGAACAGTAAAATAGGCAAAAAATTTGTAAAATAAAACATACCTCAGCTCTGATAAACGCAAATCAACTATGATATAATTTATATTATTATAAACCACAGTTGGCACCTTGACCAATGTTTTTCTAGAAAGCAATCTACCAGAAAAGGTTTCCATGAAAAGGACTATTATAATATATCATCTACTTGAATTAAACTGGGAGATAGAATAAGTAAAAAATATGAATGACATAACAACAAAGCAAGTCATATCCTTATGGGATGCACAAGTTGGTGGATTTTTGCCGGATAAAAGAGAAATGGAGATTGATAATATTTTTTTAATCTAATGCTTCAATGTTTCCGACATAGGAAAAGTATCATCTTTACTTTCTATAGAGGAAGG
The DNA here is from genome assembly GCF_964027025.1 of Wolbachia endosymbiont (group A) of Apotomis capreana. Lineage (NCBI taxonomy): Bacteria > Pseudomonadati > Pseudomonadota > Alphaproteobacteria > Rickettsiales > Anaplasmataceae > Wolbachia > Wolbachia endosymbiont (group A) of Apotomis capreana. The sequence continues at coordinate 665,690 of NZ_OZ034721.1, forward strand.
CACACTATTTTGATTATCATCACCATCAATTGGAGTAGTAGGGTGCATTAAAGCAACTTTCATAACTTCATCAATATTCTTAGCAAAAACTACGTTGATCCCCTCTTTGATGCTTGCCGGAATCTCTTGCATATCTTTCTCATTTTCACTTGGTATAATCACAGTTTTGATTGATCCTCTGAGCGCTGCAAGCAATTTTTCTCTTAAGCCCCCAATAGCTAAAACTCTACCACGCAATGTCACTTCGCCTGTCATAGCAACATTTTTGTTAACTGGTATATTCGTCATAAGAGAAACAATAGACGTACATACCGCGCCGCCAGCAGAAGGGCCATCTTTTGGTACTGCACCCTCAGGTACATGTAAATGTATATCATTATTTTGGAATTTTTCGGGCTTTATACCAAAAAACAAACAATTTGATCGAATATAACTATACGCAGCTTTTATAGATTCTTGCATAACCTCTCCAAGCTTTCCTGTGTATTTTATTTCTCCCTTGCCCGGAATTAGGACTGATTCTATCATCAAAATATCACCACCTGTTTCAGTATAGGCGAGCCCAGTTACTATTCCTACTAAACTCTCATTTTCCGCAATGCCAAAGGTATATTTACGTACCCCTAAATAATCTTGTAAATTGTCAACCCCTACGGATATTTTCTTATTTTTATCAGTCAATATTTCTTTAACTGCCTTTCTCATGAGCTTTGCAAGCTCCCTTTCCATACTTCGCACACCACTTTCACGTGTATATAAACGTATCAACTCGTATAACGCCTCATTAGTTATGTCCCATTCCTTCTGATACAAACCATGCTCCTTCTTTAACTTCGGAATAAGGTGGTGTGTAGCAATACTGATTTTTTCATCTTCAGTATACCCGGACAATTGTATAATTTCCATCCTATCACGCAAAGGATGTGGTAAATTTAAGCTGTTTGCCGTAGCTACAAACATTACACTTGAAAGATCAAACTCAACTTCCAAGTAATGATCCGTAAAGTGTTTATTGTGCTCAGTATCTAAAACCTCAAGTAATGCAGACGCAGGATCGCCACGCGAATCAGAACCCATCTTATCTATTTCATCAAGCAGAAAAAGCGGGTTGCATGAATTAGCTTTTTTCATGTGTTGAATGATTTTACCAGGCATTGAGCCAATATAAGTTTTCCTATGCCCTCGTATCTCAGACTCATCACGCACACCACCAAGAGCTATGCGAACAAAATCTCTTCCTACTGCTCTTGCCATAGACTTAGCTAAAGAAGTTTTACCAACACCTGGCGGTCCAACTAAGCAAAGTATAGGACCTTTTATCTCTTTTACTCTTTTTAATACCGCTAAAAATTCTATTATTCTATCTTTTACTTTCTCTATGCCATAATGATTTTCATCTAAGATTTTCTTAGCTGCATTTAAGTTAATTTTTGCATCTTTGTACTTTCCCCATGGCAACTCAAGCAACCAATGCAAGTAACTAGATATAACTGTAGCTTCAGGAGAAATGGGATTCATTTTCTTGTATCTCTTCAAATCAGTTATAGCTTTCTCTCTTGCTTCCTGAGAAAGCTTTGTTTCATTTATCTTTTTTTCAAATTCATTGAGTATATTCCCTTCATCACCATTCTCAAATTCGCCTAATTCTTTCTGTATAGCTTTCAATTGCTCGTTAAGGTAGTAAACTTTCTGAGTGCTTTCAACTTGCGATTTAATTGTCTTATATAAACGGTTTTGTGCGTTCAAAATACTCATTTCTCTCTCAATAAAAGCAAAAGCTTTTTTTAAACGCTCTTCTGGGTCATAAGCCTCAAGTATGCTTTGTTTATCTGATACTTTTATATTTAAATGTGAAGCTACCGTGTCTACAAGTTGATCAACTTCTTTGATTTGATCAATGGAGTTAATGGCAACCTCGGGCTGATTTTTCTTGTTTAGCTTACACCAGCTATCGAACGCGTCTACAACAGATCGCCTTAAAGCTTCTAAGTCAATATTGTCTTCATCTTCTTTATAATGACTGTCTAACTCTACCCTGGCTTGTAATAAAGTATGAGAGCTAATATATTCTACAACTCTTCCCCTTCTTATCCCCCGGATTATAACTTTTACTGCATTGTCAGGTAATTTTATTAACGGTTGTACAATGCTTGCTAACACACCTACTTCATAAAGATCTTCAGGCTCTGGATTATCAACAGAGCCATCTTTCTGTGCTACAAGAAAAATCTCATTTTGGTGATTACTACTACTTATTGCATACTCTAGTGCATTAACAGATTTTTCTCTGCCTATGAATAAAGGCACCATTATATTTGGAAAAATTACTACATCTCTTAAAGGTAATACTGGCAATGCAGTAAAACTAGAGCTTACAGCACGTTCAATGTTCATAATATATGCCTCAAATTAATCATTAACCGTTATAACATTGCCATTGTTATTATGATTAACCGTTGCTTTTCCTAATTCTACCATTTTCTTAGTGATTACTATAGTGCTACCTTCAAAGCCTCCGTTTCCAGATGTATACATAATGTCAAGCAAAAGTGACTCCAAGATAGCACGTAACATTCTTGCACCTGTTTTGTAGCTTATAGCCTTTTTAGCAATAGCTGATATTGCTTCATCTGAAAACTCAAGGTTTACTTTGCTAAACGCAAGCAATGCTTTGTACTGTTTTATTAGTGCATTCCTTGGCTCTGTCAACACATGTATTAAATCTTCATGATCCAGCTCATCTAAAACAGCAGTTATTGGAACCCGCCCTACAAATTCGGGTATTAAACCGAATTTGATTAAATCTTCAGGTTGAACATCATGTAAAGCATTCTTTTTCTTTTGCTCTTTAGACTGACTTATATCTGCTCCAAAGCCAACTGACGTTCCCTTTTTTCTCGCTTCAATAATTTTATCGAGGCCTTCAAAAGCTCCTCCACAAATAAACAGTATGTTACTAGTATCCACTTGTATAAACTCTTGTTGTGGGTGTTTTCGCCCTCCTTGTGGCGGAACATAAGCAACTGTACCCTCCATAATCTTAAGCAGAGCTTGCTGGACCCCTTCACCTGAAACGTCACGGGTTATTGAAGTGCTTTCAGATTTTCTTGTAATCTTGTCTATTTCATCTATAAACACTATACCACGCTGTGCTTTTACAACGTCATAATTTGCAGCTTGTAATAAACGCGACAACACGCTTTCTACATCATCACCCACATAACCTGCCTCAGTTAAAGTTGTCGCATCAGCCATAGCAAATGGCACATCTGAAACTTTAGCAAGTGTTTTGGCTAGCAAAGTCTTACCAGAACCAGTGGGACCAATAAGCATTATATTTGACTTCTCGATTTCAATATCACTTATAGCATGAAATTGTACCATGGATTGACAATGGTTATACATAGCTACAGATAAAACGTGTTGCGCGTGTTCTTGACCTACAACATGCTTGCTGAGAAAGTTTTTTATATCCTCAGGTTTCTTTAGTAATAGCTTCATATCAGATATACGATCTGAATTAAAAGATCTATCTTTCTTTTGACTTATTGCTTTATGGGATAATTCTATGCACTCATTACAAATAAACACCTTTAAACCATCCGAAGAGTTAGTAATCAATTTATCTACTTCATCTTGCGCCTTGTTGCAAAAAGAACAGTAGTGTAAATCATTATTGTTATCCATTAACCCACCTTTTGTTTAACTTTAATATTTTCAATTTCAATATCTGTACGCTCAGCTATCACCCTGTCAATTAAGCCAATTTTCCTTGCTTCTTCAGGATCCATGAATTTATCTCTTTCCATCATTCCTTCAATTTTCTTCAGTGAATTTCCAGTATGTTTTTCATAAATTTGATTTAGTTTTTTCTTAACCCGCAAAATTTCATTAGCATGTATTTCTATATCAGTTGCTTGACCATGATAACCACCAGATGGCTGATGTATCATAATTCTTGAATGAGGTAGAGAGTAGCGCTTACCTTTTGTACCAGCTGCAAGCAATAAAGAACCCATAGACGCAGCTTGACCTATACATAAAGTTGAAACGTCTGGGTTTATATACTGCATTGTATCGTAGATCGACAAACCAGCAGTTACAACACCACCTGGTGAGTTGATGTACATACAAATGTCTTTATCGGGATTTTCCGATTCTAAAAATAAAAGCTGTGCTACTATTACACTGGCCATATTGTCTTCAATAGGACCTGTTACAAAAATTATTCTTTCTTTCACTAGTCTTGAATATATGTCATAAGCGCGCTCACCGCGACTAGTTTGTTCAACTACAATTGGTATAAGAGTCATACCTTTTCCTATTAAATATTATCAAATAATTCCTTTAATTCTTTCACAGAAACAATCTGCTCTTCTTTACTAACTTTTTCTATTATATAATCTGTCACTTTATACTCAAGCGCTTGCCCTCTAACTAATTCTTGAAATTGTTTATTTGATTCAAAATGCTTAAGTACTCTGTCAAATTGCACATCTTTACTGACATATTGATTTACAATAACACTCAAAACATCATTTTGAGTTAATGATATTTTATGTTCTGCACTAAATTTCATAAATAACATAGCAAGCTTTACACGTTTTTCAGCTTCTTTACGAGAATCATTTTGAGCACCCAATTCTCCTTCCATTCTTTGTTGCTCCTGTTTTACTATGTCTGTGGGTAAATCAAAACTATAATTAGCATCCAAATAATCAAACAGCTCCTTTTTAATTAAGAGATTTCTCATTTCGGTGCACTGATCACCAATCATTTTTTTTGCATGATTTATTAGCAAAGAATAATCTTTAAACCCAATACTCTTAGCTATTTCATCATCATTTTCAAAATCTTTGGCAATTTGAATCTCATTAACTCGCACAGAAAAATCAGCTTCCTGTTCTGCAAGGGAAATGGCTTGGTAATTTTCAGGAAATTTCAACTTAAAGTTCTTTGTTTCTCCCTTTTTCATACCAGTTAATTGATCTTCAAAACCATTAATAAATGTGCCAGACCCTAAATTAACGGCAAAATCTTTGCTACTTCCACCTTGAAAGAGCTTATTCCTAATCCGCCCTTCAAAATCAATTATCAATTTATCCCCATCTTTCGCTTGATAAGAAGCATCATCAACAGAGGCAAAATTGGGGAACTTTGTTTTGATAGAATCAATAAATTCTTTTATATCTTCCTCTTCAATCTTTGCTTCAATTTTCTTTAAGTTTATTTTGTCAAGATCTATCATCGGTACTTCAGGCATCGACTCAAAAGATAGCTTGTATACAAAATTGCCCTCCTCATTTTCTTTGCCCAGATCTGGTAATGATATAACATCAACCTTAGGATAAATGTGAGACTTGACTTCAATTTTTTTCATCAAATCACTTGAGCAATAATCAATTGTATTATTTATCACATATTCCAAAGCCTCGTTTTTATAATTTGCAACAACAAGGTCATAGGGCATCTTTCCAGCCCTAAATCCAGGTGATTTTGCATTTTCTGCTATCTCTTGCAACCTGGAATTTACCTTTTGTTTTATATAATCACTACCAACTGTGATTTCATACTCATACTTTAGTTTATCTATACTAAGCTCTTTGTAGGTATATACGCTACTTACTTCGACTGTATTTTGAGGTATATTATTAGACATCATAATTCATTTATTAACATTTTAATTCATATCTTAATAGAGTCATTTTACCAGAATTTAAGTTAAACACAATCCTTAAGAACAGGTTTTTACACAAACAAAAGTGTATTTAGTGATTATAAATTTTCCCTTAAAACCTAAGTTACATGACTTTAAAGTGCGGATAGAGGGACTTGAACCCCCACGAGCAAGCTCACCAGGACCTAAACCTGGCACGTCTACCAATTCCGCCATATCCGCAAGAAATTTTCAGTACCCTATTATAGGTATTCCATTAAAAATATTCAAGGTTTAAAGTCTTACTTAATTTATGGTATTTACACAATCAAAAAAGCTTATTAACATTTCTTAATGAAAGCTCTAAACCCTGAAAATCAATAATGAGATTAATAACAAGCTTCTTACTCGCAATTTTTTTGATTACACAAAGTGGTTGCACAACCCTTATAATAGGTGGTGTGGTGGCTACAGCGACAGCAACAGCAATAACAATGCAGGACAAATCCTTGGGAAATATCATTGATGATACGACTATGGTCATCAGAATTAATAAGGGGCTCTTAAAACATGGGCTATTTTCATCCATAAAGGTTAAAGTAAGTGAAGGAAGAGTATTGCTCATTGGAAGTGTTGACACTCCTGAAAAACAACTTACAGCAGAAAAAATAGCTTGGCAGCAAAAAGAAATTAAAGAAGTGATAAATGAAATAAGAGTAATACCAATTCAAATGGCTTCCATGCTAGACACCACTGTAGATGGCATGATAACAGCGGAAATAAGAACAAGACTCCTGGGAAAAAGAAATATTAAGTCAATTAATTATAGCGTTAATACGGTTGATAGAGTTGTTTATTTGATGGGTATAGCCCAAAATAAAGCGGAATTAAAAGCTGTAATAGCAATTGCAAGAAAAGTAAAGGGAGTAAAACAAGTTGTAAGTTATGTACGATATAGGTACAGTAAGTTACGCCATTAGGCAAAAATCGCTTTCAAATTATAACATTTGTACAATTGTGACAATAGGTAGAGAACATAAATGAAAGTTGCCTTTCAGATGGATGAAAATATAAATTTTGAAACTGACACTACATTCGTGCTAATAAAGGAAGCACAAAGGAGGAAGCACGAAGTTTTTGTCTATGCTCCTAACAATTTAGCACTAAAGCTAAACCATCCAATTGCTCTGGCTCAGAAAGTCAGCGTTGATGATTTTAGTTTTATCTCTAAAGATGATGTAGCAATCAACTTGAATGAAATGGACATCATATTTATCAGACAGGATCCACCCTTTGATATGCGTTATATTACAACAACATATATCTTAGAAAAAACCAGCGCATTGGTAATTAACAATCCAACAGAAATAAGAAATTGTCCTGAAAAATTGATAACTTCATTATTTCCAGAGCTAATTCCGCCAACTTTGATTACTGAAAATATATCAATGATTAGAGATTTCTACTACAACTATCAAGATATTATTCTGAAGCCATTGTATAGTTATGGAGGAAACGATGTGATAAGAATACAAGATGAGAATAGTATTCAAGTAGTAGTGGATCTCATGATAGCAAAATACGAATGCCCTGTGATTGCACAATCATTTTGTAAAAACATAGATAAAGATAAAAGAATATTGCTACTTTATGGCCAACCAATTGGTGTAATGAAACGAATTCCAAAAATCAGTGGAGAGATCAGAACAAACATGCGACTTGGAGCAAGTTTTGAGCCCGCTCAAATGAACGATAGAAACAATGAAATATGTAACAAAATTGGTCCTGAATTAAAGAAAAGAGGGCTAATATTTGTTGGTATTGATATTATAGATGACTTCCTGCTCGAAATTAACACAACTTCACCCACGGGAGTAGTTTATATCAATAAATTGTATAATATATCGCTAGAAAAGGATCTTTGGGACGTGTTTGAAGAAAAAGCAAGCAGCCATCAACTAAACCTGTGAACAATCACCTTAACAAACTCAGTAGTCCCATTCTTTATCCCTGTTTTTTCTGTACTATTGGTCATATCACGCAATTTTTGAGAATTATTTAATAGATCAAATAGTACCTCTGTTAGATTTTTTTTTGCTTCACTATTCTGCTTAACTATTATAGCTGCTCTCGAGTCTTCAATATATTTTGCGTTATAAAATTGGTGATTATCTTTTGAGTAAGGGTAAGGAATATATATAGCAGAACGCCTAGCAAGAGTGATCTCTGCTATTGAAGTTGCTCCTGCTCTGCTAATTACCAAGTGAGCATTGGCCAGTCTATTCTCCATATCATCAAAAAATTCACTCAATTCACAATCGATCTTTTCACTTTTGTATAGACTTTTGACCTTGTTTACATTTTTCTTCGTACATTGCTGCGTCACTCTAATTTTCTTTTTCATTTTAATAGGTAAATCACAAATTACGCTGCTTACTACATCATCAAAAAAATTTGCACCTTGGCTGCCTGCTATGACCAATATATTTAGGATTTTCTCAGTGCTAGAATGGCTCTGTGCTTTTATATCAACAAAATTTCCTGTAAAAATACATTTATTGCCCTCTGCATATTTAGTCTCCGGAAAGCTGGTTGCAATTAATTTTGCACTCTTGAAAAAGAATCTATTTACTCTCCCTAAAACTGTGTTTTGTTCATGTAAAATTATAGGTATAGAAAGAACTCTTGCTGCAAGAAGAGTTGGAAAAGAAGCATAGCTACCAAAACCAATGACCGATTTTGGTTTTAATTTTCTTACTTGATACAGTGCTAACATAGAGCTGTATATCAAGAAAAGGAAAAACTTAAATTTGTTGCTGCTTGGTTTACATAATGGCAAGGTGTAGTTTCCCACGTCAGTATTTTTATTTGTTTTTTTATCAGTAAATACTATGCAACTATATCCTTGTGCCTTTAGTGCTCTTGCTAAAGTTATAGCTGGAAAAATGTGTCCGCCTGTGCCACCTGTTGCTAAAATAATATCCATCTGTAAATAATAAATCCTAGATTGTTAACTGTTATTTAACAATTTGCACGTAGAATTTTATTAAGCGTTATGATAGTTGAGTTAAAAATGCCTAAAAGTAATAGTAAAAAAGAACCTAATGAGAAAAATAAACCTCAAGAACAAAGAGAAGGCAGAAGCGGAGGTTTTTTAGAACTGCTAAAAAATATAATAAAAATTCTTTTCAATTCGGTCGTTGACCTACCTGAGCACGAGCAGCATAATAAAATGAAAAGCACTAATCTACAACAAGGTTTGGATACTAAAGGAAAAGGCCCAGAAGATCTTCATCCAAAGGCAAAGCTTGAAGTTAAAGAAGCAGCTAAGGGATTGAAAGAAGAGTTACAGAATTCTGATGCTGGTGGTAATCAATCTATTGAAACTAAAGTGCCTAATCAAACTACTACTCAAGACATTGACAACTCTAAAACGATGGAACGTTAGTTCAACTATTTAACATCTGCAGCAAGCACTGATTCATGTATCATCTCTGAAATGGTTGGATGAGGAAAAATCGTAGATTTTATGTCGAAGTCTGTTCCTTCTAGTTGCTTTGCAAGAGCAAAATTGCTAATTAACTCCGTTACTTCTGCACCTATCATGTGGCTACCCAGAATTTCTCCGGTTTTTTTATCTATAATCGTTTTCACTAACCCTTCAGTTTCACTGAGTGCAACAGACTTACCATTAAAGTTAGAGTGAAATTTTCCTATTTTTATATCATACCCACCTTTTATTGCCTGTTCCTCAGTAAGGCCGATGCTCGCTATTTGTGGATGAGAATAAGTGCAATTTGGTATGCATTCTTTTTTTAACGCATGAGCATTTTTACCAGCAATCTTTTCAATGCAGATCACGGCTTCATGGCTCGCTTTATGTGCTAAACATGGTGGGCCAGCTACATCACCTATTGCATACACATTTGATTCACTAGTTTCATACCATTCATTCGTTTCAATAAAGCCAGAAGGGCTTAATTTAATTTTTGTATTTTCTAAACCTATATTTTCAATATTTGCTTGAATTCCAACCGCAACAATCACCCTCTCAAATTCTTTGCTCTCACCACTACTTAGTAGCACTTGAGCAGAGTCTTTACTTTTAGTAAGAGCTTTTACGCTACTGCTTGTATATATTTCTATCCCCTGTTTTGTGAATATTTCTTGTGCTAAATCTGAAATGTCCTTATCCTCCAGCGGCAAAATAGTGCTCTTTATCTCTATGATTGTTACATCAACACCCAAAGTACTATAAAAACTTGCAAATTCTATTCCAATTGCACCAGACCCTATAATTAGTAGCGATTTTGGTAATCTCTCTGGAGTCATAGCGTGCTGCGCATTCCATATTAAATCTCCATCTGCCTCTATTCCAGGCAGATTCCGTGCCCTCACGCCTGTTGCTAAAATGATATGCTTGGAAACAATTTCTTGTTCTTCCTTATCGCTAACGACTTTTATAGTACCATTGCCTGCAAGTTTACCAAAACCTTGATGAACTTTGATATTATTTTTTTTCATCAAATATGCAACACCGCTTGACAATTTATCAACAACGTTTCTTGAGTATTTCACTATTGATTGTATATCAAAATTCGCTCCCTTTACTTCTATACCAAACTCTTTTGATCTTTTTATTAGCCTATAAACCTCAGATGCTCTAAGCAGTGATTTTGTTGGTATACATCCCCAATTTAAGCATATACCGCCTAAATTTTTTTCTTTTTCCACAATTGCAGTTTTAAACCCAAGCTGTGCCGCCCTAATTGCCGCTATATAACCACCAGGACCGCTACCTATAACCGTAATATCATACTCATTCATCAGTTTTCTTCGTATTCAAAAAGATTATATATAACAGATGGAACCCATACAATCAATGGTCTGTCATCTACCGTCTTAAGAGTCAAGATAAAAGTTGTTATTTTTTATCATGGCATTTAAACAAACGATAATTTTTCTCATGACAGCAACTAATGCAACCTTAGCAGCTTTGCCAGAATCAACCAAACGCTGATAAAACGCTTTCATTTTTCTGTTGTGGCGCATAGCAACAAGAGCTGACATGTATAGTGCTTTCCTTGCATAAAACCTGCCTCCTTTGATTTGAGCTTTGCCAACTTTTCTTCCACTTTCACTAGTTTTAGGTGCAACTCCAACTAAGCATGCAATTTCTCTATTCTCTAATCTACCAAGCTCAGGCACCTCTGTCAGTAGAACGCTCGCCGTCTTTGATCCAATACCTTTATAGCTGATTAAAAGCTCATTTTTTCCTTTCAATTCAGCTATTGCGTCTTCTATGTCTTGCCTAATTTCTTTCAATTGTTTTTCAGCAAACCCTATCTGTCTTTCTATGTATTCTCTAGCTTTTCCCGTCGCACTTTGCAGGCGACACTTGTTTGCATGAATTGCATCATTTAAATTACGCTCAACTGCCCCCAGCTCCTTTAATTCCTCTTGCTTTTGTGAAATTATACATCCTTTTACTTCACCGTCTTTACTGACAAATTCAGCGTATTTTTCCAGTAATTTAGCATCTAACTTGTCAGTTTTTGCAAAATGATTGCAAGCTTTGGCAAATGCATATACCCGATTCGGGTGAGCTTTATGGACAGTTATCTTGCAACAATTTTATAATGAGCTTTTCATAGCCACCAGCTTACACATAACTTGATGGGTAAATCGACTATATTTGTTTCTATAAACTTAGATATAGCATCACTCACGTTTGCTATGCGCTTATGCTTGCCATTAATTGAGATGTCCAATGCTTCCTTGGAAACATCTACTCCCATGAAAATTATTCTAGCCATTTTTGTACCTATAAATATAATCAAACAATAATGCAAAATGCTGTATACAGGATTGTAATTCGATCTTTTAGATCCACCTACCGTTCGTACTACATTTTGCTTTAAGCCTTACTATTACCCACAAATAAAAACATAGTATTGTATTTACTCAAATAATTTAATTTTATTAACCTGAAAGCTTATTAGATTAAAATTATTAAACTAAGAGTTATAATTTTAGCAACTAAAAGCTGTAAATTGCACCATATAAACAGTTATTTCAAGCAAAAGTTATGCCATTAAGAGCTATGCAACAAACATTTATATTTGTGGGTAATAGTAAGATCTAAATCCGATAGAGCATTGTTGGCACACCATCAAAAGTCGCCTCAGACCTCTAATGCATCAATGTACAAACTTACACCTTTTAGTTGGTAATACCATTTTAGACGTTTATCATTCGTTTTAGAAAATACTATAGTAGCGGAATGACGAATTTTTGTTTTTCAAATTGTCAGTAAATCTAAGTCAGTTTAGCTATATAAAACATAGTATAAAAAGAGCTATTTTAGCAAAATTTTAAACAAATGAAGTTAATTACTTCACAATTGATACCTTACGAGAAAAGCACATTTGATACAGATTTAAAATACAAGTTAACGAATTATTATGATTTTTACCAAGATAATAATATAGTAAGGTTTGGTAGTGAGGTATCAAAATGGAAAAATACACCAACGCATGGTTTAATAAGAAAGATAATCATGATTGTGCAAATGATGGCACTTGCGGGCAATCTATAAAGGATTTTAGGATTGGTAATTCTGATATTTCTTTTTTTGATAGTAACAAAAACTTAATTGCCAAAGTACCTAAACTACCAAAGTATTCTAGGGATAAATATGGGCATCAATTGTATAAGGAAGCTGAGTCAAAGCAGTTCAATTATTTTTCCACAAATATACATGATGTTTTGTCTAGGCAGTGTCGACATTTATTTTAACCAAAGATAAATGCCAGCAATGTGAACAAAAGACAGAAAAGCTATGGCCAATTTGTCGTAGCGTGTAGCAACTCTGCGGAAGTGCTTGATTTTGTTGAACATCCTTTCGATTAAGTTTCTCTCTTTATACAATTCTTTGTCATATTCTCTTGGTGTTTTTCTGTTGGAACGCGGTGGGATTACTGGCTCAGCATTTACAGCTTCTGCAGCCTCAATCATATAATTTGCGTCATACCCTTTATCGGCAATAAGTGCCTCCATGTTCTTGCCTTCTATCAGGTCTAAAGCTTTTACGTAATCCGATCTTTGCCCTGCAGTAACAAAGAATCTCAGTGGGTTGCCCAAAGCATCACAAGCAGCGTGTAATTTGCTTGAAAATCCTCCTTTGCACCGTCCCAGCTCTTGTTCTTGTCTACCAGTTTCCACATTTTTTTCTTGCACCAGCAGCATGTTGATGTGCCCTGATTATTGTTGAGTCTATCATGAGCCACTCTGTGTCTCCATTAACAGCTAATGTGTTGAAAATCATCTGCCAAACACCAGATTTTGCCCACCTTATAAAACGTTTATGTACACTTGACCATTTTCCATACTCAGCCGGCAATGCTCTCCATGTTGCTCCTGTTCTACCTATCCACATTATTGCAGCTACGAATCTCCTGTTATCTTTTGCGCTTCTTCCTCTATCTCCTTCCTTACCTGGCAGACTGTTTTTTATTCTCTCCCATTGCTCATCTTTTAAATCATATAGCATTCTCTTTACCTATTAATAAAGAGTACTCTATATCACTATTTTTTTTATGTCGACAAGACCTAACAGCTTTACCGTTAAATACGGGTATATAAATTGTACTATAAAATACGACAACTTATCTGAGCAGGAACAAAACCAAATAGAAACAGACATTAAAACTGCCTATGAAGCATTTAAAGAAAAGTTTTGCTTGAAAAATAGTAATGCAAGTTACAATATAACGGTTCACATTTTTAATAATAGAAGCGATTATACAAAGTATAACAATCTTCTCGGCATAGATGAAGATGGTGGTCCAGGATATATTACACGAGGAGTAACAGATTGTCAGAATATTCTGACATATAAGCAAAGTGCCATGGATTTTGTTCTAGGTCATGAGCTAGGCCACATATTTCAATTGCGTTTTTCACCATCGGCAACAGTCCAAACTTTGAATATTCTGGATACTGAACTCATAGCGAATGTCATTGGACGAGAGGTAGAAGAAAAAAATTATAAAGCTATTTGCAAGCAGATGGGTGTAGATGAATATGAAGGCCATGGATGGATGTTTAAATTTAAATATAAAGGTACACTTTATAAATATCACAAGAACCTTTCAGAAGAAGAAAAATTTAAAGCTATACAAAATGTCAAGAATATTCGTGAACTAGTAGATGAATATGAAGATCATGGATGGATGTTTAAATTTAAATATAAAGATACAACTGGTAGTATATACCTCAAGGACCTTTCAGAAGATGAAAAATTTCAAATTATACAACGTGTCAAGAATTCTGGACTAGATGAATATGAAGACCATGGATGGATATTTAGTTTTAAATACAAAGGCACCACTTATAACGTAAGATACAAGGACTTTTCAGAAGATGAAAAATTTAAAGCTATACAAAATGTCAAGAATATTCATGAACTAGTAGATGAATATAAAGACCATGGATGGATATTTAGTTTTAAATACAAAGGCACCACTTATAACGTAAGATGCAAGTACTTTTCAGAAGAAGAAAAATTTCAATTTATCAAAGACATTAAGAACTCTCATGAATCGCTCGTTAGTGAATGTGATGGATTGGGGAATGAGAATACAGTTTTATCGATTCACGTTGATGAAAATAAGGAGATAAGTCGAATGTATTTTCGAAACTCCGACAAAAATATATTCAAACAGCTAGATAAGACACTTATAAGCAGAAGTAAGTCTGAAGAAGAGGTAAATGAAAACCGCACGAATCCAGAGCCAGAAGAAGAACAAAAAGGTGATGACTACACAGAGGTTACAGGAATGTTGCAATTTAAGTACAAAGGGACCAATTATGCTATACAACACAGAGGTTACCTTTTAGTAGAAGAAGAAAAACTTCGATTGATTCAAGATATAAAGAACTCTCATGAATCGCTCGTTAGTGAACGTTATAGATTAAATGAAGGGTCATTAAGTCAGAATGCAACTGTAGTAATTTTTGTTGATGAAAACAAGGACATAGAGAAAATGTATTTTCATAATCCAGACAAGAATATGTCCAAATGGTTAGATAAGACACTCATAAGCAGAAGTAAGCCTGAACAAGATGTGGATGACACAGCAGGAAAAGAGCCTGAACCAGAATCAGCCGAAGAGGATACTCAGCAACCCAGTAATTTCTTATCCAATATTTTTTCAGCAATTAAATCCATTATTGATTCTATCTCATCACTCTTTTCATGGTTATTTGGGTCGAAAGAGAAAGAGTCTAATCAACAATCTGATGATAATCCTTCTTTGTTTAAGCTCGATGCTAATGAGTTAGATCACGAAGTTAAGCCTGATGCCAATGAGTTAGGTCACGATGTTAGAGATCACTTATCAGACAATTATAACCATTACAACTCATCTGATGGGCTAATGTAATATAGCTAATTTACAGTATCTGTTCAGATGCATGGCTAATGTACAAATATTGAAACAAAAATTCCAGTGCCCCTGTGATGTCATTCCAGTGCTTGACACTGGAATCCAGCATTTCCATAATCATCAAAACATTGTATTTTAACAAAAAACAGCTATTTTTATGCTTGCCAACTTAATAAAATTCCTCGATCCCAGTGGGCTTTGTTGCATCGCTCAAGTGAAAAGAACTGGCAGTTACTGACAAAATTCATTATAAATAGCCATTTAACTGTTGAAGAAAAAATATGCCACAAAAAATGAGAGTCAGTAACTGCCATGAATATAACAAATTTCTCCAAGAAAGAGGAAGCATTTTTTGTTATATCAATGACGCCATAGAAAATTGGTACGAGAATTGTCCAAAAATGCAGGGCGGCAACTATATTTATAGTGATAAAGTTGTGATTTTGGTGCATATAATCGTCAGTTTCTTTAGAATTGGTTTAAGACAAACAGTCGGGTTTATAAAAGGGTATTTGCAACAAATAGGAAGAGATTTGGCAGTTATCAGCTATTCACAAGCATCAAGAAGGTTTAAGAAACTTAATATTAAGATAAATGATTGCAGAATTGATAAAAATAATATGGAAGATATCGAAATTGCTATAGACAGTACAGGAATTAGTATATACAACAACACACAGCAAGGAAAATAGCACTGACAGAAAATATCGTGGCTATGAGCAAACGAGAAAATTGCACGTAATGTTGAATATAAACAACAAAAAAGCCATAGCTGTAAAATACAGTAACGGCTGATCACTATGGAGCTTGTGATTTGCTAAAAGAAGTTGATTTTCAGCATGCCATAAAAGCACTATATGCAGATAGAGCATGTGATAGGCACAAGTTTTATAAGTTGTGTAACGAATATGATATAAAGACAAAAATTCCACCAATAAACAATGCGGCAGAACATCCAGAAATAGATTATATGTCTGACAGGAATGCTGCTATTAGGTTAATAAAATTATACGGTGAAGATGGCATGAAAGAATGGAAAAAAGAAGTAAATTATGGGAAAAGATCTTATATTGAAGGGTTTTTCTCAAGATTAAAGCAAATATTCGGATTTAGTTTTAGGAATAAATCTGAGATAAATCGAGAAAAAGAACTGCTAATCAAATGCTATTTGCTTAATAAATTCACTGATATTGGTATGGCTAAATTTGAGATAGTTACATGAATTTACCATAAATCACCATCTCATAAAGTGTGATGCAACAAAGCCATCCCAGTGTCAAGCACTGGGATGACACCCTCCTTATGGGCCAAAATCACAATGTTCGTACAGTTGTGGATTCATTCGCGGTATCTCGGCATAGATTCCGCTAACAAGTAGCGGAATGACGAATTTGTCGTTTTTCAGATTGTCGTAAGTCAGTTTAGCTATAGCATAATGCTATATTAATAAATAATCTATATAATACTATTAAATATAATAATTAAAATCTAAATTACTTTCTCTATAAAAGGAGAAATTTACCTTAATGAAAATACATATATATTTAATATTGTTTTTATTTTTTTCTTGCACTCAACTATATGCTGACGAGGAAATTGCAAAATTTGATTTACTTATTGGCGAGATAAATGAAGCAAGCTTCACTCTTAAAGGTGCAATAAAGGTTACAGTGGAACCAGGCTGGCACATGTATTATAAAGATCCTGGAGATTTTGGCCTTCCCACGTCTATTAGTTACAAAGGTAATGCATCAGATATAAATATTCACTGGCCTATTCCAAAGGAACATAAAGATAAAGTAGGGAGAGAGACGTTTGTAAGTAACGTATATGAGGATATGGTATTATTTCCCTTTAAGATGAATATATTTTTAAATCAAGGGTATATTGACCTTAACTTCCATATAAATTATGCGATATGTAAAGATAGGTGCATCCCTAAAAATGTTGAGATAAAAATCAGGCAACCATTAAAGGATTTTATAGATTCTGATATCAATAAACTTATAAATGAGTGGTATGAAAAATAGAGTTCTCATGGGGTAGGTGTCATTCCAGCGCGTGACACTGGAATCTCATTTACTTTTTTGTTCACTATGTGAGGAACTTGGGCCTACAAGTATATAAACATAATGGTTTCGCATAAAAAATTTAGATCCCAGTGTCACGCACTAACTGTACGAACATTGAGATATAAGAGTAATTTGTACCAAGAAAAAAGATGTCATCCCAGTGCCCAGACACTGGGATCCAGATTGGACACTAAGTTGGTGAGTATAAAAGTAGCTAACCTTATGTTAAAACACAATATTTTTGGTGAGGGGTTGCATTAAAAGCTGGATTCCAGTGTCAAGCACTGGAATGACATCGTCTTAACATTGTACCATATTACAATGTTCGTACAGTTATGTGTCATGCTACTTGGATGACAAGAAAAGGTTTCTAGAATGACGGAAACGAAGTCATACATAGAAAATAGGTTAGGTATTTTCAATTTTTGTTGTATACTCAAATAAAAATCTCACTTTTACAGATGGATACAGTAAAGTTTGTTTTATTACTGCCAACAATATTACTCATGCTAGTTGCTGGTGTTTACCTATCGATTAAATTAAAATGGCTACAGGTATTTAGATTACCATACGCCCTTTCACTCCTTGGAGCTAAAAAAGGAGAAAATAAATTTTCTTCTATAGCCGCTCTGTTTACAATTTTAGGGGGAAATTTAGGAGTAGGAAATATTTCAGGAACTGCTGTTGCTCTAAAAACCGGAGGACCGGGCTCTATTTTATGGATGGCAATAATTATTGTTATCACTTCTGTGATAAAATATGTCACTTGTTATCTAAGTATAAAAACCAGAAAGGAAAAGAACGGACGGTTTATAGGTGGTCCTGTAGCCTACATGGCTGATGCATTTAACTCTAGAAAAGCTACAATTGTGTTTCTAGTTGTTATGATAATGGTTTCAATAACAGTTGGTAACCTTGTTCAGGTAAATTCTCTATCAATACCACTTAACATGATAGATGTGCCTGTAGTCATTGGTGGCATTGTAATGGCCATAATATTTTTTGTTGTTGCAGCTCTCAGCTTAAAAAAAATTAAAATTTTTATATCGGCTATGATACCGATAATGACGGTAAGTTACCTCACACTTTGCGGTATCATATTATTTAAATTTAGTGAAAATATTCTTCCTTCTCTAAAACTAATAACAAGCAGTTTTTTTACAACTAGTAGCTTTAACTCTGGTTTATCTCTAGGTTTGATTTTAGAAATGTTGACTATTATTCAAGTTGGAACTTTGCGAGGTATTTTTGCAACAGATATAGGGCTTGGCCTCGAAGGAATCGTACATTCTTCAATTGTTCCTAAGAAAAATAATAATAAATTTATTATTGAACAGAGCCTAATCACAATAATATCGCCTTTTATAGTTGCATTCATAGTGTTTATTACAACAATGGTACTGCTTGTCACAGATTCTTGGGTCACTGATTTAGAGAGTACTAACATGTGCATATTTGCTTTTAGAAAAGCTATGAATTGGCCCTATATTGACTATTTAATTATGGCCATAATGTTTTGTTTTGCCTTTACTACTATTTTTACTTGGTTTTTTTGCTCAAAACAGACAATACGCTATGTGTCTATGGATAATAAATACACTAAAATCTGGATTGTAATTTTTACCATGATCATTCCGCTTGGTGCGATAGGTAAAGTCCGGTTGCTATGGGATGTTGCTGATATCTCGATTGCTGCTTTGTTGTTTATCAACATACTCGCTATACTCAAGCTAACCTCTCAAGATCCAGAAGTGTTTACTATGAGTAGCAGATATTTGAAGTTGCAAAAACAGAGCTATAGCTAAAGCAATTTAGGCTATGCAGCTGTTGTGATATAAGAGTGATTTCCGCCAAGAAGGATGTCATCCCAGTGCCCAGACACTGGGATCCAGGAATCTTGATTGGCACTAAGTTAGTGAGCATAAAAGTAGCTAATCTTATGTTAAAACACAACATTTTTGATGGGGTTCGTGAAAGGCTGGATTCCAGACTGGAATGACAACTTAAATCGTTTGATGTTACCATAAAATAGCTTGTGTCATCACATTAGTAACACAACCTTCCTTAATAAAAATTCAACCAATGCTTGTGATAATTATATTAGCTAGTATTAGCTAGAACTAAAGGCAGAGGGTTATTAGTGAGGGATATATGGGCACTAACGATACACAACAAGAACACATTTATAATGAGCGCATTCAAGAAATTTTTCCTTTATTTGATAAAATAAAAAAGGAAGACGACCCAATTTATAATGCTAGAGTTGATTTTAACACAGTAAAGTTTTTAACAAAACGCGCCAACTGGAATTGGGACGAAGAAGAAAACAAAGATAAAGCATATGGAGTTATTCTTCAGAAATGCGACAAGACAAAGAAAGCTGGACAAGACCTTGAAAGTGAAGTTAAAGAAAGGTTGAAAGAGTATGTTGATGATGTTGCAGGAGTTTCAATATACGGTAATCACGCAAGTATTACGCTGGGAAATAACAAAAAAGAGTTTAAAATCAGCGAATTTTTAAACAGTGATTTTTGTGAGAAGAATGAAATCTCGGGATTTTCAACATTGCATAGTGATGGAAAGAGCGGAATGCATGGTTTTGTTGCCGAGGAAGAAGGGAAAAAAATAAGACATTATGTCGTAACTGATGGTTCATATGAAATGACTTTAAAGTGGTATGCGGAGGGGAAGGAATGTAAGATCAAAATTAAGATTGATGCTAACGGTGTAGACCTTGTTAAAGGTGATGATTTTTCTCTAGAACGGTTAGAAGTAAACAGAGATGTAAAAATAGGTGGTTTATTCTTGCATGAAATACAATTCAGGGAGAAAGGACAAGGAAAAGCGAATGAGATGCAACATAATAAAGACAGTAACGAGCTATCATCTGAAACTACAACAAGAATTGATGTTAATAGAGGTGTTAGCGTTCAAGCTACTGATATAACTCAAAAAAAAGAAGACCACCATTCACATTTTGGACTACAATCTAACAGCAGAAGGCAGTCTTACGATAGCGGAATTGGAAAAGATTTTGACGATAAAATTAATTCTCAGGAGGCTAAAGAAAAGCGTGAGCTTAGACAAGCAGCACGAGAAGCAAATTCGGGAGGTCAAGTTTATAACCTACAATCGCTTTTTGAGGAGAATCCTCAGAACAAAAAAACTCCTCCGCCACTTCCACCTAGAACTAGTTCACTACCACCTAAAAAAGGTGTTTTCGATGAGCAAGGGGGAGCCAAATCTGGAAGCCAAAAACCAGATGACTTGCGCGAAAATGAGCAAACACCTAATAATCAGCAAAAAGGTGCAACTTCTGATTCTTCAGATAGTTCTACTTTCACCAAGTCTGTAAGCCACAATCAAGATAATAGGCAAGAAGATGAACGGTATGACAATCCTACATTTGGACATGCTGTACCTGGAAGCCAAAAACCAGATAGAAGTGAGCAAACACCTAATGATCAGCAACAACCTAAAACCCAGCAACAAGAAGGAAATAGCAAAGGCGATCTGTTACAAGACATCAGAAATTTCAAGAAAAACAACTTACGGCACATTGATGTTGATGATAGAAAAGCATCAATTGCAGGAAGTAGAAAAAATAACCCATCACCGTTAGAGACATTAAAGGACATAATTCCTTATTCATCTTCTCCAGATAACAGTGATAACCAAGATGCTAGTGATGCTAAGTGGAAAGAAAGTGAACAGCCGCTCTCTGCTACAGCACTCAATAATAAAAGTGACTCGGGCTATTCATCTCCAACTCATGACAATAATGAACAATCTCAAGTAAATCCTGAACAGTTAAAGAAGAGCTTAGAGAACATTGAACAAAGTGATCAAACTCCACCTGAAAATCTTCTTAAAGAAATCAGAGATAGATCACAGCAGGATAATAGAGGATTAAGGCAAGTTGATCCTACTGATAAACTGTCACAAGATAAAGAAGATGGATTGCAAAAAGACGATTTAGCAGATGTAAAAATAGTGGAAGGTCCAACTATTAGTGTCTCTGCTTCAACACCAAATAGTATAAGTGATTCAGGCTATATATCTCCAACTAATAGTGATAGTAAATCTCAAACAGATTTAAAACAGGTAGGAAGGAAATTAGAAGAACATATTAGACAAAGTAATCTAACTCTATTTGAAGAACTTAAAAATACATTAGGTCAAGAAAATCTCGGGTTAAAACCAGCTGATCAGAGTCAGATTAGCGAAGAAACTAAAAAACGCTTGAGAGAAGTTGGGTTGCTAAAAGACAGCTCAACAGACATAAAAGCAAACGATTCGGGCTATTCATCTCCAACTCATGACAATAATGAACAATCTCAAGTAAATCCTGAACAGTTAAAGAAGAGCTTAGAAAACATTGAACCAAAAGAAATCGGAAATACGAGTGAGTTAAAAGGAGCATTGGGAAACCCGGATAAAGGGTTAAGAGAACCGGCACAACAGGCTACTAAAGAAAATATTCCTAAAGATTCATTCTCAGAAAACATTTTAGAAAAGATAGGAGAAGGTAAACAATATGACCCTATACGTAAGTGGTTAGAAAAAACAGTGGCAGAACGAGAAAATAATGACACTAATCCAACTGTAGATAAAAATAGCGAACTATATAAATTACTAGAGAAAGATGAAGCACAACTGAAAGCTGGAGTAATAGAAGAAGAAAGAGGAGATACTTTAACAGAACACACTGATGGTTATGATCGCAATAGAATTGCATTAGCTAACAGAAATAAAAGACCACTAGATTGGGCTAAACAGGTTGCTGAGTCACAACAAAAAAAAGATACTAATAAAGGTATTTCAATATAAATTGAAGTTAAAATAATTGCTTAGCAAACAATAGGTTTCATGTAATGGTAACCCTATAACGGAAGAGTAGGAGCCGCGTAAGAACAATACGAACACTCCAGCTAGGCCTTGTATATTGCATCCCCCCGCCCTATTTTTCCACTCTTCTGATGCTAAATAATACTTAATTTCTTGTTCACTGAGACGTTTAAATTTCACTATTGTAACCACAGTCCTGATATGTTGTTTAGATTGATCGGGAGTTAATAGACATACACTGGTGTATACTCTATGCCTTCTTCCTGATAACAAGCGGATACATTTTTCTGCTTGCTCAACGTTTTCAGCTTTGAGCAATATCCTTCTACCACAAGCAACAACTGTATCAACACCAAGCACAAAATAATTTGGATTTAAACTTTGTATTTTCTCAGCTTTACTTTTTGCCATACGGATTGAGTAATCCTTCGGAAGTTCCTTTTTTAAAGGGGCTTCATCTATATCTGCTGGCAAAATTAAACCTGGCTCAATGTTTATTTGTTTTAGTAAAGCTATACGCCTTTTCGATGATGAAGCAAGAATAAGATTATTTAGAGATCGTTCTGTCACTTGTACCTTTAAGCCTTCTAATGATCCTACCCTTTCTCGCATTCCTATCGTAAATGCTCATCTCAACTAACACCCTATCCCCTATAATGATGCGTATTTTACTTCTTCTCACTTTCCCTGATACATGACAGATAATCTCATGTTCATTGTCCAGTTTCACTCTAAATTCTGCTGCAGGTAGTAAAGCAGTTACTGCCCCTTCCACTTCAAAAATTGTTTTCGATTTCTCGTCTTTTATCATATGTTATATTATAATTTAATAATCTTTTTTAGTCTACTATAGATTTTAAATTATTATCAACACAAAAGACCTTTTGCGCCCCACTTAAGTTGCAACTTAACCCCAACCATCTTCACAATGATACCCTACCTACGTTTCTACTCTCTGCCACCTTCTCAATAGAACTTATAGGACTTATGTTGAAAGATAAATCATTATCACAATTTTCTTCATCGCTATCAAGTCCACTATCAACGCTTAAAGATCTGAGTAATGTTGTCTTCTCTCTCAGTGGAACATAAGACTCATTATCAACGCTTGAAGATTTGGATAACCTTTTCTTCTGTCGTGGAGCATTACCAGACTCATTAGAAATTTCTCCCGTTAATTGATTGTTGGAGCTCCTTTGTTCATCAGCACGAATTTTTTCTTCCAGTCCATCAAGCATTCCTACCAATTCATCACCCCATTCATTTTCTTCTTCTAATAATTGTTTACACTTTTCTTTCTCACGCTCTAGCTCGTTTCTTAACTCTTCGACTTTATCTTCATCTTTAGTGAGTTCAAGTGTAAGCACCTTATCTCCTGGAAATTCCTCGTACTCGTTTTCTAGTTCTTCAATGTTGAGTTTTAGTCTCTCTTCTCCAAGTGTATCTTGTAAATCGCTATCCTGCCTATCTGATTCTTTAATCTTTTGCTCAATTTCTACTTGTACCTTATATTCCTGATCTAATTCTCTTAGCTGATCTTTCAAGCGCTCTTTCTGCTGGCGTCGTTCAACCATTATCTGTTCCGCATCTTCTCGTGCTTGATTTAGCTCTTTTTCCAAATTCTTCTTTCCTGCATTAACAATTTTCAGCTCTTCCTTTAGCTTTCTTTTTTCTTCATATACACCTTTAAGTTCTTGTGCTTTCCCTTGTAGCTCTTTTAACACACCTGCTAATTCTTCATTTTTTTGTGCCAGTTCAGTTTGCAATTCCGTGTTTTTTTGCTCCTCTTTTTCAAACCTGTCTTGTAAATTGCTATTCTGCTTCTCTAACTTTACAATTGTTTGATTAGCTTCTGCTTGGGTTGTTTCTAGTTTCTCCTGTAGTCGCTGATTTTCTTGTATTAATTCATGGTGCTTTTTATTTATCACTTGCAACCCTGCTTCTATTTCTTGCTTCAATTCAACAGCTTCTTTTTTCAAATTTGACATTTCTTGCTTCAATTCAACGTTTTTTTCGGACAGCATCTGATTATTTAAAATCAATTCATCCATTTGTTGTGAAGCAAATTCTGTCTGAGTTCCAGTGTGCTGTAAATTGACTTCCGTTTTAGTTTCGATTTGTTGTGAAGCAACTTCTGTTTGAGTTTCAGTGTGTTGTAAATTGACTTCCGTTTGAGTTGATGCATTGCTATTAATAGAAGGAGGAAGGCTATTGTCAGCATCAACTTTAGGGTCTAATTCCCCCTCTGGTTCCTCGCGATAGGCCGCTATAGACTCATTTTGAAAATTATTATTAGCAGTAGGTACAACATCAGCAGCCTTACCTTTTTCTAGTACAGCATCATATAAGGAGAGACCTTGAATATATAATTCATCGTTTTGCTTTATTAATTCTAAGATCTCATCCGATAGCACAAAATCTTCATCATTAAATTTTAGTACTTCAGTTATGCCATCGCTACTCACATTCATAATCATGGTACACATTTCGGATCCATCCTTTACAGGCCAAGTGCTTTTCATTTCATAATATGCGCCCTCTTTAAATTCATAATATCTTTCCTTACCTCTCCGATGAGCGTGTATTTCATGTTTTTTATTGCAATAGATATTCAGCTCTTTAATATCTTTCTCTTGCTGTAAAATGTCACTAATCCTGGTTTGCTCACTTCTATTGTAATTAATAAGATTGATATTCAAAACTCTATGAGTGTTATCAGTTTCTGTGTAATAAGCTCGAAACTCTACGCCTTTCTCTCCAAGATATTTACTTGCAGCTTCTTTTCCCTGCTCTGCCCACTTTATGCATTTATCTATATCTTCCTTAAAGCTCTTATTAGCAGACTCTGTTACTGCTTTATCTATGTACGTTTTTTTAAAATCTCCATCATTTATTAGGTCATAAAAACTCCACTTATCCCCAAAAGCCCTCTGCACGTAAGTGAAATTCTTTTTTTCCTTTAGTTTTCCTAAGAACCACACCTTTTCTTTCAGATTTTTCAGTTGAAAGCTTACCCTTGCCTTTACACTAGAGTTTTTGGCAGGAATACTAACTTCTTCTAATTCTTTAAGTAATTTGTTATTTTTTATAATTGAGGAGCAAAACTTTACAATAGCAGAATTTGCAAACGAAGGATCTTTTTTTATATCTTCATCAATAATTTCTTTAAAGCGTGCAAATTGAGGTAGAACATAAAAATTGATTATTTCTTTTTCTGATCTTGTTTTATTAGCATAAGAGATATCACCTAATTGTGAATATAACTCTTTTAATGTATAGTAGATAAGCGTAGAGTAATAAACCTCCCCATTCAGTGAAGTTGGTCCAATACACTTTTCAAGTTGATCACCTGTTTTTCCTGCCTCTGCTGTTTTTTCTTCTTTAGCCAAACTTCCAATCATAATACACCTCCTTAACTATATTTATATTATACCAATTAACATATATTAAAAGAAATCAAACTGTATAACCTCGCCCTACACTAACTTTTATGATTACTTAATTGTGTAAAAATAACTGCAAGTGTTAAACTTGAGCTTTTATTTTTCATTATACATTTCTTACTACATGTTTATACTGCTGTCTTGCATAATAGACTATTCGAAGTTACACAAGTATTTTTTTTATTAGATAAGAGTTAGTAAGAGCCTGTTCATAATTTTTTCAGAAGTAAGGCAGTGAAAGCCAGAACTACCATTTGTAGGCTAGTATTGAGTTTTCGCTCACAATTTTTCCACAATCTTCTACATTTTTCTAACCAAGCAAAAGATCGCTCCACAACCCATCTTTTGGGCAATACAACAAAGGAACGTAATTCATTTCTTTTGATCACTTCAACGGTTGCACCAATAATCGTTTTTATTTGAGTTACAAAATTCTCTCCAGTATAGCCTGCATCAACCAGTACATTTTTAACTCCCGAGAGGTTTTCTTTTGCATTTTCGACCATTCTCACAGCACTGCTACGGTCAGTTATCTCTGCTGTTGTTGTATAAATTGCATGCTTGCGTATCTACTGCAATACGGCCCTGAAATCTTCTTGCCTGCATCATAGCTTCAGCAGTATCTGCATTTTTTATACTCTGTGCATCAATTATGCAGAAGCTTTTCCGACCATTGTTTTGTCGCAATTATTTTTTTTTAATACCAGCTCCAGAACACTTTCTTTATTTACATCTGGTTTTTCACTCCACTTCTTAAAATAGTCGTAACAATTGCGCCATTTTGGGAACTCTTTTGATACCATTCTCCACTGGCAACCACTTTTTAACACGTATAACACTCCACAAAATATATCATGTAAATCAAGTGTTCTTGGTTTTGTCTTCTTTCTGCAAGATTCCAGATCTGCTACAATAATCTCAAACTTTTCTCGACTTATGTCACTTGGTTATAAACTTCGCATATCCTACTTTATATACTTTATCCTCTCACTTTATCTCTTTTTTGAGATTACGTACAGGCTCTAAGATACAAAGACGTTTTCAGAAATCTTTAAGCTTAATAACATCCTCTCTCTTTGGACTAGTTGAGATTAGATGAATTGGTACACCTATTAATTTTTCTAACCCTTCTATATATTTTATTAAATTGATAGGCAATGTTTCAATCGACCTTTTACCTTGAGTGTTTTCTTTCCAGCCAGGAAACTCTTCATATATTGGCTCTAATTCCCCTTGTATTGAATGCGATGCGGGTAAATAATCATACATTTTTCCGCTATACTTGTAACCAGTGCATATTTTAATTGTATCAAAAGAATTAAGCACATCTAATTTGGTTAATACAATGCTTGAAACTCCAGAGAGTTGTACGGCCTGGCGCACTAAAACTGCATCGAACCATCCGCAACGCCTTCTTCTATTGCTCACTGTTCCAAGTTCCTTACCTATAGTAAACAAGCTATCTCCTACTTCATTTTTCTGCTCAGTAGGAAATGGGCCATTGCCCACTCTTGTTGTATAAGCTTTTACCACACCAATAATGTAAGCATTGGAGGATAACCCTGAGCCTGTTATTGCTTGCGATGCTACAGTATTACTTGAAGTAACAAAAGGGTAAGTTCCGTGGTCGATATCTAAAAATGCGCCTTGGGCACCTTCAAATATTATTTTCTTACCTTCTTTCATCAAGTCATTTAATATCTTCCACACAGGTTTTTTATATGAAAGAATTTTTTCTGAAATCTCTTGAATTTCCTTTAATATTTCTTCTTTTTTAACCACCTGGTAGTTAAGGCCTTTCCTGATAGCATTGTGGTAATTCAAAAGAGTATCCACTCTTTTATTGAGCTCATCTGCGTTTTCTAAGTCACAAAGGCGTATAGCTCTCCTTCCAACTTTATCTTCATAACATGGCCCTATCCCTTTGTTTGTTGTACCAATTTTGTGATTTCCATTTAAATCTTCAAATAGCTTTTCCTTGTCCTTATGTATGCTAAGTATTAATGGACAGCTCTCGGATACCATCAAGTTGTTATAGTTTACGTCTACTCCTTTAACTTTCAATGACTCTATTTCTGAGATTAGAGCGTGTGGATCAAGAGCAACGCCATTTCCTATGATAGATATTTTGCCTGGCCTCAAAACAGCAGAGGGCAGTAAATTTAATTTATAAACCTCATCATCTACTACTATAGTGTGCCCTGCATTATTTCCTCCCTGAAATCTCACAACTACATCTGCATTCTCAGAAAGATAATCTACTATTTTACCCTTGCCTTCGTCACCCCATTGCAGACCAACAATTACAATGTTATTCATCATTATTTTCTAGATTAATACATAAATATTAATGCAGTACGCTACAAATGGAAAGAGAAATCTACGCCTTTCCTACACCCCTTAAATAAAGAAATATACTGTCGATTTTCTTAATATATTACCAAATTATTCATCATTATATGATATAACTTACAGCATATTTACAGTAAGGTGTTATTTATGAAAGAGACAAAAGGAAAAAATAATAAGAGTCCAGTAGTTAGATTAAAGGCCACAGCTAAAGAGTTCAATTTTAGTAAATTAAGAGCAGATCAAGATAATAAATTAGCGAATTCCGGTGAAACAATGTTCTTAGATTTTCAAAGGATGAATTTTATTATTAACGGAAAAGAAATAGATAAAAATCTTATTATTGCATTTAAGGAAGGAGCTAAGCACCGCAAAAGCGAACTTTTTAATAGTGATGATATATATAATGACGAAATATTTAACAAAAAAGGAACAAGAGAAATAGATACGGATCATGGCAAAGCTTTTGTTGCTTCAGTACTCGAAGATATTGAGAAAGAGCTTGTAAGTAATGCATTGGGTGAGCTATGGAAAAATCACTGTGAAAATTCCAAAACTGCCAATCATCAAAAAACCGATTCATATAAGAAAGAATTTGAAGAATTTTACAATGCTGGCCAAAGGTATATCCATCTATTACCAACAGAGAAAGATGAAAACAAGGATTACCGTTCCTTTGCAAAAGAAGTTTTCAAAAAAATGTTCAGATACGCTGGGGCAGAAGTTCCAAGTGATGCTATTTTAGAAGAGCTAGTTACCAATTGTAATCAAGCAGGGTATGAGGCTGCTCCATTTATACAAACCCAACTTGCACTTGGACAGTCGTTCATAGTAGAAAATCCTAAAAAAGTAATAAACATTGATTGTGCTAACCAAAATAATGTGAGAATTAGATCTGATATGAGGCTACCAATACTCTCTGTTAAAAATCAAGTTATGCATGGCGATAAGATATGTAATCTGTCTAGTTCATTGGAATTTACAATTGAATCTCACAATGGTGAAGACTTTGTAACATACAGAGATGGTAAATTGTCACTTACTATTCCTAAAGAGTTAAAAAATTATAAAGATAATGGCAAGAGCTTGTTTGACATTATTAAAGAATATTTTCAGAAATTCTGTGCAAAATTAGGATTTAAACCTGAGACAAAAATACAAATAGAGCATGGCTTCGGTGCTCAAAGTAACTATTTAGATGGTACAATATCAACCACAGGATCAGATGCAAATGAAGAATTTATCAATCTTTTAAGCGAAAATCTCAGAGAGAGGTTATTGGGGTCAGGAGTTGCTCTAGAAGATGAAGATGTTGATGATGTTGTTGAAGTCAGAGTATCTACCGTTATAGATCTATTGAGTGATTATGCTAAATTGGAAGATAATAAAGAACACAGAGAGTTATTAATAAGTAAAGTAGCAGATAATTTAGGACTTTCCACTCAAGATAAAAGAGCACCAGAAGTATTGATGGAATTAGGCTCTTTACCTTCTTTGACAAAAGGTCAGGTTAATCATAATCAAGTGCAGTCTGTTGTAAATACTTTTATTAAGTTAATTATTGAAGGGAAAAGCGAAGTATACAAAAAAGGAGGTGCGATTAATGCAATTGATGCAATTCATAAGGAGATAGATAAGGCAATTGTTGAGCAAGAAAAAAAAGCAACCAACAAACAAGATATAGAAAATGATAAATGGACAGATAGAATCAAAAAACAGAATTATTCTGCGGAATCACATGAACATTTACCTTAAAGATATTAGTAGGCTCTTTAAATATTTTAGAGTTCATGGTTACAACGGTTGCTATTTTACAGTGCATCTCACAACACTTTCTTCAAAAATATACATGTTAACATACCCTGGACGTACAAGATCACACTTATACCCAAGCTTTTCATAAAATACTTTCGCTTTTTGAAAATTCATGGTTGCAACGGTTGCTATTTTACAGTGCATCTCACGACCATAATCATGAACTTCTTCCATTAGCTGCTTTCCCATACCTTTTCTTCTATAATCAGAGTGCACCCAAAGCAAGTCAGTGTAAATTGAACCATAGATAACAAAACCGCTACAACCTACAATAATTTGTTCAGTATCATCGCGAATAAAAAAAGCAAATGGGTTACACGTACCTTTATCAACGGTTTCTTCATTAATCTTTTTGAGTAGGAATTCAATGTCTTTGCTACTTGGTGATGTGGTGTGTTCTATTTTCATCTCTCGGCCTAATACCGCATACTGATTTCTCTCTTTATCTTATATAAATTAATTAAGTAAAGTGAATACAGTATCCACACTACTAAAAAAAATGTGGCACAAAACATAAACATTGCAACCAGTGGCAACAGCAGGGAACTTTCTATTGCTATTCCACCTTTTCTCAAAATGCTTGCTGGCTGATGGAGAGTGGACCATAAATTCACGGAAAATTTTACTATAGGAATATTTATAGCACTAAAGATGGCAAATACTGCTGCTGATTTTTCTGCCCTCGCTTCATTATCAAAAGCGCTCCACAATGAAAGGTAGCCAACATATAGGAAAAATAAAATCAGCATTGAAGTAAGCCTTGCATCCCATACCCACCAAGTGCCCCAGGTTCCTTTTCCCCAGATGCTGCCTGTGATTAAGCATATTGCCGAAAAGACTGTCCCTGCAGGAGCAGCAGCATGTGCCAAGACACTAGCAATGCTATTGTTCCATACCAATGAAATGAAACCAAGTGATGCAATTAATCCATATATTCCAAGAGCAAGCCATGCAGAAGGCACATGAATGTACATGATTCGTACAATTTCTCCTTGTTTATAATCTTCTGGAGAGAAGAATAACGCCAAAGACATTCCAATTAAAAAACATGCGAAACAAATAACCCCAAGCCAAGGTAGAGCTTTCTTAGAAAAATAAGAGAAATTTGTAGGCTTTAATAAAAACATTCGTTTTGAGAATAATTGTGTTAAGAATTTACCAATTAGTTTGAGTTTTATCAACAGGATAGTTTTTCTATATTTACGTAGGTCAACAAATTAGCATAATTTCAGTAGCAGATTGCTAGCTATTATTTTTAGTATATGACCCTTAAAAAGCTTAATCTACACTTAGTATCAGATTCAAGTGGTGAAACTGTTATATCAGTTGCAAAATCAGCTCTGAAACACTTTCGTTCTGTAGAAACGATCGAATATGTTTGGTCTTTTGTAAAAGGAGAAGAGCAGATTGACAAAATTCTGGAGGAAATTAATAGGAAAAGTGATGAGCATAATTTTGTTATATGCACTATTACTGATGATGAGCTAAGAAAATATCTAAAAGATAACTGTATAAAGTTGAAAATTCCCTATAGAGCAATATTATCACATATTATTAGAGAAATTTCGTCTTATCTTGAAATTGAAAAAGACGAAAAGCTTGACTTGCATACTGAGATAAATAACGAATATTTTCAGCGCATTGAGGCAATAAACTACACTATTAATCATGATGATGGACAAAATATTCAAGATATTGATAAAGCAGATATAATTTTGGTTGGAGTTTCACGTACATCAAAATCTCCCACCAGTACGTATTTAGCTTACCGAGGCTATAAGGTTGCAAATATTCCTTTTGTTAGTGGGGTACCCTTTTATGTCGACTTGGCAAAATTAAAAAATAAACTAACGATAGGGGTAACAATAGACGTAAGTAGGCTAATAGAAATACGCAAAAATAGACTTACTTCAATTAACAACGAAGATAATAATATATATGCTAACCCTGAGAAAGTAGAAAAGGAAATTAAAGAAGCAGAGGAGCTCTTTAAACAGAATAACTGGCCAATTATCGATGTCACGCAAAAGTCGATCGAAGAAGTATCAGCAACAATTATACAATATTTTAATAAAATGTTATCAATTGACTAACTCTTGATAAGTGATTATAATGTAAAGTAATTTAATTCTTACTATAGATATGAAAGTCAAAGGGTCGCTAAAATCTCATCGTAACAGAGATAAAAATTGTAAAGTTGTGAAAAGGGGTGGTAAGATTTACATTATAAATAAGGTAAAGCCAAGGTGTAAAGCGCGTCAAGGTTCTTAGCTTTTTGTTCACCTTTTCATGTTATATATTTTTTATATGTGAAAGTACGGTGCTTATATCTAAAAAGAAGCAAAAGTTACTGTGTTTAAGCGCAGCCTTACTCATTTCTTCCCTTACATTATATTTCAGCATTAGCACAATTACAGGTAAACGTGGCTTATTGACGTTAATCGATTTAAAAAAAGAAATCGAGTACAATAAACTTTTGCTAAAGGATGTCTCTTCTGAAAAGGAAAAGTTGGACAACAAAGTATTTGGCTTATATGAAAAAAGCTTAGATTTAGATCTGCTTGATGAGCAAGCAAAAAATGCTTTAGGTTATGTGAACCCTAATGAACTTATGGTTGTTCTTGACGTGGAATAGCAGTAGTGACCTTACCCAGAAAAAGTGGAGAGAAAGAAAGGAGTTTTTTCGGGTAAAATAAAATTTTGGAGGATTAGAAATGGTAAGAGAATATACGGCAGAATTCAAATTGGAAGCTGTTAAGCTGGCAAATGAACAAAGAAAGGTAGGTCAACCAGTTGCAAAAGTAGCAAGAGATCTAGGAATAAGGGATAGTGTATTAGGAAAATGGATGAAGAAATATAACGAAAAAAAGTCAGCGGCAAATGCATTTCCAGATGTAGCACCTTATGACAAAGAGAGGTTTGATTTACAAAGCAAGAGTAACAAGGGAAAGAGACATTTAAAAAAAAGCCCTGGCCAGTCAAAAGGAGTAAAATATTTTTTTATATAGTAACTGCTATAAAGTACAGGAATTATGTAGGATTTTCTGCTAGTGGCTACTATAAGTGGACCACAAGAAAAATAAGCAGTAGAGAATCAGCAAATAAAGAGCTACTCGAAGCTATTCAAAAAATATATCAAGTTTCTAAATGTAGATATGGAGCTCCTAAAATTCATGCTGAATTGAAGGCTTTGGGTAAAAGTTGCAATTTGAAAACGGTGCAAAGTATTATGCAGAAAAATGACATCAGGGCTATACTGAGAAGAAAGTTTAAAATTAAAAAACAACAAACAGATAATAGAGCTGTAGCTCCCAATATACTAGATCAAAACTTTATTGTTGATCAACCAAATAAAGTATGGGATTACTTACATCAAAACCAAGGAGGGATGGCTATATTTGGCAGCAATAATTCTCACGTATGGTAGTTAATGAGTAGTGCAATAAATAAACAATTGGTTATGAACTCTTTATTAATGGCCATTAATAGGCGTAAACCTGTTAAAAATCTACTGCTGCACAGTGACCAAGGTTCACAATATACTGCGCAAGGGTATCAATATCTCTTAGCTGTAAAGAATATAGATGAGTAATAAAGGCTGTTGTTACGACAATTCTGTTGTGGAAAGCTTCTTCAGTTCTCTAAAAAGGGAGTTACCAATAGACACCTCTCGGCACTCTAAACAGCATATCAAAACTGCTATATTTGAATATATAGAAATTTTTTATAACAAACAACGTCACTATTAACTATTGCATTCCTGAGCATTTTGATTCATCATTCTCTTTGTGAAAAACATTCCAAACTTTCTCTCCACTTTTTCTGGGTAAGGTCAAAGGATCTTATGTCTTAAACCTTATCACCAGGCTTAACAAATAGGTGGCCCAATACTATTAACTTTATGGGTTTACCTTCGTTATTTGCTACTATCCAAACCCCATCGCTCTCATGATCAACAATTTCTATTGGTGCAAATACTACATAATTATTATCATCAACAATCTTTATTCCAAGAGCACCTTCGTCACTTAAGCTCAGGGCTGAAGAAGGAACTTTATATGCAAATCTTTCGCCTGAAGGTAGCCTTACGTTGGCAGTTAGTCCCTGCAAGGATATCATTTTATTATTAGTTACCTTTACTTCTACCCTATAAGACCCAGTTTTAGGCTCAGCAATTTTACTAATAAAACTTACTTCACCTGCCAATTCTTTTCCGTCCAGCAAATTAATTTGAGCTGTGCTGCCTAGCTCTATTTTATTTACTTCATTTTCCGAAACGTATAACACTACAAGAATTTGATCGAAATTAACCACGTCAGCTATTTTTTGCCCAGCATTAACAAAATCCCCTTCGTTTGCATTGATTTTATCAATATAACCATCTATAGGAGATGTGACTGCAGTATTTTCTAAATCCAATTCTAGCCTTTTTAGGTCAGCTTTTGCACTTTGTAACGCAGTAAAAGCTGCTTCTACTTGTATTTGTGCCCCATAGCCTTTTTTATTCAGTTTGTGAGAGGAATCATACTCAATTTCACGCTGCTTTAATAAAGCTTTGGCTTTCTGAGCTTGCTCAATCCTGTCATAATCTTCTATCTTTAACACTACATCATCTCTTTTTACCTTTTCACCATCAGGTAAATAAATAGCAATAATCTTACCACTTATTTTTGAGACAAGGCTAGCTCTATGTAAGGGATTTACTGTACCAGAAAAATTTAAATATATAGTGCGGTTTTGCGGCGCACATTCTTGAGTTTTTACTGAAAAGCTACTAGTTGCATTATCGCTATGAACCGCCTGATCTTTTTTTAAAAATGCACTGCTGATAAAAAACAGTAGAATAAAAGCAATACTGGAAATGATGATTACTTTATTTCTCATCTTTAAACAATAGAATTTGTTGACCAATCTTGTTAGAAACAACTGCATAAATTTTCGAATCAGAAATGTAAGTATAATACATGTACCATTGTCACTCCATAAATAGTTTTATATGAGAACAAACACAAGATTTTCCTATAATAAGTAAGTTTTTTATTGCTAAAATGCAATTTTTAATCGAATAAAATTGCAAACAAAGTTGTGCATAAGACTGGATTTAAAAAAATCTCGAAAAACATACTAAAACTTTTAAATAATAACTTTATATCTAGTGGCTTTGCCTTCTCCAAGACGCTGTAAGTATTTCATCCCTAGCAGTTTCTTTGTAATTGCCTCTACTGTTCTTGGAGGAAATCCTAGAGCTTCTATAGCATCTTTTCTACTAAATTCTTTATCTGCAAGGCTAAGTGCCCACTCCCAGAAGAATAATTGTTTTCTTGATAATAAATATTCAGTATTCTCCCTCTCAAGAATATAATGCGCCTCATTTGCTTGCGTTTTGAGCACATTAAGAAAAAATATTAACCATGGGGAAATATCTTCTTTGCCACTTTTCCAGCTACTTTGTGTTTTATTAAGCGCTAAATAGTAATCAAGTTTGTTAGTTTCAATTATCTTTTCATGTGATACAATAGATACAAAATCATAACCCTGCTGCAACAGCATTAAATTAGTTATCAATCTACTAGTTCTGCCATTTCCATCTTGAAAAGGGTGTATTGCCAAATACTCAAAAACAAAGTTAGCAACAATAATAAGAGGATGCTTAAATTTATTATTTAAGGACCAGTGATACCAATCAATAAGCTCTTGTACTTCCTTTCTAACAAGGTAAGGTGGTGTGGGATCAAAAATTATACCAACAACTTTTCCATTCTGATCTTTTGCCTCAACTCTATTAGAACTTGCTTTGTATTTTCCTCTATGATACAAATCTTTTTCACTATAAAGTAGCATCTGGTTGTTAATGTGCAATATTGATGACTCACTAATTGGAATATCCGTATAATCATGAAATATTAGTTTAAGCATTTCTAAGTAGCCAGCAATTTCTTGCTCATCTCTATTTTTAAATTTTTTGACACGTAGGTTTTTATATAGATCCTCAACTTCTTTATCGGTTAGACGATTTCCTTCAATACGGTTAGAAGCGCCAGAAGATGTAACAATAACTGAATGAGTTAATCTTTCAATTGTTTGTGGTAGTAGTTTTTTCGTTATCTGCCAGCTATTTTTAACACTATCAACTGCAGTAATTAACTCGTACACTTGCTCAATTACAGGCCCTTCTAGGTTGAGACGCGTACTAAGACGAAAATTCTTCCAGTTCATATTCTTCTCACATGCATATTATGTGAGATAATGTGAGATAATGTGATAAAAGTCAATAGTAAACTTTATATGCTCAGCAGAGCTAACTACAAAAATTATACATTTTCAAGTGATCCTAACCATATCAAAAACTACAGGGCAAAGCTGTTAGAGGAAGGCTTAATTAGTTAAAAATTTCAATCTTATGTAAAATATTGTCTTATTTTGTAATTTTCTTGTTGACTAACGAGACGATATCTACTTTTCAATAAACTCCATTTGCATTTCTTGTATACTGCTTTCTATTTGCTTTATTTGTTCTATCAACCTTTCCTCTAAGTCAAGATTACCGCTCAGCCTCGCTTCGGTTCTTTCTTTTCGTAATGCATTTAACTCTTTTAGTAACACTATATTATTCCACACAATTTCTGCAGATTTTCTCTCGTTCAGTTGGCTATTTAGTACACTAGTTTTTTCAAATACATACTTTATAACGTTAAACTGTTTCAATTCTTGTAACAAAGCCTCTTTATCGAGTTTGCTTTTGTTACTTATTACATCAATTATACGCTGTTGTAATCTTTTCATCTCATTAGTAAATTCAAAATGAGAAAATTGCTCAAAAAATATAGGACGGTTCAAGATTTCAGGAAATTCTACGGCTATACGCAAAATTACGGCCTGATTTTGCTCTGCTTCAATTAGCTCTGGAGATTTGTTATGAAGATACTCACCTTTTGTTGCTCTAGTTTTACTATTAAAAATCTGTTTTTTGAAGCTACTTCTTAGTTCACTAGCCTTATTGTAAAAATAATCTCTGTAATACCTTCTAATACTGCTGTTGCTAATAGTATTTACATATTCCATGAACTTGTGCTCAAGAATTGAATATTTTTCCGGAGCAAGTTTTTCATAATTTTGCAAATTGCTATCGATTATGTGATGCCATAAATATTCAGAATGAAGTTTTGTTGAGTGATCAAGCGCAATCAATACGTCTTCTTTCTTGTATTCCAGTTCGTTACATATATCGTATGGATCTTTATTACTCGGCAAAGTCACAAATTTTAACGTGTATCCAGGCTCTAATATTGGCAGAGCAAGTTCTGCAACTCGAGTAGCAGCATGACGTCCAGCACTATCGCCATCCATACAGATGGAGATTTCTTTAGCAAATCTCCATAGATTTTTTATCTGCTCTGCAGAAATTGCGGTACCAAGCGGAGCAACTGCATTACTAATTCCTGCTTGATGTAGCGCTATAGCGTCCATATATCCTTCAACAACGAGTATGTGCTGTTTTTTACGTATTTCGCTTAAAGCAAAGTTTAATCCGTATAAATTCTCCCTCTTCTTGAAGAGCTGACTCTCTGGACTGTTTAAATATTTCGGCTGTTGCTCAGAACTTAGCGCACGTCCGCCAAAACCAATAACTCTCCCTGCAATGCTCTGTATAGGAAATATCAGCCGGTCATAAAAATAATCACGAAAATTTTTGTTTACTAATCCAATATCAATCAAAATTCTGTCTTCAATACCTGAAGAGTTTAAATACTCTTTCAAACCAGAGCTTGGTGCATAACCTATCTTAAATTTATCTATGATTTTAGGTGAAATCTTACGCTGCTTTAAATAATCTACAACGCCCTGATTTTTTTGTGCAAACCAATTTGCAGCTAAATCAAGCACTAAAAATAGTTTATTGTTCTCTTTTGTAATACTAAGATTTTTGGGCAGTTCAACACCTGTAACCGATGCTAATTTTTCCAATGCTTCTTTAAAGCTTAATCCTTCAGTTTGTGAAATAAATTCAAATGCATCACCACTAGCTGAACAACCAAAACAGTAATATAACCCCTTAGTATTGCTCACCGAAAAAGATGGGGTTTTTTCGTTATGAAATGGACAGAGCCCAACAAAACTATCTCCTCTTTTTATTAATCTGACTTTTTTACCTACTATGTCGGATAATAATAATTTTGATTTTATAATATCTATATGATCCATCTTGTTAAATTAGTAGTAGGATAAAAATTATATAGAATTTATACACATCTGACTCGAAATTTATTTCTATAACTAAAGCAATTTAGATTTACCGACAATGTAGCTATACAAATTCAAGAGCAATCCTGTCATCCAGGTAGCCCACAGAAACAAAAAACTTCCTTGACAAACCTCGCCAGCGCCCTTATCATGAAACTGAAGCTATTTATTTATCTTCTCTGTACAGATTAAATGACAAAAAAACTCAACGTATCTGGCGTCTCATGTTTAATTTTTTGCACTATGTGCACCTTATGTCTTTATCAAATTTCCGGGTTTTGACCTACACAAGCTGAAATACGCTTATAAAGCATTTAAAACATTAAAAAACGCCAACTTAAAAAATGGATAGTGAATAACTAGCTACCCTAGGGTTTCTTTTGCCTTTTTTTCTGTTTAGTAAATTTCTTAACGTTTATAATTTAGATTAGTTGCGGCTTAAAAGCAGCTAAATCGCGGTTATTAAGTGTTTAGAATAAAAAAACGCCATACTTGAAAGTATAATGTAAGTAATTAGCCAACCACGGGGCTTCTTTTGCCTTTTTTTTCGTTTGGTAAATTTCTTAATATTTATACAGAAGGTGTCATTCCAGTGCTTGACACTGGAATCCAGTTCTTATTATACAGCTATCTGGTGTACTTATTTAAAATTAAGTTTTCTGGATCTCAGTGCCAAAGCACTGGGATGACACCCTTCCTGGCGGAGATTATTCTCAAATCACAATGTTCGTACAGTTGTGGAATGAATTGCGGTATGACGTAGGAAAACCTTAGCTATAGCTTTAGAACTCCCAAAAGGTCAGAAGCATTGAATGACTTGACAGAAAGTTCAAACCCATATAAAATGTCCTTATTTCTTATATGTTAGGTATAGTATCAATTGCCTCAGATCATGCTGGTTATGAATTAAAATCAGAAATAAAAACTTACCTGGAAGCCCTAGGTTACAGAGTAGTAGATCAAGGCTGCACTGCTAAGCAAAAGTGTGTAGATTACCCAAACTATGCTGTTAAAGTTGTAGAAGATATAACAAGCAAAAAAGCAAATTATGGGATATTAATTTGTGGTACAGGTTTGGGCATGAGTACTGTGGCAAATCGTTTTGAAGGAATCTACGCTGCTTTATGTAACAGTGTTGAGATCGCAAAATTAGCTCGCGAGCATGGCAACGCAAATGTACTGTGTCTTGGTGCAGGGTTTACTGCGAGTGGATTAGCAAAAGACATAGTCAAACAATTCCTCGAAACAGAATTTTCAAAAGAAAGCAGACATAAAAAACGCCTTGATAAACTCAGCAATATAACCTCTAAGAAAAAAAAAACAAAAACTTATAACGAAGATGAAATATCAAAATTCGCTAAAATGGCAGGCCAGTGGTGGGATGAGAACGGCAAATTCAAACCATTGCACATGATGAATCCTGTTAGAGTATCTTACATTATTGAGAAAATAAAAGAGTTAAAAAAATGCAATTTAAAAGAATTATCATTGCTTGATGTCGGGTGTGGTGGTGGCATTTTGTCAGAGTCAATGGCACGCGTTGGCATTAACGTTGTGGGAATAGATGTATGTGAAGAAAACATAAAAGTAGCGCATTCACATGCAAAAAAAGTAGGGTTAAATATAGAATATATACACACCAGCATTGAAGAGCTAAGCAATGACAAGAAGTACGACGTGGTTCTGTTGATGGAAGTAGTTGAACATGTGGATAATTTAGAGCTTTTCATGAAAAAAGCGATAGAACTGCTAAAACCGGAGGGGTTAATCTTTATATCCACAATAAATAGAACTATTAAATCCTTTTGTCTTGCAATAATTGGTGCAGAGTACATATTAAATTGGCTGCCAAAAGGTACACATAACTGGAATAAATTTCTCAAGCCGTCAGAAATTGCAAATCACTTAAGAGAAAATAATGTAACGCTGCAAAACATGGCTGGCATGGAGTACAACGTAATAAAGCGTGAGTGGAATCTAACTAAAGGCGTGGATGTTAATTATATACTCTGCGGTTTGTTAGATTTAACTCTATAAAAGCACCATTTTCACTTCCAATACTTTGAAGGATCTTGGCCAGCTTTTATACAGTAGCCTTTATTAGTTAGCGCCCAACCGGAACGACAAGCATAACCTGTACCTACACGTTCATATCCAGGAGCAGCAACACACTTTCCATTCTCCAAGGTTTGACCTTTAAAAAGACAACAAACTTCTTTTTCTGTTACCTTTGTTACAATTTGAGGAGCACCAAAAAACATAGCAACAAACATACCCAGTGCGAAAAGTGCAGGCCAAGGCATTCTGCCAAATATTGCAAGTAAGCTTGAACCAATTATTACCACTGTAATCATTGGTCCACCTATTCCATGAACGTAACCTATTACATTACACATTACATCTGTTGCTCCATCAGCGTGTGCATCAAATGCATAGAAAACTATAAATAGAATTACAAGAAAATTTCTCATTGTTCTTTCAATAATCATGCCTGATTGTTTCTTATTTTAATAAAATTTCAGTAAATAGCTTTTTTCAAAAATTATGCTTAACCCAATCAATATTTATTTATTACTGCCTTTTTAATACTATAATTAACTCAGTTGATTTTTATCAAAATGCGAAACCATGGAACAATTCGAGAACTTTTACATCACCACGCCAGTATATTACGTAAACGATAAGCCGCATATTGGTCATGCATACACTTCTCTCTTGTGTGACGTGGTGGCAAGGTTCATGAAACTAGCTGGGAAAAATGTCAAATTTACCACCGGTACAGATGAACATGGACAAAAAATAGAAAAAGCAGCTAAAGCAAAGGAAATGCAGCCAAAAGAATTTACAGATGATGTGAGCGTTTCATTTAAAGAATTGGCTAAGTTCATGAATTTTGAGTATGACGATTTTATTCGCACTACGGAGGAACGTCACAAAAAAGCAGTTATAGCTTTATGGAATAGACTTGAAGAGAGAGGGCAAATATATTTGGATTCCTATTCGGGTTGGTATTCAGTTCGTGATGAAGCATTTTATCAGGAATCAGAGCTGATAGATGGCAAAGCACCAACAGGCGCAGAAGTTCAGTGGATAAAAGAAGAGAGCTACTTTTTTCGCTTGTCAAACTGGCAAGACAAATTACTGGAACTCTATAAAAATCAGCCAAGTTTTATCTTTCCTGAGAGCAGAAGAAATGAAGTGATATCGTTTGTAAGATCA
The DNA here is from genome assembly GCF_964027025.1 of Wolbachia endosymbiont (group A) of Apotomis capreana. Taxonomy (NCBI): domain Bacteria; kingdom Pseudomonadati; phylum Pseudomonadota; class Alphaproteobacteria; order Rickettsiales; family Anaplasmataceae; genus Wolbachia; species Wolbachia endosymbiont (group A) of Apotomis capreana. Next base: position 706,782 of record NZ_OZ034721.1, read on the forward strand.
GGGCTCATTGACCTCTCAATCTCTCGTACTAGTTTTAACTGGGGAATAAAAGTACCAGGTAATGACAAACACGTAATCTATGTCTGGATAGATGCATTAACCAATTATCTTACATCAATAGGTTTCCCTAGTACTGAAGGTGAGGAATATAAAAGATTTTGGGCAGAATCCAAAACGCAGATTCCAGCGTCACGCGCTGGAATGACACCAAACCAAGGGAAAACGCAGATTCCAGTGTCAAGCGCTGCAAACCTAGCTGACAACTCTTTCAACGTTCATGTAATCGGTAAAGACATATTGCGCTTTCATGCTGTATATTGGCCAGCGATTCTCCTTGCAGCAGACCTGCCACTGCCAAAACAAATTGCAGTTCATGGTTGGTGGTTGAACGAGGGAGAGAAAATATCCAAGTCCCTTGGTAATGTCATAGATCCAATTGGCCTCGCTCAAGAGTTTGGTGTTGATCAGCTACGCTATTTTCTCCTCAGGGAAGCAAGCTTCGGCCAAGATGGCAACTTTAGTAAGAAAAATATGATCAGCCGGATAAATTCAGAACTGGCAAACAACATAGGCAATTTAGTGCAAAGAACAATTTCATTTTTACACAAGCAATGTTCTGGAATTGTACCAACAATCGATCAAAGCCTACTTAAAGGTGAAGAAAGTCTTCCAGGTTGCAAAGCTATACTCGATCAAGTGATGAATCACCTATCAAAGTATGAATTTAACCATATCATACTTCTAATCATCAACATCTCTTCTGAAGCAAATGCCTACATAGACAAAAGTGCACCCTGGACACTAAGCAAAACTGACAGAGAGCGCATGAATTTAGTAATTTACAAGTTACTGGAATATATCAGGATAATAGGCATTTTATTGCAGCCAATCGTTCCCAAGTCAGCAGAGATGATACTAAATCAACTGCAAATTCCGAAAGAACAACGAGATTTAAAATCTCTGTGCAACGCATGCGTAAGCTTAGGCATTACGCTGCCTAAACCTACGCCGGTTTTTTTGAGGGTTGATGCTAAAGAGGAGAAATAGTGTAAAAACTATTTCTCCTGGATGGGATTATCTTTAGTTAACGACGGTGCACACCGCTGTCTACATATTCAAGTTAGGTGGCAAGTGCCTTAGTTACTTTAGCACAATATGGTTTAGTAACATCAGCACCTATCACTACTACTTCAGTCATTGCCGACTTAACCTTTCCTAGGCTCCATGCAAACCAGCCTTGACCATTTTCTTCTTTAGTTGGCTGACTTTCTGGGCTAGAAATCTCAGTACCTTTTTCATCACCAGATTCTGCATCATAAAATACATCCTGATCCTCAGAAAGACTCATTAAATAACTTTTAGCAGCATCAACATTTAAATGATCAGGTTGCTTAGGAACGTTATCAATATTTAAATAATCCAAACTATTAGCTCGTTGCTTTTGCTCACTGGAAAGAACCTCAAGATTTAAATAATCCAAACGAGTTAGTTCTTGCATGCTAGGTTTAGATCCATCTTCACGCTTAAACTGCTCTTCCGGACTAGAAACCTTAGTACCATAAATCCTACTGTACAAGCTGCTTCCAACGCTGTTAAGTGCTCCTTTTGTATACTCAACTGATGTATCATAAAAATTTTTTAATTTATTTCCAGCATTATTAAATTTCCCTTTTACATACTCAATTGATGTGCCATAAGCATTTTTCGCACTACCTACGATATTTTTTAAGTCATTCGCAACATCACTACAGCGCCGCTTAACAATACCAGAAATGCGCCCACTATTGTACGCTTCTGCTACAGATGTAAATACTTCTTTGATATCCTTTGCTTGCGGAACAAAAGCATTTCCTCGTTTAAGTTCTTCTATTTCTTTTTCTTTCTCAGGTAGTTGAGTATTTTTCTCAGAAGTTTTTTGCTCTTGAGCTTGTACTCCGACCTCTTTCCTAGTAAGCTGCTGGTTTACGCTACCAATTTCTACCGCATCACCTGGCTGAGAAGCATTAATCCTTCTGGTTGCAGCCAACTCATTTTTCATTCTGAAAATCTCCCGATCTTTCTCAGAAATAGTTTTATCTTTATCTTCTATCTCTTTTGCTTGATTAGCCAGTTGAGTATTTTTTTCGGATATTTCTTTTACTTTCTCAGAAATTATTTTACCTTTAGCTTCTACTTTACTTTTTTCATCAGAAAGCTGAGCTTCCTTCTCAGAAATAGTTTTGTTCTTACTAACTGCTGCATACGAAAGTGCAATAGCTACAGCAGAAAATACAGCACCACCAATAATAAATGGAAGGCCAACACTTAATGCTGCAACTGGAGCTAAGAAACCAATATAAGGAGCTGCAGCAAACACTCCAGATGCTAATAAAGTTAAAGCAGCCAGAGTTCCAGCTATATAATAGGGTACATTGTTTTTATTCATCATCTCACGTATTATAAAATATAATACCATTATAAAAGGATTTTTAAGAAGTTGTCAAGCTATCTTTACATAAAAAAAAATAATTGATAAACTTGGGAACAAGAAGATTGCTGTCAAGCTATGAACTATGCCTTTCCGTGTAATCTTTAAATGCACCTCTGTTAGAGTCAAAATATAGCTTCATACTGCCAATTGGTCCATTTCTCTGCTTTGCAATAATGAGCTCTGCAATGTTTCTAATTTTTTCCATTTTCTCTTGCCATTCCCGATGTTTATTGTTTCCTTCATTTGGCTGTTTTCTTAGTTCATAATACTCTTCTCTATAGAGAAACATTACTATATCTGCGTCTTGCTCTATGCTCCCTGAATCACGTAAATCAGAAAGTTGTGGTTTTTTATCATCCCTCTGCTCAACAGAACGAGAGAGCTGAGATAGTGCAACAATGGGAATATTTAGCTCCTTTGCAATTGCTTTCAAACCCTGCGTCACTTCCGAGATTTCTTGCACTCTATTTTCATTACTCCTTTTTGTTGTTCCTCTGATTAGCTGCAGATAATCAATGAATACCACTTCTACATTATATAATTGATATAACAAACGTATTCTGGTGCGAAGTGCGCTAATTGATAGTGCAGGGGTGTCATCTATGAGGAAAGGCAGTTCAGATAATTCTGTACTAGTATTGATAAACTCATGCAATTCAAAATCACTAATTCTCCCGGTTAATGCCTTATAATAACTAATTCCTGAATCTATAGTAATCAATCTTGCCGTTAATTGTTCTGCTGACATTTCAAGTGAGAAAAACGCTACATGGTGTTGCTTATCTGCTCTTTTTTGCAACATCTTACAAGCATTAAGTGCGATGTTTAGCGCCAATGCTGTTTTACCCATAGAAGGCCTTGCAGCTAAAATTAATAAATCAGATTTTTGTAGACCACCAAGAAGCTGATTTAGATCTTGAAGTCCGGTTGTAACGCCTAGCGCTTCTGGATTATTTTTCAGTGTGCTGATCTTCTCAACTACATCTTTAATTGAACTTGCAAGTTTTATATATGTTTTCTCACCTTGTTTTTTTACTGCCAAATTGAACAATTTTGTCATTGCTTGTTCAATTTGCGCCTGTGCAGGATTTTCAATATCGTAGTTGTAGCTATCACCAACTATTTCTTGCCCGAGCTTGATTAAACATCTCCTTAAGTAAGTATCACGGATTATTCTAGTCAAACTATAAATATCAAGTGCAATACTTGCCTTCGCTGCAAGCTTTGCTAAGTACTCTACCCCACCACACTCGGTAAATGCTTGGTCGTTTTCAAAAAACATTTTAAGGCTCAGTTCATTGGCAACTATACCGTGTTTCCTGGTTTTAGATATTTGCGTAAAAATACTTTGATGCAGTGGATCATAGAAATTTTCTGCTGTAATTGTGTCTTCAACTGCATCACAGATTCTATTATCACGAATCATTGCACCAATAAGCATCTGTTCAGCTTCTAGATTATGCGGTAATTTACATATTTCCTTGTCTACACTTCTTGAACCCAAGAGACTAGCTAATTCATTCATTTTAAGTTTTGAGAGTAACTGTTGATTATTGTAGAATATTTAGTCCTCATTTGAAAGATGTAAAGGCAAAAAAATTTGACTAATTCCGTGTTGCCTATAGCATTAAAACTTAATGCCCCTGTGGTGGAATGGTAGACACGGCAGACTCAAAATCTGTTGCTTGCAAAAGCATGCTGGTTCAAGTCCGGCCAGGGGCACGTTAAATATTGGAAAGTGTATATATGTTACATAAATTTTTTGATCGTTTATTTTCTATTTTTTCTTCTATAAATGTTATTCAAAAGGTAAAGAAAGATGAAAATGGGATATGTTATGTAACGGGCCTCAGGCGCTATATATCAGTATTGCTTGATTTAATTATTATCGTTTTGTTCTTGCAGTTTTGCAGCCAAGCCTTAAATCAGCTCTTTATGAACTCAGAGGATAGCAAAATATTAAGTCAAATTGCTGCAAAATCCCCAATGCAAGCACCACTGTCTGCGGAAGAAAAGACAACGCAGAGTAGACTTATAAAATTACTAATCCTAAATCAAATAGTCCAGTTTATTATGCTCTTTTGCTATGTAATATATATGTGGGTAAGGTTTGCTGCTACACCTGGAAAACTATTACTTGGGCTTAGAGTTGTGGATGCACAAACTTTCGAAAAGATAACTTTAAGACAAGCAACAAAGAGATTTTTTTCCTTTATATTGTCAGTTGCACCATTATTCTTGGGCTTTTTATGGTCAAATTTCAACAAACGCTGTCAAACTTGGCACGATAAGATCGCAGGCACAGTGGTTGTCACGAGTAAAAGCCTTAGAAGGCAGAGCTAAAAACTACTTGACACCCTTCGCCAGCCCCTTTATCATGATACTGAAGGTATTCATTTATCTTCAATCTGTGCAGATTAAACGACAACAGTATTACGTATTGGCGTCTTATTTTTAATTTTTTGCACTATGTGCACGCACTGGGATGACACCTCTGGGCACTGCCGTCGTAAAGGAACCAGTGTCAGCTACTCGGATGACAAAGGAGGACAGTGTCTCAGCTACTTTCATGACACCATTTGCTGTCTTTAAAAATGAATGTTCTTACAATTGTGCGTCATGCGCTTTATTAAATATTTTACTTAAAAATCTAATTTCTTATTATACAAGAGATAAGCAATTCATTGATGATGAAAAATTACAAAAAGGGGCATAGAAAGCGCCTAAGGGAGAAAATTATTTTAGATAATGGACAATCATTACTTGATTATGAGGTTTTAGAGCACATTTTATATTCAGCATACAGTAGAATTGATGTAAAGCCGATAGCAAAGAGTTTGATAGAAAATTTTGGCAGTTTGAATAAAGTTTTTAATGCTGACCTGGAAGCGCTGCAAAACGTTGATGGTGTCAGCAATGCAGCGATATCTGCCATCTTTTGTGTAAAACAAGCCTTTGTTCGTTCTGCAAGAGAAGAAATAAAAGACCTGCCTATAATCGATAACTGGGAAAAATTGCTTGATTATTTAAGAATAAGTATAGGAAGCCTCAATAAGGAAAATTTTCGCGTCATCTATATGAATAAAAAGTATCGTCTAATAGCGGAAGACCTGCAAAATATTGGTACAGTAGATCAAACTCCTCTTTATGTCAGAGAGATCATCAAGCGCGCACTTTTGATTGGTTCAACATCCATTGTAATATCTCACAATCATCCAAGCAGAGATACACAACCTTCAAATAGCGATATATCTCTCACTAGACAACTAGCAGAAGCTTGCCAAAGTATAGGAATAGAATTAATAGATCACATTATTATTACATTCAGTAGCTATTTTAGTTTCAAGGAAAATAGGTTGTTGTGAAAGCCTTTATAGCTACAGTAACTTAGATTTACCGACAATCGTCATTCCGCTACGTGTTAGCGGGATCTATCTGCGGCGGCATGACGGTAAGTTTTATTGTGGTATGATGGTGTAGTATAATGTTGGTAAACCTCAGTTACTTTAGCTATAAACGATTAAGATGAAGTTATCATATATCTATATACTTACAAATAAAGCTAATAGCACATTATATATTGGTGTAACTGCAAATTTGATCAAGAGGATTTGGGAACACAAAAACAAAATTGTTTCAGGTTTTACATCAAGATATAATGTAAATAAACTTGTATATTTTGAAGAGTTTGAAGATATAAGTTTAGCTATTGCAAGAGAAAGGCGCCTGAAAGAATGGCCAAGGCAGTGGAAAATTAATTTGATCAATCAAAAGAATCCTAGCTGGGTTGACTTATATTACTTAGCTTTAAGATAGCTATGCTGAGATCCCGCTAACACGTAGCGGGATGACGAGAAAGGAGTGGCGGTATGACGGTTCGCGGTGGTATGACGTAGTAGCTATTTCTTGCAATCAAGTTTCGTTAAAAGTCAGATTGAATGGTTAAATCTTCCACCCAAATAACCACGCACTCTACTTGCTTGTTTGGATATATTTCTTGTACTAAGGTTTTATAGATTAACATCTGTTTTTTTATTTCATTTAATAAGGAAACAGAAACGTTACGGTGTGATTTGTAGTCAATTATGATTGCTTTATCTTGCGTTATGCATAGCCTATCTAGTCGTACTAATACTGACTTGCCATCAATTGTTCCACTCAGTGTAATCTCTGATTTGCCTTCCAAGTCAAACAAATAGCCATATTTTTCATTAAAGGCTAATATTTTACTGTAAATTTCATCCTTATCTTCACTGATGTTATCAAGGTATTTTCTGACCCAGTTTTTTCTCCTTTCTTTTTCTATCTTGGGCATATACTGCAATATGCTGTGAATTATTAGGCCTCTTGTATAACCATCTGTCATCCAAGTAGCTGACACTGGGATCCATTCTGCTCCTTCTTTTTCACTGGATTCCAGCGTCACGCGCTGGGATGACACCGAAGAGTAGGCTAAAGCTGGTGGAAGGGAAATGACCGGAACGTCAAAGTAATCACGTTTTTTATAAATGTAAGGGTAGTTTGCGTTCACACATAGCACTTCAACTTTTTCTTTAAATATTGGCTGTAAACTCCTTTGTTTCTTTTCATATGGCTCTCCGTACTTAGTGATTAGATCATACCAAGAGCCCTTTTGCACTGGCTCTTTACTTAAGATGTATAACTCATCTTCAGCACGTGTGAGTGCTACGTATAATAAACGCAAATATTCATTATAATCCTCTAGTTTTTTCTCTCTTTTTACTTGATCACAATAAGCGTTGTTGTTTTTTCCACACCAAAATGGTGCTTCCGTTCCATCAAAGATAATGCTTTCACTGTTTCTTGGCACTGTGTTTGTATCAACCAAAAATACTATTGGAGCTTGCAGACCTTTTGATTTGTGAATTGTCATTATTCGCACAGCATTGCGTTCTGATTGCATATCATTCTTAATCTCTGGGTTATTCTCCTTGATCCATTGAACAAATGCTTGAAGAGATGGGTTCTCAAATTGCAACACAAGGTTCATAAATTCGTCTAGAACCTCGAAGCACTCAAGACCTAGCCTTGCAGCAAATTTCTTCTTACCTGTGCGCAGTATATGCGTGAATAATGCGAGAGGGGATTCTGTGCGAGATAAGTTAATGAGATAGTTTAATTCACTATAGATAACCACAGAATAATCCTGAATTCTTTCCCATAGTGAATGCTCTTTACGGTCGTATGCAATGTTAAATAAATCATCCTCGGTGAAATTAAATAGCGGTGATTTTAAAGCATTTGCAAGAGCTAAATCATTTGCCTGGAGGAGTAAAAATTCGGCCAAAGCTATTAAGTCCTGCACGGCTATATAGTCCATAATTCTAAAATAATCTCGGCCTACAACTGGCACGTTTGCTTTTTTAAGTTCGCTTATTATGTAATCAACTAACACGTTTCGTTGTCGTACCAGAACCATAATGTCTCTTGGTTCTATATGGCGATCTTTAGCGACTAAAATTCGCCCTTCATTTAACCAATTGTGAATTCTGTTGGCTATTGTTTGAGCAAGTAATCGGTCTGCTATTATATAATTTTCCCTGCATGTCAGAGGAATTTGTAAAGCTTGCTGTTCTTTCTCTTTGCGCCTTGGTAACGCTGGCCAAATTTCAATATATCCTTGGTCATTTTCTCTATGTGGAACATGTTTTATTTCATTATCATTAAAAGATATTTCTGCGCGGAAGTTATTAAATATTCTATCTACAAGCATCAAAACTTCTGGAGTTGAACGAAATGACTTTTCAAGTTGGCATGATATCCAATCTCTACCACCAGTTTTCGTATGAAAGTATTGTTGCATATAGTTGAATAGATGGGGATTTGCTCCTTGAAATCTGTATATGGATTGTTTTACGTCACCAACAACAAATAAGGTTCGCTTTTCATCATTACCGGCAAAAAATTCATCGCAGAGATTTGTTATAATTTTCCACTGACTGATGCTATTGTCTTGTGCCTCGTCAACAAGGATGTGATCTATTTTTTGATCTAAGTTAAACAATACCCAATCTTTATGATCTGGGTTGCTGAGAAGATTTGTTGCTAAGTCAATTATATCATTGTAATCAAGCAGTGCATTTTTTGATTTTTCGCTACTGTATAGATCAACATATACTTTAAATATACCAAGTAAGCTACTGGTTCTCTTGAATATTTGATAAGAGTTCATGTCTCTTGTATGGGTAAATACTACATTCTGAACGCTCTCTATTATTTGCTCTGCATCTTTGAATTTCTCCAAAATACTTTTTGTTGCAATGGATGATATGCTCTTTTTTTCGTGCGATTCTGATTTTAGAAATACCTTGGCTAGGTTTTCTATTTTGGTGTCATTCCACTTTATTCCGGTATCATCCGAGTAGCTGACACTGGTTCTTTTTTTCTGGATCCCAGCTGGGATGACAGTAGAATAAAGTATTTCACTATAACTCTGATCTCTTTTACTGCCTTCACTTAATATCTCGGCTAGTCTTTCCACGTGCTCGATTGTTTCACTCTGTAAGTCATGAATTTCATCTGGGGCGCTCAATTTATCTTTGATATATTTCGAATCATTTGCTGATATCGATCTTTTTATACATAAAGTATAAAGCAAATCGCGTAGTTTATTTTCATCAATTTCAGTTGCAATAAGGTTGATATCATCCTGCACAGTTTCGTTATGAAGCACTTTATTGAATATGATGGAATGTAATTCTTTACATTCACTCAGCGTGCAATTTGGAGCAATGCCAGCTTCTATAGGAAAGCTGGAGATTAATTTGTAACAGAAAGCGTGTATGGTTTGTATAGTTAGACCAAGATTTTCCAGTTCAGAGAAAAGCCTTCTTGCTTTGGTTAAATAATCTTTATTTTTTCTGGATCCCAGTGTCACGCACTGGGATGACAAGTAGGGATGCTGGGATGACATCGAAGGGTGGGCTACTGGATTTTCACTTAAATCGTGGTTATGTGGTGCTATCACCTCAGCATCATTCTCCGTTATTTCTGCGCCATCCCCTGTCATCCCAGTGCGTGACACTGGGATCCAGGTTTCTTTTTTTCTGATTTGCAATAGGTCTAGTTGTTCCAGATCCATTATTAATTCACTCTCTGAACATATTGCCCACTTACTGAGTATGCTGTGAATGCGATTCTCCATTTCGTTTGCTGCAGCATTGGTGAATGTTAAGCAAAGAATATTTCTTTTGTTTTCTAATAAAAGTCTCAATACTCTGTCTATTAAGATTTTTGTTTTGCCTGTACCAGCGGACGCATTTACCCACACAGAGAAATTAGGATTTATGGCATTTGATCTCATCAGAAGTGCGAGAACCTTATAAAAGTTGACTAGAATAGCATTATACATATAATGTAAAAATAGTGTTAGTGAAGATATATAATGAAAAGTTTTTGTGTAAAGGCGCCTGCAAAAATCAATCTTTTTTTGCATGTTGTAGACAAAAAAGAAACAGGGTATCACTTGATTGAAGGTTTATTTGTCTTTGCTAATCTCTCTAATTTTTTGGAAATAAAAGTAGGTGAGAAGGATTCTAGATACGATAACTCTACAGTTGAATTTATAAACTCCGAGTCTAAAATAAATAACCAATATAACACTGTAATGAAAGCGGTTAATCTGCTGCTTAGGCATGCTCCTGTACGCACTAAAGTCACTGTAAAGGTTGTAAAAAACATACCAATTGCTGCAGGACTTGGTAGCGGATCCTCAGATGCTGGAGCTGTGGTACGTACGCTAGGGAAGCTGTGGGAGATTGATAGGACGATTTTAAATGAAATAGCCTTAAACGTTGGTGCTGATGTTCCCGCAAGCGTAGATAGCAAGCCAGTTTTTGTTAGAGGTATTGGCGAAGAATTATGCCACATTAAAAAATTCTCTTTACCTACAAATGTGGTGCTTGTGAAACCGAAAAAAAGGTTTTTGAGTACACCAGAGGTATTTTCCAAACATGAAGGAAAATTTTCTGAGCCAATTAAATGGAGCGATGACGCTGAAAAGGATTTGTTGAAGCTTCTTAAAGAGACGAGAAACGATCTTCAAGAAATAGCAATAAGCTTTGTACCTGAAATTAAGGATGTGATATCAACACTTGAGTCACAAGAAGGCTCTATACTTTCTCGCATGTCAGGCAGTGGTGTATCATGTTTTGGAATATTCGATAGTGAGGAAAATGCAAAAGCTGCTGCAGTTAATATCGGAAAAAAGCAACCAGAATGGTGGGTATGTGACACTCAATTAATAGTTTGACTTATGCCCTTAATTTCCGAGAATAAAAATCTTATAAATGGTTACAGGGAAGGAAAATTTTTGGTAAACAATCAAGAATATTATGGCTCAATTATAATTTTTCCTGAAAAGGTGATAAAATTGAAAGAAAGTGATATAAACAGCAAGGAGTATTTTGAATCTTTTTTAACAGAGGAAATAGAAATTTTGTTAATAGGTACTGGTAAAACACGCAATATACCAAGTTCTTCAGTGAAGTCCTATCTTATGGAACAAAAAGGTTTAAATTTTGAATTTATGACAACAGGTTCTGCATGCAGAACCCATAACGTTTTAATATCCGAAGATAGATTTGTTGTCAGTTATCTAATAGCCATATAGCATGTTTGAAATGTTTACCCAGGACTTTTTCATCAATAGTCTAGTTGCAGTAGTTGTAATTAGCCTAGTAACAGGCGCTTTAGGATCGTTTATGATATGGCAAAGGTTATCTTATCTTGGTGATAGTTTGTCCCATTCTTCGTTGCTTGGTGTTGCACTTGCTTTAATCTTTAAGATTAGCCCATCGCTTAGCATAATGCTCATTGCAATTACATTTGCTATACTACTTTCTCTTAATTTTAACAGATTATATTCTGCTGATACGATATTGAACATTGTTACCAATGTAGTTTTATCATCGAGTTTAATACTTATGTCTTTTCTTCCATCTGGCAATAATAGTATTATTAGCTCACTGTTTGGTGATATATTAACGCTCGATCAAAGTGATATAGTATTGATTTTTTTAACCTCTGCAGTAGTTACTTTGATATTAATATTTAGATGGCGTTATTGGTTAATGATTTCAATTAATCAAGATTTAGCAGTAGTTGAAAAAATTAATGTTACCTTTGTTAGACTAGAATTTTTAATCACTCTTGCTATATTTATAGCAATTGCTGCCCAACTAATAGGAATATTACTCATTGCTGCATTTTTGCTAATACCAGCAGCATCTGCAAGGCTCATTTCGAAAACTCCAATGCAGATGATTATTGTTGCAACAGTTTTTTCTGTGATCTCTGGGATATCAGGTCTCATGTTATCTGCAAGTTTTGATTTGTTAACTGGACCTGCAATTATACTTGTTGCAGCGGTATATTTAATTATCGCTTATTTTATAAGGCTAGTATTAAGCAGGTTGGCTTAATTTTGATCTCGAATGTTAATAATTTTGTAATATACTCATTATAAAACATCACTATCTTAGCACAAAATAGTTTTTGCTATACTATTATTTATATGCTAATGATAAGTTGTTAATTTTATGGAGTAAGCAATATGAGCGAAGAAGGATTTTTTTCCAAATATATATCTCAACCTGTGAAAAAATTTTATAATTATATTACAGGAAAAACAGAAGAGTCAGATGATGTAGCAGGTGATGTGCATAATATTGCACAAGGAGACTCAGAGTCTTTGGATACTCATGTACAGTCAAATGAGAATGATATCATATAGATAGCATGAGGGTCACACCATCCAAAGTTAAAAAATTCCTAGAGAAACCTGATGCTTTACGTGGTGTGTTAATTCATGGAAGTGATAACAGTAGGGTTGATTTTTATGTACAAGAAATAATTGCTAATTTGGGTGAGTATTCAGTTCAGGTGATGGGTTTTGCAATAGTGAATAAGTCACCCAGTTTACTGTTTTCTGAATTGGCAAACGTTTCGATGTTTACCAGCAAAAAATTAATTAAGCTGATAAATGTGAGTGGAGGTATATCCAAGGAGTTAAAAAATGTATTGGATTATAACGCAAGTGGTCATTATGTAATGATGGTAGCAAATGATCTTCCATATAATTCTGCGACTAAAAGTTATATGGAGAGTTCAAAAATTTTTGGTGTGATTGCTTGCTATAAAGACAGCAACAGCAATCTTTATGATATTATATCAAGTTACTTAAAACAAAATGATATAAAATGCACAAATGAGATAATCTACCATTTGCAATCTTACTTTAATCATAGCAAGCTGCCTATATGTTCAGAACTTGAGAAGTTAGTTTTGTACTTAGGGGAGAGAAAAGACCTAAAACTTACTGATATAGAATTATGCTTTTCAACTTCCGGCAACGACTATGCTACACTTGATGATCTATGCTCTGCCATAGCAAGTAAAGATATGTCGCGCTTCATTAGAATTTCTGATGCATTGATATCGCAAGAAAATTTTTCACCGATAGCGCTAATTCGCATTATATCAAATTATTTCCTACGCCTTGAAAACGTTTTGCTGTCAGTGCAAGGTGGAATGAGTGAGCAGGCTGCGATTGATCAGCTAAGCCCTCCATTGTTTTTTAAACAATTGCAGAGTTTTAAATCTCATTTGAAAAGTTTGCAACTTTCAGAACTTAAGAAGATCTTGGAAAAATTGATAAGCTTAGAAGTTACCTGTAAAAAAACTGATTTAGATCATAAAATGATTTTTCAACATGCACTGACGGGTAGCTGACTACTCGGATCCAGCCTTTCTTATAATTTCATCAAAATGTTGTATTTTAACATAAAATAGCTGCTTTTATGCCTACCAAAATTCATTCTTTAGTGTGTGTCTCACAAGTATTCTTTGCTAATAGGATATTTTCGAATATAATTGAATATAACTAGGTCTTGTCGACATAAAAAAATAGTGATATAGAGTACTCTTTATTAATAGGTAAAGAGAATGCTATATGATTTAAAAGATGAGCAATGGGAGAGAATAAAAAACAGTCTGCCAGGTAAGGAAGGAGATAGAGGAAGAAGCGCAAAAGATAACAGGAGATTCGTAGCTGCAATAATGTGGATAGGTAGAACAGGAGCAACATGGAGAGCATTGCCGGCTGAGTATGGAAAATGGTCAAGTGTACATAAACGTTTTATAAGGTGGGCAAAATCTGGTGTTTGGCAGATGATTTTCAACACATTAGCTGTTAATGGAGACACAGAGTGGCTCATGATAGACTCAACAATAATCAGGGCACATCAACATGCTGCTGGTGCAAGAAAAAAATGTGGAAACTGGTAGACAAGAACAAGAGCTGGGACGGTGCAAAGGAGGATTTTCAAGCAAATTACACGCTGCTTGTGATGCTTTGGGCAACCCACTGAGATTCTTTGTTACTGCAGGGCAAAGATCGGATTACGTAAAAGCTTTAGACCTGATAGAAGGCAAGAACATGGAGGCACTTATTGCCGATAAAGGGTATGACGCAAATTATATGATTGAGGCTGCAGAAGCTGTAAATGCTGAGCCAGTAATCCCACCGCGTTCCAACAGAAAAACACCAAGAGAATATGACAAAGAATTGTATAAAGAGAGAAACTTAATCGAAAGGATGTTCAACAAAATCAAGCACTTCCGCAGAGTTGCTACACGCTACGACAAATTGGCCATAGCTTTTCTGTCTTTTGTTCACATTGCTGGCATTTATCTTTGGTTAAAATAAATGTCGACACTGCCTAGATAAAAATACAGATATGTTTGACATTTCAAAAATTGTAATAACACCTGAAATGTTAAAATTAGTTGCTGAAATTGATGAATTTAAAGGAGCATGGCAATTGTTTGGTAATTTAGCTCCAGAACGTTTACAAATGCTCAAGAAAATTGCAACAATTGAAAGTATTGGTTCTTCTACTCGTATTGAAGGGGCAAGATTATCAGACCGTGAAGTTGAGCAATTACTATCCAAACTTGATACACGCTCATTTCGTTCTCTAGATGAACGAGAAATAGCCGGATATGCGTATGTGTGTGAAGAAGTATTTCAAAACTTTAACAAGATGCCATTTACAGAAAACACTATAAAACAGTTTCACATCTGGCTTTTACAATTTTCATATAAAGATCAAAGGCACATGGGAGAATATAAAAAATTCCCCAATCATGTTGAAGCGTTTGATGAATCTGGAAAAAGCTTGGGCATAGTTTTTGAAACAGCCTCTCCATTTGAGACAGCAACACAAATGCAAGAACTTATTTATTGGACTAGCCAGCAATTAGAGGTGAAATCGTTACACCCTCTATTAATTATTGGCATTTTTATAGTTACTTTTTTAGCTATTCATCCCTTCCAGGATGGAAATGGCAGATTATCACGCATTCTCACAACTTTCTTGTTACTAAAGTTAGGGTATATCTATGTACCTTACAGTTCCCTTGAAAGTAATAAGGAGAGTTACTACTTAGCTTTGCGTCGTACTCAACAATCCTTGAAGACGAGCAGCTATGATTTTAATCCATGGCTTATATTCTTTTTAAGGTCACTACAAAAGCAAAAATTTCATCTTGAACAAAAGGTGTCACATGAAAAAGTGTTAAATCTCTATTTACCACCACTTTCTGCTAAAGTATTAGCACTACTCAGCAAACATGGACGTCTTACAATTAAGGATTTGGAAAATATTACTAAAGCAAACTGCAATACCTTAAAGAAGCACGTATCTAATCTCGTAAAGAGTAATCACATCACTCAGCATGGAAAAGGCAAAGCAACCTGGTATGTAATATAGAGCTCAATAGGATATGTATTCATTTTGAATTGTTAAATTATTCAGCTATAGAATATAGATCACAACTGTACAAACATTGTAGTTTGAGCCCACTAGATCCCAGTGCCCTATTCTTGTCATCCCAGTGCCTTCTCCTGTCATCCCAGTGCCCAGACACTGGGATCCAGAAAAGTTTGCTTGTAAGCAAGCAAACTAGCATAGAAAAACGTTTTCGATGAGATTGCAGAAAGGCTAGATTCCAGACTGGAATGACATCGTTCACTATGTACCATATTGCAATAGTTGTGGTCAAGGCACTGGGATCTGAAATTGCAGTGTTCGTACAGCTATAGAATATAGATCAGAAGTGACAGAGCTTAAAAAAAGGCCTAACATTCTTAATAAACGTAAAAAGCTTTATGAAAATCAGAGTTGGAGTAATAGGCTGCTTAGGCAGAATGGGCAAAAAAATACTCAATGAATTAATTACAAATACCAAAGTGGAAATAGCAGGTGCTGTTGCCCGTTCAGGCAGTAAGTACATAGATTCAGATATTGGACCAATTATAGCCAATCTAGGAATTAAAGTTACAAGTTCTATTAGTGGCATATTTGAGTCATCTGACGTTGTAATAGATTTTACAACTAAAGAATGTATGTTAGACTGCCTTAAAGCAGCTGTAAAATTTAAAACACCGCTGGTTAGTGGCACAACTGGAATAGAAGGTGTCGATTTGAAAGAATATGCTGCTGAAGTTCCAATATTATGGTCAGCAAATATGAGTGTTGGGGTTAATGTGTTGCTGAAATTGGTAAAAAAAGCTGCTGAGCTTTTAGGTAATGAATATGACGTTGAGATTTGGGAAATGCATCATAACTTAAAAAAGGATTCACCATCTGGAACAGCTATAGAACTTGGCAAAACAATTGCTAACGCTTCAAAAGTGGATTTTCAGTCCAATCAATATTTACATAGTGGTTCAAACATAAGGAAAAAGGGGGGAATAGGTTTTGCAGTATCTCGTGGAGGTGGAGTAATAGGAGATCACAGCGTGATGTTTGTTAATTCTGATGAACGGATAGAACTAAACCACAAAGCAATTGATCGCACAACATTTGCTAGAGGAGCTGTTCAAGCAGCAGTATGGCTATACGAAAATAAAAGAGAAATTCCGGGGCTCTATTCAATGCAGGATGTGATATGAGCAATACACGTGCCTCTGTTAAAGATTTAAATCTCTGGTACGGCTCTAAGCAAGTTTTATTCGATATAAATTTGAATATTTATAAAAGAAAAGTTACTACTTTTATCGGACCATCCGGGTGCGGTAAATCAACATTTTTGCGTTGTTTTAATCGTATGAATGACTATGTACCAGGTTGCAAAACTGTTGGTGAATTAGATATCGATGGGCTGGGTGATATATATTCACGCGATATGGATGTTGTACTACTTAGAGCAAAAGTTGGTATGGTATTTCAAAAGCCAAATCCTTTTCCAAAATCAATATATGATAATGTTGCTTGTGGGCCAAAATTGCATGGTATGGCGAAGGATAAGCAAAAATTGAATGAGATGGTGGAAAATAGTTTAACCAAGGTTGGTTTATGGGAAGAATTGAAGGACAGATTGCAAGATAGCGCACTCAATTTATCCGGTGGCCAACAACAGAGACTATGCATTGCTCGCGCAATTGCAGTGAAGCCAACTATTTTATTAATGGATGAACCGTGCTCCGCTCTTGATCCAATGGCAACCAATGCAATCGAAAATCTTATACAAGAGCTGAAATTAAGATTTACTATAATTATGGTAACTCATTCAATGAAGCAAGCTAAGAAGTTATCTGATAGTGTGATTTTCTTTCATAATGGCAGAATTGTTGAGTCTGGAAGCACTCAAGAAATATTCGAAAATGCTCAATCTCCCTTAACAAAGGAGTATATCCTGGATCATTAAATTTCTGACCTTACCCAGAAAAAGTGGAGAGAAAGAAAGGAGTTTTTTCGGGTAAAATAAAATTTTGGAGGATTAGAAATGGTAAGAGAATATACGGCAGAATTCAAATTGGAAGCTGTTAAGCTGGCAAATGAACAAAGAAAGGTAGGTCAACCAGTTGCAAAAGTAGCAAGAGATCTAGGTCTTGTCGACATAAAAAAAATAGTGATATAGAGTACTCTTTATTAATAGGTAAAGAGAATGCTATATGATTTAAAAGATGAGCAATGGGAGAGAATAAAAAACAGTCTGCCAGGTAAGGAAGGAGATAGAGGAAGAAGCGCAAAAGATAACAGGAGATTCGTAGCTGCAATAATGTGGATAGGTAGAACAGGAGCAACATGGAGAGCATTGCCGGCTGAGTATGGAAAATGGTCAAGTGTACATAAACGTTTTATAAGGTGGGCAAAATCTGGTGTTTGGCAGATGATTTTCAACACATTAGCTGTTAATGGAGACACAGAGTGGCTCATGATAGACTCAACAATAATCAGGGCACATCAACATGCTGCTGGTGCAAGAAAAAAATGTGGAAACTGGTAGACAAGAACAAGAGCTGGGACGGTGCAAAGGAGGATTTTCAAGCAAATTACACGCTGCTTGTGATGCTTTGGGCAACCCACTGAGATTCTTTGTTACTGCAGGGCAAAGATCGGATTACGTAAAAGCTTTAGACCTGATAGAAGGCAAGAACATGGAGGCACTTATTGCCGATAAAGGGTATGACGCAAATTATATGATTGAGGCTGCAGAAGCTGTAAATGCTGAGCCAGTAATCCCACCGCGTTCCAACAGAAAAACACCAAGAGAATATGACAAAGAATTGTATAAAGAGAGAAACTTAATCGAAAGGATGTTCAACAAAATCAAGCACTTCCGCAGAGTTGCTACACGCTACGACAAATTGGCCATAGCTTTTCTGTCTTTTGTTCACATTGCTGGCATTTATCTTTGGTTAAAATAAATGTCGACACTGCCTAGGAATAAGGGATAGTGTATTAGGAAAATGGATGAAGAAATATAACGAAAAAAAGTCAGCGGCAAATGCATTTCCAGATGTAGCACCTTATGACAAAGAGAGGTTTGATTTACAAAGCAAGAGTAACAAGGGAAAGAGACATTTAAAAAAAAGCCCTGGCCAGTCAAAAGGAGTAAAATATTTTTTTATATAGTAACTGCTATAAAGTACAGGAATTATGTAGGATTTTCTGCTAGTGGCTACTATAAGTGGACCACAAGAAAAATAAGCAGTAGAGAATCAGCAAATAAAGAGCTACTCGAAGCTATTCAAAAAATATATCAAGTTTCTAAATGTAGATATGGAGCTCCTAAAATTCATGCTGAATTGAAGGCTTTGGGTAAAAGTTGCAATTTGAAAACGGTGCAAAGTATTATGCAGAAAAATGACATCAGGGCTATACTGAGAAGAAAGTTTAAAATTAAAAAACAACAAACAGATAATAGAGCTGTAGCTCCCAATATACTAGATCAAAACTTTATTGTTGATCAACCAAATAAAGTATGGGATTACTTACATCAAAACCAAGGAGGGATGGCTATATTTGGCAGCAATAATTCTCACGTATGGTAGTTAATGAGTAGTGCAATAAATAAACAATTGGTTATGAACTCTTTATTAATGGCCATTAATAGGCGTAAACCTGTTAAAAATCTACTATTACATAGTGATCAAGGTTCACAATATACTGCGCAAGGGTATCAATATCTCTTAGCTGTAAAGAATATAGATGAGTAATAAAGGCTGTTGTTACGACAATTCTGTTGCAGAAAGCTTCTTTAGCTCATTGAAAAGAGAAATACTTATTGATACTTCACAACACTCTGCTCAACAAACTAGAACTGCAATATTTGAATACATAGAAATTTTTTATAACAAACAACGTCACTATTAACTATTGCATTCCAGAACAATTTGATGCATCATTCTTTTTGTAAAAAACATTCCAAACTTTCTCTCCACTTTTTCTGGGTAAGGTCACTTTTCCACTGATCATATTTAATCGCCATAACTTTACTCCTACTTTAACAATATTTTAATTATCATATATTATGGCAAGAAAGTCAACCCTACCTAATTTTGCTTAGTAAGCACACTAACTATGAAACAATCTATATTACCATCAAAAACAGAATTTATATTGCCCACTTCATGTCCGGTTCTTAAATCCTTCACCATTTGATATGGATGCATAACGTACGATCTGATCTGATTACCCCAGCCTATATCGCATTTTTTACCATACTCTTCAGCCATTTTCTGTTCTTTTTTTTCCAGTTCAATTTGGTATAAACGTCCTTTAAGTAATTTTAACGCCTCATCTTTATTTCTATGTTGAGAACGACCATTTTGGCATTGAACTACAACACCAGTTGGAATATGCGTAATGCGTACTGCACTTTCAGTTTTGTTCACATGCTGACCGCCTGCTCCAGAAGCTCGGTAGGTGTCGATCTTTAGATCCTTTTCATCCACAGCAATATCAATTGAATCTTCGATCACTGGAGTTACTCCTACACTTGCAAAACTGGTATGACGTTTACCATTTGCATCAAATGGCGATATTCTAACCAGCCTGTGAATTCCACTTTCACTTTTTGCCCACCCATAAGCTTTTTCTCCAACGATTTTTATCATTGCAGACTTTATACCAACTGACTCTCCTTCTAATTTTTCTACAACTTCAACTTTAAAGTTGTGATAAATTTCTGCCCACCTTATATACATGCGCATCAGCATTTCAGCCCAATCATTGCTCTCGGTTCCGCCAGCTCCTGAGTGGATTTCTAAAAAGCAGTTATTATTATCTGCTTCACCAGTAAATAAGGACTCTGTTTCTTTATACTTGATTAATTTCTCTAGCTTAGCTAATTCATTTTCAACTTCAGAGAAAAATTCTTCATCATTTTCATCAATAGCAGACTTCATTAAGCTGATGGCATCGTTGTAATCGCTTTCCAGCTTTAAAAACGACTCTACGTCATTCTTAATTTTAGAACGTTCTTTTAAAACTTCTTGTGCTTTTTGGTTATCTTGCCATAGGTCATCATTCGACGCTTGGGAGTCAAGCTCTTCAAGACGCAACTTTAATTTTTCTATGTCAAAGACACCTCCTGATAAGAGAAATACTTTTATTTAAGCTTTGAAAGTGTTCAAGAATTTCTGGATAAGTTTTCATTATACTTTAGATTTTAATATATTTACTATCAATAACAATAACAGTAAACAAAATAGAAATTTAACCATATGATAGTTAATTTAAATAATTTCATTATACTTTAATGTTTAAGGAAATCAAGCGCGTATATTTATTAAAAAACAAGGTAAAGTAATGAATATTGAAATAAGTTCCCATTATGGTTTAGACAAAAAGGCTATTGATGACTTAATAGAGTCACTTGATAACGAGGAGCTAGAGAATGTTCGTAATATTGTAAAAACGATAGACAGTGTTCAGTTAGCTTATTTTTTATCTACTTCGATCAGTGATCACAGGGAGAAATTAGTTAATATCCTCGATCAACATTTGTTAAGTGATGCCCTAGTGCATGTAGTGCCAGATTTACAAATAGAGATCATAGAAACATTGGGAATAGAAAATACAGCAAAGTTACTAATGCTCCTTGATGTAGAAGATATAGTAACCATAGTGAAAGATTTAGATAGAAAGTCTGTAGAAAATATACTTTACTATTTGCCCAGCAAAACTCAGAAATCGGTAGAGGAGTTGCTATCATATCCAGAAGAAAGTGCAGGAAGGTTAATACATAAAGATATGGTTATAGCTCCATATTATTGGACAATAAATCAACTGACAGAATTTGTGTGCAACTATAAAAAAATACCAGAAAAATTTCACCAGATATTCATTATCAACTCAAAATTAGAGCCTATAGGCAGTGTTAATTTAAATAAGGTAATATCTCACTCAGGAGACACAATAATAAAAGAGATAATGGATCATGACATAAAAATCATTAAAACTGGAATAGACCAAGAGGAAGTAGCAAGAATATTTAAAGATTACTCTCTATTATCGGCTCCGGTAGTAAATAAGAATGGTAAAATTATTGGTGTGATCTTAATTGAAGATGTGATAAAAGTTGTTCAACAAGAAACAGAAGAGGATGTACTCAAAATAAGCGGTGTATCTTCTAAAGCCGATATAAATGCCCCTATACATAAAACTATAATTAAAAGGCTACCTTGGTTACTGTTTAACCTCTTAGCTGCAACAATGTGTTCCATAGTAGTTGGCTTTTTCGATGATGTAATAAAAAGTTTTATAGTGCTGCCAATAATCATGCCGATAATTGCATCAATGAGCGGAAATGCAGGATCCCAAACAGTAACGCTAACCATCCGGGCAATCGCAACAAAATATCTAACTGAGCAAAATGCAAAAAGAATACTGATGAAAGAATTTTTAATAGGTCTTATAAACGGGGTGATCTTATCTACTATTTCATTAGTAGTGTTAGCAATAAGGTTTCACAACTTCAAAGTGGAGATGATTTTTGTGGTCTCCATGATTATGATGTCAATTATTGCAACGTTCATCGGAACTTTCATTCCTATAATGCTTCACCGTTTAAAGTCTGACCCTGCAGTTTCTTCTTCAATCCTAACATCGGCAACAACTGATATTCTCTCAGCTTTTATATTTCTTGGTTTAGCTACGATCTTTTTATTAAATAGCTAATACTATCTATAGCTATACCGCCGCGAACCGTCATGCCGCGATTCATTCGCGGTATCTCTTAGCATAGATCCCGCTAACAAGTAGCGGGATGACGAGAAAGGGGCTACTTGGATGACATTCTTCCTGGTGTGCCCAAATCACAATGTTCGTACATCTGTGGATTTATTCGCGGTATAGATTCCGCTAACGAGTAGCGGAATGACGGTTTTTCAAATTGTCGTAAGTCAGTTTAGCTATAATATCAAATTTTACCAACTATTTCTTTCTATTAAATAAGAATAAATTGCCTATACAAAAATAGATTGGCAATATTTCAAGTCTGCCAAGCAGCATTAAAAACGATAGAAATAATTTTACTTCATTACTGAAAGAGGAATAATTACCCGAAGGACCTATTAAATTACTAAATCCCGGGCCAGAGTTTGTAAGCGTTGCAGAGACTGAACTGATGCTAGTTATAAAGTCTGCATTGCTTAAGTAAGACATCACTATTGATGAAATGGTAAACGTTAACATGAAAATTGCAAAAAATATAAAGACAGAGTGAACTTCATCATTCTCCAGGGTTTTTCCATTGAATTTTACTCCATTGTCTGCATCAGGGTTTAATAAAAGGTAAAAGTAATTTCTTATAGACCTTAAAAGAACAATCAAGCGGAAGATTTTGACACCACCACTTGAAGAACCACTACATCCACCAACAAAGGTGAGAAAAAAAGCTAAGACTGAAATGAAACTCCAATCTATATGATTACAGATTGCATAACCAGTTGACGTAATCAAGGAAGTGATGGTAAATGTGCTGCATCTAAATGATAATGACACTCCTAAATCAACATTTTTATACAACCAAAAACAAGCAAATAAAGATGAGATAGTAGCTATCTTAACAAAGTAAGAGACTTGCTCATCATAGCAAATGTCTAATCGTCTTATAATTTTTAAATAGCTAAGAAAAGGCAGAGAACCCAAAATCATAAAAATGATCGTTATGACTTCTAACATAGGGTTATTGTAGTGCCCTATAGAATCATTATAGTTAGCAAATCCGCCAGTTGATACAGCGGACATTCCGTGACATATTGCATCAAACAGTGGCATACCAGCTAGATAATAGGAAGATATACATAACAAAATTAGGCCATAATATATTGCCGTAACATGAATTACTACGCTTCGCGTATTCGGCAACTTCCTTTTGGTAGCATCTGAATATTCAGAATAAAGTAAATTATTTAGGCTGAGAACCTTAAACATGGAAAAAACTGCAATTCCTAAAGTGATTACACCAAAACCCCCCATGCCATGTAGCATTGCTCTCCATAGCAGTATTCCTGGAGATTGTTTTTCAATATCATTAAATATAGTTGCTCCTGTGGTTGTGATGCCAGATATCGTTTCAAACAATGCATCAACATAGCTCAGATTATCAAAATAGAAAGGAATAGCTGCAAACAGAGACAAGGCAATCCAGGTGCAACTAGTAATCGCAAAAATTGCTGGCATTCCATGCAATCTACTTAATTTACCGAGTAAAATAAAAATTGCGCCAGATGTGCAGGTAATTATGAATCCAGCGAGGAAATTTTTCCATTCGTAGCTGAGATACTTATTGGTAATAGCAGGAATAAGCATTGCTAAGCTAAACAGCAATAGGAATATTCCCACAATAAATACAATTGAACGCAAATTTTGTAAACGTTGATGATTTTTCATAGAGTTACTTCCTCGCTATACAAAGCCATAAAAGCTACTCTAACGTCAAGCATTTTGTTGGCCTTTATTAACAGTTATTAACAATATACTTGATTTACTTGTAAATATGTGTGATAATTAAATTTTTATTAGAGGTAAGATATGGTTGAATTAACTGATGCACAAGAAGAAATTCTAGGTTCATTAAGACAGGCAGTCAGGAATGACAATTTTCAAGAAGTCCAGAACGTACTCGACAATAAGGAACATAAGGAACATAAGGATATACAAGCAGTTTTGAGCCACGAGGGGACTCTGACTAGTGACAAAGGTACCATTTTAAATGATGTTATTGACTGTTCTAATGCTAGCGTTAGCACTAAAGTAGGGATCATTGAACTAATTTGGCAGAAAGCTAATAAAGAAACTCGTGATTTTTTGTGTTGTCGTGCAATAGATAGTTTTCAAGGATTTGGCCTTTATAACATACCTGCTCTTAAAACAGTTATTCAAGAAATGGAAGAGTGCAAGATGGGAATTCTTGATATGGCACTAAGACATGCAATAAAAAGCCTTGATGTTAATCAAGTTAAAGCAGCATTAGAGAATTGTGGTGAAAATGCAGCAAGGGTTTTAGAGCGATGTGTATATTGGGATGATGGAAGCGTAGATGCCCTTTTAGTTTATCCTCTGCTGGTTAACTATGATAGAGAATTGAACCAAGAAGATGTGAAAAAGATAAAAGAAAGCTTTAAATTAATGTTTGATGCTGCTTCTCCAGGGCTCCTTGGGTTCGAGCCCAATGGAAATAACTATGTAATGGATAAACTTACATGTGCACAAAAACGTTTTGCTAAAATACCTGGAGTAGGTGAGCAATGCTTTCAAGATTTGATTCAAGAATTTGAGGAAAAACTTAGTAAAAATGAACTAGATAATGCCAAGATTAATGATCAGATAGCATGGGATAAAGAGTATGCGACTCGATTTTCACAAGAAATCAATCAGGATCCGTCTGAGAATGATGATCTTAACTTTATAGATGACACTGATCTAGATCAAAACACCGTAAACTCTGCACCAACTGCAGACAACAAAACCCCAGAAAAAAACGATACAAACTTCTGGAGTGAACACAAAGGGAAGATCGCTCTGGGCGTTGTTGGACTATGCGTAGTTGGTGCTATTGCAGCCTATGTGCTGGCATATCCTGTAGTTGCATTAGTTTTAGAAGTTTTAGCAGTTTCAGCATTGGCTGTACTAGCTTATATTGGAGGAGTTTGTGAGAAATCAGAAAGCCCAAATACGAAAAGCTCGGACCCGGTTGTTTCTGGGGTGTTGCAACAACGCAGAACTGTCTAATTAGTAATCCATTGTCATCCCAGCGCGCCGCGCTGGGTCTGACTACGCTAGAACAAAGAATATAAAAGAAACGTTGCCGTCACGTTATATCATAAACCTTTGCTGAAGCTTTCTTTATATCTTCACTTGAAAGTGGAATTAGACCAAGCCTAGATAGGTACCCATCTTCAATGCCGATCGAATCTATAATTTCTTTTATGAATTCTCTTAATCCATCAACAGTATCCAGGTGTTCTTTCTTTATATAAAGGTATAGAGGTCTTGCTAATATATATTTTCCCGATGATATATTTTCGTAAGTTGGCTCAATTCCTGCAATTGTGCTCCCTTGTATTTTATCTTGATT
Source organism: Wolbachia endosymbiont (group A) of Apotomis capreana (assembly GCF_964027025.1). Lineage (NCBI taxonomy): Bacteria > Pseudomonadati > Pseudomonadota > Alphaproteobacteria > Rickettsiales > Anaplasmataceae > Wolbachia > Wolbachia endosymbiont (group A) of Apotomis capreana. Next base: position 732,148 of record NZ_OZ034721.1, read on the forward strand.
TCTCATTAAAAAGCTAAAACTAAATATCCCTAAGGCGTTCTTGTTACTTTTCAATTTTTGTATTATTATGTTTTCATTAATTCCAACTTCTATATACCTTCCGTCATCCCTTATATTACCACATGCTTGCTTTCTTTCTTCCTGATCTTTATAATTCTCTTTGAAAATTCTCGAGTTCATGCATGAATATTGATCAAGCATAATAGAATTAACCAAAGTTTCGTATGTGCCTGTATTTTGATGTGGACCATAAATTTCAATTTCTGTTTTTGGTAAGGCTTGATTTACATCAGACCAAAACTTCTTATTATTTTTTACTAATTTATCATTTTCTTGAGAATATGCAGATAAAGTTTCAAATAAGTCCTTCTTTGTGAAATCAAATCTATGGCTTTGATTTGAATTTGCAATGACAATTCCATCATAGCCAATGATGATCTCTATCACTTCATTAATTTTATTTCTTTTACATAGTTCTCTTTCTACTTCCTTCATAGGGCGAGATGAAGTGGTGATGTCTGGCGTGTCTTCCCCTATTCCTGAGCAAAACATTTTGAACCCTGATCCACTTCCTATTGATTCCACAACTGGAGTCTTAAAGGAGAATACACGGTTGAACTCTTCGGCTATAAACGAGATAAAAGGAAAAACAGTTGAAGATCCAACAATTCTGATGTATTTCCTGGCATCAGCATTTGATAGCGGCGTGAATAATACGAATACAAAAATCAGGAGAAAGTTTCTAAGCATTATTTTTAGTTAAGAACATAAATCTAATTATTATAACAAAAATCAAACTGAAAAGCTTTAATTGCATGACAAAAGCTACAGTTTACATTTAAATTTTATTTTATATTATTGTAAGTATTACACAACTTTAAGGGGCAATTATGGCAGTTATGCCAGATAAATGGATAAGAGAAAAAGCTGAAAATTTTGGAATGATAGAGCCTTTTGTGAATCACAAAAGCAGCAAAGGTGTTATATCTTTCGGACTATCATCTTATGGTTACGATGCAAGAGTGGATAATAAATTTAAAATTTTTACTAACGTTAATTCAGCTATCGTGGACCCTAAAAATTTTTCTGAGAATAGTTTTATAGATAAGGAAACAGATGTATGCATAATTCCACCAAATAGTTTCGTACTTGCAAGTACAGTGGAATATTTTCGTATACCAAGGAATGTACTGGTCATTTGTGTTGGTAAATCAACTTACGCAAGGTGTGGAATTATAGTAAACGTTACTCCCTTAGAACCTGGATGGGAAGGTCATGTCACACTCGAATTCTCAAACACCACTCCACTTCCTGCGAAAATTTACGCTAATGAAGGCGCATGCCAATTCGTATTTTTAAGCGGCGAAAGTGAATGCGAGAAATCATATGATGATATGAAAGGAAAATATATGAATCAGCATGGTATCACTTTGCCGCTGGTGAAGTGATTGCCATGAGAGTGGTAATTTTTCACTTCCGTACTTTTTCATTGTTGCTTACAATAATTATAGCTACACCATGTGCTTTTCTTAATTAAAAACTTCAATTATTAATTGTAAATTATTGAATTTGCTACTATTTAGTAGCAAATTGTCATCCAAGTGGCTGTAAAATGACAAATTCGTCATTCCGCTACTAGTTAGCGGAATCTATGCTAAGAGATACCGCGAATGAATCGCGGTATGACGGTTCGCGGCGGCATAACGATAAGCTCGTCATCCCGCTGCTTGTTAGCGGGATCTATCCGCTGCGGCATGACGTAGAGCCTACATTAGCTATAGAAACAAAAAGGAGGATCATTATGTCTACAATAATTTTATCATCAATTTTTGGTCAAGCAGGCAGCATTTTTGGGCCAATTGGCCGGATTATCGGCTCAGAACTCGGTGCTCTTCTTGGTGCACAGCTAGATGGGGCAATGTTTGGCCTTGATGCCGAGCAAAAAGTAACACATGGTGCGAGGCTAAAAAATCTGCAAGTTCAAACCTCAACCTACGGCAGAACGATCCCAATTATCTATGGCACTGCTCGTGTTGCAGGGAACATTATTTGGGCGCAGCCAATAAAAGAAGAGGCGATAACCACCAAAAGTAAAATTGGAAGAGGTATGAACGTTACATATAATTACTATGCAACGCTTGCAATTGCGATCTGCAAGGGGAAAGTAGAAAAATTAAACAGAATCTGGGCAGATACAACATCACTTAGCTTTGATGAAATAGATTATACTTTTTACAGCGGCAGAGAAGACCAAAATCCTGATCCATTTATGTCATCAATTGAAGGAGAGGGGAATGTGCCGGCTTATAGGGGAATATCTTACATAGTTATCAAGAATTTTCCTTTAGCAGACTATAACAATCGCGTCCCGATATTTACATTTGAAGTGCGAACTGCATTAAAACCCAGTGGATTTTCAATAGCAGAAAATATTCGGAATATCAATATAATACCAGGCTCAGGAGAGTTTGTATATGATACAAAAATACAGAAGAAAATCGCGCAAGAGAAAATAAGCAGCAACCAATATATCCCATATGGGCTGGCGCAAAGGGTAAATCACAACAACCACACTAAAAAGAGCGATGCAATGCTTTCTTTGGATCAATTAAAGGGAGATTTACCAAATGTTGAGTGGGTATCGGTAGTAGTCAATTGGTTTGTGAATGATCTGAACATTAAAGATTGTAAAATATACCCTGCAGTTGAATTTCAAGATGATTCCGCAATATTACCTGATGATTGGCAAGTAGGAAGTAGTACCAGAGATAATGCTCAGCTAATTTCAAAAGATGCGAGTGGAAACCCAAGATATGGTGGCACAGTTAGTGATGCAGCGCTAATAAGATATATAGAAGAGCTACACAGCAGAGGCTACAAGGTGATGCTCTATCCAATGCCCTTGCTTGACACAAAGAACAAAGAGTGGCGAGGAAAATTGAGCGGGACTCCTGGGGATATAAGTGATTTTTTTGAGAATCAATATAACAAATTTATAGAGCATTATGCAAGCATTGCCAAACAAACTAAAGTGGAAGGGTTTATCATCGGTTCTGAACTTGTGCGGCTTACCAAAATCAGGGATGAACAAGGGAATTACCCTGCCGTTATAGAGCTAGTTAAGCTTGCAAAGCGAATAAAACTTCAGCTTGGAAAAGAAGTAACGGTAACTTACGCTGCTGATTGGAGCGAATACCATTCATATGATGGTTGGTATAATATGGATGAGCTTTGGTCTTCAGAGTACATCGACGTTATTGGCATAGATGCTTATTTTCCACTGACTGATGGGCCAGAGCCTCCTTTTGGTTATTCCGCGGAAGATGTAATGGGTGGTTGGAGCAGTGGAGTGGGGTATGATTATTTCTATGATTACTCAAAGGGTGAGCCTGAAAAAGTAAAGTATAACGACAGCAGGTATGCGTGGAAAAACATAGCAAAATGGTGGAGTAAAACTCACATAAATCCAGGTGGTAGTAAAACGAAATGGCAACCAAAAATGAAAAAAATATGGTTTACTGAATATGGATTTCCCAGTATGAACGGCTGCACTAATGAACCAAATGTGTTTGTTGACAAAGGCAGCATAGAGAGCAAATATCCACGATATTCAAACGGAGAGGTGAGCTTTCTTTCGCAAAAAATTGCAATTGAAGGAACGTTAAAAAAGTGGCAAAGCTCGGAAATGGTAGAAAAAATGTTTCTCTGGGCGTGGGATGCAAGGCCATTTCCTTACTTTCCCAATTTATGTGATATGTGGACTGACTGCCATAATTGGCAGACAGGACATTGGATTCAGGGAAAGCTTTCACAGCTTAATATTTCCGATGTTTTATCGGATCTGTTACAAAAAACAGGTTTAAAAAGCGATCAGTTCGATACAAGCAACGTCAAAGGGTTATTGTCTTGGTATGTGATAAATGACCAGCAATCGGTACGTTCAATTATTAAAATGCTGCAAAGTTGCTATTTTTTTGATGTGGTTGAACAGGACTCTAAACTGAAATTTGTCCAAAAGGGCAGGGGAGTTACGACTGGAATACCAATTGGTGAAATGGTTTTCAGTAACAATTCAAAACTTGTTAATATTAGTCAACTGGATTTAAACAATAAAGTTAACGTCGTTTATTTTAATCGAAATTTTGGCTATCCAATTGATGTTAAATATGCTGAGTTGCCAAAGCAAGGCACTGCTATAACAGTTGAAATACCGCTCATTATGGAGGAGGGAGAGGCGCAAAATATCGCTGAGGTTTTACTTTATTCTTCGTGGCAAGAGAGAAATATATACAATTTCAAGCTACCGATAAAATATGCGTGGCTTGTGCCAAGTGATGTAATAACGATTTTAGACAGTGAGAAAAAACATACGGTGAGAATTATAAAAACGAAATTCGAAAGCATGTCCATTCAAGTAAGTGGTGTTAGTTATGATCGCTCTATATATAAGCTCTCTTTTCCTTCAACAAGGTCACTTATGCTGAAGGAATACCCTCCTTCTCACATCAGTAAAACCATCATAGAAATGATAGATTTACCGCATGTTAAGGGTAATAGCGCAAGCTTTACTTTAATTAACGAGGAAAAGAATTGGAAAGGAGCAACACTCTTTATTTCGTACAACGATAAGGATTATAAGCCTATTGCAAGCACAAACAAGCAGTCTACTTACGGATATGTAATGGAATCTACCGACGAGGGGCTTATAGTAGTGTTACGTTTTGGTAAGCTGCCAAGCACGAGCCCAATTGCAAACTCAAATTTAGCACTGGTTGGAAAAGAGGTAATAAAATTCCAGAATGCTGAACTTATAGATAAAAATAAATATAAGCTTAGCAACCTAATCAGAGGACAAGAAGATACTAAAGAATATGATCATGCCACAGGTGAAAAATTTGTTCTACTTGATGATTCAATAATATCTTTCGAAGTGCAAATGGGGAAAAAGTTTTACCTAAAAGCAGTGACTTACGGTGACTCGCTGGAAAATACGGAAGTGAAAGTGATAAATTCATTTAGTAATTGAAATTTAATAAAGTAAGTGCTAGAATTAATATACAGGTATTAATGGTAGAGATATAACATGTCAAAGGAAATGGTCAATGCGTTGAAAGCTGAAGTGAAGAAGCTCAAATATGCTGATTTCAAAGCTAACACTTGGGACGAAGTAATTTCTGGTGAGGGAACATATAAGGATCTTAATAGAACACACGGCCTTGCTATTAACGGACAAAAAATAACTAACGAATTTATTAACAATCTGTATTCAAACCATAAAAATCTAATTCTACGGGATGAAAACGGAAAAGGGAATTATCGTCCATTTCTCAGACAAATTTTTACAGAAATGTTTAAACACGTTGGTGCAACAATTCCCAATAACTCTATTATTGAGGAGTTAATAAATAACTATTATCAGGGCGGATATACTCATTTTCTTCCTAATGATATGAATCAAGCTCTTGGATCTTTTCATTTGTCAACGCAAGGCAACTGTATGACAAGAGAGTATATTATGGATTGTCGTGAACCCAATTGTATAAAGCTTAGTTTTAGCATGAAATATACAAAAATGCTTAACTATGATGATTGTACATATATCGAAACACCAGGTTTTTGCAGTTCAGCGGAGTTTAAACTGAAATGTGAAGATAAAAATGTAACATATGAAGATGGTAAAGTACTTCTTACCATTCCTAAAGAGTTAGAGGACTATAAAGCTGGTGATGACGGTTTGTTTGATAAGCTTACTTATATTATAAATAAGCTTATTGAGTATTTCAAAAAACTTTGTGAGAAATTGGGCTTTGAGTTTGATACAAGAATAGAGTACGATCCTGAGCGTAATATAAAAATAGAGCATAATCTTGGTGAACCACTAAAGGTAGTAAGTGAGGCAAATGCATCTTCTGTTGAAGACTTAAAGCTTAAAGTGAATAATCAAAGATAAGGTATTGAAATTCAGGCTTTTCATGATTTTAGCTTAAGATTTCAGTGTCCGCTACTCGAATGACATCGTTTACTATGTAACATTGTACTTATACTAATGAAAAAAATACATTATAATTAAGCATATTTACCAATAAATCATTAAGTGAAAACAGCTCTTTCGCAAAATATCATCTCTCTTATTATGATATTGTCTGTAGCAATTGTCGATATGGCAACTGACCTATACTCAGTTGCACTACCAAGCATTGCCAATTATTTTAAAGTAGAAGGCAGTGTAGTGCAGCTTACAATTAGCTTAAATCTAGTTGGATTTGCGGTATCTGGCTTAATTTATGGTCCATTATCGGACCATTATGGTAGGCGTCCAATGATGCTGATTGGTATGACAATTTTTACTTTGGCAAGTGTCATGTGTTATATAGCCGACAGCATTGCGCTCTTGATACTAATTCGCTTCATACAAGGAACAGGGGCTGGTGTTGCAGGTGTTGTTGGGTATGCAGCAATAAGGGATATGTACTCGGGTAGTGAATACTCGAGAGTCATTTCAAAATTAAATATGGTTGTGGCACTCTCACCTGGAATAGCTCCAGTGGTGGGCAGTTATATAATTTCACATGGGTATAGTTGGAAATTTTTGTTTTTTATTATATCACTTGCAGCAATTGCTATACTTATTTTTATCTACTTTAAGTTACAAGAAACACTCACTGTAAATAAAAATGAAACCAGTATAACTAACATAACTACTAATATCTTCAAGCAATATATATCAATATTTAGAAATTATCGTTTCCTTGGGTTTTCAGCCATTCATGGATTAACTTTCATGTGGCTTTGGGCATACATTGCTAACTACCCGTTCATATTTGAATCGATGGGCATTGAAGTACAGTATTTTGGCTACCTCATATCGATCATAGTCATATTTTACATAATTGGAACTTTAATTAATAGAAGGTATGTACCAAAAGTAGGGGTTAGCAAAATGCTAATAATAGGTTTGGTGTTACCGATAATATCCGATAGTTTATTGGTATATTTTTATTTCGCGGACAAGTTAAATATATTAATTCTTCAAACTGTTTGGATTCCAGCCAATATCGGACTTGCATTAATAATAAGCAATAACGTAACTTCTGCTTTAGAAACGATCAAAGGTATAGGGCTTGGTAGTGCAGTCCTCTCATTCTGCAATATGATGTTTGGGGCTATTGGAATATATATAGTAGGAAAATTTTTTCGCTATGGTATTTTACCAAATTTACTATTAACAATAGCATGCTCTACAATTGCGATTCTTATGTACAGCCAGCTCAAATGTACTGAAAAACACAGGGAATAACCATTATTTGCGTGATCCAGAGCTCATGGGTTATTAATGACTTTATCATGATAATATAATTTTACAGGGGGTGAGAGCTCATAGATTATTAACGACTTTATCATAACAATATAGTTTTACAGGAGGTATGGGATGAGCAATTCAAACAGAGATATAAATGCTGAATTACGTAAGGCTGCTCTAGAAGGTAATATTGAGAAAGTAAAAAGTCTAATAAGTGAAGGAGCAGATGTTAATGTAGAAAATGATAAAGGAGAGACTCCTTTACATATTGCTGCTGTATGGGGCCATAAAGAGGTAGTAGAAGCTCTATTGGACAAAGGGGCAAATGTTAATGCAGAAGATGAAGAGGGAAACACTCCCTTAGTTTTAACTACTGACGAAGAAATAAAAACTCTATTACAAAGCACAGCTAAATTACTTGAGGTTGCTAAAAGCGGTAATATTCAGGAAGTAAACAGTCTAATAAGTGAAGGAGCAAAGGTTAATGTAAAAGATCAAGATAACAAGACTCCTCTACATTTGGCTGCTGAAAAGGGCCATAAAGAGGTAGTAGACGCCCTACTGAAAGTAAATGGAATCAATGTTAATGCAACAGATTGGTCGCAAAAGACTCCTTTACATTGGGCTGCTGTAGAGAGCCATAAAGAGGTAGTAGAAGCCCTACTGAAAGTAAATGGGATCAATGTTAATGCAACAGATTGGTTGCAAGAAACTCCTTTACATTTAGCTGCTGTAAAGAACCATAAAGAGGTAGTAGACGCCCTATTGGGAAAAGATGGAATCAATGTTAGAGCTTGTCCATAAACAAGTAAATTTAAGCATATTCTCTATTTAACATAACCTTAGTCATAGCAAGATATATAAAGTTTTCAGTAGATGTTGTAAGCAAATCATATTCTTTTGATAACCTCCTGTTCCTATTGATCCAAGCAAAAGTCCTTTCTACAACCCACCTTCTCGGCTGAACTTTAAATCCAGGATCCCGTTGTGGCAATAGTTCTAGTGGTGTGTCTTTATGCACCCAAAATCTGCATGGAGGCCTTTTAATAATCTCAATTTCTATGTCATATTCTCTCTTTATGTGAGCCTTTAAATCTTTTCCTTGATACCCCATATCAGCCCACATTTTCCTAACATTAGCATATTTTTTCTTCATGTTATCTAATGCTATTTTTATACCATCTCTGTCATTCTCATTGGCAGCTCCTACATAGCAACCAAGCACAAAGCCCTGTGTATCGGTAACTATATGCCTCTTTCTACCTTTGACTTTTTTGCCTCCATCATAACCTTTGACCCCCCTTTTTCCGTTGTCTTTACTGATTGGCTGTCAACTATACACGCACTTGGCTCTTCATTCCTACCAATTTTTGCCCTGCTATACTTGGTGATTTCATAATTTATCTTTTCAAAAATTCCTTGTTTTTTCCATCTCCTGAACTGCTCATGCACAGCCTTCCATGGTGGAAAATCATGAGGTAAGTAGCGCCACTGACACCCTGTGCGTAGTACATAAAAAATTGCATTTAACATCTCGCGTTTACTGTATTTTGGTGGCCTTCCTCCTTTTTCATATGACACCTTAAAGTGCCTTTCTATCAAAACCCACTCTCTATCTTTTAAATCTGTTGGATACTTTTTTCTCATCTTTACTCCCTGTTGAATCTAGTATTTTTATACTAATTCTTTGGTTTATGGACAAGCTCTAATTTACCAAATAACAAGAAAGATACTCCTTTACATTCTGTTCTTAAAAAGGACAACATAGATATAAATGTATTGAACGCTCTACTGGGAGCAGAAGGAATCAACGTTAATGCACAAGATGAATATGGCGAAACTCCTTTACATTTGGTCCTTAAAAAGGGCAATATAGACATAAATGTATTGAACGCTCTACTGGGAGCAAAAGAAATCGATGTTAATGCACAAGATGGAGATAGGGCTCCTTTACATTTGGCTGCTGAAAAGGGCCATAAAGAGGTAGTAGAAGCCCTACTGCAAGTAAAAGGAATCGATGTTAATGCAACAAATCAGCAGAAAGAGACTCCTCTACATTTGGCTGCTGAAAAGGGCCATAAAGAGGTAGTAGAAGCTCTATTGGACAAAGGGGCAAATGTTGATGCAGAAGATGAAAATGGAGACACTCCTTTAGATTTAGCCACTACTCAAGACATACGAACTCTATTACAAAACACAGATGAATTACTTAAGGCTGCTGGAAGAGGTGATATCGATACAGTAAACGATCTAATAAATCAAGGAGCAAGTGTTAATGCAACAGATCAAGATGGAAAGACTCCTCTACATTGTGCTGCTAAAAATAGCCATGAAGAGGTAGTAGAAGCCCTATTGGGAAAAGATGGAATCGATGTTAATTTAGCAGATAAGAATAAAGATACTCCTTTACATTCTGTTCTTAAAAAGGGCAACATAGATATAAATGTATTGAACGCTCTACTTAGAAAAGAGGGAATTGATGTTAATTTAGCAGATAAGAATAAAGATACTCCTTTACATTCTGTTCTTAAAAAGGACAACATAGATATAAATGTATTGAACGCTCTACTGGGAGCAAAAGAAATCAATGTTAATGCACAAGATAAAGATGACAGGACTCCTTTGCATTTGGCTGCTAAAAAGGACAACATAGATATAAATGTATTGAACGCTCTACTGAGAGCAGAAGGAATCAATGTTAATGCACAAGATAAAGATGACAGGACTCCTTTGCATTTGGCTGCTAAAAAGGACAACATAGATATAAATGTATTGAACGCTCTACTGGGAGCAGAAGGAATCGATGTTAATATAAAAGATAAACTTGCAGAACAGACTCCTTTACATTGGGCCGTTGTAAAGGGCCATAAAGAGGCAGTAGAAGCCCTATTGGGAAAAGATGGAATCGATGTTAATATAGAAGATAAACATGGAAACACTCCTTTCAAATTAGCCACTGATGAAGGAATAAAAACTCTATTGCAACCAGCAGAAAAATCTGATGATGGTTCAGCGGGTGGATCATCGACAGATAGTGAAGGGGGTCAAGAGGAAGAAAAACGAGTAGGTGATGATACTGAACTACAATCAGATAATAGCAAAGAAGGGGAAAAAACCAGCACCACCAATGCAGAACGAGGAACTGATGTACAAGACAACGATGTAGGTCCTGTTGCTTCCACAGAACCTGCACAAACAGAAGAACAGCCGAGCTCTTTTTTTGGTAGTTTGTTTAGTATACTTATGAAGCCTTTTTCATTAATTGCATCATTTTTTGGTGGTTTTTTTTCATGGTTGTTTGGGTCTGACGAAGAAAAGTCTGACACACAACCTTATGATGATTCTTCTTCACCTGGGGTCGATCAATCAGTTGAACAAAATAATGGTGATCATAATGACCAGAGCAATGTGATTTGATAGTGATCTTCTACCGGAAAAGGTGTCATCCCAGTGTCAAGCACTGGGATGACACCGTCTTGGATGGAAAACTGGATTCCAGTGTCAAGTGCTGGAATGACATCCTCTCTAAGTAGCCTCCTTCTCCTGTTATCCCAGTGTCACGCACTGGGATCTCATTTTACTTTATGATGATGTCATGAAAGTAGCTGACATTGGGATCCAGAAGACTTAATTTCAACCAAATAATAAAGGCTAGATCCCAGTGTCACGCACTGGGATGACAAAAAAAGGAGCACTGGAATGACACCATCTTGGATGGAAATAACGTCACGCGCTGGAATGACAAAGAAGAGTGGGCTTTCATATGGTTATGCAAGAGGTTTACTGAATGCAACCTAACTTCTCACACACACATTTTACCACATGATCAGCGTTGATATTAAAATGCTCATAAAGTGTTTTATAAGGTGCTGATTCTCCGAAGCTTTTCATGCCAATAAATATACCGTTTGAACCTATGTATTTATGCCAACCCATTTCACTTCCGGCTTCAATTGCAACTTTAATGCTGTCATTATTTAATATTGCCGCTTTATATTCATCGCTTTGCTCGTCAAAAAGCCTCCAGCATGGCATAGAAACAATCCTTGTACCTATACCCTTTTCCTGCAATTTCTCCCTTGCTTCAACTGCAATTTCAACCTCGGACCCCGTAGCAAATATCGTCACTTTTAATTCTTTTGAACATTCACACAAAATATATGCACCAAACTTCGATAAATTAGCAGATTGATCGATATCAGAGTAGAACTTGCGCATGTAACTTACGTTTTGCCTTGAGAGCGCAAACAGTGCTGGAGATTCTTTCTTTTCGAGTGCAATGCTAACACACTCCAGAGTTTCAACTGCATCGGCTGGCCTAAAAACATATAGATTTGGTATAGCACGCAAAGAGGCTAAATGCTCTATTGGCTGATGAGTTGGGCCATCTTCTCCCACTCCAATTGAGTCGTGAGTCATGACATACATAACCTGCTGCTTCATCAGAGCTGAAAGACGTATAGCAGGACGACAATAGTCAGAAAATACCAAAAAAGTGCCGCCATAAGGAAGAATCGCGCCGTGAAGTGCCATACCATTCATACAAGCTGCCATAGCGTGTTCTCTCACTCCATAGTGGACATAAGAGCCACTATAATTATTGCTATTTATTACCTGCATGTGCTTATATTTAGTGCAATTTGACCCGGTAAGATCAGCAGAACCGCCGATTAATTCCGGCATATGTTGTGTTAAAAGTTCCATTACCATGCCGAAAGAAGAACGTGTAGCTTCGTTTGGCATTAGCTCACATATTTGTTTCTTCAGGTCAGCTAAAACACCAGCGATATTATCTGGTAGATGTTTATCTAACCGTCTTTGAAGTTCTGCATGATACCCTGTCATCCCAGCATTCTCTTCTGTCATCCCAGTGCTTGACACTGGGATCCATTCTTTTTCTTCTTTCCTGGTCACGCGCTGGAATGACATCGTGTAGTTTTGTTTTGCTCTCTCAACAGTTTTCTTCCAGGCATTTTTCACATCTTCTGGTACATGGAATGGTTCATAATTCCAGTTTAATTTCTCTCTCATCTGTTTTATGTCTTCCTCCGAAAAAGCACCACTGTGAGCAGAGGATGTGCCAGCACGGCTTGAAAATTTTCCGATAATAGTTTTGCAGCAGATCATTGTAGGTTTATCAGACTTTTTTGCTTGCTCTATTGCAAGGGATATGGCATCAAAATCATGGCCATCAATTTTGTCAACATTCCATCCATACGCTAAGAAGCGTTTCTCTACATCGTCAGAACAGGAAAGGCAAGTAGCGCCATCTATAGAAATATCATTATCATCAAAAAGAGCTATAAGCTTATTCAATTTAAGATGCCCAGCAAGTGATGCTGCTTCATGGCTTATTCCTTCCATAAGACAGCCATCCCCTAGCATCACGTAAGTGTAGTGATTAATTAAGCTATCTCCAAATTGTTCTTTAAGAATCGATTCAGCAAGTGCCATGCCAACAGCAGCGGCAAACCCCTGCCCTAAAGGGCCTGTCGTTGCCTCTACCCCGGAAGTCAAGCCAAACTCTGGATGACCTGGGGTCTTGGATCTCATTTGCCTGAAGTTTTTTAGCTCATCTATGCTAATATAACCTGTCAAATATAATATTGAGTATAGTAACATTGACCCATGGCCGTTTGATAAAACAAAGCGATCTCTATTGAACCATTTAGAATCATCAGGATTATGATTCAGATATTTAGCAAACAAAACAGTTGCAACATCTGCCATGCCAAGTGGCATACCTGGGTGTCCAGAGTTTGCTTTTTGTACTGCATCAATTGATAAAAAACGGATGGCGTTTGCCATAGATTTTAAATGTGAATGATTCATGTGTTAATAGAAAAACTTAAAAATGAAGTATAAAAGATTATACCAGCAAAAACAAGTTGACACTGAGTGCTAAAATCCTTAATAATCTAGAGTTGAATCGTGAGAGTTTTTATATGACAACTGTTATCACTAGAAAGTATAGGATTAGCCGTAGACTTGGTGTAAATTTATGGGGTAGAGCTAAAGACCCAGTAAACAAAAGGAAATACCCTCCAGGTCAACATGGTATTCTTGGATTCAAGAAGTTATCCGACTTTGGTAAGCAGTTTGCTGCGCATAAGAAATTTAAGTTTTACTATGCGATTTCAAGTAAGCAGCTCAGACGTACATTTTTAGATGCTTATAACAGAAAGGGTTATACGGCTGATAATTTTATCGGTATCTTAGAATCGAGATTAAGTTCTGTTTTATACCACTCTGGTCTTGTTCCAACAATTTACTCAGCAAAGCAGCTCATATCTCACAAGCACGTTACAGTTAATGATAAGGTGGTTAACATATCGAGTTATCGAGTGAAGCCAGGTGATATAATAAAAATAAGAGAAAGGGCAGCAAAAATCCCTGTAGTAGTAGAGGCTGAACAAAAACAAGAGCGCAAGGCTCCGGATTATTTAGAAGCAGATAGTAAAGAGCATTCAGTGAAGTATTTGAGGTCACCTCAATATTCTGAGGTTCCTTATTCAGCAGACATGGAAGTCAATTTAGTAGTAGAGTTTTACTCTAGATAGATAAAAAAAGCCCGTGTGGCGGAATCGGTAGACGCAGCGGACTTAAAATCCGTGGGTTTTGCGACCTTGGGAGTTCAAGTCTCCCCATGGGCACCAATTTAACTTAGCAGATAAATACAAAAAAGTATGAAATGGCTTGATATAGAAGATATTGTGGAAGCTCTGGAGGAAAAATTTCCAAATGAGAATATAATTAGTATCAGATTCACTGAGCTTAAAAAAAAGGTCTTGAGTTTAGAGGAATTTGATGATGATGAAAAACGCTGTAACGAAAAAATACTCGAAGCTATTCAAGCAGCTTGGATTGAGGAAAGATTAACCGCATAGCAATAAACCATACGCAAACGTGATTTCTATTACAATTTGCATATTGATTATGCTATTTTTTGGATCTAGCCTGGCAAGTTAATAATAATTTAACTAATTACAATTAAAACAGCTATAAGGTTAATTATGAGGCAAAACAAAAATTTTTGAATGGAACGATCTTGACAAGTGCTACGTTGAGATAAGTTTTGCATAAAAATACTGCTTTTACGGTGTGAGGCTAGAGGTTTGTAAAGCAGTTAGAAGGTTGTCATCTAAGTAGCGTGACCAGGGCTAGATTCCGCGGCGGAATGACGACTATGCAATATGCGTTGCGGAGTGACGATTATGGTCATACCGTCACGGTATCTCACAAACATGTAGCAGTAATGACAAAATCTCAAGTTATATGTATACTTTTATATTATCTACCTACTAAAAAAACAGAAAAATGCTCAAACGTAGCGGTCCAAAAAAATTAAAGTCTATAATAGAAAACTATGCATTAAAATGCATGAAAAATAAGATTAGCAAAAATGAAATACGTCTTATTTTAAACTGGCGAAATATAGTAGGGAAAGAAATAGCAGAGTGTACAAAACCGAAAAAGATCTCATATGCACAGAATATAAATTCGGGTGTGTTGCATCTGGTAGTAACAAATGGCAGCAAAGCATTGGAAATTCAGCATATGATTTCTCTTATAATAGAAAAAATTACGATATTTTTTGGTTATAAAGCAGTATATGGTATAAAAATTAAGCAAGAGAGTATTGACTATTTGACTATATAAGGTAATCTAAGTACATAGAATAATTTGGTATATTGAAGTGAGTAGAGTTTGTGAATTAACAAATAGAAAAAAATCTTTTGGTAATAAGGTATCACATTCGAATCGTAAAACAAAGCGTACCTTTCTTTTAAATTTACATAAGGTTACGTTAACAAGTGATATATTGAATAAAAAGTTTAGATTTCGTGTGGCAACAAGAACTTTGAGAACTATAGATTACAAAGGTGATTTAGATGCTTTTTTGCTCAACACAAGAACGATTAAACTAAGTGAGAAAGCGCAGAAGATAAAAAGAAGGTTGAAAAAAGTTTTAGTAAAGCAAGAGGTAGAGTTAGCAGTTTCAGATGCATAGTAAGCCTCCATGGCTCAGAGCAAAAGCTCCGACCGGTGAAGTATTCAATGAGACCTTAAACATCGTTAAACTGCATAACTTGCATACAGTGTGCGAAGAGGCTGCATGTCCAAATATTGGTGAATGTTGGAATAAACGTCATGCTACTGTGATGATTCTTGGTTCTGTTTGCACTCGTGCTTGTGCATTTTGCAACGTTGCAACTGGCATTCCTGATAAACTAGACCCTCATGAGCCAGAAAATTTAGCAAAAGCGATAAAAAAGTTAAACTTAAAACATGTTGTCATTACTTCCGTTGATCGTGATGATTTGCCAGATGGTGGCGCAAATCAGTTTATACAGTGCATAGAAGAAATTAGAAAGATAACTTCAGAAACAACAATAGAGATTTTAACTCCTGATTTTTTAAATAAGAAAGGAGCATTTGAAGCAATCGCTGTTGCATCACCTGATGTCTATAACCACAATATTGAAACAGTGCCGAGATTGTATGCAAAAATAAGACCACGAGCTCGCTATTTTCATTCACTATATTTACTGAAGATGGTAAAGCAGATTAATCCTAAAGTTTTCACAAAGTCAGGGCTTATGGTTGGTCTTGGAGAAACAAAAGAGGAAATACTGCAGGTTATGGACGATTTGCGCAGTGCTGAGGTTGATTTTATTACAATTGGTCAATATCTACAACCAACTCCAAAACATGCAAAACTTGATAGGTATGTTACCCCAGAGGAATTTGAGCATTATAAATATATCGCTTACTCCAAAGGGTTCCTAGTGGTTGCATCAAGCCCACTAACTCGGTCATCATACCACGCTGAAGAAGATTTTAACAGGCTCAAGGCTTGTCGTTGACATTTGTGTTAATTCAAATTAATTTTTACTAATTATAAAGGAGTTTTTACGTAATGTCTACTATAAAAATCAAGAAGAAATCGCAATTAGTTAAAGAGGTATTCGATTCCGTGGCAAGTCGCTACGACACCATGAATGATATAATGAGCCTCGGAATGCACAGATTATGGAAAGATAGGATGGTAAATAGTGTGCATTTTACAAAAAACTCTAAGGTTTTAGATGTTGCTGGAGGAACTGGAGATATAGCAATAAGAATAGTAAGAAAAGAGCCAAGTGCTAAGGTTACAGTATGCGATATAAATCAAAACATGCTAAGCAGAGGACGTGATAAAGCTATAAATTCAAACCAAATTAATTTTGATTGGGTATGTGCAAGTGCAGAAAGTTTACCATTTGAAGACTCCGAATTTGATTATTGCACAATAGCTTTTGGCATTCGAAATGTTTCTGACCGCAAGAAGGCTTTAAATGAGGCGCACAGGGTATTAAAACCACATGGGAAATTTATCTGCTTAGAATTTGCCCCTATGCACTATCAAAATGAGATATTTACCAAACTTTATGACTTATATTCATTTAAAGTAATTCCTAAAATTGGCAGCATAGTTGCTAAAGACAAGAGTTCTTATGAATATTTAGTGAAGAGCATCAGAGAATTTCCAACTCAGGCTGATTTTAAAATGGAAATTGAAGAGGTAGGCTTTAAGAATGTTGAGTTTCATAATATGAGCTATGGAATAGTGGCATTACACATTGGAACAAAATGAATATTAAACTCTGGTATAGAACGCTGGATTATTATCTCATCCTTCCAGTGTTTTTTTTGCTCACTATAAGCTTCATTCTTGTTTATTCAGCAAGCCCTGTAATTGCGCAGCGTCTTTCTTTACCACAAGATTATTTTATACGGCGTCACACAATTTATATAGTCCTGTCACTAATTACCTTGGTAACATTTTCTTTTCTCAACACAAGAACTATACTTAACCTCTCGTTCGCAGGTTTCATTTTATTTACTATTCTAGTAGCAATTGCGATAATACTTGGTATAGAGGTAAAAGGTGCGAAACGATGGTTACATATTGTCAAAATTTCTGTTCAACCATCTGAGTTCGTAAGGCCATTTTTTTCTGTTGTTATAGCTAGTATCTTGGCCAGCGAAATGAAGTTTAAAATACACATATCAATCATAATATTTCTGTTAGTTTTTGTGTTGTTACTTTTGCAACCTGATTTCAGTATGTCTATGCTTTTAACATATTCTTTTATCGGTCAAATGTTTATTGCATGTATACCATTTTTATACTTTCTATGCATAATAGGAATGGCCACAACTGGAACTACAATAGCTTACTTATGCCTCCCGCATATAAAGCAAAGGATTTACAATTTTGTCTTTTTTACGCAGCGCGATAACTTTCAAGTCACAAAATCATTAGAAGCATTCAAAAGAGGTCAATTAACTGGAGTTGGGCCTGGTGAAGGTAGCGTAAAAGCCTCTCTTCCTGATTGCCATACAGATTTTGTGTTTTCTGTTTTAGCAGAAGAATTTGGTTTGATTACGTGCTTAGCCACATTGATGTTATTTGGCATCATTTCCGCCCGCTTGCTTTACATTGCATATAGGGAAAATGAATTATTTAATCTGTTGGTGATTCTCGGTATCTCAATTCAATTCATCACACAATTCATAATAAACATAGGGGTAACATTGAGTGTTTTTCCAACCACCGGCATAACCCTGCCGTTACTTAGCTATGGTGGTTCTTCTCTTTTATCTTCGAGCATCGCACTTGGCATAATGCTGTCTTTCAGTAGAAACCAAGCTATCGCATTAAAGTTTCGTGAGCGTGTTATGCTTGGAAGGTATATGGACTAAACTTGTACCGCTCACAACTATTATTGGTATCCCTCCAAAATGGGTATCTGTTCAGATGAGTGGCAAAATAAGGTAGACGAGAAAAGCAACTATAGGAACAAATGGGTGTCATGCAAGTAGCTGACACTGGTATCCAGTCCTTTTGCACAGTTCCATCAAAAACGTTGTAAAGCGCTTTCGTGTTTACCAACTTAGTGCCCAATCTGGATCCCAGACTGGGATGACAAAAAAAGGAGCACTGGAATTTTTGTTTCAGCATTAGCCATGCATCTGAACAGATACCAGAAAATATTCCACTGACATGCTGAACAACAAATACATCACTATGTCGTTTATCGCAAAAACTTATATTTTTCGTAACCATTCACACTTAATTCTGCAATTCTTTGATCTCACTCATAGAAAGACCAGTAGTTTGAGCTATAATATTAAAAGAAACACCTGCTTTAAGTAGATTCTTTGCGACTTCAATTTCCCTCTCTTTTCTACCTTCCTCTTTAGCAAGATCAAGTCTATATTCAAGAATGGCTTCTTCTTTGCGCAGATCCATTATTCTTTCTTCATAAGCTACTAGATCTTTTTCATTCCAGTGAAACTTATCTAATTCATCATATGCTAGCTTTATTATTGGTGATTTTTCCGCAATTTTTCTGAGATCTTCGTCCGTTGTTTCATCTGCATATTTGAAAAAAAATAGCCAACGGTCTACTACACTTTCTAGTTGTTCTTCTCTACTCTTAGGAAATTTTGGCAGCTCTATGAAGATAAATTGAAAATCTTTTAAGTCATGCTCATTGGTTTTTTCATCTCTTATGGTATGGCTAGATATATAGTCAAGCTTATCAGGGAATAAGGTACAATTTGAAATCGCGATAAAGAAAATCTTCTTTAAATCAACGTATTTACCAGATTTATCAGCTTGTCTTGAGTAAGCCTTAGCAGCATAAAGTTGTGCGCGTTTTTCAAAGCCTTTATCACGAGTGAGCTGGTCAGGTAAGGAAGCAGTATTACTACTACCCCCTCCCTTAGAAACGCAGCATGCAGGTTTCCCAACACTACGCTTGAGCCCCTTATCTAAGTTCTTCTTTTCTAGAACCGGCTTGTCCTTCATGATTCCTCAGGAAACATCATTCTTAATGGTGACACCAACAGTAGAGAACCTTCTCTTGAGAAAGAGCTTGCTAACATTCTTGTTCGTTTCACTCTCTCATCAAAATACTTTTTCCATTTTAAGTCAAGGGGATTTGCATCCGCTCTGATTTTAACATGTCGTCTGATAGGTATATCAATCAGCTTAAGCAGTCTTAAATACCGTATCTCTTTTGGTTTGTTCTTGCATAGGGGTGCAGCAAAAACCCATTGGCGTTGACCCATTACTTTGAAGTAACGATTCTTTATCCAACGTAATCCTTTACGAGGATGTCTTTTCTTTGCCCATTTCCATAAACTATGCCAAATTTCATTGTCGATCTTTCTAAACGCTTTTTTAGCACACACATGGTGATAGTAATTTCCCCATCCTCTCAGTAGAGAGTTGAGTGACTTAATTACTATAGCCTGAGTGTTCGCTATATTTGCTTTTATCAATGTACGTGCTTTATTAAGAAGTCTTTTAATACTTTCTTTCGAAGGTTTAATAATTAACTTCTTATTATATCTACGTACATTACAACCAAGAAAGTCAAACCCTGTTGTGATAGATGTAATCTTTGTCTTCTCTTCTGACAGAATTAAACCTCGCTCATGAAGAAAAGATGATACTGAAGGCTTAACTTCCTTTTCCAGTACTTCATGTGTGAAATCTGAAATAATAAAGTCGTCTGCGTATCTGATTACATTCACTCCACTTCTGATTTTGTTTCTTTTTCTACTGCCGAGTTTACCAAATCGACTTTCCAATAACTTTTCAAGTCCGTTTAAGGCTAAATTGGCTAGTATTGGAGAAATTATACCACCTTGCGGGGTACCTGCAGTTGTGGGATACAGAGTTTTTGATTCTAGGAAGCCAGCTTTTAACCAACTATGCAGAATTTTTTTCTCCATAGGAATATGCTTCATAAGCCATTCATGATTAATGTTGTCAAAGCATCCTTTGATATCACCTTCAAGTATCCATTGTAGTTGATTACGACTTGCCAGTAACAAATGACAAGCTACTGTAGCATCTGCACAGGATCTTTTAGGTCTAAAGCCATAGGAGTGACGATCACTGATCGTTTCAGCTATCGGTTCCAGAGCAAACAGATATAATGCTTGCATGGCTCTATCTTTTATCGTGGGTATTCCAAGAGGTCTTCTTTTGCCATTAGATTTACTGATATAAATCCGTTTTAGCGGAGAAGGTTTATATCCTCTTTGCTTTAACTGCTTTATTCCTTGAAATTTAGCATTGCAAGTTGACCATAGTTGACGATCTACACCCGCTGTGTTTTTTCCTTGGTTTTCAGTTACTCTCTTAACAGCCAAAGCTTTTCCGCTAAAAGAGCGTGTGAGAAGATGTTGTAAAGTTTTTACCTTACCCCATCTTCCTTCTTGGACAGCCTTAACAATACGTCTTTGTAGCCTCACAATAACTTTCTGGCATTTCTTCCATGGCAACTGCTTCCATGCTTCAAAGCTTTTGGTAGATGCACTTACAGGTTTACTTGTAATCATCTGCTTTCCTACCTTAAGTGGTTAACAAAGTTTCTTGTCACGAGGGACCAAACGGAAGTCTGCTCGTTTTCACGCGAATTAATGTTACAAATTCTATCCATTTCGTTACAAAATGGCATTCGCTTTCTCCATTCTCCTTTACCTGCACTTCCATCAGCATTCCTTGCGGTTTGCTTGCCATGTAGGCGAAAATACAGGCTTACCCTGTTTCTCCAGTCATACAATAGTGGGTTAGGTGGCTTCTCTATACCGGTGGAGTTATTATTTGCGTACATCTAGAAATGAAAAAATGTAACTTATCCACATTACCTTTTGGTCAGAGCTTATCAGCATCTTTAGCTCTTTCATCGTATCGGTACTTATAAAGCTTCACTTACGTTCACCATACCACTAGCCTAGCCCTCCAACCACATGATGCTTGCAGTTTATGCCCCTCTCACGATTGAGCATCTTCTTTTTCAAGAGGAGGTTCATTGTCCGCATCGCTTGGCACCAACCGGTTGCCCGATTCGCACTGATGCGTAGACTCAGACGGCAAAACATCTGGTTTAATAAGTTTTAGAATCCTTTCAGTTTCTTTCTGAATGAATTCCTCTCCTTTTAAACAATATGACCGAAGACTTTCAGGTCGCACCATCTCAATTATATACCTGTTTCCACTAGAATCCCTGCAAAGAACATCAACAATGCTTTGTTTATCAGAAGCAATTTCAGGGTCCATAATGGTGCTTAAGAATTCTACTTCTTGTATAGTGTTGACTTCAGTACATCCTAAAATATCGTTTAAAAAATGGATAAGAATATTCTTATTTTTTTCAGTGCCAAAGATTTTCTTAAATGTTAAATCTAACTTTGGATCGAGAAATTTAGAAAGAGCCATAGTAAAAATACTGAGAAAAGATTAATAATTATACACTATTATTAACAACTATTCAACCATATTTTTAAGTATAGCTATACCGCCGCGGCGCTAACACGTAGCGGGATGACGAGCTTATCGTCACGCCGCCACGAACCGTCATACCGCCGCGGTATCTCTTAACATAGATCCCTTACTTAACCGTCATACCTTAACATAGATCCCGCTAACATGTAGCGGGATGACGATTGTCGTTTAGCCATAAATACTTAAGAAATTTACCAAACGAAAAAAAAGGCAAAAGAAGCCCTAGGTCTTGTCGACATAAAAAAAATAGTGATATAGAGTACTCTTTATTAATAGGTAAAGAGAATGCTATATGATTTAAAAGATGAGCAATGGGAGAGAATAAAAAACAGTCTGCCAGGTAAGGAAGGAGATAGAGGAAGAAGCGCAAAAGATAACAGGAGATTCGTAGCTGCAATAATGTGGATAGGTAGAACAGGAGCAACATGGAGAGCATTGCCGGCTGAGTATGGAAAATGGTCAAGTGTACATAAACGTTTTATAAGGTGGGCAAAATCTGGTGTTTGGCAGATGATTTTCAACACATTAGCTGTTAATGGAGACACAGAGTGGCTCATGATAGACTCAACAATAATCAGGGCACATCAACATGCTGCTGGTGCAAGAAAAAAATGTGGAAACTGGTAGACAAGAACAAGAGCTGGGACGGTGCAAAGGAGGATTTTCAAGCAAATTACACGCTGCTTGTGATGCTTTGGGCAACCCACTGAGATTCTTTGTTACTGCAGGGCAAAGATCGGATTACGTAAAAGCTTTAGACCTGATAGAAGGCAAGAACATGGAGGCACTTATTGCCGATAAAGGGTATGACGCAAATTATATGATTGAGGCTGCAGAAGCTGTAAATGCTGAGCCAGTAATCCCACCGCGTTCCAACAGAAAAACACCAAGAGAATATGACAAAGAATTGTATAAAGAGAGAAACTTAATCGAAAGGATGTTCAACAAAATCAAGCACTTCCGCAGAGTTGCTACACGCTACGACAAATTGGCCATAGCTTTTCTGTCTTTTGTTCACATTGCTGGCATTTATCTTTGGTTAAAATAAATGTCGACACTGCCTAGTCATTGTCTATTTTCAGTATTGGCGTTTTTTAAGTCTTAAACACTGCAATTTAGCTGCTTTTAAATGCAACTCACCTTAGTTTAAATGTTTAAGAAATTTACTAAGCAGAAAAAAAGGCAAAAGAAACCCCGTGTTAGCTAGTTGTCACTCTCTAATCCTGCAAATTGGCGTACTATACTGTCTTAAACGACTTATAAGCGCGTTTCAGCTTATATAGGTAAAAACCTAGAAATGTTGTGAAGACATAAGGTGCACATAGTGCAAAAAATTAAAAATAAGACGCCAACTACGTTGTTTTCTTGCTGTTTAATCTGCACAGATGAAGATAACTGAATACCTTCAATACCATGATAAGAGGACTGGCGGAGTTTGTCAAGCAAGTTTTTCGTTTCTGCGGGCTACTACCCTTTCTTGGTGGACTATAACAGCTGCAGAACCTAAATTGCTTCATACTACACCTTTCCCCTTTCCCCTGAAACTAGAATCTATATACTTAACTTTAGAAACTTTAAAATACGATGCGATCTAATATTAGGCAGTTATTTTACTATATAAAGCCTAATCTATCCTATTTTGTCATAGCTTTTATTGCAGTTTTATTTTCAGCCTTAACGATCCTCCTCTTTGGCAGAGGCTTAAGCAATATAATTGATTCTGGCACAGAGCACGATTTTACTACCAAACTATTAGTTGCAATACTTATAGTTTTAGCCATTTCTCTCACTGCATTTACTCGGTTATATTTCATTGGCATTGGCAGCGAGAAAGTTATCGCAAGAATCAGATATGACTTATATAGCAGTATCACTAACTTGCAACCAAGTTTCTTTGAGAACACAGGCGTACAAGATGTTATCTCAGCGTTAATTACTGATACCTCTGTGCTGCAATCAATAATAAACAGCAGCTTACTAACCATATTACGAAATTTTGTGATTCTGATTGGTAGTGTTGCTATGTTATTGTATACAAATATACAACTAACTGCGTATGCAGCCGCAATAATACCTATACTACTCATTATCATGACCTCACTTGGAAAAAAAGTGCGTAGCCATGCACGCTTTGCCCAGGATAAATTAAGTGAGCTTGCGTCATTTAGTGAGGAAAATTTTAGATCTATAGTGACTATCAAATCGTTTGTACTCGAGGAAAACGAAAAAATCCGTTTTAAGGAACATTTAAACTCAGTATCAAAATCATACGTAAAATTAGTACTCTTGCGTGCTATTTTAGTAACTCTAGTTATCACGTGTGTGATAGGTTCACTAGTTGTTTTGCTCTTTTTTGGTATTAAAGAAGTCTTAAGCAATAATATAACTATTGGAGAACTCTCCTCATTTGTGTTTTATTCAGCGCTTGCGGCAGGAGCTATAAATAATTTGAGCGATAATATCAGTGATTTACAACGAGGTCTTGGAATAGTAGAGCGTTTATTTGAATTTAAAAATATGAAAAGCTCTATAGCAGATCCCGATGATCCTATAAAAATTTGTAGTGTTCAAAAGGGAATTTCGTTTAATGGCGTAACATTTTTTTATGAATCTCAGTCTGATAAGCCAGCGTTAAATAACGTATCATTTTCTATAGAGGCAGGTCAAGCAGTATCAATTGTTGGACCATCTGGCAGTGGTAAAAGCACCATTTTAAAGCTTCTGCTCCGTTTTCATGATCCAAACAAAGGTAGCATTACTATCGATGGGCACAATATTAAGTCAATTGCGCTAAATGACCTCAGATCGTTGTTTGGCTTAGTGCCACAAGATCACATGATATTCTCTTGCTCAATAATGGAAAATATACTATATGGCAAACCAGGTGCCGAATATGAGGAAGTGAAGCAAGCAGCCATCAGCGCTTATGCGATGGAATTTATTGATAAGCTGCCTGATAAATTTGATACATTTGTAGGAAAAAGAGGATTAAAACTTTCTGAAGGACAAAAACAACGTATTGTAATAGCAAGGGCCATACTCAACAATCCTCAGGTTTTAATACTGGATGAAGCAACCTCTGCCCTTGATTACAAAAGTGAGAACCTCGTGCAAAAAGCATTGAGCAAGTTAATGCAAAACAGAACAACAATCGTAATTACACACAGGCTATCAACCGCACTCAAGACTGACAAGATTATAGTAATTAATCATGGAAAAGTAGAAGAAGTAGGCACTCATGACTCTCTAATAAGTAAAGACGGGCTATATGCAAAACTGGCGAAGATACAGTGGAATTGAAAGAAAATTTAAATCATACCGTTAGTTGATATGCTAGATTTATAATTAAAATTATTAAATTTTTAATTTTATTATTTTATAATGGTTCCATAGTTATCCGGAAATTTCGTGATCTGTAGTTTCTTTCATTCACGTTATATTCATAGCTTGTTCTATCTTAATGTAATTCCAATTTTGACTGTATAGGAGGTCTCTATGTTAAAACATAACTATAGTGATAAAATCAATAATCGCTATTCATATACTAACAAATTTTCTTATAGTGATGAGGGTGTAGACGAGACGATCAAGGATAAAATCACAACTGAAGATCAGGTAGTAACTGATGATGTTGAAGAGCCTGATGCTGGTAATGATGGTTACAGCGAAGGTATGGCTTTCTCTTACCATGGTTACGGCAACGACTTAATATAAACTCTGATCCAGGAAGATAAAATAGTTAAGATAAACCTTCAACTAGTCCCACTTATTCACTATACTGCTATAGATTTTATAGCAATATAGTGAATGAACATTTTTAAGCAGATTTCTTCTCTAATCTTTAGTAAATTGAATGAGTTGAAACAAAGGGGTGTTATAAGCACAAGTGCAGCAAACTTTATCATAGAGCCTCCAAGCAATAGAGTCCATGGAGACATTTACACAAATGTTGCTATGGTGCTTGCAAAGCATGAAAAGAAGAATCCCATTGAAATTGCAGAGGTTTTAGCCAAAGAATTTGAACTTTTTGATGAAGTTGCAAAAGTGGAAATAGCAGGCTCTGGTTTCATCAACATGCACTTAAAAATAGAAGTGTGGCATGGAATTTTAAAACAAATAAATGAGCTAAAAACAGAGTTTGGCACCCTAGATATAGGGAACAATCAGGCCATTAATGTTGAATTTGTATCTGCAAATCCAACTGGTCCACTGCATATTGGTCATGCAAGAGGGGCAGTATTTGGTGACGTTCTGGCAAATTTATTGAAAAAAGTTGGTTATAAAGTTACTAAGGAATACTATATTAATGATGCTGGAGCGCAGATAGATACACTAATAAAGTCAGTATATCTGCGGTACAAAGAAGCTCTGGGAGAAAAAATCAGCATCGAAAAAGGTTTATACCCAGGTGAATATTTAAAACCAATAGGGACTGGGCTGGCCAAAAAATATGGCGCAGAGCTTCTAGAAAAGCAAGATAATCAAGTGATTAGAGACTATACTTTAAGTTCTATCTTAGAAATCATAAAGGAAGACATGAACTTACTTGGAGTAAGTCATGATGTTTTTACTTCAGAGTATGAGCTACAAAAAAGTGGCAAAATTGAAGAGAGTATAAAGATATTGTCTGACAAGGGTCTAGTGTATGAAGGGTACTTGGAGAAACCAAAAGGCAAAGAAAGTGAAAATTGGACTTCCAGAAAAGAAATGTTATTTCGCTCTACAAAATTTGGCGATGATGTTGACCGCGCACTGAAAAAAGAGGACGGCAGTTGGACTTATTTTGCCTCGGATATTGCTTACCATTTTGATAAGATATCGCGTGGTTTTAACAATATGATCGTAGAGCTTGGTAGTGACCACGGCGGTTATGTCAAAAGACTCAAAGCAGTCGTCTCTGCGCTCAGTGATGATCAAGCAAAAATAGAGGTAAAACTGCATAATATTGTGAATTTTTTCGAGAACGGCAAACCTGTTAAGATGTCCAAAAGATCAGGAAACTTCCTAACAGCAAGAGATGTAGTGGAAGAAGTTGGCAGGGACATAACTCGTTTTATAATGCTAACACGCAAGAATGATATGGTCTTGGACTTTGATTTTGCTAAAGTTAAAGAACAGTCAAAAGACAACCCTATTTTTTACGTGCAATATGCGCATGCTCGTGCTCATTCGTTAATGCGTAATGCTCCAAAAGAGCTCCCAACAGCAGATCCTTCACTTTTAAGGACAGGTGGAGAGCTCTTCCTCATAAAAACCTTAGCAAAGTGGCCAGATGTGGTAGAAATTGCAGCAAGGCTTTGTGAGCCACACAGAATTACTTTCTACTTACTTGAAGTTGCAGAAGCGTTTCACGTTTTATGGGGGTATGGCAAGAGTGATTTAAACATGCGTTTCATACTGGAAGACAACTTAAACCTCACCGCTGCAAGAATGTTTCTCGTGCAGGCCTTAGCACACGTCATCGCTTCTGGACTTTCTATCTTCAATATAGAGCCTTTGGAAGAGATGAGTTGATTTTTTTATGCAAGATTGTTTTTTCAACGAATAGAGAAGTTGACAAAATTAAGTAAAAATGTTATAGTTTATAGTAGTATTTTCTGGTTAATATATGGCTCACAGTCAAAAAAAGCTCAATGTTAATGTAAGTTTTGACAGTAAATTGGCTCAGTATCTTACAGAAATGGCAGAGACTCAAAATAAAACTATTCCTGAAGTTTTAGTAGATTTAGTGGAAGAAGAGTTCGAAGAAGATGTAGAGCTATCCAAAATAGCTGACGATCGCCTCTCTGAAGGTGAAGAAGAAGTAGAGGATGATGAAAACATCTGGAAATAAAACTTACACTATAAAATTCTTAAAAAATGTTATTGAAAAAGAAATTCCAGCTCTTCCGGCAAAGATTAAATTAATGGTTCAGGAGGCCATAAAGAAACGCCTTACAGTTGATCCTTTTAATCTAGGAAAGCCTTTATGTCATAGCTTTAGAGGGCAATATAGGATAAGGGTTAGCAACTACTGTATAATTTACAGCATAAATCATTCAGAGTGCAGAGTACTTATTACTGCAGTGGGGCATAGAAAAAACATTTACAAACACAGGAGATTACACAATTAAAAATATAAGAAAGATCTCACCGCTGCAACTTGTCCAAGCCTTAGCACACGTCATTGCTTCTGGACTTTCTATCTTTAATATAGAGCCGTTAGAAGAAATGAGTTGATTTTTTTTTGTTACAATATGTAATGATCAAAATATTATTCAAAGTAGGGTAAAGTTATGACGATCAGTTTTAGGGAGTATTCAACTGTATTCACTGAAGTTGCGGAACAGACAGATTTAAATGGAAATAACATAATTGAAAGAATAAAAGGGCATTAGCATAGATCCCGCTAACAAGCAGCGGGATGACGGTTGTCAGGGTGTCAGGCTAGTACCTTCTCTTGTCATCCCAGTGCCCAGACACTGGGATCCAGAAAAGTTTGCTTGTTCACAAGCAAACTAGCATGGAAAGTGGTTACAACATTTTCGATGAGATTATATGGAAAACTGTATTCCAGTGTCAAGCACTGGAATACATCACAGGGGCACTGGAATGACACCCTTTACGGGCTCTTAAATTGTAACTATAAATGTTTAAGAAATTTACCAAATAAAAAAAAGGCAAAAGAAGCCCCGTGGTGGTTGGCTATTTACCATGTACTAAAATACCGGCGTTTTTTTTATTCTAAAACGCTTGATTAAGAGCGATTTAGCTGCTTTTAACTTGCAACTAACCTACACCGCAAGTGTTTAAGAAATTTACTAAGCAGGAAAAAAGGCAAAGAAACCCCGTAGTAGCTAGCATTCAAATTCTCCCTTGTCAATTTGACGTTTTTTGCTGTCTTAAACGCTTTGTAAGCGCGTTTCGGCTTATATAGATAAAAACCTAAAAATTTTTAAAGACATGCGATGCACGTAGTGCGAAAAATTAAACATGAGACGCCAAATACCCTAAGTTTTTTGTCATTAACCTGCACAGATTGCGAAGATAAATAAATAGCTTCAGTTTCATGATAAGGGGGTTGGCGAAGGGTGTCAAGTAATTCCGTTCCTTATGGGTAAAAAAAGAGAAACTCTAAGTTGCAGCCGCACAATGTTTCTCTTTTCTGCTGTTGATGATTATTTCGCCTATTGTAACTGCCGCTAGAATAAAGCAATAATATACCTGTGTTAATAAAGAAATAGGTGATACAGAGGCGATGCTACCTGCTAGCAATAGTTGGGAACCATAAGGTAAGATACCTTTTGTAGCACAAGCAAAAACATCTAATAAGTATGCGCTGCGATGTGGCGCAATACTGTGTTTTTGTGCAAGCCTTTTTGCAATGCCACCACTTAGTAAAATAGCAATGGTATTATTGGCAACTAAGGTAGTAAACATAGACGCAATTCCTGCTATCACAAATTCAGCTTTAGTTTTTGTGATATTGCTTTCATCGATGAGTTTATGCAACGCTTTTTGACCTTGCTTGTACATTATATGGCTCAATCCACCGATAAATAGAGCAAATATCACTATTTCGTTTACTTTTTTGAAACCGTCATACACGTCATGAGGAAATTGAATGATAGCATAGTCAAAAAAAGTTATTCCTAGCACACCAGCAATAATTATGTTTATAGTTATTGTTACTAAAGTGGCGACTTCAAGCAGCCCCATGATTATTAAAGAAATGTAAGGAATAATTTTTATTATAGAATAATAATCTAAATTTGATATAGAAATAATTTTTGTACTATTTGAGGCAACTGCTAGGTAGATGAGTGTTATAATGCTGGCAATAAGTGCAACTTTAGAGTTCATTTTAAGTTTATCTTTTGCTGAAGCTTCCTGTGAAGAAACAGATGCAATGGTGGTATCAGATATCATCGAAAGGTTATCGCCAAACACGGCACCACCTACTACAGTTGCAGTTCCTATTTCGAGACCAAAAGCTCCACTTTTTGCCAGATTAACAGCTATAGGTGCCATCAGCGCAACAACTCCCATAGATGTGCCAATTGCAGTTGAAATAAAAGCAGAAGCCAAAAATACTCCAGGCAGCAGTAATCTTGCTGGAAGGAAATTAAGAATTAAATTAGCAACAGTGTCTGCGCTACCAATTGATTGAGTAACTGCAGAAAATGCTCCAGAAAATAAAAAAATTAAACACATAGTAAGGGTGTTTTTGTCACCCATGCCCTTGATAACAGTATCGATGTTATGCTGAGTTTTATTTGTACCACGTGAGACAGCAAAAAATAGTGCTGGTAACAAGCATATTACTGGTGAAACCTGATGAAGTGGATTATCAGTTCCGATAAAAGAAAAATAAGCACCACTTCCAAGATACAAGATTAAAAAAATAATCAAGGGGACAAAAGCTGTCATTTTACTGTACCTAAACTTATAACTATAACTAATTAAGTGGTTTTAAGCAAGTTTGGTTTTCACTAGTTCTACAGGAAGTCAATAGCAGAGTTTTAAACTTTATATTTAATCTACTAAATAAATAGCACATGTAGCTTATTGCTTGACAATAGGATCTAATTGTTGTCTAGATTCCAGCATCACGCGCACAACTGTACGAACATTTGTTTGCGAAGAAATGTTATAGCTGGTTTTGCCTCAAACACAAAGATGTCATCCGAGTAGCTGACTACTTGGATCCAGAAAATTTTGCTGCGAGTAAGCAAATTTGTTTGGTGAGCATAGAAAGTGGAATGTGTAAGCGCAGCCTCAACAGGTTGTCATCCAAGTAGCTGACTACTTGGATCCAGCTGAGTTGGTGAGTATAAAAGTATAGCTAACGCGAGCTCTACGTCATACCGCCGCAGAATAATTAACCGTCATACCGCGATTCATTCGCAGTATCCCTTCGCGGTATCCCTTAGCCGCTAACAAGCAGCGGGATACTATCTACACCGTCATACCGCGATTCATTCGCGGTATCTCAGCCGCTAACAAGAGATCCCGCTAACAAGCAGCGGGATGACGAGTTACTATACCGCTGCGAACCGTCATACCGCCGTGGTATCTCTAGATCCCGCTAACACGTAGTGGGATGACGATTGTCAGGGTAGCTGTCATCCCAGTAGCCTCTTTCTCTTGTCATCCTAGTGCCCTGACTACTTGGATCCAGAAAAAAGAATGGTGTCATGAAAGTAGCTGACACTGGTCTCCATCCAAAAGGGTGTCATCCGAGTAGCTTGACTACTTGGATCCAAGAAACTTAATTGCAAGTAATGCATTGGGTTTGGTGAGTATGGGTTTTGCGTTATAGAATGAAGCACTTTTTGT
This sequence comes from Wolbachia endosymbiont (group A) of Apotomis capreana, assembly GCF_964027025.1. Lineage (NCBI taxonomy): Bacteria > Pseudomonadati > Pseudomonadota > Alphaproteobacteria > Rickettsiales > Anaplasmataceae > Wolbachia > Wolbachia endosymbiont (group A) of Apotomis capreana. Next base: position 763,116 of record NZ_OZ034721.1, read on the forward strand.
GAATTTGTAAAGAAAACTGGATCCAAGTAGTCAAGCTACTCGGATGACATCATCCTTTTTTTTGGATTCCAGACTGGAATGACAGCAGTCCTACGTCATACCGCGATTCATTCGCGGTATCTCTAGATCCCGCTAACAAGCAGCGGGATGACGGTTGTCGTTTAGCTATAAATATTTAAGAAATTTACTAAACAGAAAAAAAGGCAAAAGAAGCCCCGTAGTTGGCTAATTACTTACATTATACTTTCAAGTATGGCGTTTTTTTATTCTAAACGCTTAATAACCGCGACTCAGCTGCTTTTAAATGCAACTAACCTTAGCTATAAATATTTAAGAAATTTACTAAACAGAAAAAAAGGCAAAAGAAACCCTAGGGTAGCTAGTTATTCACTATCCATTTTTTAAGTTGGCGTTTTTTTATGTTTTAAACGCTTTATAAGCGCGTTTCAGCTTATGTAGGTAGAAGTTTGATAAAGACATAAGGTGCACATAGTGCAAAAAATTAAACATGAGACGCCAGATACGTGAGTTTTTTTGTCATTTAATCTGTACAGAGAAGATAAATAAATAGCTTCAGTGTTTATGATAAGGGGGCTGGCGGAGTTTGTCAAGCAAGTTTTTTATTTCTAGCGGTTGTTGCCAAAAACTATACAAGAAGTCTATTGAAATTACGTATATCAATCGTTGTAAAATCACACAATTGCTCTGTAGAGCTATGCCCTGTAATAATTACTATACCATTTTGCTCAGAGCGTATTGAGATTAGGTTCAGCACTAATTCACACGTTGCACTATCAAGATTACAAAATGGTTCATCTATCAGCCAAACGTTTGCATTAGAAATCAAGAGGCGAGCAAGCGCAACTCTCCTTTTCCAGCCTGCAGAAAGTTCGCCATATCTAATATTAAGTACAGGTTGCAACTGCAAGCAACAAATAGCTGCCACAATCAATTCTCTAGTATTTCGTATTCCTGCCCAGAATTCTACGTTTTGAGCAACAGTTAAGCTATCTTTACAGGCATTCTTATGGCCTATATAGACCATAGAAGGTATATAGGATTTTGGATCATCATATATATCTTTTCCGCAGTGCCTTATATTGCCTGATACCGGTGGTAAAAGTCCAGATAAACTTCTAATTAAGCTGGTTTTACCACTACCATTTGGACCAGTGATTAGAATCTTTGATTTTAGCTCAGCTTTAAAACTGAGATTCTTAAATAGTACCTTATTATTACGAGCGCAGGATAAATTTTCACATTCAAGCATGGATTATCTGCCCTTCCCCTTATGTTTACCTTGAGTTGAAGCCTGAGCTTTAACAAACAGCTCCCAAAATCCTTTCTGTCCGCCTTCTCTATGTATCAATTGTGCAAAACGCTGCATTAAACCATTACCCATCATAACCATCTTTGTCCATTTACCTACCGGTTTTGCTATGTCAACTATTTCTGGATCTTCTTTATAAACTTGCACATCTTTTTGTTTCTCGCGTAGCGTTTCTTGTTGTTTCATCAACTCTTTTTGCTTATTTTTTTGATATAATTCATTGAATTTTCTGTCTTCTTCCCACTCTTCTTTAAAAACTTTTCTAGGAAATATGATTTTTCTAATGCGATTTTTGTATATTTTTCTCAAAAAGAGAAATACTGCAGCTACAGCAAGTAATGTTACGCTATATAATATGATCTGTGTAAGTGGCATTTCCTGTATCTAATTCATTAAAAATACCCTTACTATTATACCATAATTATAGAAATTGTGCAATTTTTTTGCGGGTAAAGACAATATAAAAGCAGTACTGCTCTATTTCGAAAATTGCGCAAATATCTGACGAACGGGCTTGTATGTAATAAGGTTTATTTCTATACTTCTTAAAGAATTTAGAAGTAAAACAAATATGAACTGCTATAAAACTCATACGTGCAATGAACTGAGGAAGAACGACGTAGAAAAGGAAGTTACCCTTTCTGGATGGTTATATCGTAAGCGCGACCATGGTAACCTAATTTTTGTTGATTTAAGAGACTTCTACGGAATCACTCAGCTAGTATTTAATAATGACAAAGACTTTTTTGATGAGATATCAAATTTAAAATTAGAGAGTGTAATTACTGTTACAGGAATAGTTGAAGCTAGAACTGAAGATACGGTAAACAGCTCTATTTCTACCGGAGAAATCGAGGTGATAGTCAACAATTTGCGCGTTGAGTCGGAAGTTGAGTTCCACTTTGATGAAGAAATAGCAAAAGAAGAAAGAAGTATATTGGCAAGCATTACCGGCGAGCAAGAATACCCAGAAAACATGAGATTTAAATATCGATTTCTTGACTTAAGACGTGAAAAAGTCCGCAACAATATTATTTTGCGCTCACAAATTATTGCAGAGCTCCGCAAGCTCATGATAGAGCGAGGATTTTTAGAGATTCAAACTCCAATACTCACTGCTTCCTCTCCTGAAGGAGCACGCGACTACCTAGTGCCAAGCAGGCTAAATCCTGGCAAGTTCTATGCATTGCCACAAGCTCCGCAGATTTTCAAACAGTTGCTCATGGTTTCAGGGTTTGATAAATATTTCCAAATTGCACCGTGTTTTCGTGATGAAGACGCAAGGGCTGACCGTTCTCCGGGAGAGTTTTATCAGCTAGATCTTGAAATGTCTTTTGTAACTCAAGAAGACATCTTTCAGATTATTGAGTCTACCTTATATAGAGTGTTTGCTAAATTTTCTCGTAAGTCTGTTGATAAAGATTTTCCACGTATTACATATAAAGAAGCAATGCTTAAATATGGTTCTGATAAGCCAGATCTGCGCAATCCACTATTAATCAGCGATGTTACAGAAATTTTTCGTGATTCAGGGTTCAATATTTTCAAAAGCAATATTGAGCGTGGTATGGTAGTGAGAGCCATCCCTGCACCTAAAACAGCAGAGGAACCACGCAGCTTCTTTGATAAAAAGATAGAACATGCGCAAAAAGAATTCGGTGCTAAGGGTCTCGGATATATAACGTTTGATAAAGATGGAACTGCGAAAGGCCCAATTGCTAAATTTCTTGATGAAAATAGGCTAAATCACATAAGAGAAGCAACAAACATAGAGCCAGGAGATAGTGTATTTTTTGCTTCTGACAAAGAGAATGAGGCGGCAAACATTGCAGGAAAAGTACGCACTCTTTTAGGGTCAGAACTCAGTCTTATAGATGATAATATCTTCAAGTTTTGTTGGATCATTGATTTTCCATATTTTGTATATGACGATAAAAGTAAAAAAATCGATTTCTTTCATAACCCATTCTCCATGCCACACGGTGGTCTGAAAGATTTAGAGGACAAAAATCCACTGGATATCCTTGCTTACCAATATGATCTTGTTTGCAATGGAATAGAACTGTCAAGTGGGGCGATTCGTAATAACAAACTGGATATCATGTATAAAGCTTTTGCCATTGCAGGTTATAGCCGGGGAGAAGTTGATACAAGATTCGGTGCACTTGTACGTGCATTCAGATTTGGTGTTCCTCCTCATGGTGGAATAGCACCAGGAGTTGATAGAATAGTTATGCTGCTTGCTGATGAGCCAAATATTCGTGAAGTAATCTGTTTTCCTATGAACCAGCAAGGTGAAGATGTTCTAATGGGTGCTCCTTCCAAGGTGGAGGATAAGCATTTACGTGAATTATCCTTGAAGGTTATTGAATGAAAAATTTTATAGCAAGGAGCACCGGTTAATGATATATTAGGTTATGTTAAATTCAAAGACCATGAATAATATCCAAAAAGCAATACTATCGGGCATGATCTGTAACATGATTGTGTGGTATGAACTCACTCTTTTTGGAGTATTAACAGATACAATCATCAACGTTTTTTTCCCATCAGAAGATCATTATTTGAGTACACTCAAATTCCTTGGTGTTTTTGCAATTGGTTTTGCGTTTAGACCAATTGGTGCAGTAATTTTTGGTTATATGGGAGATAAGTATGGCAGAAGAAAGACTTTACTTACTTCAGTAATATTAATTTCAATATCATCCACAATTATGGGAATTATACCTGGGTATAAAGAAATAGGGTTGCTTTCACCTGTATTGCTTGTGTTTTGTAGAATAGTGCAAGGAATAACTGCAGGAGGTGAAACAAGCATTAATACAGCATTTACGATAGAGCATTCAAAAGATAAAAAAAATCTAGGTTTCTTAGGAAGTATGAAGCCCTTTAGCGGAGCCCTTGGAACGCTCTTATGCATAACAATGATATTTATCTGCAAAAGAGTTACAGGTGAGAACTATGAAATATGGGGATGGAAGTTGCTTTTTTATTTTTGCTTTTTTTTGGGGACAATAGGTTTTTTAACTAGGTACATATTAAAAGAAAGCTTAGCATATAAAACTAATAAGTACGCTAATAATTTAGCACATTCACCATTGTTAGAACTAGTAAGAAACTATAAAAGACCGCTTATTATTTCAATCAATCTGGGAATTGCTCAGAATGCAATTGTCTACGCAGCAATAATGTTTTATAATATATCAATAAAAGAGCTAGTTATTTTATCTATTAGTGTTAAAGATTTAATGAGGATAGTAATACAGGTTGTATTTGCAGCATCTGCGGTACTTTTTGCAATTTTATCTGATAAAGTTGGAAGAAAACGCGTAATGATTCCTGTACTGATTATGCTATCTCTGATTGGTACATGTGTATTACCATTATTATCTTCCGTTAACCACTATGTCGTAATAATAACTTACTTATTGATTACTATACCAGTAGGTGCATCTTTTGGAATATATGGTTCTGTTATTTGTGAACTGTTTCCAACAAAAGTAAGATGCACTGGCGTAAGCTTAGCAAATAATATATCTGCAGGAATTTTTGGTGGCCTTTCTCCATACATATGCATGTGGCTTATAGAAAAAACCGAAACAAAACTTGCAGCAGGCATTTATCTTACTGCCTGCGCATTAATTAGCCTAATATCTGTGCTTCAAATTAAAGCCAAAGACAGAAAAGTTGATTGGTGAAATCGTTTCAGTCGAAAAATAGCGCTTCAATGGATTTTTCGATGTGTTTAGTGATAGGAGTGGTGATAGTGATTTCTTTATTGTTTGGCAGTTTTAAAGATAAAGAATGCGAATGAAGGTGAATTTTATTTGCTATCCCATCAATAAAAGCTTTTTTACCACCATATTTACCGTCACCAAGAATAGGGCAATTTATATGAGCTAAATGTGCACGTAACTGATGGGTTCTGCCGGTAATTGGTTGTAATTTTAAATAAGCAACATTGTGTTTGGATTTTGCTATAATTGAAAAATGCGTAGTGGCATTCTGAGGTGAATTTTCATCAACGACCACTTTTTCTTGACCTGAAACATATTTTTTCACCAATGGATAGTCTATTGTTCCACTATCCTTGCTCGGTATGCCAGAAGTTAATGCTAAATAAGTTTTTTTTACTCTTCGTCCTTTAAATTCTTCCATAAGGTATCTGGCAACATTAGCGTTGCGTGCGAATATTATCACTCCACTCGTATCTCTATCTAGCCTATGGACAATTTTAAATGTTTCTCCCTCTCTTATTTGGTCAAGCAAATCACTCATGCTAATCTTTACTTTTACGCCACCTTGAACGATGACCCCTGCGGGTTTGTTTATAGCTAGTATATATTCGTCTTCATATAATATGTTCTCTCTTAGTAGATTCACTAACTTTTCATTATATTTGCGATCAGAATTAGCGTTTTCAATATAATGCAAGTGCTTCAGCGTTATAGTTTGCCCAGAATTTACTCTATCACTGGACTTTGCTTTGCAATCATCAACTTTGATTAATCCTTTCCTTAAAGATTTTTCAATTACAGATTGCTTTAGATCAGGAAAGATTCTTCTGATGTACCTATCCAGCCTAACGTTATCGTCTTCTATTAATATGGTTTTTATACTTTGTAGCATTCCATTATTTATAATGAATATCTAGTGAAATGTCAATTATTGGTGTCATTCCAGTGTCAAGCACTGGAATGACACCGAAGGGGCTACTGCCGTCATAAAGGAACCAGTGTCAGCTACTCGGATGACAGGAGAAGGAGACTACTGAGATGACAGCTAGCCTGACAACCGTCATCCCGCTGCTTGTTAGCGGGATCTAGAGATACCGCGAATGAATCGCGGTATGACGGTTCGCGGCGGCATGACGTAGAGCTTGCGTTAGCTATACTTTTATACTCACCAACTCAGCTGGATCCAAGTAGTCAGAGCACTGGGATGACAAAAAAAGGAGGGCACTTGGATGACGGGAGAAGGAGCTATTTGGATGACATCGTTTACTATACAATGTTTGTACAGTTCTGGATAAAAAAATTAGCTAACAAATTTATAAACATCAGTATACAGCTCATCAACGCTTGGTTCTTTACTATTTTTGGCAAAATCTTCCGACTTTTTTACTAAATCACGTATTTCCTTATCAATTACTTTGCACTCTTCTTCTGAAGCCATTTTATTATCTGTCATGTATTTCTTTAAAGTGCTTATAGGGTCATGATTTTGCTTCATATCTTCAACTTCTTCTTTTAAGCGATAAGTAGCAGGATCTGACATTGAGTGACCGCGATATCGATATGTCTTCATTTCAAGCAGGATAGGCCCTTTTCCGCTGCGTGTGTGTTCCGCTGCTTCGCTTGTAGCCTCATAAACAGAGAAAAAATCCATTCCATCAACTTGTTTTCCAGGAATACCAAAACTTTCTCCTCTTTTATATAACTCTGTTACTAAAGTTGACCTTTGCACGGAGGTTCCCATTGCGTATTCATTATTTTCTATGATGTAAACCACAGGCAACTCCCACAAAGATGCCATATTAAACGATTCATATACTTGTCCTTGATTTGCAGCACCGTCGCCAAAATATGTAAATACCACATTATCTTTTTTCTTATATTTATTAGCAAATGCTATTCCTGTGCCAATTGGAACTTGTGCTCCCACTATTCCATGCCCGCCGAAGAATTTTTTTTCAACGTCAAATACGTGCATCGAACCACCTTTACCTTTCGAGCATCCTGTTTCTTTGCCGGTAAGCTCTGCCATTACAACATTTGGATCAGAATCACATGCGAGCATTAAGCCATGGTCTCTATAACTTGTGATAAAAGCGTCACCTAATTTTGATGCAGCTTGAGTTCCAACTGCAACTGCTTCTTGTCCTATTGATAGGTGACAGAACCCGCCTATTAATCCCATCCCATATAATTGTCCTGCTTTTTCCTCAAATCTGCGTATGAGTAGCATTTTCCTGTAGAATCCAATTATCTGTTCTTTAGTGAAATTTTCTGCTTTCATATCGATTTCTTTTTCATTAAACTAACACAATACCAGGAATTTTAAATTTTTGCTAATGAACTATTACCACTGGCTTGAGGCTTTTCACGTTATCTCTGTTATCATGTGGATGGCAGGTATGCTTTATTTACCCAGGCTTTATGTCTACCATGCAACTGTAAAACCGGGATCGGAAAATGATAGCTTGCTTCAAACAATGGAAAAGAGGCTACTTAGATATATCATAAACCCTGCAATGCTTTTCTCACTTGGTCTTGGAATTACACTAATGGTTATTAGGGAAGCATATCGTGAAGGATGGTTTCATGTAAAAGCATTTGCAATACTTTTGATGTTAATTATTCATATGCTACTTGCAAAATATAGGAAAAATTTTGCAATGGGTTCGAATAAGAAGTCACATATTTATTTTCGCGTTTTAAATGAAGCAGTTACAGTATTGATAATAGTTATAGTTATTATGGTTGTTGTAAAACCTTTTTGACTGACCTTACCCAAAAAAAGCAGAAAGCTCGTATCTGTTCAGATGCATGGCTAATGTACAATACTGAAATAAAAATTCCAGTGCTCCCTTTCTTGTCATCCCAGTGCTTGACACTGGGATCCAGCTTTCTTTACAAATTCACCAAAAGTGCTTCATTCTATAACGCAAAACCCATACTTACCAAACTCAATGCATTACTTGCAATTAAGTTTCCTGGATGCCAGTGTCAAGCTACTCGGATGACACCGTTCTTTTTCCTGGATCCCAGTGTTAGCTACTTGCATGACACCATTCTTTTTCCTGGATCCCAGTGGGCTTTGTTGCATCGCTAGCTATGATGGATAAAGATAAAAAAGGTAGAGAATATCAGTAGCTTATTATTCTGGTATTTATAACAAGAACGGTCAGTGAATACCTAAATTTGAGTAAAAGAAATTTCACTACCACTCACTAATCCGGCTAAAATTCAAGAATTTCAATGCTTTAGCTATTTTCAATAGAATTAAATTTATTAATATAAATAATAAATTACTATTCTTAAATTTGATCAGATTGATTGCAAAAAAACAAGATTTTCAATAGGTTGCTTATAATCCTAACTATAGTTAGCCTTTCATAAGTAGCGATGCAACAAAGCCATCCCAGTGTCAAGCACTGGGATGACAAGAAGAGGGCACTGCCCTCTTGGATGGAAGCCAGTGTTAGCTACTTTCATGACACCCTGACAACCGTCATCCCGCTACTTGTTAGCGGGATCTAGAGATACCGTGATGGTATGACGTAGGGGTTGCCGAGAACTTGTCATCCCAGTGCTTGACACTGGGATCCAGTTTTTCGTATAATTTTGTCAAAATCTATTGTGCTAGCAAGTTCACTAGCGTCACGCGCTGGTCTGTTAGACATTTACGTGTAGGGTGAAGAAATTTTGAAAAAGACATACCAAATATGAAAGGCCTATATATTAAAACTTACGGCTGTCAGATGAACGTTTATGACTCCGTTTTAATGGAAAATGTAATTAAACCTTTGGGGTTCAACGTTGTTAGTGATGCAGGGAAAGCCGATTTAGTGATACTGAATACTTGTCACATTAGAGAGAAGGCAGCAGAAAAACTTTACTCAGAGCTTGGGAAGATTCATTCGTTACGAAAAGAAATGACTATAGTGGTGGCTGGGTGTGTAGCGCAAGCAGAGGGAGAAGAAGTGTTCAGAAGGGCTCCTTTTGTTGATATTGTTGTTGGTCCGCAGAGTATCGCTACCTTACCGGAGCTGATAGTCAAAGCAAGCAGAAGTAAAGGTCATGTAATAAACACTGATTTTCCTGAAGTTGCAAAGTTTGATAAATTGCCAGATGAATGCTATGGCAATAGCCAGGGATCTTCTGCGTTTCTTGCCATACAAGAGGGTTGTGATAAATTTTGTACGTTTTGTGTAGTGCCCTATACTCGTGGAGCTGAGTATTCACGGCCAGTGAATGAAATATTTCGTGAAGCATTGAAATTAGTTGCAAATGGGGCAAATGAGATCAATTTGCTTGGTCAGAACGTCAATGCTTACCATGGGGAGTGCGAAGGGGAAGTGTGGGATTTAGGAAAATTAATTAGTCATATTGCTAAAATTGAAAAGCTAGAGAGGATTCGTTATACAACTTCTCATCCAAGAGATATGCATGAATCTCTCTACTTGGCACATGCGGAAGAGCCAAAGCTCATGCCGTTTGTTCACCTGCCTGTGCAGTCTGGTTCGAATAAAATATTGCACGCGATGAACAGGAAACACACTGCAGAGGAGTATTTGGAAATAATAGACAGATTTCGCAAATTGAAACCTGAAATCGAATTTTCTTCTGATTTTATTGTTGGTTTTCCTGGAGAAACCGAAAAAGATTTTGAAGAAACTATGAAATTAGTAGAAAAAGTTAGATATGCTCAGGCTTATAGTTTTAAATACAGCCCAAGACCAGGCACACCGGGAGCGGAAAGAAAAGATCAAGTACCAGAAGAGGTTAAAACAGAGCGCCTTCTTCGTTTACAGAAATTAATTAGTAAGCAACAACTTGAGTTTAACCAGAGTATGGTAGGTAAAACTATACCTGTTCTATTTAGCGATAAAAAAGGTAAACACCAAAACCAAATTATTGGTAAAAGCCCATATATGCAATCAGTGTGCATTGATGATTCTGAAGATAAATACAGGGACAAAATAGTAAATGTGAAAGTGTTGGAAGCTCGGCAGAGTAGTTTGCTGGGGTGTGCATTTCGCTGATTTTAAGCAGCGTTAAATATAAATCTTAAGCAAAGAGTATTGAAAAAATGCAATCATAATCTTTTTCAAAAGTTACAAAGTTTAATTGCTACCTCTGCTGAACGGGTACCTTAAACCTACAAATTTGAGCTTACCTATATCAATTTTTTGTACAAGATGAGTTAGTAACAACTTTATGTATAAAATTGAAGAAGAATAAAAATACAATAACGAGCATTAAATTAAATATTCCCACCTTTAAAAAACCCTCTTTATATATTTCTAAAGATTCTAAATAATTTATTTTACCATTTACTGAAGGAACTGACATAAATTTTGATATTGCAACTCCGGCTAGGTTAGAAAACGCTAATGACAGCATTACTATACCCATCACTACTCCTCTAAGGTTTTTGGGGGCTAGTGTAGTTGCTTGTTCTTGGACTAATGGAGCAATACATAATTCTCCCAGTCCCATAAAGGAGATAGCAATTATTAAATATAAGTATTCTACTTTACCTTCAATGTTAGAGTTTAAACATCCTATGTACAGTGTGAAAAAACACATAGCCATTGTCAGAAGGCCAAGGGTAAACATGGAAGTTGCATATTTTTGCTTAAACTTCATGTATGTTCCAAAAAGAAAGCCAAATATTATAATTGACAAAGGATTTATGGCTTGAGAAACTGAAGCTGGGATTGTTATACCTAATACATTGTTAATAACGTTTCTTTCGGTGAATAAGTTAACCAAAGAGCCAAGCTGCATTTCTAAAGCAAAAAAACACAAGAAAAATACCACAAGAATAGATAATGCCACTAATTTTCGTCTTTGTTCTGCTGATAATTTAGATATTATATAAATAAATATGCCCAGAGCTGTTATTCCAATAAATATGAGCATATTAGTAAAAAATTCACTATGTATAAGCATTTTAGCAATTATTGATGATGACAGAAAGCTTCCTATCAATACTATACCAAAAATTTTAATCCCTAATATGCGCTTATTCATAAGCTCTGGATAAGGAGAAAGGCCGCTATCTCCTAAAAGATTCTGAAATTTGAGAAAAAAGATTAGCCCTATAGACATCCCAATACCAGCTAAACCAAAGCCGTAGTGCCAGCCAAACAAGTGGGCTACATAACCACATGAAATAGAAGCCAATATTGCTCCAATATTCACACCTACGTAAAATAAAGTAAAGCCTCTGCTACGTTCAGGATCGTCTTTGCCATAGCATGAACTAAGTAAGTTAGTTACGTTCCCTTTAAACATACCAGTACCTATGGCTATTAGAGATAAACCTAAATATAATAAACCTGGTTCAAACTTAACCAATGACATGCAAGCATGACCTGCTATCATCACTATCCCTCCAAGCAACACCATGTTGCGGAATCCCATCAACTTATCAGCTAAAAAACCTCCAAGTATTGGTATAGCATAACCTGTTGCAGCAAATAATGAGTAAATAGTAAAGGCCCTCTCATCAGTGAAACCTAAGTGAGAAGTCAAAAATAGGACCAAAAGTGCCCTCATTCCATAGTAAGAGAAACGTTCCCACATTTCAACAAAGCACAACATTTTTAAAAATTGTGGAAACTTATCTGTCTTCTGATCCATAAAATACCCCTAAAGCTTGGGTTAATGTTAAGTAAAACAATAAAAACTGCAAGTAAAACTTAAAAAAAGGTATTGGAAGCTCGGCAGAATAGTTTGTTGGGGTGTGAGCTACGGAAATATTTTTGAATTTGTAATTTTTCAGAAAGCCCTATATTCTTTAGTTTTACATAGCGAACATGAAGTCAAAGCATTATCCTGATACAGTAAGTAGTCCTGATTTTTTATCGTTAGAAAAGGAAATCATAAAATTTTGGCAGGAAAACAAAGTTTTTGAGCGGTCAGTTGAAGAACGTTCCAAGGATAATTGTTTTGTCTTTTACGATGGGCCTCCGTTTGCAAATGGACTTCCGCATTATGGACATTTACTCACTGGTTTCATCAAAGACGCATTTGCAAGATATCAAACTATGCTTCAAAAAAGGGTTGAACGTAGATTTGGCTGGGATTGCCATGGATTGCCGGCTGAGATGGGTGCAGAAAAAGAACTTGGAATATCTGGTAGAACTGAGATAGAGAAGTTTGGTATAGATAAATTTAACGATCATTGCCGTACTTCTGTGATGAAATTTTCATCAGAGTGGGAGAAGTATGTAAATAGGCAAGCAAGGTGGGTAGACTTTCACAATGACTATAAGACTATGGATAAATCATTCATGGAGTCGGTCATGTGGGCATTCAAGCAGCTTTATGATAAGGGTCTGGTGTATGAATCAGTGCGCGTTGTACCATATAGCTGGGCATGCGAAACTCCATTATCTAATTTCGAAACAAGGCTTGATAACGCGTATAGAGAAAAAGTTAGCAAAGCTGTAACTGTTGCATTTGAGCTTTTAGAAAACCCACAGCAATTTAAAAGTGTTAAACGAAAGTGTAAATTACTTGCTTGGACTACAACTCCTTGGACGTTGCCGAGCAACTTGGCTTTAGCAATAGGAAAAGATATTAAGTATTGTGCAGTGTCAGTCCACCCTTTGATGTCATTCCAGCGCGTGACGCTGGAATCTATTTCTGGATCCCAGTGTCTGGGCACTGGGATGACAGGGAGTAGTGAAGGAAGTTCAATGAATGGTGAAATATACATTTTTGCTGAAAGCTACTTAGAGAAATTTATCAGCCACTCTGAACAAAACAATATTCCATATGAAAACTGCAATATAAAACTTAAAGCGAATGATCTTGCAGGTCTTTCTTACAAACCACTGTTTGACTATTTTAAAGACACAAAAAATGCATTTCGCGTTTTTATTGCTGATTATGTGACGGAAGAAGATGGTACTGGCGTTGTGCATACTGCTCCTGGATTTGGTGAGGAAGATTTTTACCTTTGCCAAAGCCATGATATTCCAGTTATTTGTCCAATTGATAACAGTGGAAAATTTACTGCTGAAATTTCAGATTTGGCAGGGGTTCATGTTTTTGATACCAATGATACAGTAATAAAAAAATTAAAAGAGCAAGGGAATTGGTTTAAAACTGAACAATATATTCACAATTATCCACACTGCTGGAGAACTGACACTCCTTTGATCTATCGCACTATGCCTTCTTGGTATGTTGCTGTTACAAAATTCAAAAGCAGAATGGTAGAGCTAAATAAGAGAGTTAATTGGATACCAAACCACATTAGAGATGGTCAATTTGGAAAATGGCTTGAAGGGGCACACGACTGGTCAATTTCACGCAATCGATTCTGGGGTACACCAATCCCTGTATGGAAATCAGACGATGCGAGATATCCAAGAGTAGATGTATATGGTTCAATAGAAGAACTGGAGAGAGATTTTAATGTTAAAATAGACGACTTGCACAGACCATTTATCGATACTTTAACAAGACCAAATCCTGATGATCCAACAGGAAAATCAGTTATGCGCCGTGTACCTGACGTGTTTGACTGCTGGTTTGAATCTGGCTCGATGCCATTTGCGCAAATCCACTATCCGTTTGAAAATAAGGAGTGGTTTGAATCTGCGGATTTTATCACTGAATACATAGCGCAAACCAGGGGGTGGTTTTATACGCTCTTTGTATTGTCCACTGCTTTGTTTGATAGGGAACCATTTAAGAACTGCATATGCCACGGTGTTGTTTTGGATGTAAAAGGGCAAAAATTGTCCAAACGTTTGAATAACTATGCAGATCCAATGGAGGTTTTTGATAGATACGGTTCTGATGCACTGCGTTTTCTTATGCTTTCTGGATCTATTGTTTGTGGTGGTAATTTGCTACTCGATAAAGAAGGAAACTCAATACGAGATGTTCTAAAAAATGTAATAAAACCTATTTGGAATAGTTATCACTTTTTTACTATGTATGCAAATGCAGATGGAATTAAAGCTGAAGTGTGTAAGGACTATAGAAGCACTATTGATCGTTACATGATTTCCAAGTGTTTTGAAGCTGTAGAAGGTATCCAAGCTTCTATGAACAACTATAACTCCCAAGAGGCTTGCAAAATTTTAATGAACTTTTTTGAAGTGCTAAATAATTGGTATATTCGTCGCAGTCGCGAGCGTTTTTGGAAAGGTGATTTGGATCAGGATAAAACTGATGCTTATAATGTTCTATATACGGTTTTTTATTACATACTAAGAGCTGCAGCTCCTTTGTTGCCACTTATAACAGAGAATATATGGCAAGGGCTTAAGTATGAAGAAACATCTGTTCATTTGGCTAATTTTCCACAATTAGAGAAGTTTGATAGTCAGCTCATTGCCAAAATGGATCTAGTGAGAGAGATATGTAACTCTGCACTCTCTATTAGAAACACTTTTAACATACGTATCAGACAGCCACTTGGCAGTATGAGGATTTATCATCAGTCTTCCTGTGGTTTTCTTGAAGGTGAATATCAAGAGATGATAAAAGATGAGGTAAATGTAAAAGAATTAGAAATAGTGGATAAGTTGAAAGAAGTTGCATCACTAGAGTTAAAACTCAACTTCCCTGTGCTTGGAAAGAGAGTTCCAGGCAAGATCAAGAAATTAGTTCAATACGTCAAAGAGGGAAAATGGAGGCAAGTTGGAAATGAACAGATATTTCTGGGAGACGAAACAGAGAACTATACTATAAAAAAAGGCGAATATGAACTATTATTAAAAGCAAACAGTGAATTCTCCTCTGTATTTGATAACAACAAAGGGGTTGTTATCCTAAACACTACTTTAAATGATGAATTGATTCTAGAAGGGCTAGCGAGAGATGTCGTGAGGCTCATTCAGGAAACTAGGAAACAAGCTGATTTTCATATATCAGATAGAATCAGAGTAATAATCAAAACAGAAGATGAGAAAATTAAGGAAGCAATAAATACGTGGTTTGAATATATAAAAGAGCAGACCCTTGCCTTATCTTTGGACATTAATACAGAAATTGGAACTAACTTCTATTCTAAGGAATATCAGGATTTAAGTGTTAGTATTGAGCGTTAAATTTTTAATAAAGTTGCAAGATTGTCAGTATTTATGCTATACTTAAGGTAATTGGATAAGGTTATAATATGAATAAAGCTGTTGCAGATGATTATGAAGAAGTTGTTAACAATAGTGGTGGTTTAGGTAAAGCAGAATCTGTTGTTACTTTGGAGGAGGAAGAAGAGTTTTTTGATGCTATGGAAGCTGTTTCTAATGTAGAAGAAGGGAATAATTTAGGTCTTGCTACTTCAGAAGAGGAAGAAGAATTTTTTGATGCTGTGGAAGAACAAGAGCCGTTAGCTAATTTTAACGTTCCACTCAGTATATTTCATTATAAAGATTATAACTCTGATTTTTTTACTTCCTGGTATAATATATCAAGCGAAATATTTAAGGAAATAAATAGAACTTGCCCAGAAAAGAAAATATTAAATTTAGCTCTGTCAGTTTTAATGCTTCCTTATATTGCTTCTACTGCACTGGGATTAGTCGTATGCAGTAGATTTCAAGCAAACAGCAAGACACAAGACAGTGTAGGGGAAGATAAGACAAAAAAGAGTGAAACTGGCGTGCCAAAAAGATTGGCATATGGTGTTCTTGCTGCAATAGCAATTTTTGTTAATATGGCTGTACTTGTAGCCTTAGTTGTTCCTGCAACAATTGCTTTGGCTACTTTTTATCTTTTAAATAGAGATTTATCTCACTCTTTAGTTACTGCTCTTAAAATAAGTATGGGGCGGTATTCTAATAAGCATCAAAATATTGAGGTGTCTTTTCATGAAAAGGAAGTTACTGGACCAAATATTGCGTGGGATATGGAAATAGAATTTCCACCGCAATTTAAACGATTGCTTAGAGATTTGTATGAAAATGAAAATAACAAGTGGTTTGATGTGACGCGGGATTCAGAGCATAGCATCGTACTGAAATTGTCAACTAACATCAATTTAAAAAATGGTCTTAAGCCCTTACGCAATGAAATCAAGGATGTGCTTGCAACTTCTATTCAGGAATTTGCGAAGACTATGGAAGAACTGATAAAGCTAGAAAAGAAAGAGATTACATATGATAAATTGAAGGAATTATTGAACGAATTCAAGTCGAAAGTGGTAGATAGTATAGGTCCTAATTTGACAAGTCACTTAATACAAAGTGCTTATCAAGTTGCCTTTATACAAGCAATTAAGTTTCAGCGAGATAGACGGGGAGAAGATTTTTCGCTGGAAGATGAGATAAAAAATTCTTTAGTGAGACAGGAATTAGAGAGCCAAGGTAAGGAATTACCAAGTAGAAAAGAGATTATAATAGAAGATTTGAAAAACGCAGGAATGGAAGTAGAAGACTCAAAAGATGATGAATTTTCTGTACATGAGGCGGAATGGAAAAAGCTTATAAAGGAAGGCGAAATAGTTAAAAGGACAGTAATTGATATTTATAAAAATAAGCATCTCCAAGCAACAGAGAAAGCCTTAGGTAATGCGAAAGAAGAAATTGAACGTTTAAGAGGAATAGGTCAAACAAGGTGTAACAATATATATAAGAAATTAAAAGAAATACATGAAAACAGTAGCTTAACAAATGACACCTTAAAAAGGGGGTTAGAAGACCTTTTTAAATTCGAATATGATGATCAAGAGATTGAGCGCAGGCTGATAAAATCAGTAATGAAAAAAGTTCAAGGTAAGTTAAGTCAATCAGATATACCGGATAAGGAGAAGCAAAGCCTAAGGAAGCAGCTTGAAGATTTAGAAAAAAAAGTAAAGGTTCCATCGGATAAGGAAGCTTCAGCTAAAATAAATGACTTTATAGAAAAGATGTATTTAGAAATAAAAAAATATAAAGTGCAAAGGTTACTTCGAGAACAAAAAAAGGGTGTTTTACGTTTATGCAAGAAATTAAGAAAATATGGTGAATCAGGTCTAGCAGAAATAATTGAAGCTTTTCGCGTGCAAGATGAAGGACATTTAGAAAAATCTACATTAGAACAAACACTCAAAGATCAAAATAAGCGTTTACAAGCTGAACAAAATAACAGGGAAAAAGGGCATCCGGGTACAAGATCAATAGAAGTGCTCTTAAAAAGGAATGAAGAAATTCTGAAAGCATTAAAACAGTTAGAATTAGGCAAAAAAGAATTATTGATAAATGAAGAAACAAAAAATGATTATAAAGAAGAACTAACGTCTCGTGAAAAAATAAAATTTGCAGTAATAGAAGATGATTTACTGAAGGTATTCAAGCTTGAAACTTTTGATGAAAAAGAAATCAAGAAGTTATTAGAAAGAGCAGAACTGGAGTACTGTTTAGCAGAAAAACGCATCAAATATCCTGTAATTAAAACAAAAGATAATATCAAACATTTTAGTCAAAATTTATTGTCTCCTTTGATAGACAATTTGACAAAAAATATAATAAATAATATACCAGGAAATAGTGAAGGTTGTATACAGAAAGTTAAGAACT
The DNA here is from genome assembly GCF_964027025.1 of Wolbachia endosymbiont (group A) of Apotomis capreana. Lineage (NCBI taxonomy): Bacteria > Pseudomonadati > Pseudomonadota > Alphaproteobacteria > Rickettsiales > Anaplasmataceae > Wolbachia > Wolbachia endosymbiont (group A) of Apotomis capreana. The sequence continues at coordinate 780,695 of NZ_OZ034721.1, forward strand.
GGAGTAAAGTTATGTTTGGTGCAATAAAGATTGGAGCATCAAATGCTTATAAAGAGACTACAGAGAGAAAAGCGTTAAATGTGGCACATAATACTTATAAAGAAGGAGAGACATTTCTTCAATGTTTTCAGTCAAATTATGAAGGTATTGGAGCCTTTTTAGGTAATTTATTTTCTGATGATGGGGTAACATTTAAAAATGATGTGTGGCCTAAAATAGAAGAGCATTTGCATGGAATGTGGGATAGATTTTTCAAGGATATTGAATTCAATATTGGAAATAAATTGGATGAAGTAAGTGTGACACAGCAACGGCAGGAAACTATGATTGTGACTCAACGATAAGTTCTCAAAGTTCCTCCGGTATTTTCACATACTAAATTAACTATAGCACTTGATTCTTTTTGGATCTCTTTTTCAGTTAAAGTGTGGATTGGAGAGCAAAAAGTAACTGACAACGCTATAGACATCTTATTCGGTTCTATATTATTTCCATGGTATACATCGAATATCAAAACTTCTGTGATGAGCTCTGAGCTTTTTTTTATCACATTGATTATGTTACCTACTTCCACATCCTTATTTACTATAAATGCAAAATCACGTTTTACACTTTGGTATTTATAATCGATAAATTTCTTTCTACTTACAGGTAAATTTTCAATATTTTCTAGTATTACCTCAAAACCTACAACTTTTTGCTTGATATCAAAAAGATCTAATATATTAGGATGCAACTCTCCAAAATAACCTGCTACTTTATTCTTAAAAGAGAGAGTGCCTGACTTTCCTGGGTGGTAATGTTCTTTTTCTGCTTTCTCTATCGTTAAATTATCACAATTAACGTTAAAAAACTCCAAAGCTGCTATGCAATCAGCCTTTGCGTCAAAAACATCTACTTTCCTATCAGTATTATAATGGTTTCGCGGTAAATTATTTCCTGACCTAATTCCACTTAAAACATACTTAGACTGAGCTTCACCATCGTAAATCGGCCCGATTTCGAAGATTGCAAGATCAGATATTCCATGGGCAATATTATCAGCAGTAACTTGCAATAAATTTGGCATAATACTTGGTCTCATTATATTAAAGCTATTGTTAAACGGATTATCGATGATAAATAACTTATTCGAGTAACCAAATTTTTCAGCTGTTGATTCACTCATAAACGACCAGGTTAGCACTTCATGAAACCCTCTGTTTGTCATCAAAATACGCAAATTGTCGTATGTACTATCTACTTCTTCAACATTATTTGGTAGTGGTTCTTCTTTTATTTTGTCATAGCCGTATATCCTTGTTACTTCTTCGATTAGGTCAGCCGGTATTGTCACGTCCGGTCTCCAGCTTGGTACTTGTACATTCCAATTGCCTTCGGTTTTTTTATCAATACTAAACCCTAGTTTCGTTAAGATATCAAGCACCTCATCAGGCGATACAGACACACTTCCAAACTTGTTCACATCCTGATAATCAAAGCTCACCTTGGTGTCAGCACTATCTAAACTGCCAGCAGACACTACGCTTGAGGTTTCTCCACCACATAAGTCCAGAATCATTTTAGCTGCAAGGTTGAGTCCATCAAAAGTAAATTCAGGATCAACTGAACGTGCAAATCTGTAACTAGCGTCTGTGGAGATGCCGAGCTGCCTTGAAGATTTAGTAATAGAGATGGGATCGAACCAAGCAGACTCTAAAAAGATATCAGTAGTTTCAAGAGTACATTCACTGCACTTACCACCTATAATTCCAGCAATTCCATGAATATTTTTATCACCTGCAATAACGCTTATGTCTTTGTTTAATAAGTATTCTTTACCGTTCAAACCAGCAAATTTTTCTCCGTCGTTTGCTTTGCGTACTGTGAGCTCTCCTTCTATTTTTTTTGCATCATACGCGTGCATTGGGCGGCTGAAAGATATCATAATATAGTTCGTGATATCAACTGTTGCAGAAATGGAGCGCATTCCTATCGATTCCAGCCTATCTTTTAACCATTTTGGGCTTTCTTGATTTTTTACATTGGCGATGTATATTCCACTAATAAAACTTTCCCCGTCAGTAACTTCAACATCGATTGGTGAATTTATGGAGCTGGTAAGTTGTGGAATGCTTAAAGTCTTTAATGTCCCAATTCCAGTTGCAGCAAGGTCGCGAGCTATTCCATAAATGCCTAAGCAATCTCCACGGTTTGGAGTAACATTTATATCAATTACAGGGTCACAATTGAAAAATTTATCCCCTACTTTATAATCATCGGAAAGCTCGATTATTCCTTCACTTTCCTCTTGAACCAGCGCAAGTTCAGAAGCAGAGCAGAGCATCCCTTCACTTAGCATTCCTCGTATTTTTGTGGACTTAATTGTGAGATCACTTTCTGGCAACGTGCTACCAAGAGATGCAAGTACAGTTTTCATACCTTCTCTAACATTGTTTGCTCCACAGACTATTTGTAGAATTTTACTTCCATCATTTACTTTACATAATTTTAATTTATCAGCATTTGGATGAGGTACGACTTCTAATACCTCTGCAACAATAAACCCAGTCAATCTGGAATTATCGATCACATCTTCTACTTCTAACCCTATGTGAGTTAATTTATCGGTAATTTCTTCTAAACTAGCATTGGTTTCTAAGTGTTCTAATAACCAAGATAATGTGAATTTCATGGACCTAAAAAGAAGTGAAAAAGTTATTGTAATATAAAATGTAGTGCTTTTAAAGCTTGTTGTAGTGGAATACTTCTACATCATTGTTTATGATGTAGAAGCTTTTGTAACTTTATATCTTCTTGCGAAGAGAAAGAATTTTTTCTATATCACCTTTTAAATCTATCTCCAGAAAGAATTTAAGACTTTCATAATCCCAGGCATCCTCATCAATGTTACCATCAAAAAAGAAGTGTATTATTGCATTGTTGAGTCCTATGTAATAATCGCGAGTATCTTCGTCAAGGAAACAATCTACTGATTCGATGTATCCGTTACCAAATTCCTGCTCCAAATTTAAAGGATGATTAGTGTTAATAAAATCTATTTCGTTCATTATATACCTCACTAAAAATTAAATTATAATCAAAATAAGATATTAAGTCAAGATATTGAATAATTTAACAAGATTAGTAAATTTTAAAATACAGAGCTGACTGTAATTAACATTCTAATTACATATTTTGTTAATATGTTAATGTTATAATAATACAGAGCCTTATCTTAATTCTTGACTTTGTCCTATAAAATTCATACTTTATTTACTGTTTATAATTCAGATTAAAATGGCATTAAATCCGCTGGAACAGTTTAAAGTATATACGGTAATAGAGTTACCTAGGTTATTTGGGTATGACGTAAGCTTTACCAATTCATCTCTTTTCACGATGATTTCGGTGATATTGGTGATACTCTTTTTGCTTTTTGGAATAAAGAAGGGGGCAGTAATACCAGGATATTTGCAAGCTGCAGTTGAGTATGTATATGATTTTGTTATTTCAATAATAGAAAATAACACTGGAAGCAAAGGCTTGCAGCACATTCCATTGATATTTACAGTGTTTATTTTCATTTTATCGTGTAATTTAGTTGGTGTTCTTCCTTATAGTTTCACGGTCACAAGTCATGTGATAGTCACCTTCGCTTTATCGATGGTGGTTTTTATTTATATAACGATTGTTGGATTTAAAGAAAGGGGAGTAGAATTTTTACGCATATTGCTACCAAAAGGAACTCCTTCGTGGCTTGCACCTATAATAATTATTATTAAGTTGTTTGCTTATTTAGTAAGGCCGGTTAGCCTATCAATAAGGCTTGCAGCAAATATGATTGCTGGTCATACAATCATCAAAGTGATAGCAGGGTTTATTGTAAATATGAACATATTTTTCACTCCTGCGCCGTTTTTGTTCATAATTGCATTGATAGGATTTGAAGTATTTGTTGCAATTTTACAAGCTTATATATTTACTATATTAACATGTGTATATTTGTCAGATGCAGTAAAGTAATTGACTTCCTTGTAGAATATTTTACAATTATATTATAAAGAAATAATTAAAGGTAATATATGGATTTAGTAGCTTTAAAATTTATAGCAATTGGTTTAGCTGTGTTTGGAATGCTCGGTGCTGGTTTAGGTATAGCTAATATCTTCTCTGCTATGTTAAATGGGATTGCGAGAAACCCTGAATCAGAAGGTAAAATGAAAAGTTATGTTTATATTGGTGCTGCCATGGTTGAAATCATGGGATTGCTTGCGTTTGTACTTGCAATGTTATTAATATTTGCTGCTTAACAGATGCCACAGCTTGATGTTTCAACCTTCTTTTCTCAAGTTTTTTGGTTTTTAATTTTTTTCTCTTCACTTTTTTTCGTAGTAAGTTGTTTATTTTTGCCAAAGTTAGATGAAATAATAAGCACTAGAAGTAAAGAAGTATTGGATTCTTTTAATAGTTCTGTTCATCTTTTAAGACTCACGGAAGATCAGGTTGCCAAGTATAATGCCGCTTTAAACCAAGCTAGAATACAGGCAAAAAAAATCATAGATGATGCACTTGCTCAGGTAGAAGAAATGAGAGCTAATGTTAAGAATATATTAGAAGAGGAAGATAAAAAAAAGAGCAAGCTTATTGAAAAAAAAGTGGCAGAATTTAAATCTGAATATACTGATCAGTTAAAACAAATGGCTACTAGTATTGCTTTAATTTATTATACTAAATTGACTAATTCTGAAATTGAAGAGGAATTTATTGCTGACTTGGTGTCCAAAGAATTTTAGGGGTTTTTATGTCTACATCACTGATTATCGGTCTTGCCTTCTTGGTAAGTTTTGTCCTTTCGTATAAATTGCTAAAGAAAGTGATAAAAAATGCGCTTAACAATAAGCGTAACAAAAGCAAATTTTCAAGTGAAGAAACTGAAAAATTCAGGAAAGATATGTTGGAGTATTACAAAAAATCTTCTAAAAAATACAAAGAATTAGATGCAGAAGTTAATAAAATGATGAATGAAGCACTTGATAAAGCTAATAGTATCATTAAGCACAATAGACAGCAGCTAGATCAGACATTAGATGACAATGCCCATTCTAACTTGAAGAAAGTCACTGACCAAGTTGAAAAAGCTCTTGGAGATTTACAGGCTAACACAGCGAATATAGCTGCTGATGCTGTAAAAAAAATAATGCATGAACGTAAAGATGATAAGCGTAGTAGCGAGGTCATATCTTCATTTTCACGTGACTTAAATAAAAAATTGCATTAGGTTCAATGCAACAATTGCCTATACTTCAAGCTGATAATGTAGAAAAAATTAAGTTTGATTCTAGTTTGTGCAAAGAGCCAGAGAAACTTTTTTACTATAAATTTAATATAATTCCTTGGCAAAAATTAAATAATACTACTTTTTTTATGGTTGAAGACACAAGCCGAGATATCAACCGTTGGGTCGAAGCTCATTACGGTATTGACTATGTATTAATAAAAGTGGATAGCGAACAGATTTTAAATCTTCTTAACTCGCACTTTGGTATTTCAGAATTTGCAAGCAACTACTTATATTACAAGAATCCTAATTTTTCAGCTAAAAGCATTAAACTAAGCTCAATATTTTTTGCTTCTTTCTTTATTGTAACTTCAATTTTAACACTAACAGAGAAATATACATATTTTGCTTTGATGTTGATATTTATAATCGGATGTTCTAGTTATTTATTCAAGTTTATAGCTACAATTTTTAACTTATGTGAAACCTCTAATCAAAAAGTGGATTATAGTAAGCTGAATGAAGAAGATTTTCCTATATATACTATTTTATTGCCTGCTTTTAAAGAAAGTGCAGTGATAGAGCAATTGATCGAAAGCATTGAAAGTTTGGATTATCCAAAATCAAAATTAGATGTGAAGCTTCAGGTAGAAAGTGATGACCAAGAAACGCTAGCAGCTATAGAAAAGTACACTTTACCGCAGTATTTTGAAGTAATAAAAGTGCCTCATTCTTTGCCTAGAACAAAAGCCAAGTCATGCAATTATGCTATGAGCTTTGCTAGAGGAAAGTATGCAGTAATATATGATGCGGACGATAAACCAGACCCATTGCAGTTAAAAAAAGCACTGATTGAATTTAATAAGGGCGACGATAAGTTAGCCTGTGTACAGGCGAAATTAAATTACTATAATTGTGATTGTAATTTTCTCACAAAATCCTTTTCTCTGGAGTATATGAACTGGTTTCAATACTTATTGCCTGGATTCCAAAAAATGAACATGCCAATGCCTTTGGGTGGTAGCAGTAATCATTTTTCAGTAAAAATTCTAAGAAAAATGTTTTTCTGGGATGCTTATAGTGTTACCGAAGATGCTGACCTCGGTTTGAGACTTGCGCAAATGGGATATAAAACCAGGATGATTGACTCAGAAACATTGGAAGAGTCACCAATTGCTGTATTTGCTTGGATTAAGCAAAGAGCGCGCTGGATCAAAGGCTATATGCAAACTTATATTGTTCATTTAAAAAATATAAAGTCTCTTTATAAACACACTGGATTTAAGGGAATTTTGCTATTGAATCTTTTTGTTGGCTCTGCAGCTTTTATATTTTTTACTACTCCATTTTTACTGCTTTCATTGATATTAACTAAAGTTTTAAATGAATTATTTTTGTACTACTTTGTAGTGGTATACGTTACTAACCTGATTCTTTTGGTAATAGCTGTCAAACAGCAAAAGATGCCTTTTTATTTTTATATAGTATCGATATTTTTTCCGGTCTATAGTCTGCTACATAGTGTTGCAGCTTTTCTTGCCTTGTGGGAATTTATTCTTTACCCTGAGCGATGGAACAAAACTCAGCATGGTTTATGGAAGCAAAACCTGTAGCTATTTGGCTTTTTCTCTGCTCGGTCATGGTAATTCTCATGGTAGGGATTGGTGGATTTACCAGACTTTCAAAAGCAGGATTGTCAATCACGGAGTGGAAACCAATTACTGGAACATTACCACCACTGAGTGAACAAGACTGGCTACAAGAAAAATTAAAATACGAAGCTACACCTGAATATAAAGCACTTAACTATGGTATTAGTATGGAGGAGTTTCGCGCTATATACTTAATAGAATATATACACAGATTGGTTGCAAGACTAACAGGTTTAGTTTTTGTCCTGCCATTTATATATTTCATATTAAGAAGAAAAATATCTAAAAAGGTAGTAATAAAGCTATTTGTGGCATTATTATTTGGAGCTTTACAAGCTTTTGCTGGTTGGTATATGGTTAAAAGTGGTTTAGTAACTGAACCTCATGTTAGCCACTATAGGCTTGCACTTCACTTATTATTAGCATTAATTATCTTTGCATTATTGTCATATCAATTTTTTGATTACCAAATATGGATCCCAGTGTTACGTACACAACTATACGAACATTGCAGTATAAGAGTAATTTTCACCAAGAAAGATGTCATCCCAGTGCCCAGACACTGGGATCCAGAAAACTTAACTTTAAATAAGTGGCTGCATAGTAAAAGCTGGATTCCAGTGTCAGCTACTTTCATGACACCATTTGCTGTGCAATTTATTTTCAAAAGTAAGCGTTCGTACAGTTGTGTGTCAGCTACTCGGATGACAGGATTTCAATCTACTAACAGTAGTATATATTACACAATACTTATTCTGATTCTAATTGTAATACAAATAATTTTCGGCGCATTTGTTGCGGGATTAAATGCTGGTTTGATTTACAATACCTTTCCACTAATGGACGGACAAGTCGTTCCAGAAGATTTATTTTTCTTACAGCCTATATGGCTGAATATCTTTGAGAACAGAGCGACAGTGCAATTTATACATCGAGCACTGGCATTGCTAATACTAACTTTGGTAGTAATACTCACAGTAAAAAATGCTAGCGTAAAACCGGTATATATTATGCTGCTCTCCATCATCATTCAGATAATTTTAGGAGTGGTTACTCTTTTGTTACACATACCAATAGCCATTGCCATAGCTCATCAAGTGTTTTCATTTATCTTATTTGGGTCAAGTTTGTACTTCTTGTGTTATTTAAGAAAGCAGACTACATCACCGATCTGCACATTTTTTCCTTCTTGAACGGGAATATTTTTTATCACCATTGCTGCTTCAGCACATATGATATTTTCCATTTTCATTGCCTCCACCACAAATAAAGGTTGTCCTATTTCCACCTGATCTCCTACATTTACGTGTAATTTAACTAATAAGCCAGATATTGGGGATTTTACAACATCTACTGAAATCTCTTCTGTTTCATTATTTAGCATTAACTTACTTAATTCAGCTACATGAGGTTTTAATATACAACACTCAGCTTTCATACCTGCATGTCTTATGAAGTACTTGCTGCCTTGTCTTTCTATTTTAAGTGCTATATTGGTATCGTCATTAATTGTGATATATAGCAATCTATAACTTGATTTCCACTTGCCTATAACGGAGTATTTATTGTGATTATATACCGTTATTAATATATTATCTTGGTATTTTGCATTTACGGAGTACTCATTGTCATTTATATTCACTATGAATAAATCTCTTGCACGGTCACCTGCCATCCGAGTAGCTGATACTGGTGCCCCTTCTTTTTTACTAGATTCCAGTGTCACGCACTGGAATGACACCTGAGATGTTTCATTCACTGCTTTATGATGGTACCTTTCTTCATTTTCCAAATGAACATATAACGCAGTGAAAATAAATATTTTAATATACTCCTCTGTAACAAAATCGCCGTGAAACCCACTAGGGTAATGATCTGGAATGAATCTCGTATGGAGCTTTGCTGCGATAAAATTTGGGTGATGGAAGATGGATTCTAGAAATTCTATATTATTTGTTACTCCTTCTATATAGCATTCAGACAATGCTTTTTGCATTCTGCTGATCGCTTCTACTCTATCTTTTCCATATGTTATCACTTTGGCAATCATCGAATCATAGAACATGCTAATTTCTGAACCTGCAGCAACTCCATCATCTATTCTTACATAATCATTTTCACCCGGTTTATCGTAATATTTTATTCTTCCGCTGGAAGGGAAAAATTTCTTCGATGGGTCTTCAGCGCAAATTCTACTTTCTATTGCAGAACCAGTAAGTTTAATATCATCCTGATTGAATCTCAATTTCTCTCCACAGGAAGTTCTAATCATTTCTTCTACTATGTCTATTCCAGTTATAAATTCTGTTACTGGATGCTCAACTTGCAATCTCGTATTTACCTCAAGAAAATAGAAGTTTTGGTCTTTATCTACAACAAACTCAACAGTGCCTGCTGAAAAATAGCCAACTTGCTTTGCCAGAGAAACACATTGAACATACATTTTTTGTCTTACTTCTTCACTAATGAATGGACTTGGCGTTTCTTCTATTATTTTCTGATTATTCCTTTGTATCGAGCATTCTCTTTCTCCAAGACAAACTATATTGCCATATTTATCTGCTATGATTTGTATTTCAATATGTCTTGGCAACTCTATATATTTCTCTATAAAGATACTGCCATCCTTAAAACTTTTCTCTGCTTCATTTGTGGCTGATGTAAATGCTAGTTCAATTTCTTTTTTGGAGTTTACAATTCGCATTCCTTTGCCACCACCGCCTGATGCAGCTTTAAGCATAACGGGAAAACCGATCTCTTCAGCAACTTGAGCTGCATGGGCAGCATCGCTGATCTTACCCATATATCCTGGCACTACATTCACTCCAGCTTTTTTTGCCGCTTCTTTTGCTGTTATTTTGTTGGCTGTAACTTCTATTGTTTCTGCACTGGGACCTATGAAATCTATATTGTGTTTTTGCAAAGCACGTGGAAAATCTGGATTTTCTGCTAAAAAACCATAGCCAGGATGAACTGCCTCAGCACCTGTTTCAACTGCTACTTCACATATTTTTTCAATGTTTAAATAACTGAGGCAAGATGGCGAAGGGCCGATATATCTTGACTCATCTGCTTGTCTTACATGCACAGAATTTACATCTGCATCCGAATATATGCATACACAAGATATACCCATCCTACGAGCAGTTCTGATAATCCTGCAGGCAATCTCTCCTCTGTTTGCTATTAAAATCTTACTGTACTTCTTTTCCGTCATCGTATGAGTATACTTTCTTAAGTTGAGAAAGTAAATTATTGCCTGCAAGTAATTTTTAGCTTCATGCTACAGCTAAATCACTATTTAAAAGTTGCATAACATCAGGATCTGTCACTATAGTACTTTCATCATACAAGCCGTATATCCCGTTACATGCCTTAAACAACAAACATGTAGATCCTCCAGAAGCTATTGTAGCTACTGAAGCTAGTGCAAGAGATTGAGAAACCAAAAATAAAAAGTACAAGGATAAACATAAGGCAGCAATACACGCTATAGCTCCTATTATGTATAAGCACAAATGAAATTTGCTATTACATATAAAACCGCCCTTTATACCTGCAATTTGCTTAGCTTCTTCCCGTTCTGCAGCATTTAAAAAATAAAGAGGAGCTACCGCTACTCTCCCATGAAGAATGCAGCTTTTATCACAGAGTGCTTCTTTAATATATCTCTTATTATCCTTAAGTTTCTCTTTTAATCTTTCTGATTCTTTCCAATTTTTAGCTTCTTCTGCTTTTTTAACCTTACTCTTAGTACCTTCTTCCAAATTTCTCATAATCTCTTTGAGTGCAGGTAGCAGAATTTCTTGACTTGCTGCTATATGAAATGGGTTCCCATTTTCATCAAGCCTATGCTTAGCTGCATAAGCAACATTCTCTGTGCAAATTCTGACAAATTCATCTTTATTTCTTGCTTTTGCAACTTCAAATAAGTCAGCCATAACATACCTCGCTATATTTAACCAACACTAAATTATACAACATAACTTACGAAAAACAAGTAGATTTTATCTCTCAGAATAAATAAATTCCACATTGTTACAAGCATAAATTTTAGCTATCATCATTTACATTACTGTAATAGACAAATATGCCAGACGTAGTCACTAGATTCGCTCCATCACCAACAGGGTTTTTGCACATTGGTGGGGCTCGCACTGCGTTATTTAATTGGCTCTATGCAAAGCATCATGGTGGCAAGTTTTTGCTGAGAATTGAAGACACCGACAGAAAACGTTCAACACAAGAAGCAATTGATGCAATTATAGAAGGGCTAAGATGGCTCGGTATGAGCTATGATGGGGAAATAGTATATCAGTCAAAAAGAATAGAGCGGCATAAAGAAGTAGCAAACCTTTTAGTTGAGAAGGGTAGGGCGTATCACTGTTATTGCCCTGAGGATGAAGTTGCAGAAAAGAAAATAAAAGCAAGAGAAGAGGGCAAGATATACAAGCATAAATGTACTACAAAACCTCCTTCTTGTCATCCAAGTAGCCGATACTGGAAAAATATGTGGTCACGCGCTGGAATGACATCGGGTGTGAGGTCAGTTGTCCGCTTTAAAGTGCCAGATTCGCAAGAGATCGTTATTGATGATAAAATATACGGCCAAATTAAAGTAAATAGCAACCAGCTTGATGATATAGTGATCTTACGCTCTGACAACACTCCAACATATATTTTTGCTGTCGTAATTGACGATCATGATGCTGGAATAACTGATATAATACGCGGTTCTGACCATCTCACTAATACCTTTAAACATCTGCTAATATACCAGGCTCTTGATTTTGACATTCCACGCTTTGCACATGTGCCGCTTATCCATGGGGAAGATGGGAATAAGCTATCCAAAAGGCATGGTGCCACAAGCGTTTGCGATTATGAAAAGATGGGAATATTGCCAAAAGCGATGCGTAATTACTTGCTGAGACTTGGCTGGAGTCACGGCAACGATGAAATTATTAGCGATGAGCAAGCAATAGAGTGGTTTAATTTAGAAAGTATTGGTCGTTCACCTGCACGGCTCGATTTCAAAAAGCTGGAGCATTTGAATAACCACTATATTAGTAATATGAGCAATGAAGATATTCTGGCTCTAATACTTGGAGAAAATACTCTAACTGACAAAAAAAAGAACTATTTATTACAGGGGCTAACGGAACTAAAAAAAAGAGCAAATTACCTGGCTGAACTGCTGGATTTAGCACAGTTTTATATAAGAGATCCGCCACTTGATTTAAGTGAAGAGGCTGAGCAAATTGTCAAATCTAACCTCAATATAATTAAGTTACTCGCATCATTTCTGTCAAAGATCGGTGATGAAAATTGGAATAAGGGTTTTTTATCTTCTCAGATCAAGGAATGTGCAAAATTGCACGATATGAAAATAAGCGATGTATACCACTCATTACGCGCCCCTATAACTGGAGTAATGGATGCACCTGGAATCATTGATATCATGGTGATTCTTGGTAAAGATGAGTGTATAAGAAGGTTACAAGCAATTTAAATGAAATAAGAAAATTTCTTGACAAGCTTTGCCAGCCCCTTTATCATGACAGTGAAGCTATTGTATTTGCTTTCGCCAATCTGCAGATTAAAAGGTAAGGATTACTTAATGTATCGGCGTCTTATGTTTAATTTTTTGCAGTATATAGATACTGTATGTCTTTACAAAACTTCATCTACATCTAGATTTTTATCTAAATAAGCTGAACGCGCTTATAAAGCGTTACAAGACATCAAAAAATGCCAATACTCGACAAAGATAGTAAAAGACTAGCTAACTCGGGGATTCTTTGTCTTTTTTTCTGCTTGGTAAATTTCTTAAACATTTGCAGCGTAGGTTAGTTGCAATTAAAAGCAGCTGAATTTCGCTTGTCAAGCGTTTAAAACATAAAAAACGCCAATATTTTAAAGCGGATAATAACCACGGGGCTTCTTTTGCCTTTTTTTTCGTTTGGTAAATTTCTTAATGTTTATAGCTAAACGACAATCGTCATCCCGCTGCTTGTTAGCGGGATCTAGAGATACCGCGAATGAATCGCGGTATGACGGTTCGTGGCGGTATGACGGTTCGCGGCGGCATGACAATAAGCTCGTCATCCCGCTACGTGTTAGTGGCTGAGATACTGCGGCGGTATGACGTAGGATTGCTGTCATCCCGCTACTTGTTAGCGCCGCGGCGGCATGACGTCTTAACTATAGAAAACTTGTATAGATTTTTTCTACTTCTGTGATATCATAAGCCTGTAATGATAAAATAAGTAAATATGGATAAGTCAGCGTATGAGATCATAGAACATGAGTATGACGTGGTAGTAGTAGGTGCAGGTGGAGCAGGGCTCAGAGCAACGCTTGGGATGGCTGCAACTAATTTTTCAGTTGCCTGCATTTCTAAAATTTTCCCTACACGAAGTCATACAGTTGCAGCACAAGGCGGAATTAGTGCAGCTTTAGGTAATATCGGTGAAGACGATTGGCGCTGGCATGCATATGACACAATAAAAGGTTCAGACTGGCTTGGTGATCAAGATGCAATAGAATATATGTGTAAAAACGCTGCTAAAGCTGTTATTGAACTTGAAAATTTTGGCGTACCTTTTTCTCGTACAGAAGATGGCAAAATATACCAGCGTTCCTTTGGTGGAATGACAACTCACTTTGGTAAAGGAAAATCAGCGCAGCGCACTTGTGCGGCAGCAGATAAGACTGGGCACGCAATCCTTCACACTCTATATCAGCAGTGTCTTAAATTCAACGCTGAATTTTTTGTTGAATACTTTGTGATTGATTTAATTATGGATAGCGAAACATGCTGCGGAGTTCTTGCTTGGTCGCTATGCGACGGCACATTACATAGATTTCGTGCGCATAGAGTGGTGTTAGCAACAGGTGGATATGGACGTGTTTATTTCTCTGCAACAAGTGCGCATACCTGCACAGGTGATGGTAATGGCATGGTAGTAAGGGCTGGATTACCACTTGAAGATATGGAATTTGTACAATTTCATCCAACAGGAATATATGGCTCAGGGTGCTTGATGACAGAAGGATGCCGTGGTGAAGGGGGGTACCTCGTTAATTCTCAGGGCGAGAAGTTTATGGAACGTTACGCACCAAAAGCAAGAGATTTAGCTTCCCGTGATGTGGTAAGTCGCGCAATAACAATTGAAATTAGAGAGGGAAGGGGGGTTGGACCAAAAAAAGATCATATGTATTTAACTATAGCGCATCTTGATCCGGAAGTAATAAAACTCAGATTGCCGGGCATCAGCGAAACCGCAAGAACTTTTGCTGGAGTTGATGTCACTAAAGATCCAATACCGGTCATTCCGACTGTTCACTATAACATGGGTGGCATTCCAACCAATTATTATGGAGAAGTGATCACGCTGAAGCAAGGTAAGGAAGAAGTGGTAGATGGACTATTTGCAATTGGAGAAGCTGCGTGCGTCTCTGTGCACGGTGCAAATCGACTTGGTTCTAACTCGCTTCTTGATCTTGTGGTTTTTGGCAGAGCTGCAGCGCTCAGAGCAAGAGAGAAACTAAAATCCGGTACACCACATAAAAAATTGCATTCAGACTGCACAGACTGGATAGTAGATAGATTTAATAAAATGCGATTTGCCTCCGGTGGGCTAAAAGTAGCAAAAATACGCGGTGAAATGCAGAACACTATGCAAAAATACGCATCAGTTTTCCGTGTTGCTGAAGTTTTAGAAGAAGGCAAAAAAGCTATAAAAAAGGTAGCAAAAATGATGCCTGATATTTCACTTGAGGATCGCAGTATGATGTGGAATAGTGATTTAGTTGAAGTACTGGAGCTTGCTAACATGATCCCACAAGCGGTTATTACCATGGAATGCGCAGCTAATCGCGAGGAAAGCAGAGGTGCCCATGCTCGTGAAGACTTTCCTGAACGTGATGACAAAAACTGGATGAAGCACACTATAGCGTGGCTTGAAGAAAAGAAAGGGCAAATTAACGTAAAAATTGATTATAAAAAAGTGGCTGAAAAAACTCTGAGCGGTGAGATTGATTTCATAGCGCCAGAGAAGAGGGTTTACTAGTTACACTATCCCTACACAATTTTTCAACGAGTTTTATTGATATGGCACTCATTTTAGTGTCTGGAGGACTCTCAGTATGCTCTGATTGATTTGATGATTTTTGCACCTCTTGCTCTTCTAAATCGTTGGACTTATTTTCTATATCTTTAACAGAGTTATTGCATTGTGTATCATTTTTTGGTGCATTATCTTGAAGTGTAAGTTGCTTTTCTTCAGTAAACTTTCCTTTAATTTTTCCAAATCCTTCATAAATATTTTCTAAATTCAAGTAAATAAGATAACAAACTCCAATAACTGCTATAATAGATGAGGCAGTTGCAATTGTAATAATTCCTTGAGAAGCACTGAATATTGCTGCACAGGCTAAAGCAGCAAATACAAGCGTTGTCACTGCTTTACAAGCAACATTATTGATGTACTTCACAATATCGCGTGCTTTTAACTTCCTGCCAAAGTTGCACTTCAGTTCAGTTCTCATATCATCTGGAATAAGCGCTCTACCCATTGATTTCTCTATTCCTTTTATAGTTTTATAATACTCTTTGCTCCATAATCTTTCGGGTAGTATTAACTGCTTTGGGTCAACACCATTTTGCAATAATTTTACACAGAACTTGATCGTGTTATCACGGCTCTTAGGATTGACCAAATTATGTTTATCTTTTGTCGTCTTAGTAATTAGCGCTACTTGTAGTGGTGTGCGTTCTTTTTCGTTAGCGGCGTTTGCAGCTTTACTAAATTTCTCTTTTTCCACCGAATTTAAAATCAACTCTAAACATGTAACTTTTTGTTCTCCTTTGAATGAAGCAATATAGTGCAGAGCATTTTTTTCATCTTTATCTTGCACAGTAATATCTGCACCATTTTGTAGAAATAACTCTAAGGTTTTATACCTGCCAGTATCCTTAAATTCTTTTTTTATTACATTCTTTATTTTATTTTTCAATGAAGGTTCTTTACTCTTTTCTTGTATGCGCTGGAGTACCTGATGGAGCGGTGTTTGCCCTTCCTTGTTAGTAGTATTTACAGCATCATCTTTATTTGAAATCAACTCTAAACATGTAACTTTTTGTTCTCCTTTTAGTAAAGCAATATAGTGCAGAGCATTTTTTCCATCTTTATCTTGCACAGTAATATCTGCACCGTTTTTTAGCAATAGTTCTAGGGTTTCATACCTTTTAGTTTTTTCAAATTTCTTAAGTGATCGGTTCTCACTCTTCTCTTGTATGCGCTGGAGTATCTGATGGAGCGGTGTTTGCCCTTCTTTTTTATCATTTACAGCTTTTATAAATTGTTCTTTTTGGCCTGTTTCTAGCAATATATTGAGAAGTTTAAGTTTTTGTTTTGTTTCAGGTTTAACAATCAAGTGTAAAGCATTGTTACCATCTGTGTCTTTAAGGCTAATATCCGCACCTTTTTCCAATAGTTCTTTAAAAAGTTTTTTATCACTATTTTTAATTACTGGATGTAATAGATAATTATCATTACTATCTGGAGTATTTATGGTATGTGCTACAATTTCTTTAACTTTTGCTTCTGTCTTGATTTTTATTTCCTGCTTTAGCTCAGCCTTTTTAGCTAATTTCTTTAAAAATTTACAATAGTATTCATTTTGCCCCTTAGACAATTTTTTTAAGCTTTCCTCAGGTAATTCTAACTGATCATGGCTGGCTCCATGCTCTAACAATTTTGTAAGAAACTTAAGTGTGTTATCGTTATCTTGGATTGTGTGAGACTCATGTTTTTCTTTTGTTATCTTGTTAATTAGTGCCACCTGAAGAGGGGTCTGATTTTCACTATTAATGAGTTGTGCTAGATCTTTCTTGGTGACCGTTTTTATTAGAATACCTAGAAACTTGCGTTTCTGTTTCTTTTCCAACGATACGATAAGGTGTAAAATATTGTTTCCTTTTTCATCTTTTATGCTGCTAATATCCGTACAATCTTTTAGATATTTTTCAAATTTCCTGTTATTTCCATTTTTGATCGCTTTTAGTAATAGAGCATTGCTATTTGTTATTTCGTTGCTTTTCTCTACTTCTTGATCTTCATTTGCTGTATTAGGGTTACTGATTGAATGTTTCTCATAATCATCACCAGCATCGCTACTGTAGTCACTTTCAATTCCACTGTCCCTACGATCATTTTGGTTACAATATTTGCTATTATAAGTAATTTCTGAAATTGCTTGCTTTACTCGCTCTTTTGTTTCATTTGATATTTTTTTCGATCGTTCTATTGCTTTATCTAGCACTGGAAGAAAGCATTGGACATAATACCTATAATATTTTTCTTGTTCTCTAAGTGATTCTTCTAATTTAGTTAATACTTCAGGACTAGCATCTTTTTCAAATAACCTTTTACACTTCTTGAGGGTTCCATCTTGACCTCTTGGTTTTTCACGCTTGTGTTCTTCTTTTTTTACCTTTCTCTCTATAGTGCAGTGCAATTGCTCGTCTTTTCTATCCTGCTCTTGCTTTTTATTTTTATCTATGCATTCACCTAATTTATCTGCATTAGTAGTTAGTGCAGTTATATCTATACCCATACTAAAACCTCAATATTAAAAGCTATTTAAGTTGTCAGCACTAAACTAACAACCAAGAAGTTTGACTTTTAAATTGAGCTAAACGTTGTATATGTGATCAAAATATAGGTGGAAAGGCAGAAAATTAATTTCTGTGAGAAAATTTGCCGTCATAGTTAAACCTCACTTGAACAGTTGCTACTATTTTAACCATTTAATCTTAAAAAATAATAAATATAGCTAAACTGCGAAACGTGCTACTGGCTAAAATAGGATAAGAAACTATAGCTGCAAATATCCAAATTGATGTTTTTATCAGTCTTCCAGACTTGGTTTTTCTTTTAGTTTTTTAAGTCTTTCTTTATTTAGTATGGAGCTTATCTCTTCTACACTTTTATCAATATCATCATTGATTATTACATAATCATATTTATCACGTTTGCTTATCTCTTTTTGAGCTTCGGCTAATCTGCGCTCTATTTCGCTTGCATCATCACTATTACGCTTTTGCAAACGCAACCTAAGTTCTTTCATTGAAGGGGGAAGTATAAAAACACTCACAACTTTTTTTCTCATGAGCTTGAATAAGTGAAATGCTCCTTGCCAGTCTATGCTGAGTAAAACGCTTATTCCATTGCTTAAGTTTTGCTCTATAAAATTTCTTGGTATACCATAAAAATTCTCAAAAACTTTGGCGTATTCAAGCATTTGGCCAGCTTTGCATAACTCGTGAAATTTTTCTTCGGTAACGAAAAAATAGTCTTTTCCATTTATTTCGCCGGGGCGAGGCTTGCGCGTAGTCATAGAAACAGACCTAACTAAATTAGTTGATTGCTCAAGTAATTTTGCTGATATAGTAGTTTTTCCAGCTCCAGAAGGGGAGGATAGAACCAATAATACGCCCTCACTTTTTACGGTCATTTTTCTTTGCATTTTTTAACATGGTGCTTTTTGGATCAGAGTTTAAAAAGCTAGAACCTTCTAAATTAGAATTTGATAAGTTGGTGCCAATGAGAGAAGAGTTATCAAAGACAGTATAGCGCAAATCGGTCTTTTCAAAATTTGCCTTATTCAAATTAACGTTTACAAACTTTGCTCTACTCAATGTTGAATTAGAAAAATCGGCATTTTCTAAATTCATATTCTTAAATTCAAAGTAAGAATAATTTACATTAAATTTTTCACCCTGTGATATTTTCTCTTGCAAATCTTTAATCGAAGTTATAGCATTTTCTGAACCTGCAAGTTTTTTCTGTCCTTTATTGTCAATCAAAATTGAATTATCAAATTTGCAACCTGTTAAGTGAGCATCAACAACTGAACTTTTATATATGCTTGAAGAGAGAAAAGACATATCACTAATTGTTGAATTACTCAAATTGCTAAGAAAAAAACTAGTTTTCCTAAAGGCATTAGCGTGAAGCAAAGAAGATCTGAAATCGCTTTCAATAAAATTTGAATTAGTTACTTTTAAATTGGACCAGCTCGAATTATCAGCTAATAAATTAAAGAATGTTGAATTTTCTATTTCACTGGAATCAATATTATGGCGAGAAAGTGTACTGTTATAAACTTGAGAGTCTTGGATTTTTATCTTATACATTGAAGTTGTAGAAAGGTCTGAATCTTCTATCTTCGCAGAGGTGAATAGTGAATGGTCAAAAAATGAGCCATTCATGTTAGAATTTGCAACTTTAGTATTATGAAACTTTCCGTGACGAATGTCAGCATTAGAGACATTAACTTGATGCAGTTCACTAAAACTAAAATCAATATTGGATAAATCAGCATCATGAAGATTTGCTTCAGAAACATATGCATGTTTTATCTTGGAACCATTTAGTATAGATTGAACAAAACTTGAATTATCGTCATTCACATAGGAAATTTGTGTGTTGCTTAAATTAGCCTCGTCGAAGTTACTGTTAATTATGATAGAAGAATTAAGGCAGGCATCGGAAAGATTGCTACCTGTAAAGTCTGATTCTTTTAACTCTGCACCATATATGTTAGCATTTTTTAATGAAGAAAATTGTATCTTTAATTTATATGCATCCACTCCAAAGAAACTTGCATTATCAAGGTTGTTTTTCTGCATAACGGTATCGTTTATTTCACTATCACTAAAATTTACGTAGCTAACATTCGAGTTTGATAAGCTAGAAAAACTCATTTTCACATTCGAGAAATTAGTATGCACACCAATTACATTGTGCATACTTACTTTTTTGAGATCGGAACTGATAAAATCAGCATAACTAACATTAGACTGGTCAAATACGATATCTGTTAAATTTGCAGAAACAAATTTTGTAAAACTCAAATTTGTACCTTTTATTTTAATGCCATGTAAATTAGCATTGGAGAAATTAGCACCACGTAAATCAACATCAATGAAAGACACATCTGATAAATCGGTGTTAGAAAAATCAGCACCAATTAGACTTACTCCATCAAAAACAGATTTATTGAGATATAATTGACTAAAATTAGCTCCATTTAAGTTAGAACCAAAACCTTTCTTAAAATCTTCTGGCACGCCCTCTTTGTGGCACTGCACCAAAAATTCAGCAAAGTCTTTTTTGCTGTAAGATACATATTTTACATCATGCAGAGCGTTTAAAAAATCACTAATCGGATTTTTTTCATCATTTATTTCGTTTCCATAACATAAATGACCAACTAAAATTAATATCAAAAATCTAATCATCTTGCTTATCGCACTGTATTTCTTTCGTTTTCACAGCCCAATCGTACATTGCTGAGCTTTCTTTATTGTCTATTTTTCTATCCTCCAAAAGGTGTGGCATCATTTCGGCAATCGCATTTATTATCTTGACCTGCTTTTTTTCGATTGCTATATCAATTGGGGATTGAAAATTATTATTAACTACTCTAAGATCAGCACCTTGTAATAAGAGAAAGCGCACTATGTCTACCTCACCTTGTTTAACTGAATAAATGAGAGGAGTATCACCCAATTTATTTCTAAATCTTAGTATCTCTTGAATTGTTAATCCAATTTTTTCTAGCTTACTTATTACTCCTCTTAAGCAAGTTAAGTTGTTCTTCTTAATGCAGTAAAAAAATTGCTTACTGTAATCATCAATAAACACAGTTGTAGGAAGATGCTCATTAAGGCTATCATATTGTCGTTTATATATTGACTTGCTTTGTATGTCTTTATGACCCCATTCTTTTATTGGTTCTCTGTTTAGCTTTGTCCATTTTTGTAAACTTTTCTTTTCACTTTGCTCTTCTTCATCTTTTTTAGTTATAGGTTTTACTCTATTGCGGTCCTTGGAATTACTGTTTGTTTCTTTCACTTTTTTTTCTTCAGACTGATTCTCTACTTTTTCTTTTTTTCCCTCTAATAATTGACTCGCATCACTTTTTGAAAGTTCATTATCTTTTATATCGATCTTCTGATCAGCTTGTAGATTTTTTTGCGGGTTAGCTGTATTCTCATTTAAATCAGCACTTAAAGGCAAAGGCTCTGGTTTCAAATCTTTATTCACTTCTTTATTGGCCACATTTGGTAAATTTTGAGCAAATTTGTCTGTGCTTCCTTCTAGCTGGTCATTTGGCAAATCTTTATCAATCCTTTCACCTTCACTTATAGTTTTTTCAACCACGAAAGCTTTGTTCTCGTTGTGTTGCAGTTTCTCTTTATCGGTAGTGCCGTCTAATCTTTTGCTCTCAGCTTCTTGTGTTTGTTTAGCATCGACGTTGCTTTTCAACTCATCTTTTTGATTTGTGCTGCTCAGTAAATCTTCCTTTCTTGCACCTACATTTTCGTTTTTATGAACTGACCCAATTTTCTTTTCTTCAAGCTGCTCTACGGCAAACAGGATGGGTGATCCGAATACGACAGCTAATAATATAAAATATAAAATATTCTTCATAAATATCCCAAGCATAAGCTTAATTAAAATGATACTATAATCAAATGATTAATCTACAGTAAAAAATGCCTTAGGATTTAATTTATAAAAAAACAATAGATTTTTTGTATCTGTTCAGGGGCATCGCAAATATTGAAGCAAAGTGGTCAGTGCTTACTGTACGAACATTGTGATTTGAGAGCAATCTCCGCTAGGGAGGATGTCATCCCAGTGCCCAGACACTGGGATCCAGAAAACTTAACTTTAAATAAGTGGCTGCATAATAAACTACACATTAAACCTAAAGTGCATTATATCACCATCTTGCACGATGTAATCTCTGCCTTCAAAGCGAATTTTTCCTGCGTCTTTACAAGCCGGTTCACTTCCATACTTTATGTAGTCTGCAAAGCCTATCGTTTCTGCTTTTATAAAGCCTTTCTCAAAATCAGTGTGGATTACACCTGCTGCTTTATCGGCTGTTGACCCTATTTTTACTGGCCAAGCTCGTGCTTCTTTTGGCCCTACAGTAAAGAAAGTTATCATACTCAGCACTTCATACATAATACGCGCTACTCCATCAAGCCCTGATTCTTGTAAGCCAAATTCTGATAAAAAACTCTGTTTTTCCTCTTCACTATCAAGATTTGCAATATCTGCTTCGAGTTTTGCTGAAATGCAATAAAATTTGCTTTTATTTTCCTCTGCCATTCTCTCTACCTTTTTAGATAATTCATTGCCAGTTATAACATTTGTATCTTCAACATTGCAAACGTACATAAAGGGCTTTGTTGTCAGCAATTGAAGCAACTTCATCTCATCTCCATCGATATTCTCCAAACTTCTTGCAGGTCTACCTGATTTTAAAGTAGCCAGTACCTCTTGCATTAATTCAAGTTGTCTCTTTAGCTCTTTATCACCTTGCTTTGCTTTCTTTTCCAATTGAGGAAGCCTTTTTTCTATGCTATCAATATCAGCTAGGATTAATTCCATTTCTACCACTTCAGCATCTGATATTGGATCTATTTTACTGTGTATATGGCTGATATCGTCATCCGTAAAGCACCTGAGCAGATGAACGATGGCATCAACTTCTCTGATATGGCTTAAAAATTTATTGCCGAGCCCTTCGCCTTTGCTCGCACCCTTTACCAGACCTGCAATATCTACAACTTCTAATTGGTTGTAGATTACCTTCTCTGAGCCTGCAATTGCTGCGATTTGTTTCAAACGTTGATCTTTTATCGAAATCTTGCCTATATTTGGCTCGATTGTGCAAAAAGGATAATTTGCAGCTTCGGCTGCACTTGACTCTGTAAGCACATTAAATAAGGTTGATTTTCCTATGTTTGGTAACCCAACTATACCGCAGTTAAAACTCATATTTGCTATGTAAAATTATAACTATTGCATAATTTAAAAATTTCTGCTATACTTAGTTAGTCGCTTATTGACAATTTTGTTGGTATAGTAATATATAGCTTAAATTAAGGTAAAACTATGACTACATCTAAGAAACGGAAACTACCAAGTGACTTTCATGGTGTTGAGGTTGGAATAAAAAGGCCCAGGATCTCAGGGCAAGAAATAACTCTTTTAAATAGTAACCCTTACCCTGACAATTTCTATGTAGGGCAAGCAATTGGTAATGGAAGCTGTTTTTTTGACTCGTTCAGGCAAAGTCTAGAACAACAGACAGGAGAGCAAGTTACTGCCGAAAAATTAAGAAATGATTGTAGGGAATTTGCGCAAAAGAATCCACCAAAGTGGTTTACAAATGCAATTGTCAATAGTCATGATAACAATGGCCAGCACCGTAGTGAAACTGTAGATAATTATACAGCAGAAATTATGCGTAACAGTAGGTGGGGTGATCCTGACGTTGAAGGCAGAATACTTTGTGAAAAGTATAAGGTAAAGCTACATGTTATAGAGAACCAGACTGTTGATAACCAAGATCTGTCTTTGCATGAATTAATAGACAATTCAGGTTCAAAAAGTGCAGGTGAATACAATAAAGTTGATTATGATGATAGTAGTATTGTGCATATAATAAACAAAGGCGGATTGCATTTCGAACCATTGCTTGATAGAAATAAAAGTTTAGCAAAACAACTGCAAGAGGAAACCAAACTTAAACAAGAGCAAGAACAAGAAGATTTCCTATTAGCAAAAAAACTGCAGCTAGACGAGATCTTAGAATATTGTAACCTTTCAAAGGATATCTCTGAGAGAGCAGAGGTTGAAAAGGGATTTGATAAGTTATTGGCAGAAAATGCTGATGGAAAAATTGGTGATGTTGTAGAGCAGTGCGTTAGTGAGATAAAGCAGCGCATAGAGTGCTCTGAAGAGCAAAACCCTTCAAGTTTACCAAGACGTAGTATGGAGGAATCAAGAACAGAAAAAACATTTCATCAACAACAAATATCATAATTGGAAGTGTAAAATAAATCTTCATAGCCCTGTATATTTTTATATAGGGCTTTTGCAAGCATTTCATATAATATGAGCTTGCAGTACGTACTAACCTAAATGCAAGTTGACCATGAGACTAGTTTAATTATTGATGCCATAGAGGAATTTGGTGGTGAGGCTAGGCTTGTCGGCGGGTGTGTGAGAGACTCAATTTTGCAGCGTGATGTCCACGACATCGATTTAGCTACTAATTTGCTTCCCAATCAAACGATTAAAGCGCTAAAACTCCGTAATATTAAAACTATTCCAACTGGCTTAAAACATGGAACTATCACTGCGGTTCTAAATCAAAGATCTTTTGAGATCACAACACTAAGGCATGATGTGAAATGTGATGGTAGGCATGCAAAAGTAGAATTTACCAATAATTGGCAAGCGGATGCTTCAAGGCGCGACTTTACATTTAATGCTCTGTATGCAGATAAGCATGGCCATATATATGACTACTTTGGTGGTATAGAGGACTTAAAAGCGCGAAGGTTAAACTTTATAGGCAACGCTGAAGATAGAATTAAAGAAGACTATCTACGTATTTTAAGAGCATTTCGTTTTCATGCAAAAATATGTGTCGGAGATTTGAGTGATGAAATACTAAACGTATGCAAAAAGCATTCGCATATGATTCAAAACCTCTCTGGAGAGAGAATAAGAGATGAAATACTTAAATTGCTGGAGTGCAATGATCCTTTTCCAACACTTAAGAGCATGCAAGAATCTGATGTTTTGCAAAAGATTATCCCAAAAGAAGTAAAATGCGAAATTCTGTCTTCGTCACTTCTTTTGGGCACTGATGCACTAGTAAAATTAGCGTTACTCCTTAGGACTACTAAAAAAAATGACAGGCTAAGTCTTGGAGAATATGTAAGCAAATTTTTACGTCTTTCGAACAAGCAAAAGAAAAAGCTGCTATTTTTACTATCCAACGATATCAAAACAGAACTCTCAGAAAAAGAGCAAAAAAAATACATATCTTTATTTGGTAGAGAATTATATTGTGATTTAGTGAAAATTTGTGGTGTTGAGTCTGGAGAAAATGTTGATGAATACATTTCATTTGCTAACACATTCAATATTCCAAAATTTCCTTTATCTGGCGATGATTTAATAAGTATAGGTCACCAGCCAGGAAAAAGTTTAGGTAGAAACTTGGAATTGCTAAAACAACATTGGGAAGATAGCTCCTACACTTTAACAAAAGAGGAGCTGGTGCTTTATGCTAAGGGCCTATTCTAACTGCTTTCCGACTGTTCAATGAATGTATGCTTGCAATATTAGTGTGACTCATCGAGGAATTAGGTGTGTATTCTTTTTTAGCTTTTTCTGTTAATTGATATTCGTTTACTCCTCCTTGAGTTTGATTACACATTCCCTGATCTGGAGATAAAAATTTATCTCTTATGCTTAATGCCAGTTGTAACTCTTGAATCTTATTTGAAAAACATTTCATTTTAGCCTCTGTTAATTTTCCTGTAACAATTTCTTTAAGCAATTCTCCTGAGTCGTTATTATTATTATTCTTGCTATTAAAGCTGTGCAAGATAGAGTCTACAATCTTATTTACCCCTTCTTGTTTGTTAAATTCTAATTTTTTTACGCATTTTCTAACAGAAGGTGACAACTTGGCTTTTAACGTGTCATCTCGTAGTTCTTTACCCATATTTTTTCCAATTAACGAGCTATTTTTTGATTGTAAGTCCGCTTTAAGCCTTATGATTATAGATCGCAATTCTTCAATTTTCACTTCCAATAAGCCATTTTTTGATTGTAAGTCTTCAACCTGCTGTGCTTGATCACTATTTTTATCCGTTGTTTCGACGTATTCGGTCTGCATTGCTATATCGTGAAATGTTACTTTATTAGTTTGAACCTCTCCATCCTTACTTATTACTCCACTTTGGCTCTCTCTTACTGCTACTTCAGGTTTTAAGTCAACTTGAACACTTCCATCTATTGTCTTAAAAGCATCAGTTTGAACTTCATTGTTTGCAGTAGTTTTATCGTAGTACAAAATATTTTCTGCCCATCTGTTCCATCTCTTGGGCAATATTCGTCCAATCGTTTTTAGAAACAACCAAGCAAATACAGTAGACCAACTGTATTTTTTTTCCTTTCGTTTAACATTAATTTCATAATTAGCCGTATTATTAATATTTGGCATAAAATTACCTTGTTTTTTAACTTTAATTTACAGAAAATTTTAACAGTGATAAAGTTATATATGTTAGTGTAAATGTTAAATAAATACTAACGCAGGTGTCAAATTATGGTAAAGTCTTTGCCCACCTAATACACTTTATAGCTAATCCAAGAAAAGTTTTCCTACGTCATACCGCCGCGGTATCTCTAGATCCCGCTAACAAGTAGCGGGATGACGAATTTTTGTTTTTCAAATTATCGGTAAACCAAGTCACTTTAGCTATAAGCAGAAATACACGTGTTTGTAAGTACAGCATTTGCTTTTTCTATCGCTCTTGCTAACATTTCCTGTTCATTGTTCTGATTTTTCACATTGATTACCTGAGCAGCTAAGTTTGCAGGAAAAGTGACCAAACTGACTTCCCATAATTCCACTTGTTTTAACACTCTAGCTCCGCTTTTATGATCAACATCATACTCTATAGGTATATAGCCGATGGAAAGTCCGTTAATTGCTCCAGCTTTGAGCATCAAATACACTTCTTCTGCTTTCTGAATACCCAAAAGTAAATGTGCAATTATATATAGACCAACATCATTTTCGTAAATATCTATGATACTACCTATAGGTTCGTCAGGATTATGCTGCCAAAGGAGTTTTATTTTATTTCTGTTTAAATTTTCCTTAAATGCTCCAGGCAATATCAGATCATTTTGTTTATCAACTATATTAAAAACGCTAGCATAACCAGAAAATACACCGTTTTCTCCTATGCTTTTTATTGACAATGGTGAATAGAGAAATTTCTTATTCATAAAGCCTCCTGTAGTATTGGGAATTTTGTTTCGCAATGCACTGCGATATAATTCTATTATATGCAGTGCTCTAAAAGGGGGAAGCACTTTTCTTAGTTACTAAAAACGCTAAATTGTAATATGGTACAATGTTACAACGATGTCATGAAAGTAGCTGAAACTGGTTCCTTTATGACGGCAGTACCTTCTCCTGTCATCCGAGTAGCCTCCTTTTTTTGTCATCCCAGTGCTTGACACTGGGATCCAGAAGACTTAATTTCAACCAAGTGGCTGCATAATAAAGGCTGGATTCCAGTGTCAAGCACTGGAATGACATCACAGGGGCATTGACCTCTCTTGGGCTCTTTTAGCTATAAACATTAAGAAATTTACCAAATGAAAAAAAAGGCAAAAGAAGCCCTGGGGTTATTATCTGCTTTAAAATATTGGCGTTTTTTATGTTTTAAACGCTTGACAAGCGAGATTCAGCCGCTTTTAATTGCAACTAACTTACGCTGCAAATGTTTAAGAAATTTACTAAGCAGAAAAAAAGACAAAGAATCCCCGAGTTAGCTAGTCTTTTACTATCTCTGTCGAGTATTGGCATTTTTTGATGTCTTGTAACGCTTTATAAGCGCGTTCAGCTTATTTAGATAAAAATCTAGATGTAGATGAAGTTTTGTAAAGACATACAGTATCTATATACTGCAAAAAATTGAACATAAGACGCCGATACATTAAGTAATCCTTACCTTTTAATCTGCAGATTGGCGAAAGCAAATACAATAGCTTCAGTTTCATGATAAGGGGGCTGGCGGAGTTTGTCAAGCAAGTTTTTAGCCCTGTCTCCTTGCTATAATGTTCATATCGATAGAAAAGCAAAAGAATAGAATGAAATATCAAGTGATATCCTCTATAATTAAATTTTTTGAATGAAGAGATGACGATTCGTGTAGGAATTAATGGTCTGGGTAGAATAGGCAGAGGCGTATTGCGTGCTATTTATGAAATAGAAAAGTATAGTGAGCAAATAGAAGTTGTAGCTGTAAATGGATCGCTCAGTGCAAAGCAGCATGCACATTTGATTAAATATGATTCTATTCATGGCAAATTCAGTGGTAATATTGATTTTAATGAGTCTCAAAATTGGATTTCTATAAATGGCAAAGAGTTTTCTTTATATAGAGAACGGAGCCCTGAAAATATTCCTTGGAATGTTGATGTAATACTTGAATGTACTGGTGCATTCAACAAACGTGAAGAAGCAATAAGGCACAATGCAGAGAAAGTGATTGTCTCTGCTCCAGTTTCGGATGCTGATGTCACTATAGTTTATGGTGTGAATAACGATATGCTCGAAAAAGAGCATAAAGTGATATCAGCAGGTTCTTGCACTACAAATTGCCTTGCTCCGATTGTGAAAGTCCTACATTCTGGTTTAGGCATAAAAAGCGGTTTTATGACTACTATACATGCCTACACGAATGATCAAAATGTTCTTGATGGTAATCATAAAGATTTGCGTAGAGCAAGGGCTTGCGGATTATCTATGGTGCCAACTACAACCGGGGCAGCAAAAACAATTGGTTCTGTCATTCCTGAATTAAAAGGAAAGCTAGATGGCACTGCCGTCAGAGTTCCGGTTAGCAATGTTTCTATGGTTGATTTTACATTTACGACTGATAAGAAAGCGACCGTTAAAGAAATCAATGAAATGTTTAAGGATGCAGCTCTCTCCTCTACGTCATTCCAGCGCGTGACGCTGGAATCTAATTTCTGGATCCCAGTGTCAGCTACTCGGATGACATCAGAGGGTACTAGGATGGCAGAGGGTTATCCAATGTCAAATGTACTTTCTATATGCGAGGAACCTTTAGTCTCAATAGATTTTGTGCATAACCCTTATAGTGCAATTGTGGATTTAACTGGTACATATGTTACAGGTGATATATGCAGGGTTGCAGCGTGGTATGACAATGAGTGGGCTTTTTCGCTGAGAATGTTAGACATAGCATTATTGAGCTATAGTAAAGTATGAACTGGAACTCAAGCAAATACGCCTCATTTTATGAGCACTTTGCGGAACTCAGAAAAAGAGTTATCTTTTGCTTTCTATTTTTTTGCGTTGCTTTTGGTTTTTGTTATTACTTTAAGGAAAATATATACCGTTTTTTACTCGCACCTTTAATAGAAGCAACAAAAGGTAGCGAAGGTTTTTCTTTAATTTACACAGACTTAACAGAGGCATTTTTTGTGTATCTCCAAGTTGCAATAATGAGCGCACTTTTGTTTTCTTTTCCTGTGTTTGCATGGCAATTTTATATGTTCTTAGCACCTGGGTTATATAAAAGTGAAAGGGCAGTGTTGTTGCCATACTTGATTGCAACACCGGTTTTATTTGTAACGGGAGCTACTGTAGTCTATTACTATATATTTCCTTTAGCCTGGAAGTTTTTCATCACTTTTGAACATAGTGGGAAATCTTTCGGTATACCAATAGAGTTTATGCCATCAGTTAGCGAATATTTAGACCTCGTTCTCCAATTTATGTTTGCTTTTGGCACTGCATTTCAAATTCCAGTAATACTCACATTAATGGTGAGAGTAGGGTTACTCACTACACAAAGTTTGTCAAATAAACGCAGAATCGCGATAGTGGTAATTTTTATTATCGCTGCAATCTTAACTCCACCTGATGTATTAAGCCAAGTAGGGCTTGCAATACCTATGCTGATTCTATATGAATTGTCCATTCTGATATGTAGGTATATTGAAAAAAAGAAGACAAAGATTTAAACAAAGGAATCCCTCTTATCTCCTTTATATCACATTTTTAACTTACAACATTCTTATTCAGGACTTAAATATGGAAATGTTTCATAAATTGATTGTAATACTTTGTTAAGTTCAGCCTTACTTTTGATGATCAATAATACTGTATCATCACCTGCTATAGTTCCTATAATTCCTATGTTGTTGCTACTATTTAGCACATACTTCTTATCTAAAAAGTAAGCTAGACTGCTAGCTTGTCCTGGTTGGGTATGTAGTACTATTAAACCAAAATCCGAAATTTGCATATTAAGTATCAATGGTAATTGATACTGGTTGATATCGATTACTTTATATACACCAGCAACTTTGGCAATTTTAAGTTTTTTTAATTTCCTTGATAAAGTAGCCTGAGGAATGCTGTGCCCTCTTTCTTTAAGCAAGGTCTGTAAATCGCTCTGCTCTAAAATTTCATGATTTTGAATAATATTTAAAATATGTTCACCTAGTGTGTTGTCATGCATTATGCATTTTCCTCATATTGAATATGTAATAAGTATATTTGAAATTATATTCATTATTTCTTGACTATTCAATTTTTAATGTCTATATTCATAAGATGAATAAAATATGAATATAAATTAGTAATATGAAAAAATATATTTTAAATGCTATTATAGTGATAAGTATTCTATTAACAGGATGCAAGGAAGATAAACACGATAATATCATTAGATTTGCAATTTCTGCAGATTATCCACCTTTTGAATATTATGAAAATGGTAAATTTACTGGCTTTGACATTGAGCTTGCTCAATTAGTAGCAAAAGAGTTAGGTAAAGAAGCAATGTTTAAAGATATGCAGTTTAGTGCTATATTTGCAGCATTACAAAGTAATTCTGTAGATGCTGCTATATCTACTATTGGTAGTACAGAAGAGCGTGAAAAAAATTTTGATTTTTCAAATAGTTATTATACAGGGGAATTTGGTATTCTATATCACAAAAATAAACCCATAGCCGGTATAAACAATTTAACTCACAAGAAGATAGCCGTTCAACTAGGAACTGTCATGGAAATTTGGCTAAAAGAGCATGTTCCTACAACAGCTCAAATTATTGCTATAGACAATAATAATCAAGCTGTAGAAGCATTGAAGTCTGGTCATGTTGATGGCGTCCTAATTGATGAATTCCAAGGTAAAGTATTTAGCAAAAAAAATCCTGGTCTATCATGGTCAGCCATCGCTAAGTCAGATAATGGTTATTCTATTGCTGTGAATAAAGGATCTGATTTAAAGGATAAAATAAACGAGGCGTTAAAAAGTTTAGAAAGTAAAGGTGTAATACAAAAGATAGCAGAAAAATGGCTAGGAGATAACTGATGCAAGAATTAATTTCTAATTTGTTGTTTGTTGGAACAGGCCTTGCCTTTACTTTAAAATTATTGATTGGAGGACTGCTTTTAGGTATGAGTCTAGGAGGGTTATTTTCAGTACTCAGATATAATAAGATCTGTATTCCATTAATTAATGGAATTATATCTGTAATACGTGGCACCCCCCTTATATTACAGTTAAGTGTTGTTTATTTTATGACTCCAACCATTGCAGGAATTAAATTAAACATATTTAGTGCTGGCATTATAGCATTTGGTCTAAATAGCTGTGCTTATATTGCTGAGATTTTACGAGCTGGTATTGAAACTATATCAAAAAACCAGTTTGAAGCAGCTAAAACTTTACAAATACCTAGTTTCTATATGTGGAGAGATATTATATTACCACAAGTTATTAAAAATATTCTTCCTGCAATGATAAATGAGATCATTGCACTCCTTAAAGAAACGGCATTAATCTCTACTATTGGTGGTGTTGATATTATGCGCTCTGCGCAAATGCTTGCAGCAGAACAATTTACTTATTTTATACCACTTTGTCTTGCTGGGGCTTATTATTACGCTCTTGTATTACTAATTGAATATATAGGCAAAAAGATTGAACAGAAAGGTATATATGATAAAAATGCATAATGTTTGTAAATTATTTAATAATGTTCCAGTACTTAATAATATTAACCTGATTATAGAACAATCTATAGTTGGTCTTGCTGGTCCTTCTGGTAGTGGTAAATCAACATTGTTACGTTGTATACAAAAACTCGAAGTTTTAGATTCTGGTAGCATTGAATGCAATGATAGTACTGGTTTTGTATTTCAGGATTTTCAACTTTTCCCACATATGACTGTCTGGGAAAATCTTACATATGCTCCCAAACTTAAAAACAAAACTCAGGATCAAAGTGATTCACTACTTGAGTCTTTGGGTATTGCTTCTAAAAAAAATGATTACCCTAGTAATCTATCCGGTGGGCAAAAACAGCGGGTTGCGCTTGCCAGAAGCTTAATGATGAATCCAAGGATTCTATTATGCGATGAGCCAACGTCTGGTTTAGATGTAGCAACAATAGTCGACGTTGTGGAACTACTACAATCAGTTAGAGATATGGGTATTACTATGATTATCGCTTCTCACAATTTGGATTTTTTAACAAAAATATCAAATCGGATTATTCTGTTAAAAAACGGAAAAATAATTGTAGATATCAATCCTAAAGAAATTGATGAACCAACAAACTATTTAAAAAATAATTATTAAAAGAGAATCACTCATATCATACTGAGAGCTATAACAGATCTTAGCATCGAAAATTACATAATATACATTATGGAAAACAAAATTACATAATGTAAGAAGCAATGCTAAAAATAAAATCACATAATATAGCAAACTATAGCTAACCCAAGAAAGGTTTTCCTACGTCATACCGCCGCGATATCTCAGCATAGATTCCGCTAACAAGTAGCGGAATGACGAATTTTTGTTTTTCAAACTGTCGGTAAATCTAAGTCAGTTTAGCTATATGTGTCAAGCACTGGGATGACACCCTCCTGATGGGCCAAAATCACAATGTTCGTACAGTTATGGAATGAATCGCGGTATGACGTGTTGCTTTGATCAGCTATAAAGATGATGCTGCGGAAGTTTTTAGTACTTGCTCGCAACTTTCAACAATTTAATAGCACTGGTGTTTACAACCTCTCCGCCGACACGCTTAGTGACAAAAAACCTCACATAAGGTTTATTCGTATAAGGGTCTCTTAATATTCTCATTCCTCTGTTATCTACAATCTTATAAGCTTGTTTGAAATCTGCCATCGCAATTACTGGTAGCTGATTGTTTGGCACTGGTGGCATATCGGCAGACTGGTATACTGGCACTCCCATTAAGGTATCTGGAGCTTCAAGCGACAAACTTGGTTGCCAAAGATATTGACCTGTTTGAGATTTTAGCAGCCTAATGTCCTTCAACGTACTCCTGTTCATCAAAAATGATGCATTTTTGGAATAATATTCATCCAGAGAGTAATACAACATCATTATTGAATCACTATCTAATTTTTCAGTTTTAACTTGCTCTATTTTATTATAACTGTTTCCATTTTCATAAGCTAAAATTCCTTTTGGTTGAAAAGTGCCCTCACCCTTAATGAAGGCTTCGCTTTCTTCCTTACTAAAAGTCTCGGCAATCTTTTCCACCAGCCAACTCTCAACATCGACAAACGCATCATCGAGTAACTTTTGTGATATTTGTGGTTGAGCATATAACTCGTAAGTTGTGACGGAAATCTTTTGGATTTTGGGCGTGTCCGTATCTTTTGCAAAATCATACTTAGACTTATTGCCACCATCCTCATCATCTACTGTTTCACTGCTCCAACCTGCACCGGCGCGGTCAAAATCTTCTATAATGTAATCCAATGTTTCAGTAGAGATTCTTTGACTGGAGCATATTTGTCGCATTGGGGACGAATCAGTTACGCGCTTGTTTATGCGTTTTACAATATGCGGAGTAACTAGATACCCCCCGATATCACTGTTATCTCCACTGAGGGTTTTGTGTGATAAACCGCTTTCCATTCCCTTGCGGATATAATCAGAAAAATATTTATCGCTTGTGCTAAAATCTGTATTTACTTCTGGACGTTGAGCTGC
The DNA here is from genome assembly GCF_964027025.1 of Wolbachia endosymbiont (group A) of Apotomis capreana. NCBI lineage: Bacteria > Pseudomonadati > Pseudomonadota > Alphaproteobacteria > Rickettsiales > Anaplasmataceae > Wolbachia > Wolbachia endosymbiont (group A) of Apotomis capreana. The sequence goes on from NZ_OZ034721.1 coordinate 814,325, forward strand.
AGTTTCGATCAAGTCTAAACGCTCTTTGCAACTATCAATGGCATTATTTACCTTGCATAGCTGCTCAATTGTTGCAGAATCAGCACGCCCTTTGCTTTCAATTTCTTTTAGTTTGCGATCATTTATTAATTTAAATTGCTCCCATGATGAAGCGAGTTCATTGATACGGTGAGCGATATCGGTGAGTGACATAATAGCCTCCTTTGAAAATGAAATGAAAATGGAAATAAGGTAATAGGAATGGTACTCATAGATGTTTCCCTACATCTGTACGAACATTGCAGGTGGCAGATGCAAGTAGCTGCACTGGAGAATCCCAAAAAAAGGATGATGTCATCCCAGTGCTCCCTTTCTTGTCATCCCAGTCTGGGATCCAGATTGGGCACTAAGTTGGTAAACACGAAAGCGCTTTACAACGTTTTTGATGGAATTGTGCGAAAGCCAGTGTCAAGCACTGGAATGACATCATCTGTTGTCTTCAAAAATAAATGTTCGTACAGTTATGTGCCCAGGCACTGGCATGATATCATTTGTTTATCTGTTGAAAATGTAAACCGAAAAATAGCGTGGCACTTTGTGCCACGCTTAGTACTGTAAGCTTAATCCAGTAATTAAATTAAGCGAGGTAAAATAAAAGATAACAACACTATATAATGTTCGTTCTTTTATGTCAAGCACTTTTTTGAATTTTTTTGGTGATAATTTTTATCCAGTTATTTTATTATTGTAGTATAATTTCAATGCCAGATACTATCATTATGATCACTATCTAAATTTAAATCGTAATTATCATCAAATTTATATATCCCCTCCATCTCTTCTCTATGCAATTCATGTGAATCACCTAAAGCTTTTTGATTAGAAACGTCAACACAATACTGTAACAGTGCTCTTAATGCTCCAGCACTATCTTGATCTAAATTAAAATTGCTAAAATCAAATTTCTGCATATTCTCCACATGTCCTTCTCTACATAACCTACATATCTTAGCAAAAGCCCTTTCACTTTCTCGACTCCAAGCATTAAGAAAGTAAGGATCTACTACTTTGCTAAATTGTTTCTCTATCTCTTCAAGAGAGCTCTCTGGATTGAGTTCTAATATTACTTTGAAAATCCCACTGCCATGGAATCTATAAAATTTACTAGGCAGTGTCGACATTTATTTTAACCAAAGATAAATGCCAGCAATGTGAACAAAAGACAGAAAAGCTATGGCCAATTTGTCGTAGCGTGTAGCAACTCTGCGGAAGTGCTTGATTTTGTTGAACATCCTTTCGATTAAGTTTCTCTCTTTATACAATTCTTTGTCATATTCTCTTGGTGTTTTTCTGTTGGAACGCGGTGGGATTACTGGCTCAGCATTTACAGCTTCTGCAGCCTCAATCATATAATTTGCGTCATACCCTTTATCGGCAATAAGTGCCTCCATGTTCTTGCCTTCTATCAGGTCTAAAGCTTTTACGTAATCCGATCTTTGCCCTGCAGTAACAAAGAATCTCAGTGGGTTGCCCAAAGCATCACAAGCAGCGTGTAATTTGCTTGAAAATCCTCCTTTGCACCGTCCCAGCTCTTGTTCTTGTCTACCAGTTTCCACATTTTTTTCTTGCACCAGCAGCATGTTGATGTGCCCTGATTATTGTTGAGTCTATCATGAGCCACTCTGTGTCTCCATTAACAGCTAATGTGTTGAAAATCATCTGCCAAACACCAGATTTTGCCCACCTTATAAAACGTTTATGTACACTTGACCATTTTCCATACTCAGCCGGCAATGCTCTCCATGTTGCTCCTGTTCTACCTATCCACATTATTGCAGCTACGAATCTCCTGTTATCTTTTGCGCTTCTTCCTCTATCTCCTTCCTTACCTGGCAGACTGTTTTTTATTCTCTCCCATTGCTCATCTTTTAAATCATATAGCATTCTCTTTACCTATTAATAAAGAGTACTCTATATCACTATTTTTTTTATGTCGACAAGACCTAGATAAGCTATCTTTTACAAAATTAACTGCATCATCTATTGTAACACCAGAGCGAGATTCAAATATCATCTCAAATGCTCCATAACAACTATCAATACCAAAATTAATTATTTTTTCCATAAAATCAATTACCTCTTCTAAGGAAATTTGTGGCTTATTCCTCAAGATAACTTCTAAACTCTTGACAAAATTATGCCCATGCTGACCCATAGCATGGGTTTTCCCATTTATTGTATAATGATATAGCTTCTTATTTTCTATTATATGCTTATTGCACTGGTAGATATGTAGCTTATTCAATTTGCCAGAATATTCCTCTATTTCCTTATCTGGTAATTTTGAGCGGAATTCCTTGATTACTTCGCGTATTATTCTATTGATATTACTCATGCTTATTCCTAATTAATATGTTAGTATTTTTATAAATTAAGTTATTATATTAAAATTCTTTCATGGATTTCAATATTAGCTCCGCACTACTTGTAGTTTTCGTAATGGGTCTGCCAATGACGATATAATCAGCTCCTGAATTTATTGCTTCTTTTGGTGTTGCTGTTCTTTTTTGGTCGTCATGACCTGGATCTATACGAATTCCTGGAGTAATAATTTTAAAGTCTTCACCGCATTCTCGGCGCACTTCCTGAGCTTCCAATGCAGAACAGACTATTCCATAGAGTCCAATCTTTTTTGCAAGCTTTGCAAGCAAAATTACCTGTGATTTTACTTCTCTTGCTACTCCAAGCTCGTTTAAATCCTCATTGCTCATACTAGTTAGCACTGTCACTCCAATCAGCTTTATTTTTGTGCCTTGCACTACACTTAGCGCTTCTTCAAGCATTTTTGTCCCACCGCTGATGTGCAGAGTTAACATTTCAACGTTCAGAACTTTTATTACTTCAACTGTTTTAGCTACAGTGTTTGGAATGTCATGCAATTTCAGATCTAAAAAAATTGGTACATTGCATTTTGCAACTTCTTGCACTCCAGAAAGACCTTGAGCAGCAAAAAATTCTAATCCCAGCTTTACCATGCCAACTTTACCACGCAGAGTATTAACTAGAGAAATAGCCTTATTTAAATCTTGTGTATCCAGTGCACATATTATTGGGTTCATTATCTTGCATGATTTATTTTATAATAAGACTATAAGACTAATTGTTGTGTTTTGCAAATACCTTCAATCTGATTACGTTCATAAGATTCTGTCAATAGTGAATTTGGCAATTTGATCGGAGTGGATGAGCGACTTGCATATCCAAGATCCTCCAGTAAACAATCAAACGTTTCCTCTGATGGTGATTCACATCTAGAATCTTCACCTAGCGTGAATTGCATAATTTCCTTCAATATAAACTTTATTTTTTGAGTCTCCTGTAATATTATTTTTCTACTACGATCTCCGATCGCTTCATTATTGTTTACCAATTTTTCTACCTTGTCTACCACAGATTCTAACATTTCCGGTAAATAACCCTTTTTCTCTTCTGCATTTCTCAACAAATCTTCTTCAAGTTGTTCTATTTGACTGTCTCGCTCTAAAAGTAAATTTTTTAAACCTTTTACCTCATTGTTACAATCTTTTCTTATTCCGTCTAACTCAAAAGACTGATTTTCAATTAAACCATTTGCTTCATCTAACTCGTCAAATTTCTTTTCCAATTTTTTAGATAAATTTTCCTTTTCTTTATTGATTTTTCTGATTTCACATTTTAGGTCATCTAATTTTGTATGCAACTTTTTTTCTTCCTCATATAATATATCTCTTTCTTTATAAAGTGTGTCTTCTTTCTTACGTAATATATCTCTTTCTTTATAAAATTTGTCTTCTTTCTCGTATAACTCCCTTATTTCTTTACGTAATTTTTCTACTTCCTCATTCAATTTTTTATTTTCTAATTCTTTGCATTGATTATTGTCTATTTTCCCTTTCAATTCTGTTATACGTTCTTCTTTTTCTTGTAACTGTTCACGTAAACACGAGATTTTAAGATGTAATTCTTCTTCTCGTGCAACAAGCTTATCTATTTCCTCTTTTGTTTTGTCCAATTCATTGTCTATTTCAAACGTACGATTCTTTGCTGTTTCTAATTTTTTCTCTAAAGATTTTTTTTCTTCAAGAAGAGATTCTCTCTCAACTTCTGACTCATTTACTTTCTGATTCAATTTTTTTGCTCTCTTGTCTAAATTTTGCTTTTCTCGAGTTAATTCATGTAATTGATTCTTCACTTCTTTGTTTGCAGCTTCTTCAGCTTCCTTTCCTAGAGTTATTTTATTTTCCAACTCTTGCTCTTTTTGAGCGAATTTATTTCTCTCAATCTCTATTTTCTTATTATTACGAATTATTTTATATAAAAGTGCAAGCACCAAAACAGATAATGTAGCTAAAGCAAGAATTAGAGGAAGAGGCACATTAGAAGTTACAATAAGCGCTAAAGATGTAAGTAACGTAAGAGTAGCTAAGGAACTAGCTACAAAATAAAATGCATTAGCCTCACTAAGCAAATTGCTCATTACTCCCCTCCCACCACGGACAAAACTCCAGCAGTCTTGTATATATTTATTAAAATTCTCTTATCTGTGGAGGAATTATAGTGCTGCACCTACAACAAACTTTCCTTTTTCAGTCTACTAGCTAAAAATGGCTAAGGTTTTATGTATCCAGTGTACAACTGTACTCAAAATGTCTAGTGGCTATTGATCGGGGTAGAACATCCACTGGTATATCCAGGATCTTCCACAAATGAAGGAACAGACGTTTCGCCTGGCAAATATTGTGCAGCTTCTTCTACTAACACAGACTTTGTTGCTTGAATCACTTGTAATATTACTTTTTTATCATCATCTCTGATCACTTCATTTTCCCTTACTAATTTTTCTACCTCATCTGTTACATATTCTATCATCCGTTGCAAAAAAAGCACTTCTTCTTTTTTCTTTTCCAATAAAGCTTTTTGAAGTTGTTCTATTTGAGAGGATTGCTTCAAAAGTGAACTGTTTAATTCTTTCACCTTATTATCGCGATCATCATTCACTGTTGTTAATGTGTTATCAGATTCTTTCTCTTCTTTTTGTAAAGATAATGACTCCTTTTCCAGCTCCTTAATTTTAGATAAGTACTCTTTCTCCTTTGTACACAATTTATCAACTTTACTTTCAAGATCAGTGCGCTTTTGACGTTCATCACTAACTTTACCTTCTAATTCTTTCTTTTCCTTTTCCGACTGGCATAACTTCTCCTCTAATTCTTCTATGTCGCTTTCTGAGCTCTCATGTTGTTCTTCCGATTCTAAAGTTTTTAATTGTTTTACTTCTTCTACTTCTACTTTTTTTCTTAACATAGTTAATTGAGTACGCAGAGAAGAAGCTTCCCTACTTTTATGTTCTAATTCCAAGTTTAATTCATCTTCATATTCCAATCTTAAGCGTAACTCATCTTCATATTCTGACTTTAAACATAACTTATTCTTTTCACTTTCTAATTTGCATTGACACAATTCCTCCATTAAAGAATCCACTCTTTCATTCAATCTTGTATTTTCATCACGTAACTCTTGGTGTTCAAGAGAAAGCATCTCCTCCTTATGTTCTAACTGACCTTTTACTTTTGCTTCCAATTCTACATTATTACTAATTATTTTACATGAAAGTGCAAGCACCAAAATAGATAATGTAGCTAAAGCAAGAATTAGAGGAAGAGGCACATTAGAAGTTACAATAAGCGCTAAAGATGTAAGTAACGTAAGAGTAGCTAAGGAACTAGCTACAAAATAAAATGCATTAGCCTCACTAAGCAAATTGCTCATTACTCCCCTCCCCCCCACGTTCAGCAGTCTTGTATATATTTATTAAAATTCTCTTATCTGTGGAGGAATTATAGTGCTGCACCTACAACAAATTTCCCATCTTCAGTCTGCTAGCTAAAAAATGACTTAGACCTTGTGTATCGAGTGTACCATTGTACTTATAATGTCTAGTTAGCTATTGATCAGGGTAGAACATATACTGGTATATCCAGAATCACATAAAGCGTCATTCAGCTTATGTGATGGTCTGGATGTGTATTGCTGTGATTCTCCTATAGAATTTTCAATTTTCCTGTTAGTCTGCTTATTCGACACCTTTTTAATATTATGAGTCCTCTTAAAACTTCGACAAATAGCCGCAGTCTTAGTCTTGTCACGTACTTTACTTGCACAACCTTCTATTTCCTTTAATAAACTAATCAGATTTGCTGGTGAAAAATCCTCACTAGTATTGTTTAAAATTGTATGAGCGATACTTTGCAAATTTTTCTTCTGACAATACTCGTTGATTATTTTTTTACGCGTATCTGTACCTAATGTAGGAATCTCAATGTGATTGCATAAACGACCTCCCCTAACAAGTGCCTTATCTAAAATACCTATATGATTAGTTGCAGCAATCACCGTCACACCTTTTACATGGTCAGAGCCATCAATTTTAGTTAAGAAATGTTTTAAATATCGTATATTATCATCAGAACTATACGCTTTGCCAAAGCCTTCAATTTCATCTATAAAAACTATACAAGGAGCGTTTTCTTCTGCTTTTTTAAAAAGATCATTTATATTTTTTATATTAAACAAACTAGAACCAGAAACACTTATAAATGCAGATGTATCTTTAGTTTCACTCGCAATTGCCTTAGCAATCATAGTCTTACCAGTTCCTGGTAGACCATGCAAAATGTATCCTTCTCCTTTTTTTAGAGCCGCATCTGATTCTTTTTGTGATTCATAAATCTCTTTCAGCTTTTGTTTCTTATCATTTGGAAGTATAACATCATCAAATGTTGTCTTATATCTTTTTTTACCTTTTTCATAAAACTTCATCTGCAGCTCTTCTTTTACTTCAACTTCCTTTATGAGACTACTAGGCAGTGTCGACATTTATTTTAACCAAAGATAAATGCCAGCAATGTGAACAAAAGACAGAAAAGCTATGGCCAATTTGTCGTAGCGTGTAGCAACTCTGCGGAAGTGCTTGATTTTGTTGAACATCCTTTCGATTAAGTTTCTCTCTTTATACAATTCTTTGTCATATTCTCTTGGTGTTTTTCTGTTGGAACGCGGTGGGATTACTGGCTCAGCATTTACAGCTTCTGCAGCCTCAATCATATAATTTGCGTCATACCCTTTATCGGCAATAAGTGCCTCCATGTTCTTGCCTTCTATCAGGTCTAAAGCTTTTACGTAATCCGATCTTTGCCCTGCAGTAACAAAGAATCTCAGTGGGTTGCCCAAAGCATCACAAGCAGCGTGTAATTTGCTTGAAAATCCTCCTTTGCACCGTCCCAGCTCTTGTTCTTGTCTACCAGTTTCCACATTTTTTTCTTGCACCAGCAGCATGTTGATGTGCCCTGATTATTGTTGAGTCTATCATGAGCCACTCTGTGTCTCCATTAACAGCTAATGTGTTGAAAATCATCTGCCAAACACCAGATTTTGCCCACCTTATAAAACGTTTATGTACACTTGACCATTTTCCATACTCAGCCGGCAATGCTCTCCATGTTGCTCCTGTTCTACCTATCCACATTATTGCAGCTACGAATCTCCTGTTATCTTTTGCGCTTCTTCCTCTATCTCCTTCCTTACCTGGCAGACTGTTTTTTATTCTCTCCCATTGCTCATCTTTTAAATCATATAGCATTCTCTTTACCTATTAATAAAGAGTACTCTATATCACTATTTTTTTTATGTCGACAAGACCTAAGCCTTTCTTCCACTGCATCTTCTATTAACTTTTTCACTTCATCTTTTGTTGCAGCATTACCAATCTTTACCTCTAGCTCTTCCACTGCATCTTCTATTAACTTTTTCACTTCATCTTTTGCAGCACCATTAAGCCCTGCCTTTAGCTCTTCTTTTGTTGCAGCACTAGCAAACTCTCCTCTTAGCTGTTCAACTTCATCTTTTGTTGTAGCATTAGCAAACTCTCCTCTTAGCTGTTTAACTTCATCTTTTGTTGCAGTACCATTAAGCCCTGCCTTTAGCTCTTCTTTTGTTGCAGCGCTTGTCCCTAGCTCTTTCACTTCATTGTTAAGCTTATTTAGCTCCTCTTTTGTTGCAACACTAGCAATCTTTACCTTTAGCTCTTCCACTTCATCTTTTGTTGCAGCACCATTAGCTTGCCTTGAAATTTCATCTAATTTTGTTTCGAGATCACTAACTTTCTTATTTAGCCCTTTGATTTGAGGTTCTAAGCTTTGTATTGTATTTTCTTGCTCTGCAGCTAATTCAGTTTTTTCATTAAGCTCCGCTCCTTGAGCAGCTAATTTTTTATTTCGACTAATCATCTTGCATGAAAGTGCGAGTATCAAAGTAGATAGTATAGATAAACTCAAGGCAACAGGAAGAGCTACATTAAAGGCTGCAATTGGAGATAAGAATGCAACATAAGGAGCAACAGCAAGTGTCCCAGACGCAAGCAATACCAAAGTAGCAAAGCACCAGCTATAAGATATGTTGCATTGGTTTTACTATACAAATCCCTCATTATTCCCTCATACTAATAATGATTACAATAGCATGGATATTAAAGGAAGTAAAGCTATAAAAATCAGTATAAGTCTATATTCACTATGTATTTTCCGTCTTCAGTTTCAAGCTCAGACTGCATCCACTCTATCGTTTCCGCATTGCAAACTGCCTGCAAATCATCCTGTGCAGATTGATTCAATTTATCCTCTCGTAGATCTGCTTTTATCATCAACTTTTTTATCAGATGCTTAACTGATACATTATTATCTGCCTTTATCTTTCTGATAATGTTTAATATCTGAATAACATTATCTCCCATTTCCTCTGAATATTTATCGTAGATAAGTTCTTCTTTGCTCGGCCAATTGCTTTTATTGTGTACAGAATTATAACTATACAATTGGTGGTATATCTCTTCTGTAATGTAAGGCAAGAAAGGTGCAAATAACCGCAAAATAATATTCAGTACATACGCCAAGCTTTGTTTTGCACTTAAACTGCTTCCGTACGCGCGTTTTTTTACTAATTCCAAGTAGTTATCACAAAAATCCTTCCAAAAAAATTCTTCTACTGCGCCCAAAGCTTCGCAGTATTCAAACTGTAATAGGTTATTCGTTGCTTTACCTATTACTTTGTACAGCTCAGACAGTATCCATTTATCCATCGTCTCACTGATGGAATTTATGCTTACTGTTTGATGCTTTTCCATGAACATGGAAACAAACTTGCTAGCGTTCCAAAGTTTTGTAACGAGGCGCTTGCCAATTTTGAATATATTTTCAGAGTAGACTGTATCAACTCCAAGCCTTGAGTTCGCTGCCCAATAGCGCACTACATCAGCTCCATAAGTTTCAAGTATTACATGAGGAGTAATGATGTTACCCTTTGATTTACTCATCTTTTTCTTATCATCTGCTAAACACCAACCGCTGATCATAATGTTTTTCCAAGGTAAAGAATTTGCATGATAATGTGCCTTTAAAATAGTATAAAAAGCCCAAGTTCTTATTATCTCATGGCTCTGGCTGCGCAGATCTGCAGGAAATATCGTATCATAGCGATGATTTGGTAAACTAAACTCACTGTTTACTGCCAGTGCACTCAGTTGAGGAGTAATTGAACTTGTGGCCCAGGTATCCATTACATCTTGATCTGGGATAACCTCTTCTTTGCTATACCCTTTTGGCAAATCTTTGAGTGGATCTATAGGTAGGTCCTTTATCTCAGCTAGAATAATTTTACCTTCTTCTCCCTTACGTTTAGAATACCACGCTGGAAATGGCACACCAAAATAACGTTGCCTTGAGATGCACCAGTCCCAATTTAGCCCTTCTATCCACACTTCCATACGTTTACGCATAGTAGCTGGATGCCAATTGCATTCTTTTACTTTATCTAATACTTGAGCTTTTTGCTCTAAGGTCTTGATAAACCATTGATAAGTAGGTAATATCTCAAGTGGTGCACCAGATCTTTCTGCACACTTAACAGAATGAGAAATGCTAGTGCTTTCTATCAAAAGTCCTTTTTTAGTTAGGATTTCGATCATCCTCTTTCTTGCTGCTGTAACTTTCAATCCATTTATTTCATCGTAGATTCCAGTGTCAGCTACTTTCATGACGCCGGGGTGTGGTGGAATGACATCATCTAGGTCCATCCTCCCATCCTGATCGATGATAATTTTCATCGGCAGATTATGCTTTTGCTGCCAATATATATCGAGCTCATCACCAAACGTACAGCACATAACAAGCCCAGTGCCTTTATCTATTTTGACCTTATCGTCAGCAATGATTAGTACTTTTTCCTTTGTAATTGGCACTACCGCTGTTTTTCCAATCAGGTGGGTGTAGCGCGCATCCTCTGGATGGCAAAAAACTGCAACACATGCGGGAAGTAACTCAGGTCGCGTAGTTGCAATATTGATTTGCTCATTTTCTTGAGTAGAGAAAACTATCGTGTTTAAGGATGACTCAAAAACTTTATCTTCTATTTCTGCTTGCGCAATTGCGGTTTTATCAACCGGGTCCCAAAGGATAGGCTGCATTTTTCTATATGCATATCCCTTATTATATAGATCAATAAACGACATCTGTGAAAGCGTCACAGTTTCCTTGCTGATCGTGTGATATTCCAAATCCCAGTCATAACTAATGCCGACCGATTTAAATAGTTCCTTGAATTCTTGCTTTGATTTTTCAATAACCTCATGGCACATCTCTATAAATTTTTCCCTGCCAACTTCTTTTGCGCGGGTTTTATAGGTTTGCTCAACCAATCTTTCAGTGGGAAGCCCATTATCATCAAACCCAATTGGGTAAAACACATCTTTTCCCAGCATGCGCTGAAACCTTGCAATAAAGTCCGTGTGGCAATAGCTAAATATATGGCCAATATGCAATTTACCCGATATTGTCGGTGGAGGTGTGTCTATAGTGAAAGTGTTATCCTTTTCACCATTCCACCTGTAAACTTTACTGCCTTCCCATAATATGTTGCATTTGTCTTCAACTTCTTTAAAGCCGTATTTTTCTTTTAACATAAATATTTCTCAATTTTAAACCTTAAGCTAGCAACGTTATACCGCCGCGGTATCTCTAGATCCCGCTAACAAGCAGCGGAATGACGATGGTCGGTAAACCTAAATTACTTTAGCTATAGCACAATTAAGTAAATACGTCAATTTTACGCCAAAATTTTTTGTTTACGAACATAAATTTTCTATGCTATGATAAAAATATTACTTGACCTTAGGTTCTAAGGGTATTATGTAATGTTAATTATATATATTGAGGTTTAATATGTTTATGGAGATTAATGGTACAATAAAGGTTATCAATAATGAAATAATGCTTATTATAGCGCAAGATGATTTTAAAAAATTTCAAGAGTATGAAAACATTTCAAGTTCTAAAAAGTTTTATGCGGGTTTTTCACTAGGTAATAAGCAATTATATATTACCGGTTTGTTTGAAAAAGAAAAAAAAAATCAAGGAGATAATATTGTAATCATGCCTATATCTTCAGCTAACAAACAAGGTAACGGAAAAGCTTTTACTACTGCAACAGAAATAAAAACCCTGTTGGGCCTTGATAATACAAAAAAAGAAGTTGAGGTACAGATGCTTCAACATCCCCAAAAACAATTAGAAGAATTGAAACCTAAAATACAAGAATTAGAAGCTGCAAAGAAGAAAGCTGAGGAGGAATTGAGAACTAAAACACAAGAATTACAAGATCAATTGGACACAGCTCAGCAGGAAAAACAAGACTTAGAAGCTGAAGTGGAAAAACTAAAGGCAATAGATTCTACAGCGTTACAGCAGCAGTTAGAAGAGAAAAATGCTAAAATAACAGAATTGGAAGCATTAGATGCTGTGGTGTTACAGCAAAAGTTAACAGAGAAAGAGAATGAAATGACAGCATTAAAAGCTCAACAAAATACACAAGAAGTTGCGAACTTACAGCAACAGTTACAAGCTAAAGACGATGAAATAAAAGATTTACAAGAACAGCTAAACAACCAACCAAATGCTACTCTGTTACAAGCTAAAGACGATGAAATAAAAGATTTACAAGAACAGCTAAACAACCAACCAAGTGCTGCTCAGTTACAAGCTAAAGATGAGGAAATAACACAATTAAAAGCTCAAGTTCAGCAGTTGCAAGCTAAAAATGCTGAAGTTGTGGAGTTAAATAAACAATTAGAAGAGAGTAAAAGTCTTGTTGATAAATTACAGAAGGAAAAACAAACATTAGAAGATAAAAGCAAAACAACTGAGCAACCAAAACAAGGCAATGGAGCGAAGTACACCGCTACTGTTGGTGTTGGTCTTGCTGCTGGACTGATAGCATTTACTGCACTTGAACATACAGTTAGGTTAGAGATGTTAGTAATAATTGGTATAGCAGTAACATCTGCACTCGTAGCTGGTGGTATTACATATGCAGCATTACCTAGTACTCAAGTAGATGGGGCGAAAGCACAAGGAGTAAATGGGAATAAAAATAAAGGGAGGCAATAAGGGTTGAGCCATACGCGTCAAGTAAAACACTTGACGCAAACTTCAGTTTTTATATTCCTTCATTAGCATAATATAATTTTGTGCTGATTGTGTAATATGTTTAATTTCTTCATTCGACATCTTTTTGAAGAACTTTGCTGGCCTACCAGCCCATATTTCTCCACTTTTTATCACTTTTCCGTGTGTTACCAGTGAGCCAGCAGCTACCATAGCTTCAGGCTCCACAACTGCATGGTCCATCACGGTAGAGCCCATACCAATAAACGCCTTATCATGCACCGTGCATGCGTGCAACACACAAAAATGTCCCACTGTTACCATGCTGCCAATAATTGTGTCACCACCTGGGTTTCTATCCACATGAATTACCGTTCCATCTTGAATATTTGTTCCATCACCTATTTTTATTGATCCAACGTCCCCTCTGACCACACAATTAAACCAGATGCTTGCATCTCTTCCTATTTCAACCTTACCTATGATATGCGAACCACCCGCGATGAAAGCACTTTCGTCTATTTTTGGTTCATAATCTTTGTATTTTAAAATGTGATACATATTAAGCCCAAAGTCTTATGCATATGTTAATCAAAATAAGGTAGGCAGTAAATACATACTTAGATTTCAAACTACTTGGGTGACAGATGTTCTTGACTTACGTGCTTTGTACTGCTAAGATTTTTATTTTCAGCCCTATCTATAATGTCAGTAGCGGTATTAAGTATATTTCAAATAATATTGGTTGTTGTGTTAGTAATTTTAGTGCTCTTGCAGCCGCCTGGAAGTAGTTCGTTAAGTGGTTTTAGTAATACACAACAGGGGGTCAATTCGATGATTCCGGTGAAATCTTCTGAAAACCCGCTCAGCAGAATAACGGCTATTGTTGCTGGATTGTTTATTATAAACACATTGCTATTGTCAGGATTATGTTCAAAAGACGTACATAAAAAATCGATCGCAGAAAAAATTATATTAGAAAAAAAGCAAGAAAGTGAATCTACTTCTGTTCCATTTGAAAATTAATGAAGGAAGCTAAATTTATCTTTGTCACAGGTGGAGTTGTGTCATCGCTTGGTAAAGGCTTAGTTGCTTCAAGCGTTGGTGCGCTTCTTCAAGCTCACGGTTTTAAGATCCGTATCAGAAAACTTGACCCGTATCTCAACATTGATCCTGGAACAATGAACCCAACTCAGCACGGAGAGGTATTTGTTACCGAAGATGGTGCTGAAACTGATTTGGATCTTGGGCATTATGAGCGTTTTACTGGAATTAAAGCAACAAAAGATGACAATATAACAACTGGTAAGATATATCATGAGTTATTGAAGAAAGAGAGGCGTGGTGATTATCTGGGCAAAACTGTGCAAGTCATTCCTCATGTAACAGATTTGATCAAATCGTTCATTTTTAATGGTACGGAAGGTTTAGATTTTGTAATATGTGAAATAGGTGGAACTGTAGGTGACATTGAAAGCCAACCATTTTTGGAGGCTATACGCCAAGTTAACTACACATTAGGAAAACAAAGAGTTATCCTTATTCACTTAACTTTAATACCATATCTTACCGCAGCGCAAGAATTAAAGACAAAGCCAACGCAGCATTCAGTTCGAGAGTTAAATTCCGCGGGGTTACAACCAGATATTATATTATGCCGCAGTGAGAAAGAAATTTTCGATAATCAAAGAGAGAAAATAGCTAAGCTTTGCAATGTTTCTTTATCCAATGTGATACCTGCCCCTGATGTGAGTCATATATATGAGTTACCGGTGTTGTATAGCCAATGTGGGCTTGATACGCAAATTTTGGAGCACTTTCATTTAAGTAAGCCAAAACCAAGCTTGACTGAATGGGATCAAATAGTGCATTCCATAAGGCACCCAACACAGGAAGTTACTGTATCTATAGTGGGAAAATACACCGAATTCCCTGATGCATACAAATCACTGGTTGAAGCATTAAATCATGGTGCGATTAGTAATAAAGTCAAAGTAAAGATAAATTGGGTTAACTCAAGAGAGAAGGAAGAAAAACCTATAAATGAAAAACTTATAGGAGAGAAATTACAGAATTCTCATGCAATCCTTGTTCCAGGGGGGTTTGGTGATGACGGAGTAGAGGGTAAAATATTAGCAATAAATTATGCCCGTACAAATAATATCCCATTTTTCGGAATTTGCCTTGGTATGCAGCTTGCAATTATTGAATTTGCTCGTAATGTTGTTAAGCTTGAAGATGTACACTCTGAAGAATTTCGTAACTGTAAACATCCAATCGTTAAGTTAGCTGGCGATCAAGATGACGATCTTGGTGGAACCATGAGACTTGGAGCATACAAATGTAATATAAATGCAAACTCTAAAATGATGGATGCATATAGTAACACTACTATTTCAGAAAGACACAGGCATAGATACATAATCAATTCAGATTATAAAGATGATTTGGAAAAAAATGGGCTGCTATGCAGTGGCATATCAGAAGATGGAACGTGCATAGAGGCAGTGGAGTTAGAGAGTCATCCGTGGTTTATCGGTGTGCAGTTTCATCCAGAATTTCAATCAAAGCCGTTTTCTCCTCATCCTCTTTTTGTATCATTTATTGAAGCAGCAGTTAATAAAATTTAAAAGAAGAAGATTAGCAAAGGAAAGTGTTCAAGTATCAATATATGGAGCTTGCCATAGAGCAAGCCAAACTTGCTCAGAAAAATGGTGAGGTGCCAATAGGTGCTGTAATGGTTAGTGGAGACAATATCATTTCTTCTGCACACAATATATCCAGCGATCCAACTGCACATGCAGAGATGTTAGCGATCAGACAAGCATTTTCAACTCCCACGCTTTGTGATGCTGATATGTACGTAACATTAGAACCATGTCCGATGTGTGCTCAAGCTATTTCCTTTGCCAGAATTAAACGATTGTACTTTGGAGCTTATAATCCAAAAGGTGGAGGAATTGAAAATGGTGCTAAGATATTTCAATTTTGCAGCCATATACCTGAAGTTTATGGTGGGATATTAGAAACAGAATGCTCTTTTTTGTTAAAGGATTTTTTTGAGAAACTAAGGAACATTTGATAAATCGTCATGCTACTTGTTTTCCGATACAAAATCGTCATCCCGCTACTTGTTAGCGGGATCTATGCTAGGAGATACCGTGACGGTATGGCGGTTAAGTAATTCGTCATTCCAGCGCGTGACGCACAACTATACAAACATTGTCCACCAGCAGGGTGTCATCCGAGTAGCTGACACTGCCCTCCTTTGTCATCCCAGTGCCCTGACTACTTGGATCCAGAAGACTTAATTTTAACCAAGTGGCTGCATAATAAAGGCTGGATTCCAGTGTCAAGCACTGGAATGACATTACAGGGACACTGGGATGACATCATCCTTTTCTCTGGATTCCAGACTGGAATGACAGCAGTCCTACGTCATACCGTCACGGTATCTCTAGATCCCGCTAACAAGCAGCGGGATGACGGTTGTCAGGGTGTCAGCTACTTAGATGAAACCCTTTCCCGGTCTATCAAATCACATAGGAGAAAACTAAGACCAATCAAATTTCTTATCTTGCGGTTTTATTTGCAATATTGCTACCACACTGATCAACAAGCAGAAGACTATATAAAGCCCAGCAGCAAGGTTTGTTTGAGGAAATGTTACAGTCAACCAAATACAAACCATAGGAGTAAATCCTCCATGTAACGCATAAGAGATATTGCGTGATAAGCTCACACCACTAAATCTAACATTGGTAGGAAAGAGTTCAGATGCAACTATTCCTATGGGAACTATACCCCTTTCTATTATAGAGAGAACCATTACGCTCAACGCAATCACAAGATAATTTTTATAGTAATATGCAATAGATAACGCAGGACAACACAGTGCCATTGTAATTGCTATAAATAAGATTGCAGTGCGCTCTTTTCCAACTTTATCAGCCAACATTCCAAACGCTATTGAAGATATCGGCATTAATACACTGGTTATAATCAATACAATTTCGTTGATATATGTTGTTACATAAACATCCACTGATGCTATTTCCTTTGCGAGAGTTCGAAGAAATATGGTAAATCCAACAGCAACATTAACAGGTGCAGATATTAAAATAGCAAGTATAAGAGCTCTCTTGTGGCGTTTTATAAGCTCTATTATTGGCAAATCAGGTAAATTTCTTTGTTTTCGATTTTTTTCATATGCTGGAGTTTCTCCCAATGTGTATATGCTATACGCGCTAATTAATCCTAAAATAGCTGAGAAAATAAATGGCAATCTCCAACCCCAGGTACAAAAATCAGTAGTTTTTTTGCAGATAATCACTATCACCGCAGAAAGCAAGACGCCAATGGAGCGACCAAAACCCATCATTCCAAAATACATCCCTAAGTTCTCTTTCCTACTGGATAAATGCTCTATAAGATAAACAGAACTTCCTTGTTCACCACCAAGTGCAATTCCTTGTGTTATATGGATTGCAAGAAGCAATATAGTAGAAATTATACCTACTTGATTGTGACTTGGAATAAATGCAATGAGACTTGATGGTATCGATATTAGCAAGATAGTAATTATTAATGCTATCCTCCTTCCATACCTGTCACCAACGTGACCAAATATGAATGCACCAAGTGGCCTTACAATTGCACCTAGCCCTACAATTCCAAATAATTGCAGTATGTTACTGTAGACATCTTTTGCAAAACAAAACTCTCTGCTGATTATGTTAATCAAATCAATAAAAAGCATGTAGTCATACCATATTGCGATTCTGCAGAGTATGGTTGATATCAACACCCTTGTTTGCACTAAATTCAATTCGTAAATGTTTGCTTATTCTATTCTGGCTGCTTTTTGGGATTTTACAACCTAAACATATGGAGTTGACTTTTTTATTATGGTGTGTGATAATTGCAGTGTTATTAAGTTTAGTGGTAAAGTTATAATGAATATAGCTTATTTAGCAGCACTTATAGCAGCAGCTATAATAAAAATAGCAGCAGTAATACTTTGTGCTATAATGTGTATAAGCATTTTCTTTATATTATTTAAGGGAATTAAAGAACATTTAGATTCAAAAGGATTTCTATCTCTTCTGAAAACAGTAGGTGTAATTTCTATAATACTATCAATTATATCTCTCCCACTTATTATATTAAGCCTTACTACTCCGTCACCTCTGGTAGTAGGTATAGTAGGTGGTATCGTTGGTGCTATTTCCATAATACCATTAATAGTAGCTTACATTTTGCTTGTGGCTATATCGAATATCTTTATTACCAAGTCTTTATAAATTTGAGCTAATGTTACTGTCTTCATTTCTTCTTGGTTGTAATATTGCTGAAAGTTATCTATTTCCATAGGTATAACATATAATCTGATTTTATAAGATATTCTACCGGGATTAAAATATCGTAAATCTTAGGCGTTATAAACAAAATTTACAGGAAAAATAAGATGATACTACTCAAAAAGGCAAACAAGACGGTATCTTTCTGGCATAAGTTAGCATTCAGCTTTACCTTTCCTTGCAAGACATTTTAGAGCTATTATGTCTTACTTCTTGAAGATACAAGTTAGCGTTTTTAACCCGAATTCTGGATTGGAGATTAAAAAAAACAAGAATATCAATAGCTTATTGTTTTAGCATTTACGATAAAGCAGTAAGCATTTTAAGACTAGTTACTAATTTAGTAAAATTCAAGACTTTCAATAATTTACCTAAAATCTAATCCAGAATTCGGGTTAATAATAAAATCTTGTTTTTTGAAAATGAATTTGGTAAACTTTAAAGATGTATGTGACAATATGGTGATATATTGTTTTTAGTATTTAATAAATTAAAGTACGTACTTGATAATTTTTCTGAACGCTCTAATCAAGCTAAAATAGGTAAGCTAGATAAAATTATTCTTAGTTTAAAATTGGTATAAGGTATTAAGATGAAAAAAATTGAAATTTCAGAATTACTAAAAAGAATTTCAATCTGTTTACTATGCGTGGCAACTATTGTCTCTATCGCTTTTTTGTTTGCCTATATGCATACAATGTTGCTTAGTAAAGGGTATGAGTTAGCTGCACATTATGTTAGTGAAGCTATGCCTTGTGTGTTACTTGTCGTTCTCCTTTTTATTGTTTGGTTTGTATATGATCAAGTATTCAGCAAACTAAAGGAAGTAGAGCTGCCTATATCGATAGAATTAGCTAATTCAGATGATAAAAGAATAACATTTGCTGATGCTATAATTGATGACTCCTTAAAACAACGGTTGCAGATGATTTGCTGTGACCAAATGACAGAAGAAATGCGCAAGCTGTTTGGAAATAAAAGTATTAATTCACTAAGAGGTTACATATTATATGGCCCTCCTGGAAATGGTAAAACACTTATCGCTCGTGCAATTGCAGGTGAATCAAATATGAATTTCATAAGCATCTCAGGTCCTGAACTTATTGGAGTATATATTGGTCATGGTGCACATGCTGTACGCGAGCTTTTTAAAATAGCAAAAAAATATTCTCCTTGTATAGTCTTTATAGATGAAATAGATGCAGTTGCTCAAAAAAGAAGTACCGCTAATAACTCAGCTTACCATTGTCGAGAGAGTTTAACACAGTTGTTAACTGAAATAGATGGATTTAAGAGCAGAAAAGATATAATAGTAATTGGTGCAACTAACCTTATCGGTGGTATAGATCCAGCACTTATTAGACCTGGACGTTTAGGTCAGAAGGTTTATGTCCCTAATCCAAACATAGAGGTGAGACAAAAGATATTGGCACTTTATATGCGAGGTACAAAAACTGATGAAAAGCTAAGCCTCCAAGACATTGCAGACAAGACTGAAGGCTATTCTGGGGCTGAGTTAGAGCAATTAGTGAATGAAGCAAAAATTAGCGCTGGTGCGCAAAGACGGCTTATAGTGAGTGAGGAAGATTTCAGTTACGCGCTTCACAGGTTAAGTCCAGAACAAGAAAGAGATAGAATAAGGTTAGTTTCAAACGTGGAGACACAGACAGAAGTATCTTATTCTATTTAGAGTATAAAACTATCATAAATTTTTCTGTTATTTCCAAATAAATTGCTATTAATTTAACAACATACATTACTAAAAGCTTAAATAATCCAGCCATTTCCAGCAACAAAAAACAGCAAGCGTGAGAAGATTTTTTTTTGGAATGAGTTGGTCATGATGTTTGTAAAACTTAATTTGTACACTTTACTTACCCCCAGTAATTCTGATATAGTTACTTTAGTTAAAGTCTATAAAAGTTTATAAATGGCAACCTTAAGTGTAAGAGAAGCTTTATGCACAGCAATTAGAGAAGAAATGCAAAACGACTCTGATGTGCTTATCATGGGTGAAGAAGTTGCAGAGTATGATGGTGCTTATAAAGTAACGAAAGGATTACTGAAAGAGTTTGGAGAAAACAGAGTAGTTGATACGCCTATTACCGAACATGGATTTGCTGGCCTTGCTGTTGGAGCGGCATTTGCTGGATTAAAGCCAATAGTCGAGTTTATGACTTTTAATTTTTCTATGCAAGCTATTGACCAAATTGTGAATTCCGCAGCAAAAACAAATTATATGTCAGGCGGACAACTTGGATGCCCTATAGTATTTCGTGGACCAAATGGCGCTGCAGCAAGAGTTGCTGCACAACATTCTCAATGCTTTGCAGCTTGGTATTCGCATATACCGGGGTTAAAAGTAATAGCACCCTATTTTGCCTCAGATTGCAGAGGTCTGCTTAAAGCTGCAATTCGTGACCCTAATCCGGTAATATTTCTAGAAAACGAAATAGCTTATGGACATGAGCATGAAGTTTCTGACTCTGAGCTATCAAACAAAGATTATCTACTTGAGATAGGCAAAGCTGCTGTTATACGGGAAGGAAAGGATGTAACTATCACTGCTTTTTCATTAAAATTAATGGATGCCTTAAATGCAGCAGATTTACTTTCGAGTGAAGGTATAGAAGCTGAAGTTATTGACCTCAGAACCTTAAGACCACTTGACACTCAAACTGTTATTAACTCTATTCAGAAGACTAATAGGTTAGTTAGTGTAGAAGAAGGATGGCCATTTGCAGGAATAGGAGCAGAGCTGTCAGCCGTTGTTATGGAACAAGGATTTGACTACCTTGATGCTCCAGTTGTACGTGTAACTGGCAAGGACATCCCCTTACCTTACGCTGCAAATCTAGAAAAAAAAGCATTACCGCAAGTGGAAGATATAGTTGAAGCCGTGCATCAGGTCTGTTTTAGAAAAAAATAGTTCTTTTTTGTGTCTCCTGTTCCGCATTGGTCCATCAAAGAAGTATTTCCAGTGCCGCCTATACCACCCATTACTTTTATGACGATAGTTTTAGCACCGAAAAATACAGCACAAAATATACCGAGTGCAAAAAGAGCTGGCCATGGCATTCTACCAAATATCGCAAGCAAAGCTGCACCTATTATCACTACGGTCATAAGCGGTCCGCCTATTCCCCAAACGTAGCCAATAATGTTACATATTACTTGAGCAGTTGTATCAGTATTAGTGTCAGCGGCAGCACTCCCAACATGAGAAAAAGAAATAAATAATACTATAAAAAGAATATTAAAAACTTTCCTAGGGTTCATCTCTATACCTTAAATTTAGATATTGCAATTATACCTAAAATACTATAATTTTTAGTAAAACTAGCATAAAGATTGAATAACAAACGGTGCCACAAAAGTAGTTGACACACAACTGCACAAATATTGTAATATAGACATAGTAAACGATATTATTCCAGTGCTTGACGCTGGAATCCAGACTTTAATTGTTATATTTATAAATAAGTCTGGAACGTTCATCTCAAATGCAGTATTTTTGTTGAAATAGCTCAACTGGATCCCAGTGTCAAGCACTGGGATGACAGCAGTCCTACGTCATACCGCCGCGGTATCTCAGCCGCTAACAAGTAGCGGGATGACGGTTGTCGTTTAGCCATAAACATTAAGAAATTTACCAAATGAAAAAAAAGGCAAAAGAAGCCCCGTGGTTGGCTAATTACTTACATTATACTTTCAAGTATGGCGTTTTTTTATTCTAAATGCTTAATAACCGCGATTCAGTTGCTTTTAAACCGCAACTAATCTAAATTAGAAACATTAAGAAATTTACTAAACAGAAAAAAAGGCAAAAGAAACCCTAGGGTAGCTAGTTATTCACTATCCATTTTTTAAGTTGGCGTTTTTTTATGTTTTAAACGCTTTATAAGCGCGTTTCAGCTTATGTAGGTAGAAGTTTTATAAAGACATAAGGTGCACATAGTGCAAAAAATTAAACATGAGACGCCAGATACGTGAGTTTTTTTGTCATTTAATCTGTACAGAGAAGATAAATAAATAGCTTCATTTTCATGATAAGGGGGCTGGCGGAGTTTGTCAAGTAAGTTTTTTCGTTTCTAACGGTTGTTGCCAAAAACTATACAAGAAGTCTTTTAAGATCAATCACTTATCTTCAAGGCTTGAATAAAAGCATTCTGTGGAATATTTACGTTCCCTATAGAATGTAACCTTTTTTTACCTTTCTTTTGCTTTTCAAGTAGTTTCATTCTTCGCGTTACATCTCCACCATAGAGTTTAGCTGTTACATCTTTTCTGTATGGGTTAATCGTTTCTCTGGCAATAATTTTTCCGCCCACTGCCGCTTGAATCGCGATTTTATATTGCTGACGTGGTATTAGATCCTTCAAGCGTGCGCATATTTCACGCCCTCTTTTTTCTGCCCTACTTTTGTGAACGATACAAGCCAGTGCATCTACGGGCTCTCCATTAATTAAAAAGCTTAATTTATCTATTTGGCTTACCAGATAGCTGGAAATTTCCCAATCCAAACTTGCATATCCTTTGGAAATTGATTTTAATCGATCATAAAAGTCAAAAACAACTTCAGACAGTGGTAATTTATATCTTAACAATGCTGTTGTTGTGTTACCAATGTAAGATAAATCCTCCTGTTCTCCCCTCCTTTCTTCACATAGAGATAGAATCTCTCCCAAGTATTGGTCAGGGACCATTATGGTTGCGGTAATCCATGGTTCTTCCACAATTTCAATTTTCGTTGGATCTGGCATATCACTTGGGTTATGAATATTCAAAACTTCACCACTTCGTGTTGTAACCCTATATATAACACTCGGTGCAGTTGCTGTTAGGTCTAAATCAAATTCTCTCTCGAGCCTTTCTTGAATAACTTCAAGATGCAACATTCCCAAAAAACCACAACGAAATCCATAGCCTAGTGCATTTGAAGTTTCAGCTTCGAAGGTAAAACTTGCATCATTTAAATGTAACTTTTCTAGAGCTTCTCTTAGATATTTAAAATCATCCGTTTTATGAGGAAAAATGCTACAAAATACCACAGGATGAACTTCTTTAAATCCAGGAAGTGCTTCACTACAAGGTCTCTTTTCCTCAGTGATAGTGTCTCCTACCTTGCAGTCTGCTACTTCCTTCATTGAAGCAGTTATAAAACCAACTTCACCCGCTGAAAGTTCACCCGTCATCACTTTTTTAGGGGTGAAAATACCGATATTATCTATCTGGTATGTAGCATTATTAGACATCATAACAATTCTCATGCCTTTTTTTAGCACTCCATTTTTAACTCGCACTAAAATTACTACTCCTAAGTAAGTGTCATACCAACTATCAACCAAAATTGCTTGCAATGGAGCATTTACATCACCTTGAGGAGCTGGAAGTTTTGCTACTATTGCTTCCAGTACATCTTTTATTCCAAGTCCAGTTTTTGCTGATATTAAAACTGACTCACTTGCATCAATACCGATTATTTCCTCAACCTGGAGTTTTACCTTTTCTGGATCTGCAGCAGGAAGATCAACTTTATTGAGCACAACTATTATTTCATGGTTGTTGTCAATAGCTTTATATACATTTGCAAGGGTTTGTGCTTCAACGCCCTGGCTACTATCTACCACTAAAAGTGAACCTTCACATGCGGCTAAGCTTCGGCTTACCTCGTAAGAAAAGTCAACGTGACCTGGGGTGTCCATGAGATTTAGGCAATATTGATTACCGTCGTTTGCCGTATAATTGAGTTTTACCGTCTGTGCCTTAATTGTAATCCCACGTTCGCGTTCTATATCCATTGAATCGAGTATTTGATTGATCATTTCTCTTGCTTCAAGGCCGTTACATTCCTCTATTAAACGGTCAGCAAGCGTTGACTTACCGTGGTCTATATGCGCTATTATTGCAAAATTTCTTATGTTGTTCATTTATGGCTATTTTACTTAAGTAGAACCATTTTACATTTTAAGTGTTGTGAGGGCAATCCTTTATTAAGAGACTATTTACTCCTTCAACATAGACGACACTTTTTTCGAGCAGGAAATCACTTTATTAACCATATAGTTTTCATGATTATTATCTATTTTAGGCAACTCATATAGATAATTTACCATCATCCCGGCTGACTGACTAATACCCTTTTCAGAAGTATCCGCCATCCAGTTTAATTGTTTTATTGATGCGCCATTGCTTAAATGAAAATGCGCCACCGGGTCATAAGTATTTCCATTACTATTATTCACTTTTAGTAAATAATATGCACATAGTTTAAGCATGTATTGTTTAGTTTCATTTGTACATTCAACATTAGTTTTTAATTGCTCTGCACTTTCTAAAATTTCTGCACTAGATTGTTTTATATTTAGTTTGCCCAATAAAGTGACATCTTGGTTTAGATTGTTTTTTAGCCATTTCGTAAAGCCAGGTATTGGAGAAAGAGTTGCATATGTTTTTATACTTTTAAACTCCTGTGATAGCTTTTCTACAACCCTTTTGATCAAAAAATTACCAAGGCTGATTCCAGATAACCCTGCTTGAGTATTTGATATTGAATAGAATATAGCAGTGCTTGCATTACTCGGATCATTTGAAGGTACTGACTCATCTAAAAGGTGTTGAATGCTATCTGCAATCTTATCCACCAATGCAACCTCTACAAAAATTAGAGGTTCGTTTGGTATCTTGTAATGAAAAAAAGCAAAACAGAGACGATCAGAATCTAGTCTGTTTTTTAGGTCGCCCCAAGAGGAAATTTTATGCACAGCCTCATATTTTATAAGTTTTTCTAACAATGATGCAGGTGAATCCCAGGTGATTTGACGAAGATCAAGTAGATCAACATCAACCCAAGTATAGAGTATATTTTTTAATTCGTTCTCTAGTGGATTCAAGCTTCTATGTTGGTTTTTTAGCTTAAGCACATCAGAACGCATATCAACAATAAACTTAAGGCCTTCTGGTAAAGAAATAAATTGCTTTAATATTTTAGAACGCGGTGATTCAAGAATTTTTATTAAATCCTGTTCAAATTTATAGTTTAACTCGGGATCTTGGTTTTTCTTATACTCTCTAATTTTCTCATCTATTTCCGCTTTATTCGGATTAAATTTTTCTGCCAGGGTTTGTAGAAATTTTATTTTACCTTTCTCTGATAAGCTCAAGTACAGGTTACCAAGAGATACAGCGTTCTTACGTGCTGAAACCTCCCCTCCCTTTGGGTTTAAGCACTCATTCATCTTCAAGACTAAACTATCGATATCGCGACTGTTGCTTAAATCAGGACTGATGTTACCAATCCACGATCTTACAGCATCTGCCACTCCACCTAGTATTTTAAAAAAGCTTCTTACCGCTTTTTTGTCTTCAACTTTCACTATATCAGTTTTTACCAATGATTCTTTTGTCATAGATTCCCTTTATTATACATGGCTAATGCAAGTCAGGGTCATACCGCTGCGATATCTCTAGATCCCGCTAACAAGCAGCGGGATGACGAATTTGTCGTTTGTCAAATCGTCGGTAAACCCAAGTTATTTTAGCTACATATAGCTTAAGTTAAAGGAAAATTTTAGCTACATAGCAGGCACTATTACTAGATTATTAATAATTCAGTAATACAATAGACTTCTTGCACTACCTCCCAAGCCACAACTGTCATTCAGTAGAAACAAAAACTTTCTTGACAAACTCCGCCAGCCCACTTATCATGAAACTGAAGCTATTGTATTTGCTTTCGCCAATCTGCAGATTAAAAGGTAAGGATTACTTAATGTATCGGCGTCTTATGTTCAATTTTTTGCAGTATATAGATACTGTATGTCTTTACAAAACTTCATCTACATCTAGATTTTTATCTAAATAAGCTGAACGCGCTTATAAAGCGTTACAAGACATCAAAAAATGCCAATACTCGACAGAGATAGTAAAAGACTAGCTAACTCGGGGATTCTTTGTCTTTTTTTCTGCTTAGTAAATTTCTTAAACATTTGCAGCGTAGGTTAGTTGCAATTAAAAGCGGCTGAATCTCGCTTGTCAAGCGTTTAAAACATAAAAAACGCCAATATTTTAAAGCGGATAATAACCTCAGGGCTTCTTTTGCCTTTTTTTTCATTTAGTAAATTTCTTAATGTTTATAGCTAAACGGCAGTGTCGACATTTATTTTAACCAAAGATAAATGCCAGCAATGTGAACAAAAGACAGAAAAGCTATGGCCAATTTGTCGTAGCGTGTAGCAACTCTGCGGAAGTGCTTGATTTTGTTGAACATCCTTTCGATTAAGTTTCTCTCTTTATACAATTCTTTGTCATATTCTCTTGGTGTTTTTCTGTTGGAACGCGGTGGGATTACTGGCTCAGCATTTACAGCTTCTGCAGCCTCAATCATATAATTTGCGTCATACCCTTTATCGGCAATAAGTGCCTCCATGTTCTTGCCTTCTATCAGGTCTAAAGCTTTTACGTAATCCGATCTTTGCCCTGCAGTAACAAAGAATCTCAGTGGGTTGCCCAAAGCATCACAAGCAGCGTGTAATTTGCTTGAAAATCCTCCTTTGCACCGTCCCAGCTCTTGTTCTTGTCTACCAGTTTCCACATTTTTTTCTTGCACCAGCAGCATGTTGATGTGCCCTGATTATTGTTGAGTCTATCATGAGCCACTCTGTGTCTCCATTAACAGCTAATGTGTTGAAAATCATCTGCCAAACACCAGATTTTGCCCACCTTATAAAACGTTTATGTACACTTGACCATTTTCCATACTCAGCCGGCAATGCTCTCCATGTTGCTCCTGTTCTACCTATCCACATTATTGCAGCTACGAATCTCCTGTTATCTTTTGCGCTTCTTCCTCTATCTCCTTCCTTACCTGGCAGACTGTTTTTTATTCTCTCCCATTGCTCATCTTTTAAATCATATAGCATTCTCTTTACCTATTAATAAAGAGTACTCTATATCACTATTTTTTTTATGTCGACAAGACCTAAGATAATGCAACAGATTCTTTAATATTTCAATAACAGTGCCTGCAAGAACAGGGTTGGAAGTGTTCCTTTGTTTATTACCTTAGTATATGAATAAGGATTCCCCGAATCTAATATGTAATTGCTGTAGGCTGCATTTAGTAATATAATCTCATATTAAATAAGACGTTACTTAAGTTTATGCTAGATTCTCCGCTAATTTTGACAGCCATTCTTATATTTTTCATTTTTACGTTGTCATTCTTTTTTATAAGAAAGATATTTGGTTCCACAAACAAGAAGATAATAAAATCCTTTAGGAAAATTGTTCAGCAAATAAATGCATTAGAAACAGAAATGCAGAGTTTATCTGATGAGGAGCTTGCTGGTAAAACTGAAGAATTCAAACAAGAATTGAAAAATGGGAAAACGTTAAATGATCTTCTCGTACCTGCATTTGCAGTTGTGCGTGAAGCCTCTCGAAGGTTTCTTAACATGAGGCACTTTGATGTTCAACTGATTGGTGGAATGGTGCTCCACAATGGTATGATATCAGAAATGAAAACAGGAGAGGGAAAGACACTCGTTGCAACTTTAGCAGCATATCTAAATTCCTTAGAAGGGAAAGGCGTACACGTCGTAACTGTTAATGACTACCTTGCAAAACGAGACACAGAGTGGATGAGCAAATTATATAATTCTCTTGGGGTTTCTGTTGCGTTTATTACGAATAACTTGACAGACGAAGAGAGGAAAGAGGCTTACAGTGCAGATATCGTGTATTCCACAAATAACGAGCTTGCCTTTGATTACCTGCGAGACAATATGAAATTTTCTCAAGAAGACATGGTTCAGAGAGGCTTTCACTACGGAATAGTTGATGAAGTGGACTCAATACTCATTGATGAAGCTCGCACTCCGCTTATTATTTCTGGCCCGGTTGAGGAAAACAATCAGATATATAAGCATATCAATAAAATAGTAACCAAATTAGTTGACTCTGATTATGAAGTAGATGAAAAAGGTAGAACGGTATTCTTGACTGAAGATGGTATTTCACGAGTGGAGGAACTACTAAGATCATACAATCTCATTCCTGAAAATTCCTCGCTCTATGATACTGACAGCATGATAATGACTCATTATATGGACCAAGCATTACGTGCACATAAGCTGTTCACTGCTGATAAAGATTATATAGTGAAAGATGGAAAGGTAGTGATTATTGATGAATTTACTGGGCGTATGATGGAGGGCAGGAGATATTCCGATGGTCTTCATCAGGCACTTGAAGCGAAGGAGAATCTTGAAATTCAGCATGAAAACCAAACTTTAGCATCGGTCACATTTCAGAATTACTTTCGTATGTACAATAAACTTTCCGGAATGACTGGAACAGCAGCAACAGAGGCAGAAGAGTTTCGTGATATATACAGATTAAATGTAGTAAAAATTCCAACCAATGTATCTGTAAAAAGAGTTGATATTGATGATGAAATTTACGGTACAGAAAAGGAAAAATTTAATGCTGTATTGAAGTTTATAGAAGAATGCCACAAACGCCTTCAACCGGTCCTTGTTGGCACGGTGAGCATCGAAAACTCTGAGAAGCTTTCTGCGCTTTTGCAAAGCCATTCTCTTAAGCATTCAGTATTGAATGCTCGTTATCATGAACAAGAGGCGTACATAATAGCGCAAGCTGGGGTGCCAGGTAGTGTCACTATAGCAACTAACATGGCAGGACGTGGAACTGATATTCAGCTTGGTGGAAATGCTGAAATGATCGCAAAGGTGGAGCTAAAGAAGATAAAAAATGCTGATGAAAGAGAAAAAAAATATCAAGAAATAGTTGAAAGAGTAAAAAAAGATAAGGAAATTGCTATAAAAGCTGGTGGTTTATGTGTGGTTGGAACCGAAAGACATGAAAGCAGGAGAATAGATGATCAATTACGTGGCCGTTCTGGCCGTCAGGGTGATCCTGGACTTTCTAAGTTCTTTTTATCGCTCGAAGATGACCTAATGAGAATATTTGGTTCTGATAGAATGAGAAGCTTTTTACAAAAAGTAGGGTTAAAGAATAACGAAGCTATTCATCATCCATGGATCAATAAGGCACTTGAGAAAGCGCAAAAGAAAGTTGAAGCTAGAAACTATGACGTGCGGAAATCTCTACTTAAGTTTGATGACGTAATCAATAACCAACGTAAAGTTATTTTTAAGCAGAGAAACAATATCTTAGGCAACGAAATTAATGATTTACTTGAAGTATATAGCGAAGTAAATGAGAGCGTAATAGAAGGTATAGTCCAAAGTGGCTATTATGAGGATTATATTGAAGATATAGTCAAAGAATTCCATACAAGGTATGGAATAACGCTTGATAAAGAAGATTTAGCAAAGTTTTTAAACAAACAAGAAGCTTTGGATTATATAAATGATAAGATACAAGAATTTTTTACTGAGAAAGAAAAATATTTCAACAGTCAGCACACTACAGATTTGTGGAATACGATCGTGAAGCAAATGATGATAATGACACTTGATCATTTATGGAGGGAACACCTTTCAGTTCTAGAGAGCCTAAGACAAAGCATAAGCCTACGTGCCATGGGGCAGAAAGATCCACTGAATGAATTTAAACGCGAAGCTTTCTTGATGTTTGAGTCAATGCTTGAAAAATGGAAGGAACTCACCATTCACCGCCTAGCGCACTTTAAGTTGGCAGATAACCAAGAGATAGGCAATAGGTTACATTCTGCTAGAAATAGCAGACTTCCCAAAGTCTCAAGAAACGACAAGTGCCCTTGTAATTCTGGAAAGAAGTACAAACACTGCCACGGCGCGGTTACTGTGGTGAATTAATAATTATGGTTGTACAGTTTGTTTATTTCCATCAACATTACTGCAGCTAACCTCACTTAGCTTACTGTTTAATGAATGCTCTGATGACTTATATGCAACCCCATAGGAAATTCCACCAACGATCAGTGCAGATGCCACAGTAATTACAACTATTGCTAGTGCAGGTAATGCAGTAGCATAAATGAGTGCTAATGGAGCAACAATGGCAGCTAATATACCTACAGTAATTCCTGCTGTTATAGCTTTAGGTCTATGAATAAATGATGGATCTGCACCATAATTTAGCAGAAGTTTCGCTACTTTTGGATGTTGATAATTTAGTCTTGGATGTTCACCATGAGTGTAATAAACAGCATAATATAAAGGAGTTCTTCCGTCTTTATCTTGTGCATTAACGTCTGCTCCCTCTTCTAGCAAAACTTCTACTACTTGTGTGTATCCATTCTCAGCAGCATAATGTAAAGGACTTCTTCCATATCTGTCCACTACATTAACATCTGCCTCTTTTTTTATAAGATGTTTTACTACTTCTATATGACCACTATAAGCAGCATAATGCAAAGGAGTCCCTTTATCTTCATTTTGTGCATTAACGTCTGCTCCTTCTTCTAGCAAAACTTCTACTACTTGTGCATGCCCATGCTGAGCAGAATAATGTAAGGAGGTTTTTTCCCATTCATCTTGTACATTAACATTAGCTCCGTTTTTTGTTAAGTATCTTACTACTTTTTCATAGCCATTTTCAGCTGCTATAAGTAATAAATTGCACTTGAGCACTATAAACGTGTAATTTATATCAAATTCGTTTTTTTTCCACTCATCATATATAAGTTGATTTTCCTGCTGCAGCTTATCTTTAATTCTATCAATTAAATTTTCCTTACTCAGATCTGGACTACTGTTGACTTCTTGTAGTATTAACCTTAATGTCATTTCCTTCTCCAAGATATAAAATTTTATTATGGCATATGGAGTGGATTATGTCAATGAAAAACTAAGAAACTGGTTCTTCTTTTTTTCTATAGCTTTAGGTTTACCTACAATTTGAAAAACAACAAATTCGTCATTCCGCTACTCGTTAGCGCCTCGGCGGTATGATGTAGGGAAACCTTTCTTGGGTTAGCTATAAAGTTAAAATTCGACCAGGGCAGCCGCAATAAGGTAGCAAACGCCATCATGTCTTTAGGAGAGTTTGCTAATGAAGGCTCTTAAGTTGACGCCATTGCCTGAACGGATACGCCAATTTTTATGTTCATTTGTAACCGTTTATTATTTTACACCCCAGTCTTTTTCAAATATTGCTAGTCCTTGGTCAGTAAGTGGGTGATTAATTAATTGTCTAAGTACTTTTGCTGGCACAGTAATTGAATCAGCACCAAGCCTTGCAGCTTCTATTACATGCGCTGGGCTTCTCACTGATGCAACAAGAACTTTAGTATCAAAACCGTAATTAGAATATATAGTACATATATCTTCTATTAGCGATAAGCCATCATAGCTTATATCATCAAGGCGACCAACAAAGGGGGAAATAAAACAAGCACCGACCTTAGCAGCAAGCAGTGCTTGTCCAGGAGAAAAACATAATGTGATGTTAACAGGTATTTTATGCTCTGTCCATAACTTTTTACAAGAAATTAATCCTTCATGTGTAAGAGGTAATTTGATCACAACATTATCAGCAATTTTTGCTAAATTCAGACCTTCTGTGATCATCTCTTCATGGCTATCTGCAACAACTTCAACACTAACAGGCCCTTTTATAATAGAGCATATTTCACGCACTAAATCCTCGTATTTATCTTTACGCCCGGACTTTGCTATTAAAGAAGGATTAGTTGTTATGCCGTCAATGAACTCCTTTAGTCCTTTAATTTCATTTAAATCAACGCTATCAAGAAAAATTTCCATATTAATCTCCTATAAAAAAAATACCCTTGCAAAATCTTGTCATCCTACCGCTTGACTTACAACCGTATGAACTTCCTGCGTTGTAAACATCAAACAGCCGATAACACAACTGTACAAATATTGAGACATAAGAGTAATTTGTACCAAGAAAAAAGATGTCATCCCAGTGCCCAGACCCCTTAGACAATGTACCATCTTTTGATTTTGTCCATTCTGGGCGGGGTTTTCAAGTTCTTTGATCTTAAATACTACATCTACTTTATCAAGATCAATGTTGACTTCTTTTACTAATGTTCTAATAAGACTACGTTTGGCTTGCCAATCTAGGTCCGATTTAACACTAGAATAAAAGCCCTTTATGCTATTTGTAATAAGATTCATTTTCTGCCGTATTCCCTTTTACCTTTTTCTTCTCTCCTTCAATCTCTTTTAAACGTTACTTCATTTTTTTTATTGCCTGCTTAAAGTCTTCCTTACTTATAGTTAGTGCATACTTTGTTGCCGTAAAAACTTCTGGTACCCAAACAATTGTAATAAGTATACACAATCTTTGTCAACTATTTTCGGCACTGGTATATTGACCTTACCCAGAAAAAGTGGAGAGAAAGAAAGGAGTTTTTTCGGGTAAAATAAAATTTTGGAGGATTAGAAATGGTAAGAGAATATACGGCAGAATTCAAATTGGAAGCTGTTAAGCTGGCAAATGAACAAAGAAAGGTAGGTCAACCAGTTGCAAAAGTAGCAAGAGATCTAGGAATAAGGGATAGTGTATTAGGAAAATGGATGAAGAAATATAACGAAAAAAAGTCAGCGGCAAATGCATTTCCAGGTAGAGGTAACATGGCTCCTTACGACAAAGAGAGGTTTGATTTACAAAGCAAGAGTAACAAGGGAAAGAGACATTTAAAAAAAAGCCCTGGCCAGTCAAAAAGAGTAAAATATTTTTTTATATAGTAACTGCTATAAAGTACAGGAATTATGTAGGATTTTCTGCTAGTGGCTACTATAAGTGGACCACAAGAAAAATAAGCAGTAGAGAATCAGCAAATAAAGAGCTGCTCGCAGCTATTCAAAAAATATATCAAGTTTCTAAATGTAGATATGGAGCTCCTAAAATTCATGCTGAATTGAAGGCTTTGGGTAAAAGTTGCAACTTAAAAACAGTGCAAAGTATTATGCAGAAAAATGGTATTCAGGCTATATTGAGAAGAAAATTTAAAATTAAGAAACAACAAACGGACAGTAGCTCCCAATATATTAGACCAAAACTTTATTGTCGATCAACCAAATAAAGTATGGGATTACTTATATAAAAACCAAAGAAGGATGGCTATATTTGGCAGCAATAATTCTCACGTATGGTAGTTAATGAGTAGTGCAATAAATAAACAATTGGTTATGAACTCTTTATTAATGGCCATTAATAGGCGTAAACCTGTTAAAAATCTACTGCTGCACAGTGACCAAGGTTCACAATATACTGCGCAAGGGTATCAATATCTCTTAGCTGTAAAGAATATAGATGAGTAATAAAGGCTGTTGTTACGACAATTCTGTTGTGGAAAGCTTCTTCAGTTCTCTAAAAAGGGAGTTACCAATAGACACCTCTCGGCACTCTAAACAGCATATCAAAACTGCTATATTTGAATATATAGAAATTTTTTATAACAAACAACGTCACTATTAACTATTGCATTCCAGAACAATTTGATGCATCATTCTCTTTGTGAAAAACATTCCAAACTTTCTCTCCACTTTTTCTGGGTAAGGTCAGATACTATAAACTATAAAAAAATTTCTCCGATAGTTCATATAGCAAGTAAATTCACAAAATGAAGACTATTATTTTTATTACAGGTGTATCTACGGTTGGAAAATCAAGTTTGGCTCATATATTAGGTTCAAAGATTTTTATGCCTAGAAACTTTGCAATTCCACTAACTATAGCTAACCCAAGAAAGGTTTCCCTACGTCATATCGCCGCGGTATCTCAGCATAGATTCCGCTAACGAGTAGCGGAATGACGAATTTGTTGTTTTTCAAATTGTAGGTAAACCTAAGCCACTTTAGCTATACTTGTAGAGAAAAAAGAATAGATGATGATCCTAAATATTTAATAAATTTGACTACTGAGGAATTTCAAAAATCTCAATTTTTTATTAATTGTGATATGGTACATTCTATCTTCATATAGCTTTCCTCTTCATACCTCAACTAATGAAATCAGAAGCATCAACTCCCTTTTGCAAGCAAGCAGCAATAACAGTGTTCATCATTAGAAATGCAATGGTCATTGGGCCAACGCCCCCGGGTACTGGGGTCATAGCTTTGGCTTTCCCTTTTATTCCTTCAAAGTCAACATCACCTACAAGCTTTCCTACGTTAACGCTATTTATGCCAACATCGATCACTATTGCACCTTTCTTTATCCAGTCTGCTTGAACAAAATTTTGCTTTCCGACTGCTGCAACTACTATATCCGCTTTAGAGCAATATTCAGCTAAATCCTTGCTTTGTGAATGCAAGATGGTGACAGTGCAGTTTTCTTGCAATAGCAGGTAAAACATTGGCTTGCCCACGATATTTGACCTACCAATTACCACTGCGTTTTTACCGGAAAGGTTCTCTTCAATTGACTTAATTAAATGCAAAGAACCTTTAGGAGTGCAAGGTATAAGGCAGTTTTTTTCACCTTTAACTAATTTGCCAACGTTTTCATCATGAAAGCCATCTACATCTTTTTCAACACTTACTGTGTTAATTACTCTGCTTGCACTAATATGATTTGGTAAAGGCAATTGCACTAAAATGCCATGCACAGATGGATCTTCATTTAATTCATTGATTTTTTCAATTAATTCATCTTCTGAAATATTATCAGGCAAAACAATGGTCTCAGAACTTATGCCTATTGATTCTGCTTTTTTCTGTTTGTTGCGAACATAAACCTGACTTGCTGGATTGCTGCCCACGAGAATTACTTTCAGGCAAGGAAAAATGTTATACTCTCTCTTTAAAATATCAATTTTTTGTGATAGCCTCTCACATAGGTCGTTTGCTATTTTTTTACCATCAATAATAATTGTCACTTCCTTGCCACTCCTTAAAGTCGGGTAATTTGATATCAAATAAATCCAATACTTTGCCAACAGAATGATTAATAATATCATCCAACGATTTCGGTTTAATATAAAAAGCAGGCACTGGTGGAGCAATAATTGCTCCCATCTCCGTTAATTTTAACATATTTTGTAAATGCCCAAGATGCAGTGGTGACTCTCGCACCATAAGAACTAACTTTCTTCTTTCTTTTAGCGTTACATCTGCAGCCCTTGTCAATAGATTGGAAGTAACACCTGATGCGATTTCAGACATTGTCTTCATAGAGCATGGTGCTACAATCATCCCTGAGGTTTTAAATGAGCCGCTTGCTATTTTTTCTCCAATCTTTTCTTCAGAATAGTAAAAATCTGCAAGTGATGTAATATCTTCAAGTTTTTCTTTAATCTCGTGAGCTAAAGTTATTTTCCCAGCACGACTTATCACTAAATGAGTTTCATAATCGACGTCTTTCAACGCTTCTAAAATACGCACACCGTAAATAGAACCAGATGCTCCACTTATTCCAATTACAATTCTGCTATTCACTTAACTCTTCTTCGTAGCTCATTCCCAATGCACGTTTATAGGTATCAAGCAATATTTCTTGTTCCTCTCTGTCATCATCATCCATCTTCCTCAGCCTAATAATTTGTTTCATCACTTTTATATCCCAACCTTCATCTGCGGCTTTTGCATATACATCACGAATGTGATCTTGCACATCCCTCTTTTCTTGTTCAAGTTTTTCGATTCTCTCTATGTAACCCTTCAACTCTTCAGCCGTTATTTTTACTGTATCTTCCATGAAACTCCACTAATTAATTGCTGCCACTAATATTACCAGTTTTTACTTGCACTTCAACAACAGTAATAATATTTTTATCTTTTTTTAAAATCTTAAAGCGAAAACCATACATGGAAAACTCCTCGCCTTCGTCAGGAATGCGCTCTATTTCATTCACAATCATACCTGCTAGAGTTGTAGCTTCTTCATCAGGGAGATTCCAGTATAACTGCCTGTTAATGTCCCTAATAGTAGATTTTCCTTCTATGTGATACATATTATCAGATATTTTCTTTATAAAATTCTCCGTAATCAAATCATGTTCATCCGAAATTTCTCCAACTATTTCTTCCAGTATATCCTCAAGAGTTACAATTCCCTGCAGTGCTCCATACTCATCAATAACAAATGCAAGGTGTTTCCTGTTCTTACGGAAGTTGTGAAGTTGCACGCTGAGCGGTGTACTTTCTGGTATGAACCAAGGCCTTGACATAACTTGGGTAATGTCAACTTCTTCCGCTTTATTATTCTTTTCACGCAAAGCATTTATTAGAGCTTTCACGTGAATTACACCTACAATGTTATCTGGTTCCTTCTGCCATAAAGGTACTCTACTGTGACTGCTGGTTAAAATCTCTCTTATTAACTCTTCTTTATTCCGATCTATATCAAGAGAAAATAGGTTTCTTCTATGGGTCATAATTTGTGATATCTCTGTCTCAGCCAAATCAAGTATGCTGCTTAGCATATCTAAATCCTGTTGCAACATAGTTCCTTCACTGCGGTGAAGAGTAATCATATTACGCATTGCATCCGCTGCAGATATCACTTCCTTATCTTTATGCAGCCCACATAATTTTAGGATGAGGTTAACAATAAATTGAATACCTAGTGTCAATGGAGAAAAAATCTTTACAAAAAACAATACAAAATAAGCAGAAAATGATGCAAATTTTTCAGGATTTTGAATAGCATAAGTTTTTGGTAGAACTTCGCAGAACAATAAAATACAAAATGTCATTATAATTGTTGATAGGAGAATGCCCTCATTTCCAAAAAGATTGATAAATATTGCTGTAAATAAAGCAGAGCAAGTAATATTAATAATTGTATTGCCGAGCAATACCGTTCCTATTGTCAATTCTTTCCTATTTAATAAGCGATCTATTACCCTGGCTTTTTTGTTACCGTCTAGCTTTAGCTTATTAACTCGAGAACGGCTAATTGAGGTTAAGCCTATTTCTGCTCCTGAGAACAAAAACGATAAAACTAACAAAACAAAAATTGCTGATGATACTAAGACCAATAACCAATCCATTAAAGTACGATGTTATTGTGATAAAAAATAAAATTAATTTTACATGTTATGAGAGGCATTTGCAAGCCTGAATTTATATTGCCGAATTTTATATACCTTTAATCTTAAAAAACAAATCATAAAGCATATTACACGCTGCGTTCACATGCTCATCCTCAATGATAAGTGGTGGGGTTACCCTTACTACTTTGTTGTTTAAAACCCTAGTTATTATTAAACCTTTATCAAGAGATCGACTAATAATTTTATCAGCTACAAGAGTTGCTAGTTCTATTCCCATTAGTAACCCTTCTCCACGAACTTCTAAAATCATCTCAGGAAATTCTTTAGCTAAAAGCAACAGCTTTTCTTTTAAATATTTACTAATTCTTTTAACATGATCAAAAAAGTCTTCTTTTAGCATTATATCGAGCACTGCATTACCAACAGTCATGGCAAGTGGATTGCCACCATAGGTTGATCCATGAGTTCCTGGAGTAATTGCTTCTGCTATATAATCTTTCACTAAACATGCAGCTACAGGAAAACCGTTACCCATAGCCTTCGCACAGGTTAGCATATCAGGTTCAATGCCGACATTTTGATAATGAAATAAAGAACCGATGCGTCCATATCCGCACTGCACTTCATCAAAGCACAAAATTATTCCTTGAGCTTTTGTTATTTCCCTTACTTTTTGAAGATATTCTACGTCTAGTGGATATACTCCACCTTCGCTTTGTATGGGCTCTAAAAATACAGCAGCTATTTCATTGTTGATTTTTTCTTCTAATGCTTTAATGTCATTTCTTGGCACTTTATCAAAACCAGAAAGGAGCGGAGCAAAACCTTCGCGTGATTTTTCATTGCCTCCAGCAGAAATTGCAGCAATACTGCGGCCATGAAAGCCTCCTTCAATTGTAATAATACGATTACGTTTTGCTTGCCCTTTTGAATAAAAGTAACGACGAATAAACTTAATTGCAGCTTCTGTTGCTTCAAGCCCACTTGAGCAGAAAAAAACTTTATCTGCAAAAGTCAGGGTTGTTAAACGCTCGGCAAGCCTTTCTTGCTCGGGAATAGTGAAAATGTTAGAGCAGTGCCATAATGAGCTCGATTGCTCTTTCAGCTTATCTGTAATGTATGGATGACAATGCCCTAAAGAAGTTGTAGAAATACCTGCAGCAAAATCTAAATATTTTTTACCATCTTTATCAAAAAGATATGCCCCTTCTCCCCTGACTATAGGAGTGTCAAGTCTATTATACGCATTAACAACATGATCCATTTTATAAGTATTGTGGTATTATCTATACTATACCTGAAATGAATCCATTAACACAAAGCTTTTCCTTTAACCTCTTATGCTACTTCAACTAAAAATTTGGCTAATGCAAACCTTTTTTGTCATTCTATAGCTAAAGTGACTTGGTTTTACCAACACTTATTAGCCATTGTAAAAGTTTTTGTTTCTATTGAATGATAGTTGTAGCCTATGCAAGAAGTTTATTGACTTTGAGCGCACTTTAGCCTATACAATTTTAATATCTTAAACTACTGGACATGCCCGATCTAAAGACAATGATGTTAAATTTTGGACCTCAGCACCCAGCTGCACATGGAGTGTTGCGTCTTGTTTTAGAGATGGATGGTGAAGTGATCGAGAGGGCAGATCCCCATATTGGGCTTTTGCACCGCGGTACTGAAAAATTAATAGAACATAAAACGTATCTTCAAGCTTTGCCTTATTTTGATCGCCTTGATTACGTATCACCAATGTCACAAGAGCATGCATATTCACTTTGTGTGGAGAAATTGTTGCAATGTGAAGTGCCAATTAGGGCAAAGTATTTACGTGTCTTGTTTTGTGAACTGACGAGAATACTAAATCATTTACTGAACGTTTCTTCTCAAGCACTTGATGTTGGAGCAATGACCCCTCTTTTATGGCTCTTTGAAGAAAGAGAAAAAATACTGGAATTTTACGAAAGAGCTTCAGGTGCAAGGTTTCACGCAGCTTACATCAGGCCAGGTGGAATTGCAGCAGATGTTCCAGAAGATTTGATTGAGGATATTGCAAAGTTTATAGAGCAATTTCCAAAATATATAGACGATGTTGATGAACTTTTAACAGAAAATAGGATATGGAAGCAACGCACTGTAGGAATTAGTGAAATATCAATTAAACAGGCACTTGATTGGGGCTTTAGTGGCCCAATGTTGCGCGCTGCTGGGCTTGCTTGGGATTTGCGAAAAAGCCAGCCATATGAGATATATGATCAACTAGATTTTGATATACCGATCGGCCAAAATGGCGACTGTTATGACCGTTATCTAGTTAGAATGGCAGAGATTAGGCAATCTATCAGTTTGGTGAAGCAGTGCATAGAGAAAATGCCTGAAGGGCAAATAAAAACTGAAGATAGAAAAATTTCTCCACCGTCAAGAGTAGAGATGAAAAAATCTATGGAAGCTCTGATTCACCATTTTAAGCTCTATTCAGAAGGATATCACGTACCAGAAGGTGAGGCTTACGCAGTTGTTGAGGCACCAAAAGGTGAGTTTGGAGTGTATATAGTTTCAGATGGTACCAATAGACCTTATAGGTGCCGAATAAGAGCACCTGGCTTTGCGCATTTACAAGCCTTAGACTTTATGGCAAAAGGACACATGCTTGCTGACGTTGCAGCAATTATTGGCTCACTCGATATAGTTTTTGGTGAGATTGATAGGTAATCATTGGTACCCGTTCAGGCAATGGCGTCATGCAAGTAGCTGACACATAACTGTACGAACATTTGTTTGCAAAGGCAGTATGTTAAGTGTTATAGCCGATTTTGCCTCAAACACAAAGGCAGTGCCTTGACTACTTGGATCCAGAAAAATTGATTGTGTACTATATAACATTTTTGATCAAAAGCGTAACCGTTCACTGTTAGACTGCATTCTGTGATTTTTAGCAAAACATGATCTTTCATTTGAGCTTCCTTCAATTTAAAATAAATACAGAAAATTGCTGCCTATAGCTAAACTGACTTAGATTTACCAACAATCGTCATCCCGCTACTTGTTAGCGGCTAAGAGATACCGCGGCGGCATAGCTATCTTCAAAAATATGGTTGAATAATTGTGTGTATAATTATTAATATTTTTAAACACTTTGGCTATGGCTTTATCTAAGTTTCTCGACCCTAAGCTGGATTTAACCTTCAAAAAAATATGTAGGGTCAAGAACTGGTGCGCCTACTTTAGGGTTTGGTGGCTGATCCATTGTTTTCACAATAGGCCTCAATCCAAATTCCCATGTTAACGTTTCCAGCTCCCGCCTCGTCAAACGCAGCATCCGCACTACGCTTTCCTAGCAGATTCTTTACCAAAGTTTATAACATATTGTGCTGGTGATGCTTTCGGTTTGTAATACCTTATTCTGTAGTCTGAATATAGACCCAGCGTTTTGTATATCCATTCGCTACTCCACTTCTTCCAACCAAACCCTCTCTTCACTTTCAGCTAATAAGTGATTTTCTATTTCACCTTCCAAACTTGCCTCCAGCAGCTTTTTTATAAATGGTGTAAATGCTCCATCCCTTCCTGTTAATGGTCTGCCTTCCCTTATTGATGACAGTATATTTGCTTCCAGTTCTTTGTAATCTACCAAACCGGTAGTTCTGTTTACTACTTTCTGACTCATTGTCAAACCTCCATTTTTTTTATATCAATTTATTACTTTTTTTTTGGTTTGACACACTTTTTTGAACCATACGCGTCAAGTTAAGGAAAAGTGTAAGTAAAGTTGATAGAGTGAAGGAAAATAATAAGGTATAAATTCTCTTGGATATATGAATGAGAGAACTTACAATGGACAGAATAGCTTGCTTATCAAAAGACCTCAATGAATTCTTTAATGAAAAAGCAGACGAAATATCAATTGCAGTAGGTTTTATAAAAAGAAAGAGAAAACTTAATGGCTCATCATTCATAAAAGCTATGGTTTTTGGTAACATAGGAGTTGATGATTGCAGCATAGAAACAATGTGCCAATTGCTAAATGAAGACTCGATAGAAATTACAAAACAGGGTTTAGATTTTAGGTTTAGTGAAGAAGCAGTTGAGTTCATGAAAAAAATGTATAACGAAGCTTTGTGTTTATTTAAAAAAAGTCTACAGATTGATTGCAAAATTTTACAGCAATTTGGAAGCGTTAAATTATTGGATAGCAGCTACATTAGCCTGCCCAGTAGCATGGAAGATATGTACAAAGGATATGGCAGTAGCTATAGAGATTGTGAGAATAATACCAAATCAGGAATAAAGCTACAGTTAGTCTTTGATTACCTGAATCAAGCGCTAGATAAGTTAAATTTTATGGAAGGAATAAGGTCGGATCAAGGTTATAGGGATTATCTGAACGGTTTATCAGCCAATGATTTGCTAATATTTGACTTGGGCTACTTTGTGCCTAGTTCTTTTAAACAGATTGATGAAGCAGGTGCATATTTTGTTAGTCGTTATAAGTCTGATACCAATATATATGATATAGAAACAAATCAAAAAATAGAGCTATTGGAGTATTTAGAAGGTCAATTATCTTCAGAAAAAGAAGTATTATTAGGAAAGGAAGTAAAAATTAAGGTAAGAATTATATGTCAAAAGCTAACTGAAGAACAGTCTATGGCTAGAAGAAGAAAGGCTAATAAATTAGCAAAGTCACATGGATATACATCTTCTCAAAAGAATCAAAAGTTATTAGATTGGTCAATATTTATAACTAATGTTCCAGAGAGTAAAATTAATGCTGAACAAATATTGACGGTTTATAGAGTAAGATGGCAAATCGAATTACTATTTAAACTATATAAAAGTCATATCAATCTTGATAAACTAAAAGGAAAGACAAATCCATTTAGAGTATTGTGCGAGCTATACGCAAAATTATGTGCTATTCTCGTATTTCACGAAATGGTTGGCTGTGTAAAACTAAAAAAGAACACGGAGCTCAGTTTAACAAAGGCATTTATTGAATTGAAAAGGCGGGTTAGAGAGCTCTTTTTGATATTAAACAATATTGTCAATAATTTA
This sequence comes from Wolbachia endosymbiont (group A) of Apotomis capreana, assembly GCF_964027025.1. NCBI lineage: Bacteria > Pseudomonadati > Pseudomonadota > Alphaproteobacteria > Rickettsiales > Anaplasmataceae > Wolbachia > Wolbachia endosymbiont (group A) of Apotomis capreana. The sequence goes on from NZ_OZ034721.1 coordinate 856,189, forward strand.
AAAATTTTTCTAAAAAAGCTTACTATAATCTGGTCAAAGTTTTCTTTGAAAGACAGATATAGGAAGACCAGGGTATCTACTTTAAGCTCTCTACATTCCTTAACTTGACGCGTATGGTTTATTTAACACTCCCTGTTAAGATGCCTAATCCACTTTCAGCTCCTCAGTATGTAAACTGCGTGGTAAAGACTCTAATTCCTTTGCAGCACTTAAACTTTTATTTTTTGCATGTATACCAAGCTTATTGAATTCTCGAGCAGCAGGAAACACCCTTGCTTCAAGAGAGCCAGCAGTTTTATTATAATGATCAACAGCACTTTTTAAGCTCCTGCGCAAATTATCAAAGTTTTCACCCATTGTGCAAATGCGCTCATATAAAATATGACCTAGTTCACTGATTTTCTTTGCGTTTTCAGCTATCATCTCTTGCTTCCATCCATACGCTATTGCTCTCAGCAACGCAATTAGAGTGATCGGTGTTGCAATGATCACTTTTTTTTCCACTCCAATCTCTATCAAAGCAGGCTCATATTCCAGTGCTGCGCTAAAAACCCCCTCCCCTGTTAAGAAAAGCACCACAAGTTCTGGCGTATTTTCAAATTGATTCCAATACTCTTTTTTACCCAAATCATTTATGTGTTTTTTTATTGCCAGGGAATGGTTCTTTAATTTCTCCTTTTGTATTTGCAAATCATTTTGTGATATAGCATCCATGTAAGAATCAAGCGGCACTTTAGCATCTATTATTATTTGCTTTCCAGATGGCATTTTGATTATTAAATCAGGACGCAATAAATTATCCTCGTTTTTATCAATCACTGACGGCTGAGTAAAAAAATCGCAATACTCAATCATTCCTGCCATTTCTACCACTCTTTTGAGTTGCATTTCACCCCATTTGCCCCTAATGTGAGGTTTCCTCAGGGCATTAGCAAGGTTGGAAGTTTGGTTCATCAGCGCTCCAATTTGCTCCTTTAAACCTTCATAGGCCCCTACCCTCTCCTTTTCTAGCTCACGTATTTCATTATCGAATTTTTCTAATTTTTCTTTTATTGGAGTTACAACTTCGTTGATCGTTGCTTGTCTTTTTTTGAAATCGCTTTCCGTTTCTTTTAATTTACTATCGATTACTTCCTTTGCTAAGTTCAGAAAATTATTGTTATTTGTTTGCAAAGCATCAAGAGAGAGCGCTTTAAAAGTGTTTGTTAATCTCTCCTCTGCTTTTGTTAGTAATTCTATTTCCTTTTTCTTTTCCTCACGTTCTTTTTGCAGAGTTACTTCAAGTTCTGCTTTTTTGACCCTTAAATCAACTATTTCTTCATTCTTCGTAAGCAAAGTTTGCTTTGTTTCTTGAAGTTCTTGCTCTAATTTACATAAATTACCCTCAAGGTTTGCTTTCTTTTCGCTCAGTTTTTTTACGATAATGTAGAAAAATAGTAATAGAGAGACAACCAGAGCTATAGAATTGAAAAGCATCAGAATAAAAAAGCTGTATTTACAATTCTATATGATTTTTGTGTGTATAAGAAAGAAAAAAGGAGCACCTAAAGAGGTGACCTTACCCAGAAAAAGTAGAGAGAAAGTTAAGACGTTTTTATCATGAGAATAAATTGTGCAGGAATGCAATAGTTAATAGTAGAATGTCTACGTTATTTGTTATAAAAGATTTCTATGTATTCAAATATGGCAGTTCTGGTTTGTTGAGCGAGAAGTATCAATAAGCAGCTCCCTTTTAAGTGAACTTTTCTGCAACAGAGTTATCGTAACAACAGCCCTTATGGCTCATGCTGGAAATGATGTTTTTTGTATTCAATAGAAATTGGTAATTTTGAGAGGTATACTGTGACCCTTGATCGCTATGTAACAGCAGATTTTTATCGGGTTTGCGTTTATCAACGGCCATCAATAAAGAATCTATAACTAATTATCATGTTACTCATTAACCACCATGCGTGAATATAGGTCAATTATTGCCGCCAACAACCTTCTTTAGTTTTTATGTAGGTAATCCCAAACTTTATTTGGCTGATCAGTAGTAAAATTTTGATCCAATGTGTTCGGAGCCACAACTCGGTTGCTTATTTGCTGTTTTTTATTTTTGAACCTTCGTCTAAGCTTGGCTTTAATGCCATTTTCTTGCATAACACTTTGTACTGTTTTAATTTTTGCCTAAAGCTTTTAATTCAGCGTGAATTTTAGGGGCTCCATATCTGCATTTAGAAGCTTGATGTATTTTTTGAATATCTGCTAGAAGCCCTTCTTTTGCTAATTCTTTACTGCTTTTTTCCTTAGCAACCCATACCACCAGTACAAAACCCTACATAGTTCCTGTGTTTTATAGCAATTTCTATATAAAAGAATACTTTACTCTTTTTCTTTGCCCAGGGCTTTTTTTAAGATGTCTCTTTCTCTTATTAGCTCTTTTTTTAGATCAAATCTTTCTTTGTCATAAGGAGCCTTTGCCTGGAAATGCGTATGCTCCAGACATTTTTCCATCATATTTTCTTACTTAACATACTGCCATCTATACCTAGATCTTTTGCTATTTTTGTACTTGCTTGACCTGTTTCTTTAACCAGCTTAACAGCTTCTAATTTGAATTCTGCTGTATATTCTCTTCTATTTGTCATATTTTGAAAAAACGTTTTATTTTACTCCAAAAACGTCTTAACTTTCTCTCTACTTTTTCTGGGTAAGGTCAATTTACCGCCGCGGCGCTAACTAGTAGCGGGATGACGGGTTACCAAATTGTAGAAGTTGCTTTAGCTATAAATTCAAGTTTTATCAATGTCTTGTGTTGTTACCCAAATAATGGTTGTGCAAGCGCTTAATTTTTTGATCAAAAAGGAACAAGTTTAGTAAAAAATAATGATATTATTAGTGGAACATAAAACAGTCCCACTGCAGTACTGATTAGAAGCAACAGAGTAGCTTTATCTGGTTGATAATTCAAAATATTAGCAAGTATTATACTGGACCCAGAAACTGGAATAATAGCCAGCAACATCAGTGCTTTATATATGCTCTCATCGTATATACCTATAACATGCTTGTCTAAAAGGACAATTCCTAAAACAAACAGTGGCCAGAATACGTACTTTGCTGTAATAGTGATCAAAGCAAGCTTCCAATCTATTTTAAAGCTTGCAATATTCGCAATGCTCACTCCAAGTAGCACCATTCCTAATGTGACAAATGTACTTCTAATGTTCATCATAACATCTGTTAAAAAAGTAGGTATTTGTATATCGTATATACTTAAAAAGAAGCCCAGAACCATCGCATAAAGCGAAGGAAGTTTGAACAACTTTAATATGCATTCTTTTGCGGTATAAATACCATTTGCAGCTATGTAAAATCCTAAGCTGTTTTCAAATAGCGCCATTCCTATATAACAAACAACATATACAGATACTGAATCTTCATCAAATAAAGCCATGGCAATCGGCAGGCCAAAATAACCCATACTTGTGCTGCCCGAGCTAAATGCTAATATGTTTCTTGTGTTATCCTTAAATAAAAAAGAAGAAAGATAATACACTGATAAGGACATAGTGCTACCTATAAACCATATCAAAATCGGCAGAGAAATTACTTTTAAGTTAACTTCTGTATGAGAGACTCCATATAAAATCACTATTGGATTAGCTATATAAAAAAGTATTTGAGATATAGTGTTTCTATCAATTTTAAGATATTTTCCTGCTAAGTAACCAATAAATATTGTAATATAAATAGGTAATATTTTGAGAAAAAGAGTAAGGAACATACTAGCCTATTGTAATATTTTTGATTGATAAAGTGACATTAGATCTTAAGGTGTTGTAAAAGTAAACAAAATTTATTTTCCAATTTATCCAGCTCATAGTTAATTACATTAGTGCCAAAATTCGTTTTTATATAGGACTTAAGAATGACATTTTTATGATAAAATTATGTTAAGTTTCTATAAAGCTTCTTGCATATTTTTAAATAATGACATATTTACTAAAAATTAAACTGCTTGTAGTAATTTAGACGAACTGTTGAAAAAGTAAGAGGAAATAAGTAAAGTTAGGGCAGAGAGGTAAGAGCTTTAACATAGTTGTCATATTTTTCTTTAATTAACCCTAGTGTCCAATTTATCCACCATTCCTTCACATGAGGTGTTTCTAACCATTTTAATAACAGTAAAAAATGTTTTCTTTCAACGCTTTAAATGTGATATTTTTATTCATTAATTAAAAATCTCAAATGTTACTACCATTTCTGTTAATCCTGTCTCTAATTGCTAAGTTCATTGAAATTGACATTTCCGTACCTAGTTTTCCTGATATGGTGCACTATTTTAACGTACCGGAAGGCATAATTCAATTAACTATTGCTTATAATTTCCTAGGCTTTTGCATAGGAGGGTTGTTTTTTGGTCCATTGTCTGAATGCTATGGCAGAAGGAGAATTATGATCATAGGTAACACTTTGTTATTAATCGGCGCTGTTGGTTGTGTTTTTGCACCGTCGATTTTTTGGCTTTTAATCTCTCGCTTTGTTCAGGGCATTGGTGTTAGCACATCTGTAGTTGTGTTTGCAATCGTTGCAGACAGCTACAAAGGCGACGAAGCGGTGAAATTTATTGGAATCATGAATTCTGTTCTTACAGTTGTCATGGCAATTGCGCCAGTGTTAGGCAGTTTCATCAATGAAATTGTAGGATGGCGTGGTAATTATGCAACTGTTGCAATACTTTGTTTAATCTCTTGGGTTTTGCTGCTTTTAGCGTTACCAGAAACAAAAAAGGACCGCGATATTTTCAGTTTGAAAAAAATGATGAAAGATTACAGAAAACTACTATCTAGTCCGAGGTTTGTTACGTTGTCTTTGATGTCAAGCCTCTTTTCTGCTGCGTATATGTCATTCATTACTTGTGGACCTTTTCTGTATATGAAGACTTTTGGTTTATCTAGCACTATTTATGCACTACATCAAGGTGCAATAGTTGGGTGCTTCTCACTCATCAGTCTATTTGCTGGCAAAATCTTGCAGAAACTTGGAGCAATAAAGTGTGTAATTTCTGGTACGAGCGTGGGTGCTATTGGGTCTCTATTGCTTGTAATATTCAGTATAATTGTACCCCACTCTTTCTACTTAGTAACACTGTCTATGATTATTTTTTCTATCGGTTGTGCAATTTTCCAGCCAGTGATTTTTAATGCATCAATAAATGTTTTCCCTGAAATTAAAGGCACAGCTTCTTCTGCAGTCTCGTTCATTAGAGCTTTTATCATGGCTATTTTTATCGGCTTAACAAGCTACATTTACAATGGTCAAACAATTAGTGTAGCTGTTCTTGTTTTATCCGCGATAGTACTAGAACTTGTTTTTACTGTCTATCTATTGCGTTTAAAAGATCCTATGTAATTAATAAAGATATTCCATTGTAGGCTGCTAACTTTCCCCTGCCAATCTTTCTGCTTCATTACGTGAGATTAATGCCTCAATAAATTCATCTAGTTCGCCTTCTTTTATAATCTGCTCTAGCCGATGTGAAGTTAGATTAATTCTGTGGTCTGTTATTCTTGATTGTGGGAAATTATATGTTCTTATGCGCTCGGAACGATCACCAGAGCCAATCTGACTTTTCCTCATTGTTGACCTTTCCATTTCTTTTTTTTGTCTTTCAATTTCGTATAGCCTTGCCCTCAATACTTTGAGCGCTTTAGCTTTATTTTTGTGCTGCGATTTTTCATCTTGCTGTATCACAACTATCCCTGTTGGCAAGTGGGTGACCCTTACTGCGCTGTCAGTTGTATTCACTGATTGCCCTCCAGGACCACTGGATCTATAAACATCTATTCGTAAGTCTTTTTCTTCTATTTTAAAGTCAACTTCTTCTACTTCAGGTAATATCGCAACAGTAGCGGCAGAGGTATGCAACCTTCCTGAGGATTCAGTTTCTGGCACTCTCTGTACTCTGTGCACCCCTGATTCAAATTTCAACCTTGCAAAAACTTCTGTTCCATTAATGAGTGCAGAAGCTTCCTTATAGCCACCTATACCTGTATTAGAAATGCTTATTGGCTCGAACTTCCAATTTCTTCTTTCTGCATATTTTTGATACATACGAAATAACATTGCTGCAAATAATGCTGCTTCTTCTCCGCCTGTACCTGCTCTAATTTCTAATATTGCATTTCTTGAGTCATCTTCATCTTTGGGCAATAATGCTAACTTTAATTTTGCTTTTATTTTTGGTAATAATACCTTGTGCTTTTCGAAGAATTCTTCTTTTGCTAACTCTTTTATATCACCTTCGCTGTTTTCATCTTTCATTATTTCTTCTAAGTCTGAAATTTCCTCTTTCAGCGTGTTATATTCGTCAATTATCTTGATTATTGGCCTGAGCTCAGAGTATTCCTTTGAAAGGGTAATGAATTCTTTTTGACTTAAATTGGTAGGATTTTCCAAATTTCTCTCTATATCATTAAATTTTTTCTTTAAGTCTTGTAAATTATTTTCCATATCCATATAGCACAGATCTAGCTAAGTAATATATACTGAAATAAAAAATTTCTTATATCAAGCAATAACACTATAATATACCTACTACCTTCTAGTTGAATATAATGGCAAAACAGATAACATCAAACTGCAATTTCATATTTGGAGCTTCGGACATAAAATCATTACCAAATGAGTCGGCTCCAGAGATTGCGTTTGCTGGTAGATCAAATGTAGGAAAATCCAGTCTGATTAACTTACTGATAAACAGCAAAAAAGCTGCCAGAGTTTCCTCTAAACCTGGATGCACTAGACAAATAAATTTTTACTCTATGTACAATGATAAGTTCAGGCTTGTTGACCTACCAGGGTATGGTTATTCTCATGCAGGTAAGGAGGAAATTATACAATATTTAAACTTAATTGAGTATTATCTAATTCAAAGAAGAAATCTAAGAAGAGTGTTTGTGTTGATAGATAGCAAGGTAGGATTAAAAGAAATAGACAAAGACTTCATTTATTGGTTAATATATAATAACATTAACTTTAACGTTGTGCTAACAAAAATAGATAAAGTAAGTCAAAAAAGCTTAGGTGCTGTTATAGAAGATATTCAAAGATGGATTAATAATGAGAATGTGTCAATTCATCAAATGAGCATCCGTGTTAAGCATAAAATAACCAAGGTAAGAGATGAGTTTTTCAAGTTTACAAGATAAAAAAATGAAGAGTAGTGAATTCTTAAAGGGTGAGGTATCATTTGAACAAAAAGCAGAAATATTATTTGAAGTGCTATCTAATATACCTAGCTTTGTAGGCGAGACTTTTGTCATTAAATGCGGTGGTACAATAATCTTAGATGAAACACTATTTAACACTTTTGTGCATAATGTTGTCTTGTTGAAGCAGCTTGGTATAAATCCGGTAATAATTCATGACGGAGAATATGAAATTAACTCGGTGTTAAAAGTGCTGGGTATGGACAGTAAATTTGTGAATGGTATCAGACTTACAGACAGAGACACTATGAAAATCATTGAAATGGCACTGTGTGGCTCAGTTAATAAAAAAATTGTTCAGCATATAAATTCTGCTGGTGGTTCAGCTATTGGATTATGTGGAAAAGATGGTAACTTAATTAAAGCCGAAAAAATAACCGCTACGCTTAGAGAAGATAGATCAAATAATATCGAAAAGATATTAGACATGGGGTTCATCGGTAGACCCACTGAAATCAATCCTGATATATTATTTTTTATTGAAGAATCAGATTTTATACCAGTTATTGCACCAATTGGTCATGGAAAAGATGGGGAAACATATCATATTGATGCCGATAGCACTGCAAGCGCAATCGCAATCGCAGTTTCTGCATCTAAAATGATAATCTTGAGTGACACAGATGAAGAAATAGATAAAATTGGTGGCAGGAAGATATCTGTTAAAAATTTGAATGCATCGATTGATTGTGGGAAAATTAAAGGGGAAAAATTTATTGAAAGGCTTATGGCATACGTTAAAATGGCGGAGGAATATGCTGGAGTTGTTCACATAGTTGATGGTAGAATACCTAACATTATGCTTGATTTATTTACTGAGAGTAATTCAAGCATATCGATTGTGAGTGATTTATAGCTATACTGCTTGCAACTACACGAATACCAAGAGGGTGTCATTCAAGTAGCTGACACTGGAATGACAGCAATCTACGTCATACCGCGATTCATTCGCGGTATCTCAGATCCCGCTAACAAGCAGCGGGATGACGGTTGTCGTTTAGCCATAAATACTAAGAAATTTACCAAACAAAAAAAAGGCAAAAGAAGCCCCGTGGTTATTATCCGCTTTAAAATATTGGCGTTTTTTATGTTTTAAACGCTTGACAAGCAAGATTTAGCTGCTTTTAATTGCAACTAACCTATGCTGCAAATGTTTAAGAAATTTACCAAGCAGAAAAAAAGACAAAGAATCCCCGAGTTAGCTAGTCTTTTACTATCTCTGTCGAGTATTGGCATTTTTTGATGTCTTGTAACGCTTTATAAGCGCGTTCAGCTTATTTAGATAAAAATCTAGATGTAGATGAAGTTTTGTAAAGACATACAGTATCTATATACTGCAAAAAATTGAACATAAGACGCCGATACATTAAGTAATCCTTACCTTTTAATCTGCAGATTGGCGAAAGCAAATACAATAGCTTCAGTTTCATGATAAGGGGGCTGGCGGAGTTTGTCAAGGAATTTTTATGGCTGCGCTGGAATGACATCATTTACATTTATCACTTTTGCAGATACAATTTACATGCTATAATTGAGTCTTCATAGATGGTAAATTGGAGTGCAAAGAAGTAAAATTAAAGTAGAAATAAAAAGATTATCACACGGAGAAGACTTGTCTCTTCCATGTTATGCAACTACGCAGAGTGCTGGCATGGATCTTTATGCTGCATTGAATGATTCTGCTGTTTTAAATCCACTTGAAAGATTACTTGTTCCAACTGGAATTGTGATTGCAATACCAAACGGTTTTGAGGGGCAAATCCGCCCACGTTCTGGTCTTGCTGCAAAACATGGAATCACTGTCTTAAATTCTCCGGGTACTATAGACTCTGATTATCGAGGTGAAGTTAAAATTTGTCTAATTAATCTAAGTAATCAGCCATACGAAATAAAAAGAGGAGATAGAATCGCACAAATCCTTATTTCTCCTGTATCTCAGGTAATTTGGGATGACAGAGAAGAATTCTGCGCAGAAGAAACCGGTCGCAATGCAGGGGGCTTTGGCTCAAGCGGCAGGTAGCTTACGAAAAAGCTTGACTATGACAGTTCTTTTATACACAATTTAAGCATATTAATATTTTATTAAATGAAGTCGTTTATGCTAACTTTCAAAAATCATTGTGGCCAGCTCCACAAAGCAAACACTGTATTTGTTGCATTTACTGCTATATACGTTATAGGTGGATTAGCAATACTTTCAACACCGCTTTGGAGGCCTTCAACTTGCAAGCTAGCAGCTTTTGCAGCTACACCACTTGGAATGGGCGTTTTAGCATTTGTTGCTGCTGCGCTGACTTATTTAGCAAATTGCACAACAGATAATGTCATTCCAGTGCTCCCTTTCTTGTCATCCAAGTAGCTGACACTGGGATGGCTTTGTTGCATCACACTTTATGAGATGGTGATTTATGGTAAATTCATGTAACTATCTCAAATTTAGCCATACCAATATCAGTGAATTTATTAAGCAAATAGCATTTGATTAGCAGTTCTTTTTCTCGATTTATCTCAGATTTATTCCTAAAACTAAATCCGAATATTTGCTTTAATCTTGAGAAAAACCCTTCAATATAAGATCTTTTCCCATAATTTACTTCTTTTTTCCATTCTTTCATGCCATCTTCACCGTATAATTTTATTAACCTAATAGCAGCATTCCTGTCAGACATATAATCTATTTCTGGATGTTCTGCCGCATTGTTTATTGGTGGAATTTTTGTCTTTATATCATATTCGTTACACAACTTATAAAACTTGTGCCTATCACATGCTCTATCTGCATATAGTGCTTTTATGGCATGCTGAAAATCAACTTCTTTTAGCAAATCACAAGCTCCATAGTGATCAGCCGTTACTGTATTTTACAGCTATGGCTTTTTTGTTGTTTATATTCAACATTACGTGCAATTTTCTCGTTTGCTCATAGCCACGATATTTTCTGTCAGTGCTATTTTCCTTGCTGTGTGTTGTTGTATATACTAATTCCTGTACTGTCTATAGCAATTTCGATATCTTCCATATTATTTTTATCAATTCTGCAATCATTTATCTTAATATTAAGTTTCTTAAACCTTCTTGATGCTTGTGAATAGCTGATAACTGCCAAATCTCTTCCTATTTGTTGCAAATACCCTTTTATAAACCCGACTGTTTGTCTTAAACCAATTCTAAAGAAACTGACGATTATATGCACCAAAATCACAACTTTATCACTATAAATATAGTTGCCGCCCTGCATTTTTGGACAATTCTCGTACCAATTTTCTATGGCGTCATTGATATAACAAAAAATGCTTCCTCTTTCTTGGAGAAATTTGTTATATTCATGGCAGTTACTGACTCTCATTTTTTGTGGCATATTTTTTCTTCAACAGTTAAATGGCTATTTATAATGAATTTTGTCAGTAACTGCCAGTTCTTTTCACTTGAGCGATGCAACAAAGCCCACTGGGATCCAGCTTTTGATCGAAAATGTTGTATAGTGCACAATCAATTTTTCTGGATTCCAGTGGGCTTTGTTGCATCGCTCTTCGGATAGTAGGTAACGCACAATAAATTTATGAAGCTATCTCAAATTTAGCCATACCAATATCAGTGAACTTATTGAGCAAATAGCATTTAACAAGTAGTTCCTTCTCTCTATTTGTCTCAGATTTATTCCTAAAACTAAACCCGAATGTTTGTTTCAGTCGCGAGAAAAAACTTTCTATATAAGATCTTTTTCCATAACTCATCTCTTTTTTCCACTTCTTTATACCATCTTCATCATATGACTTTATGAGCTTGACTGCAGAATTTCTCTCAGCCATATAGTCTAACTTTGGATGCTCTGCTGCGTTGTTTTTCGGAGGAATTTTCGTTTTTATACCATATTGATTACACAGCTTATAGAGCTTTTCTCTGTCATATGCCCTATCTGCATATAGTACTTTTATGACATACTGAAAATCGACTTCTTTTAGCAAATCACAAGCTCCATAGTGATCAGCCGTTACTGTATTTTACAGCTATGGCTTTTTTGCTGTTTGTATTCAACATTACATGCAATTTTCTTGTCTGTTCATAGCTGCGATACTTTCTATCTTCGCTATTTTCTTTGCTATGACCAGGAGTGTTGTTGTATATACTAATTCCTGTACTGTCTATAGCAATTTCGATATCTTCCATATTATTTTCTGCAATCATTGATCTTAATATTGAGTTTCTTAAACCTTCTTGATGATTGTGAATAGCTGATAACTTGCAAATTTTTCCCAATTTGCTCAAGGTATCCTGCTATAAACCCAACTGTTTGCCTCAGGCCTATTCTAAATAAACAAGTTATTATGTGCACCAAAATTACAACTTTATCGCTATAAATATTGTTGCCACCTGGTATTTTTGGACCATTCTCGTACCACTTTTCTATGGCTTCGTTGATATAATGAAAAATATTTCCTCTTTTTTCTAGAAATTTGTTATATTCGCTATGGTTACTGACCCTCATTTTTTGTGGCATATTTTTTCTTTCAAGGTTAAATGGCTATTTTATAATGAATTTTGTCAGTAGCCACCAGATTTTTTCAGTTGCTATGCAACAAAGCCATCCCAGTGTCAAGCACTGGGATCTGGTAGACAATGTTCATACAGCAGCTACTCGGATGACACCTTGTGCTTGCTGGCTATAATTGCTAAGGATTTTTATTTAATTTAACTGCATCTTTTGCCTTATCCAATAACCCATTAATAAAACCTATTTCGCTTGGTTTATCAAGTAAATCAGATGCAATGTTAGTATATTCATTAATGACAACTGGAACTGGCGTATCACAATTAGCTAACTCACATATTGCAACACGCAAAATAGATAAGCTTATAAGATTTAACCGTGAAAGGGACCAACTTGGGTGTAAATAAGACTCTATTATTTTATCATATTCTTCACTGCTTTTTATAACCTTATATAACAAGTTTTCTAAGAACTGATGTTCAAATTCTTCACATTCAAATATATCTTTCAACTTATTTATGTAGTCCTTAAGCTCACAATTTTCCAGTTTAAAAGTGCTTTTGTTGTAACCTACGAAAATATTTGAATAAGCAATTTGTACAGCAAGAAATCTTGCCGTGCTTCTTTTTATGCGCCACTTTTTATCTACTGGTTTTTCCTCCATTATTTTAATTTATTGTGTAAATCTATCATACGCAAAACAGTTGAGGCTGCATGGCCACCAACGTTCTTTTTGTTTTTATCAGCTCTAACTAGTGCTTTATCTTTGCTGTCAGCGGTAATTACACCCATACCAAGGGGTATTGCATAATGCATAACAACCTCATTTAAGCCTTCAATTACTCCTTTACAAACATATTGATAATGATCGGTTTCACCGCGAATTACGCACCCAAGAGCTAAATAACCATCATAATTAGTATGCCCACTCTTGACTGCAAAAAGAATTGTAGCTGGTATCTCAAATGTACCAAGAACCTCAACTACATCGTAACTGGCATTACTGCCTTTTAATTTATCAATTGCACCTTCAAGCAAAAGGTTCGCTATTTCAGTATAATAAATCGAATTAACTATTAGTATTCTCGACATTTACTACCACTTTTTTTGTTAAAAACAACTTTATTAATGACTGTTGAATTAGAGTTATAATATTACTAAATATCCAATATATTACCAGGCCGGCAGGAAAAGAAGAAAAAATAAAGACAGAAATGTAAGGTAAAAACTTCATAACATTTACTTGAATATCATCTTTACTGGTTTGATCTTTCTCACTTAGCTTCTGCTGAATTATCATGGTGGCACCGAAAATTATAGGTAAAATGCCTATAGAAATAGGAAAGTTATAATTAAACAACCCAAATAATGTAAAGATGTTCGTTGGGTCAGGAGCTGAAAGATCCTTAATCCATAAAAAAAAAGGAGCATGCCTCATCTCTATAGTAACAAATAATACTTTATATAGAGCAAAAAATACCGGTATTTGTATTAGCATGGGAAAAATGCTCGACATTGGATTTACGTTGTTTCTCTTAAACAATGCAATTGTCTCTTTATGCTGCTTTAAGCTGTCATTTTTATACAACTCTTTTATACGAGTTAATTCAGGCTGCAGGCTTTTTACCTTAAACATCGAAATATATGATCTATTAGATAAGGAAAGCATCAAAAGTTTGATTACTAAAGTCAGCAATAATATTGCTAAGCCAAAATTTTTTAAAACGAAGTTAAAATATTCAAGCAGTAAAAACACTGGTTTAGTTATAAAGTAAAGAACACCAAAATCTACAGCTTTATCAAACAGGGGTATATTGAGAGTGTCCTTATAAGAATCCAGTAAATTCAACTTTTTTGCTCCAGCAAAAAAATAATTCACATTAGAAACGCTTGCACCAGGAAGTATGCTCTTGTAAGGTTTGACAAAATCTACTTGGAATTTATCAGTATTATTAACGTTTGTGTGTTTAATGCTTACATTTATTTTATCAGATTTTTCAGGTATGATGGCTGTGAGCCAGTATTTATCAGCAAAACCAAACCAATTTTTTTCACTCGTGCTTGCTTTTATTAAATGTTTTTTGGAAATATCCTTATATGTCCACTCCTCTAGTTTATTATCAAATGCACCCAGTACTCCTTCATGGGATATCCAATAAGATTCGTTGATATTGTCACGTTTACGGTTAATTTTACCATAAGGAACCAAAACTACATTATCCTTTGTATTATTTTCAACAACTTGCTCAACTTTAAACATGTAATTATCGTCGAGGTTAATTTTCATTCTAAATAAAATGCCATTCTCATTGTCCCAAGATAAATTGACCTCTTTTTGATTAAGTTTATCTGCTCGCCAGACTGCTTTAGAATCTGGAACTTTAATCTTGTTACTCGGATCGAGCCACCCAAATTCTGCAAAATATACATCTTTTGATTCTGCAGGTGACAGTAACACCACTTGTGGAGAAGAAGAACTCGGTTCTAAGTGGTAATTAGTTAAAATTAAGTCATCAAACCTTGCACCTTTCAGAGAAATTGATCCTTTAATCATGTTATTGGTTAAACTAACCCTCTGTTCTCGAGTAGAATTAATAATTTCAGAACGATTTTGGTGTATTATAGGAGCAAGGTCGTTAAAAGATTCGATATGTTCAATATTTTCAATCAATGGCTGATTTTGGTTTGTACTAAAAAAATTATCATAAATAATACGCCAAGACACCATGATTAACATGGAAAGGATAGCTGCCAAAATTAAACTTTTTGCTTCTGACATGAAATTAAATCAAACATATCTTCTTAAAGTGTATACTAAATATTGTACTAAAACAATGAAATTTACTTATTTTTAATAATAACTTTTAACGCTGATCTTTAAAATTTATTTTAATAGCTTCAAATTTTAACAATATGAACGCGGTGAAAAATCTAGTTATTTGGTTGCTAATAATAGCCACTACTGCAATGCTTATTGATTCACAAAGGGACAAACTAAGCGACAGATTTCTCAGTACTTTTTTACCATATAAAGGAAGAATTCAAAATAGCGGTCAGAATAGTGGAAGTATTGAATTTACGAAGTCATATGATGGACACTTTTATATTCAGGCTCAAGTCAATGATCGCAATATAACGTTTTTGCTTGATACTGGAGCAACCGATATTGTTCTATCACAAAAAGACGCATTACATGTTGGTATTAACTTACAAAATGTTCAGGATTTTAAAATATATGAAACTGCGAAAGGTCAAATAAAAGCTGGAGTGGTTCAAATACCTCAAGTTAAAATAGGAAATTTTTTGATTAATGATGTACAGGCAAGCGTTAACACTCATTCTATGTCTCATTCACTACTTGGAATGAGCTTTTTAAGGTATTTTCATTTCACTATAAGAGATAATAAGTTGATATTATACCGCGACTAAACACTTCTACAATCTACTTATCAAAGCTCTGTAGGTCAATATAGGAGCAGAAATAAATATTGCAGAACAAGTGCCAATCAAAATACCAAAAAAAATGATCAAGCTGAAGTCTCTCACTGCATCTGTGCAGATTAATACCAAAGGAAGAGCAGCAAGAAGGGTTGTACCAGAAGTTAATATAGTGCGAAATAATGTAGCGTTGATACTTGCATCTACTACCTCACTCATCCGCCCACTTTTACCACTCCTGCGATACTCTCGAATCCGATCATATATAATTACTGAGTTATTGATTGAATAACCAATGACAGTGAGGAGAGCTGCAACTGATGAAATATTAAACTCAATGCCAGTTAGGCTAATAAAACCAACAGTTAAAATCACGTCATGAATCAGTGCTGTTATTCCACTGAATCCACATTGCCAATTAAATCTAAACCAAACGTAAAAAAATATTCCAACAATCGCGATCAACATGGATAACATTCCTTCAAATATTTGTGTTGAGCTTATTTGTGGGCCAACATAGTCTATTTTACGATAGCTTATTGAGCTACCTAGCTTTTCTTCTAGTATGCTTTTTATCTTTTTGATTTTATCTTCATCTCCTTCATCTTTAAAACGCATGACTAAATTATCACCCGCTTTTGAACTCTGCACTGTAAAACCATTTTCTTTTAATGCATCGAGAATAGAGTGATTCTCATCTGAAGATTTTATCTCTATCAAAATTCCGCCTGCAAAGTCTATGCCTAAGTTCACTCCACGCAGTACAACAATGAGCATTGAAAAGATGATAAGAATAATGCTAACGAGTGCTGTCAAATTTCTATATTTACTAAACTTGATATTGAGGTTATCTGGAATGAGTCTAAGTGCCATGCTATTTACTTAAACTTGAATTTTATATACTTTTCAAAAAATTCACTAGTTTATTCTGTGATTGTTTGATTATGTCAATTTTTCCATCAGTTAATTCTTGTCTGTCAATTAAGTTCTATCTAGCTTGCATACTACCATTTTGAAGTACATTACAAAAGCGAAATACTGCCAATTTGGCCCATCATTTTATCTCTGCAAGCTTATCCCCCCCTTGCTATGTTAGCAACGCAACCTAAGCTAGGTTCCTTCATAGCAGTGTTAGGTACACTGCCATATCTTTCAAAACTTTCATGCTCTATAGCTTCCTCAACACTTTTTCCTCCTAAAAGACAGTTTTCCCCTAAACTTTTTCCCCTATTTTTTAACTCATTAAGCCTTGCTCTGTTTTCCCCATCAATCTCCACTTTTATTTTATTGCTGCCTTTCTCACTAGGACTTAGATAAATACTTATCTCTCCTACCTCAGTAGTAAAAGACATTTCAATACCACCTTTTGAGACATCCATGTAATTTCTTTTTCCCCCTATTTCTTCTACATTTTCAACTCTTACTATACTTTCTCCAATTTTGAGTATGCCAACTCTTAAATTTAAGTCTTTGGCTTTTTCATTGTTTAGGATTTCTGCAACTTCAACAATACTATCTTGCGAATATTCTATACAAAAATATCCATTATCCTTGTCTACTTCTAAGAAACTCTTTCTGCTAGTAGCTCTTTTTTAATCAAGACATAACCAAATTCACTAGCTTTCTTGCTTAGAGTCTTCACTATTTTTTCCTTATATAACTTTTCATAGTAATCAATGCCCTTCTCTACATATTCCTGTCCATACTTTAGCATACTATAAAAAATGCACGCCAATTTCCTAGCCGTAGCGGTAATCGCTTTCGGTGCTCCTAGTCGTTTTTTTAACCTTCTGCAATATGCACCAATCCCACTGTTGCTTCTTGACACACACTGGGCAGCCATCCTAAAAGCATTTGCAGCACGAGCAATAACTTTGCGAGTTCTCGTCCCAAATACTTTTTCCCCTGTAACTTTATTAGCAGGACTTAGCCCCAACCAAGAAGTAAAGTGCTTCTCTGATGGCCATTTATCGTGGTTCAAACCAACTTCTGAGATAATTGTTTGTATAGTTAGCACATCAAGCCCAGGAACTTTAGTAAAATCAATACCGGTTACTCTATACAGTTCTTCGTGTAAAGGAAAGTCTGGTCTGTTTTTTGAAAACCTATTCTTTATTTTGCTGCATCGCTTATTCTCGTCAGATTTTGTTTCAAATGTTTTGTAATATTGTTCGATGCTTTTGTCGCATTCTGCTATTTTTTCCTGATAAATATTATACAATTCAAATTCTTGCTTTAACACAAATAAGAGTTCCTTTCTGTAGTCGCCTTTTAGCGCTTTTGCCATGGTAGATCTATCATTTCTTATCCGTACATCTCTCAATTCTGATAATTTTTCAGGATTCCTTTCACCTTCAATTATTGCTTTGATAATTTGCATACCGGTCACTCCAGTAATATCACTTATGACTTTGTGTAATTGAACGTTCATTTGAATTAACGCTTTTTGCATACGTAGAATATGTGTGGATGCACTTTCAATCAGGTTGCTACGTTGCCTAACGTAATTACGCAACACACACATTTGATCATCAGGTCTAAACGACCCATGGAGTAATCCATAGCTGTGTAATTGTTGTAACCATTGACAGTCTTGAACGTCGGATTTTCTACCAGGCACGTTCTTAATATATCGTGCATTTACCAATTTTACCTCAAATCCATATGACTCAAGTATTTGAAACAAAGGAATCCAATATACTCCTGTTGATTCCATAGCTACTGTTCTAACTTTACATTTCTTTAACCACCCTGCTAAGTTATGAAGATCAACTGTAAAGCATCCAAATTTTTTGACACGTTGTTCATCTCTTCCTTCAGGTACACATACATAATGTACAGCTGAGCCGATATCAATTCCTGCTGTATCAGGATTCACTATTTCTAGTTTACTTTTTGCCTTTATCATGGTAATTATCCTACTATAACTTATAATGGAGAAGCACTTAAGCTTGGGACGGTTAGATTATACAATCTTCTAATCGAGGTAGTCATAATAGACTCCATCAGTGGTTTAACCGTTCCTCCAAAACCACGCTCCTAAACGGGCACTTAAGCACCATTGATCAGTCGGTTATAACTGCAGAAGTACTTCTTGATAAATTATATATAAAAATTGCTATGGAAGTGAAGAAATAGTTTCTTTCCGGTTTAACAAGATTTTTTTCTTGTTCGACGCTCCTAAAGAGAAGGAATTACTAAAGTTGCAATTGATAGAGGGCTCACTTTACGTAAACAATATAGAGATTCTAAATAAGAAAGCTGTAGCATGTATGAAAGTTTTGCGCGTATTATTTGAACAATTTTTGAATGATTGTAAAAAAGAATTACCTCCTGAAAAACACATGTTGCTTCGCATAACTGAAATAGAAAAGCGCCTAAATCTTGATCCAGAAGCAGATCCAGAACATCACATCAGAAAACCACTAAACACAATCCAAAGAACAATAAAAACCACCTTAGCTAAAAAATTAGGACTAAACATCGAACGTAATGATGTGATTCAAACAGTTGGTTGGCCTGGATCATCGCGTAGAGATTATGGTTACCGTATTAACCCTTTTACTGTGGTAGTTCGTTAACTGTGTTGACGAGAAGTAAAAGTAGTATATTTTACCCTAAAGTCACATCTAGCTTTAAAATACAGTTTTTGTCTTATTTAAAGAAATTTGAAAATATAAATTCTCAATTACGCAACTCACCAAAAACCTATCTCGTTTCTTTTGCTTTCTTCAATCTTTTCTACTCTGTTCGTTTGCCGACTTTTGTGTTTGAAGCACATCTACACTCAATGCCCTTCTATAATATATATACCGGATTTCTTGCTACTTTTTCCGGGATTTTCTGAAAAAAAGTTAAAATAATTTGAATGTAGCTCAGAAATTAAAGAGCTTTAAGAATCCGCTAAACGGAACTCCTAGACATCTTACTATTTGAGTTGTTTCCATTTTGGAAATAACTGTTTACTGGAGCTGAGAAGAGTTCAAATGGATTTTTGATAAAACATATATCCCCCTCTATCTAGCTCATTAATAAGTTATAATAGCTCTCTAAAGACGTTTTAAAGAATTTGGTTGCAGTAAAGACAATTAATTGGTTAAATTCCTTAAACTTCATTAATGGTTTGTTTGTAAGTTATAGGAGATAGATAATGGATGAGAATAAGATTGTATTTTATACTACCCCAGGTGGAAATATAGAAATTGAAGTTTTATGCAGAGATGAAAATCTTTGGCTTACGCAAAAAAGGATGGCTGAATTATTTGATGTGCAACTGCCGGCTATTAGTAAGCATATAAAGAACATATTTGAATCTGGTGAATTACAAGAAAAAGAAGTTGTTTCCACTTTTGAGGTAACTGCTGCAGATGGTAAAAATTACCCGACGCAATTTTATAATGTAGATACAATCATAGCTGTTGGTTATCGAGTTAATTCTAAAAAGGCTACATCTTTCAGAGTATGGGCTACAAAAGTTTTGAGGGATTTTATCATCAAAGGATTTGCATTGAATAGTGAACGGCTAAAAAACGGCCCAAAGTTTGGCAAAGATTACTTCAATGAATTACTTGAAAAAATCAGGGAAATACGAGCATCCGAACGTAGATTTTACCAGAAGATTACAGATATTTATGCTGAATGCTCTGCAGATTATGATCCACATTCGGATATAACAAGACAATTTTACGCAAAAGTACAAAATAAATTATATTGGGCAATTTATGGTTTAACTGCAGCAGAGTTGATATGTTCTCGAGTTGATCACGAAAAGCCACATATGGGGCTAACTACATGGAAAGATGGTTCTGGCAACAAAATTCATAAGAGTGATGTGAGTACTGCAAAAAACTATTTGACTGAAAAAGAGTTGAGTGAACTAAATCATATTGTTTCGATGTATCTAGATTATGCGGAACTTCAAGCAAGAAAGCATCGGCTAATGAAAATGCAGAATTGGGTTGAAAAGTTGGATGCATTTCTATTGTTCAATGATTATGAAGTGCTTAAAGATGCTGGTAAAGTTAGTGCTGAAGTTGCAAAAGCTCTAGCTGAAGGAGAATACGAAAAGTATAGAGTTATACAAGATAAATTACATGAATCTGACTTTGATGAATTAATTAAAGCAAGTAAAGAAAGTGAGAAAATAACTACAACAAAAACCAGCTTGTAGTTGAGCTATCTATGTTTGACATCTTGCTTTTATTTTAATTTCAAGGGGGGTGACCCACCCTTTAGAAAGCCCTATCTGCCAATAAATAGTGAAAACATGAATCTTTGTCTTCATTATACGCGATAAAATTGGAGACGTAAATAAATAAATTTAGATCTTTGTCTCCATTTTGAACTATTAAGCGGGTTAAGAGTTCTGTAGCTTCTGTTTCTTCTTCTATGGCAGTAACTTTTTTCCTTTAGCTTCATCTACAATTTGCTGATTTCATTACTGAGAGTTTTGCAATCAATTGCTCAGAGGTTTGCAATAAAAGTTGTTGTATTCTCATATAGTCTCCATTAAACCCTTATACTCACCACAAGTCGTTCAATCTTTTTTGAAGAATTTTCTTTGCAAAGTGTAAAAAATGTGTTAAACCTACTAGTAAGTTTATTTTGCAATAGTTGGGTTACTAAAGATGCCTTTTATTCGAGTTTTTAGGGGAGCTACACGCGTTAATTAAAAAAAGACGAACTTTTATATCTAAATTACAAATAGTGTTGTAAGGACCTCCTAAAGCGTTTTAAAAGGTAGGAGTATTTTGTTACCCTCTCTATGATAGAAGTGACATAAGTTGGCTGTTGCAAAAATAACGTTTCAAAAAGTCTACTAACCATTTGTTCTTTAAGTTTGAAAAATTTTCTTTGCAACCAACAAAAAAACATGATAGACTAGTTTTAGGGTTTCTTGTAGTAAATAAAAGTTTGGGGTAAAAAATAATTTAGAAGTGCCTCGTAATCGAGTTTTAAGCTACCCTACATGAGTAACTTAGGTCTTGGTGGTATAATTGTACCCTTGGGTCATAGAGTCTTTTTAAAACGCTATTATAAATTGTTTTGTCTTTCACTTTTAGGTCCTTCATTTTTTTTTTCAAGTTGTTCAAAATGCAATAGTAGGTTTTTCGTATTTTTGTCTCTGTGTTGTATTTCTATTAGTGACTACTTTTCCAAACTTCTTTCTTTTTGCTCAAAAGTTACTATGAACCATTACTATAGTTATTGTATTTTATATTAGTTTATTATTATATCATTTATTATTATTTATATATATATAATATATAAGATTCTCGGAAAGTGGAAATCAGCCACTGTAGCGGGTTTGAGTGTTACCAAATTAGCTAAATTTTTTGGAAATGGAAACGTAATATTTCTTATATTAGATGGCTAAAAATCAACGAATTTCAATGGTTTAAGTGTGAATATACTCTAATTTCCAAATCTTGATAAATTTTCCGGAAATCATGGAAATTTGGTCGTGTGGAATTCATTTTTTGTTCTTAAAACCTTACTTTCAGAGAGACAAAATGAACCCACAAAACTTTCATAAGTGAGCTTTAAGTATTTTTTAGAAGTTACCTATTTCAAACCTTCCTGCACCTAGCTTAAACTTACCTTCTCCTCTGGCAAAAGAACCAGTTTTGATATCAAGCCATTTATCCTCTTTTGAGTTTGTAGCCATACCTTTTACTATTTTTCTTTCGTTTAATAGTTCCTGTGCTAAACGTTCAAGTCTATGCCTACTAACACTATGAAATGCAGCTGGTAATCTATGCCGTTGTTGAAACACTCCTGGTCCACCTGTATGAGTAAACGGATGACCTTCTTCTGCTGACACTGCAATAGCTTGCATCAGTATCTTTTTTAAGTATTCATCAGATAATTTTCCAAGCTTAAATTCCTCAGATATATCCTCAAGCAAGCCAGTTGAGGAGCGTAAGTAAGTTCTTATATTCCTATCTGTTGCTCCATTAGACTTAACTATAGCTCCTTGGTATACTGCATTATTAACTTTACTAACCTTTAATGTATTAAATACAGTATTCTGATGCTCTTTTGAAGCAGGCCATAATGCAAAAGAACACCTAACTCCATCAACAAGTGCAGTTGTACCTCTTATCGCATCTCTTGCCTGTTCCACAGTCGTAATCGGTTCACTGCACTTGGGTTTTCTCATATGATGTGCTACAATTACAGCTGCTCCTGTTTCATTTGCTAAGTTTGCAAGTAACCCCATTGCGTAATACCCCATTTCTGGATCTGAGTTTATATTAGCATGGACAAATGATACTAGTGGATCAAATACTATTAGTTTTAGATCTTTTACTTTATCTAATTGTCTACAGATGTCTTCAAATTTATCTGAAGTTTCAGGACATTTACCACGCATGTTGCTTTTCACTATAGAAAAGGGCTCTCCCGTATTTGGAATAGGTATAATAAATAATCGATTTTGATATTCTGCTCTCTTGCTACCAGGATCAAGACGATCAAGACGACGGTGTATCTCACCTGCATCATCTTCTGCTGAAAAAATCACTACTGATCCATGCTCTGTAACAAGGGAACCAAAACCACATATCTGATCTGCATCACTTGCAACCTTAAGTGCCAAGTCAAGGAGTAGCATACCTTTACCTGTATCTCCCATAGCAGCTACTATTGAGGTAACACCTAAAGGAAATAAACCTTCAACAAGAAACCTTTGTATTGGTACTGAACCTAAATAACGACTCACACTCCAGTCTAAAATGTTAAGCGGCTGTTTTGTAGATCTTTCTAAACTTTTCATATTTGAAGTATTTGGAATGTCAGTAGATGGGGTATCAATAGTAAGTAAAGGAGTTGAAGCTAAAAATTCTTCAATGCTTATACCCTCCTTTACACAATCAGCAGCATCCCAACCTTTCGGCCTATCTTGTGGTATCTTAAGCTTAACAAGTGATGCAACTCCGATCTCTAAAAGCTTTTTTGCAGCATTTTCAGCATATCGTTTACCTGGTTCATCATTATCTGGCCATATAATAATGTGTTTACCTTTAAGTGGAGTCCAATCTGTCTTCTCAATAGGTGCATTTGCTCCAGACATTGCTGTTGTTGCAGTTATTCCTTTCTCTATCAGCGCTTCTGCACATTTTTCCCCTTCAACAAAAATAACTTTATCGGATTTCAAAATACCTGGAATATTATAGAGTGGCCTTATCTTCGGTGCACCAAAGTCAGATTTTTTTATATCAAAAGGAAGATATCGCTTTCCATTATTATCATCATAACGATAGACCCTAACAATAGCTTGGCCGTTTTCATCGTAATAATCCCAATATGCAGTTGGATTACTTGAAGTTTTGAAATGACCAAGCCACTCAGCTATAGAAGCCATTACTTCAGGAAACTCTATTCTTGTACTTTTTCTATTTACTCCCGCCCAAAGGTCGATAATGTCACCACCTTCTCCTGTTGCAAAATCATGCCATAGGCCAGCTTCACTGCCACTTAATTCTACTACTAGACTCTTTCCTTTATCACCTTGTACATTGCCTACATAAAACTTATCACCACGAAAAGTTCCTCTTGGTAATAGATATGAAAGGCATGATCTGATATTTAACAAAAGCTGAGCTTTTAGCTGTTCTTTTTCTAATAACGGTTTGTAATGTCCATTTCTTTGTGGTGCTGCTGTATTAAAATCATAATAGATATCCATAAAATTCCCCAATATATTTAAAATTTAACTTATGAAATTCAACTAAGCTGTTTTCCAGTGTCCGTTAACTTCACTGATGAATTTTGTTGGTATGGGTTTTCCATTTTTGAGTTCATACATTACTTGCAGAACATTTCTATGCTGACTAGGTTTAAATATTACTACTCCAGATGTATATAAACTTCTTAAAACATTATCACCACTCAATGCTTGAAATGGATTCTTTTTTAACGTGGTTGTTGACATTTTTTTGGTGTAATGTGTAACTATTACTCCAGCAGCAGGATTAGTTATAGAGCGTAGTTCATCAATACTATTTTGCAGAAAAGAGATCATACTCCTATAATCAAAAAGAGAGTCTATCACTATAAGATCAACTGTTTTTACATCGAGATTTTCCGACATAATTTCTTTTATTTTTTCCACATTCAAAGTTAACTGTACTTTTTTAGTAATAACTAAGTTTTCTGTTCCTTCACCAAGGATTTTCTTGCTGATTCTTAGCTTCTGTAAGCGCTCTCTATATTCCATTTCATTCTGTAGATAGAATATCTTAAGTGGCTTTGCAGGCTTCATACCAAGAAATGATACTCCAGCAGCTAAATGTACCAACATGGAAAGTAGAAAATTACTCTTTCCTATTTTAGGAGTTCCACCTATCACCAAAAGACCGCCTGGAGTTAAAATTCTTGGGCCTATTATATCTTTTGGCATTGGTGATTTATCATTCAAGTAATGCCTTGCTGAAAACGATGTAATTTTATGTTCTGTTGTGTTTTCTTTAGTATTTAACCACTTCTGAGCGGAATTTATATCACCTTTAACTAAAGTCCAAAGATCGATAATATCACCACTGATTCCTTTAGTAAAATTACGCCATTTTCCAGCTTCTTTACCCACTATTTTAACTGTAATCATATCCCCGTCACAGTTGCCAACATAAGTCCTCTCTCGATAAAAATTACCGTTTGGAATTAGGTAAGGTACACACTTCTTAATATTATCAATCAATAATCCTTTTATTTCCTTTCTCTGCATAAAACCCCCATACATACTTTTCATACGTTTAGAGTTGAGATTAGCTAGCTCACAAACAGTTTCAAAAGACTCTGAATCAAACCATTTAATTGCTTCTTTCTTTAGCTCTACTGCTGCATCTTTGATAGCTCTCTCAATTACAGCAATCCAGAGCTTCTCTTCGTCGTACTTCAAAATGGCAACCAATCAACTTCAGATTGTTCTAGAGTAATAACCGTAGCAATCTTGTTCTTTTCTCCATACCGATCAGCTTCAATACCAACTTTTGCAGTAAACTCTACCCCGTTAAAGTCAGCTATAGAGTTGATTTTTCTAGCAACCACTGCTTTTTCTGAAGTGTCATTTGAATGAATGTTCCGTGCTGACTCCAAAATACTTCTAAGCATAGAACGACCAGATTCTCCCCAAGTATCTTCTCCTTCAACTCTTGCTTTGCCACTTTTAATACCAATTACTTGAAAAATCTTACGTTTTGCATATTGACCTTCAGTGACGGTAAATTCAGCGTTTAAATAGATGCTGCCGGTAGCATAGCTTTTAGTGAACCAATTTTCATAACCTCCTGGTTTAATTGCCATTTTTACCTTGACTATTGTACCTTTTGGTATTAAATTGCTCTGCAGTTTTGCGTTATTAAAATCAGTTAAAAAATCTGATAACATATTGTCTCCTATAAATTAAGTAAAAATCAGTTACTCCATTGGTCTACAAGCTCCCAATGACCATTTATCTTATCGACAAGCTTGCTTGCTACACGTTCACCATTGCGCAGTTCAAATACTATTTGACGTACAGTACTTCCTTCATCATGAGCAAACATCACCATGCCAGTGCTATAAAATCCACGTAAAGATCCAGCACCGCTTAGGCCTTGAAATGGATCTTCTTCCAGCATCTTTTTCGATAATTTTTTTGTGTGGTGAGTGAGTATTATGCCCGAATCTGGATTGATAACATTTCTCAGTCTTTCAAGCGTTTTTTGCAAAAAGAATAGCATAGCGCTATTGTCATTTTCATTGCCATATTCACTTGAGTTGAAGATGTTGCGAAGAGGATCGATTGCAATAATATCAGGTTTAAAACGCTCTTTAATAACATTTTTAATTTCATCTATTTCTTCACTGCTGAAAGATAATTGTACTCTTGGTGTAATGATTAAGTTATTGGCAGCTATATTCAAAAGTTCGTTATCCAGTTGAAGTTGTTGCAAACGTTCTTTCATATATTCATATTCAATTTCAGTTTGCAGATAGAAAATTTTCATAGGTTTGCTTGGAGTCATACCCAAAAATGAAACTCCAGCAGCCATGTAAACAAGCCAAGAGATCAAAAAGTCGCTTTTGCCAATCTTAGGAGGGCCACCCAGTACCAATAAGCCTCTTTTTGTTAAAATTCTTGGTGAGATTATATCTTCTGGTATTGGTGATTGATCATTCAAGTATTCTTTCACACTGAAAAAGGGAATTTTTTGACCGATATTGAAAAAGCTTTGTTCCATAATAATTATTCTCCAATTTTTAATTAAACAGCAAAGTTTTGGCTTTAATTTTCGCAAGTAATTTACCTAGATGTGGTTCCTCAACCATATTCAGGCAGCCACTGCGATCTTTAGCTGGGTATCCCCAAGTATTAATAGTCTGACAGACAAATGAACGTTTCTCTGTACCATCATCTTTCTTGATTCCAACCATGCTGATTACCTCATCAACTATCCCTGGAATCTCACTAGCAGTTTTAGCCCCTTCACATTGAGGTAGCCAAGTTGGACGATTGCAGTCATCGAGATATTGACCTAATGTGCCAACTATGATGATGTCTTTATCTCTGATATGTTGAAACTGATTGAGCCAAGCCATCATCTCTTGAGCAAGCAACCCATAAGCAGCTCTTTTATCTTCTTTTCCTGATCTATCGGAAAAAGCTTCAGGTTGCATCCTTGCCCATAATAGACATAAACGTGAAGCAACGGTTATACTATCCACAAAGATGCATCGGTATTTAGAAACTTCAGAAAGAAGATCTTTATACTTGCCAGATACATGTTCATGGTGTTTTTGACTGTATGCTTGGTCAGATTTCAGCGCAGGGTTTGGACCACCAATTAGGCAGGCAATATCCCGAGCTTGATTCCAAGTACGAACACTAATAGAATCTCCCTGCCAATCTTGAACAGCAAGCAGACCTGCTTCAAAGTCAAGACATAGTGTTGGTTCACTTATAGTCTTTAAGAGACTGGTTTTACCAATACCGTAAGGACCAAAAATTACTACTTTTATGCCTGTAGTTGTTTTCAATCTTTCATTATTGTTTAAAATTTTAAAAGTCATTTATTCACCTCAATGGTATATGTTATATATTCAGGAAAGGTAGAATTTATGTTCAATTTTTCTTTTTGCCCTTGTAGTAGATGGAAGAGAGTTTTATACGTATTTTTCTTACCATAGTATTTAAAGTAGTTCTTGATATGTTGTTCATCTTAGCAACTTCATATAAGTTAAAGTACTTGAGTTGTTCGCATATCCTCTGCATCTTTCTTGGTAGCGTTGAAATCATGTAATCTACATCAGTACGTTTTGCTACTTCATCTTCAAAAGCTTCTGTTTTCTCAATATTGATGTAGTTATTAATATTGCGTTTTATACATAGTTGTTTCTCCAATAAGTTATTGGCACGACGTTCAGTTAATCTTGCTACAAAAGTGTTAAAGCTACCTTTGCTTTCATCATATCTATCAAGATAAGTCCAAATTTCACAGAAAAGTTCTTGCTCAAGATCTTCATGAGTTTCATGAGCAAAGCATTCAAAAAGTTTTAATCTCTTAGCTTGATACCGTATATTTTGAACAACTATGGCAGTTTTTAGTTTCATAACTTTTCCCTAAAACAATTAATGCTTTAAGGATGAGAACTTATAGGTGCACTTTGTAGGACAGGAGCAAAAATAAATAATACAGATGCAATTTTTAACCTATTGATATTCTATTGTTTTTTTTTCGAGAATAATACAGTTCGATTTTTAAATAATACTGCAACAAAAAATTAGGCAAAAATTCATTTTTTTTGGACAAAAATTTTCCAAATCCTGAATATATATTATATAAGCCTTTCAAACTCATCACAGGTGTCAATTCTTACACAATCAGGAAGAGCAGCAATAGCAGCAAGTATAAAAGAGCAATCTCTACATCTTGCCTGGGGAAGTGGTGATGGAAGCTCTGGAAGTAGCCATAAAGTAGAAAAAACTTTCGTTAAGGGTGAAATAAAACTTGATCATCAACCTGTTAAAGATGTGAAGGTTGTTACAGGACAAACAATGCATCAGCCAAGTGTTGACTATACAGTTGATAGCAGTACTGGTGTAATTAAACGTACGGAAAATAGCTCTATTCCAGTAAGTGATAAAGTTACCATAGAGTACATTCAAAGCACACCAGCTGAACCTATAAATTCTATAAAGCTCTTGAATGAACTTGGCAGACGTACTGCAGATGAAGTGCTATTCTGCACAGGTGATGAAAACGGCGAACTTATAACTCCTTCTGGAAGGTTTAAACCATCGAATGTACCAATCAATAATCTGTATCTTAAATTTACTTTCGATTTCACGGACGCAGCAAATCAAGTAATAAGAGAGCTTGGAGTTATGGTTGGTACAAAGGTGGTAGAAAAATTGCCTCCTGGACAGAGATATTTTGAACCAAAAGATATAGAAGACCATGGAATCTTGCTGATTTTAGAACACACTGTACCACTTATCAGAACTGCTGCCACAAGAGAGACTTTTTCATTTGTTGTAACCTTTTAGAATAAAATGACTTTAAACACCTATTATAACCGCTTTAATCCTGACAAAGAATACGAAAAAAGCTTATTTCTTGCTGGAAGAGGTTTGCAATCTGCAGAATTAAACGAGACTCAGGAGTATGCTCTCTCTAAGCTTAAAGGCATAGGCGATGCAATATTTCGTGATGGTGATGTTATAATAGGAAGCAATTGTATTATAGATAGAGAAACTGGTAAAGTTACGCTTGAATCAGGAAAAATCTATCTTCGTGGAGCGGTTAGAAAAGTTGAAAAAGAAGAGTTTGTTATTCCACTGAGTACCACAGTGCGTATAGGTGTTTATTACGTAGAATCTACCATTACAGAACTTGAGGATGAAAACCTTCGTGATCCTGCTGTTGGTACACGTAACTATCAAGAAGTAGGGGCTGCAAGGCTTAAAGTTTCCACCACTTGGAGTTATCAAGCTGAGGGTGTGACTACTAATGCTTCAGGAGAATTTTATCCAATTTATAACATTGAAAATGGAGTATTGATAGAACATTCACCGCCACCACAAGCAAATATAGTAACTACTGCTCTTGCTCGTTATGACAAAGAAGCCAATGGTTCCTATGTCGTAAATGGTCTTGAAGTAATGTTCCTGCAAAAGGAAGAGGGAGAAGGAGGAAAAAAAATATTTGTGATTAATGAGGGCAAAGCTCATGTTGATGGCTATGAGATTGAACTTCCTCACAGTATTCGTGTTTCTTTTGATGAAGATCCGGATATAAAATCAGTTGAATCAGAACCACATACTTTTCAGCCAAATAGCCAAAGAGTAATGGAACTGAAGGTGAATGATTTTCCAATAAGTGAAATTAAAAAAGTAGATATAACTGTTCAGAAAACCATTACTGTTACTCATGGTTCATACTCTGGAGCTATTGATCCGATACCTGACTCTGCAGTACTTGAGATTATTCAAGTTAAACAAGGCAATGTTATTTATGAAAATAGTGTAGATTATAAACTAAACGCAGGAAACGTTGATTGGTCATTACCCGGCAAAGAGCCAGCTCCTGGAAGTAGTTATCAAATAACTTACCGCTGTCGTACTCATGTAAGCCCTGAAGATATAAGTGAACAGGGATGCAAAGTAAAAGGAGCAGTTGATAACAGCTTGGTTTTGATAGATTATACCTGGAAAATGCCACGCTTTGATTTAATTACTATCGATAGCAAAGGAGTAGTAAGAAGAATAAAAGGTATAGCTCACCCTTGGCGACCATCAATGCCTAAAGCACCTAGCGGACAACTTTTGCTCTGCTACATTCATCAGACATGGAAAAACGGAGAAAAAGAAGGGGTAAAAATAGTGAATAATGCTATTCATGCTGTACCGATGAATGAGCTTGAAGCAATGAAAAAAGGAATAAATGATCTTTATGCTCTTGTTGCACAGGAACGTCTACGTAGTGATGCAAATTCAAGAGAGCCAACCACGAAAAAAGGAGTATTTGTTGATTCGTTTTTTGACGATGATATGCGTGATCAAGGAGTTTCACAGTCTGCAGCAATAGTAAATAAGGAACTAATTTTACCAATAGATGTAACTATTGCTGATATTGATGGGGAAGAAAAAACTTATTTGTTGCCGTATGAACTTGAACCGGTACTGGAGCAGCTTTTACAGACTAAAGGAGAAAAGATTAATCCATATCAAGCTTTTGATCCAGTCCCGGCACAAATTACTCTAAATAAAAACATTGACCACTGGACGGAGGTTACCACGAATTGGAAAAGTCCAGTAACTAGAGTATTTAATGTTAAAGAAACAACAGAGCTGCTGTCAAGTACTTCATACGAAACTGAATTTATGCGAGAAGCAACTCAAAATTTTGAGATTGAAGGTTTTGCAACTGGTGAAAAGCTTAAGGAATTAAAGTTTGATGGAATTTTTATTCAACCTAAAGCATAGAAAATATTTGAAAGAAAAACATGATCGCAACATTTATTGCTGATAACAGAGGAAAAATAAAAGGAAGATTTACTGTACCAAGAAACATTCCTGCTGGGACTAAGTTAGTGCAGTTCTTCGGTGATAAAGGCAGTTATGGAGAAGCAACTTATACTGGTAAAAAAACAATTACCATAGAGGAAAGAAGAAGAGTTATCGCAGCAAGAAGAGTTGATCCTTTAGCGCAAACATTTACTCTAAATGAAAGTAGGCACATAGGAGGCGTGGAACTATGGTTTGTAAATAAAGGCAAAAAACGTGTTGTTGTGCAGATTAGAGAAACAGCAGTGGGAGTGCCCTCGCAAACTGTCATTGCTGAAAGCTATATTGAGCCAAAAGATATAAAGATAGATGGCACAGCAACACGTATAGAGTGGTCACCAGTGTTTTGCCATGCAGGAGAGGAGTATGCAATAGTACTACTTACTGATGATGCAGATACTGCAGTAAAAATAGCAGAACTTGGCAAATATGATGCAGTAAATAGCCGTTGGGTAACAAGCCAGCCATATCAAGTAGGAGTATTACTTTCATCAAGCAATGCAAGCACCTGGACTCCACATCAAAATTTAGATTTAACGTTTCGGCTTTTGGCTGCAAAATTTAGCGAAAATTCTCACGTTATTGATCTGGGAAAAGTTACAGCAACCAATACTTCAGATTTAATTGTTTTGACGAACGTCGAAAAAGTAGCATTTGATACCAATGTGGAATTTATCTTAACAGATGAAGAGGGAAAAGAGAACTTTTTGTCTGATAATTTGCCACTTGCACTGCGTGAAAGACTATCTGGAGAGCTAACAGTAAAGGCAAGCCTAAAAGGAGGGCGAGAAAAAAGTCCAGTGCTATATCCTGGGTTACAGCTAGTTATGGGTAATATAGGGGAAAAAGGAGATTATGTTACAAGAAGTATTACAGCAGGAGCTAATACTAAAATCACCATAACGTACGATGCGCTGATACCTGGCACTGCAGATGTTAAAGCTTATGTACAAAAAAGCAACAGTGATTGGCAATTAGTAAATTTAACATCAGGAAAACCAATTGGAGAAAATTGGGTAGAGAGAACTCATGTGCTGACAAATTTTAATGCTAATGAGACAAGGATAAAATTAGTTTTAAGTGGAACGGTTATTTATCGTCCTAAAGTCAAAAATCTCAGAGTAATAGTAACATAAAATTTAAATGACTTTTGATCAAACCAAACGAGGATATCCTTTGCCGCATCCAGAGAACATAGCTGTAGAAGATGTAGTACGTATTCGCAGAGCCATAGAAAAGATAGATGAAGATATGAGTGAAAGAGAAGATGAACTTAAAAATAATTTTGAACGATTTAGATTTGAAACTTTTTTGAATTTTTGGGAATGAAAGAAGCAATAGAAGCATTACAGCAAAGGATAAAGGATTTAGCAGCAAATAGCACGGCTGATCAACTGGCATATCTTGCAAAATCGCTGGAATTGATAGCAGATAAAAAAGCTATTGCTGACATTGTACAAATAACTGAAGTAAAAGAGATAATTGATGCACTACAGAGAAGGCTTAAAGATTTAGCAGGAAGTAGTACACCAGATCAACTAGC
Source organism: Wolbachia endosymbiont (group A) of Apotomis capreana (assembly GCF_964027025.1). Taxonomy (NCBI): domain Bacteria; kingdom Pseudomonadati; phylum Pseudomonadota; class Alphaproteobacteria; order Rickettsiales; family Anaplasmataceae; genus Wolbachia; species Wolbachia endosymbiont (group A) of Apotomis capreana. Next base: position 888,465 of record NZ_OZ034721.1, read on the forward strand.
ATATCTTGCTAAAGCACTGGAATCAATAATCGACAAAAGTGCGGTTTCTGAAATTGTACAGATGACAGATGGTAAGTTAAAAGAACTCTTGAGCGCTGCAAGGACGCACTTAAGTGACATAAATAGCAATAAGGAAAATTCAATATCTGCAATAACTGAAGCGAAAACAGATTCTGTCAATGAAATTAACAAGCTTAGGGATAATTCCTTAAATACTTTAAAAGCATCATCAGATTCGCATATATCGCTACTTGATACGAGAAAGAATGCCAATATTGCAGCAATAAATAGCATTAGTAACAGTCATAAAGATGGTCTTAAAGGTTTAGTAGAAGATTTTCGTGCTGTTAATAATGTACCACCTGGCTCATCAATTATAGGAGAAATAGAAACTCGAATTGAAAACATCCTTAATGAGATAAAAACTAGAGATGATGAGCTGAAAGTGTCGCTTACACAAGAAATAAGAAAGCGCAACATGGTTGAACCTGGAGCATTACCTTTCTTATTTGGTGTACTTGGCAGAAAAAATAATTACTTTGGCCACGGAACTTTTATGACAGAGCTTGGAAAGTGGAGTAGTGATATAACAAAAACTGACTATATGTTACAACTACTAGCAGGTAGCCATACATACGATACAGATTACGTTAGTTTTTATCGACCAAGACAACTCAGTTTTATAGAGGGAAGTAAAGGAACATTTATTTACGGAGAGTTATGCACAAAAAGTTTTTCTGGTAGTTATGATGAGATATACTATTACCCATATGCTGCACTTGGAGTAGTATTTGTAAAAAATACAACCAATGTGAACATAAATAAAGCAATAGAATTTGTTGGATCATCATATTCGAGTACGGAGTATGGGGGTGCAGGATTATTTGTGGGAACTCCTGATAATACCAGTAAGTCAAGAATCTCTAAAATAATGTGGAAAAATATTTACCAATACACAAGTTCTGATAGCAAATTAGCCGGATCTGGCAACGTAGAAATTCCAGCAGGAAAAACAGTTGCAATATTACTTTACACATCGTCTTATTTATATTCCAGAACAAAAGTTAGTGAAGGTGTGCTCTCAGGTAATGTATATACCTATGGTCAATTTATCCAGTGGGGAATTTATAACATACGTAGCAATTTTCTCACCACAGGACTTGAGGTGGACGTAGAGAGAACGCTAAGAGCTTGGCAATGTCCAGGATTAGATGCCACCCACAAAATTTGGAATTGATACTAGAAAACGGAGAAAACCAATGCCAATTTATATTAGATTTGAAAATAACAAACAAGTAGAGACAACAACGCTTGAAAGTAAGCCAACTGGAAATGATTGGTATGAAGCACCAGAAGATTTTGATTGGCAAAAAAGCTATTGTCTAACAGAAGGAGAGAAAATTGTTGAAAGGAATAAGGAAGATATTGAGCTGGAATTATTGGAAAATGCGAAATTTTCTGCACTTTCTAGTCTCCGTACTTATTATAATAACTATACTCACCAATACGCAGGATATTCTCATCAGAAGTCTAAATCGTATCAAATACAAGAAAAAGCCGCAAAAAGCATTCTAGCAGCACCAGAATCTATGAATGAAAAGGATAAAGAAATTATAGAACCTTTAGCAAAAGTCCGTGGTATTACAATTATTGAAATGGCAAGAATAATTGAAGGAAAAGTAAAAAAAGCAGTAAAAGAAATAATTAAATGTGAAGAGTTGGAAGACATTACCAAGAAGAAAATTGCAGAAGCCAAAAGTGAAAATGAGCTAGAGAACTTACTAAACGATTTTAAACAAAAGATACAAAGAAATGGCTGAAGAATTTTTACATGGTGTAAATGTTATTGAGGTAACCTCAGGGGCAAAAACAGTACGTACAGCTAAATCATCAGTGATAGGTGTAATTGGTACTGCACCTGAAGCAGAAGTGGAAAGATTTCCACTGAATAAACCAATGTTAATTGCAGGAAGCTTAAAGGAAGCAGCAAAGCTTGGAAAGAGTGGCAATTTACCTTCTGCAGTAAATGGAATATTTTCCCAAATTGGTGCAACAGTAGTAGTTATTCGAGTTGAAGAAAGTGAGAACAGCGATCCAAAATTAAAAGAAGAAGAGACGCTGAAAAATATAATTGGCGGTGTTGATAAAGAAACCGGAGAATATCAGGGAATTGAGGCATTCTTAAGCAGTGAAAGCATAGTTCATGTTGCCCCAAGAATATTAATTGCACCTCAGTTTACTCACCAATTACCAGAAGATGGCAAAAATCCAGTAGTTGCAGCATTAATTCCTATAGCAGAAAAGCTGAGAAGCATAATAGTAGCAGATGGACCAAATACTAATGATGAAGAATCAATAAAATGGAGAAAAAGTGTAGGCAGCTCAAGAGTTTACGTAGTTGATCCATGGGTTAAGGTACTTATTGAAGGAAAAGAAGAAATCTTGCCAGCAAGCCCATTTGTAGCTGGTTTAATAGCAAAAGTAGATAGCGAACAAGGATTTTGGCATTCACCTTCAAATAAAAAGATAAACGGTATTGTTGGAACAAGCAGGCCTATTGATTTTACGCTCGGTAATACAAATTGTAGAGCAAACCACTTGAATGAAAATGAAGTAACAACGATAATTCATCAAAATGGCTACAGGCTTTGGGGAAATAGAACATGTTCAAATGACTCAAAATGGGCTTTTTTGTCAGTGAGAAGGACTGCAGATTTAATCAATGATAGTTTACTTAGAGCTCATCTCTGGGCAGTTGATCGCAATATTACCAAAACTTATATAGATGATGTGATTGAGGGGGTGAATTCATACCTATCAAGTTTAAAAGCACAAGGAGCGATTATTAGCGGAAAATGTTATGCAACTCCAGAACTCAATACGCCTGCGAATATTGCAAGCGGGAAAGTGTATTTTGACTTTGAGTTTACACCACCATATCCAGCAGAACAGATTACTTTCAGGTCACATCTTGTGAGTGGTACAATATTATAAAAATGGGAGAAAGAGATGTTACCGAAGATTTTAAAGAATTTTAATGTATTCGTAGATGGTCGTGGTTATGCAGGAAAAATAGATGAGATAACCTTACCGAAGCTTACCATAAAAACAGAAGAGTACAGAGCTGGTGGTATGGATATTCCAATAAATATTGATATGGGCATGGAAAAGCTTGAAGCAGATTTCACTTTTTCTGAATACGATACAGAGCTGTTTAGGCTATTTGGTCTAATAAATGGGAATTCAGTTTCTTTGACGCTCCGTGGTGGAATGCAAGGTAGTGGTAGCAATGATATTGAAGGAGTAATAATCAATTTAAGAGGCATTTTTAAAGAGTTTGACTTTGGTAGCTGGAAACCTGCTGAAAAAGCAACGCTCAAATGCACTGTAGCTGTCCATTACTATAAACTTACTATAGGTGGTAATGAATTAATAGAAATCGATGCTGAAAATATGATTAGAAAGATAAATGGTGTTGATCAAATGGCACTACTTCAGATGGTTTTAGGCATATAAAAAACATATTTGAAATTTTATTTTTAAGGAGGCGATAATGCACACTATAACACTTAATAACCCAATAACAATTGACGGGATTTCTGTCTCAGAATTATCGATGCGTGAACCTAAAGTAAGAGATTTACTTGCTATAGAACGCATAGAAGGCGAAGCTTTAAAAGAAGTAGCTTTAATTGCTAATCTAGCATCCGTACCAAAAGAAGTAGTTGAAGATTTATGTATTAAAGATTATGTAGAAATACAGAAGGTGCTAAAAGATTTTTTGTCGCCGCTGGAACAGAGGAGTTAAGATTCAATATTTTAAAACTTAGCTCAACAACAGGAAGTGGAATTGAGCAAATTATTAATATGAGTATAAAAGAGTTTCTAAAGTGGTTAGAAGTAAGTGAAGGAGTAACAAAAAAATGTCAATGCTTTCAATAAAAATAGGTGCGACGTTAGATGGTAGTTTTAACAATGCAATGACAGGTAGTGCAGCAAAGCTTTCTAAGTTGGGCGATAGTATAAAGCAGCTTGATTCGTCAATGAAATCTGTTTCCAAATTTAAGCAACTAAATCATGATGCCCTTGAAGCTATGAAGAATTGGAAGGAAGCGGAGAAGAAAGCAAAAGAATCAGCCGCAGCAATTGCTAAAGAGAAGAAGGAAAAAAAAGAGCCAAGCAAAGCACTGAGAAATGAATTCGAAAAATTGAAAGTATCGGCATCAAAGGCAAAAGAGGCTTATATTAAAAAGAGAGATGCACTTCACACATTAAATGAAGAAATCAGGAAAAGTGGAAAGGATATTAAATCTTTAGTGAGGGATCAAACTAAACTTGGTTCATCTATTGAAGTACTTAAAGGAAAATACAGTAAATTAGGATCTGTAATACAAAAACAGCAAAATGCTTTGGCAAAAAAAGCGCATTATAGGTCACAAGTAATGGAGACTATAGGACTAGGTCTTTCACTTGCAGCACCAATTAAAGTTGCGATTGACTTTGAAAGTGCTATGGCTGATGTTAAAAAGGTAGTAAATTTCAAGGATGGAACAAATGAAGCCGAAGAATTTGCTCAAAAATTGAAGAAATTATCCCGTGAAATACCATTATCAGCTGCAGAGTTAGCACAAATAGCTGCAAGTGGTGGTCAGCTTGGTATCGACAAAGATAAGCTACTTGAATTTACCACAACAGTAGCTAAAATGGCCACAGCATTTGACATGTCTGCTGAACAAGCTGGTGATTCTATTGCCAAACTCGCTAACATTTATGGAATCGCAGTAGAGAAGATGGAAGAAGTTGGTGATGTTATAAATTACCTATCAGATAATACTGCAGCTAAGGCGAACGATATGATTGAAGCACTCGCTAGAGTGGGTGGTAATGCAAAACAATTTGGTTTAGATATTAATCAGACAAGTAGTTTAGTAAATGCCTTCGTTAGTTTAGGTAAACAACCTGAAAAAGCAGCAACTGCAATAAACGCTCTACTTAGTAAACTTCAGACTGCTGAAGGACAGGGAAAAGAGTTCAGAGCAGCATTGGAATCCATAGGTATCACTGCAGAGGAAATGTCACAAAAGGTTGCTGAAAACGGGCAAAACGCTCTACTTCATTTTTTTGAAATTTTAGAAAAAGTAGATAGACAGGAACGTTCTCAAATTCTTCTCAACCTCTTCGGTCAAGAATATCAAGATGATATTGCATTGATAGTTGGGAGTTTGGAAGAATATAAAAAAGCAATAGGTTTTGTGACCGATAAAGAAAAGTATAATAAATCTATGCAAAAGGAATTTAATAACCGTGCAAGTACTACAGCAAATAATTTGCAGCTACTCAAAAATACAATAGCAGAGCTAGGAATGAACTTAGGGTCAGTTATGCTACCTCCTTTAAATTGGATAAGTAAGATTTTGAGGTCAATATCTACAGGTATAGCTTGGTTCGCAGAGAAGTGTCCAATTTTAACTACAGGAGTTATGAGCATAATTTCAGCTCTTATTATTGGCAAGATTGCAGTGGTAGGTTTTGGTTATGCATTTGCATTGGCTGGAGGTGGAATACTAACTTTTAAGGCTATTTTGCAGGGAACACTTTTGCCAGTATTAACTTCGTTATCAGCGCGAGTAATTCCAGCAGTAATCATGGGACTGAAAGCTTTAACGCTAACCAATCCTATAGGAGCTGCTATTGCTGGACTATCAGTTGGTACAGCGCTTGTAATTGCTAATTGGCAAAAGGTAAAGGACTTTTTTTCAAGTCTCTGGAAATCAATTACAAAATCTATAGAAAATTGGACTGGTATAGGAAAATTTTTTAATGATAGTCCAATAAAAGCATTAGAGAAACCAGTAGAAGCAAAAATAGGCAGTGCAACTAGTGAAAATAATGTTTTTAGTAAAGGAAATCCTTTATTGAATAATAATGCTTTTAGTAGAATTTCGAATAGTAGAACGAATATTGAAAGTGTGATTACAGAAAAAAGTTCTGTAGCAGATAATTCAGAGAAAGTTTTAAAAGACTGTGAAAAGTGTGAACAAAAAATTTTCAATCAAACTTTTACATTTAATATAAGTATAAAAGCAGAACCTAACCAAGATGTACGTAGTCTTGCTGATGCAGTGATAAAAAGAATAAGGGAAAAATCTCGTGATGTTTTATTTGATTCAATAGAACCAATTTACTAATGCTATCACTTGGTCAACATAAGCTTTCTCCAACAAGTGTAAGGTATAGTAAAGAAAATCGTTGGAGTACAATTGAGTGCATTGGTAAAATACCTTCATTACAAAATATTGGTCAAGGTGCAGAAAATATAGACTTAGAAGGAGTAATTTATTTCCATAATCTCAATGATTTAAATCAATTAAAAAGTATGAAAGAAACTGAGAAAAATCATGAACCAAGTATCTTAGTAGACAATTTAGGGAATGTTTTGGGAAGATTTGTTATTGTGCGGTTAGAAGAAAAGCAAACGTCGTATTTTCCCTGTGGATTACCAAAAAAGGTTGAATTTAGCTTAAGTTTAAGGAGTTATGTATGACAGTACATTATATAACCCGAGAAAATGAAATGTTAGATTACATATGTTTTAAGCACTATGGATATAGCTCTGGAGCAGTAGAAATAGTATTGGAGGCTAATCCTGGTCTTGCAGAGTATGGAAGTTTTTTGCCTACAGGATTAAAGATCAGGTTACCTAGAATACAAGAGCAATTAAAAAAATCGAAGTTAAAAGTGTGGGAATAAATGAAACCTGAATTTAGCATTGAAGGAATAAAAGATCATGTAATATCGGTGCATCTTACTGATGAATCTGGTACTATAGATGATGTCGCAGAGGTATGTGTTGATTATGGCAATGAAAATGTAGAAATTCCAAATGAATTGAACATAGCACTAGGTTATAAGGAAACGGGAATCTTTCCAATGGGTGTATATACAGTCAATGAAGTTACGATACAAGGCCCACCTAAGACCCTACTAATAAAAGCTCATGCAACAAATTTAAGAATATCTTTAAAAGCAAAGGTATCAAAAGAATGGCATCAAATTACCATAGAAAACTTAGTGAAAGAAATAGCCCAAAAACATGGATATGGACATAAAGTTGCTGAGGAATTTAAGAATGTATTGATACCCCATATTAATCAGGCAGATGAAAGTGATATAAGTCTGTTAACAAAGATCGCAACAGAGCGTGAAGCAATGGCAAAATTAGCTGGTGGGTATATATTATTTATTTCAAAAAACATGGCAAAATCAGCCACAGGAAAAGCTTTAGGAACAACGACTATTAGACCTCAAGACACAATTAATTGGAAAGTGCATTTTACCGTACGCGATAAATACAATTCAGTAGTAGCAAAATGGCACAGCTATGAAAAGGGTGAGACTATTAAAGAAATAGTTGGTAGCGGCGAACCAAGTTATATTATGCTAGAAATTTACCCAAATGCAGAATCAGCGCTAAGTGCAGCAAATGCCAAATTGAAACAATTGAAGCGTAACAATGAAACTTTAGATATAACTATGCCTGGTAATCCAGAGTTATTTGCAGAAGCAAAGCTTAATCTTATAGGTTTTAATCAAGCGGTAGATGGTGAATGGATAGTTAATAGAGTGGAGCATACTTTAAATACCTCAGGTTACCTTACTGTGTTGTCAGCATCTTTTAGTAAGTAATGTTAAGAAAAAATGAGTAAATGATCTATTTAATATTAAAAAGATGTTGAATATGGATAAATTGGGTCAATACACAAAAAACAAGCTGCATTTTTGGTGGCTTATAACAGTAATAGTATGTATTATTGCTACCTATTCCTACATGAAGGCAAAAGCTGAAGGTAATTATAAAACGATACTACGCATTGCTTCTCAAAATTGTAACTTAGATGTAGTAAAGTTTTCAGTAGAAAATTTATTAAGTGTTAACACACGAGTTCCTAAATTAACAGCATTACATCATGCATCTGATTCAGGATGCTTGAAAGTTACTAAATTTTTAGTATACCAAGGAGCTGACATTAGTGCATTAGGTGAAAATGAAAGATGGACAGCATTACATTTTGCTGCATTAGAAGGGCACTTAGAAGTAGTGAGTTTTTTACTGGAAAGAGGTGCAAATCCTGATGTTAGAGATAGAAGTGGAAAAAACCCTCGAGATGTAGCTGTAATAGAATCAAGGCAAAACAAAGACAAGCCCTACGATCAAATAATAAAGCTACTTGCAGAAGCAGAGGGCCGATAACAAAAAGTAATCACTAAAGCTGTAAGTTTTCTATAATCTGTATATAAACTTCTAAAACTATCCATAACAAGTTAATATTTTCACATGAAAAAGCAAAAAATCCCAATTACGGTAATTATTACCATATTAATCCAAACCGTAGCATTGATATGGTGGTTATCCAAGTTAGACTCAAGGGTACAATTTCACGATAAACTTATTGAATATGGTTTAATGGAAAAAGTGTTAGTGCTTGAGGAAAGGGTAAAAAATCTTTCTGAGGAATTGGATGAGTTTAAATTACACGTTCTAGGCGGAAAAATTAAATCTTAATACCCTTACCTAAATTCATAATGATTAAATATATTTTATCCGTTGATGGAGGTGGAATTAGAGGAATCATTCCTGCCATTATTCTAGCAGAAATAGAAAAAAGAACAAGAAAGAGGGTAGCTGAAATCTTTGATCTTATGGCAGGAACCTCAACCGGTGGAATTGTTGTAGCGGGATTATGTAGAAAAGATGAACGAGGAAATCCCCAATACTCAGCCAACGACCTAGTTGAGTTTTACCAAAAGTACGGAGCATATATTTTTAAATCTTCATTTTTGAGAAGATCAATATTTTCTTGGCTTAATTGCGCACAATACCCACATAAAAATATTGAATTTGTACTGGATAAATATTTTGGCGATGATATCCTTAAAAACACTTTAAGTAATGTGTTGATTACGAGTTACGATGTTCAGAATAACTGCCCATTTTTCTTCAAAAGCTGGAAAGAAGGTAATATTAAGCTAAAAGATGCACTCAGAGCTGCAACGGCTGCACCTACTTACTTTACACCTAAATATCTTAAAATCAACCACAAGGAAATGGTATTAGTGGATGGCGGGGTATTTGCGAATAATCCAGCGGCTTGTGCATATGCAAGTGGTAAGAGGTTATTTCCAAATGATGATATTCTACTGTTATCGATAGGTACTGGCAGAACAGATAGAAGCATAGCCAATTCAAAGAGATTGGGAAAAATAGGCTGGATAAAACCACTAATACATGTGATGTTTTCTTCAAGTTTAGATGCAGTGAACTATCAACTTAATCAAGTTATAGCTGATAAATATATACGCATACAATCGCAATTGAAAATAGCATCACCTGACATGGATAATATTACATCAAAAAATATCAAATCTCTTCAGCAAGAGGCAAAGGCAATGATAGAGGACAATCAGGAACTGATAGATAAATTCTGTGATGTTTTATCTTGATACGTAGAAATGCCAAAAAAATTCTGCAGAGCTAAATAAGGGTTTAGAATAGATAATATATTAACCATTTTTACTTATATCTTAAACATAATTCAATTTTCACACTCATCAACAGTTAGGCCACTTGCTCGCAAAATAACATCAGTAGAAACACCAGCCTTCACTAGATTTTTCGCAACCTTGATCTTTTCTGTTTTTTTAACTTTCTCTTTGCTATTCTTCATATCCCTAGATAAAAATTTCTTCACTAATTCTTGCTCTTCAGTTTTTCTTAGTAAATTAAGTAGTTCACTATCTTCATTTGTTTTAGGCAGCAGAACTTTAATATTCACTGATAATCCTTCTGCTATTTGATATAATTTGTCAAATGATATGGCAGTGTATCCTATTTCATACTCGTGTATTTCCTTGAGTGTTAAACCAACTTTGTTTGCTAAATCTTTTTGAGTATACCTTTTTATCAATCTCCATTCTCTTATTCTTTGCCCTACTCTATAGTATATAGAATCAGTGCAGACTTCTTTCTCTGTATTATCATACTCGTAAATAGATAAGCCGGTTGCTTGGGAAATTATGTCAACTGAAACTCCTTCTTTAACTAGATTTTTTGCTACTTCTAATCTTGCCTCCTCTTGATTGATTTTCTCGCTAATATGAACAAACCTGACTAATGAAGGTACTATTTTGCCTAACTTTTGATTCTCATATATTTTTGTTAGATAGAGTATTTCTTCGTCTTCATCTTCATACTCTCTTACTGTTATTGGTTTAGGTAATAGATCTACAACATTAACTGACAGTACTCTTGCTATTACATATAGTACTTCAATCGTAATAGGAATATACCCATTTTCATAATTGGTTACTTCTTTATATGCTAATCCGATTTTACTTGCTAACTCTGCTTGAGTACACCTTTGCATTAATCTACAATCTTCTATTTTTTGCCCTATTTTATAACTTATAGAACTAATATCTCTTACAGAAACAAACATATATACCTTACTTAGAAATAAATTTTCATGCAATTTGATCAGCGGATAAACCAACTATTTGCAAAATAATATCAATAGAAATTCCCCCTTTCACTAAATCCTTTGCAATTTTCATCTTTTCTGCTCTTTTCACTTTCTCTTCGCAAATTTGTATGCTTTCAAACAGAGATTTCATTAGTGCATGACGTAGTTCTTGGCTTTCAATTTTTTTGTATTCTTCAATTAAATTAGGTACCACTTTATCATCTGCATCCTCTGTTAGTTCAAGTAGGTCCATGATATTAATCGATAACGCCTTTGCTATCTCATATAATCTTCCCAGTGGAACAGCAGTTCTTCCTTGTTCATAGTTGCTTATTTCATCACGTGTTGTACTCATTTTCTTTGCTAAATCCTTCTGAGTATATTCCCGCACTAGTCTCCATTCTTTTATCTTCTTTCCTATTTTGCAGTATATAGAACCTATTTTTTCTTCAACACATTCATCAGCAGAGAGGCCAATTACTTGTGAAACAATATCAACAGAAATCCCTGCTTTAACCAGGCCCTTTGCAATTTTTACTTTCTCTGCTTTTTTACTACTTTTCTCACCAACTCGGGTAAATTTTGTTAGCAAGTAAAACACCTTGCGCAACTCTTGATCATTAATCGTTTTATATTTTCTTACTAGATTTAATATTTTCTCTCCCTCATCTTCAAAACAGATTTTTTCATTTGATACAGGAATTAGGTCTACAATACCAATCGACAATATCTCTGCTATAGCATACAATTTTTCAATCGAAATTTTACGTGTTCCTTTTTCATATTGTAGTACTATTTGATACGTTACGCCGATTTTTCCCGCTAAATCTTTTTGAGTATAACCCTTTGCTAACCTAAAACTTCTTACCTTCTTTCCTACTTCGTGATCTAAAGAATTAGTATAGCTAACGGTCATTCTTTTTCATAACCTGCCATTTTAAAAGTTTCAGATAGAAATTTTGCTAGCATATGTTACCTTTGTTGAGAACTAGTATATTAAATGCCTATACTATGACAAGCTAAGAAGTTCACACTTTAAATAGGTATCTTTGGAGGCTGCTAAATCATGAATCCATTTGTTGGCATTTTAATATACCTTATAGAAGAGTTGATAAAAAGATCTACAAAAGGGCGTCTAAGGTGCATACTAGGGTTATCTATGAAGGTAATTTTTCCCAACTCTTGAAATTTTGCTAACTTTAATAGGCTTTAGTATAAAAACGTTGAATATTTCTTCACAATTGTGTATAATGATTAATGCTTTTTATCTTACTTTCTCATGGCTCTTTCGAAGTTTCTTGACGCACGCAACGATTATGCATTTAAAAGAATATTTGGCACCGAGAAGAATAAAGATATCCTCATTCATTTCCTGAACGATATTTTAGGCTTTACTGGCTTAGCTGCTATTCACGATGTTGAATTCTTAGCTACCATTTTGGACCCTGAAATTGCCGCTAAAAAGCAGAGTATTGTCGATGTTCTTTGTAAAGACTCTCAAGGTTCAAGATACATCATAGAAATGCAGTTTACTAAGACCAAAGGCTTCGAAAAACGTGCTCAATATTATGCTGCTAAAGCCTACTCAAGTCAAGCTGATCAAGGTGATAATTATCATAATCTCAAGGAAATTATCTTCATAGCTGTTGCTGATTGTATTATTTTTCCAGATAAGGCTGAGTACAAATCTAATCATGTCATTTTAGATCAAAATAGCTTTGAACATGACTTAAAGGATTTTTACTTTGTATTCATAGAACTACCAAAATTTACAAAGACAAAAGAAGACCAATTAGAAAATATAGTAGAAAAATGGTGTTACTTTTTTCGCTATGCAGGAGAAACAAGGGAAGAGGATCTAGATAAGATAGTTGGTAGTGACGTAATAATAAAACGAGCTTATGAAGAAATGAATAAGTTTAATTGGTCAGAAGAAGAGTTACTAGCATATGAACAAATGAAAAAACGCATAATGGATGAGGTAGCTGCTTTAGCTCAAAAATTTGATGAGGGCCTTAAAGTAGGTCAAGAAAAAGGTAGACAAGAAGAAAAAATTGAAGTAGCAAAAAACTCACTCAAGGCCGGTGTATCTATTGATGTTATAGCTCAAATTACCGGTCTCTCTCATTCTGAAATTTCACAACTCGGGAAAAAAACATAATATTCCTACTTATTCACTTTAACATTATGGCTATAAAGATTACACATAGAATTATATAAATTACTATCATAACGTTACCCAAACTTCTATATCAAAGCTACATACTGTAAGTTCAATATGGAAAACACATGAAACACTTAGCATTTAATGTCTACTTCATCCATTTTAGCATTAAGACTATCAAACTTGCTACTGGTTGTTTCCCTAATTGTTTTGGCCACCCTCACTTTAAATTTTCCACTACTTGGCATATTACCTCTTATATTATAACCTACCTATTGAGATTACCTCCAAGTTTGGTTACTCCTACATCAGAAAGACAAGTTGATACTTTTGAATGGCTTTGAATAGAAGCATTACTTAAATAACTTTGAGGCTCTAAGCTCATTTCCTGTTTTTCTACACCACGAATCTCTAATTTACCATCTCCACCGTGTAATATCTGTTGTATTGATTGATTTAGCGCTATATCTAGTTTATTATCAAATATATTCATAAACTTGTCAAATTTCTTCGGACTTAACTTACCAGGGCATCCTGCTTCTCTACCAGGACATGCTTTCTCTAAATACGAACTTAAAACTCCTGAGATCTCATCAAATTTACCACTCATGATTTTCCCTGTAACTTCTTTCTGTATTTCCACAAAATCAATATTCAATCGATGCATTGATACACCACTTTTTAATCCAGCTTGCTCTACTACTTTCTCAAATTCCTTTGTAATATTGAGTGTATATCCCTGTGCCTCTAGTGGGGATATAGACTGACCTACTGTAGAAATATACTTTTGACCTGTAACTTTTCTAATTAATAAATCAAGTAACATTATTGTACCATTTACATCAATTGGTGCACTAATTTGTGAGATTGAACTTTGAGTGAATGTTTTCTCAGGTAAAGCAGCTCTAAACCCACCTATAGAGCTCTTTACCCAACCAAATAAATCATTTATCCATGAAGATGGTCTTGCACCACTACTTGCTACTATTTCGGGTTGATTACTCGAATCTATACTACGAAGCTTGCGTGATAAGTGATGAGAATTGTAATCTCCATGATGATGAAGGCGTTTACGTCGTACAGGTTTTTCTCTTTCTTTACTGAGCTCTTCCTCTAAATAATTTACAACATTATCATATCCTTTATCTCTAGCAATATCTAGAGGTGTTCTACCGTCAGCAGTTGAGGCATTAAAATCAGCACCTCTTTCAACAAGACGCTCAACGACGTCTAATGAACCCAACTGCACAGCCCAATGAAGAGGTGTCCAAGCTTCATTATCTTTGACCTTAATATCAGCACTGTTATCTAAAAGAAGTTCAACTATATTAAAATTATTGTTTTGAATGGCCAAGAACACAGGAGTCCAACCCTGCCCATCCTGAACATTAACGTTAGCACCTTGTCTGATACCGTCTCTAACTTTTTCAAGATCTCCTTTTTCTGTAGAAATTAATAATTCTTTATCTAGATCCAATTGTTTTTGTTTCAAAACTTCTACTATATCTTCGTAACCCTTTTGAATAGCTAGGTCTAAAGATGTCCTGCCGTACATTTCTGTAGCCTTTAAATTAGCACCCCTGTCAAGAAGTAGATTCACTACATTCAACCTATTTGCGTCAACAGCAAGATGCAAGGGTTTTTCATTATATGTATTTTCAACCTCAATATCAGCACCTTTATCAAGAAGAAATTGAGCTATATCCAAATTACCCCCTTGAGCAGCAAAATGTAAAGGCGTTCCCTGATACGTTATCTCATTATTAAATTTTGCACCGTTACTAATAAGAAGTTTGACCACACCCCATTTACCTGACTGAGCAGCATAAAGTATCGGTGTCCAATCACGCCCGTCTTGAACTTCGATACTTGCACCTCTGTCAAGAAGGAATTGAACCATATCCAAATTATTTCCTGATGCAGCAAAGTGTAAAAGTGTTTTACCTTCCTTGTCTTGAGCATCAATATTAGCTCCTCTATCAAGAAGAAGTTCTACCACGCTCCATTTACCTGATTGAGTAGCAAGAAATATTGGTGTGTAACCAAACTCATCTTGAACTTCGATATTAGCGCTCTCATCAAGAAGAAGCTTCACCTTATCCCATTCACCCGCTTCGGAAGCAAGATGCAAAGATGTCCTATCAAGTTTACCTCGAGCATTTATTTCTCCACTGTTTGTAACTTCAAAAGACGCAGAATTTTCCTGTAAATTGAGAATAGAACTCACATTATTTAATTTATCAATACTATCTGAATTATGTATTTTATCTACTTCATTACTTAATAATATCTCTTTGTCAGTAAATTTTATAGATAATGTTTTCATTTCAGGTTCTTTATAGAAATCTCTAAAATATATAATACACAACTCATTTGCTTCTATGCCAGCATTAAAGGCATTGGTAACTATCAAGTCATATTTATCATGAAGGTAGGTATACCGCCCTGCTTTTTTAGATATAATTAGTTTACTATTTTCTTCTATGTCTTGAGGTCTTACTACAATAATTTTCTCATCAGAAATAAAGAGTGAAGGCTTCAAATCTAAACTATCACCTATTTCCATAGGTGCATTATCAAAAATAATTTGTAATTTTTTATACCACTTATTTATAAGTGCATCTTTTAGCCTAACTGTTATTATATCTTGCCTTAAGCCAGTAGCTGATATAGACAACTTAATTAACAAATCACTTGCATCTTTAATAACCATTGATATTGGTTCAATACCCAAATCCTTATCTATTTGTTGTACCAACTTATACAAATCTAACGTACTCCTCAAACTCCTTTTTCTGTTGATATTGTCATTAATTACTACTTCTCGAATAGGTAAGTTTTCTATATCGAGTGTTTCATGGTATGAAGTAATTACACGTATACTGCTTTCTTCTACAACAATATTTCTCCTTTCACTTTCTTCTCTATTAAGTTCATTGTGTATATTTTCCAAAAACGCTGGACAAAAATCAGAGCTTCTTTTCCTCCTTTTACTTAAACATCTACCTAAATCTAACTTATTTTCTGATTGGCTGAGGAAAGTAGATTCTTCAACACTCTTAACCATGGAAGATATTTTACTCTGCTGATTATTTTCCTCAGTCAATATTAATTTAGAGCACTTACCTACTATATTTTGATCATATCCATTTAATAAAAGATTGTTTTGTAAATTCTTTGATAACGCTGAAACCTGAGTGTTCTTCGATTTATCTCTAAATTCAGTGAGTTGTTCTAAACTACAGAAATTTTCAGTAAAGCTAATTTGATTTTGGAATGACGAAAAACCTAAACATTGATACGTTGAATTTTTATTTGCAAAACCATCAATTGATATTAAACATTTAAAGTCAGTTTCTACTTTAGGAGTATATTTACTTCTATTGTGGTAATTTTCTGAAGCTTTATCAATTAAAGCTTGTATTTTTCTTACCTCAGATAAACTAAACCTATCTAATCTACGGATTACTATTGGTTCTAAACCTAGATCAAATTCCAACGTAGAAATTCTATGAAATTCATTATTATCCCAATCTTTTATATTGATCGTGTGATTAGACATCTTATCGCGAAATATCAGATCTGCACCATTGCTGAAAATTTCAACTTGACCAGGAGTAATATTCTTTAATATCATTACTCCTATGCGTTCCTCATCTTGTTCTATAGAAGTAGAGATATTTTCTTCCAACTTTTGATTGTGATGAATAATACTAGTAGAGTCACTGAAATCTTCAGTGTATTCTTTAAAAATTCTTTCATAATCATTTCTAAGTTTATCCTTATACTCCATTACATTATCAATGTTTCCTAATAACCCAGGAGATGGTAAAAGATCATTGTTATTCCAGAGAGAATAAGAAATATTTTCCCATTTACTTCGATCAGTATAGAATCCTTCTATTCTAATGATAAAAGGATTTTCACTTTCTCTTATTAATAAGAGATCATCCTTATCTTTATATTTCTCAATATCTTCAAGACGGGAATCTATCACTACATGATCATCTTCAAAATCTTTAGGCAATAAAAACATATTCTGAGTTTGTGTAGCTTGTAAAAAAGGAACTAATTTCCCTTTTTTTGAAGAAGAACATGACATTGATTGTACATAAGGAATAAATGCTTCTCCTTTGTGATTCATAATTATAAGATGCCTATAATTAGGATCTCGAAGGTAGCTTTTCACTCGAATGTTACTATTATTGTATTTTAAATGCAGATCACATTTGTAGATTGAAAAATCTTTTTCAACTACTCGCATAAATAGTATATCCAGTTTTTTATCATTTGAATTATTATCAATTTTGACTGCTTTACTACTTATATCATTGCTAACAAAATACACATCTCTTCCTTCTCCTCCCTTAGCAAACATAGTACCTTGATCAAAGTTAATTATATCATCTCCTGAAGAACCAAAAACCATGTGTGAAACTACACTATTATTTTGACTTTGTGTTTTACCTCTAACAACGCTCAAGACTTTATAACCCTTATGATTATTTAGAATTTTCTTGTAATGATTTTCTACAGCTCTAAAACCCTTTAGAGAATGTTCTGAATGTAGCTCAAATGATTTAATTTCTATAGTTGGTGAGTCCGATTTTTCAATTTTAGGAACAATATTACTACCATTTTTGTCTATTAGTGCAAAGTGAGGTTTATTACTGCTTTGTTCAACATAATTTTTTATATCGAGGGTAAATTGATTATTTTGACCAAAATTTATTTTCAAAGATAAAGTATTACTATTTTTAGAGTAAGTTATTTGATCACAATCACTTAATAAATCAAATTCAGGAAAACTTACAGTTCCTGTTCCATCTACGTCAATTTCTGAATATAACCCCCTACCCTTATAGTCTGCAGTTTTTACGTAAAAAGTATAATTGCTTTTTCTACCTTTGACTCTAGTATACGGCGAAATAATTACTTTTTTGCAACTTTCAACTACATCTTCCTTATTTCTATTAAAACCACCGCCACTATCTATTATAACATCACTGCTATCACTTTCTGTAAAATGCTCAGAATAACCCACGCATAAGATCTCATCTACCTTGTTCTGTCTTCCAACATAATGGTAATTAAAGAGGTTGTTACTAACATAATCATCAATTAATAAACAATTATTTATTTTTACCTTTAATTGTCCATAGGCACTAGGCTTAAAACGATAGTCAATCACACCTGTAACTTTATTTTCTGCTAATTGACTTAGATCAAGTATATTAATAGAGTTACTTCCACCAATCATTTTGCCTGAAAAGCTAGGGTTATTTACAAGAACAAACCTGTTCACTACATTATTACCACCAGTTATTTCTGCTGTACCTGAGCCAATTAGAAAATTATTGTGCCACTCATTACTTCCAACAATTGTACCTCTGTTTACATTTTGTAGATCATAAACAATTGTCTTGTCTTTCTGCGCCACGTTTACTCTACCACCTTGGTTAATAACCATTGCATTTTCACAGTAGTATACAGCTGACTTAACTGAGCTTTTAATACCTTTCTCATAATCTTGATTAGTAATCTGTGGTAAACAAAGCATGTTAGCACCTTTGATATAATCAGGTACAACACGTGAAAGATTTTTTGTATTGGCATTTTTCCTATTCATCATAATCGTTGCATAATCTGGACGAAGAGTATTACCACTTACTTTTCCAAGACCAACACCATAAGCAATAACACTATTAGGAGCATTATTTAAAGCCTTCCAAACTTGTTTAGCTAAACTATTAACTATGTCTTTCCTAGCTGCAAGATGCTGCACATCAGCTGCCATAGGTTGAAAAAGAAGTGTACGCCAAAAAATACTCCAATTCTCTCCATGGGTTGTATCATACTTTTTCTTGTACTCTACGATATTGCTAACACCACTATAAATTCCGCAACCTACCATGAGCCCAAACCCAACTGCAATACCAACTACCGGCATACTTGCTGCTGTAAGAGCAACACCAGAAACAAATGACACACCAGAAAAAGATATAGATGCTATATTATCTCTTATTTCTTTCTCTCCACATGGATTATCACTATTCTCTCTTTTTTTACAATCTACAATATTACTTGCTGACATGCCTATATCAACAATATCAAAGACACCAGTTAAAGCTCCTGCTGTACCTTTCGCTATTGTACTTCCAAATTTTACTCCTGCAACTCGAATAGCAAATTCTGTCTGTTCACCTAAAGCACCTGGTATAACTTTTCCTACAACCTTTTCAGCTGATGTTACAACTCTTGGAGTAATTTTAACCATTACATTCTCAATTGGTTGAGATGCAAAAGACCACCCTACTCCGCCTAGATTTAATCCACAATCCGTTGCTGTTCCATCCTTACAAGACACAATGGCACCATGGATCCCTCTTATTAATTGTATCCCACCAGCAGCATTCATTAACCTGCTTTTTAGCTTTAGATTTTTTGTTAAACTACTCTCTTGATGTACAATATCACCGTGCAAATCCTTGATACGTTCATTCTGGACATAGCGCTCATATCCTTGATCTTCAATTACCTTATCAACTAAATATTTATAGTCACCTTCAATATTTTTGTTCCTAACAAACTCCACTAGTTGAGCATTTTTTGCTTCATCTTGACTGTTTTTAACATAAGTTAGAAATTTTTCGCTATCAACTATAATTTTGTCCACATTATTTCCATCTACTTTCCCTTTACTAAACTCTTCCACATCACCCTTTGAAAATAAACAAGGATTGATACTTCTTCTACTTCTACCTCCTCCTACGCAACTATTTAGGTCGAATTTTGGTTGTTGTGTCCCAGCAAGTACAGCCTCTAAGTTAGCTATACGTTGTGGATCTATACTTAATGTGTTTGAAATACCTTCTCTCATACGTATAAAATGATTTTCTCTTCTTTGAATTCGCAAATGGTTACGTATTTCATCAGGAATATTACTTAATCTATTTCCTTGCAACACAGTATTAATATCTCTAGCGTTTTCTAACGCCCATAAGCCGCAATTATAACCATCTCTTTGTTGAATAACAGAAACATCATTAACGGTAATTTGAGCCTGTTGTAAAACTTGACGAATATTATCTGGAACATTATTACCCAACGAGTCTACATAGTATCCATTATACTGCCCATTTTGATGAGAGATGACCAACGTAACCCAGTGATTATTATCTAAATTAACAATTAAAGTTAATGGCCTTCTTTCACCTCTTGTTGTTACGCTATCTTGAAACTGTTGCAATTGATTAACTATATGTTCTGGTGATCCCACTATTTCAAACAATGTGTCAATTCCATAACCATATTTTATTCTTGCAATATCAGCTATATCATGTTGCTGCAGCCAATAATGATAATCTCGTTCTGCTGTTGCAGATTCTAACGTACGTAGATTCTCCTCTTGTATACCAGTATTTTTAAGTCTCTGAGTTATCTCTTGTATTCCTTCTAAATGTTTTCTCTTAGCTATGTCAATAGAACTATGAACTACTAGAGCATGGACAAGCTTATCACTCGTTAATATTAAAGAATTTTTATCCTTAGCCTTCACATTAACAACTACACCCATGAAAAACATTTTATCACTATCTGTAATTGCTTTCAGTGCCGCACCTTTAGCATATCTAATGTTTTGTTCTTTTGTTAATTTATCAACTTCCTGTTTTAGCTGATCTTGATTTAAGTTTTTACCTATAAGCTTAAATTCCAGTGCTATAGGAGTGTATTCTTTAGCACCCTGAGGTGAAGGACCAATACCTTGAATTACCATATCGACACGACCACCTGCTCCTACTTGAAATTCAGGTATAATTACAGTCTTCGCAGAAGTCTCCTGTAGCTTTAAATCACTGTAACTACTAAATAAACCATTAAGAATGGCTTGTAATCTTGCTTCATTAGTAATCAAATCTTTGATAGGGTAAATCGTATCTGCTACTTCAGTAAGCAACACTTTATAGGCTTGCAATGAAACCTCACCGTCGGAAGCATGTTGAGAAGTGATTGCTTGATCAAATTTTGCCTTTAATTCATCAGAATTAGGTATCTCAATAAACTTGCCATCTGTAAATTGTTGATCATTACCACTTGATTCATATTTACTTATCTGTTCTATTTCAAAAAGGTCTTCAAAAGATAACCCTGTTTCATATTTTTTGAGACTCATTTTAATTTCTATGACATTTCCTACTCCTCCTATTTCAGGTATGTTCAGCACTGGAATTTTTTTATCAGCATAGAATTCCTTTGTATTAGACTCTCGTATATGAAAAATGAATGCTGTGTTTTCTTGCCCTTCATTACCTTGAACAAATATTAATGTCATAACCGGGCTTTTGGACAAAGTGTACTCCGTTCCTCCAGACCAATCCAGAGGGTACTCACCATATGAGTATATATATTTTTTAATGTTACTTTGATCTTGACCAATCTTGTTGATTAAAATTGATTGACCTAATATGTCTCGACTGAAATAGTAATGATCTTTTGTTTCTTTATTTGCTGGAAAAGTATTGTATTCACTTGATAACAAATCCGTTATTTCTTGCTTAAAATCTTCCTCAGAAATTTGTTGATTATCCCACTCGCCAACTAGTTCGATAAATTCCTCCATCAAAGGAGCTGGTGGTTGTTTAATAGGTTGTACTTCGGTTTTAAACGGTTCCGCGTCATCTAAATTTAACCCAACAGCAATGGCATTATCTGCATTGGTTAAAATCCTCATCTTATTTGGTCTGAAACCTTCTATATAATCTTCAGCTTGTCTCAGCGCGTCACTTGGATCAACTTGTCCTTCAGTTCCAGCCTTGAGTTCAATAAGAATTGGAACTGAATCAATAGCACGATTAGGCCCACGAACAAGCAAAACAATATCAGCATAACCTCCACCAGCAAATTGTTCCAAATAGACTTTAGTGTTATCACGATATCGAAAATTATCGAATATTCCTGCTACAAAGCCATGTTGAGCAGCTTCGCGAGCTTTAATACCATAAACATTGCCCTGTAAATTTAAATTGGTATGAACTTTCTTAATATAATTGAGAATGTCTTCGAGATTATCCTGAACTTGATCTATTTCTGCATCTGGATTAACAAGCTTTTCAATATAATTTTCTAGATAGACAGATTTACCTAACTTTTTTGTCACTTCCTGAAACTTTATTGTAGGCTCAATGGGTTGATCTACAATTTTCTTTTTACTTTCTACCTTAATGTTTATTTTTTCATCTTCTCCATCACTCTTTAAGGTATATCCCTTTGCTGACGTGATTTTTGATAACTCCTTCCTAACATCATCACTAAGATCTTTACCTGACTTACTCAGAAACTGCTTGATTTCATCGAAAACCTTGCCTTTTAATTGATCACGACTAATCTCGATTGTTTTAACATTACCATATACATTCTTAGCTTTATACTCTAACACACCATCCCTTTTCAGATATAAGTATAACTTCTTTGATTTAACATCTTTGTCTGATTTAGGCTTGCTTTTTACTAACTCATACTTATCTTTTAAAATTTTTATTACATCAATTTGAAGCTTACGCGCATCTGATTTAGTATAATCTCTACCCATCACATTCTTCCACTCACCTGTGGTGAATTCGAAATTCTTAGTATTTGTTTGTTTAGAATGTTGAGCTTCTATATCTTCAGTGAAAATAAAAACATGTGTTTTGGACTCTGTTTCTGCTACAACCTTTAAAGTTCTTGCTCCCTCAAAACGAAAATGTGACTTCTTTATACCTAGCTTGTCATTAAGTTTAGTATCTAATACACTGGAAAAAGAACCTAAGAATCTATGGGGAAAAAAGCCAGGCTTTTCACTAGAATGTAAATAGGATGGTATTTGATCAACCAATGACTGATATCTTGCTTCAAAAGATTTATCCAGTGAACCCGCTGTATCAGAAGTTGAAGAATCTACCTTACCAAAAAGTAACTCCATTAGCTCGAAATCTTGTGGTTTTTCTTGCTGTTGATCGTTATTAACCATAACTAGCCCCCGATTTTAACCCTTTACAAATTTTATCCTCACTAAGCTCTTTGCATGCTTTCGTTTAAGTATAAGTAACTGAATTTTTAAAAAGAGAAACTCTACACTTCGCCTCTAACACCACTTACCTTCTGCTGTATAGTTTCTACATCTAATGATGAACTTGGTAACTGACTATCACCTGCTCCGCTATCTAATTGCCTGTTTCTAATTCCAGTAAATATCTCATGTATTGATTTATCTTCTTCCATAATAGATTGCATTTGCTCTTGATTAAGAGATTTAATAATTTCCGGCAATACCTTAATATCCGCATTCTTCTTGATCAGACAAGCAATTCTATTTCTAGATGCATATCCTACACCCAACTTATCTAAAAAGTGTTGCTTATGAGTTTCAAAGCCAGGACGATTCCACATGGAGGTGAGCATGTCACTGCCAGATTTAACACAATTATCATCTGGTGCAGAAACAAGCGAGTTTAATGCTGAAAACATTGATGTACTGTAAGCTTCAAGAGATAAATCTTCTGGCTTTAAATGTTCAAATAGCTTTCTAGCATTTTCGAAAGAATGGTTTCTTCTTAATATACTTAAAGTATAATAACACCCATGTTGTTTAAAATCCCTTTTCAATAACTCATGATACTTATCTTCATGAAGGTAACGTAGACAGAAATCAACCATACCAACATCGTCAGTGGAAAAACGCCCTTTATTATATGCTACCTCCATTAATAAATCTTCTTTCCTTTTTGGGGATACAGAACCAATTGACTGTAACTTATTCCAGAAGAATTCCAAAGCTTCAACATGCTTTTCCAGCATTGCACATTTAAAAGCGTAAACGTATGGATGCTCATTATTTAATTCTAACTGATGTTCCTGATTATTTATGGCATGTGACCAGTAGATCATTAAAGCCCCTTTATCACATCCCTTAACTAAACTCTCTACTGGTTTACTACCTAATGTTAATTTAAATTCTTCAAAAATTGCTCTTATCTCGTCTTCAAAACAACACCAGCAGGCAATTCTGTAGCGATCAAAGGGTCTAATAAGACTTCTTTGCCCATCCAAAGTTTTCAAGGCTAACAATTTTTCCCCGAAAGTATACCTATTGAGTCTAATTTGTCCTGAAGCATCTTCTATCTTCCAACAAGTTTCATCTTCTAAAACTTTCTTAAAAAGGGATGGTATTATTGTTCTACCCCATTTATTCAGCAATGTCTGATATGCAATACACCATCTTTTAATCTCTAACTCTTTAAGCCCTTTATGAGGATCATCTTCTTTAACGGAAGTTAGTAATACCTTTTGTACATTTTCGTAACCCATACTTATCCCCCTAACAAGATTGAATATATTTTAGGCATATTGCTCTACCTTTAAAACTTTGTCAATTACTATTATAGAAAAATTTTCTAACCTAAAGTGGTTTTCAGTAAAAGGCTCTTAATAGGCTTAATATACGATCTTTTGTTCATTTTTTAATTCTGTTTTTTATAAGTCTACCTTAGTGATTATTCTAAAATAAACTAGTATTAATTTAGCAAAATATATTATTAAGATCTCAAGTAAAATAACCATTTTCAGCACTAAAAACGAAGGGCGGTGAGAAGTGTTTTTCTTGGGATGGCATGGTCTACCATATGTACCATACGAACTTTTTAATATAACAATTTAACTATACGCTAAAACTAGCTATATTAGCCCATTTCATCCATATCCACATACGAACTTTTTTGCCTAAGCTTATTGAAATAATTTAAATCTTCTATTTTTATAACCTTATTTTTACGCGGCTTGTTCTCACAAATATACGACCTTTTTTGCAATCTTAGGAAGAGTCAATAATTCAATTCTTTAGCTAGCATGGTATCTTCACTAAAATATTTTTTGAAAAAGTTAGTTGACTTATAAATAATTCTCTACTAATACTGGCATGTGTTTGTTTATTCTGCTGAAGTGGCTCCGCAGGTTACTGTATAAGCTTCAGCAGTTTCCGTACTCCTTTAAAGTATAATTCATCATGCTCTTATAGTAGTGATATCAAGTATAGGTCTTAACCATGTTGATTTATAGTAAAATTAGCTCGAATTTGGAGTCATAAGCAACTTTTAACCTCTCTATATACTCCATTGTTACTCACCATAAAAACTTAACAAAAATATGAGTAGTAAAAAGATTGTGTTGAAATTAGCTTGACCAATATTATATATTGTACATAATATATTCTATATCTAGGCTAGGAGGTAGTATGGTTACAGAGTCAGTAAAATATGTTGTAGAATCTATCAGTGAACAAAAGCTAGGAGAGGAATTAAATACTGAGCCATGGCATTCAAAAATTGAGCGTAATAGCAATGAGGGACCAACTCCTGAAAATGACGTAGCAGATTTAGGTGATTATAGTTTGTTTTTCCAAGGAATAAGTAATCGTTCGGAATGTTATGACCTTGATCAGAGACATGAAACTAGGGAGGCTGTTGACACATGTGTAAAACATACATTGTCGTATCAGAGTAAAACTGATGATATTGATTTATATTGGAAAAATTACCCTATTAGTCCAAGAGACTCTGCTTTAATTAAGCTAGATCTACCACTGACTGAAAGTGAGAGAAGTCTAATTGATGAATTTCGTAAAGAGTTAAAAGATGTAGTAGCAAAAAATGATCAAGGTTATAGGGATAAGCATGAAAATTTTACAAACACTGCTTTAGAGCGTATAGAGTGCATAACAAATAAATATTTGCAAAAAGGGATAAGACTCAATTCAAAATATAACGATGATAAGTATACTATAACAAGTTTAATTTTTAAGGAAATAAGAAATATCCCTGATAGAATACGACAGCATAAGGGATTACCACCTTATGAGAGTTTATCAGACGATAGTGAGACTATAACAAGTTTAG
The DNA here is from genome assembly GCF_964027025.1 of Wolbachia endosymbiont (group A) of Apotomis capreana. Lineage (NCBI taxonomy): Bacteria > Pseudomonadati > Pseudomonadota > Alphaproteobacteria > Rickettsiales > Anaplasmataceae > Wolbachia > Wolbachia endosymbiont (group A) of Apotomis capreana. The sequence continues at coordinate 914,078 of NZ_OZ034721.1, forward strand.
TTTCTAAGGGAATAAGAGATATTCCTGCCTACGAGGGTGTATCAGATGATAAAAATATAGGTATTATACGCAATATCATGAGTAATTTACTATTAAAAGGTGGAAGAGTAAAATGCAGTTCCTTTTATGATGATAAGTTATTGTATGCAACTTATGGGTTCAGTTATGAGATTTTTGCAGAATGTGAAGAAATCGATAACAAGCTAAAAAGTGTAGCAGATGAAGGTATTATAAACAGTAGTGCCCAAGGCAAAGCTTTACACGTAGAAATGGATAATGGATATTTTTATGTAAAATATTCGCAAGATAGCACTGTTGAGGTTGCAAAAGTTATAAATAATCCAAAAGTGAAAGATTTAAGTTTTAGACATCATATATTTCATGTTGGAAAGAGTATAGTAAGAGTTGAAAATGTAGGAGGAAAAAGAAATTATACAGACGTTTTAGAAGGTGGCATTGAAATGTCTTTTACTACTGAAGTAGGAAAGATTAGTATTCATCTACGTTCTAGTGATAAAGACAACAATAAAATTGAAGTAAAGATAAGTGACGATGACAAGAAGAAACTTGATCAATTAAAAGATAAGGAAGAAATAGGAGAAAATTGCTTACTTGGTGGATATTCAGTACATGATGCGATTAAACGAGGATATTTTGAAAAACATGAAACACTACGTCAATCTTCTGAAAAAATTACCTTATCTAATGAAAAGAAAAAAAATAGTTGGTGTGAGATAGTAACAAATTCAAAACAGACAACAAGCCGTACTGTAGGGTAAATGCTAAACTGCTTGATTGTCTAAAGATCTTATATTACTCACCATAAAAACTTAACAAACGACATAAGTAGTAAAAAGATTATGGTTATTGACTTAATGTTACATATCGCATACAATATATCATATATCTTAGCTTAAGGGGTAAGTATGAGTGAGTCTACTGGGATAGTAAAATCTATCATCAATTTACTAAAACCAAAATCCAAATCAGAACTATATGATTTCGAATATGAATCCATTATAGAACATTTATCATCTAAAGAGCATTTATTAAATGAACTGATGAATGATATGTGGTACTCAGGAGATTTACCATCAGTTAGAAATTATAATGAACCATCATCTTTGATAGATAGCAAACTTGGATTAAGTGAACAGATTTGTGTTTGGTTTGCTCTAGATCACGATCTTACGCCAAGTCAAAAAAATTTAAACAAAAAGTTACTTAGTGCTCTAAAATGTTTAGCTTCTAACTGTGGTTCATTTGATAATACTGAGCCCCTTGAAGAATTTTTACATGATAATAAAAACAATAAAGATTTAAAAGTAATTCTTAACCTAAGAAGAGGAGAATCTCAATCAACAGTATTGCATGCGATTGCAGGAGCAAATATTGGTGGATTTCGTCGCACAGGAAATCAGGCTATAGATTTACTCTTAGAAGCAGGTGCAGATCCTAACATACAAGATAATAAAGGAAAAACACCACTATACCTTGCTGCTGCTAAAGGTCATTACGATAATGCAAACTCTCTTCTCTTGAAAGGAGCTAACCCTAATATAACAAGTAGAAAGGGGAGAACTCCACAACAAATAGCAACTAATAACCTCTGCTATGATATTGAAGAATTATTTTTAACTGATAAACAGAAAAAGTTAAATGCAGAATTGTATGACTTACTTGTACTCGATTCAGACTGCACTCAAAATTTAAAGGAGTTTTTAAGTAAGCATAAAAGAGATTCAGACCTAAAAGTGGTGCTAAATATTCGGCAAGGAATGGGTGGATCAAAAGTGTTTTCGTATGTTGATCGTTTTTCTTGGGACAATGAAGGTCTTATTCAAGAGTTAAGAAAGATATTTTTAGAAGCAGGAGCATTAGATTATGCTATAAATATTTATCGTCAGCAAAAGGAAGGACAGGCCAGTAAATTACTCGTTAATTTAACTTCAAATCAAAAGGAGAAGTTAAATAAGTTTTCTGATAAGGTATTTCGAGCTCAAAACATGGCTGAACTTGAAAAGATTGTAAACGATGCTATAAAGTCTGGTGTACGATTAAACTATTCTCTTTCACAAGATTTCTTTTCAGGTAATGAGTACACTTTTACCGATTATGTGATGAAAAAAATCAGTGAGTTGGAAAAAAATCCTAAAGTTTCTAGTAGTATAATATGTCAATTAGTATCAAAAGGGGCAGTGTTTGGTAATACAGTTGATGCTAACACACTGACATCAGAATTTAAAGAGCATAAAACTAACCTAAAAAAAGCTTATATAGATTATGTTAGCAATTCTCATAAGTTTATTGAAATCGCAAAAAGTGCAACCAATAGCGAGCTAAAAGATGCAAGAATAGACAACTCCGTTTTTTACTTAGAATATTCTAAAGATAGTAAAATAGACATTATAAAGATAACAGATGGGGTAAGGGATTTAGGTCTAACCGATGGAGATGTAAAATGTGGAAGAAATATAGTAAAGATCGGCAATAGTGAAGTAGAAATTAAAACTGAAGATGGCAAAAGGAATTACACAGACCTTACAGAAGGCAGCGGTATAGTATTAACTTTTTATACTAGTTTAGGAGAATTAGAAGTTAGATTATATCCTGATGAGAACAATAAAAAATTGATAAGAGTAGAAGTGAGCGATGAAGATCTATTTGAAGAAATAGCAAGTCATGAAGAAATAGGGCAAAATTGCTTATTGGGAGGTTTATCGGTTATTGAAGCTATAGATCAAGGTGTTTTTGCTAGATCTGGTGGATTAATGCGTCCTGAAGTAATAAGCGAGTCTAACAACAAATGGACAGGACGTGAAGAGTTAAGAAGAACTTATGATTCTAGGGCTAGGTAGATTAATTTGCCATAAAGGTTAAAGATTATTATTTAAATATAAACTACTATAATTTATAGATTTTGGATCATTTTCTACCATTGTTGCATCCAGTATGCTAAAATCTTCATTATTTATATTGATATTTTTCGCATAATTGATTCTGTAACATTGACTTACTTTTCTATATCAATTTCAGCATCTTTTTGTGTGGCCCTTTGCAGTAGCTCCTTTTGTAATAACCTTTTTTAATTTTCTGGCACATACTTTTTTCGATGTTTTTTCATATTGTTACTTTTATAAACGTTACATTGCTAATCCATAAAATTTCTCCAATTGCTCGCTCCACAACATCGGTATTTCTTTCAAATCAGATAGCTTCAAACCTCTTGGCTGTCTCCCATTGACTATGTCTTCCTTAATCTTTGGTGCTAAATAATTCAACCTTAAAATTTGCTGTATACGTCTTGTACCTATATTAATTTTAATGCTCAGCTCCTTCACACTCCCATATTTTCCTTCCTCTAGTTGACGTTTCCAGGAATGGGCTCTCACCACTGCTTTCAGTAGCGCATTATTTGTTTTTCCTTCTGGCTCTACTACTGTGCATTTGTTTCCTTTCTTCTTCATTGGTATAAATTTTTCCTCTGATTCAGAACATACTTCTATTCCATCTTCTTTTACCATTACTCCCTTTATTAACTTTTTCACTACTTCTTTCTGTTCTCTGAAACTTAAATTTTTCCATTCTTCTCCCCATTTTTCATATAGCTGCTCTGTCTTTCTCATTACTTCTTTTTCCACCTCTCCCGCTACTATAGTTCTGTTTATTGATTCACAACCTTTTCCCCTTAAATGGTTATTGCACACGTAATATCGGTACCTTTTATTTTCTTTTTTTGCATACGTTAGTGTCATATTTACACCACAGCTCTTGCACTTAATTATTCCCCTAAGCAATGCTTCCTCATATTTTGCTTTTCTATATGGTTGATTCTTTATCAATTCCTGCGCTTTTTGCCATTTTTCTTCCTCTATTATTGCTTCATGCTTTCCTTCATACTCTTTCTCATAATGTCTTATCTTTCCCATATATATTGGATTTGTTATTATTCTTCTCACCGTCGCTTTCTTAAAGATATCTGATTTTGTTCTGTAACCTTCTCTATTTAACTCTCTTGCCAACTCTGCCATTGACTTCAACTCCAAATATCTTTCAAATATGTGCCCTACTATTTTCGCTTCTTTTTCATTTATTATTAATTCTTTATCTTTTACATCATATCCAAGCGGCAAAGTTCCTCCCATCCATAGTCCGTGTTCTTTTGATGTTGCTATTTTATTTTTTACTCTCTCTACTATCATCTCTCTTTCTAGTTGTGCTGCTCCTGATAATACCGTTTGTACAAACTTTCCCATTGGCGTATTATTGTCAAATATCTGCGTTACTGCTACAAAATTTACTCTGTGCCTTCTAAAAAATGACGTTACTTCGATGCTGTCTTTTGTTTCTCTTGAGAGCCTATCGAGCGTATATACTACTACACAGTCTATCTCTCCTCCTTTAACATCTTCAAATAATTCCTTTATTGCTGGTCTTTCTAAATTCTTTCCTGAATACCCACCATCATCGTACCTTTTTGCCAATGCTACCCAGCCCTCTTTGCTCCTGATGTACTTTTCACATGCTACTCGCTGCGCATCTAAACTGTTAAACTTCTGCTCTAGGCCATCTTCATTTGACTTTCTCGTATATATCGCACATCTTACCTCTTTTAGCATTTTATTCTCTTCAACTTTCATTTTTATCACGCATTCCAAATAATAAAGGCCCATTGTAGCTCATTCCCATTATTTTTCCGGCTACTGCTGATAATGATGTGAAAAATTCTTCTCTGTAGATTAAACCCTTATCTGTTACCATTACTGCATGCGTCTCTTCTCCTCTTTCTAATATTAGCTCTGTCCCTTCTACTGGTAATTTATCGCTACTTATTCTTTTTCCCTTCTCTAGTCGATCTGCTAGATACTCTAGTCTTTTTGCTCCTTTTCTTGACATTTCTCCATACGCTTCCTCCTGTATTCTATATGCTAGCCTCGGTATCAGATATTTCTTTGAGTATCTAGGCGCTTCTTCTCCATACACCTTCTTCCATATTTTTCTCAGCTCACCCAAAGGTTTTATCCCTAAATTCATTACTTTCTTCTCTATTTCTTTCTCCATATTTTTAGCCCTTCATAAATAGCTTCTCAATTCTGTCTGTTTCTTTCTTCAACACCTTGGTTACTTCTTTGCTATTTTTCGCATAATCCATTGCTTTCATTCCAAATTTATCTGCTTGTTCTATTTCTCCTCCAGCTTTTACTAACTCCTCCACTATTTCTTTTTCACCTACCATACATGCAAGGTGTAGCGGTGTGCATTTACTGCCATACTCTTCAGAATTAACATTTGCTCCTGACTTTATCAGTTCTCTCACGGTTTCTAGACGTTTCTCCGTTACCGCTAAGTGTAGTGCTGTATAACCTCCTAAATCTGCTGCATTCACATTCACTCCTTTTTCGACCAATAACTCCACTGTTTTTGCGTCTATCGCATAATGTAGAGCTGTTCTTCCCCTTTTGTCTCTTTCATAAATATTTTTAAACGAGTTCTCTAATAGTGACTCCTCTTTTTTACCGAGCTTTACCATAACTTACCCCACCTTTTCTTTAAATTTTAAGCCTTCCTTCTCACCCCCTCATCTATCATTTCGTTCACTTTGCTCATTATCTTGCTTGCTAAATTTTGACATTCTTTCTTTATTAGCGATTTGTCTCTCTTCCTTATTTCTCCTATCTCTATTATTTTTAGCTCCGGCATGTAGCTTCCATTCAACATGTCTGCTATTTCTCCTACTAGCCCCTCTATTCCATAGCACGTCAGTTCTCTACTTTTTGTTATTCCACCTTTTTCTCTTAAAAATTTACTTGCCTTTTCACTCTCTTCTCTATCACACAGAGAATACTTTTCACTTTCCCAGATATAGTACATTGGTGTTGCGCCATATTTATTCAGTTGATTAATTTCAGCCCCTGCTTTTACTAGCTCTTTTATTATTTCAACTCCTGCTCCTCCTATTTTGCATGCAGAGTGCAGTGGCGTACATCCACTGACATATTGAGTGGCATTTACTTCTGCTCCCGACCTTAGCAGCACTTTTACATTTTCTAAGCTTTTCGCAAATACTGCACAGTGTAGTGGCGTATAACCATTTTTATCTCTTGCATTTACCTCTGCTCCTTTTTTTATTAATAATCTCACTGTTTTGTAATCAGAGATTTCTACTGCTTGGTGCAATATCGTCTCTCCTTCTTCATTTCTTTTATTAATATCGTTACTTGATACTTCTTTAAAAAACTTACTAAAAGATTCTTTGCTAAACTTCATACTTACCTCACAAAACTAGCTTTTCTAGCGCCAGACAAATTTCTTATATTTACCTGCTGCTATTCAAGTCATGTCCTTTTTAGCATGAGAAAGCAAGTCTTTTTCTTTTTATTTCATACACTTTTACCTATTATTAATATAATATATGAGGATCTAAATATAAGTATTTAACTTATTATACATATTGCTTGACTATTTTTCCAACTTCTGTGCAAATGTCGATGTTCGTGCCATTTCAGTACTCCTGGATAAAACACTAAAATGTAATTTTCTAATTCGTGTATCGAATCTTCTTTTCCTGAACTTCTATCATTTTCGCAACTAACGTGATATTCCGTTAAATTAGCTTTCGCAACCTTTTGATCAGTAAGATTCTTTGCTTCATATTCATAGCTGATATTAAATCTTTCCAAAATTGGTTTGTATTCCAAGTTCCATAGCTGATCAGAAAGTTTATCATTACCAAGGAAAAGTATGCCTCCTATCTCTTCTTGATAACAAAGAGGAAAACAGCTATTTATTTCTCCTAATTTCCAGCTATCTGACAGTACAATCTGTGCTTTGACAAACTTAATTGCTGGTAATAAACTTTGTGGTAATGGATATAGTGCTTTTAAGTTGTACCACAAATGATTTCTTTCATAAATACCGTTATAATTCTTTGTGTGAGGCTCGGTTTCTCCAAGGATTGCTACATCTAGGCGATATATATCATTGCTTAAAGCTCGTTCATAATGATCGCGTAGATAGTTTTCTATAATCCTAATAACTGGACCACTAGACCTGAAAAAATTTACTCTTCCAAACGATAATACTGCTCCATCTTTTTCAATTTTTATCCCTGAGTAATCCGATAACAAACTTCCAAAAAAGCTTTCATCTAAAATAAACCTATCAACGTTGTAGTGGTCATTGAAAATCCTCATTAGCCGCGATCTTGCTGGTAGTGATAGTTTTGCAAGTTCCACAATTGCATCTACAAAAAAGTTATTTGGAACATCTTTTATCCCTACTTGCAACTCAAAAAAGTGTTTACCGGGTGGTTCTTCGATGATTGTAATGTCTTCTATATTTGCCCACTTGAGTGCTATTTTAAGTGATTTAGGTGTTCCTCGCAGTCTTTGAAATTTTACTCCTTCTATTACGGCTTTTCTTCTATCTTTTACCCAACGCAGTATCTCTTCTAAACCATATTCCTCAATCAACCACGGCAATATTTTTTCCCCTAGGCTAAATTTAAATCCTCTTATCCTGCTTGGATCAACTTTATAATCGATTGCATTAACCAGTGCTTGCTCTTGCTTTGTTGCGTTTGGCGGTAATAAACTTTTCATTTGTCTTTTCTTTCAAGTTGCTTTAATTTCCTTTATTTAGGTAGCTTATGAGTAACCAAGAGATCATTGCAGAAAAATAAAGATGTTCTTAATATCGAAAACACTCTCCATAATATTTGACCATATTATCCATACTTTAAAAAACAAGTTACAACTTCTGGAAGAAAATCAATACTTTCGTCTCCCTAACATTGGATCCAGTAAACCTTAAACCACTTATTGCACGCAATCCCCTCACTGGCACAAAACAAAAAAAATACGTTTTAAATCCTATCTAACTTGACGTGGCCAAGCACTGCACACTCATTCCCCAATACCACAACATCCTCTTTTGGTTCTATTAATTCTACGTTTTCTACACCCTCTACAAATAGATTCGCTATTATCCACGATCTTGTTACACTCCACCCTAATCTTTTTGCTAATTCAAACTTCTCAATAAACTGCTTCTTGATTTCCTCCTCTGATATTACAGGACTTATGCTCATTCTGCTGTGGATATCTATTTCCATAATATTGCAGCCAATTACTGTTACTGTATCGGTTAAAACCCTTATATCATCTCTAGTAACCTGCTTTTTTACAATTTCTAGTAACTCTTCTAACGCTATGCCAGTTGTGGATAATTATGTTGATAAGATTGAAATTTGTACTTTTCCTGGTATAGGTGATTCCACTAGTGCGTCTTTTACTCTACTATCTGCTGACAGTGCATGATATTTATAATATTCCTTACTTCCTCCTGTTGACCAACCTGCTATTTTTGCTTTTACCCTCTTTCTAAATCGTTCGTCATCTTCTTCTTTCTGCCTCTCTACTCCATAAAATTCAGCTAAATTACCAAGATCTTCTCCTGTTGCAAATTTTAGTAAATTACTTTTTACAGCTTCATTTATTCTTTCTCTGAGTAACAACTCTCTCCATGCTGCTACTTCTAATACCTTTATCGCTGGGTCACTTTCAATTAGTGCTGTAAAACTTTTATCTCGACTTATTAATTCTTCTTTCATCCGAGCAAAAATCTCTTCAAAGTTCAGTGGTTCGATAATATTTGGCTGCTGCATTTTTAAACAACTACTCCATTAATATTTATGAACTTACCTTCTGAAAGATAGACACCTTCTAAATTCAATGTTACTCTCCCTTCTTTTACTCCTTCAACTTTTACTTTTTCTAACTTAAATCTCTTTTCCCATTTTTCCAAAGCTTCTGCTGTTGCTGCATAGATTTCCATAGTTAAATCTCTACTGATTGGTTTATCCACTAATTCAAATAGCCTAGACCCATAATCTCTCCTCATGATTCTACTGTTTACCGGAGTAGTCAGTATATCAATTATCGACTGCTTTAAGTGCTCTATTCCTTCTAACGTCTTTCCTGTTTTAGCATCCATACCCTTCATTTCTATTTTGCAAAGACGCTTTCACTGCCTTTTATTACTTTAAACCCACATGAAACTATATCTCCTACTCTTCCTACACTAAGACCATTTGCAAACACTGTTTTTGATCCTTCAGTTAATGCTCTTCCTTCACTAAAACTGTCTCCTTGTCTACATATTGACTTACCGTTTACAAAAACATTATTACTTCCGCTAATGCAGAAATGTGGTATAGCTTCTCCACAGTAGTCTCCTAACCTCACTATTCCTTTGTTCAATTTAAGTCGATCCTTTCTGCTTTCAGTTTTATTCCACTTTTTGTCATTTCTATACTTGATCCCCCAGCTTTCAGTGTTATTTTGTCTACTACTTCAATCTCTAAATGATGTTTTTCCTTATCATATAACAATCTTGTTCCATCTTGAAACTTCATACTATTTATTTCTTTTTTATTCTCTGGTGCAGAGTATTTTTCCTGATATATTCCTCCTAATACCACTCCTAATGATAGTTCACCAAGAGGAGAAAATACCATAACCTGTTCATCGATATCTGGTGGAGACCAATCTCTATCTTTTCCTGCTTTACTCGTTATCCACGGCAACCAATCTGTTATAAATTCTCCTATTTTCACTCTTACTTTTGCTTTTTCATAATCTATTTCTTTTACAACTCCTATACGAATGATATTCGCTACTTTTCTCTGTAACTCTGCAATGGCAAAATTATTTTCCAACATGCATTTCTCCCACTGCTATTTTATGTGGTTTAATTTTCCCCTCTTCCCATACTGATTTACCTAAATGAAGCTGATGACTCCAATCAACCATCCACACCAAATATGCATCTAATTCGGGTCTCAATCCATCTGGCTCTGCAGAAAGAAATTCAGCCGGAGATACATTCTTTTCCCAGGTATTCTTGTTCACTACTCTTGCTACTTCTGCTGCTAATGACCTTACAACTAACGAGGAATCCTCGACTGTTCCATCAACTACAATCCTTGCCTCAAATCTTGCTCTCAGCGCTAATTCTTCTGTCCCTGGATCTTTTCCCGATTCTAAACTCACAAGCTCTACAAATAACGCTGGCGCTACTAATTCTTTCCTTATTGCTGGATAAATTTCACATGTCTGTATAGACGATATTTCTCTCTTCAGCGTAGTGCAGATTGCATTATGCAAATCTTTAAAATTCATACATTTCTTGTAATATCACGTTCAAAGAACTTTTTAAACACTTCCTCAACCTCATAATTAACAAGATTCCCTATTATCCTTGAAGCCTCAGGTTCGAGTGACAATTTAACTTCCTTTATTGGCAATGCTGCTCTTCCTTCACGTTTAAACATACCGCTATTTCCTTTTGGCATAACTGCTGCAAATCCTCCTATAAACTCATGCTTTCCTACTTTCGATCCTCTTCTTGTTTTTTGTATTTTGCCAATTGTCGATGCTCTAATGTCGTAGAGATTTGCTCTAATTAACACTTCTAATCTGCTTGTTTTTGCTTTAAAAATTCTTAATCTCTTTCTTATCAAACTTAATTTTATCTTCTTTTCCTCACTAATTTCTTTTGCTGTCTTCAATTTTAGCCATAGTGCTGTTCTATTTAGTGCTTTTATAGCTGCCAGTTTTACTTTCTGCTCTTTTTCGTCAATATTGTAGACTATTTCATTAATATTGTTACTAATTTTAATATCAAACACTTTCTATTGCTTCAATTTTCCATATTTCACTCGAAGAATCTTTTAACGGTGGTTCAAAAATCTTGTAGAACCTTTTTTCAATCTTGATATAATCGCCTATGCTAAAGGAAGTAACGTCCTGATCACGTATTTCTATAGAAGCAATTTGCTGAGTTAATTCTCCACCTGCACCTAAAGAGTACGTAGTCTCAGGACGTTTAATTAGCACTTTTATTCTACGAATGCCCTCCTTATTTTTATTACAATATGTGGCTTCCACTCCTAAATGCTTAAAACAATCCTCCAATAATCGCTTAATATTCTCTTGCATATTTCTTTTTGATATACTAACCTTTACATGCTAAGAAAGCGCATACCGGTAGAGTCGTTCTGTGCCTCACCAACTTGTAATTACTCTACCAGTATGTTATGCTATAGCGACTTTTACTAATACGCCAGGCCTATGGCACATTGGCAGAGGATTTGACTGTGTATGTAAATCGGTCCCTCTATCAAATCTTCTTGGCTCTTGTTTTGCATAGAGTGGTTTTCCTAGTGTATTTACTGTCTCATTAAAGTCTGCTGGTGCAAAATATGTCGTAAATGTACTTGCTGTTCCTAGTGGAAAACAGTTTCCACTTTCTCTTTCTATAAACCTTCTTACATTTCCCTCAGGATCAGTTGCTTGCCCTCTATATTCCTCAAACGTGATTCCACAAAACGTAAATCCTGATCTCATATCATTCCTTAGCGCTGCTCCTTCTTGCCATCTTTCATATGCTTCTTTCACTTTACTATGCGAAGTTAATGCATCAAAAAATTCAGGGCTTACCAAGGCATGTACTCCTGTCATATATTCACCACTTAAGTTATCTTCTATATGCCGGAGTACTTCCAGACACTTACGCTTTACATCAGTTGTTGCAGTTCCTAGTGCAAAATTTACTACTTTTGGTGTGATTTCAAATTCGTTGTACAGATTTAATAATTCTGACCCATCAGCATCTAAAATTATTCCCTTCAGCGCTCCCATTCGCAAATGCTCTAATGTTATTGCGTGCTTGTTTCTCATTAGCTGTAAATGGTCAGTTATTACGTCTGCCAGCGCTTTAAGTTCACTCTCTGATCCAAATGCCCTTATTCCCTGTACTTCCTCTGGTAACACTACATCATCGTGAGGAATATGTGGAATCGTAAATGTTCTTATTTTCCGTTTTCCTCGTTTTCCCACTGTTGCTGGTGCTCCTGGAACTTGTGTTGGTAATAAACTTAAAACTCCGTTGTGTTCTTCTATGGTAATATGTCTAGGTCTTGTCGACATAAAAAAAATAGTGATATAGAGTACTCTTTATTAATAGGTAAAGAGAATGCTATATGATTTAAAAGATGAGCAATGGGAGAGAATAAAAAACAGTCTGCCAGGTAAGGAAGGAGATAGAGGAAGAAGCGCAAAAGATAACAGGAGATTCGTAGCTGCAATAATGTGGATAGGTAGAACAGGAGCAACATGGAGAGCATTGCCGGCTGAGTATGGAAAATGGTCAAGTGTACATAAACGTTTTATAAGGTGGGCAAAATCTGGTGTTTGGCAGATGATTTTCAACACATTAGCTGTTAATGGAGACACAGAGTGGCTCATGATAGACTCAACAATAATCAGGGCACATCAACATGCTGCTGGTGCAAGAAAAAAATGTGGAAACTGGTAGACAAGAACAAGAGCTGGGACGGTGCAAAGGAGGATTTTCAAGCAAATTACACGCTGCTTGTGATGCTTTGGGCAACCCACTGAGATTCTTTGTTACTGCAGGGCAAAGATCGGATTACGTAAAAGCTTTAGACCTGATAGAAGGCAAGAACATGGAGGCACTTATTGCCGATAAAGGGTATGACGCAAATTATATGATTGAGGCTGCAGAAGCTGTAAATGCTGAGCCAGTAATCCCACCGCGTTCCAACAGAAAAACACCAAGAGAATATGACAAAGAATTGTATAAAGAGAGAAACTTAATCGAAAGGATGTTCAACAAAATCAAGCACTTCCGCAGAGTTGCTACACGCTACGACAAATTGGCCATAGCTTTTCTGTCTTTTGTTCACATTGCTGGCATTTATCTTTGGTTAAAATAAATGTCGACACTGCCTAAGTCTTCTCCTCCTGCGAACTTAAGTAAATTACTTTTTACCGCTTCGTTTATTCTTTCTCTCAGCAAAAGTTCTCGCCATGCTGCTACTTCTAAAATCTTTATTGCTGGGTCACTTTCTACTAATGCCGTAAAACTTTCATCACGACTTACTAATTCTTCTTTCATCCGCGAAAAAATCTCTTCAAAGTTCAGTGGTTCGATAATATTTGGCTGCTCCATCTTTATACTACAATTCCTTCAAAATGAATATTTTTCCCATTTGGTAGATAAATACCATCTAATGAAATATTGACCTTTCCTTCTTTCACTTCTGTAATTTTTACTTTTTCTAACTTAAATCTTTTTTCCCATTTTTCTAGTGCTTCCGCTGTTGCCGCATAAATTTCTAACGTAAAATCACGATTTATTGGCCGATCTACTAATTCAAACAATCGGGAACCATACTCTCTTCTCATAACACGTGATCCTATCGGTGTGGTCAGTATATCAATTATTGATTGTTTCAGATGTTCTATTCCTTCTAATTCTTTACCTGTTTCTTTGCTCATCCCTTTCATTGTTAGCTCGCAAATACATTTTTGCTAATACTCATTACATGAAAACCACACGATGCCAAGTCACCGGTTCTTGTTATGCCAATATCATTAACAAATACGCTGTTTGATCCCTGAGTTAGTTTCTCCCCTAGAGTTAAGATATCTCCTTTTCGACACACAGATCTACCGTTTACAAAAACGTCGTTACTACCACTCATACAAACATGTGCCGGTATTCCACTACAATAATCCCCTATACAAACCACAGCTTTAGCCATACTTAATTAAGGTCGATTCTCTTTGCTTTGAGTTTTATGCCTCTCTTGGTAATCTTCACACTTGATTCTCCAACCCTAAAAGTAATCTTATCAACTACAGATACTTCCAAATGATGGTTTTTCTTGTCATATGATATTTTTGTTCCGTCTTCAAATAAAAAACAATCTACCTCTTTTTTGCTTTCCGGAGCAGGGTATTTTTGTTGCCATATTCCAGCCAAAATAACTCCTAACGATAGTTCACCTAATGGCGAAAATATTACTACTTGCTCATCAATATTCGGCGCAAACCAACTTCTATCTTCTCCTGCTCTTGCCGTTATCCACGGAAGCCAATCCGTTAAAAATTCCCCTACCTTTACCCTTACTCTTGCCTTTTCATAATCTACTTCTTTAATAAGCCCAATACGGATAATATTCGCTAACTTCCTATTTAGCTCTGCAATCGCAAAATTATGGTCTAACATGTGCTTTACCTATTTCGATAACATGTGGCGTAACTCCGCCTGAAAATATTGACTTGCCTACATGGATTTCATGCACCCATTCAACCATCCACACTAGATATGCATCTAATTCTGGCCTAAAATCATCCCCTCCTGCTGATATAAATTCACCTGCTGAAACATTTTCCACGTCCCAAGTATTCTTATTCACTACCCTTGTAATTTCCGCTGCCAGTGACCTTACAACCACCGAGGAATCCTCGACTGTTCCATCAACTATCACTCTTGCCTCAAATCTTGCTCTTAGTGCTAATTCCTCTGTTCCCGGATCTTTCCCTGGTTCTAAACTTGCAAGCTCTACAAACACTGCTGGCGCTATTATTTCCCGACGTACCGTTCTATACACTTCACATGTCTGTATTGCTGGTATCTCTTCCCTGAGCTTATTACAGATTGCCTGATGTAAATTTCCCCAGAACATTATTTCATATAACTCATTTGCTGATCAAAATACTTCTCAAATACTCTTTCTACTTCATTATCAACTAACTCTTTCATTGTTTCCCGAGCATGAGTGTTTATTTTAATTTCATCTATTGGCAAAGACGTGGTATACCTTCTTTTGAATATTCCTATATGACCATTTTTCATTGTTGCTATAAATGCTCCTTCATACGTACGGCTTCCTACTTTTGCTCCTATCTTTGTCTGTTTTATACTCCCAAGTTTTACTACTCCTATCCACTGCGAACTAAGCTTTATTATAGACCACAAACGCTTTCTATTTGCTTTATCCACACTTAACTTTTTTCTCATTGCTTTTTTTGGTATTTGTTTTTCTTCGCTAACTTGTTTGACAGTTTGCGATCTTACCCATAGTGCTGTTTTGTTTAATGCCCTCACCGTCGCTTTTTCCACTTTTTTCCTTTCAGCATCTATACTTTGTATTACCTTTTCAATACTACCGGTGACTTCGATGTTAATACGCATCTACACCCCTGATGCTTGAATTTTCCACAATATTCCTGAATTATCCCTAAGTGGTGGTGAATATACTTTGTACTTACGCTTACCAATAATAAAGATATCTCCTACTACTGGCTGCAATACATCGAATATACTCACCTCGAGAAAAACCATCTCCCCTACAAATTGTCCTTCACCGATACCATAGAGTTTGTCTGGTTGCTGTTTTAATATCTGCACCATGTACGACTTATCCTTTGACTCATACAAAGCTTGCTGCCCTAAATGTGTAAAACAATCTTTCAATAATCTCTTAATATTTCCTTGCATGTCTTCTTTTTATGTATTAACTTTTACTTCGAGCAGAGCAGCTTTTTCATACCTCTTTTCTTGTAGTTGCTCTGCCCACAAAAACCATTTTACCTCTTTATGCAATAAACTTGAAAGGCACACAAAGTGGCTATATTGGTAGGAGGAAAGTCATTCTTTCCTTTTTGGCTCCTCTATGCTGCAACGATTTTTGTTAATATCCTCGGACGGTGGCACATCGGTAAAGGGTTTGATTGGGTATGAAGGTCAGTCCCTCTATCAAATCTTCTTGGCTCTTGTTTTGCATACAATGGCTGACCAAGGGTATTCACCGTCTCATTAAAGTCCGCTGGCGCAAAGTAAGTAGTAAATGTGCTTGCTGTACCAAGTGGAAAACAGTGTCCTGTGTCTTTTTCTATAAACCTTCTCACATTTCCTTCAGGGTCGGTTGCTTGCCCTCTGTACTCCTCAAATGTTATTCCACAGAACGTAAATCCTGACCTCATGTCGTTCCGGAGTGCTTCTCCTTCTTGCCATCTCTCATATGCCTCTTTTACTTTGGCATGCGAAGTTAGTGCATCAAAAAACTCTGGACTTACCAGCGCATGAATCCCGGTCATGTATTCACCACTTAAGTTGTCCTCAACATGCCTCAATACTTCCAGACACTTACGCTTGACATCGGTGGTTGCTGTTCCCAGCGCAAAATTTACTACTTTTGGCGTAATTTCAAATTCGTTGTAGAGGTTTAATAACTCTGACCCATCTGCGTCTAAAATTATTCCTTTGAGCGCCCCCATTCGCAAATGTTCTAACGTTATCGCGTGCTTGTTTCTCATCAATTCCAGATGATCTGTTACCACGTTAGCCAATGCTTTCAGTTCATTCTCTGACCCAAATGCCCTTATTCCTTGCACTTCCTCAGGTAACACTACGTCATCATGGGGAATATGTGGTATCGTAAATGTTCTTATTTTTCGTTTTCCGCGTTTTCCCACTGTTGCTGGTGCTCCGGGAACTTGCGTTGGTAATAAACTCAATACTCCGTTTTGCTCTTCTATCGTAATATGTCGAAATCTTACCGATCTACTTGGAAATAAATTTAAGCTTTCTGTTCGACCATAATTTATCGGCAATATGTTTATTGCTTTAGTTAATTCCGTCATACTAAATGCTGGATTTGTAAATGGATTTTGCATGTTTTTCCCCTTTAGTGTTTTAAGTTGGTTTTGCTCTTCAGTTGAGCAGTTTTAAACTTCCTTACGAATGATGATGCCCCGTGCTTCAAGTTGCTTGATTGCTGCAGCTTTTTGCTCTTCAGTGATATTTGTTGGCCACACAACCGCATGATCAGCTAGCATTGCTATACGAGTAATGATTACTGCTTTGGTGGTTTCCGTTGCGTTTACATCGCTTGTTATCACACCTATTGCTGTTTGCGTGCCATCTGTAGCCGCTAAGTTTATAATTTTAATTAGATCATCTTTATCACGACCAACAACCGCACCAAGTTTAAGGTTTTGCCCCTTTGCTACTGTTATTTGGTCTCTTGAATATAGGTTTGATGCCTCATACTTTAATAGGTCACCAAGGTTATTTTGTTCAGTTATACAACTCATAAATGTTTCTCCTTAATTGTTTTACCGCCGCTTTTGTTAGTGTTATATACGGCGGTTATAAGATTTGTTTACCGCGGTGTTTAAAGTTGCTATACGTCGCGGTAAAAACTTTATAATTGGCTATTCTGGCGGACCGCGGCATTTGTAATTGCTGGTACCTAAATTTCTCAAATGCCAGATTGCGCTCGAGTTCTTGCTACCTGCATCATTAAATCTTCTGATGAACTTTGTGGTATTGTGCTCAGTATCTCTGTCTTCTTCGTTCTCTCCGCCAGTATCGACATTAATATCTCTTGGGCTTGTTTTGCGTTTACATCCTGCTCAATAAATTCTCCTATCTTCTCTGGCATCTTTGACAAATTACACAATCTTATTACCTCTAATACTTCCTTGCGGCACCTCTCATAACCTATTCGTTTTGATTCTTCCATTAACTCATCAGCATCGATGGTGTGGCCCTTATAGTTAAATTCAGCTTTACTCATATTGTTTCTCCTATCTATAAATTCAGAATATGTTATCACTTCATCAGCAAGTCCAATCTCTATTGCTTTCTCACCAAAATATAGCCCTGCTTCCGTTGATTTGATTTTTTCCGTGGAAAGATTCCTATTTCTTGCTACAAGCTCGACAAACATCTCATATAGGCGGTCTACTTCATCTTGTAAGCTTTCCACACTTTCTGATGTTATCGGCTCATGCGGATTTAAATCGTTCTTTCGACTTCCAGCAAAAACAGTTGTATATTTTATCCCTTGCTTTTCATCAAATCCACTTTGATCAATGTGACTTGCTATTACTCCTATGCTTCCAACTCCCGATGTTCTGCTTACATACACCTTTTCAGCGCTAGAAGCTATAGCGTACGCAGCAGAGTAAGCATCATCATTTGCTATCGCCACAATCCTCTTTTTTGTCCTTGCTTCGTAAATAAAGTCCGAAAGGTCGAATAAACCGTTTACTTCTCCTCCGGGGCTGTCTATGTCCAAAATTATTGTTTCTACTTCTTCATCTATTAAAGCTTTTTCTATCTCTTCACGTATCTTCTCATACGATGTCATCCCCAAAATATCGTCAAAAGCCTCTGAATTCTTCGTCAAGATTCCATGTACTTTTATTCCCCTTTCATTATTTCTTACTGCATGTTTTATGTTTTTAAAAATCGGCTGCTTTCCTGCTTGTAATGACAATAGATCAAAACTTCTTTGCTCCATCATTACCGGTCTGTTCAGCCACATTGCTTGTTGTTTCATGTCATTTCCGCAAAACTACTGTTATCTAAGTGAGGAAAGTCGCCTCTCCCCACTCGACTTCAGAACCGGACTTGATAGTTTGCCCATCATCCGGCTCCTCTGTAATTTGGTGCTTGTCACGCATACTTTTATGTAATTGATCATGACAATGCCCGTGCAACAATGACAAGTTTTTTATCATATTGTTTCTTTTATTCCGGTCTTTATGATGAACTTCTAAAATATCATCATTCTTAAACCAGAGTTGACAATGATTGCACTGACCATGTTGCAGCTTCAATAAATTTATTACTCTTGTTGATTTGTCTGGTACTTTCTTTAGACGATTTCCCCAATATACCCAATCACCATCGTATGGGGATTTGGTTCCAACTACTTTGATATGCCGTTTTATAGCATGACCTCTGTGTTTGATAAGATTCATTTTATTTGTCATAAACACCCAATTGTCATTGATGTACCTTCCAAAGTATTTCTTCTTTATCCAGCATCTTCCTTTGTTTGAATGTCTACGAGCTGCCCAGTTCCAAATCTTTCTGAACATGATACTATCCAGTAATTCAAAGATCTTGCTCGAAACTACAGAAGTATAATATTGACACCATCCTCTAATAATTAGATTGAGATCCCTTATTATAGCTTCTTGTGGTGCTCCTCGCATTTCTCTGAGTTTCTTTTTGATAGTCCATGCATGTCGTTTTATAGAATCGCGACTTGGTTTGATAATTGGTTTGAATGACATCTTATTTTGTTTTGTCGGGTACTGTCGTATAGTAAAGCCTAGAAAATCAAAACCTGGTCTCTGTCCATTTATTGATCTGAGCGTGTGGGAGATTTTTGTCTTTGAAGGTTTCAGTTCTAATCCAACAGTTTTTAACCACTTTTCGATTAAATCCTTTGCCTTGAGTATTATCTCTTCACTCTCGTGTAAAACAATAAAGTCATCAGCGTAAAAAATTACACTTAGAGATTGCCTTGTCCACTGTTGCGACACTGTGCTATACTTTCTCTTTCTGTACTGAAAGAGTTCATCGCTCAGTTCTGCCTTAATATATTGTTCCAAACCATTTAGTGCTATACATGCCAGTAATGGAGAAATTGTTCCACCTTGAATTGTACCGCACCTAGTTGGGTAAAATATTCTATTTTCCATCACCCCTGCTCTCAACCATCCTTTTATAATTCTTTTCAAAGTTGGTGTGGTATTAAGTTTTTCCAGCAATGCGTGATGGTTTATATTATCAAAGCACCCAGAAATGTCAGCATCCAACACAAATGCCGTTTTCTTAATAAGTGTTTGAAATATAGCTTCAATGGCATCATGACATGATCTACCAGGTCTAAAGCCGTAAACGTTTGGCTCAAACTTTGCCTCCCATTCCGGTTCTAGTGTCATTTTAACAAGTGTTTGTTTTGCTCGACACGATATAGTGGGAATACCGAGCGGGCGATACTCCGACGGTCTACCAGGTTTTGGAATCCAGACCCGTCTTGATGGTTTTGCTTTTTTTCTTATATCTAAAGAATATGCTACTTGTAACCTTTCTTTCTGATTAAGATTCGCTTTTCCATCAATACCTGCAGTCTTTTTCCCTCTGTTATCCTGAGTCACTCTCCTAACAGCTAGCATTCTTGCACTTGTTGATTTTAGTAATAATCTCTGAAGATTATGCATCTTTTTGATATCCTTACATTTAGAAGCTCGATAAATTCGTTTTTGTAGCTTAAATGAAGATTTCTCTAGCTTGCGCCAAGGAATTTCATTCCATTCATACCTGACTTTTTGTCGGTTCATAACATATTCACTACTACTCATAACTTTACCTTCCAAACTACAGTGTCCACGTCTGCATATCCTAGACATTACTCTAGGCATTAGCTTCTTGGACAATCCTTCCACAATGAAAGCTTGCGGTTGGCTACCTTCTTAGTTACTCCTTAAAATAAGGGACAATAAGAGCTTTCATGTAGTTACTCCGTTTCATGATTACCGTTTCTCGTTGTACTTAGGTTCCTACTATCTGCCGGAAGTTTAAGAACATCTAAATCAGGCGTACACCACCCTAATTCCTCATTCACTTCTCACCTTTTGGTCTATGCGTATCAACCCCTTTTCGCATATTCTCTGTAACGACAGTTCTATCATAGGTTTCTTTCGTAACCATATACAACCTGTTCAGGGGGATTTGTTATAAGGTTTAACATTACCCCTTTTTGTTTCATGCTTGCACTATCAAAAGTTGCCACCTCTTGAAGTGTGAAACATACTTTTACCCCGATGTCTGGGGAGAAGGAATTTAACCTTCCCAGTAATCACGACTTTCGGATCGCACTTGTACATCAGAATCAAAACTTAATCCCAATTCACTCGCACGTCTTTGATCTTCGGCAATTTCTTGGTCTATTTCTTCTACATCATAACCCAGCTCTGAAACCACCTCTGACCTACTTTTAAACCCATTTCTTACCGCCATTTGCTGTGCTTGCTGGTCTTTCAGTGGATCTACCCAATCAAACCCTTGCGCTATCCATTTTACCTTTTTTGCCCCTTTTTCACTTATGTCTAATTCTCCAGATAGTATTGCTAATTCTAACCATCTACACCATACTGGCCGGCAAAACTGAAATACTACCACGTTATGCTGTAACATTCCACACCTCCGGCGAAACTCTATTAACCCTGCTCGTATCGATGAATAATTGACACCACTTAGATCTCCTGTTAGCTGCTCGTAAGTTATTCCCATGCCTACTGCTATTGCTCTGAGCTGCTGTTTCATGAATGCTTCATAACTTCCCCCAACGTCTGATGGTTCCGAGAACTTAATATCTTCTCCGGGATCAAGTAATTGCATAGTTCCAGGTTCTAAACCAGATAATGCTACCCCTTGCTCATTGCTTTCCCCTTCTCCCATGATGTTTGCCTCAGGATCAAGTCTCGTAATAAACCCAGCAAACATCGCTGCAGTCTTTTTTCTGACTAATTCCGCATCATCATATTGATCTAGTTCATAGAGCTTTAACAGTACACTGGACAACCACGGTACTCCTCGAATCTGCCCGTGCC
The DNA here is from genome assembly GCF_964027025.1 of Wolbachia endosymbiont (group A) of Apotomis capreana. Classification (NCBI taxonomy): domain Bacteria; kingdom Pseudomonadati; phylum Pseudomonadota; class Alphaproteobacteria; order Rickettsiales; family Anaplasmataceae; genus Wolbachia; species Wolbachia endosymbiont (group A) of Apotomis capreana. The sequence continues at coordinate 935,368 of NZ_OZ034721.1, forward strand.
TCTGTAGTCTATAGATATGTAAAACATCATTTGCTGGTACTCTAACTGACTCTCCAAATGATCCTTCACCCGGATGTTCTCGAAATAGGTAATACGCTTCTCTTTGCCCAAGTCGGTTAAATTCAATCCCGTTTCTTATTACATTACCATTTGCTAAAGTTTGATTGCTCTTATTGTCTAAATGCTCTGATTCAAGTACTTGCAGTTGCAACGGCACACAAAGACCATCTTCTCGTTTTCTTGTTCGAAGTCTTACAAAACATTCTCCTCCTTCTATCATGCTCCTACAAACCAAAGCTTGTAATCCATAAAAATCACTTACTCCGCTACTGTCTGCTTCATCTGTCCATCTCAGCCATAATTCTTGCACTTTTTTCCGAAATTCTGCATCTTTCGCCTTTGACTGCGGTTTTATTCCTGTCCCAACGCAATTACTCACTATCGTATCGATGATGTTTGCTGCATAGGAGTTCTTTCTCACCATATCTCGAGATCGACTACGCAAAGTTTCAAGACTGTGAGAGAGTAAGCTATTTATACTTCCTGACTCTGGTTGAAAGTGCAATAATCTTCTTCCTGAGCCTGACGCATCCCATGCTGAACCTTTAGGCTTTGGTGGTTTGCGGAATAATTGTTTGAATGATTTTAGTAGCATTACTTTTCCTTGTCTGAAACTTTTGATAATTCAGCTTCCAACTCTTCTATTGTTGGCAGAGCTGTTTTTACCTCTTCTGGTAGATTTTCAGTGATTTGATACTCTGCTAACCCTATTGGCTTGTTCATGTCACGTAATGCATACTCGGCTACAACTCCAACTTTAGAGCGATAGAGGATAAGACCAATAGATTGATTATCACCTGGCTGTCTTAATAAATCATCAACTGCTGAAAGGTAAAAATTCATCTTTCCAGTGTATTCTGGCTTGAATTTCCCTGCTTTTAGTTCAATTACAATATAGCAACGAAGCTTAACGTGGTAAAAGAGCAAATCCAAATAGAAATCTCTATCTTCAACCTGTAAATGGTACTGCCTTCCTAAAAATGCAAACCCTTCACCAAGTTCTAAAAGGAAACGTTCTATGTGAGCTACAAGAGCTTTTTCTACTTCCCTTTCATGCGCTTTTTTACCAAGACTCAAAAAATCAAATACGTAAGGATTTTTAAGCGTTTGCTGTGCTAAATCTGATTGAGGCGATGTAAGCTTATTCCTAAAGTTTGTTATTGCTTTACCTTCACGTTTATACAAATTTGTTTCAATTTGCATCGACAAGATATTACGAGACCAGCCGTGTTCACGCGACTTTTTAGCATACCAAAATCTTTCTTCTTTGTTTTTAATTTCGTACATTATTACGATATTGTGACCCCAAGGTAATTGGTCAACAGCTTGTTGACGAATTTCGTTTTCGCTATATTCTTCCGCAAACCTTCTCATATACTTTAGATTTTGAATGCTAAACCCCTTCATATCAGGAAAAGCATCTCGCAAATCTTTACTTAGTTGTTCAATAACTTTCGCTCCCCAGCCATATTCTTTTTGCCGTTTTAAGATTTCTGTACCAGTATAATGATAAAGCAAAATAAGCTTACTATTAACCGCAAGTGCTGCTTTGTAACGATTAGTAGCAATATAACCTTTCAACTGCTCTAAAAATTCTGTATATTCTTTTCCTATAATTTTTGTCATAGCGTTCCTTTCAACGATTTTTATCATTATATGATCCCTTTATTCGTTGAAATAACAATCTTTCTCTTCACACCTGCAACTTTCAGCTCAGCTTTAATGCGTTGTCTTAAGCTCAAGAGGTCATTTATCTGCACTTCTCCGTACCTAACCACGTGATCGCCATATGCAATCGATACTACCCGTTTCCCGCTCTGTAGCTTCTTTATCGCTTCTTCTACTTGATCTAAATATTCTTGGCTATACATCAACTTTTCTTATTCAACCATTGACTTCTTCTCACTCTTTTTGACTTTTTAGTTTTTTCACCTACTAAACTTTCCCACTTACTCTCTGGCCATCTATCTATTCCCAGTGCTATCGATGCTGCTCTTGCATAAACTCTGCAATCTAGTACTTCATTTCGATCCCTTATCTTTTGCCACTCTTGTTTGGTATACCCTTTTACTACCTTGGTAATTAGTTGTTCTGCAGTAAGTTGCTTAAAATATTCAGGTGGATATTCGGGAAAATGACAATACCCCGGCGCCCCTTCTGTTAAAACATTAAGTAATTGGAAAAGCTCGGACTTTAATATCGATACCCCAACTGGCCACAGCTTCATTCCTCTCTTTAGCTTTTGTCCGCTAACTGTTACATCTACTCTACTTGGGCTGCTAAGTGGCACTAGCGCTTTGTTTGCCCCTTTTACTGCCATTACTCTCCCTGACCCTTGGTGACCTCTTACCCAGTTGTATACCTCTTGTGTTGCATACCCAGCATCTACCGCCATCATGCTTATCATGTATTCAAGACCATTTTCACCGATAAAATGATGATTCAAAAGCTCTGAAAGTTTTTCCCATACTTCTCCACTTCCAGTATCACCTTCTAATACCTGATAGTCTATTGACCAACTCTCACGACCCATACCCCATGCTACTACTTCTGCTTCTAAGCGGTCTTTTTGTACATCAACCCCTGCCGTTAACACTATTTTTCCACCTTTTGGCACCATGCCTATCGGAAAATTTTCTCGACGCTCAAATAGTTGCTTCCAGTCTGGTACTTCTCCCTTATCTACCCAGGTTTCTCCGAGTGTTGTATTTATCCAAACTTTTAGTAATTGTTCATTTTCCTTTGCATGCAGATAATCTTCCACTGCTTGTTTCCAACTATACCAACCAACTGGGCTATACAAGCTTGAAAGGTGGAATCCTTTTTTTTCACCTTTTATTGGATTAGTAGGCCTCCATTCACCTCTAGCTAACATCTCTGTTTTCTGATGATTTTTTATTTCTCCCCTACACTCTATGCAAACGTAGTGGGCTGTTGAGGGATCTTTATCTTTCCACTTTATCTGTGGCCATTTCAGCACCTGATAGTGATCACAATGTGGACAAGGTACAAAAAAGTATCGTTTGTCTGAATTCTCAAATTCCTTCTCTATTCTGCTTATTCCGTGAACCGTTGGTGTTGAAACTAAGAATATTTTTCGCCGCGTAAATGTATTAGTTCGGGCAATGCTGAGTAAAACTGGATCTCCTTCTCCTCCTGAATCTCCTGGATATGCATCTACTTCATCTAAAAAAAGATATCTTACCGGCATTGAACGTAAACCCACTGGACTGTTGGCACCTGTTACTACTACCGTTCCTCCCGGAAATTCCTTACTTTGTACAGTGTTGCCTGAATCTCTCGACCTTGGGTCTTTTATTTTACTCCTTAAACATGGCGTATCTTCAATTAATGGTGCAAATCTTCCCTTTGACCAACGTTTTCCCATCTCTACAGTTGGCTGCACTACCAACATTGGACCTGGTGTTTGGTCGATAATGTAGCCGATCCAGTTGTTTCCTGCTTCTGTTCCTCCTATCTGCGCTCCTTTCATGAATACCACTTTTTCAGCCGGTGAAGATGAAGATAGTGAATCCATGATTTCTTTAAGATATGGGGTTCTCTCTGTTCTCCATTTTCCTGGCTCTGATGATGCTATCGTCGAAAGCTGACGGTTCTTATCTGCCCACTCTGATACTTTTAGTGGTGGATCTGGCCTTAGCCCTGCATAAAAACTACTGCTGTATATCATAATGCTGCAATTGTTGCACTTTTAAGGAGAAAAAGAGGTATTTTTTGTCTGCAATAAGTATCTGCTGATGCCTTACTTAAAATCAGTATTGCAACTAATATGTTTATTAAACCTATCAAGTGCTTCCTTAGTATCATTGAAATGTATTTTCCACTAACTCTTCCAACGCAGTTCTGATTTCCTCAGTTAACGTTTCATGGATCTTCTCTGTGTCATTTATCGATGCTAGTAACGCTGAAACCCTATCTGGAATGTTAAGCAAATTATTACGGACAACTCTTGCAACATTAAATGCTTCAGTCTTTACTTCTTCTACTGAGATAAGTTCACCAATTTCAGCTTTTGCTTTTGCCTCGAGCAGTTTTCCCCGCTCCATCTCGTTTTTAATTCGGGTTTTAAGCAACATCGTTGAAAGATCATTATTTCCTCTTTTTTCCCCTTCTTCTCCACCTTTTCTCCTCAGTGGTTGACTTGGATCTCTAATTGCTTCTATTGCTCTATTTGCTTGTTCTCGGTCAATCAAACTATCCTCCAGCTCAACTATTCCTTTCTTTACTAAGTAACAGACGTATTGCTTTGAAACTCCTAGTTCTCTTGCCCATTCTGTCTGCGTGATTTTCCCCTCTTTCACCCCTTTTTTACCGTTTTTCTTCTTGAATTTGTGCAAAAGTCTTTCCAGTATCCGAAAGTATCGCTTCTCTTCCCGTATACACCCGCCAACGCTTTATCGTTACATCGACGAAGGCGGAATCAAGTTCTATAGTTCTGCATATTCTTCCTGTCCTCTCACATGCAATTAATGTACTTCCAGAACCACTAAATGGATCAAGAACTATGTCCCCTGGTCTACTGCTGTTTACTATCGCTCTCTCCATTAACTCCACTGGTTTCATCGTTGGGTGCAGTGAGTTGTACGTTGGCTTATCGTAAAACCAGAGATCACTCTGATTGCGTCCCCCATGCCACTCACGTTTATTGCCGTTTTTCCACCCGTAGAGTATTGTTTCGTATTGTCTTTGATAATCAGATCTTCCTAGCGTAAAATGATTCTTTGCCCAAATGATGAATGTCGACCATCTTCCCCCTGCTTCTTCAAATACTTTTTGCAAGGTCGAAAGCTCTGATGATGATGCACAGATGTAAATTGCCCCTTTGGTGTATGCTAAAACATGAGTACAAATGTCATAAAGGAACAATTCGTAATTTTCACCTTGATCATCGTTTAGTATTTTTTTGTCTTCTCTTTCCTGACTGTCACCATATGCTACGTTATACGGAGGGTCACACACGGTAATATCTGCCATTTTATCGTCCAGTACCGCTTTAAATGATTCAACCAGACAACTATCACCACAGTAGATTCGATGACCACCTAAAATCCACAGATCCCCTGGTTTTGTTATTTCCACTTTTTTGTCATCACCAGCTAAATCAGAAAATTTTTCTCCCTTTTCCCCTTGTTCTTCCCTTCCATCAAGATTATCAAGAAAGCGTTGGACTTTTTCTAGCTCAAATCCGGTCATTTTAAGGTCAAACTGCAAATCTTCTAACTCTTGAATTTCCACTTTTAAAAGATCATCGTCCCACTTTGCCCAGTTAGCTGATTGATTGGCAAGTAACCGAAAAGCTTTGGTTTGGGCTTCACTTAAGTTATCACTGAGCACTACGGGAATACTCTCCATACCCAGTTTTCTTGCTGCTTTGAGGCGTAAATGACCATCAACCACAGTGCCATCGCTTTTTGCAACTATTGGGATACGAAAACCAAATTCCCGAATAGAGGCACACATTCTGTTTACTACATCGTCATTCTTGCGAGGGTTACGATCGTATTCGACAAGATTTTCAATAGGATAGTAGTGGATTGCTAAGTTCATATTCCTAATAGTTGTTATGTTTAAATTCTTAATAACTTGTTAAAAAGTTAATAATCAAAATACGTCTGACGCTAGAGAGGACCCGGGGTTTCGCTCCTAAGTCCGCCAGTCTGGCCGAAAGGACCCACTTCCTATGTGTTATCTAGCATATTAAAATCTTTACTAAAATTATTAACATAGAACATCAACGCCAAAGCATCCCCCTCATTGTCATCTTGAGGAATAAACCCTTTTCCCTTCACAGCTTCAATAACTTCACTTTTACTTGCATTACCCTTACCGGTGATAAAGCGTTTTATGGTCTTGACAGGTACACCTTGATAAGGTATATTGTTTTCCTCGCACCAAGCTGTTAAATGAGCTAGAAAGCCTCCGTAGCAATGTGCAGCGTCAGTACCTAAATGTCTTCTTACTTCTTCAAAATACACTGCTTCAATATCTGAAAATCTTTCCCTCATCTCATTGAGCCACCTACGAAAATTTAAGAAGTGCATGCCACCTCCGCTGAAACGGCTACCATGAAAGTTTTCACTACCACTTTGAATTACTCCATCTGTAAGCATTGCCCAGCCTGTTTGTTTGCCGAGGTCTAGTGTTAGGATTGACATATTTTATTTTTTATATACTTATAGACCTTTAGTTTTTCTACTTATAAGGAGATTTCTTAATTAGAGTTTTCTTTCTATTTTCTTCTACCAATTTATCAAAGTCTGACTTGTATGATTTATCTTGTGTTTTTCTGAATTCTTTATATTCTTCTGCAGCTAAGGCAATTGCTATCTCATGAGAAACTTTACCGCAGTTCTTTAATATCTCTTGCTCATTAAATCTTAAAAATGCATCAAGCTTTTCCTTCCAATCTTTCATATACATTACCTTACCTCGAGCAGCTTGAAACTCTGCGTGGTCTATATACATATTCACTATCTTATTCAGTTGAGCAATTTCATTTCTATCTAAGTAGTTTCTTGCTATATGTGTATCAGAAAGAAATATTTTCCCTTTAGGTGCTTTTCGCCAATTTGTTAGGCCCATATTTGGTTTATTTCTATTTGCTCTATTTGTTATAATTTCCGCTGCTGTATTCCCGGTAATGGCAAAATGCAATTTGTTCTGTACTACAGCAAAGAAATTTTTCGTTTCAATTGCGCAATTTGAATAATCTACTGAAGTTGCATAAATATCTGTAATTTTCTGGTAAGCCATACGATCACTAGCTCGAATTTCTCTTATTTCTTCAACTAGCTCGTCAAAAAACCTGGCATCAAATTTTGTACCATTTTTAAACCTGTTACTATCTATTGCAAAGCCTTTAAAAATGTACTTCTTTAGTTTATCGGTTGCCCATGTACGAAAAGCTATGCCACTAACACGATAGCCTACTGATATAACAGCTTCTAAATTGTAGAACACTACATTACGTTTTACCTCTCTTTCTCCCTCTTTTTGAATTATCGAAAATTCTTCGGTAGTTGAACTTTTATCTAACTCTTTACTTAGATAAATATTCTTTAGGTGCAATGAAATATTATCACTTGAACAACCAAATAGCTCAGCTATATGTTTTTGTGTAAGCCACAGATTGTCATTTTCAAACCTGACCTCTATATGTACCTTTCCATCTTCTGTCTCATAAAATAAGATTTCATTGTTATCTGGTTTCATACATCTTTTCAAATTGTTATCTGCTTTAAGTAGCAATTTTATTTGAAAGAGATTTCCATACTCTGTTCTTGGATTGCTTTTATCATAAAGTTTTAAGCTTATATAATATATATTCAGGATTTGGAAAATTTTTGTCCAAAAAATCTTCTTCTTAAATAAACTTTTTAGAAAAAAACTTGGTTAAAAATCAGTAAACAAGCATTGTATAATTATTGGTCAAGACTTTCAGATTTCTATCTTAACAATGTAATTAATCTATTATGCTAACGTAGCTTAGCTAATTTCTTATGAACGTTTACCCAAACCGTAAATTCTGGGAAGATGATTTAGAAGTACCAGTTAACTACTTACTTGAGCGTTTTCACAATACAGAAGTCCGTCATTCCTGGATGAATTCACTTTCTGGTAGGCAGTTAAGTGTTATCTTTCAACACTGCTTTAAAGACAAGCTAAATGGTCAACTCTTTGATGATCAAGACTACGATAACACATCCATACAATATAAACGTAAAGTGATTGCTAAACATTTAGACTCTCTAGTTATTTATTATCTGATTAGCTGTTTTGAACGTGCAAAGCTTGAAGCTACTGTCAGTGAAATTGCAAGATCTGCATTGACTGACGAACTCATGAAATCCTACCTTCTAAAAGGTAACAATAAATACGACAAGAAGTCTTTGTTATTTCTATTGTTTCATGTAGATCACAACCTTTTAAAGTCTGTCTATCACTTTGAAAAAATACAAAGAAAAGGTTCTGTATCATTTGCTCTTCAAAAGACACCACGACAGCCAAATGTTCCATTTAAAGACTTCATCTCTCAGGAAACCATAGTGCAGATACTGAAAGAAGACGACATTAAACGCAATGACGGTTTTGAAAATCAATTACAAGGTTTCTTCTACCATCAAAATCGTTTATATGTATTAGTTCGTAGAGCTAGTGGTATAGATTTACTACTAAACTCAAATAAGGTTATTCATGGTCATAAGCCAGATTGGATGATTTTGGATTTTCTAGTTAATGGTACTCAGGTAGATCTTACTGCCAAAAATATTGATCAAGCTACAGAGATAGCAAATAGCATTGCAAGTCGTTATTTTAGCTCTGAATGTGTTTTTGTAAACGCGCAGGATAAAAACTTTGCAGAGCAAGTATATAAATTCATTAAAGTTTGTGTTGATGGCTCTGATTCAAATATATTCACTTTTGAGTTAAAATTTCAGTCAAATCGTTTTAAATATAGCAACACTTGCATTACTTTAACCGTTATACCACATGATCCTATTGCATCTGAGCTCTATATTTTACACCCTTCTATTGGTGATATACTAAAATCTATTGAATTGATGAAGATAATATTTCAAGACAAAAAGATAGGATTATTTTTTAAGCGAAGTGATGAGTACATAGCAATTTATTATTCCGAACATCCATTGAATAAAAAGGAAAGAGAAGATTTTAAAGCATATATGAAACAGTCTTATGGTCTTACAATCTTGCCAAGAGCAAATCTCTGACCTTTTTAATTCTGGTAGCTCTTGGGTTAATCCAAATCAAAACTACATTAAAGCAGCAAAGTATTTGTCAGATCTTGAATTAATTAAGATGCAAGAGAGGGCCTATATTATCTGCTCTCATAGACAAGATAAATTAGATTGGCCAAATATAGTTGATCCATACTGTAACAATGAGATTTTCATTGATGAGGATTTTGATGAAGTATGCGATAATATAATTTGTGAAAATTGCAACCGTGATATTTTGCCTAACACCTACAAGAAGCAAAGATTTCATCGCTTATCTGTATATTTAAACCCAGAGAAAATCATGCATTGGTTTGAAGGTCAGCTAAGTAATACGCATTTCATGTGGCAAAAGGTGGAAAGAGGAGTTTATCATGTTGGTGGCCAAGGTAAATTTGTAAATCTCATTGTTCTTGATTTTTGCACCAATCCAACATTCTTAACCATAGATAGGCTAAGAGTCAATCCAACCGTATTAGTAATACTGAGAAAAAACATACCAGACATACCTCTTGATTTGCCTATAGTAGAAATGGTTGACCTTTTCTGTCAGCGTAGGACTTTAATTGAAATATTTCAAGAAGCAGTACAAAGAGGAGTACCAGAGTTAATACCAAATACTTCAATGCAAATTTTACATACTTCACTTGAGCAAATTGAACCTGCTAGAGAGAAAGAATTACTAGAGTTACAATTGGTAGAAGGCTCACTTTACGTAAACAATATAGAGATTCTGAATAAGAAAGCTGTAGCATGTATGAAAGTTTTTCGCATATTATTTGAACAATTTTTGAATGACTGTAAAAAAGAATTGCCTCCTGAAAAACACACGTTGCTTAGCATAGCTCAAATAGAAAAACATCTAAATCTTGATCAAGAAGCAGATCCAGAACATCACATCAGAAAACCACTAAACACAATCCAAAGGACAATAAAAACCACCTTAGCTAAAAAGTTAGGACTAAACATCGAACGTAATGATGTGATTCAAACAGTTGGTTGGCCTGGATCATCGCGTAGAGATTATGGTTACCGTATTAACCCTTTTACTGTGGTAGTTCGTTAACTGTGTTGACGAGAAGTAAAAGATGTTATAATGGAAAAAGTAAAATTCATGTAATTGAGTTTTAAGCTTTGGTTGACTCTAAAGTCGCATCTAGCTTTAAAACACAGTTTTTGCCTTATCTAAAAAAATACAAATTCTCAATTACGTAAAAGCCTAAATTTCTTTTGCTTTCTTCAATCTTTTTGTTTGCCGACTTTTGTGTTTGAAGCACATCTACACTCAATGTCTCTATACTAATATATACCGGATTTCTTACTACTTTTTCCGGGATTTTCTGAAAAAAAGTTAAAATAATTTTAAGACAGCTAAGAAATTAAAAAGAGCATTATGTCTTTTACAACAGAAATCTTCACTATTTGAGTTCTTTCCATTTTGGAAACAACTTTTTACTTGATCTGAGAAGAGATTACATGAGTTTTTGGTAAAAACATACAAAACCTATCTAAATCATCAATAACGCTATAATAGCCTTCTAAAACGTTTTAAACCATAAAATTCAGAGGTTTCTCATAGTGAGAACTTTAATCTTTAATCCTCTTTAAAAAGTTATCTGAAGAAACGACTTTCACACCTCTCGCTTTTTCAAATGCCTCTCTTGCTGTGCCTGCGTTCTTGCCTCCTTCCTTTGCCGCTTCTAAATTTTTATTATAGCCCTGTGCATCTTTATCTTTTATTTCATCAATGGTAGCCTGTTCTCCTAGCATGTTAAAAATTAATTCAATTGGTGTCATATGGTCTCTTAGTGGTTGTTTCCTCAAGCCTTTTATTTCCTTATGATGCTTTGTTTTTACTCCAAACGTTCCCTCAGAAATTACGTCTGTCAATATTGCGTATTCCCTACCTTCAATATACTTATTATTGTGGTCAGATATATTTCTGTTACCCCATTCTTTTGTTAGTTGATTTCTGACAGCTATCGATTCTATTCTCTTTTGTATCCATTCCTGAGGGTACCCTTTTGCAGCATAATCGGCATAGATTCGTTTGAGTGCAAGCTCAGGGTTTTCATATTCTTGTAGCCTTTCATACCCGACTTTTGCAAGCCAACGTTTAAATTGTTCAACTCTTTTGGAAGGAATAGACTGCAAAATACGAAACAACCCCTCAACATTTGTACAATTAACATTCTGTTTACCACCTTTTGTTTTAATTTCAAGGGGGGTGACAAATTGTCCCCATCCTTCAGAAAGCCCTATATCTCTGCTTTTTATCTTTTTTAGATAGTCAGATGGGTTCTTACTACCTGTCAGAAAAGCTATTACTTCTGTTATTACGTACCACCATTCTCCATCGTGTAATACTCTAGTAAAATTGCTATTATCAAAAGCAGTAGTTTCAATATCTCCTTCTTTTAAAGTTAAAGTGTCAATCATATTGAAAATAAGTTTATTCTAAAAACCAAATATAAACTAAGTTGCTTTTTATTACTAATAAATAGTGGAAGTTTTATCTCCATTATACGTGATAAAATTAGAGACGTAAATAAATTTCGATCTTTGTCTCCATTTTGAACTATTAAGCGGGTTAAGAGTTCTGTAGCTTCTGTTTCTTCTTCTATGGCAGTAACTTTTTTCCTTGAGCTTCATCTACAATTTGCTGATTTCATTACTGAGAATTTTGCAATCAATTGCTCAGAGGTTTGCAATAAAAGTTGTTGTATTTTCATAAAGTCTCCATTAACCCATTCACAAGTCGTTCAATCTTTTTTGAAGAATTTTCTTTGCAAAGTGTAAAAAATGTGTTAAACTTACTGGTAAGTTTACTTTGCAATAGTTGGGTTACTAAAGATGCCTTTTATTCGAGTTTTTAGGGAGGCTACACGCGTTAATTTAAAAAAGACGAACTTTTATATCTAAATTACAAATAGTGTTGTAAGGACCTCCTAAAGCGTTTTAAAGGGTAGGAGTATTTTGTTACCCTCTCTATGATAGAAGTGACATAAGTTGGCTGTTGCAAAAATAACGTTTCAAAAAGTCTACTAACCATTTGTTCTTTAGGTTTGAAAAATTTTCTTTGCAACCAACAAAAAAACATGATAGACTGGTTTTAGGCTTTCTTGTAGTAAATAAAAGTTTGGGGTAAAAAATAGTTTAGAAATGCCTCGTAATCGAGTTTTAAGCTACCCTACATGAGTAATTTAGGTCTTGGTGGTATAATTGTACCCTGAAGTCACAGGATCGTCTTAAAACGCAATTATGAGCCATTTGTTCTTTCTTATTCAATTTAAATATCCTAATAAGTTTTGTAGTGGTCTTTTTGCTCTTCTTTCTTTTTGATAAGTTTTATTTATTTGTAGTTTATATATTTATTAATTTATATTTATTACTATTGTTATTATATATATATAATATATAAGGGTTTTAGGAATAGCAAAATCAGCCATATTGGCTAACTTTAGGTGCGTAGTTGCTAGGAATACTTTTAGGAATGTAGGTCAAAAAGCCTAGGTTTTATGCAGAGTCTAGCTTCCTTGATTTCTAACTATTTAGCTGATAACCTAGGAATTAGGAATATAATGCTACCTATAATAGATATCAATTTTTAAGAGATTAATGTCTGTTTGTAAAAATATTCTTGCATAGCTGTTGAAAAACCAATAGCCCATCTGGTATGGTTTTAGCTATTTCTGGTTGTTTCTCCATTCTACTATATATCTATCTATTGTAGCATTCAACGTAAACTAGCAACTGAATATTGTATATATCCATATATAGAAAAGTATGGTTAGGAGCAATGCAACAAAGCCTACAGAACAAGTATTTGAATAAGAGATCTATTAAAAATAGCTGTAAAGAATTTACCTACAGAAGTTTTATTTGCAGTTAAGATCTTCAGCTCCAGGGGTGAATTTTCCTATACCACAAGCAAAGGGTCCTGTTGTAACGTCAAGCCACTTATCCTCTCTTGAACCTTTAGACATTCCTTTTACTAACTGTTTTACCTGTAAAAGTTCCTGTATCATACGTTCTAATTTATCTCTTCCCATATTGTGAAAAATTTCAGGCAGTCTATGCCGTTGTTTATATACTCCTGCACTTCCTGTATGAGTAAATGGATGCCCTGCAATAGCAGATCGTTTAATTGCATCGATAAGATATATCTTAAGACTTTTATCGCTAATGTTTTTAACTTTCAATTGTGCTGTTATATCTTCTAGTAGCCCTGTTTCTTGATTTCTTAGGTAAGTACGTACAGTGCGATCAGCTAACCCATTTGCCTTAACAACCGCCCCATAAAATAAAGCATTTTGTCTTGGAATCTCCCCCATTGACCTAAAGATCTCTGGCTTAGCTGTATCTTCCACTGTCCAAAAAGCATAGGAACATCTAACACCATTAACAAGAGCAGAGGTACCTCTAATTGCATCGCGTGCTTGTTCAGCAGTTAATATTGGTTTTTCTCCTTTTGGCTTTCTCATGTGATGAGCAGTAATTATCGAAGCTCCAGTACTACATGCTAAATCAGATAATAAGCACATTAGATAATCCCCTACAGCAGGATCAGCATTTATATCTGCATGGATAAATGAAGCAAGTGGATCAAATACTATCAATTTCAGATCTTTAATTTCCTCGAGCTGTTTCATTATGGATTCGAATTCAGGAGAAACTTCGACGATTTTACCACGAACATTTCTGAGTATTGTAAGTGATCCTCTAACGTTTGGCAGTGGTACAATAAATAATTTATCTTTATGTTTCAACCTTTCACACTTAGGGTCAAGTCGTTTCAAGCGGCGGTGTATCTCACCTGCATCATCCTCTGCTGAAAAAATTACTACTGTTCCGTGTTCAGTAACAAGTGAACCAAAGCCACACATCTGATCCTTATCACTTGCAACCTTAAGCGCTAGGTCAAGAAGAAGCATACCTTTGCCTGTATCTCCCATTGCTGCTATTATTGAAGTAACACCTAAAGGAAATAGACCTTCAACAAGAAACTTTTGCTCTGGTACCGGACCTACAAAGCGCTCTGCACTCCAATCTAAAATGTTAAGTGGCTGTTTTGTAGATCTTTCTAAACTTTTCATATTTGAAGTATCAGTAGCTGGAGTATCAATAGTAAGTAACGGAGTTGAAGCTAAAAACTCTTTGACATCTATACCTTCCTCTACACAATCAGCAGCATCCCATTTCTCAGGTTTACCTTGCGGAATCTCAAGCACAGCAAGTGATGCAACTCCAACATCCAAAAGCTTTTTTGTAGCATTTTCAGCATACTTCTTACCTGATTCATCATTATCTGGCCAAATAATAATATGTTTACCTTTTAGTTGTGACCAATCAGTCTTTTTGACATCTGCGTTTGCTCCAGACATTGTTGTTGTGGCTGCAATCCCTTGTTCTATCAGCGCTTCTGCACATTTTTCTCCTTCAACCAGAACAACTTTATCAGACTTTAAAATTCCTGGAATGTTGTAGAGTGGCCTTATTTCTGGTGCAGCATAATTCAATGTTTTAACATCAAATGGGCGATATTCTTTTCCTTCAGGTGGATCATAACGATAAACCTTAACAATAATCTGATTGTCTTCATCGTAGTAATTCCAACTGCAAGTCAAAAATTGTTCTAGGCAGTGTCGACATTTATTTTAACCAAAGATAAATGCCAGCAATGTGAACAAAAGACAGAAAAGCTATGGCCAATTTGTCGTAGCGTGTAGCAACTCTGCGGAAGTGCTTGATTTTGTTGAACATCCTTTCGATTAAGTTTCTCTCTTTATACAATTCTTTGTCATATTCTCTTGGTGTTTTTCTGTTGGAACGCGGTGGGATTACTGGCTCAGCATTTACAGCTTCTGCAGCCTCAATCATATAATTTGCGTCATACCCTTTATCGGCAATAAGTGCCTCCATGTTCTTGCCTTCTATCAGGTCTAAAGCTTTTACGTAATCCGATCTTTGCCCTGCAGTAACAAAGAATCTCAGTGGGTTGCCCAAAGCATCACAAGCAGCGTGTAATTTGCTTGAAAATCCTCCTTTGCACCGTCCCAGCTCTTGTTCTTGTCTACCAGTTTCCACATTTTTTTCTTGCACCAGCAGCATGTTGATGTGCCCTGATTATTGTTGAGTCTATCATGAGCCACTCTGTGTCTCCATTAACAGCTAATGTGTTGAAAATCATCTGCCAAACACCAGATTTTGCCCACCTTATAAAACGTTTATGTACACTTGACCATTTTCCATACTCAGCCGGCAATGCTCTCCATGTTGCTCCTGTTCTACCTATCCACATTATTGCAGCTACGAATCTCCTGTTATCTTTTGCGCTTCTTCCTCTATCTCCTTCCTTACCTGGCAGACTGTTTTTTATTCTCTCCCATTGCTCATCTTTTAAATCATATAGCATTCTCTTTACCTATTAATAAAGAGTACTCTATATCACTATTTTTTTTATGTCGACAAGACCTAAACGACAATCGTCATCCCGCTACTTGTTAGCGGGATCTCTTGTTAGCGCCGCGGCGGTATGACGTAGGACTGCTGTCATTCAAGTAGCTGAAACTGGAATGACACGTCATAAAGGAACCAGTGTCAGCTACTTGGATGATACCTTTTTTCTACTTAGTTTGGGTTATGCAAGAAGTCTATTTACTTCTTAACTTGACGCACATGATGTCTTGCAGCATCATCTACTGTCTCTAAATAAATCGTTGCTAGACATATACCACTGTGTACTTCTACGGATACCTTATTGCCTAAACTTCGATTAAAGCAAGAATTTTTTCCCGGAAAAGCAAGATTACTAAGGTGCAGTTCCCATTTTAATCCTTTGGTTGATATTTGAGCTCTCGGTATACCAAGTAAAGATATTTTAGTATTTTTTGGCAAAGAAAAAAAATGGGTAATACCTTTTTGTAAAGTGTAACCTACCATGGGAGGTGAAGGTGTGTAAAAGATACTGCCCGTACTTAGAAAAATGTTAATATTCTGTAGTATGTGATCAATTGCTCCTCCAGTAATACCCGTTACTATTGATGGCAATAACTTTACTGTTTTTAAGTGAGCCATTGCTTTAGAAAAGTCGCAATAATCTTGATCAGGTAGATATATCGTATTCAAATTAGCACGTAAATCCAGATTTACGCTATCCAAATCTCCTACTACAAGATCAGGTTTTACGCCAATTGATAGAAGCTTGTTTGCTCCTCCATCTACAGCAATAATAGGTATATCTCGTTTAAAAAACGATGAGCTCGGTATTTTTCCATTTAGCACTACAATAGAACGATATTGTTGTTGTGTACTGCAGTGCAGCACATGATCATGGTGCAGGTTTTGCATCGTAGTAACATTTTTGAATAATTGATATTATGCTAATCACTAATCCAGCAATATTGCTAAGCACCACAAAAATTGAGCTCTGGTAAAGACCATAGCCAATCCAAGACAATGAACAAATAAGATAGTTTACTAACATTAACATCGATACATCACGAGTAACTTTAGTGATATATGCTTTATATACTTGAGGTGATAATCCAATTAGAGATGCAATTAACGCAATGAAGCCGAAGCATTCTTCAATATTTATATACATACATTTTCCTACGCTTGCTTTAACAATATCAGGTTCAAAGGGTTGTACTTTATGTACTCTCAGCTTTTCTAGAGCACCCCTAATGCGTGTAATTTATAACATCATTTAGTCTATTAATCAAGAAATTAATAGTGACTTGCATTTATGAAACCCAATCGGCTTCTATGCTAATTATTATCTAAACTAATCGTCGGTTGTGCATCTTGCTCAGAGATTAGGGCAACCAACAAATTATTTATCAATTGAACCTTTTGCTTGCCATCTAATTGTAAGCTTTTGTTTTTTTCAAAATGAGCTATTACTTCCTCGACAATTCCTATTGCATTTTGCACTATATGCCTTCTTGCCGAAGTGATAGCATGTGCTTGTTGACGCCTTAACATTGCTTGTGCAATCTCGGACGAATACGCCAAATGCGATATTCTTGCTTCTGTAATCTCAATTCCTGCAATATCTAATCTTTGTTGTAACATTGACCGCAATTCATCTGAAATTTTATCAGAATTTTTACGTAAAGATTCCTCATTGCTCTCGCTGTCATACGGATAATTGCTCGCCAATTCTCTAATTACCGAGTCACTTTGTACAAAAACAAATTCGTGATAGTTGTTAACATTATAATACGCCTTCGCCGGGCTGTTCACTCTCCAAACAATTACTGCAGAAATCTCTATTGGACTTCCATTTGCATCATTCACTTTTATTTTTTCTGTGTTGATATTTTGAAATTTTAGAGAAATGACATGTTTGTTTGTAAATGGGATTGTGATAAACATTCCTGGTTTAAAATAAGTTCCAATATAATGACCAAAAAATTCTATCACTCTTGCTTCATTAGGATGATTGATAAAAAACCCTGTAGGTAAAATTATGAATAGGATCACGAATAGGATCACAAATGGGATTATTAATACTAAAGCAGTACCATCCATTGAAACCAGGCTATTGTGTATTAAAGCCAGAGTATCATACATCGCAAGTAGTGATAACGGTATTGCCATTAGTATTACCGCTAGTATTAATGCAGGAAAAAACCGAATTTGACTCAAATTTCTATCGTTTATCGTATTCTTATCCATATTGTCTTTAAACTTCTTTTTCACTTGAACCCTCTCTGTTGATCGTTTTATTTATCTTATTTACAAATAGTTTAAACTCTCTTAATTCATGATCAGGCAATTTTACTTCAGTTTTATGTGCTATCGTAAGCGGATCGATGTGTTTGCCGTTATATATAACTTCGTAATGTAAATGGGGTCCTGTTGCAACACCAGTGCTACCAACATAAGCGATGATCTGCCCCTGCTTTACTTTAGAGCCTAACTTTATATCGCCACTAAATCTACTTATATGCGCGTAACAGGTTGAATATTCATTTTTGTGTTTTATTTTGATGTAATTTCCATAGCCACCATTCTTTCCTATATATTCTATCACACCCTCTGCAGCAGCGTATATGGGAGTGCCAAGTTTAGCTGCATAATCCACTCCTTTGTGAAAAGCAATTTTACCGCGAACAGGATGCTTTCTATTGCCAAATTTTGAGGATATGCGATAATCTCCATTTAAAGGATTTGCAAAAATTTCGCCATTTTTTAAGCTTATTCCTTCTTTATTAAAATATCTTTCTTTGCCGTCTTGCGATTTATAATGATATAAACTAATAGCTTTCTTGTTTATTGTCAGTGAAGCATATAAAATTTTTTCTTCAGTCTTCTGATTATTAGGCAATCTCTCAAAAAGAACCTCTAATTTACTCTTCGGCACAATGTCTTTTTTAAAATCAACACCGAAATCTTTATATATGTTGATTAATTTCACCACTGTATTTGGCGCCAACCCTTCCGTGGCAAAAAAGGAAGATTTTATGGTACTGGATATGAATAACAACTTTCTATCACTTTCTGTCGTCAAAGTAGCTTTTTTTTTTCTGATTCCATGCTGGAATGGCTGTGCAAGATCTGTTGATGTTTCAGCGGTATATAACGGTAAGATAAAGAGCAGCATAAATACAATCAGCTTCATCATTTAAACAGCATCAACAAAAGTAAAATTACCTTCCACATACTGTACATCGTCGTTATCTTCTAGTTCTTCAACCAATGCAGATAATTTATCAATCAACTCTTTATCACTAATTTCAACTAGATCCTTTGGTTGCCACGAAAGACGAGCAAGTTCTGGTTCTCCGAATTTTGCATAAAAGGCATCGCGTACTTTACCAAAATCTTTTATTTCACAAGTTATAACGTGTAATCCTTCTTTGTCATTTTCCTCAATATTCAATACTTCTAATTCGATTCCATGACTGAATAAATCATCAAAATTCACACCCTCTGCTTTATAGACAATTAAACCTACATGATCAAAAAGGTAACTAACACTTCCTGTTTCTCCCAAGTTTCCACCCTTGCGAGAAAATATATAACGTACCTCAGAAGCAGTACGGTTGCGGTTATTAGTCAAGGCATGGACAATGAGTGCAGTGCCAGAAGGCCCATGACCTTCATATTGGATTTCTTCGTAATTTTCTCCAGCAACGTTACCAGTTGCATTTTTTATTGCTGTTTCTATTTTATCTTTTGGTAGATTTTCCTTGCGTGCAGCAAATATAGCAGAGCGAAGGCGCGGGTTGAGTTCGGGATCGGGTAACCCTTGCTTTGCAGCAACTGTTATTTCTCTAATCAGCTTCGTAAATTTTTGAGAGCGCTTTGCATCCTGAGCACCTTTCCGGTGTTTTATATTTGAAAATTGTGAATGACCAGCCATATTCAAATAGTTAAAAACCTAAATTATATATCAAAGCATAGAAAAAGCTAAAGCAAATTTTCAAGCCTCTGGCTTGGCATCTTGCAGGTTTTCTGCTAATAACATACTTTCATACTGCTCAGCTTCCCAATTAAGGCCAAGAGCTGAATGGGCTGCTACTAAATAGTTAATAGACTTAGAAAAATATTTAGAATCTTTATAGCTTGCCATATTCTGGAAACGCTTAATTGCTGCTAAATATTCACCACGCCTCAGGTAAAATTTACCGATAGAGTACTCTTTTGTTGATATATGCTCTGTGATCAGCTTTGCTTTTTCCTTCATCTCGTCTACATATTCGCTGCCTGGAAAGAGATTAATGTACTCAGTGGCTAGCTCTAAAGTTTTATATGCAGTTTGCTGTCCAAGTTGCACTTTATTAATTTGCATGTAATAAGATAATACTCTTAAGTAGTATACATATGGTAAATCTTCACCATTTGAATAAACATATATATAATCAGCCATATCACTTGCAGCACTGCTATAGTTACCCATATTATAGTGAGAGACCCCAGATAATAATTTTGCTTTCATTGCCCAATAAGAAAAAGGATACAAATCCTCTATCTTATGAAATGCCCTAATAGCTTGTTTATATTTTTTCTGGTCAAAAAGTTCAACTGCTTCTTCATATAGTTCAGTTTCAGTTTTTTCAAGATCATCCGCATACGATTGTGTAAAGGAGCAAATTAGGAAAATAAAGCACGTGATTAAAGTCTTATACATAAGATTTTTTTCGATCAAAATAAAGTATAGACCTAAATATTACTTAAATAAATAAATTTCTTAGGCAACAGCCGGTCCTTCTTCTTTATAACTACGGTCAGAACTACCTGCATTTCTTGATTCACCTCGTCCTTCCACTTTTGGATCTTTCAGCGTCTTACTGTAGGAATGTATAGTTAAGACCTGTACAGCCATAAAAATTGCAATACCTACCAAGCCTAAAGTAGTTCCAACAGCAGGATTTAAGGACGATGCTAATGCTATTAACATTATCCTTCTTATTAAAAATACAGAAGAACCAGCAAGCGCCAATCCGGCTACAGATATATTGCTAGTTTTCTTGCTAGATTTCTCATCAAGATCAGACTTTTCTGTTTCCTTTTTCTTATTTTTTTCATGCTTATCAATATAAGAAACAAGAGTTGCAAGAAAAGCAATTGCATTGGCAAGAAATAAAATTGCATCCTCTGCTGCTTCAAGTGAAGATGTTTCACCCATTATCATACCTACAATAACCAGTGCAGTTGTTATAGCCTCAATATAGATCAAACACTGACCTATATCAGAAATATTGTGCTCTTTTTCCTTTACTTCCTCTCCATTTTCAATAATCTCCAACTCTCGTTCTTTTTGTGCTATCTTCCTATTATTGTAAATTAAATATAGCGTACAAATAAGAGATAAGACTGTAAAAGGTAATATAGTGTTGCTTAGCGCGCCACTTATCACGCCAAGTAATACCTGATCGCTATATGTTTTTTCCAGTTCAATCGCCATCAGCAATGTAAATGGGACCATTGTTGCCAATGATGCACATTTTCTATATAGCTCTCTTTTTTTTAGTGCTAATAGTTCTTGTTCTAGCCTTTCTCTTTTGACTTCTTTATCAACTGTTGGCCAAAAATCCCAAAAAAACTCTTCTAATGGTTCAAAATCTCTTTTTTTCTTATTCTTTCCTGGAACCTTTTTAGTAGAAGAAAATTTGCCACTAGGTATTTTCATAATATTAACCTAATTAGTTGTAAGTTAATATAATTATACACCTTTTTGCTTTCTGAGTCAATATCACTAAGATATTAACTACTCTTGTCTATTAACTATTTCCTAGAAGATTTAATCAATCTGTTTGATGCCGGCTAGGATATAATTATAGCCTGACCACATAGTTATAATAGCTGCAACCCATAAACAAATCGCACCTGTATATTGAATCATATAATAATCGTTCATTATTAGCGCTACTACAGCAACCATCTGTAGAAATGTTTTAATTTTTCCAGATTTGCTTACAGGTAGACTAACATTTGTAGCTATCAAAAACTCCCGCAAACCCGAGACTAATATCTCCCTACAGATGATGATAATCGATGGTACTATTGTAAAATCATTTATCTTCTGCTTATAAACTAGCATAATTATCGTTGAAACCACTATTAATTTATCAGCAATTGGATCAAATAGCTTGCCAAATTTTGATTGGACTTTCCACGCACGCGCCAAGTAACCATCAAAAAAATCCGTAATGCACGCAAATACAAAGATTGATATTGTTATCAGGCCTGCATATTTATTTTCTATATAAAAACTTAATATTATTGCTGGTACTGCAAGCGCACGAGAAATTGTAAGCAAATTAGGCACGTTTTTCTTAAGCATGTAATACCATTCTACGTAGTAGGTAAACTTATACAGAAGTACACCAGAGTTCACAAGCTAATAGTTTACAATTGAACATTTATAAAAACTCCATATACTTAAAAAATACAAGCTTAAAATATAAGGATGTAATGATGAACGATGATTTAGATAGTACCACAAAACAAGAGGCACTTAATTATCACAGTAGAGGTGGTAAACCTGGTAAAATTTCAATCATGCCAACAAAACCTTTATCTACCCAGTATGATTTGTCACTTGCTTATTCCCCTGGCGTTGCAGCTCCGTGCCTTGAAATAGCTAAAAATCCTGAGGTTGTTTATGATTATACGGCAAAAAGCAACTGTGTTGCTGTCATTTCAAATGGCACTGCAGTGCTTGGACTTGGTAATATCGGTCCTCTTGCTGCAAAACCTGTCATGGAAGGCAAAGCTGTTTTATTTAAGCGTTTTGCTGATATTGATGCAGTTGATATAGAAGTTGGTACAGAAAATATAGAAGATTTTATCAATGCAGTAAGGTACCTTGGGCCAAGTTGGGGGGGGATAAATTTAGAGGATATAAGATCTCCCGATTGTTTTATAATAGAGAAACGTCTGAATGAACTGATGGATATTCCAGTGTTCCATGATGACCAGCATGGAACTGCAGTGGTTGTTGCAGCTGGTATAGAAAATGCTCTTGATATTGTCGGAAAGAAATTAGAGGACGTTAAGATCATTATGAATGGTGCTGGAGCAGCCGGTATTGGATGTTTAGAAATACTAAAGTCCATGGGCGCTAAAAATATAGTGCTGTGTGATAAGCAAGGAGTAATATACAAAGGTAGAAACGAGGACATGAATGAGTGGAAGGAAAAATATGCAATTGATACTTCCGAACGTTCTCTACTTGATACAATAAAAGGCGCTGATGTATTCATCGGACTATCTGCAAAAGATGTGTTAAATGAAGAGATGTTAAAGAGTATGGGCAAAGACCCGATTATTTTTGCTCTTGCCAATCCCGATCCAGAAGTAAGGCCTGAGTTTGCAAAATCTGTGAGGCCAGATGCAATAATTGCAACTGGTAGGTCAGATTACAACAACCAAGTCAACAACGTAATGGGTTTTCCTTATATATTTAGAGGGGCACTTGATGTACATGCAACAACAATAAATGATGAAATGAAAATTGCAGCTGCAGATGCAATAGCAAAGCTTGCCCGTGAGCCAGTACCAGGTGAGATATCTGCAGTCTATGGCGGTCGTAAAATGGGCTATGGACGTGAATATATAATACCTACTCCATTTGACCCAAGATTAATTTCTATAGTAGCTCCTGCTGTTGCAAAAGCCGCAGTTGATTCAGGTGTTGCAAGAAAGGCAATACAAGATTGGAGTAAATATGAAAATCAATTAAAATCTCGTCTTTCTAATGTTCTCAGTACGCTGAATTTACTATCTTCACATATGTAATTTATTGGATAAAGTTAAAAGTGATAAACCAACCCAAACTCTAAGCCATATATGCCAAACCTATTGGTAATGGTTGCAGTTGTTGATTCAACACGTGCAGTTTCATCAACTTTACTTCCTCCACCGGCAGGAATATATCCTTCACCAGCTAGTATCTTTATTCCTGGTACAATATCTTTAAATTGGTTATCAAGGATACCAAAATAGCGTAAACCAGCAAATGCTTGAGTTTGTGCTGTAAGTTGGTGATTGATACCAAGTTTTGCTTGGTAAGCCAAGGCATATCTGGTTTTTCCTAGAAATTTAACCCTAGTTACACCTGCACCAATACCAACATATGGGGTGAATGGCATTTTTGCTATATTAAAATCACGATATACATTGACCATTCCAGCTAAGTTATTAAAACCTTCATTTTTCATCTTAAATGCAGCTCTGAACTCTGCTTCAACACTACAATTTTCTTGAATGTGAATATCAACCTTTCCACTTCTCCAAGGTGAATTGCATTCCGCTCCAGTAGACGCATCATTGTGACGACGAAGTTCAATATATCTTGCTTTTTTCTTATCTGAATAATCTTCATCATATAAGTTAGTCTGAGAATATAAGCCTTCAAACTCAACTCTCATATTTTTGAATAAATACCCTATTGCAGCACTACCGGCAAACCCTGGAACATATTTAGGACTGTATCCAGCTTCAATTCGCTCCTTCTTATTAAAACTAAAAACCCCCTCTGTTATATTGTCACCTGCATCTTCTTTTCCTTCTAGAGAACCTATTGCATTGAAGAATGCTCCAAAATAGTTAGCTTTGATGTAAACATTCTCTAAGTTATTTATTTTATCATCGTAAGATAAGCACCTAAATGAAAAAGTTAGCAAAACCAAAGATATGTGAATTTAAATCTTTCGCCCACCACAAAGCCTCCCTGCATAACTTGTCATTCCATTATTATAGTATGCTTCTATTTTTTATGATAGCAACTTTTTATTGCGCTCAATCGTTTTAGATTTATAATGAAAGTATTGTAATTTAAAGCAAATCAATGACTATTGCAATTCACGAATCAGAGAGGATCATCAAACAATCGTTCCCCGACGCTGATATAAAGATTCATGATCTTGCTGGAGATGATGACCATTATCATTTAAAAATAAACTCCAAGTGTTTTCTTGGAAAGACAAAAATAGAACAGCATAAAATGGTATATAAAGCTCTGGAAGGTCAGTCTATACACGCCTTGCAACTGGAAACTAATACTTAAAAATAAGGTGAATTTATGAGCAATTTTGAACAAATAAAAAAAGATATAACAGAAAATGATGTGGTATTGTATATGAAAGGCACTTCTGATTTTCCTCAATGCGGATTCTCTGGACTCGTCGTGTCAATCCTAAAAAAATTGAACGTGAAGTTTAAGTATATTAACGTGTTGGAGAATGATGAAATACGTGAATCTATAAAAAAGTTTTCTGATTGGCCAACAATTCCACAATTATATATAAAGGAAGAGTTTATTGGTGGTTGCGACATCACTCGCGAGATGTACGAAAAAGGCGAACTGCAAAGTTTATTGAAGGAAAAAAAAATTATTGCGGAATAAGTACCAAGAAACCAGTGCCCAGACGCTGGATAACGTAGTATAGCTATGAAAAAGGATCTTATGTCTTAAATCGTATCCGTTCAGGGGAGCGGCAAAATAAGGTAGACAAAGCAAGATAATAATGTTGATGTTAACACTATTGTCAAGTTTACTGGCCTTTCTATTAGTGAGATTGAAGAATTAAGTGTGAGCGGTTACAAATAATTTACCATTTCTTCTGGTTTCACTATCCTTTCAAACTCTTCCTCAGTGAGCAGTTGAAGTTTTGCTGCTGCTTCTTTTAGAGTGATATTTTCTTTATAAGCAAGCTTCGCTATTTTTGCTGCATTGTCGTACCCTATATGCGTATTTAATATAGTGACCAACATCAACGACTGATTCAGTAAATCTTTTATCCTCTCTTCATTTGCTTTAATACCAACTACACATTTTTCTGTAAAATTTAAACTTGCGTCAGCTAAAAGTCTTATAGACTGCAAAACATTGTAAATTATCACTGGCTTAAACACATTCAATTCAAAATGACCGTTTGAACCACTAATGGTTACAGCAACATGATTTCCCATAACTTGAGTGCATACCATAGTCACCGCTTCACACTGAGTTGGATTCACTTTACCTGGCATAATTGAAGAACCAGGCTCATTTTCCGGTAACATTATTTCCCCAATTCCGCATCTTGGACCAGAACCAAGCAACCTTATATCATTTGCAATTTTCATTAAACTGACTGCTACTGTATTGAGTGTTCCACTGAGCTCAACTAAAGCATCATTTGCTGCTAGCGCTTCAAATTTATTGCCTGCTGAAGTAAATGGAAGGTTAGTAATTTCTGCAACTTGGCTTGAAAAATCTTCAGCAAAACCCTTTTTAGTATTGAGTCCCGTGCCAACTGCAGTGCCACCTTGTGCAAGCTCATATATATCACTTAAAGTTGATTTTACTCTCTCTATCCCCTTTTTAATCTGGACTGCATAGCCAGAGAACTCCTGTCCTAGTGTTAGGGGCGTTGCATCTTGCAGATGAGTACGTCCTACTTTTATTATATCTTTAAATTCCTGAACCTTATTATCCAGCACCTTATGCAATTTTTCAAGATTTGGAATAAGCAAGCGGTTTATCTGGTCTGCTGCTGCTATATGCATTGCTGTTGGAAAGGTGTCATTTGACGACTGACCATAATTCACATGATCATTTGGATGTATTGGAGATTTACTACCCAAATTACCACCTAAAATCTCTATTGCACGATTGCTGATCACTTCATTCATATTCATATTAGTCTGCGTTCCGGATCCGGTTTGCCAAACAACAAGCGGAAATTCATTATTAAATTTGCCATCTATTACTTCCCTCGCGGCTGTGCAAATTGCGTCCCCTACCCTATCATCTATAACACCATGTTTCATATTAACACGCGCTGCTGCAAGTTTTACTATTGCTAATGCTTTAATCAGAGGCTCTGGCATTTTTTCTGTGCCAATCTTAAAATTTTCTAAAGAACGCTGAGTCTGCGCTCCCCAGTAATGTTCACTTGGTACTTTTACTTCCCCTAAGCTGTCTGATTCTATTCTCGTCTTTCTATCCATATTTTCCTCCTGGTGTTATGCAAACTGGTTCACTACATAATTTTTTCATGCCTACTTCTTGGTTAATTAAATCATACTAGATCCAAGTAGTCAAGTGTACGAACATTGCAATTTTCAGGTAACTTGCATGGTAGATGCAAGTAGCTGACACTGATTCACTTTATGATGGTGTCATTCCAGTCTGGAATCCAGCCTTTTCATAATCATTAAAACGTTGTATTTTAACATAAAACGGCTACTTTTATGCTTACCAACTTAATAAAATTCCTGGATCCCAGTGTCTGGGCACTGGGATGACACCCTTCTGGTGGACTCAAATCACGATGTTTGCACAGCTGTACGCTTAGTTCTGGTTGCACGCTACCATTCTTGTACATCCATAAATAGAAAATTTACGCTTTAAAAGGATCATATACATCGATTTCCTTAGAATTACTCTTTTTCAATTTTTCACTTAATAATCTTAAAATAGGCTGTAAATCACCATTAATTGATAAGCACAGCACTTCTTTATTGAGATAATTAGCTAGGTGATTCTTCTTTTCCAGAATTTCTGCTTCCCTCAATAAGTCGCATTTGTTTAATACTACAATCTCTTCTTTTTCAACAAGATCACTATTGTAAAGTTCCAATTCATTATGGATACAACTATAAGCCGAAACAACGTCATCGTGAGTTACATCGATTAAATGAAGTAAAATTTGACACCTTTCTATGTGCTTTAAAAATTTATGCCCGAGCCCAACTCCAAGGTGAGCATCAGTAATTATTCCAGGAATATCTGCTATTACAACTTCGCTATCATCCACTTTTGTCACACCTAAGTGGGGTCTTACGGTGGTAAATGGATAATCGCCTACTTTTGTATCGGAATTTGAGCAGCGAGTCAAAAATTTTGATTTACCTGCGTTTGGCATGCCAATAATTCCAACATCTGATAAAACTTTTAGTTTTAATAATACATGTTTTTCTTCGCCAGGCTGACCGTAAGTAAAATGTCTTGGTGCCTTATTAGTAGAAGATTTAAAATTAGTATTTCCAAGTCCACCTTTTCCACCCTGTGCTACTTGAAATTCCATACCAGGCTTGTCAAGGTCTACTATTATCTCTTCACTTTCTTCATCAATTATTTGTGCACCGACTGGAACTTTAAGTATAACGTCTTTCCCTGCTGTGCCAGATCTATCCCTGCCTGCACCATTTTTTCCACTATCTGCTTTAATGTGTCTTCTATAACGAAAATGAAGCAAAGTGTTGAGATTAGCGTCGCTGATGAAAACTATGTTTCCACCCTTTCCTCCATTACCACCATTTGGACCACCAAATTCAACGAACTTTTCTCGACGAAAACTTGCACAGCCATCACCACCGTCACCGGCTTTTAAACACAATTTTACTTCGTCTATAAAACCCATGCTAACCCACGATAATATTTAGCATCCTTTCCT
The DNA here is from genome assembly GCF_964027025.1 of Wolbachia endosymbiont (group A) of Apotomis capreana. Lineage (NCBI taxonomy): Bacteria > Pseudomonadati > Pseudomonadota > Alphaproteobacteria > Rickettsiales > Anaplasmataceae > Wolbachia > Wolbachia endosymbiont (group A) of Apotomis capreana. The sequence continues at coordinate 963,089 of NZ_OZ034721.1, forward strand.
AATGTGCTTTCTATTCTGATTAGCTCGTTATACTTCGCAAGCCTATCAGAACGCGATAGCGATCCGGTTTTTATTTGCCCGCAATTTGATGCAACTGCTATATGAGATATTGTTGTGTCTTCTGTTTCACCTGAGCGGTGAGAAATCACAGCTTTGTAGCCATTTGATTTTGCCATTTCAATTGCAGCAAAAGTTTCTGTTAACGTCCCTATTTGATTTGGCTTGATCAGTACAGCATTTGCCATTTTTTCTTCTATTCCTTTGCCTATTAGTTCACAATTTGTAACAAATAAATCATCCCCAACCAATTGAATTTTACTCCCCAATTTTGCAGTAAGTAATTTCCAACCTTCATAGTCGTCTTCACTCATTGCATCTTCTATAGAAATTATTGGATATTTTTCCACAAGGTCACAATAGTATTCAGTCAATTCTTTTGAAGTAAGTCCCTTACTTTCAAATTCGTAAATTCCATCTTCATAAAAAGTAGATGAAGCAACATCAAGGCCTAGTGCAAAATCACTTTGCGCTGAATAACCTGCTGATTCTATAGCGTATATGATCAAATCAAGTGCTTCTTCAGTACTTTCAATATTTGGTGCAAAACCACCTTCATCCCCTACATTTGTGCTATAACCTTTTTTCTTAAGAATGCTACGTAAGTTGTGGAATACCTCCGCAGATATTCTAATCGCTTCGCTGAAAGTCTCAGCACCGACCGGAAGAATCATGAATTCTTGGAAATCGAGCTTATTGTCTGCATGTACTCCACCATTAATTATGTTAATGAGTGGAACCGGCATAACACTCGTCTGCTTTCCTCCCAAATATCTATATAGCGGCATTTTGAAACTGTTTGCTGCTGCTTTTGCAACTGCAAGAGACACACCCAAAGTTGCATTTGCTCCAAGTTTTGATTTGTTTTTTGTTCCATCCAGTTCAATTAATGCTTTATCAATTGCATTTTGGTCCGCTGCATTCATTCCAATGATTTCATCTGCTATTATCCCATTTACAGCTTGAACAGCTTTCAGCACTCCCTTACCACAATACCTTTTCTCATCTTGGTCCCTGAGTTCCAAGGCTTCTAATTTACCGGTTGAAGCTCCAGAAGGTACAGATGCCCTGCCTATTGCACCATCACAGAGCTCAATTTCTACCTCAATAGTGGGGTAACCCCTGCTATCTAAAATTTCTCTTGCAAATACGTTATTGATTATCTTATTCATTACATTAAACCTTAACTTCCGCAATAAGTGCTGCAGTTTCCTTTGCCAATTTAGCTATATTACTACCAGCACCAATAAATAATACTATATCACTTGGACTTGTCGAATCACTAATAAAATGTGAAATGAGCAAAGCATCATTCATAATTTTTGTGTTATTAAATCCATTACTGATTAAAGCTTTTTGTATATCATCAATCCCACAACCAGGAATAGGCTTGTCTTCTGGGGGATGAACAGGAGTGAGGATGACATAATCAAACATCATGAAAATTCGTATGAATTCATCAAAAAAATTACGAATGCGGGCAAAACGAAGTGGTTCGATAATTCCTATTACTTTTCCTTTAGTAATCGAACGTGCAGCCGTTAAAGTTGCATATATTTCATTTGGATGATGGGCATAATCCTCAATTAACTTAACACCTTTAATATCGGCAATCAAAGAGAATCTTCTTGCTACTCCTTGAAATTCCAAAAGGCCTTTTTTAATATCTGCATCGCTAATTCCGAGCTTTATCGCAACTGATATTGCAGCTAGGGCGTTGCTTACTTTGTGAATTCCAATTGCATTTGATAGTACTATGTTTTTTAAAGGGCTGGATCCCAGTGTCACGCACTGGGATGACATCTCTGTACACTTTCCTTTTGTCATTCCAGCACGTAATGCTGGAATCCAGTTGTTCAACACATCAAATTCTATGCTGTTAGCATGCTGTTTAATGTTGCTGGCTCTTATGCTACCATTCTCAAACCCAAACGTTATAGAATTACCCGCATCATAATCGATGTCTACAGAATCAGGTAAAACTGCAGAACCTGCATTATTCACGAATTGGGAAAATGCATTTTTGATATTATCAAATGTGCCGTAATAATCTATGTGGTCATTGTTGATACTTGTTATGACAGCAATCTTTGCAGGGATTTTTAGCATAGTTCCATCAGACTCATCAGCCTCGATCAGAAAAGTGTCACTCCCTCCAAGTTTGAAGTTGCTCTTATAGGAATTTAATATCCCTCCTACAGTTACAGTCGCATCAATGCCAGAATGATCAAAAATGGAAGCAATCATAGCGGTTGTTGTTGTCTTTCCGCTTGAACCTGAAACCGCTATCACATATTTATCTCTTAAAAGTTCAGCAAGCATGTCTGATCTATGCAAAACGATTTTATTGTTATTTTTTGCCGCAATTAACTCCACATTATCAGATTCTATCGCAGAAGAATATACAACTATTTGAGCTTGGCTTATATTATCAGCATTGTGACCAATGTAAACTTCTATACCCAGCTTTTGTAATCTATCTACATTGTTGTTTGACTGCGCATCACTGCCTTGAACTTTGCAATTGGAATTGTGAAGAATTTCAGCAATGGCACTCATTCCGATTCCACCTATACCAATAATATGTATTATTCCTTTTTGAGTTTTGTTAATATTTAGCAGTAGATGTTTACTCATTACTAAATTTATTATAGTATAATTTAAAATCCTCATAGTATCGAACCCTCTTACCGAATACAATGATAAAAAACCTAACCTTTCTATGTCTAATATTTGTTTTGATAAGTAGCTGCAGTTTTAGCAACAGGTTTAACTGCACTGCAGGTCATTATAAAATTGGCAGCAGCTACACAATAAATGGTATAACTTATTATCCAAAAAACTGTAAACACTATGAAGAGATAGGGATAGCATCGTGGTATGGAATAGAAGATCATGGCACACTTACAGCAAATGGTGAAGCGTTTAACCGTCACTTGATCTCTGCAGCGCATAAGACTTTGCCCTTACCCTGCTTTGTTCTTGTCACTAATTTAGAAAATGGAAGAAAGCTTGTTACAAGGGTTAACGATAGAGGGCCTTTTATTGAAGGCAGAATAATAGACTTATCAGAAAAAGCAGCTCAAGTCTTAGGATTTCATAAATCTGGGCTTGCAAAAGTAAAAGTTCAATACCTAAGAAAGATGTCAGAACAATTGATACAAAATACTCCTCATTACAGAAAGCAATATGAAAAAGAAATGCAGAAACGTCATCCGAAACAAGACAGTGCAGAAAGTAAGGGATATGTTGCATTTTTTAAAAGTGCTCAGGCTGCTAAATCAGCTGCATCAAAGCTTCGCAATCAAGGAATAAAAAATGTTAGATTGCTTTTTAAGAACGATCAATATTGCGTGAAAGTGAGTTATAGGTAGTGGTGAGTGCAGAATTTGAAAGATTTGGTTAATGTAAGGAACGCTGGCTAACTATTGTAAGTTAAAAATGTGATATAAAAAAGATATCAACAATTTATAGCTATACCACCGCGATATCTCTTAGCCGCTAACACGTAGCGGAATGACGAGCTTATCGTCACGCCACCGCTAACCGTCATACCGCGATTCATTCGCGGTATCTCAGCCGCTAACAAGTAGCGGGATGACGAGCTTATCGTCATGCCACCGCGAACCGTCATGCCGCGATTCATTCGCGGTATCTCAGCCGCTAACAAGTAGCGGGATACTTGACCTTTACAGGAATGACAGTTGTCGTTTAGCTATAAATATTAAGAAATTTACCAAATGAAAAAAAAGGCAAAGAAACCCTAGGGTAGCTAGTATTCAAATTCTCCCTTGTCTATTTGACGTCTTTTACTGTCTTAAACACTTTATAAGCGCGTTTCGGCTTGTATAGGTAGAAACCTAAAAGTTTTATAAAGACATGAGGTGCACATAGTGCAAAAAATTAAGCATGATTTACGCCAAATACATTAAGTTTTTTGTCATTAATCCACTGCAGAGATTGCGAAGATAAATAAATAGCTTCAGTTTCATGATAAGAGGGCTGGCGGAGTTTGTCAAGTAAGTTTTTCGTTTCATCCAATGCGCTGCCAAAAGTTTGTTATGCAAGAATGCACTAGCCATTTCTCACAGATTCATTTAAACTTAATCAAGTAGGAGTATTATTAACGCGAAAAGAGTTTAATTAGAGATTTAAGTGATATGGCGCGTGAGGAAGATATAAACCAATTAGTAGAAAATGGATTTGATATTAACTCAAAAGATGCAAGTGGAATCACTCTCTTGCATAAGTTCACAAAAGAAGGCGATTTAGTTGGAGTAAAGTCATTACTAGAGCACGAAGCTGATTTCAATGTCGTAGACAACGAAAATAGAAACCCTCTGCATTACGCCATTATGCATGGACACAAGAAAGTTGCTAAACTTTTTGTTAACCAACTGACAATTAATTCCAAGGATAAAAATGGATTCACTCCACTGCACCTTGCTGCACTACAAGATGACACGGAATTAATAGATTTTTTGATAACAAAAGGCGCAAAAATTAATGAAAAAGATGTCAAAGAGGGCTATACTCCTCTTCATATAGCTTCACTATACGGTTCTAAAAAAAGTGTTCAAATTTTAATTGATAGCGGAGCAAATCTCGAATGTGAAGATAACAATTTTCGTACTCCTTTGTTTTTAACCATTTATCAATGCACTGCACATTATGACAGCAGAGCAGAAATTATAGAATATCTGATAAAGAAAGGTGCAAATATAGAAGCCAAAGATGCAGAAAATAACACTACGCTTTTCCTAGCAGCGTATAACAACAAAATGCAAATAGTAAAACTTATTGCAAAAAAACAGCAAGCAAGTAACGATAAAATTAAACTTAAAGAGTTTTTTTGCACAAAAAACAACCATGGTTTTGATGCGTTAGATTGCGCTATTGAGCATAATAATAGAAAAATGGTAACATTTCTTGTTTCAAAGGGAATAGAAGCAAACGATCAAGATTTTAATGGTAACGCTAGGCTGCATAAAGCTAGCCATAATGGTAACACTAAAACAGTTAAGCTCTTATTGAAGCTTAAGGTAAACGTTAATGCTGTTACTAAATGTAACAGAACTCCCTTGCTACTCGCAGTTAAAAAAGGCCATACACAAATTGTGAAAATGTTATTGGAAGTTAGAGCCAATATGAACATTTGTGAGCAACAAGGTTTTGCACCTCTACATCTTGCTGTTCAAAAGGATTATTTTGATATAGCTCAGTTGTTAACAGAAAAAGGTGCAGACCTTAACATTAAGTGCAATAACGGTCATACCGCAATAGATATGTTCATTAGCAAGGCTCATAGCAAAAAAAACATCGAAGAAAATTACAAAAAATTTTGTAGATTTTTGATGCTTTACCTGAAAGAGCTACATAGTAAACACAAAGCCTGTTGTATACTTTCAACCCTAGCTCTAAGCTTAACAATTATAGGCTTACCATTTATTTTCAAGCCTATTATTAAATACAGAGAAAGAAGTAAAATATATAAAAAAATTAGGGCTATGCTGGTCTACATTTAAGTACAAGAAGAGTATACAAAAAATACATAGCCAAAGCTAATACACGACAATTATCTGCTCGATGAAAATGAGATTAAATACATTTTTAATATTTTTATAGAAATCTATTAGTATAGATTTTGTATGCTGTTCTAATGGCTATTTTTAAATGCTTAATACTCCTCTTCATTATTTCTTGCACACATCTACCTACCAAGCAATATCCTATTAACATAGACAATTATAAGCACGATTATCCGTTGCAACAATATAACACCTCTTTGGAGATTAATGAACCGGCAATACCAGAAATTATGCCTTTACCAATAGAGTTTCCCGATCTCACAATCAGTAATCAGCTTATTTCTATTAATGTTAGTGAAGAAGTATCAGTAAAGGATTTGCTGATTGAGATAGGAAAACTTTCTGACGTTAACTTGGATATGGACCCAAAAATATCAGGTAATATTATTTTAAAGCTAAAAGATAAGGATATAAACGAAGTAATTCAGAGTATAGCAAATAGCGCCAAACTGCGTTACTCAACAAGTAATGGTGTAATTAGAATTGAGCAGGACTTGCCATACGCACAAAATTATTACGTAGACTTCATCAATATTCAACATTCTGCTCAAAGCAGTTTCGTCATTAATAACAATATTACTAACAGTGATGGAAGTAACGTTGATAGGGACTATAACAATGTTATGAAGTCTCAATACAGTAGTGACTTATGGAATTCATTAGAAAAAGGCTTGAATGCAATAATGGATGTTAACGGGGTGGATGATGGCGAATTCCTTTCATCCAACAGAGAAGCTGGTGTTATTATTTTGAATGCTAGAAAAGATATCCACAAAGCTGTTGAAGAATATATTAATAAGGTTAAGAAGTTAGCGTCTTCTCAAGTAATGATAGAGGCAAAAATAGTTGAAGTTGTGCTAGATGACAAATACCTTTCTGGTATGAACTTAAATGACTTACAAGATGGAACTAAGTCTATAATAAATCAAGATAACTCCATTATTAACCTAGCAATGAACTTTGGTGCAAATGATCTAGGAGATTTAGTAAAAAATTTAGACAAATTTGGCACTTCAACTGTAATTTCAAGCCCCAGAGTACATGCTATAAATAATCAGCAAGCGATGATTTCATTTACTAAAAACCATATTTATTTTACCTCCGATATACAAAAAGATACTAGAAACTCTAATCAGACCTTAATTACCAAGATGAATAGCGTCCCAATAGGTGTTGTGCTAATAATCCACCCAAGCATTAACATTGATACTAGTGAAATATTCATGGATATACATCCAACTTTATCAAGAATTAACGGCTACACTAAAGATCCAGATATAGAGTACGTCGCACAGCAGAGTAAAATGAAATTAAATAGCGACATTCCAATTGTTGAAATCAGAGAAATGAACTCTATGTTAAAAATTAAGAGCGGTGAAATTATGGTAATCGGCGGGCTTATAGAACATAGAGAAGATAAGCAAAGCTTATTGCATCAGAAATCAAAAAGGCTAGCGAATAATATTAGAACAGTAGAAACTGTCATTTTTTTAAAAGCAACAATCGTACCAACATTTGGTTTGTTAGATAGAAAAGATAAGAATTTATATATATATTAAATTATCACTAAAAATTAAATATCAAACCAACTTCAATATTGTGAGTAGATATGTCATCTGCAACAGGTATCGGAACGCTAAAGTAACGATAGCCGAGAAAGGTTTTGATTTCTGGGATTATTGAATAATCAACACCAAGTTTTATTTGATAAGCAAACCAAGGAACATTCAGTGGCATTGAATTTTGGGGTGACCCATTAATCCTTTTTAATCTAAAAACTGTTGGTCCTATACCAAGACCGATGTACGGAGCAAATTGTGTATCCTGAACGCTGGGATTATAATAGAAGTTTAACAAAAACGCAAATATACTTGCTGATTTATCAAATACCGGAGGAGAATTACTATCTTCAATATTGGCTATAGAATACGCGGCTTCAAAATCAATTTTACCATTTTCTCCAGCATAGTAACCTAAAGACATGCTGCTAAACCACTGGAAATCAATTTTACCATCAAATTGCTGTATACTTTTAATTTCATCTGCCACTATATTTTTTATTATAAAACCATAATGACTTTCAACTAAAGTTAGGACTCTTTTTCCTATTTCTTGTATACCCTTTACAAATATTTCTGAATTATCATGGTATACCTTACCACCGTTAGCGCTAACATAAAAATCAAGTTTTTTTGATTTTTCTTTTGTAGGCTCAGCTTGATCTGCAATACGTGACCACATATTTTTCTGATCAGCTACTTGGAAAACAGAAGGTGGACTACTTTCAAGTTCTTGATATTTTATTGGTATTTCTTTTGCAGTAACCTCCTCAGAACGTATCACACTTTTATTATTGTCTGTTTCTAATTTTAAGGGTTGTACTTGCTCAATGTGTGTATCATTACTAATATAAGTAATAAAAAAATAGACACATGAAATGAAAATCAAAAATAAAGTAATAGATATTCTAGTTATCATAAATGAATTCACAATTATCATTTACAGTATAATTACTATATCGTATATTTCTTCAATGTACAAAAATTAAGAAAAAATATTTCCAATTAGATAATTATTTTCCACTCCTTTAACATTAACTTTCACAATACTCTTGGCTTGAGCTTTTGATTCAAGCTTTATTAATGCAAAATTTTCTGCTCTACCGACATTATTTTGCTCAACCAGAACACTTTGCTTAGTGTTGATCAAGGATTGACAAAAACTGCTCATAATTTCTTTATTTACTTCTCTTAAATTTTTTACTCGTTCTTTACGCACATTCTCTGGTACTTGTGGCATTCGTGCAGCAGGTGTATTTTTCCGCTCTGAATATGGAAAAGCATGTAGGTAAACTATATTTGTTTTTTTCAGTAAATCAACTGTATCCTGAAACATTTCATCAGTTTCTGTTGGAAATCCAGCAATAATATCAGCGCCAAATGCTATATTAGGCCTCAAGCTCTTCATTTTATGACAAAATTCTATCACTTGTTCTCTGTTGTGACGACGCTTCATTCTCTTTAGTATTAAATTATTACCAGATTGTAGACTCAAATGTAAATGAGGCATAAGTCTTGACTCATTAGCTATTAAATCCATTAATTCGTCGTCAACTTCAGCAACATCGATAGAGGAAAGTCTTAGCCTCTTCAACTCTGGTATATCCTTTAAAACTCTCCTAATCATTGAACCAAGTGATGGCTTACCCAACAAATCTGTACCAAAGTCAGTAATATCAACCCCTGTAAACACTACTTCTTGATATCCATTTTCTACAAAGATCCTGATTTGCTCTATAATACTGTTTATTGGCACAGATCGATTATTCCCTCTTGCCTCAGTAATTGAACAAAATGTGCAGCTATGATTACAACCATTTTGAATTTCAATAAATGCCCTTGACTTATCTTCAAATCCATTAATTAGAACAGGTTCTACTTGGTTATCACTGACCAAGATTTTATCGTCATTTAGTAAGTAATTTTCAGCTTTTAGCTTATCTTGATTACCGAGCACTTTACTTACACCAGGAATGCTACTGTAAACTTCTGGATCCAACTGAACAGCACAACCAACTACGATAATTTCTTTATTTGGATCATTTTTGTAAATCTTACGTATCTTTTGCTTTACCTGACGTTCTGCTTCGTTTGTCACTGCACAGCTATGCACCACAACAACATTTTCTCTCTTTGCTTTTTTTAATGCTTCTTTGATTAACTCGCTCTCGTAAAAATTTAGACGACAACCAAATGTTATCACTTCATTCATGTTAGTATTTTTTGCTTTAATAGACCTAAATTATATCAAATATCCAAGCAAAGTCTCTTGCATGACTATTTTTTTGTAAATAAATGCTATGCAAGCAGCAGACACTGGGATCTCAACGATTTTCACTCAGACACAGTATCACTCCTTTGCTTATTATAGTCTTTTGACCTTTTTAAGATACAATCCGGATTGGATACTGAGTTGGTGAGTATAAAAGTATAGCTTCTACGTCATACCGCTGCGGTATCTCTTAGCCGCTAACAAGTAGCGGGATGACGATTGTCGGTGAATCTAAGTTACCTTAGCTACATTTCTAGCTGTAACTATAAATGTATGGATTTTTTATCGTGCCATGTTATAATTAACGTCTTGCTAAAAATTAAATATTGATGAATGAACTAAGAAAGTTAAGTATTACACAAATGCATGACGGGCTCAAAAAAAAGAGTTTTTCTGCCGTTGAACTCGTAGAGGCGCACATCAGTGCGGTTGAAAATGAGAAATTAAATGCATTTATAACAAAAACCCCAGAGATAGCAATGAAAGCTGCTAAAGCTGCAGATGAACATTTCTCTAGGCAAAAGGATGATTTAATCTCGCCGCTCATGGGTGTACCAGTTGGCATCAAAGATCTATTCTGTACAAAAGGAATAAAAACAACAGCATGCTCAAAAATGCTGGAAAATTTCGTTCCGACTTACGAATCTACGGTGTCTGACTTGCTTTTAAAAAGTGGAGCAGCCATGCTCGGTAAGCTTAATATGGATGAATTTGCTATGGGTTCTGCGAACACAAATAGCTATTTTGGCCCTGTTGAAAATGTGTGGATTAGAAAAAGCGATGGGGAAAAAGTTGTTCCTGGTGGATCATCTGGTGGATCTGCAGCATCGGTGGCTGGATTTTTATGCGCTGGAGCACTAGGGAGTGACACCGGTGGATCTGTGCGCCAACCAGCAGCTTATTGTGGAGTGGTTGGAATAAAGCCAACTTATGGAAGATGCTCGCGTTTTGGTATGATTGCATTTGCGAGTTCTCTAGATCAAGCAGGAGTCATTACTCGTTCTGTCTCTGATTCAGCATTAATGCTGGAAGCAATCTGTGGCTATGATACAAAAGATTCAATATCAAGCGAAAAGCCAGTGCCTAAATTTTCTAGCTTTATAAATGGTGATGTCAAGGGTAAGCGTATTGGTATACCAAAAGAATATAGGATGGATGGAATTTCAGAGGAAATAGTCCATAATTGGGAGAAAGTTGCTTCCTATTTAAAAGAAAATGGCGCTGAAGTTGTTGACGTTACTCTGCCACATACTAAATATGCAATACCAGTCTATTATTTAATTTGTTCTGCTGAAACTTCATCCAATCTTGCTCGTTATGACGGTGTGCGTTATGGGTTCAGGGTTGATGCTGATACCCTTGAAGAAATGTATTCACTAACAAGAGCAGAAGGTTTCGGTAAAGAGGTGAAAAGAAGAATTTTAATTGGCGCTTATGCGCTTTCCTCAGGTCATTACAATGAATATTACGAAAAAGCACAGTGTATCAGGGCATTAATCAGAAATGATTTTATAAAAGCGTTTGAAAAAATAGATTACATACTTGTGCCATCTGCTCCAACAGAAGCTTTTGGCTTAAATGAAAAGCCAGATCCGCTAATTATGTGCATCAATGATGTGTTTACTGTGCCGGCAAGTCTGGCAGGATTGCCTGCTATTTCTGTTCCTGTTGGGCTCTCCAATGAGGGTTTACCACTTGCCTTGCAAGTGATTGGAAATTATTATGATGAAGCTGGAATATTAAATGTGGCAAGTGTGATAGAGCAAAATTGCGGCAGAATAATTAGACCTCTTGCATAATCTATTTTTTGATAGTAATTTTTGCATTAAAATTTGCTTACGCTCCTCAACGTACTCTATGATTCCATTTTTAGATGAATAGCAAAAACAGGGTATATTAATCTGTTTACAAAATTTTCGTGTAACAGTTCACACTTAATTAAACAGACTGAATTCTGTAATTTTGGGATGTTGAAAAATTTACCTCACGTTGTCATTCCAGCGCATAACGCTGAAATCCAGATTTATAGAAACGAAAAAACTTGCTTGACACATTTTGCCAACCCCCTTATTACGATGTGTAGTACAATGATACAAATTAAGAATTCCCCCATCCTGTGCTGGTTCTTCGATCTGAAATCCTACTTCTACCTGATCACAACCAATGTTAATTTGTCCTATTAATGCTTTAATAATGCCGCGCTTAGTTTGCCAATCTAGCTGTTCCAGGTTCGATTTTACACTAGAATAAAAATTCTTTATGCTATTTATAATAAGACTTATTCCTTTTTCTACTGCCTTCTGATCAACTACCTTTTTTTTCTCTTCTTCTATCCCTTGTAAGCGTTCTTTCATTTTTCTCATTGTCTGTTTAAATTCTTCCTCGCTTATATATCCTTTCTCTCCTGCATTTTCTTGACTATAATAATCTTCCATTAATTTTTCGATACCTTCTTTTATTTGATTTTCTCTTCTTGCAAACTTTTTCTCTGATGATTCATCATTTTTATTTTCTAATACTCTACGTTGGTATTCCTTTTTTATCATCTCTGGGTTTTTTAGTACATCTTTCACCTTTTCCCATACTGACCTTACCCAGAAAAAGTGGAGAGAAAGAAAGGAGTTTTTTCGGGTAAAATAAAATTTTGGAGGATTAGAAATGGTAAGAGAATATACGGCAGAATTCAAATTGGAAGCTGTTAAGCTGGCAAATGAACAAAGAAAGGTAGGTCAACCAGTTGCAAAAGTAGCAAGAGATCTAGGAATAAGGGATAGTGTATTAGGAAAATGGATGAAGAAATATAACGAAAAAAAGTCAGCGGCAAATGCATTTCCAGGTAGAGGTAACATGGCTCCTTACGACAAAGAGAGGTTTGATTTACAAAGCAAGAGTAACAAGGGAAAGAGACATTTAAAAAAAAGCCCTGGCCAGTCAAAAAGAGTAAAATATTTTTTTATATAGTAACTGCTATAAAGTACAGGAATTATGTAGGATTTTCTGCTAGTGGCTACTATAAGTGGACCACAAGAAAAATAAGCAGTAGAGAATCAGCAAATAAAGAGCTACTCGCAGCTATTCAAAAAATATATCAAGTTTCTAAATGTAGATATGGAGCTCCTAAAATTCATGCTGAATTGAAGGCTTTGGGTAAAAGTTGCAACTTAAAAACAGTGCAAAGTATTATGCAGAAAAATGGTATTCAGGCTATATTGAGAAGAAAATTTAAAATTAAGAAACAACAAACGGACAGTAGCTCCCAATATATTAGACCAAAACTTTATTGTCGATCAACCAAATAAAGTATGGGATTACTTATATAAAAACCAAAGAAGGATGGCTATATTTGGCAACAATAATCGATCTATATTCACGCATGGTAGTTAATGAGCAGTTCAATAAATAAACAATTGGTTATGGACTCTTTATTAATGGCCGTTAACAAGCGTAAACCTGCCAAAAATCTACTATTACATAGTGATCAAGGTTCACAATATACTTCGCAAGGTTATCAATATCTCTTATCCATAAAAAACATAGATGAGTCATAAAGGTTGTTGTTACGACAATTCTGTTGTGGAAAGCTTCTTTAGCTCATTGAAAAGAGAAATACTTATTGATACTTCACAACACTCTGCTCAACAAACTAGAACTGCAATATTTGAATACATAGAAATTTTTTATAACAAACAACGTCACTATTAACTATTGCATTCCTGAGCATTTTGATTCATCATTCTCTTTGTGAAAAACATTCCAAACTTTCTCTCCACTTTTTCTGGGTAAGGTCAGTTTCCATTTGGTTCAAACTCGGATACAATTTCTCCAGAGCTGGGTAATCTCATACCAGAACCATCTGCTGCAATAAGTCTATAGCCTCTCCAACTCAGGTTCATCCTGATAGGCTGTTTGGATGCTTAAATTCTTGAAAGCCTGTATGGCAAATCTTATACCTTGCTTTAGAAAAAGCTTGCTTTGAGGGTACATGTCAATGGCTCCATAAGTTTACATTCTATTCCCAAACTTTTTTTAACTAACTTTAAAATCATAGAAAATACTGTCGAAAAAGCTTGTTCGTGTAAAACTCAACACAATGGATTTTCTGAAAAGTTTTCGAGTATATTGCATTTTTAATTTGTAAGATAAGATCTTTTCCTTTTTGCATGCCTCACCTAAAAAAGACACATTTTAAACTTTTTTGTTGCAATAAAATAGAAACAAAAGTGCTGTCCCTTGCACTCTTTGGATAATTTAATGATAAAAAATTTGGAGAGAAATTTTATACACTATCGCTGATATTTTTCCTTAAGTTGACGCCATTGCCTGAACGGATACATGACAAATCTATCGTTTATCAAATCGTCGGTAAGCCTAAAGCTATAGCCATTAAGCACGATAAAGAAAATCATTCATAATCGCTATAGCAACTAGTGTAGACACTTGACGTTCCTTGTGATTTGATAAATAGAGGTTTTTATCTGACTTCACAACAAGGGCTTCTGGATGACTTTGAAAGTGAACATTACCATGCTTATCTTCAATAGCCTCTATTACCCCCTCACTGGAAAATGCTGCAACTTTATATCCAAGTGACTCCAATTTTCTTCTATTTTCTGGTGTATTACCTACTGCTCCTGAATGAGCATCTGGAAAATATGTTGAAAACCAGCCATTTTCATTAGGTATTAGGAATTTGGCTACTACTTCTGCTAAACGACTATTTGGAACGATCTTTATCTGCTGGAGAGGTACATCCTCTTTCTGTGGATTAGGTGCTGATTTTAAATGAGATCTTTGCTTCTCTTCATCACTCACAACACTCACTACTTCAATTCCCTTTGCATTCATTATGCCTTCACATATGCCAAGTAAATGAATTGCAGGGTTATCATCAACTATTTTTACAATTGCTTCAGTAACAAGCTGGCGATAAGGAGTGGGTGCTGAATGTAAATTATCCGGAATAAATATCCTATTTATTTTGTGCTCTTTAATGAATTGTGCAACTTCAACTTTTATTCGGTCTAATGTTAGCTTTTTTGCCAATGTTTTATCTTGTTTTGCGAGATTAAGTGACTCTGTCTGAATTTTTTTAAGGCTAATTATCTTATTATAATCAATCAGTACAGTCTTAACCACAAAGTTATTAAACATCTCATAGATATTTTGAGATAGCCCAAGTTCATGTGCTTCTTCCGTTTTCAACAAACCAACAACTACGTCATTATTTACTGTATTTTCTGCCGTCAAGACAGTTGACGCTGGTTCTTCTTTTCTGGTTACATGTTGAGATGCCGGTTTTTCACTAACGCCAGCATAAGTAATATTGCTTAATAATAGCACTATAATTAATAAGATATTAAATATTCTGCTATAATATCTATACATATAGTTTACCCTCTCAACACTTATATCAATATCATAACATATTATAGAACGTTTTACAACAAAAAGGTAAATTTGGTAAGAAAGAGAAGGTGGCCTGAGCAGGAATCGAACCAGCGACACAAGGATTTTCAGTCCTTTGCTCTACCAACTGAGCTATCAGGCCAACTGTATACTTTTATTTTTAGATAAAAAATGTTATTATGTCTATCAAAAGTTTTTAAAGTAGTTTATAAAAATAAAGGATGAACATTAATGACAAAATAGGAATCTACCCTGGCACATTTGACCCTATAACTTTTGGGCATATTGACATAATCAAAAGAGCGTGTAAACTAGTCGATAAATTAATAATAGGAGTTGCAGAAAACGTTAATAAGCATACTGCCTTTGACACAAAGCTACGCACAAGCATGGCTGAAAATGAAATCAAAGGACTAGGAATTGATGCAGATGTTATATCTTTTAATGGGTTGCTAGTGAAGTTTGCCAAAGAGCAGAATGCTTCTGTTATTATTAGAGGATTAAGAGCAGTGTCGGATTTTGATTACGAGTTTCAAATGAGTTGGGTAAATTATAAACTTCTTCCTGAAATCGAAACCATATTTCTTCCCGCTTCTGAAGATACTCAATTTATCTCATCAAGCTTTGTAAAGGAAATAGCAAGATTAGGAGAAGATGTTAGCAAATTTGTATCAAAAGGTGTTCAAAACGAATTGATTAACCTGAATAGGATAAAAAATGGAGAATAGTGCTTGTTGTTTTTTATTTCTGAATGGGTATATTCAATATATAAAATGTTATAAGCTAAAGGAGCAGCATGTCAAAAGTGAGGGTTAATAATAGAAAAGTTTGTTGTCATGGTGATGAGAATGATGAGGGTTCCGGCCATCCATTAATATATTTAGATATGGGAGAAGAAGAGGAAATAGCCTGCCCTTATTGTGAAAAGACGTTTGTCCATGACTGCACTGTAGAAGCGGTTGGGGAGCTGACTAGGGATGAGCTCTAATGGCACTTCTGCAGGCTTAGCTTATGTAAATAGCAATAAGAGGGGCAGTAAAAATGAAACTGTCCATACGGTCGAGCACTCCCCCATGGCCAGGTACCATATTTCCACTATCTTTAACACCGTAAGCTCTTTTAACAAGCGACTCAGTGAAATCGCCAAGTTGCGCTAGAATAGCAATTGCAAGGCCAATGATTGGAGAATAAAAAATTGAAAATAGACCAAAAAATATTGATCCAAAAATTGTGCACACTACTCCAGCTAAAATCGCACCAAGAAGTCCTGTCCAAGTTTTTCCAGGGCTAAGAATTGGGCAAATTTTAGCTCCACCAAAATTCTTGCCAAATAGGTAGGCAGTAACGTCAATTCCCCAAATGGTTAAGACGAACCATACTAATGCGTATTTTCCCTGTGGTAGATTATATAAATATATTAATGAGGCGCTTGGTAGTGCAATCAATAATAATGCAAAAACGTATAAAATTTTATTTCCTTGGGTTAGATTATACCATTCAAAAGAAGATAAAACTGCTATTGAAAAAATCAATAGGTAAAACGATAAATCACTAAAATATGTAGCAAAGGAAAATATGAATAATATTACTATTGAGGACAACATTCTAATTATAAAATTATTATCTACCATATTTTTTCTCTCTTTTTATATAATCTTCTAATGCTTTACTCAAATCTTGACAAGAAAAATCAGGCCATAAAGTATCACAAAAATACAATTCAGCATAAGCTGCTTGCCATAATAAAAAGTTGCTTAACCTTTTTTCGCCGCCAGTGCGAATTAATAAATCCAATTTTGGCAAATCTTTAGTATACAGAAATTTTTCAAATTCCTCTTCTGATACATAAGCAATATTTTCTTTTATAATATTGCTTATAGCTTGTGTAATTTCTTGCTTTGCTCCGTAACTGACTGCCACAGTGAGTAATAAACCATCGTTCTTATGTGTCATTTCTTCTGCTTTTTTAATTTGATCCAATATTTTACTGGATAACAGACTTAAATTGCCAATAAAATTCAACTTAATGTTACAGTTGCAAATGAAATTGACTTTATCTTCATTAGTTAAAACGGAGTAAAATAAATCAAATAGACAGTCAGTTTCGTTTTTGGGTCTAAGCCAATTCTCCATAGAGAATGCATACAAAGTTAAGTAGGGTATGGTTAGGTCCGTACAATACTTGGCAATATCGTATGCAACTTCACTGCCCTTTTTATAACCATCAATTTTTACTCTTCCTTGATTGTTTGCCCATCTACCATTACCATCCATAATAATTGCTAAATGTTTCGGTAAAGATTCTTGATTCAACATTTAAATTTAACCTAATTTTGACTTGAGTGAAATTTTTTGGATTTCAATGGACACCTGGAAGGTGTCAGCTACTTGCATGACAGGAAGAGAGTTACTGTAGTGACACCAATAGTTGATACTTGAATGCAAAATTGGTGTCATCCCAGTGCTCCGACACTGGGATCCAGGAAATTTGATTTCAAACAAGTGCATCAGATAGTTGTATAGTAAAGACTGGATTCCAGTGTCAAGCACTGGAATGACATCATTTGCTATGTAAGCTTTCTCCATATCATTTAGTGATTCAGTATATCCTTTTCTTTGATGGACAATTCACCATCAATTTTTTTTATATTATTATCAGTAATATTTTGTATTTCCTTTTTAGCACCATGAAAATCATCTTCTGAGATTTCTTTATTTTCCTTCATTTTTTCTGTTTCTTCCATAATATCTCTACGTATATTTCTAATGGCAATCCGTGCATTTTCAGCAAACTGATGCAATAATTTCACTAATTTTTCACGGGTTTCTTGTGTCAAGTCCGGAAGAGCTATACGTATGGTGCTACCCTCGACAACAGGATTTAAATTCAAGTTAGCATTTAATATAGCATTTTTCACTTCACCTACAACACTAATGTCCCAAACTTTAATTGATAGGGTTTTGTTATCTATAACCGAAACGCCTGCAACCTGATTTAACTTTTGATGTCCACCATAGATATTTACAACTATACCATCAAGCAACGATGCGCTAGCTCTACCAGTGCGTACACCTTTAATATCATCATGAAAGGACTGAATAGTTTTTAGCATCCTGTCCTTTGTTTTAGTTTTTATTTCATTTAACATAAATTACCTAATGTTTACAATCTGAAACTATAGTATAAGTACCTTGACCCTTAATAATATTGACTATTTTT
This sequence comes from Wolbachia endosymbiont (group A) of Apotomis capreana, assembly GCF_964027025.1. Classification (NCBI taxonomy): domain Bacteria; kingdom Pseudomonadati; phylum Pseudomonadota; class Alphaproteobacteria; order Rickettsiales; family Anaplasmataceae; genus Wolbachia; species Wolbachia endosymbiont (group A) of Apotomis capreana. Next base: position 981,191 of record NZ_OZ034721.1, read on the forward strand.
TCTCCCTTCAAAGAAAAAACTATAATGGGAATAGAATTCTCACGAGCAAGTGAAATTGCTGATGCATCCATAACTTTTAAATCACGAGTCAACAAATCCGTGTAAGAAAGCCTATCATACATTACAGCATCCTCATTTTTTTTCGGATCAGCGGAGTATACACCATTTACTTGCGTACCCTTTAGAATAACATCACAATTCATTTCAACAGCACGTAAAGCTGCAGTTGTATCTGTAGTAAAAAATGGATTGCCTGTGCCTGCTGCAAAAATTACCACTCTACCTTTTTCTAAATGACGAATAGCTTTCCTTCTGATGTAAGGTTCGCATACAGTGGCCATGGGTATTGCAGATAATACCCTAGAAGCTACTAAATTTTTTTCTAAAAAGTTTTGTAAAATTAAAGCATTGATTATAGTTGCAAGCATTCCAATATAATCACTGCTTGCTCTTTCACAACCACTTAAAGACGCAGATGTGCCACGAAAGATATTACCACCACCAACAACAATACATACCTGAACTCCAAGATTACAAACTTCAACTATGCCTTTAGATAACTCACCTATAGTCTCCATATCGTGACCAAATTGCTTTGATCCCATCAAAGCCTCACCAGAGATTTTAAATAACACCCTGGAATATTTTATTTCGCTTTTTTCATTTGTTGAAATAAACATTTTTTGCTATTTAATCTGCATCACCCAAAACAAGTAACTTGTAATTAGAGAGTTTAACAGCACTCAACTCGCTTGATTTTATAAAATCAGAAATCTTCATCTTATCATCCTTTATAAATTTTTGCTCCAGTAAAACAACTTCTTCATAGTACTTAGCCATTCGTCCATCTACTATTTTTTTTGCTACTTCTTCAGGTTTATTTAAGCTCCTCACTTGCTCTTCAATTATAGAACGTTCGTTGTTCAACTTCATTTGATCTAAATCATCTATAGACAAGGCTTCAGGCTTCATAGCAACTACATGCATAGCTATTTGTTTCCCAATCTCTTGTAGCTTCGCCTTATCACCAGATGATTGCAATGCAATTAAAGCACCAATCTTACCTAAGCCATGCGCATCACCATGTACGTAGCCAGCAATAACTCCATCCTTAGCTTCTAAGTAACAAAGCTTGCTTAACTCTAGCTTCTCACCAAGAACTGACGTACCATTCATAATAGCTTCCTGCACTGTGCCAATGCTTTCATACTTGGCATTTTTTAACTCATCAACGCTAGTACAGCGTTCTTGATGAGCAATTGATGCTAAATTTAAAACTAACTCTATAAATTTCTCATTCCTTGCGACAAAATCGGTTTCGCAATTGAGTTCAATCAATACACCACAATTTTCAGTCAAACACATAGCAACGAGCCCATCTGAAGCTACTCTATCAGATTTTTTGTCAGCTTTAGCAAGACCTATTGTACGTAACTTATCAACGGCTTTCTTAATGTCACCATCACATTCTTCTAATGCTTTTTTACAGTCACTTAAGCCAAGCCCTGTTCTATCACGTAATTCTCTTATATCATCTGGATTCATCTTCATTTGTTACTACCTCCCTTTCTTCTTCTTTGTAAACTTTACTACGTCTCCTTTTAGTTTGCACAATACCATCTTCTTTTTCTTGAATAAACTCATCACCCCTTATATCATCAATCTTAACTCCAGATTTTGCTAGACTAGACTCTATTCCAGCTAATATAGAGTCGGTAGCTAATTTACAATAGAGCTCTATTGATTTTCTTGAGTCATCATTTCCAGGTATTAGATAAGTAATACCATCTGGATCAGAATTAGTATCAAGTATTGCAACTATTGGAATTCCTAACTTCTTAGCCTCCTTAACCGCTATATGCTCTTTATTAGTATCAATGATGAATAAGATATCAGGAATTGCTCCCATTTCTCTAATACCGCCAAGCGCCTTATCAAGCTTTTGCTTTTTCTTTTCAATGTTTCCCAATTCTTTCTTTGTTAAAATGCTATCCTCGTCATTTAATATTTTCTCATATTGCATCAAGGTTTTTATCGAAGAAGAAACAGTGCCCCAATTAGTAAGCATACCACCAAGCCAACGATGATTCACATAATATTGACCACAACGAATCGCTTCACTTGCAATAATATCAAAAGCTTGAAATTTTGTACCAACAAATAGAATACGACCACCTTGAAATGCAACGTCATATAAAGCCTTCATGGCCACCTGTAGCAATGGTAGTGTTTTTCGCAAATCAATTATATGTATACGATTTTCTTGATGCACTCCATATATGTATGGAGCCATTTTTGCGTTCCAGCGACTAATTTTGTGACCAAAATGTACACCAGATTCAGCTAAATCACGCACAGTGACTTTAGGCAAATTTGTCATATATCATTCCTCCAAATAGTTTATCTTCCATGGCATAACCCTAATGGGACTACTTGTACAAACCATGTGTGAAATTAAATTATTTACATAGTAATAGAAAAGACAGCAAAGCGCAAACAAAAAATATTGACAAAGGGCAACATGTTTATTAGCTTTAAAGTTGAAGCCCGAAAACGCTAAAAAGAAATTAGGGGGGTGTAGCTCAGTTGGTTAGAGCGCATGCCTGTCACGCATGAGGTCGTGAGTTCAAGTCTCATCACTCCCGCCATATTAGTTTTAGCATAACTTAGAATTCGCAGTATTATTGCCGGTATTGAGAAACGCCTTCACCAAACTTGACATGGCATGGTATTGTAATTAATACTTAAATAGGTTTGTTTTTATCATTAACAATTAGGATTAAATATGCTCATTTCTGAAGTTTTTGCAGCAGATGCAACTAGCAATACATCAAGTATCGGCGCATCTTTTGCTAGTTTTACTCCATTGATTTTAATATTTGTGGTATTTTATTTTCTCATTATTCGCCCGCAACAAAAAAAACTAAAAGAACATAGAAAGATGATAGATCAAATAAAACGTGGTGATACAGTCATTACTTCTGGTGGAATAATAGGTGAAGTTAATAAAGTTGATGAGGCAAATGCACAATTTATAATAGAAATAGCACCAAAAGTTGAGGTGAAAATCCTAAAGTCTGCTATATCTGAGGTTTTAAGCAAAGAAACTCAAAAAGTAGCAGCTAAACCAATTGAAAAAGGCAAAATCGAAAAGAATGATAAAAAGAATAAAAATCAACCACCAGAGGAAAGTAAAAAGGGAAAAGATGATAAAGGCAAAAATGCTACATAACTTTAAAAGAAAGTTCATTTGGTGATCCATTTGTGTGCGGAATATTTGGTGTAGTAAGTAGTGGTGATTCAGTAATACCAACCTTACTAACTGGGTTACAAAAATTGGAATATAGGGGATATGATTCCTCAGGTATAGCAATCATAAATAACGAAGGTAAGATAGAAGTCAAAAAATCAGAAGGTAAAGTCGAAAGGTTATGTGAAGTTGTTGATGACAGCAAGATGTCTCACAGTACAGTTGGTATAGCACATACTCGCTGGGCTACACATGGAGTTCCAGGCCTTAAAAATGCTCATCCCATTCGTACAAATAATGTTGTTGTTGCTCATAACGGCATAATTGAGAATTACAATCTGCTAAAAAAGGGTCTAGAAGAAAGGGGCATGTCATTCCATACTGACACTGACACAGAGATCATACCAAACATGCTAACCTTATATCTCGATGAAGGATTGTCGCCAGTTGATTCTCTATTTAAGTGTTTAAACAACCTACACGGCTCATTTGCCTTGGTCTTATTATTTGCAGAATATCCAGACGCCTTATTTGTTGCGAAGAGAAATTTGCCTTTAGCAATAGGCTATAACTGTAACACAGTGTTTGCTGCATCTGACTCTAATGCTTTAAGTGCATTTGTGGAAAGAATATCGCATTTGGAAGATGATGACATTGCAGTGATAAAATCTAGTGGAGTTAGTATATACAACAATGGTACACAAGTTAAACGCAGTATAGAAAATAGTAGTCCAAGTGATTTTCTAATTAGCAAAAATGGTTACCCTAGCTTCATGCTAAAGGAGATTTTTGAGCAACCGCGTGCATTAAACAAAACAATAAATCAATTTTACAAGCAATATAAAGAGGTAATATTTGCTAACAAAAAATTGTTTTCTGAGCTGAGTTACATTACTATAGTTGGATGCGGGTCATCTTATTTTGCTGGGCTAATAGCAAAGTATTGGCTGGAAAATGTCGCTCAAGTTCGAGTATATCTAGAAACCTCATCAGAATTTAGGTATAGCAACGTCAAGCTGGAAGAAGGCAGCATTGGGTTATTTATCTCTCAATCTGGCGAAACTGCAGATACCATAGAAGCGCTGCGTTATGCGAAATCACAGAAGCAAACAATCATAAGTATAACTAATACATTTAGCAGCAGCATTGAAAAGATCTCAGATATTGTGTTACATACTCTTGCTGGGCAAGAAATTGGTGTTGCTTCAACAAAAACCTTTTCTGCGCAACTTGCAACTTTAGCATGCTTTGCCGTGGAGCTTGGAAAAATAAAAGGTATACTGGGTGGAGAGAGAATAAAACAGCTAAGCAGTGCTATCAATTCTATTCCCGAGTATGTTGAGCACGTTTTGAATGTGATAAAAATACAACATATATCGGGCAGTATATTAGAACACAATAACGTTATTTTAATCGGCAGAGGAAGTTCATACGGAGTTGCAATGGAAGGCGCATTGAAAATAAAAGAGCTTTCATACATCAATACCATTGGTATTGCAGCGGGAGAAATGAAGCATGGTTCTATTGCTTTAATAGACTCTACTGTGCTTGTTATAGCAATTATCCCTTATGATGATTTATTCTTTAAAACGCTATCTAATATACAAGAGATTATTGCAAGAAAAGGCAAAGTAATTGCCTTCAGTGATAAACAAGGAGCGCCATTCCTAAGGGGAGTTTGCGCAGATGTGGTGCAACTTCCAGACACTGATAATTTTATCTCTCCAATCATCTACAGTGTTGCTATGCAATTCCTTGCTTACTTTACTGCAGCAAAAAAAGGGTTAGATGCAGATTGTCCAAGAAATTTAGCTAAGTCTGTCACGGTTGAGTAGTCCATTTAAAGTTAAAGCTAAACTTCTAATTAAGGTAACCAGACTGCATTCTGTGATTTTTAGCAAAACACGATACACAATCGTCATTCCGCTACTAATTAGCGGAATCTATGCCGAGATACCGCGAATGAATCGCGGTATGACGGTTAAGTAATTCGTCATTCCGCTACCTGTTAGCGCCGCGGCGGCATAGCTATCTTCAAAAATATGGTTGAATAATTGTTAATAATAGTGTATAATTATTAATATTTTTAAGCACTTTGGCTATGGCTTTATCTAAGTTTCTCGACCCTAAGCTGGATTTGACCTTCAAAAAAATATTTGGCACTGAAAAAAATAAGAATATTCTCATACATTTTTTGAATGATATTTTAGGGTTTACCGAGATAAATACTATACAAGAAGCGGAATTCCTCAGTACTATAATGGATCCTGAAATTGCATCTGATAAACAAAGTATAGTTGATGTTCTTTGCAGGGATTCTAGTGGGGCCAGGTATGTGATTGAAATGCAGCTTACTCGCGATAAAGGCTTCGAAAAACGAGCTCAATTATATGCTGCTAAGGCTTACTCAAGGCAAGCTGATAAATCTGGTAAGTACATTGATTTAAAGAAGGTTTTCTTTATTGCTATCTCTAATTGTAATTTATTTCCTGATAAGCTTGATTATATATCCAGCCACACTATAAGAGATGAGAAAACCAATGAGCATGACTTAAAAGATTTTCAATTTGTATTTATTGAACTACCTAAATTTCCTAAGAATAAGGAAGAACAGCTAGAAAGCATAGTGGATCGTTGGTTATTTTTCTTCAAATATGCAGATGAAACTACGGAAGAAGACTTAAGGAAAATAGCAGAAAAAGCACCAATAATAAAGTTAGCCTACGATGAATTAGACAGGTTTAGCTGGAATGAAAAAGATTTAGTAGCTTATGAAGAAAGAATAATGGATCTACGCAAAGAAGAAGCCATTCTTGAATACAGACTTGACCTTGCTACTGAAAAAGGCATCCAAATTGGCGAAGAAAGAGGCATCCAAATTGGCGAAGAAAGAGGCATCAAAATCGGTAAAGAGGAAGGAAAAATCGAAGGAAAAATCGAAGGAAAAATCGAAGTCGCAAAAGCAATGCTGGCTAACAATGTTGATGTCAACACTATTGTCAAATTTACTGGCCTTTCTATTAGTGAGATTGAAGAATTAAGTGTGAACGGTTACTAATTAAGAACTTTAATTATCAATCATAAATCACTGAATTTCGCTAGTAAATTTGTTGCCATTGTCCATATTGCACAATTGTATATAAGATATAGTATAACAATAGTGTCCGTTCAGCTAATACCAATTCCCACTGCACAATAAACGGATAGATAACAATGGAAAAAAAGCCATACTATTGCCTTTCTTTCTCACTCCACAATTAAATAACTCTACAATATCGCTTATTTGATTCACTAATAATGAGAATTGGTATAACTTTGCTATTTTTCTCTCTAGATTCTTGCAAAGTTCTACAAGATTAACCACATTACCTCACGGTTTCTCTATGATTATTTTTTTAGATTACTTGTTTACCTTATTTGCCGTTCTCCTGAACGAATATACATAAGCTATAAAAACTATCTAATAGCTACCCAAAACCCTTATTTCCCACTCAAGTTCAACATTAAATTTATCCTTTACTGCATCTTTTACTTTGTTGCCAAGGTTTTCCAAGTCAGATGCAGTTGCATTATCGTAATTGAGCAAGAAGTTACAATGTTTCTTAGAGATTCTAGCTCCACCAATATTTAACCCTAGGCAGCCAGATTTATCAATTAACTCCCATGCTCGGTAGTTTTTTGGATTTTTGAATATGCACCCAGCAGTTTTTCCTCTTATTGGCTGGCTTTTATTTTTCCTCTCAATAACTTCCTTTAACCTTTGCAGTATAAGCTCATACTCTGAGTTTACTCCTTTAAACTCAGCTTCAATAAAAATCCAATTTCCTTTTAGGCTATGTCCACGGTAAAAATACCCCATTTCTTCGCTGGAGAACTCATATAGGTTTCCATCCTCTAGATTCACTGCTTTTATGGATTGTACAACACTTGCGATATCACTACCATATGCACCTGCATTCATTTCTATTCCGCCACCAACTGTTCCTGGAATTCCAACTAGAAACTCCAACCCACTAATCTGCTGATTTCCCGCAAAGTGAGCAAGGTTGCTGAGCAGCACAGCTCCCCCAGCTACAATAGAGTTGTTACCCTTACTTTTAATATATGCAAACTCCTTACCTAATTTTACTGTTATTCCTCGAATGCCACTATCTCGCACTATTATGTTGGATGTTGCACCAATAACGCTAACTGGCAGTTCAGTATTTTTAATCAAGTATGTTAAATCTTCAATATCACATGGTTTAAATAATACATCAGCTCGTCCACCAACATTTAACCACGTCGCTTTAGACATTAAGACATCATAACGATAGATTCCACGTACTTTAGGTAAGCTTATAAGCATTTTGATTTCAACTCTAATCCTGCATCCATACCCATTTTCTCCGCATCTTCTATAAATGAAGTGCGCTCAGTGAAGTATATATTTTTTCCACTTGCTAACATACAACGAAGGTGTAGCATATTTTCGCTCACATATTCAGCCAAAGCTGCAAGTGGTGTAAAACATGAACCATTCACTGTCTTCATAAAACTGCGCTCTGATTTCACTCCTATAAAAGACATATTATTATTAATTTTCTCTAAAAGATCGATAATTTTTACATCATTCCTTCTACATTGAATACAAATCGCTCCCTGTCCCACTGCACTTAACATAACTTTTGGTGGTAATACCTCTGTAATTAAGTGATGTTTTTCTAATCTTATGAGTCCTGCTTCAGCTAAAATTATTCCATCAAAACTTTGATTTTGCAATCTAGTTGTTACATTTCCACGTAGCGGTACTATATTTAAATCTGGTCTAACATTTAACAACTGAACTTTTCTTCTTATTGAAGAAGTGGCAATAGTAGCCTGCTGTGGCAAAGACTCAAGGCTATTGTGTTTATGAGAAATAAACGCATCGCATGGACTTAGCCTTTCTAAAACACAAGGAATTGTTAAACCCCCTGAGAAAAACGCAGGCATATCCTTTAGCGAATGAACTGCCATGTCTATATTATTTTCGAGCAATTCAGCCTCAATTTCTTTGATGAATAATCCTTTACCTCCTATTTCAGCAAGATTTGCGTTTGCATACTTATCTCCAGAAGTTTTTATCTTAACAATTTCAATAGATAAGTTAGGAAAAGAGTCCAGCAACTTTTGTTTTGCTTCCAAAGCCTGGGCAACTGCAAGCTTGCTTCCTCTGGTGCCTATTTTGACTAGCATGTGTACGATTGTTTGTCTGATGTCATTCAAGTAGCTAACTACTTGGATCCAGTTTATATAAACCTTTGCATTTATTGTACTTTAACTTAAAACCAAAAGCAACTTTGACTTTACAAAATAATAACCTTTTATATGCATAAATAAGCTTACTGGATTCTAGTACTTGCATGACAAGGTATAAACCTTATCGTCATACCACCGCGAACCGTCATACCGTCACGGTATCTCTAGATCCCGCTAACAAGCAGCGGGATGACGGTTGTCGTTTAGCTATAAATATTAAAAAATTTACCAAACGAAAAAAAAGGCAAAAGAAGCCCCGTGGTTGGCTAGTTACTTACATTATACTTTCAAGTATGGCGTTTTTTTATTCTAAACGTCTAATAACCACGACTCAGCTGCTTTTAAGCTGCAACTAATCTAAATTATAAACATTAAGAAATTTACTAAACAGAAAAAAAGGCAAAAGAAACCCTAGGGTAGCTAGTTATTCACTATCCATCTTTTAAGTTGGCGTTTTTTAATGTTTTAAATGCTTTATAAGCGTATTTCAGCTTGTGTAGGTAAAAACCTAGAAATTTGATAAAGACATAGAGTGCACATAGTGCAAAAAATTAAACATGAGACGCCAGATACGTTGAGTTTTTTTGTCATTTAATCTGTACAGAGAAGATAAATAAATAGCTTCGTTTTCATGATAAGGGAGCTGGCGAGGCTTGTCAAGGAATTTTTATGACTTAGTGTCACACGCTGGAATGACATTTGGGAGTTGTTGTCCACTTCTAAATGATAAGAGCCTCAATGAATTTATTAGTTTATTACATGTCTCTTTTCATGTATAAATCTATAGAAAGTTTTATACGGAAGTTGTTTTATGAGCAAAATTATAGAAATCAGAGCACCAAAAACTCTTGGTGGTGAATCAGTTACAGAAGGTATAGTAAAAATAAAGAAGGGTATTGGAGAAGCAGTAAAAGTAGATGACTTGATCTTTGAAATTGAAACTGACAAAACAGCACTCGAATTAACTGCAGAAGCTTCGGGGCAAATAACTGAATTTCTTGTAAAGGAAGATGATGTAATAAGTCCTGATCAATTGTTAGCGAAGCTTTCCATGGGAGAAGTAAAAGAGGAAGCGAGAAAAGAAGATAAAAGCGAAAGTGCTGCTAAAAAAGATGCTCCATCAGCTCGTAAAATTATGGAAGAAAATGCAATCAGTGCAGAAAGCGTCAAAGGAACTGGCATGGGAGGCAGAATAACAAAAGCAGATGTGATAGGCCATATGAACAAAGCTGAACAACCTGCAATAAAACAATATGAATTGCCAAAAAGTGTAGTAAATGGAGAGCAAAGAGAGGAACGAGTAAAAATGAGCAAAATAAGGCAAGTAATTGCCGCTCGTTTGAAAGCATCGCAAAATACTGCTGCAATACTGACCACGTTCAATGAAATTGACATGAAGAATGTCATGGATCTAAGAGCAAAATATAAGGACGCCTTTGAAAAAAAATATGGAATAAAACTTGGTTTTATGTCGTTTTTTATAAAGGCAGCGGTGCAAGCATTGAAAGAAATTGCTGAAATTAACGCTGAAATCTCAGGCGATGAAATCATATATAAACATTACTATGACGTAGGTGTTGCTGTTGGCACCGATAAAGGTCTTGTTGTACCAGTTATTCGGGGTGCCGATCAGATGTCATTTGCAGAAATTGAGTTGACTTTAGTTGCTCTTGGCAAAAAAGCTCGTGAGGGTAAATTACAAGTATCAGAAATGGAAGGTGCAACATTTACCATCTCAAACGGTGGAGTATACGGTTCACTTCTTTCCACTCCGATAATAAACCCTCCGCAATCTGGAATACTTGGAATGCATTCAATACAAAACAGGCCAGTTGCTGTTGGTAATGCAGTAGAAATCAGACCTATGATGTACATTGCTCTCTCTTACGATCACAGAATAGTTGACGGCAAAGGAGCAGTAACTTTCCTCGTTAAAATAAAAAATTATATAGAAGATCCAAACAGGTTAGTTTTGGAAGTGTGATTATAAAATAAGTGATTATTAATCTAGTGTTGCTAAAAGCCTAAATATCATCTAGCTCTGCCAGCAGTTTAGCAACTTCCGGATGATCAGGGCCATAATGTTTCTTAAAGATGGATGAAGCCCGTGCAAACAACTCCTTTTGTTTCTTATGGTTACCTAGGTCTTGTCGACATAAAAAAATAGTGATATAGAGTACTCTTTATTAATAGGTAAAGAGAATGCTATATGATTTAAAAGATGAGCAATGGGAGAGAATAAAAAACAGTCTGCCAGGTAAGGAAGGAGATAGAGGAAGAAGCGCAAAAGATAACAGGAGATTCGTAGCTGCAATAATGTGGATAGGTAGAACAGGAGCAACATGGAGAGCATTGCCGGCTGAGTATGGAAAATGGTCAAGTGTACATAAACGTTTTATAAGGTGGGCAAAATCTGGTGTTTGGCAGATGATTTTCAACACATTAGCTGTTAATGGAGACACAGAGTGGCTCATGATAGACTCAACAATAATCAGGGCACATCAACATGCTGCTGGTGCAAGAAAAAAATGTGGAAACTGGTAGACAAGAACAAGAGCTGGGACGGTGCAAAGGAGGATTTTCAAGCAAATTACACGCTGCTTGTGATGCTTTGGGCAACCCACTGAGATTCTTTGTTACTGCAGGGCAAAGATCGGATTACGTAAAAGCTTTAGACCTGATAGAAGGCAAGAACATGGAGGCACTTATTGCCGATAAAGGGTATGACGCAAATTATATGATTGAGGCTGCAGAAGCTGTAAATGCTGAGCCAGTAATCCCACCGCGTTCCAACAGAAAAACACCAAGAGAATATGACAAAGAATTGTATAAAGAGAGAAACTTAATCGAAAGGATGTTCAACAAAATCAAGCACTTCCGCAGAGTTGCTACACGCTACGACAAATTGGCCATAGCTTTTCTGTCTTTTGTTCACATTGCTGGCATTTATCTTTGGTTAAAATAAATGTCGACACTGCCTAGACCTAAATTTTTTGTACCTTCCAATACTCTTGCAACATTTACTTTGCTATTCTCAGAAAATTTCATAAAAAATGTTTTGTTATCTATTCCGACATCTTCTACGATCCCTTCATTTTCAATAGCACTTTCACCGACTTCTCTCAGTTCTTTAAGCCATTTATCTATCTGTGGACGAACCTCTTGATACAGCTTGTTATGAACTTCACTTATTCGCTTATCCTGCAATAGATCGTAACTGAACATTGCTCCACTTAGCATCAATTCACATATTATATCTTCCTTCTCATTTTCTTTGCATGGGATCGAAAGCATTTTCAATATTACTGCATCAGCAAAACTCGTCTGTCCTTCACTATATGCGTTTATCCTGATTCCAGCATGTAGTGCTTGATCTACAACTTTGTTCAGTTCACTTACACTTTTTACCTTTACCACTGCATTTTTAAACCATATCAATTCTGCATTTTCAATTGCACTCGGCTCTATCTTGTTTAAAGCTGGAATAAATGGATTTGAACTTTGACGATTTGAAGATTTTGTGTTATAAAATTCACGTCCTTCTCCAAAGTTGATTACGAGATCTCTAGGGGAAGGCACACTTTCAGGCTTCTGAGTCTTCTTATCGCCTGCAAAGACAGGCCACCAGTTACTAGTACGATCCATGGCATCAAATATTTCCGGTAATCTGCTAAGATCGTTCTTATTACCTGTTTCGTTTGTAAAGTTAGACCTCTGGTTTTTCTTGCCAGTACGCCTTATACCTTCAATAGCACTAGATAGTCCATTTGGTAACTTTTTAGAATCAATGATTAATTCATAAGTATTTCCATCTATATCATCAAATGATACTGTTTTTTTAGTAGTCATATAAGCCTCCTATATTAAGCATATTATCTAAGTCTATAGCGCAATTTATTGCTTTACTATTAACTTAATATACAAATTATAGAAAGATCTTGTATAGTTTGCAACTATTTATAATAAAAGAACAGATCTATTCAGGCTTTTATTCCTTTATTGTAACTTAATATACAAGCTATACAAAGATCTTGTATATTTTGCAACTTTTGTGATGTCTTTTTCCAAATCTCAGCTATAGAAATATGCTTTCCTTAAAGCACGCATAGCTTTGCTACTTGATTTTTATATTTATTATTCATATTTCGTATTGTTTGCCACTAGCAGTGGTAGCCAAACTTCCCAAACCTGAAAAATTTGGCATTCCCATACCTTTATAACAGGTCGTTTTTCTTAAAGCTGAGATGGCCTTTGTCTGTTACCAGAATATGATCTAACAGCTCAATGTTCACCGATTGACACGCAGATGCCAATTCCATTGTCATATTTTTATCCTCTTCTGATGGCTCTAAACTTCCTCCAGGGTGGTTGTGAGCTAATATTATTGATGCTGCCTTCCTTCCGATTGCATTTTCTACCACTTCCCTTTCATATAGATGCACTTCATCTATTGTACCAAAATGCACGTCGTCGTCTATAAAACGGCGCTGTGTATCCAAATATATTATCTGGACAGCTTCTCTCGCTGAGAGGCCTATACTTACCCTTATATATTCTATGAGCTTTTCGTTACCCATTACCGGTCCTCTCTTTAACCCTTCTCTTAGTGCCCTCTTGTTAGCTTCCTTAACACATGTAATCACTACAACTGCAGGTTTAGTTACTCCTCTTATCATTTGCAGTTCATCTATTTCCCGACCTAGAATGCCTCCTATTCCTGTACAAGTATTCACTAGATTTTTAGTAATAGCTTGAGCTTGATGTACTGAACTTAGAAGCGTTTCCATTATTTCATCATCAGGTAGAGCTTTACCTCCACTGTTCAATGCTCTAAATTCTATTTCTTTTCTACGATCTTTACTTTTATTCTTATTATTCATATAATATATCCTTCACTAATAATAAATTATTTTTAAATGTTTACTGCTATTTTTTTAGCAGTATTGGCATAAGGCCATAGCTTTCGGGCGAAGTCAAATCAATTTTTCAATTTTTTTTTGTTTATTTTTTTTATGGAAATATAAAAGATATTAATAATTGCTGATTTCTTTAAACAATGTCGTTTTTAGACTCGTATTTTAAGGTGATATAAATCTATTGCTTCAGCAGGTATACCTATTGTTTGGGAAATGGCGTCAACAGAAACACCTAATATAAGTAGGTTATTTGCAACTTTGATCCCCTCTGCTTTATCAATCTTTTCTTTGTAAATCTGCTTTCTTTGGGATAAAAATTCTACCCATACATCCAGTTCATCTTGTGATTCTTGATTGTTAATTTTTTGTAACTCTCTCGCCCAGCTTAATAGTTCTTTTTCTCCTTCACCATCTTCGTCTTCACAGCAGTCTTCTTCCGTTGATTTAAGCACCAGATCCTTAGCATCCACTGACAATTTTCTCGCTATTTCCCATAACCTTTCACCGAACATGGTGCTCCCTTGTTCATAGTAATGTACCTGTGGACCTCCTACACCAAGCTCTTTTGCTAATTCCTCTTGCGTACACCCTTGTATTATTCTCCACTTTTTCATCTCTTGTCTTTTGCTTCGACGCTTAGAACCTTTTTCCTCTTTATTATCATATTCATCAGCTGATAAACCTGTTGCTCGGTAGATTATATCAGTAGCAAATCCTGCCTTTAGCATATTCTTTGCCATTCTTATTCTCGCTGCTTTTACATCATTTTCCTCTTCAGCTCGAATAGATTTGGTTAATGCATAAATCGCTTTACGTGATTCTCGCCCCCTTGTTTTTGTGTATTTTCCTATGAAATCGTACATCCATTGGATCTTACTTTTATCAAAACAACTGTTTTCTTTGAGTACTTTTTGTCTAGGAAGTAGATCACTCAAACTAACTGATAATGCATCTGCTATAACTTGTAATTCTTCATCTGGAATGCCACATATCCCTTGTTCATATCTTCGCAGCGTATGATAGTTTATACCTGTTTTGTCTGCTAGATCTTTTAGGGTATATCCTCGCTTTAGCCTCCAGCTTCTTATCTTTTGCGCTATTTTATATCTTGTAGCGTTAGTATGCTTTATACGGCTACTATTAATGTTACTAGCGGTCACTCTTTTTCACATAAACAAACATATATACCTAATCATAAACACTCTGAATAAAGACCTTAATTTTCATTTGCTTTGGACGATGGCTTCATCCTACTTGCTGCAGCAGATTTAGAGTTTCTTCTTGATGGTTTCTCAATCTCATAACTTCTGTATTTCAGCTTTTTAGTTTCTTTTCTAGCCAGTCTATCCGCCTCCTCGTTATACGTATTACCATTGTGAGCTCTAACCCACTTCCAATTAACGTCATGCTGTAAGGCAACTTCATCTAGCTCTTTCCATAATTCCATGTTTTTTACTGGTTTTTTAGTTGCTGTTCTCCAATCATTTGCCTTCCACTTGCTGATCCATTCTGTTATACCCTGTTTAACATAGAGACTATCTGTATGTAAAATAACCTCACAAGAAATTTTTAACATCTTTAGCCCGTTAATTACAGCCTTTAATTCCATCTTGTTGTTCGTTGTGTTTTCTTCACCTCCAGAAATACGTTTCTTGATAAAGACACTTTTATTTTCATACATAACTACAGCAGCCCAGCCTCCTGGACCAGGGTTTCCAGAACACGCTCCATCCGTATATATTGTAACCTTCTTTTTTTCGCCCATGCTAACAGGATATATTTTTAACTTACAATTTGCTACTGAAAATATTGACATTAAGTTTCAAGATCTTTATCATGTAAAGGTGTGGGAAACCTGTCCTCACGATGTTAGGTAAATCGTAATTGAGTTTTTACGCTCGTATTTTTATTAGGCTCCCACACCAAAAAGCGTATCTTTGATGTCTCCTACAGCTCCAAATTCATGGTATCCATTTGCCGGTCTTTTAAGGCGCTTTACAGAAGGGTTGATTAAAAGATGTATAAAGGGACGTCTAAGGTGCATAGTAGCATTCTAGGGCCATCTATGAAGGTAGTTTTTTGCCAACTCTTGAAATTCAGCTAAATTTACCACTTTAATAGACCTCAGCATAAAAGAGTTGAATATTTCTTCAGAATTGTGTATAATTATTAATGCTTTTTAGGTACTCTTGCTATGGCTCTTTCTAAGTTCCTTGACGTACGAAATGATGTCGCGTTCAAAAAAATATTTGGTACTGAAAAAAATAAGGATATACTTATTCACTTCCTCAATGACATCATTGGCTTCACTGGTAAAAACCAAATAAAGGATATAGAGTTTCTAAGTACTATTCAAGACCCTGATATCGCCGCTAAAAAGCAAAGTATTGTTGATGTTCTCTGTAGAGATGAAAATGGGATGCAAGTGATCGTCGAGATGCAAGTTGCTAAAACTAAAGGATTTGAAAAACGTGCTCAATACTATGCTGCTAAAGCTTATTCAAGACAAGCTGATAAAGGTGATCAATACCAAGACCTTAAGGAAATTATCTTTATTGCTATAGCAGATTGTATCCTGTTTCCGGACAAGTCTGAGTATAAATTAAAGCATACTATTCGGGATGAAGATACTAATGAACACGATCTAAAAGATTTTTACTTCATATTTATTGAATTGCCAAAATTTCCAAAAACCAAAGAGGATCAGCTTTCAAATATAGTTGAAAAATGGGTTTATTTTTTTCGATATGCAGACGAAACTAGTGAAGAAGAGCTGGAAAAAATAATAGGTAGTGATGTAATAATTAAAAAGGCCTATGAAGAGCTAAATAGATTCAACTGGTCAGAAAAAGAATTTATTGCCTATGAACAGGAAATAAAACGTATTCTTGATGAACAGGCTGTCCTCGCTCAAAAACTTGATGATGCTAGAGAGGAAGGTAAAGAAGAAGGTAGAGAGGAAGGCATCCTTATCGGACATGAAAAAGGCAGAAAAGCAGAGAAAATTGAGGTCGCAAAGAATCTACTAAAAGCAGGTGTTTCTATTGATATTATAGCTCAAACTACTGGTCTTACAGTTAACGAAGTCAAAGACTTAATCTGATTTTATTTTTTGACACCTAGATGAACATCTTTGTACTAGATGAAAACCCAGTAATTGCAGCACGAATGTTATGCGATAAGCACATAGTGAAAATGCCATTAGAAACTGCTCAATTACTTAGTAGTGTTTTTTCAATCGCATTAAAAGCGCCAAATCCTTTTGTCAGTATCACAAACCAAAATATAGAAGTTCCATATAAACTTACTCACAAAAACCATCCTTGCTCTTTATGGGCTAGGCAATCGAAAGGAAACTTTTGTTGGTTGATAGAGTATGGAAAAGAATTGTGTAAAGAGTATACACAGCGATACAAAAGGAAGCATAAATCAGAGGAAGTAATAAATTGGTGTGATAGTAATAAGGATTTACTCATTTTTCGATCAACTGATATGCAAGCTTTTATACAAGCACTGCCGGATCAGTATAAATGCAGCAGTGCTGTGGAAGCTTATAGGAGATATTATCTCAAGGAAAAGATGAGATTTGCTAAGTGGGAAAAAGGTAGAGAAGCACCAGGTTGGATAATCTGCTACACAATACCACAGCTAATATAGCTCATAAATAAAGAAGCCATCCAAATCGGACATGAAAAAAGCAGGGAAGAGGGCGAAAAACAGGCTAAAATAGCTGTGGCTAAAAATTCACTCAAGGCGGGTGTTTCTATTGATGTTATTGCTGAAATAACAGGGTTTTCTGTTGATTATATTGAGAAAATTCAAGAAAAGAAGTTTTAGCCATAACGTTTTTTTTATTAAACCCTCTATTCTAGGCAGTGTCGACATTTATTTTAACCAAAGATAAATGCCAGCAATGTGAACAAAAGACAGAAAAGCTATGGCCAATTTGTCGTAGCGTGTAGCAACTCTGCGGAAGTGCTTGATTTTGTTGAACATCCTTTCGATTAAGTTTCTCTCTTTATACAATTCTTTGTCATATTCTCTTGGTGTTTTTCTGTTGGAACGCGGTGGGATTACTGGCTCAGCATTTACAGCTTCTGCAGCCTCAATCATATAATTTGCGTCATACCCTTTATCGGCAATAAGTGCCTCCATGTTCTTGCCTTCTATCAGGTCTAAAGCTTTTACGTAATCCGATCTTTGCCCTGCAGTAACAAAGAATCTCAGTGGGTTGCCCAAAGCATCACAAGCAGCGTGTAATTTGCTTGAAAATCCTCCTTTGCACCGTCCCAGCTCTTGTTCTTGTCTACCAGTTTCCACATTTTTTTCTTGCACCAGCAGCATGTTGATGTGCCCTGATTATTGTTGAGTCTATCATGAGCCACTCTGTGTCTCCATTAACAGCTAATGTGTTGAAAATCATCTGCCAAACACCAGATTTTGCCCACCTTATAAAACGTTTATGTACACTTGACCATTTTCCATACTCAGCCGGCAATGCTCTCCATGTTGCTCCTGTTCTACCTATCCACATTATTGCAGCTACGAATCTCCTGTTATCTTTTGCGCTTCTTCCTCTATCTCCTTCCTTACCTGGCAGACTGTTTTTTATTCTCTCCCATTGCTCATCTTTTAAATCATATAGCATTCTCTTTACCTATTAATAAAGAGTACTCTATATCACTATTTTTTTTATGTCGACAAGACCTAGTAATTTTAATATTGCAATCCATTCTAATGTCTGTACAATGCCTTTTTTATATAAATACTTAATAGGAGGGGTTAATGCCAACACAGAAAGAGCTTCGGGCTACGATGTCCAAAAAATTACAGGAAGCTATTAAACATCCAGATCCAGCAGTTGCTGCCGGGAGGAAGTCAGCTATCAAGAGATGGGTGGGAGTCCTTCAAGATAACTTTATGGAGCACATAAAATACTTTAAGGGTGATAAGTTGAAGTTTTTGCACAATGTATTCCAAGATGAAGGTTGCTGGTCAGGTGTAAGGTTGGATAATGCTGCTTTAGGTCAAAGGTTTACTGAAGAAAAAATAGGTGGAATAGATAATCCACTTCGCAAATATGAGATGGCTTGTAGTTACTGTGTGGTAGATAAAATTCATCCACTCTTTCAAAAAAGATTTGAATCTTATAGGAACAATTTTCCTCCTGGTGCATTTGATGGTAAAACTGAAACTGAAATTGGCAAATACGTACGAAACTCGTTACTAGATAGCATAAAGAGGAAAGGTCCTGTGTTTGATTTCTGGATCGATAGAGAATCTGGGGGATTAAAGCAACCAAGTAACGCGTCAGAAGGTTTTGACAGTGCTGTAAAACTTAAGTGGAGTGAAGGAGTAGAGTATTTTTATAATCATTTAAAAGAAGAAGATAAGGAAAAGAAACTTACAGAAGCTATTATTGCTCTGTCTCGCGTTCAATCTGTTGAGAAAGATGCTCCTATTTTAGATTTTTGTGTAAGGAATATAGGTGATAAAGATACTCTTTTACAGAAATTGCTGCAGAAAGATAAGGGAGTATATTCCCTTCTTGCTGAATTAATAGAGTCATGTTTTTTTGATACGGTTCATGATTTGGTACAGTGCTGGTGTTATAAAGGCGTTTCAGCAGGAGGAGACCATTCAGACAAAATATTCTCACAGCGAGAGTATGAACTTCTTCTTTCATCACTCTCAGATGTAATGTTGAAAAATTCTGAGTCAAGTGTTCAAGCTAGATCTGTTATTATGAAGATTTGGGGATGTGATCACTTTTATAAACACAAGAAGGCTGCCGTTAATACTTCTAATTATACAGTTCATGTAAGTGGTATGCTTGCAGGATTAATAGTCAATTGGAAGCGAGAAGATAGTCATGAGTCTGATAGGGAAAAAGAAATAGAGAAAAAAGAAATATTAGATATAATGTCATTTGCCAAGAATTGCTTCCCTGAAAAGTTTGAACTTTTTAAAGAAGTCATGATAGAAAACCTTAGATTATGTGGTAGGGAAGGAATGGAAGAAAGTATAAACTACGATGATTTGGCGAAAGAATTGTTTTCTGAGTTAGAGAAAACAACTTTACCTCCTGGAGGTGATGGCCCTAGGTATGATTTACGGACGCGATCTCAAGCTCATGGTAGTAAGAAAACATCTTTGCCACTTGATGGTTCTGGTGATGGTCCGCAGTCCAAGTTTGAAGCTCCTAGTGTGAGTGGTGTTTCTAGCCGTAGAAAATAGAGGGGTATCTTATATGAATAATGGTGATGGACTTATTAGGAGCGTCGAACAAGAAAAAAATCTTGTTAAACCGGAAAGAAACTATTTCTTCACTTCCATAGCAATTTTTATATATAATTTATCAAGAAGTACTTCTGCAGTTATAACCGACTGATCAATGGTGCTTAAGTGCCCGTTTAGGAGCGTGGTTTTGGAGGAACGGTTAAACCACTGATGGAGTCTATTATGACTACCTCGATTAGAAGATTGTATAATCTAACCGTCCCAAGCTTAAGTGCTTCTCCATTATAAGTTATAGTAGGATAATTACCATGATAAAGGCAAAAAGTAAACTAGAAATAGTGAATCCTGATACAGCAGGAATTGATATCGGCTCAGCTGTACATTATGTATGTGTACCTGAAGGAAGAGATGAACAACGTGTCAAAAAATTTGGATGCTTTACAGTTGATCTTCATAACTTAGCAGGGTGGTTAAAGAAATGTAAAGTTAGAACAGTAGCTATGGAATCAACAGGAGTATATTGGATTCCTTTGTTTCAAATACTTGAGTCATATGGATTTGAGGTAAAATTGGTAAATGCACGATATATTAAGAACGTGCCTGGTAGAAAATCCGACGTTCAAGACTGTCAATGGTTACAACAATTACACAGCTATGGATTACTCCATGGGTCGTTTAGACCTGATGATCAAATGTGTGTGTTGCGTAATTACGTTAGGCAACGTAGCAACCTGATTGAAAGTGCATCCACACATATTCTACGTATGCAAAAAGCGTTAATTCAAATGAACGTTCAATTACACAAAGTCATAAGTGATATTACTGGAGTGACCGGTATGCAAATTATCAAAGCAATAATTGAAGGTGAAAGGAATCCTGAAAAATTATCAGAATTGAGAGATGTACGGATAAGAAATGATAGATCTACCATGGCAAAAGCGCTAAAAGGCGACTACAGAAAGGAACTCTTATTTGTGTTAAAGCAAGAATTTGAATTGTATAATATTTATCAGGAAAAAATAGCAGAATGCGACAAAAGCATCGAACAATATTACAAAACATTTGAAACAAAATCTGACGAGAATAAGCGATGCAGCAAAATAAAGAATAGGTTTTCAAAAAACAGACCAGACTTTCCTTTACACGAAGAACTGTATAGAGTAACCGGTATTGATTTTACTAAAGTTCCTGGGCTTGATGTGCTAACTATACAAACAATTATCTCAGAAGTTGGTTTGAACCACGATAAATGGCCATCAGAGAAGCACTTTACTTCTTGGTTGGGGCTAAGTCCTGCTAATAAAGTTACAGGGGAAAAAGTATTTGGGACGAGAACTCGCAAAGTTATTGCTCGTGCTGCAAATGCTTTTAGGATGGCTGCCCAGTGTGTGTCAAGAAGCAACAGTGGGATTGGTGCATATTGCAGAAGGTTAAAAAAACGACTAGGAGCACCGAAAGCGATTACCGCTACGGCTAGGAAATTGGCGTGCATTTTTTATAGTATGCTAAAGTATGGACAGGAATATGTAGAGAAGGGCATTGATTACTATGAAAAGTTATATAAGGAAAAAATAGTGAAGACTCTAAGCAAGAAAGCTAGTGAATTTGGTTATGTCTTGATTAAAAAAGAGCTACTAGCAGAAAGAGTTTCTTAGAAGATTAGCCTCTCACACCCAAAATAGGTATTTTTGAAGTTTTTTATAGCTACTAAATTCATGAATTCATTTGCCGGGGTTTTTAGGCGCTTTATGATGGGGATATAAAAAGATGTACAAAAGGACGTCTAAGGTGCGTAGTAGCATTCTAGGATCATCTATGAAGGTAGTTTTTTGCCAACTCTTGAAATTCAGCTAAATTTACCACTTTAATAGACCTCAGCATAAAAGAGTTGAATATTTCTTCAGAATTGTGTATAATTATTAATGCTTTTTAGGTATTCTTGCTATGGCTCTTTCTAAGTTTCTCAATCC
This sequence comes from Wolbachia endosymbiont (group A) of Apotomis capreana, assembly GCF_964027025.1. NCBI lineage: Bacteria > Pseudomonadati > Pseudomonadota > Alphaproteobacteria > Rickettsiales > Anaplasmataceae > Wolbachia > Wolbachia endosymbiont (group A) of Apotomis capreana. The sequence continues at coordinate 1,002,847 of NZ_OZ034721.1, forward strand.
AAAATTAGACTTAACCTTCAAAAAGGTCTTTGGTACCGAAAGAAATAAAAACATTCTTATTCACTTCCTCAATGATATCTTAGGATTTACCGGGATAGATACTATACAAGAAGTTGAGTTTCTTAGCACCTATATGGATCCTGAAGTCGCCTCTGATAAACAAAGCATTGTTGACGTCCTTTGCAAGGATTCTAGTGGGTTCAGATACGTGATTGAGATGCAGCTCGCTCGTGATAGAGGCTTTGAGAAACGCGCTCAGCTATATGCTGCTAAAGCTTATTCAAGGCAGGTTGGAAAAGGTGGCGAGTACATCGATTTAAAAACAGTATTCTTTATTGCTATTTCCGATAATACGCTATTTCCTGAGGAGGTTGAGTATATTTCCACTCATAATATACGAGATATAAAAACCAACGGACATTACTTAAAAGATTTTCAGTTTGTCTTTATTGAGTTGCCTAAATTCGCAAAAAACAAAGTAGAGCAGCTAGAAAGTACAATAGAGCGCTGGTGCTTTTTTTTCAAGTATGCAGAAGATACTACAGATGAAGACCTAAAAGATATTGCAGAAAAATCGCCAATAATAAAGCTAGCATACGATGAGTTAGACAAGTTTCGCTGGAATGAGAAAGATCTGATAGCGTACGAAGAAAGGATAATGGATCTGCGGAAAGAAGAAGGCATCCTCGCTCAAAAACTTGATGATGCTAGAGAAGAAGGTAGAGAAGAAGGCATCCAAATCGGGCATGAAAAGGGCAGGGAGAAAGGGAAAGAGGAAGGCAGAAAAGAAGAAAAAATTGAAGTCGCAAAAAACCTACTTAAGGCTGGTGTTTCCATTGATATCACCTCCCAAATAACCGGCCTTCCTCAATATGCTCTTTTATGAAAAAATATTTTACTCTTTTTGACTGGCCAGGGCTTTTTTTAAAATGTCTCTTTCTCTTGTTACTTTTGCTAACTCTTTCTGTAAATCAAATCTCTCTTTGTCATAAGGTGCTACATCTGGAAATGCATTTGCCGCTGACTTTTTTTCGTTGTGTTTCTTTATCCATTTTCCTAATAAACCACCCTTTATTCCTAAATCCTTTGCTATTTTTGTAATTGTTTGACCTGCCTTTCTTTGTTCATTTGCCAGCTTAACAGCTTCCAATTTGAATTCTGCCGTATATTCTCTTGCCATTTCTAATCCTCCAAAATTTTATTTTACCCGAAAAAACTCCTTTCTTTCTCTCCACTTTTTCTGGGTAAGGTCAAGAAGCCTATTGTCTAATTATGTACCTAAATTTTATTACGGCACTTTCACTACTACTTTAACGAGTGAGCTACCTTTCTATAAAAGACCTATCGACTGTTGCAATTATAGGCGTAAACAAGAATGATAAAAGAGTACGAGATTGAGTAACTATGTACACTTCTGCTGGCATACCAGGGTATAGGTATACGTTTTTAAACTGAGCAAGCTCTGGTTTTGGTATCACTACACGTACTGAATAATAACGCCCTAGCCTTGGATCATCAAGGGCATCGGGAGAAATATTGCTTACTATACCATTAATTAAACTTAAACGACGTGCACTGTAAGCACTTAAACGAACTTTAACCTTTAGCCCTTCTAGCCCATCAATAGAGACTATGTTGCTATCTTTCTTTTGTGCTGACAGTATCTCTTCTATGTTTCTGGTCTGAATTTTAGCATCTATTATTAGGTCATCATCCGATGGCACTACGCTCATGATCGGAACTCCAGATTGTATAACACCACCTTCAGTATGGTATCTTATATCTGTGACTATCCCATCTTGAGGCGATTTAATTATTGTACGTGCTAATGAATCTTCAGCAACCATCAGTCTCTCTTTCAAGTCTGCAATAGACGTACTAACTTCCTTAAGTTCAGCGTTTGCTCTTTCTTGAGAATCATTTCTCACGTTTATAATTTCTAATTCGTTCTCTCCAATTTTTTGCTGCACTTGAGATATTGCAGAACGGTAATGTCCAACTCTGCCTTCAATTTCAGCAAACTGCTTTTCTAAAGCTAAAATGTGTGGTTTGCTTATATGGCCACTATCAAGTAATTGTCTTTTTGTTTCCAACTCCTCAGTTATCAAGTCATATTGCTTATGAGCTGCATTTAGTTGAAAGTTTAGCCCCGCTAATTCATCATTTAACTGCTTTATACGTTGTTGCAGTATGTCTGTTTTTCCCAATATGCTCTTTCTCTGAGAGTTGAACAACTTTACTTGATTCTTTATCGCTTTATTTACAAGTTCATCGTGAGATAATTTTTTAACCTCATCAGGAAACTCGAGCGTGTCCAAATCTACTCTGATTGCAAGAAGCCTTGCTTCTGTTGCTAAAAATGATAAGAGCTTCTCTTTGATGATACTTAAATTCGCCTTCTCGTTAACATCACTCAACAAAACTAGAGGCTCATCTTTTTTAACTGCTTGACCCTCTTTTACTAAAATTTTGCTTATTATTCCTCCGCCCAAGTGTTGAACTATTTTTCTATTTGAAGATACAATAACTTCTCCACTTGCATGCACCGCACCGTCAATTGGAGCTATAGCCGACCAAATACCACCTATCCCAAAAAAGATGAGTATTACTACCAGACCAAAAAATAGTGGTCCCCATGTTACTTTCAGGACTTCATTTACGTTATTACTTTCGCGTTTTAAAATAAAATTTATCACTGCATCAATCAATGCAAACGTCTTATCCAAAAATTTTGGGTACTTCTTCTTTTTATTTTTTGCTCCTTGCATATTTATATTATCACCATGGCCAATCAAGCCTGTCAAAGAAAATCCAGCGCTAAGCTTTTTTAACTTACTTATCATAATACTACTGTGAATTTGTGTTAACTCAAGATAACACACAAAAACAAAGAATCTATAATTTAAGCATTCCATTTAGACTGTAGAGCACCAGAATAAACTATTTAGTAACAATTCCTGCATCAACTATGTTTTTAAAATTTTTTGACGTTTAACTTTATTATAACTTTTTCTTTATTTTGTGAATATCTGAGTTACTTATATTATGTAAGAAATCTATTGCCAACTAGTCAATATTCTGTTAGGAATTAAGATAATATAAAGTTATTATGCTTAAATTGGAAAGCAGAAAGTTCCTGATTACTGGCGCATCAGGCGGAATAGGGCAAGCAATTGTAAAAATTATGCACAAAGCCGGAGCAACTTTATGTATTTCTGGCACAAAAAAAGAAGTGCTCGAAGAAGTTGCTAAACAATATGAAAAAAACATGCATGTACTCCCTTGTGATTTATCAAATGCTGAGGAAGTAAATCAACTAATAAATAGAGCAAGTGAGCTGATGGAAGGCTTTGACGGGCTCGTATGCAATGCGGGTATTACGCGAGACAGTTTATTATTGAGAATGACAGATGAAGCATGGCAAAAAGTAATTGATATTAACTTGAGCTCTACATTTAAGCTGAGTAGAGAAGCATGCAGAAAACTAATTAAGAATAATTGGGGAAGAATTATAAATATTTCCTCAATAATAGGGCTGACAGGAAACGCCGGGCAAGCAAATTATGCGGCGTCTAAAGCTGGAATAATAGCTATGAGCAAATCCATAGCAAAAGAAGTTGCAAGTCGTAATATAACAGTAAATTGTATTGCTCCTGGGTTTATAGATACTAAAATGACTGAAGTTTTAAATGAAGGACAAAAGGGAAAAATATTAGATAATATTCCAATGAAAAGAATGGGAACAGGGGAAGAAATAGCAGCAGGGGTCTTGTTTTTAGCAAGTGATGAAGCAAAATATATAACAGGGCATGTGCTCAATATTAATGGTGGGTTATTTATGTAGCAACACTTATGTATGGACAAATTATAATTTTTACTTTAAAATAAAAAATGTGTAGGTGTAGGTTTAGGTTAATTTATTACTTAGAGGCAAAAAAATGAGCTCTATAATGGAATTTTTTAGTGTTTTTTGCGTAGTATTGCTTTTCTCTTTCTCAGGTTATGCAGCTGACCCTGATATGGATGACACAACTAAAGTAATATGCAATATTATTGGTTATGTTTGGGGGATAGGCGGTCCACTTATGACGGTAGTAATAATTGGTGCAGCTTTGCTTGCAATATTTGGCAGGATGCCGTGGCCAGCCCTCTTTGCTCTTGGCATGTTCTGTGGTGTATTTTTTGGCGCTAAAACTATCATAACGAAAATTATGCCCAACGTAAGCGATGAAGCAAAAACTATGTTGGAAAAGTGTGGACAAAAATAATCCAAAAAGTGCAGAAATGCTTTTTTGTTATCCATTAAACCGCTTCATATCTTCAACTTGCAACAAATAAGGGCTATCTTTTGGTAAAGTTTTAACAGCTAGCTCAGCATATTTTGTAAATTGCTTTAAATCACCTTCAATACAAGCCTTTTTTGTCAAGGCAAAATAATGCATTGCCGTATCAGCTTCACATTTATATGCAATGCTTAAATACTTCCAGACAAAAGCGTTATCTGGTTCTACATTCAAAATCTGCTCCAGGTAAAAAATCGCCTTTTTTGCATCACCGTGTAATAATAAAGTATGAGATAATGCAAGTTTCACTAAATAACTGTTTTTCTCAGATAAATACCTAAGCGATTCCTCATACATTTTTATTGCTTCACTTAAATTTCCGGCCTTGTATAGCATTTCTGCTTTTAATTCATATAGGTATGGGTCATTGCGTGACTCTTGAATCAATGAATTAACTTTAGCAACAGCCTCTTCTATCTTTCCTTGCCTATAGCAAACTATAGCATTTACATACTCAGAATTATTTTCATATTTATTAGATAACACATGAATAGGAGCAAAGAAAGAGTCTAGCTTGGCAACCACACGCTCAAACTTTAGTAACTTATCCGCAAAAATTGGTTTTACGTTGTTTTTAACCTTATAATTTTGTACAGCAAATATACGTTTCTCACTAAGTGGGTGAGTGCGGAAATATTCCTCGGTGTTCTCATGCTCAATACTTTTAAAATAATCAAAAATCTCTTTCATACCTGAATTATCATAGCCAGATTCATCAAGATACCTTAAAGCATAGCTATCTGCTACACTTTCTTGCTCTTGAGAAAAGTTAAAAAATAGCCTTGAACTAAACGCTACACCACTAAGCAAAATTGCACCAGCAACCTGAGGGTTAATGATAATACTAGAAACTAATCCTACCATATAACTAATCATTGCTATCGATTGAAAATAACCCATAGCACTACTCATTTGCAATATATGACCAGCAGATATGTGAGCAATCTCATGTGCTAATATACCAAGCAGGACATAAGGTTTAGCCGAATATTGTAAAAGTCCTAAATGAATGAAAATACTGTTATTGTTAATTACAAAAGCATTAATCGAATTGTCATTAATTATAAAAACTTTTATTTGCTCATGATCAATATCCGCAGCAGAAAATAAAGGTTGCGCTAGCTCTTTCACTATTGCTTCCACTTCACTATCTCTAATAATGTTAATAGAGTAAGCATTATTACAATATGCAAAAAAGAACAATAAGGTCAAAAACTTAGCAACTCTAAACATGAAAATTCTGTGCTTGTATAATTTATAGAAATTCTATATTTTAACACTTAAATTATACAAATTTATAAACGCTAGTTTAAATTTTTAACGTAACTGATAAGTTTGTCGATGGTAGTTAACTTAATTTTATGTTGTTCAGCAAATTTAAGTAACTGAGGTAAGCGCATCATAGAGCCATCATCATTCACTAATTCACAAATAACTGCTGAATGATCAAACCCTACTAACTTCGCCATTTCAACACTCGCTTCAGTATGACCAGCACGTTGTGCCACCCCACCTTTATGTGCAATTACAGGAAAAACATGACCTGGAGTTATGATGTCATCCTGAGTACCATCCTTGTTGATAGCAGCATGTATAGTTTTCGTTCTATCCTCTGCTGAAACACCGGTTGTAATGCCATAACGTGCATCAATTGATGTAGTAAATGCGGTATGATTTTCACCAATATTTTTCTTCTCCATGAAATTAAGGCCCAACCTTTTCATGTGAAATTTAGTCATTGCTAAGCAAACAACCCCTGTACCGTACCTAACCATAAAAGCCATATGTTCCGGCTTTATTTTCTCAGCTAAGACAATCAAATCGCCTTCATTTTCTCTATTTTCATCATCAACTAAAATGAATAATTTACCGGAACGAGCATCCTCTAATACATCTTCCACAGAAGAAATACCTGGTAGACTCATTGAAGCATAAGTGGCCTGTACCATAATAATTTACTTAAATTCAATCTTAACTATTTTATACAATTTCTCTCCATTTGGCACTGTCACTTCCACATATTCACCGACTTTTTTGCCGATTAAGGCACTCCCAAGTGGTGAACTAGTAGATATTAACTGCTTTGAAACATCAGCTTCATATTCGCCTACAACCTTATAAACATATTCCACTTCACCGTTATTATCACTTAACATGCTTAATGTCACAGTTGCACCAAACATTACTGAATCACCAGACAAATTTTTTACTTCTATTACTTCCGCATGTGAGAGCTTACTTTCTATCTCCATTATACGGCCTTCAATAAAACCTAACCTTTCCCGTGCTGCATGATACTCTGCGTTTTCAGACAAATCACCTTGATCACGAGCATCAGAAATAGCCTGTATCACAGAAGGTTTTTCTTCCTTTAATTTTTCAAGTTCGGCTTGCATATTCTCAAAACCTTCCCTCGTCATAGGAAATTTATTAATAATGGATGAAGCCATAATCACCACCTAAACGCAATTAAATTGAGTAACGAAATTACTCACAATGTTAAAAATATCACCTTTTATATCATCACTCATGTCATTTGACAACTTTTTTAAAACCCCAGGGTGTACAGTATGAAAATAATTAATAAGATCATGTTCAAATTTATTAATGTAACTTATTTGTATTTTACTTAACTGATTATATAGGTTAGAAAAAATATACATCAGCACTACTTGCTCTTCTATTGACATAGGTAAATGTTGTTTTTGCTTTAATAACTCGACAAGATATTTACCCTTATTCAAGGATAATTGAACACTAGCATCAAGATCAGAACCAAATTTTGCAAAATCTTCTAATTCTCTATACTGAGCTAAGCTTAGCTTTATAGAACCAGCAACTTTCTTCACAGACTTTAGTTGTGCAGCAGAACCAACCCGTGAAACTGACAAACCTATATTTACTGCAGGTCGAAATCCTTTATAAAATAATTCAGACTCAAGAAAGATCTGCCCATCGGTAATTGAAATAACATTTGTTGGCACATATGCAGATACATCACCAGCTTGAGTTTCGACAATTGGCAAAGCAGTTAAAGAACCCTGCCCTTTTTTATCAGACATTTTAGCAGCTCTTTCAAGCAAGCGAGAATGTACATAGAATATATCTCCAGGGTAAGCTTCACGACCAGGAGGACGTCTGAGCAATAAAGACATCTGCCTATATGCCACAGCATGCTTAGATAAATCATCATATATAATCAAACAATGCATTCCATTGTCACGGAAAAATTCCCCAATAGTGCAACCAGCATAAGGTGCTAAAAATTGCATAGGCGCGCAGTCAGATGCACTAGCCACAACTACAGTTGTATACTCTAATGCTCCGCTTTCTTTCAGCTTATTTACCACTTTTGCTACTGTTGAAATTTTTTGCCCAATAGCAACATAAACACAGTAAACTTTTTGATTTTCGTTTACCTCATCGTTAATCTTCTTCTGATTGATAATAGTATCAAGCGCAATAGTAGTTTTACCAATTTGTCTATCACCAATAATTAATTCACGCTGCCCTCTACCTATTGGAATTAGCAAATCTATAATTTTAATTCCTGTTTGCAGTGGCTCATGCACAGACTTACGATCAATAATGCCTGGCGCTTTAGATTCTATATCCATTCTGTTTTTGGCTCTAATTTCCCCACCGTCGTCCATAGGATGGCCCAACGCATTTACAACTCTCCCTAACAATTCATGCCCTACAGGCACCTGCACAACATCACCACTACATTTTACAACGTCCCCTTCTTTCACATCACGGTCATTACCAAGCACAACTATTCCAGCCGTATCATGATCTAAATCGAGAACTATTCCTTCTACACCACTTGCAAAAAATACCTTTTCACCGAATTTTGCTTTTTCCAGCCCATAAACCAATGCGATACCATCTGTTACTGAAATTACTTCACCTATATTTTCCCGCTTTATAGGATTATCAAACGTCTCAACCTTTTCTCTTATTATACTTGCTATCTCAGAAACATTCATACTGTTCTTCATACAAAATTCCTTACTTTTAATATTTCCATTTTACTTAAGTCAACTAACCTATCCAAGTAACTTTTTAGCGAAGCATCGATCAAATTAAAACCATACCTAACTACGAAGCCACCTAGTATAGAAGGGTCAACCACATTGCTTACTTTTATTATTTTACCAAGAAAGCTCAAAGATTCAGTAATTATTTTTATATCAGATTCCTTTAAAGTTTCTGCTGACTTTATAGTAATTTCGAATTCATTTTCATTTTCTCTTGCAAGACTTAAGAATTTTTCTAATATAAGGATCAATAAACTAGAGCGTTTATTTGCAAATATAACCATAATAAATTTTACTAAATTCTCACTCAAGTGCTCATTTATAGAAAGCATCACTTCTTTTTTGTGTGCAAAAGAAATCATAGGATGAGATAGGTACACAAAAACATCACGTTGATCCTTAAAAAAAGCCAACAAAAATTCTACTTCTTTCCTTATAATACCTAACCTGCTTCCTGAGACATGAAATAGCACTCTAGCGTAAGATGAAACTAAATTATTGTATTGGGTCTTTTTCATATTAAATCCAGTAAATCTAAATTAATTCAGCTACAAATCTTTCATTCTTCAATCCAAGCATTTTTTATATAAACAGGTCTTCTCTTTAAGGAAAGAAAATATAAATCATATCTGACTGAATAATCTAAAAAACTAAGGTTTTTACTTAAGAAATACTTAGAAGAATTTATAATAGACTGACATTGAAGATGAGATATCGGTATTTCTTTTCCAAGTAAACTTGCTTTAACTTCTATAAAAATCAGCTCCTTTTTTTTAGATACAATTAAGTCAATTTCACCGAACTTACAACGATAACGGCGTTTTATAACATTATACCATTTCAGTTTTAAATATACTAAAACTAATAACTCGCCAAAGTAACCTACAAAGTAGCGTAACCTACTTACCACAAGAAGAACAATTATGATAACAATTAACTTTGTGTAACTACTTTGCCTCCTTCTTTATTTTTACTATAAACCTTACCTCTTGCTGCAATATCCCTATCAACCAGTTCTATCACTGCCATTGAAGCGCAATCACCCTTTCGAGTGCTAAATTTTATTATTCTAGAATACCCACCTTTACGATCTTGATAACGGCTGGCTAAGACGTTTAATAACTTATCAACTGCTAACTTACTATTATGAAGGCGTGAAAGCAAAAGTCTTCTACCATGTAAAATATTCTTATTCTTAGCAATTGTAATAAACTTTTCGACATATGGACGAAGTTCCTTAGCTTTTGGTAAAGTAGTTACAATCTGCTCATGGTTAATTAATGAGATAGATAGATTCTTTAACGTCGATAATCTATGTTCAGTACAACGAGATAGTTTACGTTTTTTTATTCCATGTTTCATATATCACCTAATCTTCATCAGTATGTTGTTTAGCCAACTCATCTATATCCTTAGGTGGCCATTTTAGCACATTCATACCCAAAGACAAGCCAAAATTAGTCAAAACTGCCTTAATCTCATTCAAAGACTTCCTGCCAAAATTAGCAGTTCTTAACATTTCACCTTCTGTCTTTTGCACAAGATCACCTATATAAGTGATGTTTTCGTTTTTCAGACAGTTATGAGACCTGACAGATAATTCCATTTCATCTACCTTACGCAATAAGACAGGGTCATAACCCAAATCTTTAGCACCACTAGACGAAGAAACCTGCAATTTTTTATAACTTACATCAGAACTAATAAAGGGCTGAAGTTGCTCCTGTAATATTCTTGCAGCAGAGTCAACAGCTTGACTCGGAGAAATTGTACCATCAGTTTCAATTGACAATATCAGCTTATCCTTATCAGTCACTTGGCCAACACGACTGTTCTCTACCCTGTACGAAACCCTGTTGACAGGGCTATACAAAGCATTAACTGGAATAAAACCAATTAAATCCTGTTCACTCATAAGCTTCAAAAGTTCGTTTTCTTTATACTTAATTACAGGAAGATAACCTTTTCCGCTAGCCACATATATGGTCATGTTAAGCTCTACATTTTGCCCCAGCGTACATATTAATAAATCCTTATTAACAATAGAGCATTGATCATCAGTTTCTATCATCCCAGCTAATACCTGGCAAGGCCCTTTAGCGTTTAAATTTAAGCATTTATTAGAAGCACCATTTAATTTACACCTCAACATGCCCATATTTAACACTATATCAGTTACATCTTCTCTCACCCCTTGAATTGAAGTAAACTCATGAGTTACACCTTCAATTTTTATTCCATAAACAGCACTACCTTTAAGAGAAGATAACATTACACGTCTTAATGCATTACCTAATGTTAAAGCAAAACCACTTTCCAACGGTTCTAGCACTATATCACTTTTTTCACTTGAATCATCTGATATTACCTTAACTGAACTAGGTTTAATCAATTTATCTAAATTGCTACAGAGAGACACATCATTATTATAATACATAAAACAACCTTTTCAAATATCCTATACTCTTCTTTTTTTTCTTAACCTGCACCCATTATGAGGAATTGCGGTTTTATCTGCAATTGAAGTCACAGTCAACCCACAGCTCTGAAGTGCTTTAACCGCAGCTTCAGTACCAAAGCCAGGACCACGAATTATTACAGAGACAACCTTCATACCAAATCTCTCTATTGCATTCTTCGCAGCAGCCTCCGCAGCCTTACCTGCAGCATAAGGTGTGGATTTTCTCGAACCTGAAAAACCACATGCACCCACAGAAGTTTGACATAGCGTATTACCATGAACATCAGTTACATTTACAAAAGTATTATTAAAAGTTGCACGAATATGGACAACACCAGTAATAAACTCCTTCTTACTCTTACTAACCGTTTTGACTTTTTTCATTAAAACTCACAATAATAATAAATTTTATTTTTTCCCAGCAATAGGCAACCGAGATCTACCTTTACGAGTCTTAGCATTAGTATGAGTCCTTTGCCCTCTCACAGGTAAACCTTTTCTATGTCTCACCCCTCTATAGCATCCCATTTCCACTAAAGATTTTATGTTCATAGCCACTTCTTTTCTGAGCTCACCTTCTATAACATAATTTTGTCTAATGAAACCGCTGATCTTTTCTATATCTTCATCTCGTAATTCTGAAACACGTTTGCGCTTATCAACTTCGCAAGCGTGACAAATTACATTCGCAGTAGCAATACCTATACCATATATATAAGTTAATGCAAAAGGAACACATTTCCTCACTGGAATATTTATGCCTGCAATACGTGCCACTGGTACCTCGATACTTTATTAATAACAACTCTTAATTTATACCATAAAACAACTCAGAGTCAAACCAAATTACAAGAAATTTTACTTTCAATCTCTTGCGTTACCTCATCAACACTCAAATTAGCGTCAATTGTTAATAATTTGCCTTTATAATACTCGCGTAAACCTTTCATTTGAAGGTGATATTCACTTATTCTCTTATTAATTGCAGACATATCAGCATCATCAATTCTTTTCTCTAACCTCGTACTTTTACATTTAGCACAAGTAGTACTCTTAAAAGAAGATACACTATATATGCTTTTACAGTCCAAACACGCGAGACGATTTTTTAACCTATCGATTGCAATATTATCGTCAAGCTGCAGCTCAACTACAATGTCAACATCCCTATTATATTTTTCTTGCAAAACTTGAGTCAAAAAATGAGCCTGGTTTAAATTTCTCGGAAAACCATCTAATAAGCAATTATCATCCACTAATGCAAGCTGGTCACGTAATAATCCACATATAATTTCATCTTGAATTAAATTACCAGATTCCACGGTACCCTTTATTTTTTTACCTAACTCACTACTGCTAGATATAATATTCCTTAATAAATCCCCTACTGAAATTAATTTTAAATTATATTTTGCTATTAACAAGCTTGACTGAGTACCTTTACCAGAACCTGGAGGACCAAAAATCGTAATGATCATCTTACTTTCCTCGTTTTAGACTCATATTTCTTTATCCAGTTGTCGTACCTATTTGAAAAAATATAAGATTGTATTTGCATAATAGTATCAGTAATAACGTTCACTATAATCAGTAAGCTCGTCCCACCAAAAATAAATGGTATATCATAATAATATCTCATAACTTCAGGTACAGTACATATGACTACCAAATACGCAGAGCCAATGAATGTCAACTTAAAAACTATATCTTGAAGGTAATCAGAAGTATGTTTCCCAGGCCTTCTACCAGATATAAAACCACCATTTTTTTTAAGAAAATCTGCGTTTTCCTCTGGATTAAATATAAAATTGGTATAGAAAAAATTAAAAAATACTATCAGCACCAAATAGGCTACAATATATACTACTTTATTTGCCATAAAGTAATTCAAAATAAAATCAGAAAAAGCGTGCCCCTTATAGAAATTTGCAATTGAAATAGGTGTCAATAAAATTGCATTAGCAAAAATGGTTGGTACTACACCAGATAAATTAATCTTCAATGGAATATAAGTAAAATCGTCATTATGTAATCTTTTAAATTGCTTTTTAGGATGTTGAACAATAACCTTTCTATAAGAAGACTCTACAAAAATGACTAAGAGTAGCAGCAAAAAAAACAATACCAAAACAAAAAGGATAATAAATAACGATACGCTACCGTTTTTATTTAACGTTAACAAAGATGACAAAGCGCTGTGTAACTCTGATATTATACCCGTGAAAATGATTAATGAGATACCATTGCCTATACCGCTAGCGCTGATTCGTTCACCAAGCCATATTAAAAGCATAGTTCCACCTAAAAGGCTGAAAACACCTATTGTACGAAACATAACACCAGGTTCGATTACAACCAATACCCCTTCCCTATTCATCCCTTCCAATCCAACCAAAATTGGAATTGATTGAAATACACAAATTACTATGGTCAGATAGCGTATATAAGAATTCATCTTTCTACGGCCTGACTCTCCATCATTCTTAACTTCCTTCATTCCTTTAATCGCAGAAGAAAGTAACTGAATAATGATAGAAGCCATTATATATGGCATAACGTTCAATGCTAGAATTGTCATTCTAGCCAATGCACCACCAGAAAATAAATTAAATACTCCAAAAACGCCTGAGCCATCTTTGGGAAATATATCATTAATTACATCAAGATTAATTCCAGGAATAGGCACATAAGTACCCAAGCGATAGCAAATTAAAGCTATTAGCGTAAAAAATATACGCTTTAATAAATCGCCTTTATATAACAACGTAGGATCCAAGCTATTAAATGCTGATTTATTGCCCATGACTTACGATAGTATTTCCACACTACCACCAACTGAAGCTACAGATTTTTTTGCAGCTTCTGACGCAAAATCAACATGAAACACAAATTTTTCGCTCAACTTACCTTTATTAAGAAGTTTAATTTTATCCTTAATAGACTTTATAAAACCTAATTTATACAGCCTCTCCTTATCTATAACAGAGTCTTTCACTATTTTTTTAGCTTCCATTAAGCGCTGTATATCGCCAACATTAATTATAGAGTATATGCTCCTACGTATAGGCTTAAAACCTCTTTTAGGCAAACGAGTATATATAGACTGTTGTCCACCCTCAAAACCATTTATAGAAACTCCACTTCTAGCCTTCTGCCCTTTATGCCCTCTACCGGATGTTTTACCTTTACCACAACCGATACCTCTACCCAGCAACTTAGGCTTCTTTTTCTTAGATAATTTAGTAAATATAGAGTTTAATTTTACAGCATTATTCATACTTTACCTGTTTCCAACTATCTCGCTAATCTTTTTGCCTCTTTTGCTTGCTACCTGACGAGGAGATAACATACTATCAAAAGCCTTAAACACCGCACATATAACGTTATGAGGATTATTTGATCTAGTGGATTTAGCTACCACATCCTTTATACCTAACACCTCAAAAACTGATCTAATCGCTCCACCAGCAATAATACCTGTTCCGGCTCTTGCGGTTCTTAAAACTATCTCACCAGAACAAAATTTAGCTTTAATATCATGATGCAAAGTTCTACCTTCACGCAAGTACACTCTAATCATTGATTTCTTTGCAGCATTTACAGCTTTGACTCTTGCTTCAGCAACTTCTGCGTGCTTACCTATTCCACACCCTACCCTACCCTTCTCATCGCCAACAACAACCAAAATTGAAAATGAAAATCTTCTACCACCTTTGGTAACCGTTGTCACTCTTCGTACCGAAACTAAAAGCTCTGATAAATCATTATTATTTTGTAAATTCTTTATAGCCATATTCAAAACCTTCTAAAATTCAAATCCAGAACTTCTTAAAGCCTCAGCAAATTGAGAAACTAATCCTGTGTATTTATACGCTCCACGATCAAACGTAAGCTGCTGCTCTAATTTCATGCCAGACAGACGCTCAACCATTAAAGAAGAAACCTGTTTTATAGTTTCAGCGTTGACTTTCCCTTTACATACATCCTTAATTTTAGCATCCAAAGTAGAAGCTGAAGTGAGAGTTATTCCTTTTACATCATTAATTAACTGGACATAAAAATGCCTATTAGATTTAAATATGGATATACGTAAACGTTCAGCGCTCTTGTCAAGCTTCGCTCTATTACGTAACTTCCTTTTTTCAGAATTACTTAAAAAATTATACGATCTTTTCATTTTTATTACTTCTTTTTACTTACAACCTTACGCAGCATAAATTTGCCTTTTATTACAACACCCTTACCTTTATAAGGATCATATTTTCTAATTTTGCATATATCAGACGCCACCATATAGACCTTCTGCTTATCCATACCACTAACTACTAAGTGAGTTGGCTTTATGCACTTAATCTCAACATCTTTAGGCACTTTATATTTAACATTATGGCTATAACCAAGATATAAAGTCAAATACTTACCATCACACTCTGCCTTATATCCCACACCGTTAATCTCAAGATTAACAGAAAAACCATCAACCATGCCGTTAATGATATTATTAATATTACTCCTATAAGTGCCCCACATAGGCTTTATTTTATCATAATTATCTTTATCTTGATCAACAGAAAGCAATAGCTGATTATCAATAATCTGACACACAACATCCCTGATCAAGCTAACTTCCTTTTCAGCCTTAGCACTCTTTATTAACATACTACCATTATTATATTCAACTGAAACACCAGCAGGAATATTGATAGGAGCAGCACCTATACGAGACATGAATTTCTCCTATTATTTAAAACACACGACACAAAACTTCTCCACCAACCTTTAACTTATGTGCATTATAATCAGTCATCACTCCTTTGGGTGTCGATATAATAAAAATACCAAGACCATTATATGCTTTAGAAATGTCCTTATACTTAGAATAACGACGACAACCAGGCTTTGACACCCTAACTATGTCACTAATTACAGGTAACTTCTCATAATACTTCAATTTTACAATGAAAGAAGGTAAATTACCTACAACTTGCTTTTCATAATCAAGGATATACCCTTCCTCTTTTAAAATCTCCAATATAGAAGAATTCATCTTAGAAAATAGTACCCTTGTTGCCCTATGCATTGCCAATTGAGCATTACGTATCCTTGTTAAAAAATCACCAATACTATCAGATAACGCCACAATATACTCCTTATATTATATTTACCAACTAGACTTTGTAACTCCTGGAACTTGCCCAAAAGAACATAAATCACGCAAAACAATTCTACATAAACCAAATTTTCTATATACTCCTCTTGGTCTCCCAGTTAAAGCACACCTATTTCTAATTTTGGTTTTAGAAGAATTTCTAGGCAATTTTTTAATTAATTTATTTTGAGCTGTAAACCTTTCTACAATAGACAAATTCTTATTATTTATTATAGATTTCAATTTTTCTCTTTTTTCTTTATATTGATCGCACAACTTTATTCTGCGAAGATTTCTTTCTATCATAGATTTTTTTGCCATATATTTCTCCTCTCAATTAATCAAAAAAAGGAAATTTAAGAGCCAGTAATAATTCCTTTGCTTCCTTATCACTAACTGCACTTGTTATAATATTAATATCCATACCTCTAATTTTACTTATTTTATCATAGTCTATTTCTAAAAACGAGATATGTTCCTTTATACCAAAGGAAAAATTACCATTACCGTCAAATTGCTTCACACTAAATCCTCTAAAATCTTTTTCCCTTGGCAAAGCAATATATATCAATCTTTCTAAAAACTCATACATTTTATCTCTACGCAAAGTTACTTTGCAACCTACTGTAGCACCTTTTCTGATCTTGAAGCCAGAAATAGATTTTTTTGCAAAAGTTGATAAAGGCTTCTGCCCAGCAATCAAATATAGGCTATCAAGTGGTTCATTTATTGCTTTACTATCTGTAGCAGCATCTCCAACGCCCATATTGATACACACCTTGACAAGTTTAGGCACTTGCATTATATTGCCGTAATTAAACTTATCCTTCAAGGACTTTACTATGCTATCTTTATACAATTCTTTAAACATATCAACCTAATCTATCACTTCTCCAGAAACTTTTGCAAAACGCACTTTTCTACCGTCTATAACCTTAAACCCCACTCTAGTTGGAGTTTTATATTTAGGGTCCAATGTTGCAACGTTGGATATATCAATAGCTAACTCTTTATTTAATATACCACCACTACTACCAGCTTTTGGTTTAGTATGTCTCTTATGCACATTCACTCCAGAAACAATTACTTTCTTTTTAGCATCACGTGCTATAACTTTGATTACCTTACCAATTTTTCCCTTATCTTTACCAGTTAAAACTATAACGTCGTCACCACTTTTTATTTTAGCACTCATTATAAAACCTCAACAGCTAATGACATTATCTTCATAAAAGAACCAGATGATAACTTTTTTACCGGACCAAACACCCGAGTGCCAAGTGGTTCACCTTGATCGTTAATCAAAACTACAGCATTGCTAGAAAAACGAATTACAGAACCATCAGATTTTCTAATAGGGCTTTTCACCCTCACCACAACTGCTCTATATACTTTTCCCTTCTCAACTTTCCCTCTTGGAGTAATAGATTTAGTAGATACAATAACTGTGTCACCTATAGATGCAGACTTTCTACCACCCAATAAACCAATACAAAGCACTGCACGCGCGCCAGAATTATCAGCTACTTCCAACAATGTATTTTTTTGAATCATATAAATATCCTATTCAATGTGAGCTATTAACAATAACCCATTTTTTAGTAGTAGAAATAGGCTTGTGTTCTTGTATTAAAACCTTGTCCCCTTCTTTACAACTATTATTCTCATCATGTGCTGTATACTTCTTGTATTTTTTTATAACCTTTTTATACAGCTCATCCTTATACACTTGTAATACCGAAACCTTTACAGTCTTATCACACTTAGCCTTAGTTACAGTACCACAAAAAACCTTTTTAGGCATTCTTTTCCTCTCTTCTTCTTTTATTTAATGTAGTTAAAATACGAGCTATGCTCTTTCTTATTAAGCTAAAACGCGAAATATTGTTGCACTGGCCCAGCTTCTTTTGAAAAACCAAATTAACAAACTCTTTTCTCAGATTCACAAGAATTTCATGCAATTCTTGCGAGGACCTCGATTCAATGTCAGCTATATCCATTGCAACTCCATTTAATTATGATTAGATACAAATTTACACTTCATAGGAAGCTTAGCAGTTGCCTTTTCAAGCGCCAATCTTGCTAAATGCATGGGAACATCACTGCTAATTTCAAACAACATTCTACCGGGCTTAGCTTTAAATACCCAAAACTCAACACTACCTTTCCCTTTACCCATACGCACATCCGCCGGCTTTTTACTAACAGGGGTATCAGGAAAAATTCTTATCCACACTTTACCAGAGCGTTTTAATGTTCTAGATATTACACGCCTTGCAGTTTCAATATGCTTAGATTGAATCCTACCTGCTTCCATAGCCTTTAGACCATAATCTCCAAAAGATAATGTGCTACCACCTTTCGTGTTACCCTTAATTCGTCCTTTAAATACTTTTTTATATTTACTTTTTTTAGGAATAAACATTTCAATATACCTAATTAGTTACCAATATAAACCCAGACCTTAACTCCTATGATGCCATATATAGTTTTTGCTTCAGCAAAAGCATAATCTATATTAGCACGTAAAGTATGCAAAGGCAAACGGCCTTCTTTATACCACTCAGTACGAGCTATCTCAGCTCCGCCAAGGCGCCCAGAACAACTTACTTTAATACCTCTAGCACCCATCCTCAAACAACTTTGAATAGCTTTTTTCATCGCTCTTCTAAATGAAACCCTTTTTTCTAACTGCTGTGCAATGCTGTTTGATATTAAAACTGCATCTATTTCAGACCTTTTAACCCCTACTACATTCACTTCCACATTATTTTTTACTTTTTCAGCTATCTTTTGCTTTATCTTCTCAATATCCGAGCCTTTCTTACCTATTATCACTCCAGGTCTAGAAGAATGTATTATTACAGATACCAAATCGATCGTACGCTCTATAATTACTTTAGAAACACCAGCATGCTTAAAAGATTCATTTATATAACTGCGAATAGATAAATCTTGATGCAACCCTTGTTTATAACCCTTCTCAGCATACCAAATAGATGACCAAGTATTAATTATTTTTAACCTAAATCCTTTAGGATTAACGTTTCCCATATTTTTGCACTTTCCTTATTAATTTTCTATTTTTATGAATCATATAATTTCCCCCAATTTTACAGTTATATTACTATAACGTTTACTAACTCTATTAGCTCTACCCATAGCTTTTGGACATACCCTACGCAAAGTAAGAGACTTACCTATTAAAATTTCTTTTATATATAAATTATCGATATCCAATCCATAATTTTGAGCATTAGCAATCGCAGAATTTAATACCTTCCTTATAAGACCTGCAGCTTTCTTTTCACAAAATCTTAATTGCACAGTGGCAAAAGAAACTTTTTTATTACGTACTAAACCAGCAACCAAATTCAATTTACGAGGAGTTGATTTTAAAACCCTAGAACCAGCTTTAACTATTACATCTCTGTTTTTCATATCAATTACCTTCTTGTCGCCTTTTTATCACCACTATGCCCAGTAAATTTACGAGTGGGTGAAAACTCACCAAACTTATGACCTATCATATTCTGATCATTAACATTCACAGGAATGTAATCCTTACCATTATAAACAGCAAACTTTAAACCTAAACAATTAGGAAGAATTACAGAAGCCCTGGAATGAACTTTTATAGCCATGTTAACAAACCCCTTGTTTAAAGCATTATTCACCGACTTTAATATAGAAGGATGACAAAAAGGAGGCTTCCATGCAGATCTACTCATAAACTAACCTTTCAATTGTTTTATATACTTATCACTAGATTTATTTCTCCTTCGAGTTTTCTTTCCTTTTGTTGCAACACCCCAAGGAGTAACAGGATGACGACCACCAGAGGTTTTTCCTTCCCCGCCTCCATGAGGATGGTCAACCGGATTCATTGCAACTCCACGTACAGTAGGTCTAATCCCAAGCCACCTACTTCTCCCAGCTTTACCCAACTTTCTATTCTTATGGTCAGGGTTAGATACTACACCAATAGTAGCCTTGCAAGAAGATAAAATCAACCTAATTTGACCAGACCTGAGTCGTAATAAAACATATTGGCCATCACGACCAACGATTTGTGCATAACAACCAGCAGCTCTAGCAATCGCAGCACCATTACCTGGCTTCAGCTCAACATTATGAACGAAAGAACCAACAGGTATATGCTTGAGTAGTAAACAATTCCCTGGCAAAATATCAGCATCATTCCCAGCTGTAACAACATCACCTGGCTTCATACCTTGAGGAGCTAATATATAAGACTTAATATCATCTTCCTTATATGATATTAACGCCAAAAACCCACTTCTATTTGGGTCATACTCTATTTTTTCAACTATACCTTGACCACTTCTATTACGCTTAAAATCTATCACTCTATACTTCTTTTTGTGACCACCACCCCTATGACGAGTTGTAATTCTACCATGATTATTTCTTCCACCACTGGACTTTTTACCGGATGTAAGAGACTTTTCTGGCTCATCTTTTGATAAACCAACTTTACTTACTAACACAGTCCCACGAGAAGACGGAGTAACAGGATTAAAAAATTTCATACCCATACTAAACGCTCATTATATCTAATTTTTGACCATCCATCAAAGAAAAATAAACTTTCTTTTTCTGTTTTTCACAACCAATCACACCCCTAAAACGCCTATATTTAGGCTTAATTCTAACAACATTTATAGAAGAAATTTTAACATCAAATAGAGACTCTATTGCCAACTTTATTTGACGCTTATTTACATTTACAAAAACATACAAAGAATATTTATTAAACTTCTCCCTCAAAAAAGAGGCCTTTTCTGTAATTATAGGAGATTTTATTATATTATTATATTTGATCATAACAATCTACCTTCAAGATGCTTTAAAGTATCCTTTGTCAACATCACGCATTCGTGATTCAATATATCAAAAACATTTAACCCAATAGGTTTGATTAAGTCTACATAGTGCAAGTTTTTAGCCGCACGCAACAAATCATCTCCATAATCACCAACTATCAAAAAGGAAGAAAATTTAAAATTTTTAATACATTTACACATTTCAGACGTTTTCTTCACATCAATATTTAAATTATCCAGAATAATTACTTGATTATTTAAATACTTTAGAGATAAAGCAATTTTTAAACCAAATTTGCGTACCTTCTTATTAAGAGAATAAGTATGACTCCTCACAACAGGGCCGAAAATAATCCCACCACCTCTAAATTGAGGAGATCGCAAGCTCCCTTGTCTTGCCCTACCGGTACGTTTTTGACCATAAGGTTTAGCTGTTGTACCAGAGACATCACTAATACCTTTTGTTTTATGAGTACCAGCTCTTCTCTTCGCTAATTGCCATCTCACTATATCATGCAAAATACTCAATTTTTGCTTAGCAGAAAATATCAAAGGATTGAGCTGAGCAGTACCTACATTATCATTAGATAGATTAACTAAATTACATTCCATAACTAACTTACCAAATTACTAGCATCATCATTTACATCTAACAGTAAACCTACCGGAAAAAGAACATCTTTATGTAAAGATTTTTTAACTGCATCTCTTACAAAAACATAGGAATTTTTAAACCCAGGAACATTATTACCCTTCACAGCAATTATACTATTTTCATGATCAATGGATAATATCTTCATATTTTGTGCAGTTATCCTGCTGTTACCTAAATGACCAGCCATTTTCTTTCCTTTGAATACTCTACCAGGATCCTGACATTGGCCAGTGGAACCTTGTGATCTGTGAGCAATAGAAACACCATGAGATGCCCTAAGCCCACTGAAATTATGCCGCTTCATCACACCAGCAAATCCTTTACCTATAGAATAACCCGTAATATCAAGATATTGACCAACCACAAAATGATTGATTCCCACTTTTTTACCACATTCTATTCCCGACAGGTCATTTAATCTACTTTCGTATAACTTACATTTATTATTTATACCCTTTTTCTTTAAATATTCCAACTGAGGTTTTGCTATATTTTTAAAATCTCCTGTGCCTAAAATGACTGAATTATAGCCACATTTATCTTGTCCTTTTATATCAATAATATAAGTTTTGCTGAGATGCAATAAAGTTACAGCCATGCGACTATTGTCAGAATACATAGCAGTATGACCAATATTCATCATTAGTAAACCAATTCTCCTCAGCGAATTTATTCTCTTCATTTCCTTCTCCTAAACCTTAACTTCCTTGACTTTTAAATCCACTTCTACGCCAGCAGAAAAAGATAAACCTGTAAGCATCTGCATCATAGTAGGAGTAAGATCATGTAAAACAATCAAACGCCTAGAAGTTCTCATTTCAAACTGTTCACGAGATTTTTTATCAACGTGAGGAGATCTATTAACAATAAATTTAGAATCTTTCCTTGGCAACGCAATCGGACCAGATAATTTTGCACTGGACCGCTTTAATTCATCAACAAATTTTCGAACACACTCCTCCAATAAAGAACAATCGAAAGCCTTAATGTTAATATATATATCTTGCTTCATCTTAGTTACTACACTCACTCCAAAATTTCAGAAACAACACCAGAACCAACAGTTCTACCGCCTTCTCTTATCGCAAAACGCAATCCCTTATCCATTGCTATCGGTACTTGCAATTCTACTTCTACACTCACATTATCTCCTGGCATTACCATCTCCTTCCCATCTAGCAATTTTATGCTCCCAGTTACATCCGTTGTCCTTAAATAAAACTGTGGCTGGTAATTCGCAAAAAATGGTGTATGCCTTCCTCCTTCCTCTTTCTTTAATATATAAACCTCCGCCTTAAACTTTCTATGCGGCGTTATCGTCCCCGGTTTTGCCAATACTTGCCCTCTCTCTACTTCTTCTCTTTTTGTTCCTCTTAACAATATTCCTACATTGAGTCCTGCACTTCCCTTATCCAGCAACTTCTTAAACATTTCTACACCTGTGCATATCGTCTTTTGCGTCGCTTTCAGACCTATTATCTCTATCTCTTCTCCCGTCTTTATCTCTCCCTTCTCTATTCTTCCTGTTACCACTGTTCCTCGCCCCGATATCGAAAATACATCTTCGATTGGCAATAAAAATGGTAAATCCACAGGCCTTGGTGGAACCGCTACATATTCATCTAACTTTTCCATCAATTTGTCTATTGATTTCTTTCCATATTCGCTGCTGTCATCCTCCAGCGCCTTGAGCGCTGAACCAACCACCACAGGCACTTCATCCCCTGGAAATCCGTATTTACTCAGTAATTCCCTCACTTCCATTTCTACTAAATCTATCATATCAGCATCAGCAACATCAGCTTTATTTATATACACCACGATATATCCAACACCTACCTGCTTCGCCAGCAATATATGCTCTCTCGTTTGTGGCATTGGCCCATCAACCCCCGACACTACCAATATCGCCGCATCCATCTGTGCTGCACCTACTATCATGTTCTTTACATAGTCAGCGTGTCCAGGACAATCAACGTGTGCATAATGCCTTTTTCCCGTCTGATACTCAACATGCGCTGTTGCTATCGTTATCCCCCTCTTCCTTTCTTCTGGCGCTTTATCTATCTGATCGTACGCTACAAAATTTCCATAATGCTTCGTTATCGCCGCTGTTAACGTCGTCTTCCCATGATCCACATGTCCTATTGTTCCCACATTTACATGCGGCTTTCCAAATGCTTCCACTATTGCTGTCATAATTTAAATTTTTCTACCTAAAATACAAATACATCAATAAATAATATGTTGATTTTATAAAAATACAACAAAAAAAAGAGCGGATAGTGGGAATCGAACCCACGTCACTAGCTTGGAAGGCTAGAGCTCTACCATTGAGCTATACCCGCACAATGGAGGAGGTAGGATTCGAACCTACGTACGCTCACGCGGACAGATTTACAGTCTGTTACCTTTAACCACTCGGTCACTCCTCCGCAAAAATTTGTTAAGAGAATACTATTTTAGCATCTTAACTTAAGCTCTTATTGTATTTAATACTAAACGCCTAAAATTAAAAAATCAAGCAATAAAACCTACCCTGATTAAAATCATGCAGATTTCATTTTATATAACACAATATTGCCAATAAAACGCCTAAACAAATAATGCGAATCATGCGTACCTGGCGCTTCTTCTGGATGATATTGCACAGAAAAGACTAGGTAATCCTTCATCATTATTCCCTCTACACTATTATCAAATAGAGAAATGTGAGTAATTTCAACATTACTTGGAAGAGAAGCTGAATCAACAACAAAACCATGATTTTGGCTAGTGATCTCAACTTTTCCACTAATTACATCATAAACTGGATGGTTACTCCCTCGGTGACCTATATCCATCTTGATGGTCTTTGCCCCCAAAGTAATCGCAAGTAATTGATGGCCCATGCATATGCCAAAAATTGGTATTTTAGATTTTATAATAATGTCTATTTCTGAAACTACACTTTCTCCTATTTCTTGCGGATCACCAGGACCATTTGAAAGCACTATACCATCTGGATTCATACTCAACACTTTTTGAGCAAAACCTGTGCTTGGTCTGATTAATTCAACTGTACAACCAAGTTCTATTAAGCGTGAAACTATACTGATTTTTACGCCAAAATCAACGATTACAATCCTATATTTTGCATTAAGGTCAATAGCTCTATCTGATGTCATTCCAGTGCGTGACACTGGAATCCATATATTTTTTGCTGGATCCGAGTAGTCAGCTACTTGGATGACAAAGTGCTCCGCTAGTCTATTATTTTCAAAACTGTTATTTAAACTAACCTTATTAGTTATTTCTATCCCATTTACAGGTTTGTATTCCTTCAATTTGTCTAATGCATGCGCCTTACTCGATGAGCATATCATTCCATTTTGAGATCCATGTTCTCTCAAATGTCTTGTTAAAGCTCTAGTATCAACTCCTGATATCCCAATCACGTTATTTTTCTCTAACCAATCATTTAAACTGATATATGAAGAAGGGTGGGACATAGAAGAAAGTTCACGCATAACCACACCACTTGCAAAAATTTTCTTTCCTTCATTATCTTTATGGTTTATTCCAATGTTACCAATATGAGGAAAAGTGAACGTTATAATTTGATCGGCAAAAGAAGGATCAGTTATAGTATGCTGATAACCGGTCATACCAGTGGTAAAACAAACCTCGCCTATGCACTTGCCTTTTTTACCTACTGATTTTCCCCAAAAGCACTTGCCATCTTGTAAAATTAAAACTGCGTCCTGCACTTCATTATCTATTTAACTGATTCAAAACAGTATACAAGAATTTCAAATAATACGTAACTCTTTCTAAAATTCCAAATTTAACCACGAAGCAGCAAAAAATAACATGAAAAACTTTTAATACAATCTTTCATATAAAATATATAGTTGACTACCTTCATATTTCGTATTAGATATAGGTAAATCATAAGTAAAGTGGAGGGTAATAATGAACACTGGTACAAATCAATCAAAAAAAATAAATGAGAAGTGGTTAGCTGGAGGAATTGGCGCGCTATTATTTGTAATGATGCTACCGTCGATTCTTCTTTTAGCAAAAATAGCTATAGGGCTAATTATGGTTTCAGTTGCAGCAATAGCGATAAAAGTTGCCTTAAAAACAATATCGAATGCTTTAGAGGATAAACAGGCAGATCAAAGCCAAGCGACGCAACAAACAACACAAAGTAAAATTATAAACCTGGCTATTGGATTAACATCTATATTCGTAGGAGGATTATCACTATTCATTATAGCACAAACTGGCTTAATTGCAGCATGTGCAGCTATAACTGCTTTAGCTCTACACGAATATGTTAAAAATCAAGAAATAGGAAAAGAGATAAATGATAAATTCGATAAGCTAGCTGACGATACAATCAATTTTATTGTTAGCAGTGTTGAAAAACTTATTCCAACAAAGCCGCCAGGCATAACAGCCTAAACTGTCTCCGTTCAGGGCATAAGTGTTACAAGTAGCATTATATAAAGCGATTAATGGCATCCTCCTGATAATAGAATAATTGTATCTGTTCAGGGGCATCGCAAATATTGAAGCAAAAGTGGTCAGTGCTTACTATACGAATATTGTGATTTGAATCCACTAGGGAGGATGTCATCCCAGTGCCCAGACACTGGGATCCAGGAATTTTGATTAGAGATTAAATTGGTGAGTATAAAAGTAGCTAATCCTACGTTAAAATACAACGTTTTTAATGGGACTGCGTAAAAGGGCTGGATTCCAGTGTCAAGCACTGGAATGACACCTTTGTGTTTGAGGCAAAACCTGCTATAACATTTCTTCGCAAACAAACGTTCGTACAGTTATGTATCAGCTACTTTCATGGCACCATTTGTTGTAAACTCACATTTCTCTATGATTATCTTTATTTGCCGCTTTCCCGAACGGATGCTCTACAGTTATTTCCTCATTAATAGAGCGAGGTGCACCGGAACCAGGTACAACGATATTCTCGTGCGATTGCATATCCTTCTTTTCCTCACATGGTGTTTGCTTAATGAAATGTGCTGCTAAAACTTCATGTAAAGCTTTACCTTTTATAAGCACAGCCTCGTTTTGCTTAGCTAACTCTAAAATTTTCTTTGGTTCAACATCTTTACCGTCAATAGTTGATTTTTTAATACTAACTTGACCTAAATTTATATTTAGAACAACAGTACAGTTAAGGTCTTTTCCAGATTCATCTTTTGCACCCCAACTAATTTCGATGTCACATATTGCAAATTTTGTAAAGGAGTAGTTCCTCTGTTGTTTCTCATTCTTCTCAATTGTTACTATTCTTTCACCATTGCTGTATATTTTTGCTCTTTTTACCTCGCTTTTCTCTTCTTCCATTCTTTTAGTTTTTTCAGTGAAAAGACGACTGGTTTCTAAACTTTGTTCAGGTTTAGTAATGTTGATATTAAGATGGTCATAATGATTAAGAAGACGGTTTGCATATGGACATGGCACATAACACCCATCAAAGAAAGCAATTGCACTACCAGTTTTTAGAAATTCTTGTCCATCGCTCATTCCTTCACCAATTCGAATAAGATATCTACCCAACCTCTTTTTAAAATTTTCTTTTAACTCCTCCTGATCTTTAGAAGTAAGCTTCTTATCCAATATACCCATTATTTCTTTTCGCTTACTCAATACCACATAATTGAAAAGGAAAATATCATCCTCTCGATAATAATTTGCTATCTTGTCAAATGGATCTGCCGGCCAACCGTTATTATAATTTACGAAATCAGAAGAATCTTCACACTTATTATCCTTAAACTCCAATTCCTCAAAATCTGAGAGCACACTTTGTACCTGAGTCTCATCGAATTGAAGATTTGCTTGAGGAGATAGAAGAGTCAACTTTTCTTCACTTTCCTTGGTACTCGAATTTTTGTACAAACCATTAAATAGATTTATAATACTAGGTCTTGTCGACATAAAAAAAAATAGTGATATAGAGTACTCTTTATTAATAGGTAAAGAGAATGCTATATGATTTAAAAGATGAGCAATGGGAGAGAATAAAAAACAGTCTGCCAGGTAAGGAAGGAGATAGAGGAAGAAGCGCAAAAGATAACAGGAGATTCGTAGCTGCAATAATGTGGATAGGTAGAACAGGAGCAACATGGAGAGCATTGCCGGCTGAGTATGGAAAATGGTCAAGTGTACATAAACGTTTTATAAGGTGGGCAAAATCTGGTGTTTGGCAGATGATTTTCAACACATTAGCTGTTAATGGAGACACAGAGTGGCTCATGATAGACTCAACAATAATCAGGGCACATCAACATGCTGCTGGTGCAAGAAAAAAATGTGGAAACTGGTAGACAAGAACAAGAGCTGGGACGGTGCAAAGGAGGATTTTCAAGCAAATTACACGCTGCTTGTGATGCTTTGGGCAACCCACTGAGATTCTTTGTTACTGCAGGGCAAAGATCGGATTACGTAAAAGCTTTAGACCTGATAGAAGGCAAGAACATGGAGGCACTTATTGCCGATAAAGGGTATGACGCAAATTATATGATTGAGGCTGCAGAAGCTGTAAATGCTGAGCCAGTAATCCCACCGCGTTCCAACAGAAAAACACCAAGAGAATATGACAAAGAATTGTATAAAGAGAGAAACTTAATCGAAAGGATGTTCAACAAAATCAAGCACTTCCGCAGAGTTGCTACACGCTACGACAAATTGGCCATAGCTTTTCTGTCTTTTGTTCACATTGCTGGCATTTATCTTTGGTTAAAATAAATGTCGACACTGCCTAGAAAACATTTCACACCTCTATTGTTATAAGTAAACTTGATTATATCTTAATGCTAAATGTTGTAAAGCTAAAATTAGAAACTAAAAAAGCTAACATAAGTTCTGCATTGTTTGCAGCTTTATCAGCCTATTAGGCAGAATTATTAAAGAATTAGTTGAATAGGTATTATGATTCAATTTAACTCCATCCACAAGTTCTCCGCTTGTTACTCCAGTTGCAATGAACACTGATTCACCTCTTGCCATATCTTTTACGGCGTAGACTTTTTCTGGGTCATCAATATTTAAATTTTTTGCTCTTTCTCTTAACTGATCCGTATCAAGTACTAATCTTCCCTCCATCTGTCCGTCGATAGAGCTTAGCGCTGCAGCCGCAAGCACTCCCTCTGGTGCTCCTCCTATACCGATATACATATCATGATTGCCATTTACTAGTGAAACTATGGCCGCAACATCACCATCATCTATTAGTTTAATTTTTGCTCCTAATTTCCTGATTTTCTCTATTAATTCACTATGCCTTTCACGTTTAAGTACAGTTACCACGAGATCATTCACTTTGCACTTTTTTGCCTTGGCTAAATTGTCTAGATTCTTTTCAATGCTATTTTTTAGTGAGACTACACCCTCTGGAAGATTTTTTCCTACCGCTATTTTTTCCATATAAACATCAGGTGCATGTAAAAAATTACCTTTTTTCGTTGCAGCAAGAACAGACATTGCCCCTGGTTTGTAATGAGCACAAATCGTAGTGCCCTCAAGTGGGTCAACGGCAATGTCGATTTCAGGACCATTTCCAGTGCCAACCTTCTCGCCAATATATAGCATCGGCGCTTCATCTCTCTCACCTTCACCAATTACGATAGTACCATTTATTTCCATTGAATTTAATACTGTACGCATTGCATCAACTGCAACCTGATCAGCCTTTTTTTCATCGCCGAAGCCTGCTAGTTTATATGCAGCAAGTGCTGCAGCTTCGGTCACTTTAACTAATTTATAGGCTAAATCTTCCATCATTTGCTTTAAGAACTATATTCAATATGTATCATGATATATCATGCTGCTTGAAACTGCAATATGCCTTGACTGGTTTTGGGAAAGTTGCTATAATAAATTAGATAGTAATAGTGGTAAAATTTGACATGACTTATGAAAAGATAAAGGAAATTGTAACTAACAATCCTAATATAACTGCTGAGGAGTTTAGTGAGAAGCTCAAAGAAAATAGGATAAACATAAAAAAAACAAATAAATATCATTATACTTTACTTGGGCATATTGTTAATTCAAAGGGACCTAATATTACAGACAACACCAATGATCGTGCTATATTTCTACACATTATTAAATTACTCACAGAGTTGAAAACTGAAGGCAATACTGGTCAATTCAAACATGTAAAAGCTGGATTGAGCGAAGCTATAACGACTAAGCAAGCTGATGTTGTAAGAATACTCCTGGATAGTGGTAAGTTTAATGAAGAAGAAAAATTTAACGCTTTGCTCTGTGCTGTTACTCAAAAGTATGTCCAGGGAGTTAAATTATTGTTAGGTCATGTAAATGATGAAAACATGCAAAAGGCTTTAAAGGTGGCCATGGATAAAGAACAAACTACACAAGTTGAAGAAATTACTCAGATACTATTAAATTTTATTACACCAGAAACATCCAATGTAGAAGAAAATATAGTACCAGCACCTCCTATAGTAACAGAAGCAAATGCTAACCAACCTGTGTCAAGTAGTGTTAATGATCAGCCAGGTCATAGTAACGAAAATGAAACGCCTGTATTAACAATAGAAACAAATACCGGCAAAACTACTATATCAGATTGTGATAATAATAAAAATGTCTTCACAAATTCTCAATTTTCTATGCCAAATGAACAAGAAACTAAATATAAAGAGAGCAAAAAGGATTTTTACACCTCATTGACAAAAGATGTTGTTGGAGTTGTTATTACAGGATTATTCATTACTGCTGCTGTGATGGTTCCATTTGTAGCTGGTGCAGTAGTTTGCAGTGTCATAGCTGCTTTGATTGCAATATATACCGGGTTGCATGTAAAAAATTCTACATTACCAAGTTATAGGGAGATGAGAGAGAATGAAGTTGAACGTGTAACAGGATGTCATCCCAGTGCCCAGACACTGGGATCCAGAAGGTCATAATAAAAACTAGATTCCAGCGTCACGCGCTGGAATGACACCCTCTGGTGGGCTCAAACCATATGAGTAGCCAACACTGCCACTATACTTACCTAGCAAATTTAGATCTAACACTAAACTGTGCTGCCACTAACTTTGCAACCGGTACTCTATAGGGTGAGCATGAAACATAATCTACCCCTGATTCGATGAGAAACTCTATAGATTTTGGATCTGCTCCATGCTCTCCACATATACCCAGTTTTATTTCTTTTCGGGTTTTTTTGCCTCTTTCAATGGCTATCTTGATTAACTCCCCTACCCCTTCGATGTCCAGCACTTCAAATGGATCATTGTCAAATATGTTGCTTTCCTTATAAGAATCGAGGAAATTAACTGAATCATCTCTTGAAAGTCCCATGGTTGTTTGCGTTAAATCATTAGTGCCAAAACTAAAAAACTCTGCATGTTTTGCTAACTTATCAGCAATCAGTGCTGCTCTTGGTAGTTCTATCATCGTTCCAATTGAGTACGCCTTGTCTGATGTCATTCCAGCGCGTGACGCTGGAATCTGCATCTGTGAGATGACAGAGGATTCTTTCTTTGCTAGCTCGCATATCAGAACAAACTCTTTCTCACTCATGATAAAAGGAATCATGATTTCAGGTTCCACTTCTATCTTCTTTTCTTTCTTTAATTCACTTGCAGCACTAAGTATTGCCCTAATCTGCATGCTATATATTTCAGGATGAGAAATAGCAAGTCTACAACCTCGATGGCCAAGCATTGGGTTCTTTTCTGATAACTGTGCTATTTTATTTTTTACTGACTCAACTGACTTACTAAGTGATTTGGCAATTTTTTCTATAGTAGACTGATCATTGGGTAAAAATTCATGCAAAGGTGGATCAAGCAACCGTATAGTGACTTCCTTGCCCTCCATAATAGAAAATATTTCTTTGAAATCAGACTTTTGCATTTCTTCTAGTTTAATGAGCGCATTTGCCCTTTCATTTTCATCGTCAGCTATTATCAATTTTTGAATGAATTCGATTCTATCACTAGCGAAAAACATATGTTCTGTGCGACATAAGCCTATACCTTCTGCACCGAATTCTTTTGCAATTTTTGCATCTTTTGGAGTATCAGCGTTCGCTCTCACTTTGATCGTTTTGATTTCATCTATCCAGTTGATTATCGTTTTGAATTCTTGCGATAATTCAGGCGAAATTGTAGGAAGAATGCCAAGCATAACCTCCCCTGTTCCTCCGTTGATGGTAATTGGTTCACCTTTATTTACTTTTGTATCCCCTACAGAAAAGAAAATTCCATCTTTATCGATATAAAGTCCACTTACACTGCAAATGCATGGCTTACCCATTCCACGGGTTACAACAGCAGCATGCGAGGTCATCCCTCCCCGTGCTGTTACTATGCCGCTTGCAGCATTCATTCCATTAATATCTTCAGGACTCGTTTCTGACCTTACTAAAATCACTTTTTTACCCTGCTCTGCAGCTTTTTCAGCATCACTTGCACTAAACACTACATATCCAGAAGCAACACCTGGAGAAGCAGGTAGCCCCTTCCCTATTACTTTTTGGTCACTCTCAACGTCAAGAACTGGATGCAATAAATTGTCAAAGGTTTTTGGATCAATTCTCAATATTCCTTCTTCTTTTGTAATCGTTCCTTCGTTTACCATATCAACTATTATGCGAATAGCAGCTTCAGCCGTGCGCTTGCCAGACCTAGTCTGCAAAATCCATAATTTACCGTCCTGTACAGTAAATTCGATATCCTGCATGTCTTTATAATGCCTTTCAAGTTTTTCACATACCACACATAATTCTCGGTAGACACTTGGCAGCAACTTCTCCATGGTGTTTTTTTGCTCTCCGTCAATTGGCATAGGAGTATAAACACCAGAAACCACATCCTCACCCTGAGCATTAATCAGAAATTCACCAAAGTATTTTTTTTCTCCAGTTGAAGGATTTCGTGTAAATATCACACCAGTTGCAGAATTATCATTTAAATTACCAAAAACCATTGCTTGCACGTTGACCGCTGTTCCAAGGTTTTCAGGAATATTATGTATTTTTCTATAGGAAACAGCCCTATCATTTTTCCAAGAAGCAAATACTGCATTCACTGAGCTGAGCAATTGCTTTTCAACGTTCTGCGGAAAATGTTTTCCTATTTTTTCATGTACTATCCTTTTGAAATTGTTAACAATTTCTTTTAAAACATCAACATCAAGATCAGCTAAGCTTTTTGCTCCACTCTTTTGCTGCTTATTATCAACAACATCTTGAAATAGGTGATGATCAAGCTGTAGTACAACATTGGAGTACATCATGATGAAACGGCAGTAGCTATCGTAAGCAAAACGTTCGCCACTTTTTTTTGCAAGCCCAACAACGGTTTCATCATTTAGACCAACATTTAAAATAGTATCAAGCATGCCCGGCATTGAACTAACACTACCAGAGCGTATTGAAACTAATAAGGGATTATTTAAATCCCCAAATTTACAACCGATGTCATTTTCGAGCATCGTCATGTAGTTTTTAATTCCACTACATATGTCATTCCAGTGCGTGACCACATTTTTTTCTGGATCCGAGTAGTCAGCTACTTGGATAACAGAAGATCTATTGTCTTGATAATAGACTTTGCAAGCAGAGGTGGAAATTGTGAAACCAGGTGGAACAGGAATGCCAACATTGCACATTTCTGCTAAATTTGCCCCCTTTCCTCCCAGCAGATTTTTCATTTCTGCATTGCCTTCGCATTTACCCTGGCTAAAGTAATGTATTAACTTTTCCCCCATCATTTTCTCCGGATTTTCACTGATAAACACATTGTACATATAGCTCCAATAAACCTGTGAGAACTTGAAACCTTAGGATAATAAATTTTACAAAATTTGGCAACAACGTTCCTTCTGGCAACATCAGTAAAGTTAACAAAAAAGATGACAAATTATTGAATTATTATCAATAAGAATATATAATATAAAGATACATTTAAAAATTTTTTTATGGCTCTTTCTAAATTTCTCGACCCCAAGAATGATGTTGCGTTCCGGCGTATTTTTGGTACTGAAAAAAATAAAGACATCCTCATTCACTTTCTCAATGATATTTTGGGGTTCACTGGCAAAGATGAAATAAAAGAAATAGAATTCCTCAGCACTATTCAAGATGCTGAAATTGCCTCTAAAAAACAAAGTATCGTTGATGTTCTTTGCAGGGATGAAAATGGGGTGCAAGTAATAGTCGAAATGCAAGTTGCCAAAACTAAAGGCTTTGAAAAACGCGCTCAATATTACGCTGCTAAAGCTTATTCAAGGCAAGCTGATAAAGGTGATCAATATCAGGATCTTAAAGAAATCATTTTTATAGCTATTGCTGATTGTATTCTCTTTCCTAATAAATCTGAGTATAAGTCAGATCATGTAATGTTAGACAAAGATAGCTATGAACATGATTTAAAAGATTTTTATTTTACATTTATTGAGTTACCAAAATTTCCTAAAACTAAAGAAGACCAATTGGAGAGTATAGTTGAAAAATGGATCTATTATTTTAAATATGCAGATGAAACTAGCGAAGAAGAATTGGAAAAGATAATAGGTAGTGATGTAATAATTAAAAAGGCATATGAAGAACTAAATAGATTCAACTGGTCAGAGAAAGAATTTATTGCCTACGAACAGGAAATAAAACGTATTCGTGATGAACGGGCTGTTCTTGAACAAAAACTTGATGATGCTAAAAAGGAAGGAAAAATTGAAGTTGCAAAAACAATGCTAGCTAATAATGTTGATGTCACCACTATTGTTAAGTTTACTGGCCTCTCCATGAGTGAGATCAAAGAATTGCAGAATTAAGTGGACCCGCAAACGGTTACACGAAATAATGCTGCAGCCTGACCAGATGATAAGTACATTTAGCCTATTTATCTTTATACTTTCATGTCAATTTTATAAATCAAATTTATTTCTGTGAGTAGCTACAATTTAAAGACCTTGCTTCATCAATGTAATGGAACAAAACCTTTTTAGTAAGTTCAAAACCCTCTAAAGTCTCTCCTTCGCATCTTGCTGTAATGCAGTTTTGCGTATTTGATACCCTAAGAAGCCACCAACCTTTATTATCGGTTACCTTAACACCATCAAGATCTGAAAATACAATATTTTGCTGCTCCAGTGTTTTCTTTATTGACTCAATTATTTGAAACTTTTTCTCATCTTTCACTACAATCTTCACTTCATGAGTGATATATAACTTCGGTAAATCCTCAATCACCTGAGATAGGCTTTGGTTTTTCTTAAGCAAAATGTCAACTGCTTTAACAGCAGAATATAGCCCATCATCAAAACTTAGCTCAGAAAAGAAGAAGTGCCCGCTTAATTCACCAGCAAACTTTGCCTCTTCCTCTACCATCTTCTTCTTAACTAGTGAATGTCCAGTAGCACAGGTGATAACTTGCCCTCCTAACTTGCTAACAAAATCATGCACTTTCATACTCATTTTTACGTTAGCAATAACTTTGCTTTCTGGATATTCCTCCAACACTTCACGTGCAAAAATTATAAATAAATGGTCATTGGAAACAACGTTGCCTTTATTATCAATTAAGCGCACCCTATCGCTATCGCCATCTAGCGCAATGCCAAGATCACATCCATATTCCTTCACAATGTCAATTAATTGAGCAAGATTTTTTTCCTCTATGGGATCTGGATCATGCAGTGGAAATGCCCCATCTATAGAGTTATTGGTTACGATGTGCGTATGACCAGGCAAGATCTTTTCAATATACCTTATAATTCCACTTGCTGGACTATTTCCACAATCCCAGGCTATTTTTAATTTCTGTGTAGTATTATTCTTCACTGCACTTTTCAATATGCTAATGTACTCACTATATATATTTATGTTAATTAAGCTTCCAATTCTTGTGCTGTTTTTAATTGGACTGCTTATAATTTCCTTCATTTCTTGATCTGAGAAGACTTTTTTATTACTAAAAAATTTAAAGCCATTATATTCGCTGGGGTTATGAGAGGCAGTTATTATGATACCAAGATCCGCCTGTGTGATTTGTGTTGCAGCGTAAAGCATAGGTGAAGAGCATAGTCCAACGCGTATAACATTTGCACCGGATAAAGTTAAGCCCCTAATTAATTCTCTTTCTATACCTGGTGAATCTATTCTGCTATCGTAGCCGACACAAACACTAGCTACGGTTTGGCCAAACTTTCTACCTATCTCGTACCCATCATTAATCTGCAAGCCTTTGCCTATTATACCTCTAATATCGTATTTTCTTATAATGGTATTGTCCATACTGTACTTCTTGAAGTGACTACTATATAACATTTTGGCCAAATGCTCAAGTTTATTTATCCAACAATTAGTTGACTTTTTAAAGAAATCTGTTAGTATTATAGTATATTTTTTAAAATGTAAAATTATGCCACAGGAAAACGAAAATGTATTTATAGCTGAAAGTCAAAGTTTAGATGTAGATGAACAGCAGAAAAAGGATATTTTAGATGTGATTGAATCTTGTAGCAGCTTTCAAGAGACTATAAAACAATTGGAGGAAAAAATTTAATCTGGTATTTTATTGGCCCTTTACGCAAAGATGAGAACATTACAGGACAGATAAATTTAAAGTGGGAAAAGGAGTTCCAAAAATTTGAGCAATCAATAAATGAAACACATAGAGAATTTGAAGCATCTTTACCAAATCAAAATTTCTTAGCGTATTCAACAAAAGATGATGACTTCAAAATTAGATTTGAAAATGAAGAAAAACCAATAGAAATTAGCAATATTTTAAGAGCTAGCAGTGAAGGTAAGGTTTATAACATATCTTTAGGGAAAGATAGTCAAATAACTGCAACCAAAAAAGGCAGCGAAAGGCACTATGATTTTACTGGTTCAAGCTCATGTGAAATGACCATTAATTGGCAGGCTAAGGATTCTGAAGGTAACAGCATAGACTGTAGCATGACCGTAAAATTGGATTCTGGTGGTATACAGAGTGTTATTGGTGAACCAAAATTTGGAGGAATAACGAGTTCAGAAGAAGTATTAAAGTTAGTTGGACAAAATAAAGAAGTTTTTATCAACGGAAAAACTCTGTATCAAGCTTTTACTGGCATATCCAAGAGTGTAGACGATCAGCAAGTACCAGCAGAGGAAATATTTACAAAAGATCTACATATATCATCACAGTCACCTACACCAAGCAGCAGTGGGTATTCCTCTCCTAGCACACCTTCTTCACGTAGAAGTTCTATATCCACCAGCAGTGAATTTAGTGATGAAGATGAAATATTTGAGGATGATATGTCTGGTGATGAAGAAGAGTATGAGCAAGAAGGATTAAAAGATGAAGTTGAGGAATTAGAGGAAGAAAAAGAAACATTTGCTAAATATTTTGCAGTGCAGGCAAAGCAGCTTGAGGATCTAAGATTAGAACGTGACTCCTTGAGAGATAAAGTCAATGAACAACAGCGAGCGATATTTGAAAGAGGTCAAAGAATAAAGGAACAAGAGGAAGAACTACAGGATAAAAATGATGTAATAAAGAACTTAAATGATCAGTTGAAAGATAAGGAAGGTGAAACAAATGAGGCAAATAAAGAATTACAGAGAAAATTGAAGCAAAGTGAAGCTAATTTAACTGTACTAAAGGAAAAGAATGCAAATTTGGAGAATGACCTGAAGAAAATAGTGGAAGGTTTAAACGATGATCATAAAAAGCAGTTGGCAGAACAGTTAATGGAAACAAAAAAGGAAAACAATACATTGGCTGAAACGGCGAACCAATTGTCTAAAGAATTAAATGAATTACAGAGAGAAAAGGAAGATTTAGAGAGGGAAATTCGACAACTTGAACCTGGAAAATCACTTGCAGATGAGCTAAGCGAAGAAAATACGAAGAGGGAAATAGAAAAACTTCAATATCAACTTAAGGAAAAGGAAGGGATGTTAACGTGTACACAGGAAGAGCTGGCATCTGTCAAAGAGAGTCTAGAGCAACTGCAGAACATATTACAGCAGGAAAAAGGTCAGGCAACTCAAACTGAAGTTGAATATGAAAGTAGAGGAACAAGCATGCAGCAGCAAGACCAAGGTATACAAGCTGTAAACAACAACTCAAGCAGAATAGCTAGTGGGTTAAGACAAGAAAACAAAAAATTGACTAGAGACAAACTAACTATATCTGAACAATTAAAACAAAAAATAAGAGAGATTGACGAGTTAAAGAAAAATTTAAAGCAACTGCAAGAAGAAAATAAACAACTAAAACAAGAAGTTACCAAAAATGCAGGCGTTGATGCATCATCTTCAACAGGTCAAAAAGAAGCTAAAGAAGCAGAAGTTATACCGCAAAACATTATGGATTGGCCTGTTCCAATTCCAGACGATAAACCAGAAGAGCAGAAAACTCCATTAGAGCCAATCAAGGTAAATACAGAATTATCAGATCCAAAATCAATCTCCGCTGAGGGTCCGGAAAAATCTCCTCCTCTTTCAAAATGATGAGTTTTGCTTCTATAGCTGACCCAAGCAACACATCATCCCGCGATTTATTCGCGTTATCTCAGCCGCTAACACGTAGCGGGATACTTAACCGTCATACCGTGATTTATTCACAGTATCTCTTAGCCGCTAACAAGCAGCGGGATGACAGCAATCCTACGTCATGCCGCCGCGGTATCTCTAGATCCCGCTAACTAGTAGCGGAATGACGAATTTTTGTTTTTCAAATTATAGCTAAACATACTGTAATTGCTATTGAATGATGGAGAGACATACTCCATTATTTTAGTACGAAGTAACAAATTCAATGAATTGGTTCTTCAAAAATAATTTAAACTTTTACAGTAGGTCATGAAATATTATAGCGATCTCATTAAAAGAAACTTTTATAAGTATCGTTGATGAGAAAGGAAAAGTTGTTAAGGAAGAAGTTGTTGCAAGCGAAAGTAAGGCAATAGCAGATTAGCCAAGGCAAAAAATACGAATCCATAGGAATAGAAAGTGGACAGCTGTCAATATCAATGTGCAAAGAGTTAAGGAGTTTTGGATTACCAGTAATTTGTGTAGATGCAAGACATATGGCAGCAGCGTTGTCTGAAAGAATCAATAAGAATGATAAAAACGATGCGAGGGGTATAGTGCAGATGATGAGAAGTGTTAGTAAAATCAGTTGTCAAATTAAAATAGCGCTTGGAAGCAGAAGACAGCTAATGTGTAGCAAACAGCAGGTTATTGGAACAATAAGAGGGTTGTTGAAGATACATGGTCGATAAAGGATCAAAATTTGAAACTTTCGCTTTAAGAATACAAGAGGCAATAAATAATTTGGATGAAATCAGTAGGAGTTCAATTGAAGCGTTAGTTTGTAGTTTGGAAGCAATAGAAAAGTCATTAAGAAAGCTTGACAAAATGCTTTCAGAACAAGGTGAAAAAGACGATGATTGTAAATTGTTAACTACTGTTCCAGGAGTGGGGATTATAGTAGCAATGACGTATAAAGCTGCAATTGATAACCCACATAGGTTTGAGAAATCTGATACAGTTGGAGCATATATAGGGTTGACACCAAGGCAATATTCTTCTGGAGAAGTTGATCGGCATGGCAGCATATCAAAGATGGGACCAGCGGAATGTAGAAGTATGTTATATGAAGCTGCACAAACAATGCTTACAGTTACCAAGAGGACATTTAAATTAAAAAACTGGAGTTGCGAAGAAAAAAGGAATGAAAAAAGCAATTGTAGCAGTAGCAAGAAAATTAGCTGTAATTATGCATAGGATGTTGGTTGATAAAACAGAATTTTATTATCAATAAACATCAAAAGAGCATAGGACAATAATTTTATTGAAAATAAAGATAGCAATGCCGATGGAAGGGACAAGCAAGAACTTAGTTAGACTTCGTGGTAAACATGTTACCGTCCACTTCCGCCTAACAAGTATAATGCGGCTTGACAAGTTTATTGTCATCTCAGACCGCGGAGAGAACCATATGCTACTTTTAACTTACGTGGAATTACCAAGGATTATGGAGAAGATATGCTGTTTTGATTTGTGTGAAAATTATTGTTGACTTATGTGCAATTAGAGAACCTAAGTCACTTTAGCTATAATTCAGAATTGAGAGCTTTTAATAACTCTCTAACTCCCACTTAGGTCTTGGTGCAAAATTGAGAGAATCTATATAGCTTTTCTGTAACATTTCAATTCCTGCCCATCCAACCATTATTGCATTATCTGTACATAGGTTGTTGGGAGGAAAAAATATGTTTAAGTTTATGTGTTGTTTTAATTTTTCTCTCAAGAAATTATTTGCTGCAACTCCGCCGGTAATCACAAAGTCATTGATTTTGATATTTAAAGATTCGGCCATAATAATCGCATTACTAACCCTGTCCAGCAGTATGTCACTAATACACTCTTGAAACGAAGCACATACATCACACACATCTTGCTCGCTCATTTTCAGTTCTTGCACTAAGTTTTTTACTGCTGTTTTAATTCCAGAAAACGAAAAGTTACATCCAGAACGTTTTATCATTGCCCTTGGCAGTTTGAATCTTGTGCCATTGCCTTTTTTAGCCAACTTTTCAATTAATGGGCCTCCTGGGTAGCTTAAACCCAGCATCTTAGCAACTTTATCGAACGCTTCACCCAGCGAGTCATCAAGCGTTTCTCCAAGTTTAACGTATTTGCCTACATCCTGTGCAATTAAAAATTGACAGTGACCACCTGATATTAATAGGACTAAAAATGGAAATTTTACCTCATGCAGTAACCTAATAACCAATGCATGCGCTTCTAAGTGATTCACTGCAATGAACGGTTTTTGTGCTACATGCGCAATTGCTTTAGCCATCATTGTACCAACTATTAATCCACCTATGAGTCCTGGTCCTGATGTTGCTGCAATTGCATTGAGGTCACAAAAGTTAAGGTTAGATTTTTCCACGGCGCTTTTTATTAGACCACTTAAATGCTTCATATGAGCACGTGAAGCTATTTCAGGGATCACCCCACCACGTTTTTTGTGTTCTGCTTGGGAGAGAATTTCGTGAGCAAGGACTTGCTTGTCACTATTTACAATCGCTACTGCAGTTTCGTCGCAGCTTGTTTCAACAGCTAAAATGGTTTTCATGTATATTTAGTTACTGTATTACCAAAACTATACTTTGAAACGCTGTAGAAGTTAACTGCAAAGTTAACTTCTATAGCTAAAAGATTTACCAACAACCGTCATTCCGCTACGTGTTAGCTGATGAGATACCGCGCACAACTGTACGAACATTTATTCTTAAAGGTAAACTGCACAGCAAATGGTGTCATTCCAGTGCTTGACACTGGAATCCAGCCTTGCCGTAATCTCATCAAGAACGTTATGTTTTAACATAAGATCAGCCACTTTTATGCTTACCAACTTAGTGCCCAATCCAAATTCCTGGATTCCAGTGTCAAGCACTGGAATGACACCATCTACTACTCAAATTACCTGCAAATTGCAATGTTCGTACACCAAAAGAATGAATCGCGGTATGACGGTTCGCGGCGGTATGACGTAGGAAAACCTGCACTATAAGCTAATCATCATCTCCAAATATAGAGCTAATTTTTTTGCCCCCAGGAGAAAATTTGTTAGTCCAACTGCTTTGCACTTTGGTTACATCTTTAAAGACAGTTTTATTGCTGTATTCCTTGATTTCTTTATCTACTCTCTCCATTATTTGTGGATCCAGGTAGCTCTTTTTCCATTGGTCAGTAGCAAGAAAAACTTTGTTTAAATCTTGAGTGCGGATTAAGTATTCTTTATCTTTAGGGTAAACCTCCTGCGCCCAAGCAAATAGCTCAAAATAGCGTGCAAATAATTCAGATGCGCGTGATTTTGCAGTTTGATAAGCCTGTATCTCCTTAAATATGACTTGGCCGATAATTTTCTGCACAAGAATATTTGACTGCTTTAAGTTCTGCTCAATATCTTGATAAACTTTATGGAGAAATTCCTGTTCTAAACTTAAGTTCAGTTCATTTTCAACCATATGTGAAAGTTCATGCACTATAATATATGGGTTTGACCTTCTTAGCACAATAACATATCTATTTACACCAGAAGACCTGATTGTCTTACACACTCCCTCTTCCATATCCACTAATCCCTCTTGGTATATTTCAAATGAGAGCCTGTTTTGCTTTATTAGTGATAAAGTGAGGTTTAATGTGTTCCTGAACTTCTCAAATTGATAGAGATATTCGACATACCGTATTGCATTTTCACTGCTTCCTACTTGAGTTGCTTGTTTTATTAAATTCCTGATTAGCATACCTTATTATTAAAGGAATTCTTTTTATACTCAAGAATTGATTGGCTACAAAGTGTTTTTAGGAAGCCTGATTGCATAGCTAAAGTAATTCATGTTTACTGATAACCGTCATACCGCGATTCATTCCATAGCTGTACGAACATTGTGATTTGAGAGCAATTTCCATAAGGGAGGATGTCATTCCAGTGCTTGGCACTGGAATCCAGCCTTTCCATAATCATCAAAACATTGTATTTTAACGTAAAACAGCTATTTTTATGCTCACCAACTTAATAAAATTCCTGGATCCAAGTAGTCAGGGCACTGGGATGACATTACAGGGGCACTGAAATGACACCATTTTCGGTCTCTTAAATTGCTTTAGCCATAAATATTTAAGAAATTTACTAAATAAAAAAAAGGCAAAAGAAGCCCCATGGTGGTTGGCTATTTACTATGTACTAAAATATCGGCGTTTTTTTTATTCTAAAACGCTTGATTAAGAGCGATTTAGCTGCTTTTAACTTGCAACTAACCTACACCGCAAGTGTTTAAGAAATTTACTAAGCAGGAAAAAAGGCAAAGAAACCCCGTAGTAGCTAGCATTCAAATTCTCCCTTGTCAATTTGACGTTTTTTGCTGTCTTAAACGCTTTGTAAGCGCGTTTCGGCTTATATAGGTAAAAACCCAGAAATTTTTAAAGACATGCGATGCACGTAGTGCGAAAAATTAAACATGAGACGCCAAATACCCTAAGTTTTTTGTCATTAACCTGCACAGATTGCGAAGATAAATAAATAGCTTCACTGTTATGATAAGGGGGCTGGCGAAACTTGTAAAGGAATTTTTTACATCTAATTTATAGCTCCCTGCATGATATCACGTATTATCTATACCAAGGTGTTCTGCTTGTAGATATTATACCAACAATCCACTATTTTTTTTATGTCTTGTGGTTTAGTTTCTGGACCTATACTGATTCTAATTGAACACTCTGCTTGCTCTTTTGTTGCCCCCATTGCAAGCAAAACATGGGAAGGCTCAACTTTTCCAGAAGAACATGCGGAGCCATTACTAACTGCAATATAATTCAAGTCAAAATGCATGAGCTGCACATCACTCTTTACTCCTGGCATATAAATAAAACTTGTGTTTGGCAGCCTCTTAGAGTTTTTACCGAAGATTCTTATGTCACTGACAAGATTTAATAATTCACACTCTAATTGATCGCGTAGCTCCTTTACTTCATCCATTTTTGATAGAAGATCTGGAATATTTTGCAGTGCAGCAGAAAGGCCTGCAATCGCAACAATATTTTCCGTACCACCACGAAATCCCTTCTCTTGTCCACCACCTATTATAATAGGTTCTATCGCAAGTTCTTTATTGAATATTAAAACTCCACTGCCTGCTACACCGCCAAATTTATGGGCGGATAAAGTGAGTAAATCCACTCCTAAATCTTCCATATTAACTTTAATTTTCCCAACACTTTGAGCAGTGTCAGTGTGGCAAATTGCTCCAAATTTGTGGGCTATTTCAGCTATTTCCTCAATAGGTTGAATAACTCCGGTTTCGTTATTTGCCATCATAACTGAAACTATTGCTTTGTTTCCTTTAAGTTCGCTTAGAATTTTTTCTAGCTCTAAAAAGTCAACAATGCCCTCCTGATTAACAGGTATTATATATGGATTACATGCAGAATTAAGAATTGAAGGATGCTCTATAGCTGAAATTATATGCAGGTAGCCTGCTATTCCTCTCATAACAAGGTTATTCGCTTCAGTTGCACCAGACGTAAAAACTATTTCTTTATCACTTGAGACGCCAATAGCACCACGTACGTTATCTCTTGCATCCTGAAGAATCTTCCTCGCTTCTTGTCCTCTTTTATGTAGTGATGATGGATTGAGCGTTTGTTTTAACAAGACCTCAAATATACTTTTTTTTACATTTTCACTAATTGGAGCAGTTGCATTGTAATCAGCATATACGCAACCACTATTTTCTAAAGAGAATGGACTCATCTGTCACTTAAATAAGTTTACCATCAACTATAGCCATAACTATGTACGTTAGCTTTAACACGATAAAAAATTTATTGCAAAAACAGCGAAATTAATACATAATTAATAACTCACGTCATTAATACCTGTCAAGCGGGTTCTTATTAGGGGTTACCATGGTTGAAGTTTTTTTGAATAATGCAACAAGAAAGATAGAAGGTGAATACCACCAAAGCAAAGATGCCAACGCGCCGGTTGTGCTGGTTTTACATCATCATCCTCAATATGGTGGTAATATGGATAGTAAAATTGTACATAGTACATATACGTCTTTTATCGATAACAATTTTTCTGCATTGAAGATTAACTTTCGTGGTGTGGGAAAATCTACCGGAACTTTTGATAAGGGTATAGGAGAATTAACTGACGCTGCGGTAGCCATTGATTGGCTTCAGGAACATAATCCTAGCAATGTTCCAATTTGGATCGCTGGTTTTTCTTTTGGAGCATGGGTGGCTATGCAGCTAACAATGCGCCGCCCTGAGATAGTGGGTT
The DNA here is from genome assembly GCF_964027025.1 of Wolbachia endosymbiont (group A) of Apotomis capreana. Classification (NCBI taxonomy): domain Bacteria; kingdom Pseudomonadati; phylum Pseudomonadota; class Alphaproteobacteria; order Rickettsiales; family Anaplasmataceae; genus Wolbachia; species Wolbachia endosymbiont (group A) of Apotomis capreana. The sequence continues at coordinate 1,047,198 of NZ_OZ034721.1, forward strand.
TTATTGCTCTTTCTCTTCCGGTAACTAAGTACGATTTTTCTTTTCTTTCTCCCTGTCCAGTTTCTGGGCTTATAATACAAAGCAGTAATGATACAATCTCAGAAGAAAGCGATGTAACAGAATTAGCAAAAAGGTTGATAAATTCAGTAAGAAGTGATCACATGAAATACCATATAATAGATGATACTAATCACTTTCTAAAGGATAAAGAAGAGGAAGTGACTCAAATCGTGGACAATTATATAAAACTGCGCTTGAATAGTGCAACTATTTCTTTTCAAAAGGTCAAAAAAGAGGTAAGGGTAAAAGAATATGCCTAATCTTTACAAACAAGAGAAATGAGTGTAGTAATATAAATGAAAAGGTTTTGTTATGTTTAAAAAGCTATTATTTTTTGTTTTAGCTGTGTTTATGTTATCGGGGTGTTCCCTAAGTAAACAGCGTAAGTTAAAAAGTCCGTGTATAAAAAGCAATGAAAGCATTTCATGCGAGTTGTACTCTGTTAATGATCATTGGTTAGATAAGTATAAGGCATAGAAATTGTGCTATTTTTCCTATTCACAACTTCACTAATGATCGATCTCTCAATTGGAAAATGCAGTCTGCCTTTTCTGCAAGGAGATGATTGTGCGTTACTATAAGCATAGAGCTGTTATTTTCCTTTACGTACGAATGTAGCAGTAAAAACACCTTAAAAGAATTTGTTGGATCTAAATTTCCTGTTGGCTCATCTGCAAGTAAAAGCTTTGGAGAATTTACAATGCTTCTTGCAATTGCAACTCTCTGCCTTTCCCCACCCGAAACTTCAGATACCATGCTACTTGCTTTGTTTTCCAGACCAAATTTTTCCAACATTGCTTGCGAATTTTTTTTTGCTTCAGCTTTGCTTTTTCCTGCAATGAGTTGAGGAAGCATAATATTTTCCAACACCGATAACTCTTGTAACAAATAGTGAAATTGATAAACAAAACTAAGAAAATTTCTTCTTACATGAGTTTTATGCTTATTACTGGCTTGTGTGCAATTTATTCCATCTATCGTAACTATACCTGAAGTTGGCTTGTCCAACAAGCCTGCGATTTGCAATATAGTTGTTTTCCCTGCACCTGAATCGCCAATCAGCGCTACTACTTGCCCTCTTGTGACACTTAAGTTGATATCCTTTACAACAGCAGAATTGTTCTTGAAGCTTTTATCTACGGAAGTTAGTTCTAGTGCTACATTACCACCCATGTTTAAAAGATCCAGAAGGCATCTAAGTTTTAGTAATAATTAAACCGAAAAACTGTTACCACAACCACATTGAGACTTAGCAAAGGCATTCTTTATTTGAAAACCAGAACCACTGAGATCCTCAGTATAATCTATAACTGAGTTATTTAAAAATTTTGCTGAACAATTATCAACCATTAATACAGGGTTTCCATTTTCATCATTAATTACTATATCTTTACCTTTTTCGCTAAAACTGGAATGGCTTCTATAGTCCTCACTTTCTTCATAGTCATCATCTTCGTCTTCGTCATCAAACTCATCATCGTAATCATCGTCTTCATCATCCAAAGATAGATTTTTATTCATTTGATCCATAAGAAAATTGTATTTGAAGCCAGAACATCCACCACCTGAAACTGCAACCCGTAAAATGGAACTCTTATCCCCTTCCTGCTCTGCAAGAGAGTGGATTTTTTTTAGTGCATTATCAGTTAAGTTGATGTTGTAATTTGTTGACATAGTAACCACCGTTTATTATTGATAACTTATTATAGTAGAAATTTTACATGTCAAACAATAATTTTCTATTAAATTATGCATGTTTTCCAAGCAAAACAAAAGGGAGATACTTCAAAGAGCCAGAAGATGAGAATCGCAGCTGCTTTCAGCGTGATAGGGACCGTATCATTCACTCTAATGCGTTTAGAAAGTTGGAGTACAAAACACAAGTTTTTATCAATTATGAGCACGACTACTATCGCACTCGGCTTACTCATAGCCTTGAAGTTGCACAAATTGCAAGGTCCATTGCGCGTAGACTTGGCTTAAATGAGGATATCACTGAATGCATAGCGCTCGCACATGATCTTGGTCATCCTCCATTTGGTCATGCAGGTGAAGATGCTCTAAAGAAATCAGTTCAAGATTTGAATCTTGATAATGAGAAGTATGAGTTTGATCATAATGTTCAAGCTATAAGGATTTTAACTTATCTTGAACAAAAACATGCTGATTTTGATGGTATGAATCTAAGTTGGGAGGTGATTGAAGGAGTTGCAAAACATAACGGTCCCTTGCTTGGTCAAAACGCGGAGTCTTCTACAAGTAATCAGCTGTTATTAGAATACAACAAAAAATATGATCTAAAACTTGAAGAATTTTCAAGCATTGAAGCGCAAGTTGCTTCAATTGCCGATGATATTGCTTACAGTGTTCACGATCTTGATGATGCACTCAGGGCGAATTTAGTAACCATCGAAGATTTGCTGAATGTTCCTTTAATTGAAAAAATGTTTAAAGACATAAGGAGCAGATATTCAGAATTGCCTCAGAGCAAACTCATACATGAATCACTGAGTGGAACTATAGGAACTATGATAAGTGATGTTGTTTCTCAGACTGAAAGAAATATTGAAGATCACAAAATAAAAAGCGTAGAAGACGTAAGAAGTCTAAATAAAATGCTAGTCACATTTTCACCAGAAGTTGCGAATGCTACAAAAGAAATGAAAAGATTCAACATGGAGAAAATATACAGAAGCTATAAACTGAGTAGAACGATGAACAAAGCAAAACGCATAATACAGGAACTCTTTCAATGTTTTTATGAAAACCCAGGATTACTTCCCACAGAGTGGAGCAAACTCGCTTGTGAATCTCAGCGTTCAGTAATAATATGTGACTATATCTCAGGTATGACAGATAGATTTGCTATACACGAGCACAGAAGAATTTTTGATACCTCATACGAAATGACTTCTTTCTAATGACTGATGATCATTTCATGTCAATTGCATTAAGGCTTGCAGAAAAAAATCTTGGAAATGTTGCACCAAATCCTGCTGTCGGGTGTGTTATTGTAAAGGATGGTACAATTGTTAGTGAGGGATACACAGGGATTGGTGGGCGTCCGCATGCGGAGGTAGTCGCTTTGCAAAACGCTAAAGATTCAACTCATGGCGCAACTATATATATCACTCTTGAGCCATGTTGTCATCACGGAGTCACGGGGCCTTGCACTGCAAAAATCATAAAAGCTAGCATAAAAAGAGTAGTAATTGCAACTATTGACCCAGATAGTAGAGTTTCAGGCAGAGGCATGAAAGCTCTGAAAGAAGCAGGAATTGAAGTTGAGCAAGGTATTATGCAAAAAGAGGCAAAAGAACTGAATGTCGGTTTTTTCACCACTAAAGAATTACATAGACCATTTATAGCTTGCAAAGTCGCAACAACTCTTGACGGAAAAATCGCAACATTTACAGGCGATAGCAAATGGATAACAAGTGAAAATACGAGAAATTGGGTGCATGAGCTTAGAGCAAAATATGATGCAATTATGATTGGCAGCAATACTCTTATTAATGATGATCCACTCTTAACTTGCAGATTACCAGGACTTGGAAGTAGATCGCCAATAAGGCTAATTATAGATAGCCAAGGGAGATTAAAGGAAGAGCATAACATTGCAAAGACTGCAGACAAAGTAATAACTTGGGTCATCACAAATAAAGAAGTAGAGAAAAAAATAAAAAACATTAACTACTTAGTAGTTAATTCAAGCAACGCAGGTAAGGTTTGCCTAAAGGACATGGCATTAAAACTTGTTTCAGAAATTGGTATAACAAGATTATTAGTTGAAGGTGGAGGAGTGTTAATCACAGAACTATTAAAGTGTAATTTAATCGACAGGTTGATAATATGCCGCAGTGGTAAAATTTTAGGCAATGATGCCACTCCTTTTGTAGGAGATTTAGGGATTCAATTCATTAATAACTGTTATCAGTTTAAAAAAACAAAGATAATAGAGTTTAGTGAGGATATAGTTGAGGTTTGGGATAGGTCGTCATAATCCTTACATACTCAAACAGTAAAAAAAAGGTATCCGTTCAGCGGAGCGGTAAAATAAAAAGTAGACAAGGAGTGCTAAAAACATAATATCACAAGTAGTATGTGTGGTAAATATGTCTGATCTACTAGCTAGTCTTCTCAAGCTCTGTGAAAGCTTTAAAATAGAGATAGAGCAACTAAAAGCAGAGATAAAGAGGTTAGAGATAGAAAACGAAAATTTTAGATCTGAGAATAAGGCGCTAAGAATCGAAAATGCTGAATTGAAAGAAAGACTAGGTCTGAATTCACAAAATTCATCGATACCGAGCTCAAAAGAGTTATACAAGCTAAAGAAGAAAAAGAAAAAAAGTGACAGGAAAATAGGGGCACAGATTGGGCATGAAGGAAAGTATCGCCCTAAAATGGAAGCAGATGAAGTGGTGAAAATAGAGTTCTTGCGAGTGCGGAGGAGAAATTGCGATATCGAAAGAGCCATACATTCATCAAAAAGTTGATTTGCCAGCTTATGTTGTGGAATACCAATGGCCGCTGTTGCAAGTGTGGAAAAAGAAAAAGTAGCAGGCTACCAGAAGGTGTTACTGCGGATACATTTGGTCCAAAAGTTAAGTCAACAATTGCGGCGCTGAGCGGATTTTACAAGAACTCGAAAAGAGAAGTAGCAAATATTATAAAAAATATTTTCAACCTGGACATCAGTGTTGGTAGCGTGTCAAATAGCGAGGCTAGAGTTGCAGAAAAATGCCAAGAAGCATATGAGCAAATCGAGCAAGAAGTAAGTAAAAGTGAAGTTCTGCATATCGATGAAACGAGCCATTATAACAAAGGTAAACTTGGTTGGTGCTGGATGTTTGCCAGTAATACAGCAAGTTTTATAAAATTGACAGAGTCAAGAGGAATGAAGGTTTTACAAAATAGTAAGTTCTGCAATCGCAATAGCTTACGACAGGTACGCAGCATACAACTACTTTGCCGATAAGAACAGGCAAATCTGTTGGGCACATTTATCAAGAGATTTTGAAAGATTAGCACATAGTTGAAGTTAAAGTTCTGGGCTGTTACTTAAGAAACGTAGCCACTGAATTATTTGCACTAAAAAAGGCCTTGCTAAAAAATGAGATAGATGTTTTTAGATTTACCAGACGTGCCAGAAAATTGCGAAAACGTACAAGGTATTACTTGAAGCCGTTTACCTGAAGCAATTGGAGCTTCTCGAGTTGCAAAAAATATTTTGAAATCTGAAAGAATGATGTGGAAATTTTTAGATGACCCAGAAAATATTCCGCTGACAAATAACCATGCTGAACGGCAAATACGGCATTATGTCGTTTATCGCAAAAATTCATATTTTACCCAATCGAAGCGGGGAACTTGAACGGATAATTTCATTATACTTGACATGGAAACAAATGGGCTTTCCAAAACCTCTTATCTATCATCTCTCACACCGCTTAGCTGAACGGATACAACCCAAGAAAGGTTTTTCTACGTCATACCGCCGCGGTATCTCAGCATAGATTCCGCTAACGAGTAGCGGAATGACGAATTTGTTGTTTTTCAAATTGTAGGTAAACCTAAGCCACTTTAGCTATATAGGGTCACAACAATAGATTTTTAAGATCGGTTACGGCCTTCTTAATATCTTCAGCCTTGAATATCGCCGATCCCGCAACTAAAATATCTGCACCTGCTTTTATTATATCAGCTGCGTTAGAAAAGTTAATTCCACCATCTACTGAAATTTGTGTTTTAAGATTACGCTCCTGTATCATTTTTTTTATAGTAGATATCTTGTTCAACTGTGAATGAATAAATTCCTGCCCTCCAAAGCCAGGGTTGACTGTCATAATCAGCACAATATCTAGCTCATGTATTATGTATTCAAGCACACTTGGAGAAGTTGAAGGAACAATTGAAACTCCAACTTGAATCGGTTTTTTTTCGTCGTTTACATTTTTGTATGACTTTATCTTTCTTATCAACCTCTCAAGATGTATCTCTGCTTCTGCATGTACAGTGATAATATCAGCACCAGCATTTATAAAGCTTTCAATGTGGTTACCAGGAGATTTGACCATTAAATGCACATCAAAAGGAAGATTGCTATATTTACGTATTGCAGAAACAACGCTAGGACCAATTGTAATATTTGGAACGAAATTCCCATCCATAACGTCTATGTGTATGTAATCCACACCTAAATCGCTAATTTTTCTTACTTCTTCCCCTAATTTTGCAAAATCTGCTGAAAGTATAGAAGGTGCAATTTTAATACTCATGAGCTGCCTTTTTTGCTAAAAAATAACTTATTTTTAAAACTCTGTCACCCTAAGCACCATCTGAGTAGCTAGAGGAACTGGATACTGATATCGGTATGCCTATTTAACTAGATCTTAAATTAGATAAAAAAAGGTAGTCTTGATAAAACTTATTTACAGCAAGTTTTTTTACATTTGGACTTTCTGTTTGTTCTTTTTTGTACCCTAATTTATAGCTTATTGAATCCTTGTATAAACTGATCGTTTTGTATGCTTTGTTCATCTCTCTAGGAAAGATGCCGTTAGCAATTACGACGCATAACCCTGTAGCTGTTGCAAAAGCTAGAGTGGTAAATGCTAGATTTTGTAAAAAATTCCTTCCACCAACTTTTTTTTCCTGTATATTAGCAGAGTGCGATTTTTTTGACACTTCTTCTAGGTATTCATGCCATATGTGATTGCAGTTCGTACACTTTACCTTTCTTCCAGATGCACCAATTTGCTCGGGAGATACTAAGTAAGTTTTAGTACAACTATTACATTGTATTTTCATAGCACTTACATATAAAGTAGTAACAAGCCCAAATGATACGAGCTACAAATTTAATATCAATATATATATAACAAATGGAAGGTTTGCAACTAAAAAAAGCACAGAGTGAGATAGAAGATATTTGGAAAAATAGAGAAAAATTTAATGACTGTAATCTAAAGAAAACAGCAAGAATAGCAATTAAAGAGGTAATTGAGCTCCTTGATAGTGGCAAAATTAGAGTAGCAGAAAAGCTATCAAGTGGAGAATGGGTAGTACATAAGTGGATAAAGCAGGCAATATTATTACATTTTCTCACCGAAGAAAATAAAATAATAGATAATACTAATTGCTGGTTTGACAAGATCGGTAACAAATTTAGTGAATGGAATGAGGAGAAATTTCGCCAGTTAAAAATTAGAGCAGTTCCTGGGTGTTTTGTCCGCCGATCTGCTTATATAGGTACAAATGTTGTTCTAATGCCAAGTTTTATCAACGTTGGTGCATATGTTGATTCAGGAACAATGATAGATACCTGGTCAACGATTGGTAGCTGTGCGCAAATAGGAAAAAACTGTCATATTTCCGGTGGAGTGGGAATAGGTGGAGTTCTTGAGCCTATTCAAGCTTCACCTGTCATTATAGAAGATAATTGCTTTATTGGAGCACGTAGCGAAGTGGCCGAGGGTGTGGTAGTGAGAGAAGGATCAGTCCTTGGCATAGGCGTGTTTATTGGGGCATCAACAAAGATTATTGATAGAGAAACTAGCAAGGTATTTTACGGCGAAGTGCCACCTTATTCTGTAGTGGTACCAGGGTCTATTCCATCTAAAAATAATATTTCAACCTATTGTGCAGTCATAGTAAAAAAAGTGGATGAAAAGACGAGATCGAAAATCTCTATAAATGAAATATTGAGGGATTAAACTATCTTACTCCTTGTCGTCACTTTTTTTATTATTATTACTAACCACAGTAATGGCATACGCGCATAACTCTGAGAAAGAGACTCCATTTTCTTGAGATAGTTTATATAATTTTTGTAGACTTTCTTTTACTTTATTAGGAATATTCCCTCCACGTTCTTTTACAAGCCAGGAATCTTGATGATGAATTGGATGAGCATCACTTTTTGGATTTCCTATGTATATTGCAAAAGGTGAACTTTGTCCTTTGAAGTCACATTGTACAGTAAATTTTTTTATAGATTCAGCCATCTAAAGACCTCTACTTTTCTTTTTGGTCGATTTTATAGCAGGTGGAAGAGGTGGTTTCTTTATAAAATCTTGTCTATTGACAACACTTTCTCTACCTTCCAAAGCTCGGCGAACATCAGCTCTGCTTAATTGCGACTCTTTTGCTACCTTCATTCCATGCTTTGCCATAATATTAGCATATGCTAGTACTTTTTTTACCAATTCTAGATCACCATTTAGCATTTGAACTAGCACTTGAAACACTTCCGCTAAAGTTAGCCCATCAGCATTTATAACCTTGTTTTCTATAAAATTGACAGCTTCTTCAAATTTGTATTCAATACTATCATCTTGAGCTATAAGGGCAACATAATCGGTGTTTTTGTCGTCCATAACTGAAGCACTATTACTCACAAACTTAAGTGTATACTATATATATAAATACTCTACTATTTTATATTATGGCACGCTATAGTTAAACATTTATTAATAACATGCTCACTTATATACACGAATTAATTGACAAAAGTCAAGGATCAATATCCATCAGTGATTTCATGAATGCCGTTTTGTACCATGAAAAATACGGCTATTATACAAGTAAATTACCGCTTGGTAAGGATGGTGATTTTACTACCGCACCTGAGATCAGCCAATTATTTGGTGAAGTAATTGCAGTTTGGATAATGCATACATGGGAAAAATTAGGAAAGCCATCAAAATTTTCTCTAGTTGAACTTGGGCCAGGCAAAGGAACACTCATTCACGATATAATAAGAGTCACTAAAAAATACAGCAGCTTTTTTAATTCAATGTTGATCCACTTAGTTGAAATAAGCCCTACTTTACGGAAGATACAAAAGGAAAAATTAAAAAGCTTAGATGTTAATTGGCACAAAAATATTGACAACCTACCAGAACAACCAACCATTTTTTTAGCAAATGAGTTCTTTGACGCTCTTCCGATAGATCAGTTTGTATATCATGATGAGGGGTGGTATGAAAATATGGTGACAAAACAAGATGATGGCAGTCTCTTGGTGTCATGCCAGTGCGTGACACTGGAATCCAGAAAAAAAGAATCATGGATTCCAGTGTCAGCTACTCAGATGACAAATGGAAAATTTTTTAATGGTGCAGTGGTGGAAATATGTTCAGTTGGGGTTGAAATATTAAAAAAACTTGAGAAGAAGATATATAATAATAAAGGAGCTGCTTTGATTGTAGATTACGGTTATGTATACCCCGCATATAAGAGCACTTTGCAATCGATAAAACAACATAAGTATGCTAATTTTCTTGAGAATGTTGGTAATAGTGATATTACCGCACTTGTGAACTTTCAAGCGTTAAGAGATTCATTAAAGCATGTAGATTGTGAGATTTTAACTCAAAGGGAATTTTTATATCTTTTTGGCATAAAAGAAAGAACCCAGGCTTTAATGAAAAGCGCAAGTGATGAACAAAAGAATAGGATCTTTAGTGAATTCCTAAGGTTGACTGAAAATATGGGCACTCTTTTTAAAGCAATGCTATTGATATAGCTAACCCAAGAAAGGTTTCCCTACATCATACCGCCGCGATATCTCAGCATAGATTCCGCTAACGAGTAGCGGAATGACGAGCTTATTGTCATGCCGCCGCGAACCGTCATACCGCCACGAACTGTCATACCACCACGAACCGTCATACCGCGATTCATTCGCGGTATCTCTAGATCCCGCTAACAAGCAGCGGGATGACGGTTGTCTCCTAGCTGTCATCCCAGTACTGGTAGACTCAAATCACAATGCTCGTATAGCTGCAACCCTGGAGGTACTGTTTCTCACCCACTGGAGATATTGCACGGTACTATCCACTTGGTCGTCGTGGCGCGTTTCTGGGAACATTAAAATCTCATACTCAAAATCGTTCAGCCATACTGCTTGATGTGGCAGAAAAACCTTGCCAGACTCTATAATCGGAACAATTTGATGAAATCGAGTGAGCTTACCATCATGTGGCACTATTTCAATAATCGGTAAATCACTGTTTGTCTTTAGCTCTTGCACCAATTGTTGACCACTTGTTTTTGCTTCGATTAAAATTGCGTGTGGCGTCCATCTTGCAGCTAGTGACAAAACCTGTTCTTTAAGCTTTGGATACTCAAGCTTTGCGCGATATACGTCGAGTAAATAGAATTTATTATCTATTTTTGCCCAGGTGGTGCAGACACTAAAGTTGCTCATGTTACTTGTTGAAACCGCAGTATCCCAACTTTGTGTTATATGCGAGAGATTATCAGGAAATTTTTTATAGCGTTTCAACCACTCTGGTTTAATTATACCACTTGAAAGCGGCAGAGGGTTTTGTTGATATTGAGCAGCAAAAGCGTAACTCCCAAGTTCAGCTTTTATTATCTCAACTTCTTCTTTTCCTCCATCGAGGGAATATAACAACTGACCTTCTTCTCTTGAATATAATATCCTTACAGGTGACGCTGGTTTATTATATAATCGCCTGGTCGCACAATGCTGAGCTACTCGGATGATAGGAACGGGAGGTATTGGCTTTTTAATTGAATAAATAACCTGCTTATTTTCAGAAATCATTGGCAAACAAATATGATGCCATATGTTTTTTGGCTTGGAGAGAAGGTGTCCAGTTAAGTCCTCCTGGTGTAGCCTGTGCATTACAAGAACGATGACTCCTTTTTTTCTATCGTTCAGCCTGGTTACTAAAGTCTGATCAAACCAGTTTGTGGCACGCTTTCTAAGCGTTTCACTCAAAGCTTGAGCAGAACTGAGCGGATCGTCCACAATGATAAAATCACCACCTTCACCAGTTAGTGTTCCACCAACTGATGTTGCGATTCTGTATCCTCTCTGCACTGTTTGAAATTTATATTTGGTATTCTGGTCTTTGGATAGTTCTATCTCTGGAAATAGCGCTCTATACCAACTAGACTGCATCACGCACCTGGTGTCGAGCGAGTGCTTTTCGCTGAGCCGCTGAGAATAACTTGCAACTATTATTCTCGCAGTTGGTTGGTTTCCCAGTATCCATGCGGGCCACGCAACGCTTATGCACATGGACTTCATCGAGCGCGGAGGCATATTGAATATTATTCGTTTCACTTCACCAGCGCTCGCTGCTTCCAGCCTGTCTGCTATGACTTTTATATACTGATAATCGTTATACTCACACCCCGGCACTACCGTTTGAAAGCACAGTTCAATGAATTTTAGAAAGTTCATGATATAATGTTGAAACCAGCGCGTAACGCTGGGATGACAGAAAAAGGAGCACTGGAATGACACCCTACTTAACCGTCATACCGCGATTCATTCGCGGTATCTCTTAGCCGCTAACACGTAGCGGGATGACGGTTGTTGTTTAGCTATAAATATTAAGGAATTTACCAAATGAAAAAAAAGGCAAAAGAAGCCCCGTGGTTATTATCCGCTTTAAAATATTGGCGTTTTTTATGTTTTAAATGCTTGACAAGCGAGATTCAGCCGCTTTTAATTGCAACTAACCTACGCTGCAAATGTTTAAGAAATTTACTAAGCAGAAAAAAAGACAAAGAATCCCCGAGTTAGCTAGTCTTTTACTATCTCTGTCGAGTATTGGCATTTTTTGATGTCTTGTAACGCTTTATAAGCGCGTTCAGCTTATTTAGATAAAAATCTAGATGTAGATGAAGTTTTGTAAAGACATACAGTATCTATATACTGCAAAAAATTGAACATAAGACGCCGATACATTAAGTAATCCTTACCTTTTAATCTGCAGATTGGCGAAAGCAAATACAATAGCTTCACTATCATGATAAGGGCGCTGGTGGAGTTTGTCAAGTAAGTTTTTTCGTTTCTATTTCCAATAAAAGTTCGTTATATGGTTATGCAAGAAGTTTAATACTCATAGTTTCAAGCATATACTGAAATATCTCATTAGCAATTGCAACATCTTGGCGTGGGGCTTTGCCGTGTTCTATAAACACAGAGATTGCATAGCGCGGGTTATGGTAAGGGCCATAAGCGATAAATAACTTATGACTTTCACCCTTAGAGTTTATCTCTGGTGTACCGGTTTTACCGGCAATTTGTATACCGCTTAGCCCTTTCTTATAGGTTCCAGTTTTAGAATTCACCACATCAAACATAGCTTTTCGAACTATGCTAAGATGCTCACAATCCACATCAATATCGGGAAAATCTTTTATCGTTTCATTCATCTTAATGCGGGGAATTACCTCTTTTCCTGTTGCAATCCTCGCTGCAAGAACTGCAAGCTGTAGTGGTGTTGTAAGCATATACCCTTGTCCTATAACTAAGTTGATAGTGTCACCTAAATACCACTGCGAATATAGCTTTCGTGTACGCCAATCTCTATCTGGCAACAACCCTGGAGCTTCTTCTTTAAACGTTCCAATCAGTGGCCCACTTCCAATACCAAATTTTCTGGCCATTTCTACTAGAGAGTCTACACTTATTTTTTTCCCTATATTATAAAAGTAAGTGTTGCATGATAATGCCATTGCTTCATTTAAAGATACATATCCATGGACTTTGCTTTTCAGGCAACGAAATTTCCGCTCACCTATTTTCATATAGCCCTTGCACGAGAATTTCTCTTCTGGTGTTATTATCCCGTCTTTTAAACCCGCAAGCGCAACTATTACTTTAAATATTGAACCAGGTGGAATTTGATATGATAACGCACGATTCACGAGCGGCAATGAAGGAGCATTCAAGCTCTCCCAAGTCTCATTTGATAGCCTGCTAGCAAAAAGATTATTATCGTAAGAAGGTGAATTATATAATGCTAAAATTTCTCCATTATTTACATCAATTACCACTGCGGAGCCTTGGTGATCTTTAAATACCTCTGCGGTTTTCTCTTGCAGATTAATATCAATTGTCAGTTGTACATCTTGTCCGTCTTGTTGTGGTATGCTTGATAATTCTTTTATGACGCGTTTTTTAGAATTTATTTCCTGCTCAGATTTTCCTGACTTGCCTTTCAATATATGATCATATGTATATTCAATACCGCTGATTCCTACTTCGCTTATGCCTTGCTGTCTTTTTGTATATCCGATTACATGAGAACACATTGAACCAAATGGGTAATAACGTTTATAAAGAGCAGTTATTTTTTCTGACGATTTTGCTATTTTAGACTCGACTTCTGATAATGTCTGCAAATCAACTTCCTTACCAGAACCATCAAACAAAACAACATACGAAATTTTGTTTACCGCAAGTTCAATGCTATTCCTATCTAAAATTTTGCCCCGCTTAGGCATAATAGTAGCAACTCTTATTCTATTACTATTAGATAGTGCTTCGTACTTTTGTCTGTTTCGTATTTGTAAATTATATAACCTGCAACTAAAAACCGCAGAAATGGTAAGCTGAATACCACCTAATATGAATGCTCTGCGGTTAAAGACTTTGTTTTTTGTCCACATAACATTCCTTCAAAACACACTTTTTTCCCCTCTTTTATTGTTACACTTCTGGCTTTTACCGTATTACAAACCCTTTTTTCCCACTCACTTAAGGTCACAAACTTATAACCTGATTTTTTTAGTATTTTAATAATATGAGGTAAAGCTTCAATTGTGTTTGACCTGTTATTGTGATCATGAAACAGTATAACTGCTCCATTATGTACATTACTTAAAACTCTTTCAACTAAAGTTTCTGGCTTATCACCTTGCCAATCTAGCGAATCAACTGTCCATAATATTGAATACATATTTAATTGATCAGTATTTTCAATCAGATTATCGTCATAACATCCATATGGCGGACGAAACCATTTTACATCTTGTTTTATTGCATTTTTAATTGCTGTATTTGTCTTTTCCAATTCTTGCAATTGTTCCTCACTTGAAAGTGATGTCAACTTCCTATGCGACCAAGAGTGATTGCCTAACTCATGACCTGATTCATGAATTTTCTTTACTATTTCAGACGTTTTTTCATTTATACGTTCACCAAGCACAAAAAATGTTGCTTTTGCTTCATAGCTTTCCAGAACATTAATAATATCGTTTACTCTATTGTTAGACGGTCCATCATCAAACGTAAGCGCAACAAACTTATCGTCGTTATTCAATAATTTTTTTATATTACTTAAATTTCTATATGATAGATCTAGATTACAACTGAGCCCACAGTATGGTAAATTAAAATTACAATCACTACAAAAAGCCGTACTTGAATATAGTAAGAAAAAAGTGATTATCCTTATAAACATTTGTAATCAGCAAAGTGATAGAATACTACACTTTTTTGCTAAGTTAAGCCATCTTTAATTGCTGTAGCCTTTACTTCATCGCTTCTTTAATATATTGTATTAACAATTTTATATAATATATTATGATTGCAAATATAAATACCGTTGCGCTTCAGGGAATTAGCACAGTAAATGTCAATGCACAAATTCATATGGCAAATGGTATTCCAGCTTTTAATATTGTTGGCTTGCCGGATAAAACTGTTGCAGAATCCAGAGAGCGCATCAGAGCAGCGTTAAATTCAATCAATCTACTACTACCTCCAAAAAGAATTACAGTTAATCTCTCCCCTGCGGATTTGCTGAAAGAAGGCAGTCATTATGACTTGGCTATTGCTATTGGACTACTTGTTGTAATGAATGTGATACCAGTTGAAAAAGTTCAGTCTTATATAATCATGGGTGAACTGGCTCTTGATAGCAGAGTTATTCCAGTTTCAGGTGTGCTGCCAACAGCAATTAATGCAAAAAAGGACAATAAAGGAGTAATTTGCCCGAGAGGAAATGGTGTAGAAGCTGTATGGGTGAAGAATGTTTCAATTCTGGCTATAGAGAAATTAACTGATATTATCAGACACTTTAAGGGTGAGCAATTAATTCAGCCAGTAATTTTTAATTATAGTGATGCACCCAAAGAAAAAAGATTGGTTCCCGATATGAAGGATATCAAAGGCCAAGTTGTTGCAAAAAGAGCAGCTGAAATTGCAGCAGCAGGTGGGCATAATATGCTTCTTGTTGGCCCTCCTGGTACTGGAAAGTCAATGCTTGCTAAACGCTTTATAGGGTTGCTGCCTGATTTGACCGAACAGGAGATGATTGATGTTAATATTATTTCCAGCATAACAAAAACTGGTAACGAAATATTCAAAGTAACTCGTCCCTTTCGTGAACCTCATCACTCATGCTCTATGCCAGCAATGATAGGGGGAGGAAAGAATGCAAAACCTGGAGAAATTACCATGGCTCACAATGGCGTGTTGTTTCTTGATGAGTTACCTGAATTTCCAAGACTCGTGCTTGATTCTCTGCGCCAACCACTTGAAGATAGAAAAGTTACCGTTGCAAGGGCAAATGCTCACATAACCTACCCTGCCAATTTTCAACTGATAGCTGCAATGAACCCTTGCAGGTGCGGTTATTTAGGTGATGCAAGCAGATCGTGCAACAAAGCTCCAAAGTGTGGCACAGATTACAAAAACAAAATATCAGGCCCATTGCTTGATAGAATAGACATATGCATTGAAATGCCAAACGTTAGCATACTCTCTCCTGAAATCTCTGTGGAGGGAGAAAGTACTAAAATCATAAGAGGAAGGGTGATAGCAGCGAGAAAAATTCAAACTGAGCGTTATAGTAAATTGAATGTTCGTTGTAACGCAGAAGTAAGCGGTGAAGCATTTAATAAATTTACTGAACCAGATCAGGCAGGGTTAGAATTGCTAAAATACGTACTGAAAGAAAATTACATTTCCAATCGAGGCTACACACGCGTATTAAAAGTTGCAAGAACTATTGCAGATCTTGCAAAAAGTGAAGAAGTAAAAAGAGCACACATTGCTGAAGCGCTCAATTACAGAATAAAGGTATATTAAAAAATTAGTTTACTTGACAGGCAATTTTTTTTACTATATGCTTCCTTAATGAAATTTTAACATTCTATTTAAGGAGTAGAGTTATGGCATTAACAAATTATGAGTATAGAAAAGGGGATGGCATTTTTCATGCTATTTCAGAAGGATATATACGAGCTGAAAAATACTGGGGAATTCCTGGTGCTGCTGGTGGGGCTGGTCAGTACGCTATGCATAATAAAGGGAGAACAGCATTATTTCCGCTTGCAGTTGCAAGTGTTGTCTTTACAGCAATGCATATGAAAGCAGGCTTTGTTAGTGCAGCAGAAGCTTCTGGGTTTCTTGCTAAGACTGCCAGTTACTTTGTTGGAACAAATCAAGCAATAGCTGCTTCATTACCTGGATTTATCGGAACAGGTGTTGCTGGTCAGATAGTTGCGGGTGCCATAATGGCAATTGCTGCAGCTGCTGTTCTTTATGGAACATATCAAATTGCCTCAAAATTAAAAGATGTTGCGGTTGAAGCATTGAAAGGGGAAGAGAAAGATAAGGAAGCTAATAATCTTTAACAAAATAAAAAGGGATAGGTTTCTGTCCCTTTTTATAAACGTTTTCTATTTTTTGCATCGGTTAAGTGATGTCATCTAAGAATCTAGTTATTATAATTAACGGCACTTATTAGTATAAATGTTAAGAATAAGTAAATCCCGTTTACTGTTTACGCCTATAGAAGTGAAAAGTATTTGCATATTATTAAAAAAGCGGTAACTTATTATCAAGTGAATTCGCTAAATTTGAGTAATTTAAATGTCTATTGATCTTAGTCTGCCGGAGTTACCTATATTGCACCCAAGGATTACCGTTGTGGGAGTGGGTGGTGCTGGTGGAAATGCTGTGAATAACATGATCCAATCTAATTTGCAAGGAGTGAATTTTGTTGTCGCAAATACCGATGCTCAAGCACTAGAAAAGTCGTTATGTGATAAAAAAATTCAGCTTGGCATTAATTTAACTAAGGGGCTTGGTGCTGGTGCTTTGCCTGATGTTGGCAAAGGTGCAGCAGAAGAGTCAATTGATGAGATTATGGAGCATATAAAAGATAGTCATATGCTTTTCATCACAGCAGGAATGGGCGGTGGTACTGGAACCGGTGCAGCACCGGTAATTGCAAAAGCAGCCAGAGAAGCAAGAGCCGCAGTTAAGGATAGAGCGCCAAAAGAAAAAAAGATATTGACTGTTGGAGTTGTAACTAAACCGTTCGGTTTTGAAGGTGTGCGCCGTATGCGCATTGCAGAGCTTGGACTTGAAGAACTGCAAAAATACGTGGATACACTTATTGTCATTCCAAATCAGAATTTATTTAGAATTGCAAATGAAAAAACTACATTTTCTGATGCATTTAAACTTGCTGATAATGTTCTGCACATTGGCATCAGAGGAGTAACTGACTTGATGGTCATGCCAGGGCTTATCAATCTTGACTTCGCTGATATAGAAACAGTAATGAGCGAGATGGGCAAAGCGATGATCGGCACCGGAGAGGCAGAAGGAGAAGATAGAGCAATTAGTGCTGCAGAGGCTGCAATATCTAATCCATTGCTTGATAATGTATCAATGAAAGGTGCGCAAGGAATATTAATTAACATTACTGGTGGCGGAGATATGACTCTGTTTGAAGTTGATGCTGCAGCCAATAGAGTGCGTGAAGAAGTAGATGAAAATGCAAATATAATATTTGGTGCTACTTTTGATCAAGCGATGGAGGGAAGAGTTAGAGTTTCTGTTCTTGCAACTGGCATTGATGGTCGCAATAATAAATCAGAAACTTCACCTATAAGTCAGAGCGAAGACTCAGAGAAAGAGAAATTTAAGTGGCCATATAGTCAAAGTGAAAGTACACAAGACAAAACACTGGAAACAAAACCAGCTGAACAGGTAAGCGAAGGAGCTAAGTGGGGCAGCAATATCTATGATATACCAGCTTACTTAAGAAGAAAAAAATAATGCAATTTTGGCTACTTAAGTCAGAGCCAAGTGAATACTCATGGCAAAAAATGGAAAAGGAGCAGGTAGTTGAGTGGGATGGTGTGCGCAATTATCAAGCTCAAAATTACATGAAAATTATGAAAGCAAGCGATCTTGCGTTTTTTTATCATACAGGTAAAGAGAAAGCAATACTTGGAATCGTTGAAGTATTTAAAGAGTATTATCATGTTAATGATCCCAAGTTCGGATTAGTGAATGTAAAGTTTTTGAAACCTTTAAATAACCAAGTAACGTTAAATAATATAAAACAAAACCCACTTTTGAAAAATATGACTATATTAAAACAACCACGTTTATCAATTGCCCCAGTTTCGGAAATTGAATGGAATGAAATAATAAGGATGAGTGATGTGTAATACCTGTCATTTCAGTTCCTAAATGATGTCATCTCAGCACACAACGCACAGCTGTATGAATATTTGTCTCGAAGGCAGTGCATTAAACGTTATAGCCGATTTTGCATCAAACACAAAGGTGTCATTCCAGTGCTTGACACTGGAATCCAGCCTTAATGCAACCACATTAAAGCCGTTGTGTTTTAATATAAGATTAGCTACTTTTATATTCACTAACTTGATGTCTAATCAAAATTCCTGGATCCCAGTGCCTAGACACTGGGATGACATCCTTCTAGTGTACAATATTCGTACAGTTGTGTACATGACACAAGGGTCTATAACTCTTCTTTTTTGGATTCCAGTGTCAGCTATTTGCATGACACCCTTACTGATGTGTCACTCATGTTAGAAGTAAATATTCTTGACAAGAAATGGTGCAGCATTATAGAAAATCCTAAAAATTTTGTATTAGGTGTCATCAATGCTTCTCTAAAAGAATTAAAAATAGACCACTATAAACCAAATATATCAATAGCTCTGGCTGATGATGACTTGCTACATCAACTTAATTTAAAATTTAGAGAAATGGATAAGCCAACTAACGTACTATCATTTCCGTATGAACAATTGTCTAATGAGTGCGATTTAGGAGACATAGCAATTTCAATAGACATAATAAAAAGAGAATCGCATGAGTATTATATACCCATTCTTGCTCACATTGCACACATGTTAGTGCATGGATTACTGCATTTACTTGGTTATGATCACCAAAAAAAAGATGAAGAAATTATAATGAAAAATCTAGAAAGAGAGATTTTAGCTTCGCTTGGCTACAATATGTGTGCGATTTAAAAGGAATTTAATAAAAATATAGTAGATGATAATAAAATATGTTATCTACAAAGGGTTTTAGCTATAAACAATAAAAGGTAAGTGATATGGTTCAGTTTTCTTTGCCAAAGAATTCTAAAATTAATCAAAAGGGCAAAATTTATCCTATTCCTGCTAGAGCAAAAAACATCAGAAGATTTCAAATTTACCGTTGGTCTGCTGATGACGAGAAAAACCCTAGAATAGACACATTTTTTATTGATATGGATAGTTGTGGCCCTATGGTACTTGATGCATTAATAAAAATAAAGGATGAAATAGATTCGACTTTAACTTTCAGACGTTCTTGTAGAGAAGGCATATGTGGATCTTGTGCCATGAATATTGACGGAACCAATACTCTTGCATGTACTAGATCTATACATGATATAAAAGGTGACGTAAAAATATATCCATTACCTCACATGTATGTAATAAAGGACCTAGTCTCGGATTTGAGCCAATTTTATGAGCAATACAAATCAATTAAACCTTGGTTACAAGCAGATAAGCCTGCCCTACCAAATAAAGAATACTCTCAATCTTCTGAAGATAGAAAAAAATTAGATGGCTTGTCCGACTGTATATTATGTGCTTGCTGTTCGACTGGTTGCCCAAGCTACTGGTGGAATAGTGATAAATTTTTAGGACCAGCAATACTATTACAAGCTTACAGATGGATTGCTGACAGCCGTGATAATAAGACAGGTGAAAGACTTGATGTTTTAAACGACCCATTCAAGTTGTATCGTTGTCATACAATAATGAATTGCACAAAAACTTGTCCTAAAGGACTTAATCCAGCAAGAGCAATAGCGAAAGTAAAACAGCTCATGGTAGAGAGAGAAGGAGTTTAAGTATTATCTTTTGCATTCTTCGTAAGAGAACAGCAAACCTTCCGAAGCGTAGGGTATTGTTAATACCCTGAACGCTTTTCCGTTTGTGAAGTGCATCGTATCATCGTACGATTCAAATAATTTTTTGAACAACTCATGTCTTTGGTTACTAATAGTTTGAAAATCCTCTTTTTCTAAAAGCTTTTTAGATTCGAAGAGGTAAAGCATAACTTCGTGATAAGTTGGGTAAGATGCCAAAAATTTTGGGTCAAATTGAAAGGTTTTTATAAAAGCATTATTATAAAATTTTAGCTTTTGATTCTTACTATATATTACTATAGCAACCGGTAACCTCTCAAGCAAATTTTTCTGTGTAGCTAAATAACTGTTTAATTCAGTATATAATTTCTCTGCATCACTAACATCTTTCCCATACATTACTATGCTACCAGAACCTTGTATTGGAATTTTAACAAAATCGAAAACCTTAGGTTCGTTCTTATAAGTTATGACATGTCTTCCTGGTTTTGTGCTATGAGCGCTACCGGTAATAGCAAATTTCTTAGAACCATCTACATATTTATCATAAAACAAGTTATAAAATTCCACCTTTCTACTCTTGTTATATCTTAGTATTGGAAACGGTAAAGAGTTGAAAACGTTTTTATAGCTCTCCACTTCCTGTGTAAGCTTACTATTTTCTAACTCAAGTCCGTTAGCCTTTATCTTACAGTCTGAGACATTCCTTATCCATAACAGCACACCTATCACATTGTTAGAATCATCTATTATGCTTCTACCGTAACATATGCAATAAACCTCACTGTCTTTTGACTTTAAATCTAGAGTAAAAGATTTATTTATTTCCTTTGCCTCAACAAAATTTTTGATTAAGCTTTCTGATTGCTCAAAAAAATTCACAAACTCATTAAATGAGTAAAAAACAGTATTAAGCAAAATTAGTAAATTGGGAGAGAACTTTTCTATACGTTTTTTTGCATCCCAAATATAAAACCCATCATTCACAGTATCAATTAAATTATTTATGATAACATTTTGATGCTGTAAGTTCTTAATCTTATTACTAATTTTTAATTTAGAATAAGAGAGAAAGAATAATATTAGAATCAATATTAAAACCACTTCATACAAAAAAAACATAGCACTTTTAAAACAAATGTAAAAATTTGTAACCGCTCAGAATTATGCTGAAGAGGTATATAAGTAAAGATTGCCTAACATTTGAAAGCCCAATCTCTTATAAAGGTTCACAGAAGATTTCATACAATGTGCTACTATATATTTGCATTCAAGCTGTTTAGCTATCTTTATTCTTTCTAAAACCATTTGGGTACCTATTCCACGATTCCTGTAAATTGGTAAAACTCCATCACTATAAAAACCAGCTACGCTATCTTGAACATAAAGACCGCATGTCCCAATAATTTCATTATTTAGTGTTACAAGAAAAAATCTTAATCTTGAGTTCTTATCATCATAATTTGATAATCCGCGAAAAAATGTGCTGACAATTCCAACGCCATGATAAAAAATTTTAGAAGTGTGTAGATCTAACTGTTCTAAGAGGTTGCTACCATTCACAGCATTTAACCTCAAGTTTGGAATAACATCAGCAGGTAAAAAGTAATTTTTCATATTAAGTAAAGCTTTTTTTGGTGTGCTAACGTGTTTTATTTCACACTTTTCTAAAATCTCTCTTATTTTCATATGTGAATTTATTACCCATGTTGCTTCTATATCTCTTGTTCTGAGATAATCTAGAGTTTTTTGTATAGAAAGCTCGGTACATTGATCTCCACAGAACACAAAATTAAATAATGACTCCCTGGTACCATTTATTGTAAATATGATGTTATCAAATTCATCGTGTACTTCCCACTCAGATAAATTCGCTGTGTACAGTATATAATCCTTTAGATTTTGAACAATTAAGCTTGAATAATAAATTTTTTTATCCTGCATACACCAACAATAAACAATAAAAGGCTCCTATAAGAACACAGGCTAAAATTGCAGCTATAACGTCATCTAGCATAATACCTAAAGGACCTTTGGTATTTTTATCGATTAAATTTATAGGCCACGTTTTTATTATATCAAAAAACCTAAAAGAAAAAAAGCACAACAACAATGAAGAACAATTCATCTCTTGGCTTAACAATATCGAAACTAAAAGTATCGTCAGCAATTGACCAACCACTTCGTCAATTACTACCTCTTTTGGATCACATGAAGTCTTGTAATGTTTTATATAATTACCTGTAGACCATAATCCAATTAAGAATAAAAAAGAAATAATTGCTGCACCTAAAATTTTGTTGCTCAGGATTACAGGAACAAGCGGAAAAGAAGCCAAACTACCCACAGTACCTGGCATTTTTTTTACTGTTCCAGACAGCCACCACGTTGATATTAATTTATATAAAAATTTCACAATATATCCAAATACAAAATTAACTTATAAGAACAGAAAGAGTATCCTCTATAGAGGCGCTTTCATACAATAATCTATAGACCGCTTCACATATAGGCATTTTTATCTTTAGCTTTCCTGCTAAATTAAATATGGACTCAGCAGTGCTAAAACCTTCAATCACTGACTTGCCTTCTGACAAAATCTGCTGAACATTAAAGCCATTGTCACTATTACCTATTTTAAACCCAAAAGATAAGTTTCTTGAATTCAAGGATGTGCATGTCATAATTAGGTCACCCAGACATGCTGGCCCAAGTAGTGTATTTATATCCACACTACCGTCACCAATTTTTGCTGAGTATAAAGCCTTAATTTCGCTCATACTTTTCGTAATCAATGCTGCATGAGCATTAAACCCAAGTTTACTACCTAGAACAATCCCACACGCTATAGCAAAAACGTTCTTTAACGCTGCACAAATCTGTACTCCTATAATGTCGTTACTAAACTCCAATTTAACATTTTCTTGTTGCAGCTCTGATACTAGCTTTGAACCTAATGTGTTATTTTGGCATGCAAGAACCATTGAATAGGGTAATTTTCTTGCAACTTCTACAGCAAAGCTAGGACCTGAAAAAATAGCAATAGGATTGTTAGGTAAAATTTCATTTACTATTTCACTAGGTAATTTTAATGTAGACTTTTCTATTCCCTTACAAGCTAAAATTATTGCTACATCTTTTTTCAGATTACAATTATGCAATTGCTGACATACCTTCCTCAGAGACTGAGTGGGAACAGCGAGGATTGTTACTGAAGCATTAATTATGTCTTCAATAGCCAATTTTACTGACACATTATCAGAAATTCGACAACCGGGTAGCTTGTCACTTTCTCTTTTCCCGTTGATTGATTCAAATGTAGTTTCATTGTGAGTCCACAAAATCACATCTTTCTTACTACCTAATGAAATTGCGATTGCTGTACCCCATGCACCAGCACCTAAAATTGATATTGCCACACAATATTCCTGAAAATATTACTTATACTTTAAAATAGTAGGATAAGTAAATTAAAAATATAACACAGACATATAGAATAGTTAAATATTTATTAACCGAAGTATTCTTTTAATAATAGTAACTTTAATTCAATATTTACTAAAAATATTATTACTATCATGGTATGTCTATTATATTTTAGATCTATTTATATAACTTTGGAACAATATATTTACTATTAATTAATAAGTGTAATTTTGATCATTTGTTAATAAAAATTTGATTTATTACTTTCCTTAGTTATATATATTACTAAAATTATAAATTATTTATGGGGTGTAAAATATGCGTATATTATTAATTGAAGATGATCAAGTAAGTGCAAAGACTGTAGTTAACGCCTTAACTTCTGATGGACACTTCTGTGACGTTGTTACTTCTGCACAAGATTATAACAATAATATGGTTTCCTCAAACGGAGATTACTATGACCTAGTTATTTTAGATATACACTTACCTGGTGATATTGACGGATATGATATATTGTTAAGACTAAGAAGTGCAAAAATCAAAGTTCCTGTCTTAATACTTTCATGCATATCCGCTGTCAATCACAAAGCTAAAGGACTCGGATATGGTGCCGATGATTACTTAACCAAGCCATTTCATAAAAGCGAGTTATTAGCTCGAATTAAGGCCATAGTGCGTCGTACTAAAGGCCATCCTGAATCGGTGATAAAGATTGGTAATATAAATATCAATTTTGATCACAGGGTTGTTGAGGTGAAAGGTAAAACGGTTCACCTTACTAATAAAGAGTATTCTATGATAGAATTGCTAGCACTGCGTAAAGGAACAGTACTAACAAAAGAAATGTTCTTAAATCATCTTTACAATGGCTTGGATGAACCTTCAGATAACAAGATAGTTGATGTTTTTATGTGCAAATTACGTAAGAAACTTGAAAGTGCAAATGATGGAAAAAGCCACATAGAAACCGTTTGGGGCAGAGGGTATGTTCTGAAAGAGTATATTGATGATGATGAATATTCTAATGTTAATGTAGGCGAAAGTAGTGATGGCTATCAAGCAGAACAAGTGAAGGACAACGCATGAAATGCCTACACATTTAAATATAGCATGGCTTATATCGCACGTATCATGTGAACGCCTAGGTGAAATATAAGCCGAGTTCTGTTTATGTAGCTATTTATCTGGAGTAAATGTTACCATTTACCGCATGCGATTTACCCGAGTAGATATGAGGAAAACATAAAATCTACTTCTATTTAATCTTGCTCCTAGTGTTGGTTACTCGACTACCAATGTTGCCATTGCCATGGTGTGCTCTTACCACACCTTTTCACCCTTACCTAAAAATATTTTAGGCGGTAATTTTCTGTAGCCCTATAACTGGAGTTACCTCCGGCGGGCATTACCCGTCACTATTTTTCCTTGGAGCCCGGACTTTCCTCTGCTATGTTTATCACACAACAGCAGCTACTTATTTCACCTAGGAATTATACTTTAACATGAAAATCACAAAAGCAAAAGACAATTTCCTAACAGTCTACATATTAAAAACATTTAGACAAATAGCTAAAGGTGATATTCCGGCACATCATCACTATCCCAAGATAAGCTTTTTCACTTTTAGACTCCGCTTCAGTTAGTCAAGAGCCTGGTCCACCGCTTGAAGACGATGAGCTACTTCTTGATCGACTACTACTTTCTACTGATATACTATTTAGCACTGTTTCAGATTGATATATAGTTCGCATTCTGTTACCAGTGGTAAAAATTTCTTCATCGCTACTTGAAGATGATCGCCTTCTATAACCCAAATCAGTTAGTTCTAATACAGGAGCAGCATTACGACCCTTAACATATCTATATGCTATGAATCCTATAATTCCAACAATACCTATTGCTCCAACCAAAGATCCCCCTATCATTCCTGCCTTATTAGACCCTATAGCAAGTTGAGTAGGTTGTGGTGAAGAAGTAGACTGAGGAAGTAAAGTCGTGGTGAATATAGGAGTTGTTGACTCTTTTGTTCTAGTACTTGGTATACTAAATACTGTTTGTGTAGTTTTCTCTGAGCTTGTTGTTGGCGC
Organism: Wolbachia endosymbiont (group A) of Apotomis capreana; assembly: GCF_964027025.1. NCBI lineage: Bacteria > Pseudomonadati > Pseudomonadota > Alphaproteobacteria > Rickettsiales > Anaplasmataceae > Wolbachia > Wolbachia endosymbiont (group A) of Apotomis capreana. The sequence goes on from NZ_OZ034721.1 coordinate 1,072,750, forward strand.
AGTTGGTTCCACTGTTACTGTGCTTGTTTGAGTCGTTGACTCTGTTGAAGGTTTACTCATCGTAGAAGTCGACGCACCAGTCGCTGCTGTAGGTTTCACAGTACTTGTCTCAGTCCCTGAAGTTACTATCGGCACACTAGTTGACGTTGTAGCAACCGTGGTCGCTTGTGAAGTAGTAGTTGTTTTTGCTACTGTCGTTGACTCCGTTGAAGGTTTACTTATTGTAGAAGTAGGTGCAACGGCTTCCGTTGTCAATTTAGTAGTCTTCACAGCGTCGGTTTCTGCTGTGCTAGTAATTGCAGCAGTCGGCGTTTTCTTAGAAGTCACAACCGTTTCTGCAACAGTTATAGGAGCCACGGTACTACTAGAAATAATATCTGGCGTTAATCGACCGTTAATGATATTAACAAAATCACTGAGAGTTTTGATGCTATTTGCCGGTATTATTGTTGCTTCAGAAGATTTTCCAGAGCCGTTTTGATTAAAAGTTACAATATTTTCTCCACTTACCGCAGTTACGATAAAACCACCCTGACCGTTGCCTTTAATATATAATTGCTCTATAGGATCTGTAAATTGATAGATAGGAAAATCTGACACTGATCCATTTTTAAGTAGAGTTGCTATATGTAACCTCTGCTCATTAGCTGATTGGTCATTTTCAAGAAAAGCAACTAGATCATTTCCTTCCGTTTGTTCAACATACTGCAAAAAGCTTATTTCATGTTCTCTAGAAAGAGATAGTGCTTTATTATCTATTTGACCTTTTCGATTACCAAGTAAAAAGCCATTAACTCCATCCTTCAGACCCTGAATCACTTTAGCCATATCAAATTTAAAAATACGTGTTTTTCTCACCTCTTGATTTTCCTTAGTAATCCTTTTGCTCACTTGCGAATAAAGCATCGTGTTTCCATTTAATGCCAATTGCCCCTGATTATCAAAATTGAACAATTTTCTTTCTGTAACACCTTTTTCTCCAGTCAATACCTTAAATTTTCCGCTCTCGCTTGACTTTAAGTACCAAGAAACTAAAGTTTGATCCTTTAAGTTATGGGCGATTACAATTACGTCACCATTACCAACTTTCACTGCTCTTGGTTGAAAGTAACTATTGCCCACATTTGCAAGACTATTATTATCAATATTCTTTTGTAATTTTCTTTTATCTAAATGTTCAACTGAAGGAGTATTAACTGATTGTTTAATTCCGTAAGTGTTAAAAGATAAGCCTTTAACGCATTTTTCTCCTTCTTCGCTAATTCCTTCTTCAGGAAAGATAACTCCAACTTTATCTATTTCAGCTGAATCTTCTATTAATGTGAGAGATAATTGATCTTTGAATTCATTTGCTACGCTGATATTTGTACCACATTCGTATGTTTTTGATTGATATAATGGACTAATAAGTAATTTTACTTTACTGCTCCCATTACCATTATCTTGATAGCTGAGTCCGTAAGCAACTCCATTCCCCTCAATTAATTCTACGTTTGTTGGATTAAAACCTATCGCTTCTTTAATTTCCGGTGTATTTGAGTTGATCCCGAGCAATCTTCTTAATATAGACATAATTTTATTTAAAATATTAATAAAATGCTATTATGATTACTCCTGTGTGTTAATGTCAATGAAAATTTTAACTAAAATTAAAAAATTAATATAATATTTTATACTAAAAGGTAAATATAAGCTTGAAGAGGGCTAAGAAGCTTTATGCTATTTCTCAAAAAACCAACAATTGCAATCATTGGTTCTACAGGTATAATCTGTTAAAGTTTACACGAGTCTCATGAATGATAGAAAAAGAAGAGCAGTTTAGTTTTACATCAGAAAACCTCAAGAAAGCGGGAAAGTTTATAGAGATGTATCCCAAAGGTAGAGAAGGTAGTGCTGTTATGCCTTTACTATATCTGGTTCAAGAGCAATGCGGATGGGTTTCTGAATCTGCTATGCGTTATGTTGCTGATATGCTGCATATTCCACATATTCGTGTATATGAAGTGGCAAATTTTTACACCATGTATAATTTAAAACCAGTAGGCAAATATCTAATACAAATTTGTAGAACAACTCCTTGCTGGTTGTGCAATAGTGAAGAAGTTTTAAATACCTTTAAAAAAAAACTTGGAATCAATATCGGTGAGACTACTAAAGATAATTTGTTCACTTTAAAAGAAGTTGAATGCCTAGGTGCATGCGTTAATGCTCCCGTTGTGCAGATCAATAATGACTTCTATGAAAATCTTACTCCTGAGAAAGTAGAAAACATCATAACAGAACTTTCAGGCAAATAGATGAAAGAAGAATTTTCATTCAAGAGAATCAAGCAATCAGGTTCTGCAAGAGTTGGAACAATTAAAACTCCAAATGGAAGCGTAGAAACCCCCGCTTTTATATTCTGCGCAACAAAAGCTGCAATTAAAGCTGCAGATATTGAAAGAATAAGTGAAGCTGGTACCCAAATCATACTTTCCAACACCTATCACCTAATGCTTCAACCAGGAGAGAATACTGTTGCAAAACTTGGTGGTTTGCGCAAGATGATAGGATGGAATGGGCCAATGCTAACTGACTCAGGTGGATATCAGATATTTAGCTTAGGCCACGGATCAGTTTCGGAAGAGATAAAAGGAATAAGAAAAAAACAAAAAACTTTGATCAAAATTAATGAGGATGGGGCAATTTTTCGTTCTTACATTAATGGTAAAATTTATTGCTTAACTCCTGAAAAATCTGTACAAATTCAACAGAAATTAGGTGCAGATTTAATCCTAGTTTTAGATGAATGCACTCCATTTCACGTAAGCAAAGAATACACAGCAAAATCAATGCTCATGAGCCACAGATGGGCTGAACGTTCTTTAAATGAATTTGAAAAAAACAATAATGGCAAGCAGGCACTGTATGGAATTAGTCAAGGCGGAGTGTATCAAGATTTACGTAGAGAAAGTTGTGATTTTATCAACGATTTGCCATTTTTTGGTCAAGCAATAGGTGGATCACTTGGTCAAAGTAAAGAGCAGATGCATGATGTAGTTTCTTTCACTATGGACCACCTGAAAAAAGACAGGCCTACTCATTTGCTTGGTATTGGTGGAATTGTGGACATCTTTCGCGGAGTAGAGCTTGGAATTGACACGTTTGATTGCGTGCATCCAACCCGCTTAGCAAGGCATGGTGGCGCACTTGTTAAAGTAAAAAACAGAAATTCTATTTCTTCAAAGTGCAAAGAGCATATTAATTTGCGGAATCAACGATTTGAGCTGGACAACAACCCAATTGAAAGTGACTGTTTATGCTTTACCTGCAGAAAACATTCAAGAGCTTATATACACCATTTACTGAAAGCTAAAGAGCTCCTGGCTTACACGCTCGTTACCATTCATAATATTTTCTTTATGAATAAGTTAATGGCATCAATAAGGCAGGCTATATTAGATGATAGGCTAGATCGGGAGAAAAATAATTGGATTAGTGAGATACCACTACACTGTGAATTATACACCTAGTTCATATTTTTCTACGCTTATTTTATATTCCCTAAAACAGAAAAAGCCTTCCTCTTCCTACTCTTTTTTCCTTGGCTAATCCATAGTTAGCGTCTTTTGCACATGTGCGTTGCATTTTTTAATCTTCTTTAAAAACTTGACAATACATGACAACACTGGTATGTTAAAAATATAGTTTTTGTGAGGTATTTATGGTTAACAATAAAGAAAAACATCAAATAGCGTTTTGCGTTTCAGCCGTTACATTCTTAGCTGGGTTATCATTAATCGCAACTGCAATTGCAGTGGGTACCGTACCTGCTATAGCTGCTTGTCTAGTGATAGGAGGAATTTTGACTGTCTTGTCTGGTGTGCAAGCAGTAGAAAGCTATTTATTTTTACGAAACAGCGAGAAAACTTTGAATAAACTGATAAGTAATATACGCGATGAACCAGAAAGTAAACTTTTTATAGAAAGGATTTTGCAACCGTTCATTGAACTTTTTAGTGAGCTTAAGCAACATAATTAAAGTACACTAAGCTTTAAGCATAGAAACCACTTTATCGTAACTTGGCAATGATTCAATTTCTCCAATTGCAGCTAGAGTGGTTTTTTCATGCTGAGATAACAATTCTTCTGCTGCTTTTTTTACGTTAGCAGTGGTAACTGCACTAATTTTTTCTATTAATTCATTTTTACTGATGTACCTATTATAGTTACCGTAGTAGTGTCCCAATGTTTCAGCACGTGAGCTAACACTTTCCCGTGACATTAAAATTTGGGATTTTACTCGCTCTTTCACTCTATTTACTTCTTCTTCCTTCAGATCATCTGTAGACAACTTCTTCAACTCTGTCGTTATAGATTTTAAAAGCTTATCTAAGTTACTACTGTCTGTACCAGCAAAAATGGAAAACATTCCTGTATTAGTATAGCTGGAATTAAATGAATAAACAGAGTAAGCTAATCCCTGCTTTTCCCTTACTTCCTGGAATAAACGTGATGACATTCCGCTCCCTAATATAGAATCAAGCACTTGAAATGTGTGATATTTATCGTCATGGCGAGAAACACTAGGTAGACCAATTAGCAAGTGTACCTGATCTAATTTACGATGTTCTAAATACTCACCACCAGTACAGCTCGCATTTTGGCTTTTTTTCAGCTTTTTAGAATGAATCTTTGAGAGAAAATCTTTGGTTAATGCAACAACTTCTTCATGTTCAACATTTCCTGCAACGGCAAATAGCATATTCTCACCAAAGTAATGCTCATTTATGTAATTATCTAGATCTCCTCGAGTAAAAGATTTTACAGTATTTTGCGTGCCTAAGATTGACCTACCAAATGGTTGGTCTTTATAAGCTGCCTCAAAATATTTGTCGAAAATAATGTCACTTGGTGAATCATTAGTTTGAAAAATCTCTTGTATTACAACACCCTTCTCACGTTCCAATTCATCTTCTGGAAACGTGGAATTCATCAATATATCTATTAATATATCAATACCAGTTTTTATGTCTTTCTTGAGGACTTTTGCATAATAGGTGGTGCTTTCCCTACCGGTGCTAGCGTTGAAAACTCCACCTATGTCATCAAAAGCTTTTGCAATTTCAAAGGCAGTTCTTGTCTTCGTCCCTTTGAAAGCCATGTGTTCTAAAAAATGGGATATTCCATTTTGCTTTGCACTTTCTGCTCTACTGCCAACACCAACTCGTATGCTTAAAGCTACGGAATCAATATCACGCACCTGCTCAGTTATTATGCGCAGACCATTATCTAATTTTGTTACCCGGGGTATATTCATCTCATATATTCTTCTAAGTTCTCTTCTGCAAAATCCCAATTAATCAAATGATCAAGGAAAACTTTTATGTAGTCAATTCTACGGTTTTGACAATCTAAATAATAGGCGTGCTCCCACACATCCATAGTGAGTAGTGGCACTTGGCCATAAATTATTGGCAAATCTGCATTTGGAGTCTTGGTGATTTTGAGCTTTCCTAACCTACCTTTTTCGAGCACTAACCATACCCATCCACTGCCAAACTGGCTTACTCCATGACTCGAAAATTCTTCATAAAATTTATCAAAGCCACCGATATCGTCTTGAATTTTTTTTGCTAGAAGACTACCATCTTTAGGCTTACCACCACCATTTTTTTTCATTGAATTCCAATAAAAAGTATGGTTCCAAACTTGTGCTGCATTATTAAATATAGGCAAGTTGCCGCTATTACCATGCACTTTTGTTATTAATTCCTCAATTTTTACATGTTGATAATCTGTATTTTCAACTAGCTCGTTGAGTTTATTTAAATATCCTTTATGGTGCTTATCATAATGAAAATCTAAGGTTTTTGCAGATATATAAGGCTCCAAAGCTGTTTTATCGTATGGTAATTCAGGTAAAGTAAAACTCATAAAAACCTCTTTATTTCTAACCTACTTGGATGGTAGGGCAATATATGCTTTTGTGCAACATATAATTAATAGCTAAAACATTTAGGTATCTATTGCTTTATTCTAAATTATACTACAATAACGATTATTATATAAGCCATAGAAATGGATTAAATGCAAAAGTTACTTGACACCCTTCGCCAACCCCCTTATCATGAAGCTGAAGCTATTTATTTATCTTCTCTGTACAGATTAAATGACAAAAAAACTCACGTATCTGGCGTCTCATGCTTAATTTTTTGCACTATGTGCACCTTATGTCTTATAAAATTTCTACCTACATAAGCTGAAACGCGCTTATAAAGCGTTTAAAACATAAAAAAACCCCAACTTAAAAAATGGATAGTGAATAACTAGCTACCCTAGGGTTTCTTTTGCCTTTTTTTCTGTTTAGTAAATTTCTTAACGTTTATAATTTAGATTAGTTGCGGTTTAAAAGTAGCTGAATCGCGGTTATTAAACGTTTAGAATAAAAAAACGCCATACTTGAAAGTATAATGTAAGTAATTAGCCAACCACGGGGCTTCTTTTGCCTTTTTCTCCGCTTGGTAAATTTCTTAATGTTTATACGGAAGGTGTCATTCCAGCGCGTGACGCTGGAATCCCAAAAAAAGGATGATGTCATCCGAGTAGCTGACACTGGGATCCAGTTTTCCATATAATCTCATCGAAAACGTTGTAACCACTTTCTATGCTAGTTTGCTTGTGAGCAACCTGGATCCCAGTGTCCAGACACTGGGATGACATCATAGGGGCGCTGGCCTGACAATCGTCATTCCGCTACGTGTTAGCGGGATCTAGAGATACCGTGACGGTATGACAAGGGAGAACAGTTGTATTCCTGCACAATTTATTCTCATGACAAAAACGTCTTAACTTTCTCTCTACTTTTTCTGGGTAAGGTCAATTTTGTGAAAAAATGGATTGAATTATAGGCAGATTTGGCTATTATTTGTAATACATGGGTATTAGGTAAAATGTTTAAATTTGATCCTTTATTATTAGCTCGAATTCAGTTTGCCTTCACAATAGGCTTTCACATTATATTTCCTGCTTTCACGATCGGGCTTGCAAGTTTTCTAGCCTTTTTGGAATGGTGTTGGCTTAAGACTGGTGATACACGTTTCCGTGATGTTTATAAATTCTGGATCAAGATTTTTGCCGTTGCTTTTGGCATGGGAGTGGTATCTGGAGTTGTAATGTCATATCAACTTGGTACCAATTGGTCGATTTTTTCTGACCGCATAGCCAATGTTCTCGGCCCTCTATTTTCCTTTGAGGTTTTAACAGCCTTTTTTCTGGAGGCATCTTTTTTGAGTATTATGCTATTTGGATGGAATAGAGTAAGTTCTCGTATGCACTTTGCTTCTACTTGTATTGTTGCAGTGGGAACGCTTATTTCAGCTTTTTGGATTATTGCGGCCAACAGTTGGATGCAAACACCCGCTGGATTCACGATTGGTGAGAATGGTCTCCTATATCCAACCAATTGGTTAGAGATTATTTTTAATCCTTCTTTCCCTTATCGCTTTATTCATATGGTAACAGCAGCCTATCTTACAACAGCTTTTGTGGTTGGTGGTGTAGGAGCATTTTATCTTTGGAGAAAACGACATGCTCCTCAAGCAAGAATTATGCTTGGTATGGCAACCATTATGGTAGCTTTAGCTGCACCATTTCAGCTGTTCATGGGAGATAGGCATGGATTAAATACACTAAAGCATCAACCTGCTAAGATTGCTGCAATGGAAGGTATATGGGAAACCGAAAAAGGGGCTGGCTTACTTTTATTTGCTTATCCGGATCAGCAAAATGAAATTAATCACTACGAGATAAAAATTCCTAATCTTGCCAGCTTGATCTTAACACATGATTTTTTAGGAGAAGTAAAAGGATTAAAGGAATGGAAAAAAGAAGATAGACCACCTGTAGTATGGGTATTCTGGTCCTTCCGTATAATGGTTGGAGTTGGAATTTTAATGATCATAATTGGGTCAGTAAGTGTTATACAGTATCTTCGTGGCAAATTATTCCAAAGTTGTTTCTTACATGGATGGTGGATATCAATGATGCCGTCTGGGTTCATAGCGTTACTTGCAGGTTGGTTTACTACTGAAATTGGCCGTCAACCTTACACTGTATATGGAATTATGCGCACAATTGAATCATTTTCATCTGCGATTACCGGTCCTCAGGTTGCATGGTCTTTGATTGCATTTATCGTTATGTATACCCTTATATTTGGAGCAGGTAGTTACTATATTCTGAAACTTATATACAAAGGAATTCCTGTCATTAAAGAAGAAGAGCAATTTTATAAACACGGTATTGGAGCTTCAGTGATTGATGCTGGTACATCTGGAAAGGACAACAATCATGTTTGATTTTTCTTCCTTAATTAATTTACCCCTAATCTGGGGATTACTAATTGCCATAGCTGTTTTACTGTATATTTTAATGGATGGGTTTGATTTAGGTATTGGTATTTTACTTCCTTTTGCACCGTCAGATAAATGCCGTGATCACATGATAAGCTCAATTGCACCATTTTGGGATGGAAACGAAACATGGTTGGTATTGGGTGGTGGAGGGTTGTTTGCTGCTTTTCCTCTTGCATATTCAATATTAATGCCTGCTTTTTATATTCCAATCATTATTATGCTGCTTGGCCTTATAGTGCGCGGAGTATCCTTTGAGTTTCGTTTTAAGGCAGAAGGAAAATACAGGCGATTATGGGATTATGCCTTTCATTTTGGGTCACTTGGTGCTGCATTTTGCCAAGGCATGATTTTAGGTGCATTTATACATGGTGTAGAAGTAAACGGACGCAACTTTTCTGGTGGCCAATTTGATTGGGCAAGTGCTTTTAGTGTAATGACAGGCATTGCTGTGATATTTGGATATGCACTTTTAGGTTCTACATGGCTCATAATGAAGACAGAAAATATAACACAAGAATGGGCACGCAAGGTTGCTTCTTATACGCTTGGTTTTGTAGGTATTTTCATGGGACTAGTGAGTGTAGTGACACCATTTTTAAATGAACGTATTAAAAACTTTTGGTTTAGCATGCCAAATTTTTATTATTTATTTTCTATTCCATTACTCACATCTTGGCTATTTTTCATGCTGTGGTTTGATCTTCAGAATACTAAACGGGAGTACCGTCCATTCTTTCTCAGTATTGCTATTTTTTTTATGGGATATTTAGGTTTAGGAATTAGTATCTACCCATGGATTATACCTTTTCAATATACCATTCTGGATGCAGCCGCTTCTGGGCCAAGTTTATCTTTAATGCTCATTGTTATAATACCGCTTTTACCAATCATTTTAACTTACACTGGTTATTGCTATTATGTCTTTCGTGGAAAATCAAATTATGAACACACATATTAAGGAGTTAGTGACCTTATGGTTAAAACGTTACCCTTAAATCAAGCAGTCGTTCAGGCAATGGCGTCAACTCAAGAACCTTCATTAGCAAACCCTCCTATGGATTTTCTGAAAAGTTTTTGAGTATATTGTATTTTTAATTTGTAGAATAAGTTTTTTTCCTTTTTGCATGCTAACCAAAAAGGGTTCTATCATCCTTCTTGTCATATAAGTAGCTTGACGCGGGCATTCAGTTTTCTTTATAATTTTCTTTGTGAAAGAACAAAAATGCTTATTTGTAACCATAGCTGGCTTACCAAATGCTGGGAAGTCTACATTAATTAACAGCATCATAGGCAAGAAAATTGCAATTGTCACCCCTAAAGTGCAAACAACAAGGACGCAAATAAGGGGTGTTGCAACATGCAACAACACACAAATTGTCTTTACTGACTCCCCAGGAATTTTCTCAGCAGAAACAAAACTTGAAAAAGCTTTAGTCAAATCTGCATGGTCGGCAGTTAAGGATAGTGACATCACTTTGTTGCTTGTTGATGTAAGCAATTATTTGAAAAATATAGAAAGAATTAAGACTATATTTATGCGGCTGCAGCGCACAAAAGGCAGATGCATTTTGGTTATCAATAAAACTGATTTGGTAAAAAGGCCTGAATTAAAGATGGCGCATGAGCATCTGAATTTGCTTTATAAATTTGAAAAGGTTTTTATGATATCAGCATTAAAGAATGATGGACTTTCTGATTTGATGAATTACTTATCTGAAGTTGCATCGGTGAGCCCCTGGTTTTATGAAGAAGATCAAATAACCGATTCCTCGACAAATTTTTTATCAGCAGAAATTACGAGAGAAAAATTATTCTTGAACTTGCGTGAAGAATTGCCATACTCTACAGCTGTTATAACTGAACAATTTGAGGAAAAAAAAGATAAGAGTTTAGTCATCAAACAGATCATATTTGTGTTGAAAGATAGTCATAAAAAAATAGTACTAGGAAAAGATGGCAGTAATATTAAAAAAATTAATATCGAAGCGCGTGCTGAACTAGAAAAATTATTTGAGTGCAAGGTACACCTCTTTTTATTTGTGAAAGTGCGACCTTGGATCGACCGTCCGGAGGAGTATATAGGCAATGCTTAATTCTTTATTGGTATTTGATATTGAAACTATACCAAATGTAAATTCCTGCAAAAATTTACTCAATATTAGTGATGATAGTAGTGTAGAAGAGAAGAGGGATGCATTAACAAAATATCATCTTGAAATAACAAACGGGCAAAACTCTTTTCTGCGTCAGCCTTTTCACCTTGTTGTAGTTATTAGTTTTTTACTTTGCAATATAAGCTACCAGAGTGGTTATGAGGTGTTCACACTGCAAGAAATAAGATCTGGAGGCACACTAAATTCCAGTGAAAAGGAGCTAGTGAAAGGATTTTTTAACTACATATCAGAGAAAAAGCCAAGATTAGTTTCGTTCAACGGACGCACTTTTGATATACCAGTGCTGAAGTATCGTGCTATGGTCCATGGCATTCAAGCAGAATATTTTCATAAAGCTGGCGATAAGTGGAATAGTTACAATCAGAGATATAGCAGTGATTGGCATTGTGATTTGCTTGAATCCCTCTCTGATTTTGGAGCTTCTGCGAGAGTAAAAATGAACGAAGTTTGTGCAGCATTTAATCTTCCTGGTAAGATTGGAGTTGATGGGTCACAAGTTATGGACTTATACGATAGCGGCAAGATACAAGAGATTCGAGATTATTGTGAAACAGATGTAATTAACACTTATTTGATTTACTTAAGGTTCATGCATCATCAGGGAAGGATTACTACTGAAAGCTACAACAAAAGTGTGGAAGAGCTGCTTTTAGAGTGCGAAAAAAAAGAATACCTAAAGAAATTTAAAGAAGAATGGGAAAGAACTTGTGGTGGAAAAATTTTACTTCCATAGAATAAATAGTCGAGTTATAATGCACTAACAAGCGAACCTCTGTACTAAATTTTGGTTAATATACACGTTGAGCATATTAAGAAAGTTGCTTTTAAGGTATTGCATTTTACTTTTATTTTCGTTATAAGGTTGCTTTAAGTTGAATTTTCAACATTTTTATACTATTTACATTTAAGATATGATTTCGAAATTTTTTGGGGGCACTTCATGAAAAAGTCTATGTATACTAGAACTGCTCTAGTTTCTTTATTAACTTTATGTTCTTTCAGCAGTTTTGCAGCTGACTTTCCTGATGAGAGTATGAAGGAAATAAAAAAGCAAGAGAGCACAAAAACTTCTGGAAAAACAGAAGTTATGAAAACATCAAATAAAAAACTGAAAGAAAAGATGGACAGAATATGTAATGCTGATCCAAGAAAAAAAGCTGAAGAGCTTAAGAAAAAGGAAGAGATGAGATTAGCAGCCGAGCAAAAGAAAAAAGAGGAGATCAGGCTAGCAAATGAGAAAAAAGCAAAGCTTATAGAGGATTCAAAAGCGAAAGCTCTAAACGCTAAGAATTCTAATATAGAAAAAGGTAAAGTTTCAAAAACTAAGCGTTCTAAAACTAAGAATGCTAAAGTTGAAGCTAAAGATGTAAAGAAGGATATAAAAGTTGTTAACAAAAATACAGAGGAAAAAGGTAAGGCAAGTCCTGTTGTTTCAGTTGGTGGAGTTGATATTATCGATACCAATCAAGGGCAAAGTAATTTAAGAATAACTTTTGGTGGTGTTGTTGATGCTCAAGGTTATGGCAAAGCTGGACCAAGTGGCGCAGATTATAAACGTTATAACGTTATGCCAAACAGATCTACAGAGTATTATAATGCCACTCCAGATATAACAAAAGGAGCAAATCCAATATTCTATGAAGGAATAGGAAATATTGGTGATTACAGCAACGATATGGGTATGATTGCTGATGCAATATTGCACCTCAGAGCAGAAAATAAGAATGAAGATTTAGGTCTTCTTTATGGTGCTGACGTGCAGTTTCATGTCCCAGTGACCGAAGGTAAGGGAGCTTCACAGGGTGTTTATGCTGCAAAAGGCAGAAGTGCGCATGTGTTTGTTAACTCAAAATATGGTGACGTGAAGCTTGGTTACCAATTTGGTCCTGAGGCTCTGATGAGGCTTGATGCAACAAGAATTGCGACTGTTGACGGAGCTGCAGATAGTGACTGGTTCAGAAAAGTGAACTTAGAAGGAAGCGCTGCTAGCTTTCCATTTTATGTAACACCACGTCTTTACACTGAAAGTTTTTCGAGTGAAAGTGAAAAATTCTCTTTCCGTATGGCAGGGAAATATAACAAAGGCGTTATGACTACACTGCCATTTAGAGTTGCTTACTACTCACCAAATTATATGGGCGCAAGATTTGGTATCAGCTACTCACCTCGTTATGATAGTGGTTTGTTTACTGTAAAAGAAACAGTTTCAGAAGATAAAGGCGGTAAGATAGAACATAAGGAAACGATAAACCATGTCGGCCCAGACTATGAGCACATAGTAAGTGCTGGTGCATCATATGAATATGACTTTGATAAACATAACATAAAAGTTAAAACTTCTGCAGTTGGTGAATATGGCTTTCCAAAGCAACCAAGTAAAGATAAGCATCTTTATAAGGAATTTGTGGAGTATAATGACCTGATGGGTGTTAATTTTGGTGTAAGCGCTGATTATAAGATTAATGAAGATCAAGGCGTAAAGTTTGCTGCCTCTTTTGCATACTTGGGCAAATCTGGTCAACCGAAGGGTATTAAAAAATTAATTGGTGATACCTATACGGAAATTGATAGTAAAGATGCTACTGATGGCAAAAGAGTGGAAGGGCTGAAAGCTCAATTTGGTAAAGATAGTATAGATACCATGTATTGGACTGTAGGAGCTGGGTATCAACATGAGAATATCTACACAAGTTTGACGTATTTTGGCAGCAGAATGAATGACAAAGATATGCTTCATGATGGTGCACTTGGCGTTCAATATGATCTGTCTCCTGCATGCAGTAAGAACAAATTTGTTCCTTACGCAGCTCTCCATTATTTTATGACTAACGAAACAGGTAAGCTGAAAGATGAGTCTGATGCTGATGTACCTTCTAACCAAGGAATTCTCCTTCTTACTGGTGTGAAGTTTTCTTTCTAACCAGCCAGTACACACCACAGTTAACTGTGGTGTATTCTTGTCTGTTAGTGTTTATTTGTCGATCAAATAAACATATGGTGTCCTCTCTCCTGTCATCCCAGTGCGTGACACACAACTGTACGAACATTGTGATTTGAGGACACTCCACCAAGAAGGATGTCATCCCAGTGCCCAGACACTGGGATCCAGCTTTCCATGCAACTTCATCAAAAGCGTTTATTCAGCATAAGATCAGCCACTTTTTATGCTCACCAAATCAGTTTGCTTACTTACAAGCAAAATTTCCTGGATTCCAGTGTCAAGCACTGGAATGACACCCTATGGTCACCGGAATAACGCTTTATGGCTACTTATACCAATTCTCATTATTAGTGAATCAAATAAGCGATATTGTAGAGTTATTTAATTGTGGAGTGAGAAAGAAAGGCAATAGTATGGCTTTTTTTCCATTGTTATCTATCCGTTTATTGTGCAGTGGGAATTGGTATTAGATGATGAGAAAAGAACACACTGCCCTTATTCTACTGGCCGTATAGCTACTTTCAAATTTAATCAATTAAGCAGGAGGCCCCTATGCAAACCACACTAAAAAATCATTTAGCTGGAGAATTACTTACCACTGCTACGTGCTGGAAATTAAAGCTCGCAGGTGGAGAAGTAATGGGATTCACTGACTATGATGAAGACTTAAATATTGATAATATACTCTATAAATCTTCAAGTGGATTTACAGCCAGTAGTATAATATTAAACAGCGATTTAAAGACTGATAATTTGGAAATTGAGGGAATATTAAATAGTGTTGATATCAAAGAAAAAGATGTTTTATCAGGAAAGTACGACTTTGCAAATATTGAGATATTTCTTGTGAATTATAAAGACTTGAACCAGGGAACAATGAATCTACATTCAGGAATTTTTGGTAAAGTGACATTAAGTAGTGGAAGATTTATTGCTGAAATTAGAGGGCTCTCAGCAAAGCTTGAGAGAAGCATAGCAGAATTATACTCTCCTGCATGCAGAGCACAATTTTGCGATGATAAATGTAAAGCCGATACTAAAAAATTTAGTAAAATAAGTACAATCACTAAAGTAATAGATGAAAGAAGATTTGAAGACACGAATTTAACTGAGAGTGATGAATATTATAAGCACGGAGTAGTAAAATTCTTTGGCTAAATAGCGTTTGAAGGTGTAGTAAAAGAATATAAAAATAAAGTAGTTACGTTGTTTACTTCGCCTCCATACCAAATTTTTGCTGGAGATAAATATTCAATACTCGCAGGTTGCGATAAAACATTTCCAACTTGCAGAAGCAAGTTTAACAATACTGTGAATTTTCGTGGTGAACCCTATATACCAGGTTTTTATATTGTTTAGCAGTACAATTTTCAATATTATGAATAAGCATGGAAAGGTGGCTGAGTGGTCTAAAGCACACGCTTGGAAAGCGTGCACATATGAAAATATGTCGGGGGTTCGAATCCCCCCTTTTCCGTATGTTACTTCTAGAATAGTATAAAACCCCCGGTCGCGCACACAACTGTACGAACATTGTAATATGGTACAATGTTACAACTATGCGGTGGTAATTTACGATAAATTCATGTAGCCATTTCAAATTTAGCCATACCAATGTCAGTAAATTGATTAAGCAAATAACACTTGAGTAGCAGTTCCTTCCCACGATTAATTTCAGATTTGTTCCGAAAATTAAACCCGAATGTTTGTTTCAGTCGCGAGAAAAAACTTTCTACATAAGATCTTTTTCCGTAGTTTGTTTGCCTTTTCCACCTCTTCATTCCATCTTCGCTGTATGACTTTATTAGTCTAATTGCAGCATTTCTCTCTGCCATACTTTGGATGCTCTGCTGCATTGTTTTTTTGGAGGAATTTTTGTCTTTATGCCGCATTCATCACACAATTTATAGAGTTTATGTCTGTCATATGCTCTGTCTGCATATAGTGCTTTTATGGCATGCTGAAAATTAACTCCTTTAAGTAAATCGCAAGCTCCATAGTGATCAGACCGTTACTGTATTCTGCAGCTATGGCTTTTTTGCTGTTTATATTCAACATTACATGCAATTTTCTTGTCTGTTCATAGCCACGATATTTTCTGTCAGCGCTATTTTCCTTGCTGTGTGTTGTTATAAATGCTGATGCTTGTGCTATCTATGGCAATTTCGATATCTTCCATATTATTTTTATCAATTCTGCAATCATTGATCTTAATATTAAGTTTTTTTTGAAGCTTGCGAATAGCTGATAACTGCCAAATCTCTTCCTATTTGTTGCAAATATCCTTTTATAAACCCGACTGTTTGTCTTAAGCCAATTCTAAAAAGATTAACGATTATATGCACTAAAATCACAACTTTATCACTATAAATATATTTGCCGCCCTGCATTTTTGGACTATTTTCATACCAATTTTCGATAGCTTTATCGATGTAACGAAAAATATTTCCTCTTTTTTCTAGAAATTTGTTATATTCATGGCAGTTACTAACTCTCATTTTTTGTGGCATATTTTTCCTTAAGCGGTTAAATGGCTATTTTATAATGAATTTTGTCAGTAGCCACCAGATTTTTTCAGTTGCGATGCAACAGAGCCATCCCAGTGTCAAGCACTGGGATGACAGGAAAAGAGGCTATTTGGATGACATCTTTCTTCTTGGTATAAATTACTTTTATATCTCAATGTTCGTACAGCTATGCACGTTGCCGCATAGTGGATGAGGTGTACTACCTCTAAGAGTATACATTATCTCACATAATAATATAATATTTCGTTCATAAATCAACGTTTTTAACATGCAGCAAGAACATTTCCGTTGTAATTAAGGTTCTTAAGATGTATATTAATGAATCTTGTTTTCAATAAATAATGAAAGTAATAATTGTCATGATAATGTTATTGTGTAGCAGTTACACAATGGCAAGCGAGAGAATAAGTCTAGTGGATAAAAAACTATCTCAAGGATATGTAGCTCCAGTGCTTACAGAAAATAGCGTTATTTTATCAGACAAGCACGGCGCTTTATATTCCTTTGATATTGATAACTCAAAGGCTATGAATTGGAAATTACACCTCTCACACAGAAAAAAAATTAGTAACATGAGCCTATTGCGTCACAGAGGAAACGTTTTCTTTATAGTGGATAACGTTCTACACACAATAGATGCAAAAACCGGCGAGATTCAGTGGGAAAAAGAATTGAGAGCTCCAGTAAGAGGGAAAGCAGCAGTAATAAACAATAAATTGGTAGTATTGACTATTGATAATTATCTGTACGTGTTTGATATAAAAGATGGCAGCTTCGTTTGGACTTATCAAAACGGCATCAATGAGGTTCGAGGTTTGTATTCCATATCGCCAGCAATTTCTAATGATAAAATAATAGCACCATTTTCAAATGGTGAGTTAATAGCTTTTAATGAAGACGGTAAAAAATTGTGGAGCCAAAAATTGGCTACAAACCTTTTGGATACACAGCTCACAGATGTAACTACTACACCGAGAGTGCTTGGCGATACTTTAATAGCTACAAATAATTCTTATATTTATGGTATTGACGTAAAATCAGGAAATATTTTATGGTCAAAGTCACTGCAAGTAAAAAGTGTATCAGACATTGAGTCATATTATAGTCCTCTTATTCCTGCAGAGAAACAAAAAAAAGGCGGAAGAATTTTTATAGTTACTAAAGATGATAAAATAATTGGCCTGGATATAAAAAATGGAGAAATAGTCTGGGCATCTGATTTAATAGAAAATACGCAACTATTTGCTCCAATTATGCATGCCCATACACTGTGGGTGACAAGCAATAAAAGTTCAATGTTTGCTTTTCCGGGATCTGAAAGTGCAGGAAAGGTAGTCAAAGTACCTGGTAATGTGTTTCACACTCCAGTGTTTACTCGCAATAAGATATATGTAACAACTGAGAAGAATGGTGTTTATTCTTTAGAAAATAGGTTTGTTTTTTATGACTGATTATGATTTAATTGTTATAGGTGGTGGCCCAGGAGGCTATAAGTGTGCTATCGCTGCTGCAAAACTTGGATTGAAAGTTGCCTGTATAGATAAAAATAGCATTTTTGGTGGCACATGCCTCAGAGTTGGGTGCATACCCTCCAAAGCATTGCTCCATTCTTCCTATCAGTATGCTCACACGAAAAATGATCTGTCGAAGCTTGGCATAAAAATTAAGGACGCAAGTTTCGATTTAAAAGAAATGCTAGGCTATAAGGATGCCAGAGTTCAGGAACTTGGAAAAGGTATAGAATATCTGTTTAACCTTCATAAAATCACTAAAATCAATGGGCTTGCTTCTTTTGACCAAGGTAATCTTGAAGTTTCAGTTGAAGGTAAGGTGCTGAAGACAAAAAATATAGTAATTGCAACCGGTTCTGACGTTATTTCTTTGCCAGGAATTAATATCGATGAGAAAGACATTATTTCTTCCACCGGTGCACTATCTTTAACTGAAGTACCAAAAAAACTTGTCGTAATCGGAGCTGGGGCAATAGGGCTTGAAATGTCTTCTGTATGGAGGAGGCTAGGGTCTGAAGTCACTGTAGTAGAATTTTTTGACAGAATCGCTGCAGCAATGGATGGAGAATTAAGTAAGTCTCTACTTTCTAGTCTACAAAAACAAGGAATAAAATTTTTACTTAGCACTAAAGTTGAGGAGATAAAACAAAGTAGTAATTCTTTGAGTGTGAAAGTTTGCTCTGTAAAAGATAATCAAACAAACACTATAGAGGCGGATAAGGTATTGGTGGCAGCAGGACGCAAACCATGCACTGAGAATCTTGGTATTGATGAAAAAATAGAAAAAGATAATCGCGGTTTCGTTCAAGTTAACAACAGATATGAAACTAATGTGAAAGGAATATTTGCTATTGGTGATGTGATCGGTGGAGCAATGCTTGCTCATAAAGCAGAGGAAGAAGGAGTGGCAGTTGCAGAGATAATAGCAGGACAGTCACCTCACGTTGATTATGGAATCATACCATCTGTCATTTACACTCACCCTGCGGTTTCTTCGATTGGTAAAACCGAAGAGGAACTCAAAAATGCTGGCCGTAAGTACAAAGTTGGTAAATGTCAATTTGCTGCAAACGGCAGAGCAAAAATCACTGATGATGCTGAAGGATTCGTGAAAGTGCTGACTTGTAGCAGGGCAGATACAATACTAGGTGTGCATATCATAGGAGCATACGCTGACACGCTAATCAACGAAGCAGCGGTTGCAATGGCATATGGTGCAGCAGCAGAGGATATATACAGAATTTGTCACTCTCATCCTGATATAAATGAAGCCTTTCGAGATGCGTGCATCGATGCTTTCTTTAAAAAATAATTGTGGACCTCGGTTCAATCATTGAAAAATGGTATGAGTGGCTGAGGTGCAACAGATCTTATTCACCAAACACTTTAGAGTCATACATGAGGGACTTGAAGGATCTTATAAGTTTCCTAAATACTCACATTGGTGGAGAAGTAAATGTTGGTACTCTGAAAAATTTAAGCATACCTGAGTTAAGAAGTTGGCTTACCTCTCGTTACGCAAGAGGTGTGAATGCAAGATCTAACACTCGAGCACTCTCAGTAATCAGAAATTTCTTCAAGTACATAAAAAATAACCACAATATAGACAATGAAGCTGTATTTTCCTTATCAAGGCCAATTCAGAGAAGAACTCTGCCCAAAGCATTATCAATACCTAATATAAAAACTTTATTGAAAGAAATGAAACTATCCGATCTGGGCGAATCTTGGGTGGTAAAAAGAGAAATTGCGATTATCGTCCTGCTATATAGTACAGGCTTAAGAATCAGTGAAGCGTTGAACCTTAGGGTTAGTGATATTAACAATGAAAGTTTAATAGTAACAGGTAAGGGAGATAAACAAAGGCAGGTATTCATTCTTCCGGTAGTAAAAAAATGTATACAGGAATATGTAAAAGCCTGTCCTTATCTTGGCATTAATGATGAAGCACAATATCTTTTTTTGGGAGTAAGAGGAAAAAAATTGGGAAGAACTTATGTGGCCAATCGTTTGCAAAAAATAAGGAGAATGTTAAATTTACCAGAAATTTTATCTCCACATGCATTTCGCCATAGTTTTGCTACTCATTTGCTTCAGGAAGATATTGACATAAGATCAATACAACAACTGCTTGGTCACTCAAGCCTGGAAACTACTCAAATTTACACTCACCTCAATTATCAAGATGTTTTTAACATGTACAAAAATTTTCAGCAGGGCCTGGAGAAGAAATCAAAACTTTAACTTCGTTCTAAACCACCAAGCTGAGTGCTTTCAACATCACTAAGTATTGTGTTTGCTTTATATAAATTACAACATCCTAATAAAAAAAAAGCCAGTGCAACTGCTGTAAAGAAAGCACTTATTATCCCTGGATAATCTTCTATTACTAAACATGCAACAACAGTATATACTCCAAGCAATATAAAACATGCAGAAGCGTAGTTGCTTAGTTTTCTACCAGAAGAAATTGCTTGCGAGGATTTTTCGTTTTTATTACTACGGAGCAGTCTATTTTCTGATAAAAGCCTATCTCTTTCTTCCCTTACTTGTTTCAAATCTCTTTTTAATCGTGAAATTTCGACAGTGTCGCTTGCTCTTCCACACACAATTCTATTAAGTCGAGTTACTTCACTATTTAGATCATTGATTTTTGTTTTTTGAGCCGATTTTTCCTGCCTTAAATCTTCTTCTAACTGTGAAATTTTGTCAATGCCTCTCGTTCTTTCGCGTACGACCCTATCCAGCTCTCGTTCTTTTTCTATGAGTTGAGCTTTCGTTCTTTCAAGTTCACCTTTAAGTTCTTGTATAACTTGCTCAGAACCTACCGGTATATCATTCGTACTTGCCAAAGGTTGTAATGTATTTGCAGGAAATTTTTCATTTAGATAATTTACAATAGACTCGATTGGATTATTAACATTTCTCCATGCAGCAATAATAATTGCATAATTCATGAAGTCATTATCTTCTACTAATTTTTTTACATCATCTAAATCTTTTTTATTAATAGTACCGGTTAATCGCTCTGTAATAGCTTGTTCAATTGTTTGCTTTAATTGTGCATACTGCTCGTAACTAAAATCTAGGTCTTTATGTTTTAAAAGTTTTGTCAATACTTCTTTTTCATCTTCTGTTATCGTTCGTAAACATAATCGAATAATTAAGCTAAGTGGTGTTTTTATTCTTCCATCTTGGGTTCTTCTCCAGCAATTAGGATGAAGCTCTTGATTCAATAGTGTTTTCGCTTGGCAAATATTTCCGCTAGAAAGAGCAGCTAATAATTCTTTTCCTTTCTGTGCTTTTTGTATTTCTATTATCAAATGCCCAGCACGATTTTGTCTAGCACATTCCTCAGGATTTTGATGGTTTTTATTGGTTAGATAAGTGTTTATGTTTGGATGACTTAGTAAGAGTTGTAAAGTTTTCTTTTGTTGAAAGCACATTGCTAGATGCAAAACTGTATTGTTATTATTTTGTTCAGAAATATTAACATCTATGCTCCGGTGCAGTAGGAGCAACCTAATCATATTCTGATATTCTTTTTCTGTTTCAGAGCCTGCAGACAAATTAGTAACTATGGACATCAAAGGTGTCATGCCTTCTTTATCAAACGCATTAACATCCGCACCCTCTGCCAGAGCTTCTTTAAAATCTTCTAGGTTTCCATCATCAATAGCCTTAAATAACAGCAATGTAACCATTTCCTTTAGCACAGGTTGCTGCCTATCATAGACACGGGCCCTAGCAATAATCATTAAAGGTGTCATGCCCTTCTCATCACGTGCATAAACATCCGCACCTTCTTTTATAGCTTGTTTAAAATTTTCTAGGTTTTTATCACCAATAGCTTTAAATAACTGTTTTGTAGTGAGCAATTTAGTCATTTCCTTTAACGTAGTTTTTTGCTTATCACTGCTAACAGCACAGGCACTCTTATTAGATAAAACATTCACTAACTTATCCTTTATAGACTCCAAAGGTCTCATGTTCTTCTCATCACGTGCATAAACATCCGCACCTTCTTCTATAGCCTGTCTAAAATCTTCTAGATTTTCATCATCAATAGCTTTAAATAACTTTTGTGTCGGTGCATCTAGAGTTCTCTGATATCTGTAACCATTAGTATTTGTCCTATTCTCTCCATAAAGCATATTAAACCCATCTAATAATTTACTAACATAATTATGTAAAAAAAAAGGAAAATTGCAAGCAATTTATCTATAGCTAACCCAAGAAAGGTGTCATACCGCCACGGTATCTCAGCATAGATTCCGCTAACAAGTAGCGGAATGACGAATTTTTGTTTTTAAAATTATCGGTAAACTTAAGTCACTTTAGCTATAAAATCCTAGAATTAACTACGACTCCAAAAACTTTTCTGCATCAAGCGCAGCCATGCATCCTGTTCCTGCTGCAACTACTGCTTGACGATATACCTTATCTTGAACATCACCTGCAGCAAACACTCCTGCCCTACTAGTTAAAGTTGTTCCAGGTTTTGTAATGATGTAACCCTGCTCATCCATTTCAACAAAGCCTTTAAAAATACCCGTATTTGGTGCATGCCCAATTGCAATGAACACTCCATCGACTTTCAATTCTTGAGCTTCCGTTGATTTAACTATAATACCAGTAACTTTCTTCGGATTTTCTTCTCCAAGAATCTGCTCTACGGTATGGTTCCACATTACTTTTATTTTATCATTTTTAAAGAGTCTATCTTGCATTACTTTTTCCGCTCTTAATTTATCACGCCTGTGTATTAATATCACTTCTTTGGCAAATCGAGTTAAAAATATTGCTTCTTCAACAGCAGTGTTTCCACCACCAATCACAGCTACAACTTTATTCCTAAAAAATGCACCATCGCAAGTCGCACAAGCTGAAACCCCATAACCCTGAAATTTCTTTTCACTTTCTAAACCAAGCCACTTCGCTTGCGCACCGGATGCAATTATAATTGCATCTGAATAGTAGTCATTAGTATTACCAGAAGATCTAAATCTATACTCATTAAAATCCTCAAGTTGTTCAACGCTTTTTATCTCATCATCTATTATTTTTGCTCCAACCTTTTCTGCATGCAACCTCATTTGCTCCATTAGTTCTGGACCCTGTATTGAAACAAAACCAGGATAGTTTTCAACATCTGTAGTAATTGTAAGCTGACCACCAGGCTGCATTCCCGTTACTACAATTGGCTCTAAGTTTGCACGTGCTGCATATATAGCGGCAGCATAACCCGCTGCCCCAGATCCAATAATAAGAACTTTTGTACTAAATTTATAATTCTTCACTGTATGAGTTTAGATAATCAGCTACTCCTTCATCGCTTGCCTGCATTGCTGGCTTACCTTTCTTCCACCCTGCTGGACATACTTCACCATGCTCCTCATTATGTTTAATTGCATCAACGATTCTAACGAATTCATCGATATTACGCCCTAAAGGCAAATCATTTATCGATTGATGACGTACAATAAATTTATCATCAATAACGAAAGTTGCTCTCAGCGCAATTGAGTCATCATATAAGACCCCATAGTCTCTTGATATAGACTTTTTGATATCAGACACTAAAGTGTAGCTAATCTCTCCAATACCACCATCATTAACTGGAGTGTTTCGCCATTTATAATGTGAAAATTTTGAATCTACACTTATTCCTATCACTTCAACACCACGCTTTGCAAACTCATTTATTCTATTATTGAGCGATATCAATTCAGTTGGGCAAACAAAAGTAAAATCAAGTGGATAGAAAAAAAGGACAGCATACTTATTTTTTATGCGCTTACTCAGACAGAAATCATCAACAATTTCTCCGCCGGAGAGAACAGCTGGAGCAGTAAAATCGATAGCAGATTTTGTTACAAGATTCATAATTGACCTATTCTTTTAAAACAACTCTAATTTTACATCTTGATAAACTTATATGCAAGTTTTCTTTAGTTTTAGTCCTATAAAAACTTCCTCAAGTAGCTCTTCTTTTTTACCGATAAGATACAATCCAGATTGGAATACTGAGTTGGTGAGTATAAAATTCTACATCATGCCGCCGCGAACCGTTATACCGCCACGGTATCTCTAGATCCTGCTAACAAGTAGCGGGATGACGAGCTTATCGTCATGCCACCGCGAACCGTCATACCGCGATTCATTCGCGGTATCTCTAGATCCCGCTAACAAGTAGCGGGATGACGGTTGTCGTTTAGCTATAAATGTTAAAAAATTTGCCAAACGAAAAAAAAGGCAAAAGAAGCCCCGTGGTTGGCTAATTACTTACATTATACTTTCAAGTATGGCGTTTTTTTATTCTAAACGTTTAATAACCGCGATTCAGTTGCTTTTAAGCCGCAACTAATCTAAATTATAAACATTAAGAAATTTACTAAACAGAAAAAAAGGCAAAAGAAACCCTAGGGTAGCTAGTTATTCACTATCCATTTTTTAAGTTGGCGTTTTTTTATGTTTTAAATGCTTTATAAGCGCATTTTAGCTTATATTAGGTAAAAACCTAGAAGTTTTATAAAGACATAAGGTACACATAGTGCAAAAAATTAAACATGAGACGCCAGATACGTGAGTTTTTTTGTCATTTAATCTGTACAGAGAAGATAAATAAATAGCTTCAGTTTCATGGTAAGGGGGCTGGCGGAGTTTGTCAAGTAAGTTTTTCGTTTCTATAGCTACTTGAATAACGGCTACAATGTTTGTACAGCTATGTACATAGTGCTGGAACCCAAAAAAAGAACCAAGTAGCCTTGGCTACTTGGATGACAAAAGGTAATACAAGAAATCTATTGGCTCTCGTATATCTTAGTGAAACTTAACAAGTTTATCTATAGTTTTAGTGATGATTCTTGGAGTATCCGGAGAAACTGCTGAGCTCAGCCTATTTAACCGCTCTATAGCGAACTCGCTATTCTCATTTGCTATGAAATCACATAAAATATTTTCTATATCCTTAGTAACACTTTCATGCTTTCTCAGAGGATGATTATGTGGATACCTACTGATGGTTTTGATACTGGAATACTCAACAAAAGCTTGATCCTTAAAAGCAAGTTGTCTCAATTTCTCTTTGAATTTTCCTTCTTCCTCTTTTGCTAAAAGGCGAGACTTTATCAGTGATTTTATAATCAAATTTATAGCTTGATGTATTTCAGAATGCACTATAACTTTAATGGTATTTTCTTCTACTATACAATCATAAATATTTTTTTCGCTCTGTAACGACTCTATTAATTTCTTGCTACTTTGTGAATTCAATTCCAAATTCTCCTCACTCATAGGAGTTATTATGAAGGTGTTCTTACTCACTCTGATGTTAAATTGTGGAGAGCCTTCAGAAAAGGAAAATGCTACATCCTTAAATTCAAGTGCATGATTGTATGCAGCAAAAAGGGTGTGTGCTATAACACTGCTGGGCACCTTCATTCCATGTTTACTCAGGTGGTTCAATACATTTTCAACCTCATGATATGTAAAGTCTGTATCTTTTAGCAATTCAACAACTTCTATGCCGTTGTGTTGTTTATACTCTATTCTCACTTCTTCTGTAAAAAGTGTTTTAGCTGCTATATGTTTATCAAGCACTGTGAAAATCTTGATGAAATTCTCTAAATCTTGTTTGTTAACTAATTCGATACTAATTAAGTTTCTGCTAATAATTGAAATATTTTTTGTCATTTTTTCCCACTAAAAAAACTCACTGAATGAATTGTATTTTTAATTCATTAAGAATTGTTTAAAGTGAGCATACTAGTTTTCATTTACGTATTACACGACAAAACAAGATAAAAAGTTACATAAAATCATCATGTGGTATAACACACTCTCCACATTCATCATTGCTGTTTGTGTAGGTTGTGACATCAGTGTGATTGTCATTATTATTTAGCATATCATCCAACTTTCCTTCTTTTTCAAGATCCATCAATTTGTCACACCCCCCAATGTGCTTATCGTTGATAAAAATCTGTGGAACTGTTCTAACGTTATACTTTGATTTTATGTCGTTAAATAGATCTGAGTTTTTGAGCACATCAATTTCTTCATACTTCACACCTTTTTTATCTAGTAAATCCTTTGCCCTTATGCAGTATGGACAGCCCTTCTTTACATATATCACAACATTTTTCACAATTTATCTCCGTAGCTTACTAAAATATAGTTATTATATATAAGAAACATGTAAAAACATCAAATTGTATGAAAATTATTTATAATTGTGAGCAAGGAATAGAAAATAATATAGCACTAACCTTCGGAAATTTCGATGGCATTCATTTAGGACACGAGTTTGCAATTTCTACTCTAAAGAAGGTAGCACAAGAAAGAGGATTACCCTCTGCAGTTTTAACTTTTGAGCCTCACCCATCAACTGTTTTATTTGGTAGAAACAATTTTAGGTTAATAGACCAAGAACAAAAAAAGGAACTAATCAGCAGCTATGGTATAGATTACTTATATATTATTAATTTTAATAGAGGTTTTTCTGAGGTTAGCTGCGATGACTTTATCAGTGAGATTTTAATAGATAAATATGGCGCTAAACACATAATTGTCGGAGAAAATTGCACTTTTGGTCATAAACGATTGGGTAATATATTAACTCTAGAGAAATATTCTGAAATATATGGATACTCTTTGACTAAATTAGAGCCATTAACAATTGACGGCAAAATTTGCTCTTCTTCTTCAATAAGGGAGTATGTACAAAGGGGCGAAATAGAAATTGCTAATAAATTGCTCGGCAGGCCTTATCAAGTTTCTGGTGTTGTGACAAAAGGTGCATGTAGAGGTAGAGAAATAGGATTTCCAACCATAAATATTCCTATAGAAGATTGCATGATAAAACCTAAGTTTGGCACATATTACGCTAGAGTGACTTTTCCTGATAGTAATCCAAATTGGTTATATGGAGTAGTCAATATTGGTATGAGACCTACTTTTAAGGATCTGAAAAAGCCTATAATAGAAATGCACATATTCGATTTTGATGAAGACGTATATAGTCATAAAGTCAATATACAACTTTTAAAATTCATAAGGTCAGAAAAAAAATTCCATAGTATTGAGGAGTTAACAAAACAGATAAATTATGATATACTTAAAGTTTATAGGTTAAAGGCAAATTTATGAAAAAGTTATGCTTAGTTGTTATATTAATTATAGTATTGATTGACCAAACGAGCAAATTGTACATAAACTCATTGATTGATGAAGGAGAATCAATTGAGATCGCTAGTTTTATAAAACTAGTTGAAGTTTGGAATTCAGGTATTAGTTTTGGAATGTGTAGCGCTTTACCACATGGCGGTTTCTTTTTTTCAGCATTTTCAATACTAATAATTGGTATACTTGCATATTTGATATACAAGTCTGACGATCAGTCAACTTACCTTGGTTTTTCTCTGATGATTGGTGGAGCAATCGGAAACGTAGTTGATAGGATCTATTGGGGAGCTGTATATGATTTCATATATTTTCATATTGATGATTGGTATTGGCCAGCCTTTAATTTAGCAGATTTATCTATAGTTTGTGGAATGTTTACATTGTTATATAAGTGGTATATATACGATATGCTTATTTCTAAACAAAATGAGGAATAAAATAATTGTTTTTATATTAGGTCGAAATAATGCTTCATAAGTTTTTTAGTTTTCTTATACTACCTGTACTTTTTTTTACTTACCCAATTTCTTCGAATGCTTTAAACATAGAGCACAACATAAAATATACTAAACTCAGTAACGGACTAGATGTTTATGTTGTTTCTAATCATCGGATTCCAGCCGTTTTACATGCAGTAATATACAAAGTTGGGGGAATGGATGATCCAATCGGCAAAGCAGGATTGGCTCACTACTTTGAACATTTAATGTTTGAAACTACAGGGAAGTTCACAGATATAGAAGCCACTATGAGTAGCATTGGGGCTCAATTTAACGCATTTACCACTAAAGAATATACCTGTTATTTTGAGTTGATCCCCAAAAAAGATTTACCACTGGCAATGGAAGTTGAAGCAGATAGAATGGGAAACTTTAATGCTACTCAAGACAAAATAGATAGAGAAAAAAACATTGTACTGGAAGAAAGAAAAATGAGATTTGATAACCAACCTCATAACTTGTTGTGGGAAGAAATGGATAGTGCATTTTACCGTAATGGCTATGGTAGATCTGTTATTGGCTGGGAGAGCGATATCAAAACTTACAATCAGGATGACATAGTGAGGTTTCACGATAGTTATTATCACCCTGGTAATGCAATATTGCTGATTGTGGGTGATGTGGAGTTTGATGAAGTAGTGAAATTAGCAGAAGAAAAATATGGCGAAATTAAAGCTAAGCCTGTAATGAGACATTACCCAAATCAGGATCCAGTGCATAATGCAGGTCTATCGGTGACCTTAGAGAGCACTGAAGTAAAAGAATCAGTTTTATATTTTCGTTATCGTGTTCCCTTATTTGATCACATAAATGAAGCCTCTGCTGCTCATTTAGCGGTTGACATTTTAGGTGGCGGCAAATCCAACAAACTGTATAAAGATTTGGTTTTAGATAAAGATGTGGCAGTATCAGTGTTTGCTTATTATA
Organism: Wolbachia endosymbiont (group A) of Apotomis capreana; assembly: GCF_964027025.1. Lineage (NCBI taxonomy): Bacteria > Pseudomonadati > Pseudomonadota > Alphaproteobacteria > Rickettsiales > Anaplasmataceae > Wolbachia > Wolbachia endosymbiont (group A) of Apotomis capreana. Next base: position 1,100,913 of record NZ_OZ034721.1, read on the forward strand.
ATAGCCTAGCTTTTAGTGATGGCTACATTGATATTATGATAATTCCAAAAAGTGGCGCTAATTTAGATATTGTTGAAAGAGAGTTAGATAATGCTATTAATGGCTTCGTATCTAAAGGGGTGACGAGCGAGGAATTACAAAGCTCAAAATATAGGTATAAGGCAGCACAGTTTGATAATCTATCTGACTTAACTCATATAGCGATGTTCTATGTGCCACACCTTGCACTTGGTATTCCACTTGATGAAATAGATATTTCATATAGCAAGATTAATGATGTCAATCTAGAGGATGTAAATAATAAAATCCGTGCTATTTTTTCTGCTAATAAGTTAATTGGTCGTTTATTACCAAAAGGAGATAATAATGAGAATAAGTAAAATTATATTTCTATTTTTTTTCTGTCTAGGCTTTAATTTACAAGCAAGTGGTAACCTAAATATAGAGGAGGTCACTACCCGTAAAGGATTTAAGTTTTTATTTGTAGAAAATCATGATTTGCCAAAAGTTTCACTAAATATATCGTTCAAGGATGCAGGTTATGTGTATGAGAATAAGGAAAAACAGGGGCTTGCTTGGTTTACTTCTCTTGTAATCCAAGAAGGGGCAGGAAAAAATGATGCCAAAGATTTTGCGAAAAAGCTTGAAGATAAAGGGATTAGTTTAAATTTTATTGCTGATTTAGAAGCATTTAGGGTTTCATTAAATACTTTGTCTGACAATCTAGAGGAAGCAATTTCATTACTGAGCGATACTATAATGCGTCCTAAAGTTGACCCTGAAGGGTTGAATAGAGTTTTCGAGAAAGCCAAAGTTGATTTTAATAATCTTGAAAAAAATCCTTATTTTGTTGCTGGAAAAGAATTAGATACGTTATTGTTTAAAAAACATCCTTACTCAAAAAGTGTGTACGGTACTCTTGATACTATAATGAGCATTACTAGAGACGATGTTTTAACATACATAAAGCGTAATTTTGCTAAAGATAACATAGTTATCAGTGTTGCTGGTTGTACAAAAAAAGAAGAAATTATTACGCTATTAGATAAATATTTATCTAAATTGCCGTCAAAAAGATCAAAAGTTAGAAAAATACCTGTAAAAAATAATTTTGGTTCTGCAGAAAGTAAGAATATTTTTATGGATATACCACAGAGTGTGATACTTTTTGCTCAAAAAGGTATAGCTTATGAAGATCCTAATTATTATAACGCTGGTGTCTTAATTGATGCACTTGGTGGCATGAGGCTGAATTCAATATTAATGACAGAACTGAGGCAAAACTTGGGTATTACTTATGGTGTTTATGCAAGTATTATTTCCAATAAACATGGAAATATTATATCTGGATTTATAAGTACTGATAGTTCTACTGCTGGCAAAGCTATATCAGCAGTAAAAGATACATTTAGCAGAATAAAAAAGCAAGGAATTGACGAACAATTGTTCAAGGATGCAAAAATTGGCTTGGTAAATAATCTTGTCCTTTTCCTGTCCAATAACACAAATACAGCAACGCTGCTAGATAATATGCAGATAAATGATCGTGATGTTAACCGTATAAATAATTATGCGAATATCATTAATGATGTTAAATTAGAGGAAGTAAACGAACTGGCAAGTTCTTTACTGGAACCTGAAAATTTATTTTTTGTTGAAGTTGGAAAAAACGCTCAAGGTCAATAATTATTACAGTCATATATCTTCTGCTATTGACCTTACTGCTTCTACATAACACTTATGCTCCTCAGCTAGAATGCGTTCTGAGAGGCTTTGAATATCATCAGCTGGTAACACTGGTACAACAACTTGAGCAATTATGGCTCCAGCATCAACTTCAGGAGTGACATAATGTACAGTACAACCTGTAATTTTTACACCTGCTTTTAGAGCTTGCTCTTGAGCGTTTAGGCCTTTAAAAGACGGAAGTAAAGAGGGATGAATATTTATCACCTTGTTATGCCATTTACTCAGAAAATCAGCTTTGAGAATTCTCATAAACCCTGCAAGGCAAATTAAATCAACCTTATGTTGAACAAGTATTTCGTGAATTTTACCAGCATCAAGCGGTTTATCTTTAACAATAAACGCTGAGATTCCTGCTTGCTCTGCTATTTTCAGACCAGCAGCTTCGCTATTATTTGTGATAACACATGCAACTTCTGCGGAAAAATTCTGATCTTGACATGCTTCTATTAAGGCCTGCATATTCGACCCCCTACCTGAAATTAGTATTCCGAGTTTTATCTTTTTCATTATAGCACAGTTAGTTTAGAATTTAGTTAATACTAACAAAACAGCTCAAAAGGAAAACTTATTTTATAGCAAAGAAGGCAGACTAAACTCTTTATATAAGTGGACCTCTAATTTTGGACCTCACTGGACAACACAAAATAACGAATAGCCCCATGTACCCAGCTAAAACTAGCTTTAATGCTTAGATATTGTGCTATTTTTGTATAATATACTACTATAAGTATATATTTTTGTAATCGCGTTATTATTTATTTAACAAAGTATTAGTATAATTTATTACACTGGATTAAATGGAGAAAGTTCAATGAGTAAATTACCGAACAATGCAAAAATAGGTAAATCTCAGGTTACTCAGTGGGAGGTAATAAAAAATTGTGAATATGCTGATAATTGCTTGTCAAAAATAGTAACTTTGTACGTTATTAGAATAACTCAGCTATCAGATTTTTATACGAGTGACGAACCTGAAATTAACACTGTTTTAGCAAGAATAAGCGTGACAAGTGAAAATGTATTTTTAAACAAGGCTACTACTATTGAAGTTATGGAAGGTATTTTTCCGTATAAATTCAACAGCAAGAAGAGAAATAACGTATTAAGGTTAGAAGATTTGTATAATTATTTATGTTCTATTGTTAACAATAGCCTTCCAAAAGAAATGCTTGAAAGTCTTGTAAGGGAATATAAGGATGCTGTTAACTTATTTAAAGCAATTACTTAACTGAACGTAGTATTTTTAAGATTTTATTTTCTATTTCAGAAATGCCGCTTTCAAGATCTTTATCTATCAAATACATGGTAGAGAAATATGTTTTCTGCTTACTTTCAACATTGATAGTTAAAGTTCCGGGAGTGATTGTGACTGAATTGGCAAATAACGCAATGCTTTCATCATTATGCCCTTTGCATTTTCTTAGGATAATGATTGGCTCAAGCTTAGATTTGAGTTGTAGCACCTTTTTTGTTACATAAACACTTGATAAAATGATTTGGTACATTAACCATGGTATATAACTTACTAACTTATAAAACGACAGTCTACTCGTACTATTTAAAATCTGGCTAAGAGCTCTTTCAGCGTTTATCAACCTTCTAAAGATAAACGATGTGAATATACAGGAAAACACTCCACAAAAAATAAAAAACGGCTCAAAATAACCAGACAATACAGTCCATAGAACAAATAAAATTATAAATGACAGAGAAAAAAACTTGATTTCCTTCCTAAAGTTGAGGTTTTTCATAGTCTGTAATATAACTAAAATGACTCTTTAAGGAAAGATAATAACGAATATTTAGGTTCTTGACTTCTATGTTAAAAGATATAACAACTAAGTTATGTATTTTAAGTGAGGAAGTTATGAAATATAATAAATTTATGGAAATATTAAAAAAAATAAATGACCTTTCAGATTTGAGCAAGGACAATATAGTTGAAAAAATAAAAGCTAAGTTACAAGAAGAAGATCCAGATTTATGTCAAGAGTGGGAAAAGAGTAAACCTGACAATGATAGTGGATCTGGCATAAATTACATATTTACTATATCTCGTGGTCAAAATTCTAAGGAAGTCAAATTGTTACATCTTGCTTCTTATTGGAACTGTGCAAATGTAGCAAAAGCTCTGATTGAAAACGGAGCAGATATTAATGCAGAACATGATAATAAAATTACTCCTTTACATATTGCTGCTCACTATGGCCACGAAGATGTAGTAACCATTCTAACTGGAAAAGGAGCAATTGTTGATGCAAAAAATGGTGATGGATGGACTTCTTTACATTTTGCTGTTGAAAAGAACCACAAAAATGTAGTAAACACTCTAATTGGAAAAGGAGCAAATGTTAATGCAGAAAATGATAAAGGATGGGCTCCTTTACATCTTGCTATTACAAATGGCCACAAAGAGATAGTACAAGTTCTATCAAAAGCAGAAGGAATCAACGTTGATGCAAAAAATAGTGATGGGTGGACTTCTTTACATCTTGCTGCTGCAAATGGCCGCAAAGATATAGTAAAAACTCTAATCGCAAAAGGAGCAAAGGTTAATGCAAAAAATGGTGATAGACGTACTCCTTTACATCTTGCTGCTGAAAATGGCAAAATAAAAGTGGTGGAAGTTCTGCTACACACTGAAGCAGACCCTTCATTAAAAGATGTTGATGGAAAAACGCCAAGAGACCTTACTAAATATCAAGGTATAATTCAGCTTTTAGAGGAAGCGGAAAAAAAGCAAACGTTAAAAAATGAGAATAAAAAAACGCCAAAGGATCTTACTGAAAATAAAGATGTAATGCAGCTTCCAGAGAAAAAGGAAGAAAAACAAATTGGAAAAAATGCAATTGTGAAAGAAAAAGAACAATCTGCAAAAAATGCAATTGTAAAAGGTGTTATTGTGTGTTTTGTAACTGCAGTGATAGTTGGTATTGCACTTGCATTTGCTACTGCCCTATCTGTACCAGCAATAATTGGACTAGCTGCAGGATCTGCGCTCATAGTTGGTGCTGGTCAATATATAATGTCAAAGCCTAAAACTGAAATGAAAGAAGTAAAGGAACTTGTGCCTAGAGAGACAGAAAAAGCACTTACTTGATTTTTGTTATCCTGTTGCTATCAGACTAGCCTGGCACCTTATATTTATTGGGATAACTGTTTTATTATGAATTAAGTCAAAAACTCTGTAATATATTGAAGCTTAAAGATATCTTTAGATATGGAAGTTATTGCAGAAAATAGGAAAGCAAGGTTTGAATATTTCATCTTAGAAGAATTTGAAGCGGGTATGGTCTTATTAAGCAGTGAAGTTAAATCGCTAAGAGAAAGAAAAGTAAATATTTCCGACGCCTACGTTGTTGAAAAGAATAGCGAAGTATGGCTGCACAATATGCATATTGCAGAATATAAAGCTGCGAACCGAAAAAATCATAAACCAAAAAGGGAACGTAAATTACTCTTGCATAAAAAGGAGATAAATAAACTAATTGGTCAAATCAAGACTGCTGGGATAACTGTTGTGCCGCTTTCGGTCTATTTTAACGATAAAGGATTTGCAAAAACTAAAATTGCCATTGTAAAAGGAAAAAAACTCTACGATAAGAGAGCAACCATAAAACAGAGAGAGTGGGATCGTGAAAAAAGTAGATTGTCTAAAAATAATTTATAGCAAAATATGTCTTTAAATCCAGTAATTTTCAGCATCGGTCCTGTTTCTATATATTGGTATTCCTTAGCCTACGTTTTGGGTATAGTGTTTGCATATTGGTATTTACATAGGCTAGATGACCAAAAAATATTTACTAAGAATTTTTACGATTCGTTATTAACAGCCACTATTGTAGGTATTATCCTTGGAGGTAGACTTGGCTACGTATTGATATATGATCCAGTTCTTTATATAAGCAACCCTATTGAGATATTGAAGACCTGGGAAGGAGGGATGTCATTTCATGGTGGTGCTATAGGAGTTTTGCTTGCAGTAATAATTTCGTGTAAAAGACATAATATCCCTACATTTTATGCACTGGACCTAGTTTCTTGCGGAGTTCCCATAGGTTTATTTTTAGGTCGCATAGGCAATTTTATAAACGGAGAGTTATTTGGCAGAGTTACAACTATGCCATGGGGTATGGTATTTCCAGAGAGTGGTGATAATTTGCTGCATCATCCAAGCCAGCTTTATGAGGCACTTTTTGAAGGACTGCTACTTTTTGCAGTTGCAAATTCACTGTTTTTCTTAACTAGAATAAGACTGTATCACGGTGCGTTAACTGGTATTGCAGTTATGTGGTATGGAATAGCACGTTTTTTCGTTGAGTTTTTTCGCGAACCAGACTATCAAATTGGCTATTTGTGGCTTGATTTAACTATGGGGCAGTTGCTTTCTATACCTATGGTTTTGCTAGGAATGCTTGTATATCTAGGCGCATTAAATTTAAAATTTAATACGAAATCTGTCACATAGAGAAAAGGTGAGTTCAATAGAAAAATGTAGCCAGAAGCCCCACATTATGTACAATTGTACGAATTTTCTGCGTTGCAGTAGAATGAATCGGTGGGCTTTGTTGCATCGCTAGCTATGATGGATTAAAGATAAAAAAGGTGGAGAATATCAGTAGCTTATTATTCTGGTATTTATAACAAGAACGGTCAGTGAATACCTAAATTTGAGTAAAAGAAATTTCACTACCACTCACTAATCTGGCTAAAATTCAAGAATTTCAATGCTTTAGCTATTTTCAATAGAATTAAATTTATTAATATAAATAACAAATTACTATTCTTAAATTTGATCAGATTGATTGCAAAAAAACAAGATTTTCAATAAGTTGCTTATAATCCTAATTATAGTTAGCCTTTCATAAGTAGCAATGCAACAAAGCCATCCCAGTGTCAGCTACTTTCATGACACCATTTGCTGTGCAGTTTACCTTCAAAAATGAATGTTCGTACAGCTATGGAATGAATCGCGGTATGACGTAGCTTCGCTATAGGCAATGAAGGAAATATTAACTATACTTCTTTTTACCATTGTTTATATTTCCTATTCACATATATTAATATTTTACTCACTTAAAGTAAGCTAACTACCGTTATTAATATTTTTGTAATAAAAATTGTATATGGTGCATGTAATCAAATTAAGAGGAAGATTGTGGAAATTACGCCATCAATAAAAAAAGAATTGAAGCAAAGTACTCTATATGTTTGCCTAGAAAAATGCAAAAGTGCATTTTGGTTTATCTTTTGGTTTAGTGCGGGAATCAATTTATTAATGTTATTCCTACCACTTTATACCTCTCAAGTGCTTGATCGGGTGATATCGAGCGAAAGTGTATCAACACTAACTATGCTGACAATTATCACTTTATCTGCATTTGCATGTTCTGCAATGCTTGAAACTTGTCGATATTTAGCCATGGCAAAAATAGGTGATTGGATCGATAAAACTGCAACACCAGATCTGATAGTAAGGTCAATCAGGCTAACGTCAGTGCAGAGCTCAACTTCAAGTGGTGAAGCAATACGAGATCTCGGAGTGATAAAAAATTTCATTACAGGAAATGGTATATTCTCACTGTTTGATACTCCATGGTCGTTAATTTACCTTGTTGTGATTTTCATGATACATACCTCCACGGGGTTTATAGCTATTACTGGAATTATTATATTAGTCTCTATGGCAATATGGAATGAACTTGCCACTAAACGAATATTACAAGAAACCAACGAAGAAACTATACGGAATATCAATGCTATAGATGTTGCAACAAGAAATGCAGAAGTGGTTGAAGCTATGGGCATGTCAGAATTCATAGTCTCTGATTGGTGTAAACGAAATGATCAGAACCGAGCAATGCAAATTAAAGCACAAAATCGCTCTAATGTAATTACTGGAATCACTAAATTTTTGCGCTCAACTCTGCAAATATCAGTGATTGGAACAGGTGCATTACTTGCAATCACAGCTCATAAGACTGCCGGTAGCATCATCGCTGCTTCAATTTTAATGGGTAGAGTATTAGCACCATTTGATGCTGCGGTTCATACTTGGAAGTTTTTAAATCAGGCTAGAATGTCATATGGAAGGCTACAAAGACTTATATTAACATCGCCAAAAAGAGAGCAAACGATGGCTCTACCAGAACCTGAAGGAAAATTGGAATTTGATAGAGTATTTTTTACTCCTTATGGAAGCAATAAGCCGACAGTAAAAGGAATATCATTCATTATAGATCCTGGAGATGTAGTTGGTGTTATTGGTGCAAGTGCTTCTGGTAAATCCACTATCGCAAAATTAACTGTTGGTGTATGGAAGCCAATATCTGGTGTAGTCAGACTAGATGGCGCTGATGTATATACTTGGAATCGAGAAAATTTTGGTAATTATGTTGGCTACTTACCTCAGGATATTGAGTTATTTAACACTAGTGTCAAAGCTAATATTGCTCGCATGAGGCCAGATCCAAATCCTGAAGAAATAATCAAAGCAGCAAAAATTGCAGGAATACATGAACTAATACTAAGCTTACCAAATGGATATGATACAACAATAGGAGGTCCTGGAGGAGTAACGCTCTCTGGCGGCCAAAAACAGCTTCTTGGACTTGCCAGAGCTTTTTATGGTCACACAAAACTTTTAGTACTTGATGAACCAAACGCTAACTTAGATAGCAATGGAGAGGCATGCTTAATTAATGCAATTGGCATTGCAAGAAAACAAAATACTACTACTGTTATCATCACTCACAAGCTACCGTTATTGTCCGTAGTTGATAAGGTGATCCTCATGTCAGATGGTGTCATTTACGCTATGGGACCAAAAGATGAGATTTTGAGCAAATTAGTTGCTCCATCATCAAGTACCACAGAAGATGAGCGCTCTTCAGCAAATGGTTAGTTTACTTACAATAAATTCTGTATCTGAAATAACAACTGTTCCAGAAAAATATATATTTCTTTACCATTAGAAATAATATTACAAGAATAGTAAATAGATTAATAACTCTTATTAATTAAAGTCAATCGGCAGATATAGCTAAAGTGGCTTAGGTTTACCTACAATTTGAAAAACAACAAATTCGTCTTAATGAATTTTCTTAATTTGTTATCTAAATAACTTAATATTAGTGGTAATTTTATAAAAAAATTATAATATAAATAATGTTGCTGCGAAAATTTATAACAATATTTCCCTCTAACGTTTAATGAATTTCAATAAATTGCCTTTTTAATTCTAGATAAGTATATGCTTTGTTAATATGTTTAGTTCAAAATCCAAAAGTAAGTTTATGCTTTCTATTGGAGAAGAAGGCATAATGTTACTATATTTTAAAAATAATACTTTAAATAAAAGGTATTTTGTTAAGGGCAAAAACGATAAAGCAGTTTCCGATTTAATTTCATGTCTTTCGTCAGATAAAAAAGCACCTTTATACCTGGTGCTTAATCATGCAGATCAAAATTACTCGCTACAGTTTATTACAAGGGCAAACAAGATTAGTGCCTATCTATCAGCAAAAACAAAGATGGAGCATTTTTCTCGTAATAATGACATAAGTTCAGTTTTTTTGGTTGAGAAGCCAAACAAATTCAATCAAAACTGGTGCTATCTTCTTGTTTCATCAAAAGCAAAGCATTTAGTAGAATATTGGTTGAATGTGTTTATTGAGATAGGCTCCAACTTTAAGGGAATATTAATGTTTCCTATAGAAATAAGTAATATAACAAAAAAGATTCTACATAAAGATCCTAATAATTGGAAAATTATAGTTGCTGCAACTAAAACGGGAGGCTATAGACAAGTGGTTCTTAAAGAGAATAAAATGGTATTTACGCGCTTAACATCATTTACTAATGATAATTTACCAGGAATTATCGCTGGTGGAATATATCAGGAAGTGCAAGATACTATTCGATCCTTAACTAAGTTTGGGTTTGAAAAAAATAACCCTATCGACCTTTGTATCATAGTGTCAGAAGATATCAAAGCTAGTTTATCAGTCATAAATTTTTCAGAGAACAGTGTGAACATATTAACTCCATATGAGTTAGGCAAACTATTAGGAGCAGAACTAGCTATAAGTGAAAAAGATCACTTTTGCGATACCATAATTTTGTTTCATAGCTTTAAGAATAAATTAGCAGCTATTTTTAATACAAAGGAAACTAAAGAATTTTATCTATTCAATTACCTTTATTTAAACTCTCCTCGAATTTTTCTATACTTCGCCCTGGTTTTAGTTATAACAAACACCCTTTGTTTGCTAAATTTGTATTCAAATTTCAATGTCGCTGATAATTTATCAGCAAAGCAGAACACCTTAAATAACCAATTAACAAAACTTAGCCAAAGCTATAATGTAAAAAAAATAGATGAAATTTATGATTTTATTAATATCAATAATATTTTATCAAAAATAGAATACTCTCCTCTTACACAAGTTAAGTATGTAGAAAAGTTAAAAATACCAGGTATAGAGCTTCGATCATTTGAATGGAATTATAATGAGGCAAAAAGTTATATTACCACAACTTTAAAGTTTAATTTTCAATCCGGTAAAAATATTTCTCATCAATACGAGAAACTACGAAAAAATTTAAACGATAATTTTCGTACCTATGACATTAATATTTCTAGCTTACCTGCTGCTAAAGAGCAAAATCTATCTATTGATGTTGAAATAGGAGAGGCAATGTAGATTAATGACTATCTCTCAATTAAAAAGAAAAGCTACAATTCAGTTTATATCGTATTTGTTATTATCTGTTGGATTAATAGGGTTATTAACATATGTTGTTATCTATAACGAAAAGATTTATAATAAAAACCAAATTGCGATTGATAAAATACGTTCTATTAATTTACAGATTACTGGAATTCAAAAAAAGGAAGTTGTTCTAAATAAAAACCTAGATTTATGGAAAAAAATTTCTTCTTCAAATTTACATAGTAGCAGATACATTGCAAATTTAAATTTCGAGCTTAGCAAGTTATATAAAAAGCACTATATATTAGAACCTGAAATATCAATTTCTATACCCGAAGAAGTTGAGCTCCACAACAAAAGTGAACGCACAAAAGTAATAAAAAGTGAAGTGGTCCTAAATTTAAGCTCAATCAGCGATAAGCATATTTTTTTATTTCTACAGTCTATTCCAAATCTGCCCGGTTATGTTATGATCAAATCTCTTATTTTAAATAAGCAGAGAAATATTGATGCTGCAACTATGAATCAGATTTTGAATGGTAATATGATAGAGATAGTGAGAGCTAATATAGTCTTTGATTGGTATACTATATTAAGTAGATAAGGTGATGAACATAAAGCTGTTTTTTATTTTTACGCTACTCATTTCCAATGTTAATGCATATTGCAGTTGTGAAGATATCATAGAAAGCATAGAAATTTGTAAGGAGTATTCTTGCCGACAATATATTGGCAATGAAGATTTTATTGAGCATAAAATATTAGGATTAAATAGTGGAAATTTATGCGTATATATAGAAAAACAAGGTAATGATGAAATGGTTTGTCATCATTCTCAGTATGGAATGATGATAGAAAAAAGATATTTTGAAAGTATTCTTAAAGTTGGCAATCAAGAAATCGACGATTTTATTGATATAGCAAATTTGCGTGCAAAAGAGTGTTTCTTTATCAACAATCAAAAACTAAGCTATACAGATCGGGACGATATAATAAGAGAAGCAGTGGAAAGTGACTTTGACGTTTTGTCACAATATAGTAACGTAAAAAGCATTTTTTTTGATGAAGAGCCAGTTAATAGAATGGTCAATGAAATGGAAAAGTTCAATTTACGATCTTCAAGAGCTGCAAAAGAGGAGGTATCAGATAATTTCAACTGTAAGGTAGTGAGTTTAGACTCAATTTTATATCTTTCTCCCGATACATGGAAAATATGGGTAAATGGAAAGCTGTTTATAAATACCAAGGATTTAAAAGTGCACTCAGTCAATGAAAATTATGTAACTTTTGTATGGACCGTAGATCAAAAAGCAATAAAAAAGCATGCGAATGATTCTCAAAATGTATATTTTGGATATGGGAGTATTATGTTTACGCTTTATCCAAAACAAAAATTTGACTTGGATGGCTTATCTATTAAATAACTTAAATATATATGCGCTTGTAGCTCAGTTGGATAGAGCGTTGCCCTCCGGAGGCAAAGGCCGTGGGTTCGAATCCCTCCAAGCGCACTTTTAATTAAATTTGACAATAGTATTTTCACATAAGATAATAAAAGGATTTATTTAGAGCATAATTATGTCTGGTGGTACCATAAACAAAGTCATACTAGTTGGTAATTTAGGAAAAGATCCTGAAATTAGGACTACACAAAATGGAAAAGAAATGGCAAGTTTTTCAATAGCCACGTCTGAAAGTTGGACTGACAAACTTTCCGGTACGCGCTCTGAAAAGACAGAATGGCATAATATCGTAATTTTTAGTGAAGGATTAGTAAAAATCGTCAAAGATTTTGCACGCAAAGGCAGTAAAGTTTATGTTGAAGGTTCTTTGAGAACTAGAAAATGGACTGACCAAAACGGTGGTGAAAGATACACAACAGAGGTGGTTCTATATAATTTTAATAGCGCTCTTACTCTCCTCGATTCACGACCAAATTCCGATTACAAGCCGAGTGAATACAAGCAAAATGAAACAGAACAAAAAAATAAGCACGAAAGTTTTGACAACGATATAAAAGATGAACTACTCGACGATGAAATACCATTTTAATAACTTCAATTGAAATCTACATTTTTATGGACTGCTTGTGTTACTCCTTTTAATTGCAATGGAGATAGCATAGATTATAACAGTTTGCAGCGTTTACTGACAATGCAAGTTAAAGCTGAAAATGGTGTAGTGTTGCTGGGTAGCACAGGTGAAAGCCTATCGCTTACTGATTCTGAAAAGCGTACATTAGTTGAATTTGTATGTAAGCTAAAATTAAGTACGAAAATTATAATTGGCGTACCAGGAGTGAATCTATATCAGACTCTTGAATGGCTTGATTTTTGCAAGGGTATGCCTATTCATGGCTATCTAATGACAACTCCCATTTATGCAAAGCCCGGAATTATGGGGCAGACTTTATGGTTTGAAAAGCTACTTGAAAAAGCACATGTGCCGGCTATGTTTTACAATATTCCATCGAGAGCAGGAGTGAGTCTTCATGCTGAAACTGTACGCAACTTATCCAGTCACGAAAAATTTTGGGCTATCAAAGATTCAAGTGGCACTGTTGATACTTTAACTCAGTATAAGAAAGTTGCACCAAATATTGAGGTCTTTTGCGGAGATGATAATATGATATCTGATATGGCCGCTTATGGTGCGGCTGGCCTGGTTTCCGTTGCTGCCAATGTTTGGCCACGCATAGCGCATGAATATGTTAAGAAGTGCCTCAATGGCAGGAACCCTCAGGCAGATATCTGGCAACAGGCTTGCGAAGAGTTATTTATTGCCAGCAACCCAATACCCACTAAAGCACTTTTGCATGATATTGGGCTCATAGAACATCAAACTGTCCGCCTACCACTCAGCACAGAAGACTTGCCTTCTGTTGAAAAATTGAGGCAAGTCAATAAAATGATTCTTGGATGGAAAGAATTGGCTACTCTCTAAATAGTCTTGCAACTTTGATTTAATATACAATCCAAGTATCATTTGAACACTCCCGAACTTACCACTTTATGCCACTGGTCTTCATCTAAAATTTCCACACCTAATTCCACTGCCTTTTTATATTTGGATCCTGGTTTTTCTCCTGCAATTAGGTAGTCAGTTTTAGCAGAAAGATGTGAGCTGACCTTTGCTCCTAGAGTTTTGGCTCTTACTTTTGCCTCTCCTCTACTCATAGCAAGTAGCTTACCAGTAAACACTATAATTTTATTATTTAAAACAGAGTTACTAGAGTTGGAGCTCACAGGAAGAATTTGAAGACAAGCAGTAAGATCATTTAACATTTTGATGTTATGTTCCTTAGAAAAAAATGATTCCAAAGATTCAGCCACTTTTTTTCCTATGCCGTCTATACTGACTAGCTCAGTATTATCTGATGACAGTTCAATCATCGAATTATACCAGTTATTATAAGAAACATAATAATCTGCAAGCAATTCTGCTGCAACTTGACCAATAAATCTAATACCTAAAGAAAATATAAACCTATCTAGAGTTATTACCCTTCTGCTTTGTATAGCATTTAATAAATGAGCTATTGATTTCTTGCCCCAACCAGACTGTTCTTCCAGATTAAATTCATCCAATCTTTCTTCTAAAGTAAAAATATCGGGAATTTGTTTTATCAGACCAAGGTCGTAAAAAAACTCTATCTGCTTATCACCAAGGCCAACAATGTCAAATGCATCTTTCGATACAAAATGCTTTAGTTTTTCTATTATTTGAGCTTTACAGGCAAATTCCTCAGGACATCTTACTGCAGCCTCTCCCTCAACCTGACGTACTTTACTACCACATTCAGGGCATACTTCAGGAAACACAAATTCAGGTGTATTTGGAAGACGAGAATCTCTGCTTACTTCAACGATCTGGGGAATTACATCCCCTGCCCTTTTGATTGTTACAATATCTCCCTCTCTTATGTCTTTACGTTTTATCTCATCTTGGTTATGCAGACTTGCTCTACTAACTAGCACCCCACCAACATTGACTGGCACTAAATCTGCAACTGGAGTTAAAACCCCTGTTCTGCCCACCTGTATAAATATCTTGTTTAACTTTGTTTTTGCATAAACCGCAGAAAACTTGTATGCAAGTGCTGAGCGCGGTGCTTTGTGAGTATTCCCTAGACGATTTTGTAGTACCAAATCATTTACTTTATAGACTATTCCATCAATATCATAATCCAAGTTATAGCGACAGTTATAGACTTCATTATAGAACTTCAGCATTCCATCTAAACTACTCGTTAAGGACTGATGCTCATTTACGCAAAAACCAAGTGCCTCAAGCTTATTTAGTACCTCACTTTGACTTTTCTCTGCTCCACCAATCAAAGAATAAGCAAAATATCTAAGAGGTCTGCTTGCTGTAATGTTTGCATCCAATTGCTTTAGAGAACCAGCGGCTGCATTTCGAGGATTGGCAAATTCATCGTTTTCATTTAACTTTAAAAAGTCGCTGTTACTGATGTATATTTCACCTCTTACTTCTAGTCTTCCTTGCACACCTTGCAAAAACTTAGGAAAGCCTTTTATTGTTGCAACATTGTGAGTGACATCTTCTCCTACAAAACCGTCACCTCGAGTTGCAGCTTTAACAAATCTTCCATCCTCATAAATTGCAGAAAACGACAACCCATCAATTTTTGGTTCACATAATATCTCTATTTTGTCCTCAATTAAAAACCTCTTTATTTTAGACAAAAATTTCTCTACACCTTGTTCATCATAAGCATTCTCAAGGGAAAGCATAGGTTCTTGATGTTCCACCTTAGAAAACCTCTCATCAGGTGGAGCACCAACACTATCTTGTGTTGCATAAATTTCTGGCTCTATTTCAGCTAACTTTTTCTTCAGTTCATCATATTCAGCATCACTTATTTCTGGCTTATTTTTTTGGTGATACAAAACATTATGATAATTTATTTGATCTTGCAGTTTTTCTCTCATCTTTTCTAAGTTAGTCATGATACCAATATAATGCTACATTAGCCTTTGTCGTCAAGCCATGAATTTTCTTGAATTCATCATATGGTCTCAAACATCAAAGGTGCCACAATGCTATAGCCATACTTATTCTTCTTTTGCTCAATTGTATTAGCAGATCTCGCTTGCTTTAGCCGTACATTTATATAAAATTAAAATAAATTAGAGTAAACAATATTGCTGTTTAAATGCTAACAAGATTCGCTCCAAGCCCAACTGGCTACCTCCACGTAGGAAACGTACGAACTGCCTTGGTTTGTTGGATGTACACACGCAATCAAAATGGAAAATTTTTACTCCGTTTTGATGATACTGACCTTCAGCGTTCAGATGTCAAATATATAAATGATATCATACAAGATTTGAAATGGATTGGTATCAATTGGGATGCAAATTTCAAGCAATCAGAGCGCTTTGAGCGTTACAATGAGGTGTTTTTGCAGTTAATAAAAGAAGGGCATATTTATGCATGCTATGAAACAAGAGAAGAGTTAGACATTAAACGAAAATTGCAGTTAAAACAAGGACTTCCCCCTGTATATGACAGAAGCGCGTTACTTCTAACTGAGCAAGAGAAAATTAGTTATGAGCAAGAAGGAAGAAGACCACATTTTAGATTTAAGTTGGATAGAAATGAAGTTGTTAAATGGAATGATGAAGTTAAAGGTGAAATAAATATTGCAACAAGTCACATCAGCGATCCTGTGGTAAAAAGAGAAGATGGAATTTACACATACATGTTACCTTCTGTTACTGATGATGTTGACTTTAATGTAACTCATATTGTACGCGGGGAAGATCATGTAACTAATACCGCAGTGCAAATCCAAATGATTAAAGCATTAAAAGCGAAAATCCCTACATTTGCTCACCTTTCTCTGCTACATTTTGATGATAGCAAAATATCCAAGCGAACCGGCGTGCTGGACATTAAATCTATAAAAGAAGATGAAATTGAACCGATGGCACTAGTTAGTTATTTAGTGAAGCTTGGAACATCCAATCCAATTGAAGCTTGCGCCTGTATGCAATCTTTGATTGATTCATTTGACATTAAAAAATTTAGCTCAGCATGTACGCAATTTAGCTTGAGTGAAGCATACAAGCTAAATAGCAAAGTGCTGCAACAAATGCCATTTGAAATTATACAAGAACGTTTAAATCAAATTGGAGTGGACTCCTCAGAGTTTTGGTATTTTATAAAGAACAATATAGAAAGGTTTTCTGAGGTGGCCAAGTGGTGGAAAATATGCAAATCCGATATAGAGCCTGTGATTCTTGATAAGGAGCTTATAAAAATTGCGTTCAATGCATTGCCCCAAGGTGATTGTAATGAAAACACGTTGTCAGAATGGGTCAAAACTATTCGACAAACAGTGGATATAAAGGCAAAAAACCTATTTACGCAGTTGCGTTCAGCTTTAACAGGAACAGAAACAGGACCAGAGCTCGCTAAATTATTAATTTTTATCGGCAAAGAAAATATCATTGCAAGGTTAAAAGAAAAGTGAAAACTAAAGAATTATAGCTAATGCAATCCCTACGTCATACCGCGATTCATTCGCGGTATCTCTTAGCCGCTAACAAGAGATCCCGCTAGCGGGATGACGGTTGTCGTTTAGCCATAAACATTAAGAAATTTACCAAATGAAAAAAAAGGCAAAAGAAGCCCCGTGGTTATTATCCGCTTTAAAATATTGGCGTTTTTTATGTTTTAAACGCTTGACAAGCGAGATTCAGCCGCTTTTAATTGCAACTAACTTACGCTGCAAATGTTTAAGAAATTTACTAAACAGAAAAAAAGACAAAGAATCCCCGAGTTAGCTAGTCTTTTACTATCTCTGTCGAGTATTGGCATTTTTTGATGTCTTGTAACGCTTTATAAGCGCGTTCAGCTTATTTAGATAAAAATCTACATGTAGATGAAGTTTTGTAAAGACATACAGTATCTATATACTGCAAAAAATTGAACATAAGACGCCGATACATTAAGTAATCCTTACCTTTTAATCTGCAGATTGGCGAAAGCAAATACAATAGCTTCACTATCATGATAAGGGCGCTGGCGAAGGGTGTCAAGTAAGTTTTTGTATTTTAATTTTAGAATTTTATAGGCTTTTGTTCTCATGAAAATTATGTTCTCATGAGTAAATTAATGTTATCCTTTTTTGTTGATCTAAAGTTTTTTATGTTCATACACTTGCGTGTTCATAGTGTTTATTCGCTGCTTGAAAGCTCGGTTAAAATTGAGGAGCTGATCGGCCTTTGTTTGCGAAATAAAATGCCAGCGGTTGCAATTACTGATTCAGGTAATTTATTTGGTTCACTTGAGTTTGCAGAATATGCGGCAAGTAGGGGAATACAGCTAATAATAGGATGCAATATTATAGTTAAACATTCAGAACAAAATTTACCTATATTATTGCTTGCAAAAAATGAGCAAGGGTACACTAATTTAGTCACTTTGGTGAGTGAGTCTTTTAGAAAGCGCAAGAATAACAGCGATATTCCTTACGTTGATTTTGATGAGCTATTGAATTTAAGTACGGGTCTGATCGCTTTAACCGGTGGATGTTTGGCTCAACTATTGTTGGGGCAAGATAAAGAAACGGTTGAAAAACTGCTTTCAGCATTCAATGGTCATTTATATGTTGAATTGCAGCGTCATGGGCTGAATAAAGAGCTAGAGCTTGAAGAAGCTTTGATAGACTTTGCTTATCAGCGCAATATACCACTAGTTGCAACGAACGATGTATTTTTTCCAAATAGGTCTGACTATGAGGCTTATGATATATTAACGTGTATATCGGAGGGGAGTTATGCCCTGGAGAATAATAGAAAGAAGTTAACTACCGAGCATTACTTCAAGTCTGTGGCAGAAATGGAGGAGCTGTTCAGCGACATTCCCGAAGCAATTCATAACACTTTAGTGATAGCTAAGCGGTGCTCTTACATGCCAAGAAGCAGGCAGCCTATTTTGCCTAAATTTCCTTGTCGAGAAAATAAAACTGAGAATGAAGAACTGAGGGAGCAGGCAGTTGCAGGATTAGAATTCCGTATTGCGAATGAGACAGACATAGACCTTAAACAATACTACGATCGGCTGAATTACGAACTGAGTGTGATAACTTCGATGAACTACGCTGGCTACTTTTTGATAGTTTCTGATTTCATTCGTTGGAGCAAAGCAAATGGCATTCCAGTTGGTCCAGGAAGAGGCTCTGGTGCTGGATCAATTGTTGCTTGGGGCTTGCAGATTACAGACCTTGATCCAATAAAGTTTGGCCTAATATTTGAAAGATTTTTGAATCCTGATCGTATATCGATGCCTGACTTTGATATTGATTTTTGCCAGGAAAAAAGAGACCTGGTTATTGATTATGTTCAGAAAAAGTACGGTTATGTTGCTCAAATAATCACTTTTGGAAAATTGCAGGCAAGGGCAGTATTGCGTGATGTTGGGAGGGTATTACAAATGCCTTACTCTCAAGTGGATAAAATATCTAAAATGGTTCCATTTAATCCAGTAAATCCTGTAACTTTATCGCAAGCGATAGAGCTTGATCAAAACCTGCAGAAAGAACGAGATAGTGATGAGGTAATTGCAAAGCTTCTTGATATATCTCTTAAGCTTGAAGGGATATATCGTCACGTTTCAACCCATGCTGCTGGAATTGTAATATGTGATCAAAAGTTGGAAAATTTTGTTCCTGTGTATTATGATCCAAATTCAGCTTTGCCAATCACTCAATACAGCATGAAATATGTGGAGAAAGCTGGGCTAATAAAATTTGATTTTCTTGGGCTTGGTACGCTAACGCTAATAGATCATGTATGTCGTTTAATTAATCGTGATGGAAAAAAGATCGATATTTCTTCAGTTTCTTTGAATGATCAAAAAACCTATGAGATGCTCTCTAGCGGTGATTCAATTGGAGTGTTCCAGCTTGAAAGTTCGGGAATGAGAGAAGCTTTAATCAAGTTAAAACCAGACTGCATCGAGGACATCATCGCTTTAATCTCTCTTTATCGTCCAGGACCTATGGATAACATTCCAACTTATGTTGCAAGAAAACATGGACTTGAAAAGCCAGATTATATTCATCCATTACTTGAGGGAATATTAAAAGAAACGTTTGGGGTAATAATCTACCAAGAACAGGTGATGGAAATAGCGCGTATTCTCTCTGGATATAGTCTCGCAGAAGCAGATTTGCTAAGACGTGCCATGGGTAAGAAAATCAAGGAAGAGATGGATAAACAACGTGAACTTTTCATCCAAGGGGCAACGAAGAATGGCGTTGATTATGACAGGGCAAGTTATATTTTTGACCTTGTTGCAAAATTTGCTGGTTATGGGTTCAATAAATCTCATGCTGCAGCATATGCGGTTATATCTTATCAAACGGCTTACCTTAAAGCTAATTATCCATTAGAATTTTTTACAGCACTAATGAATCTGAATATTGATGATAGAGATAAACTGAATTTATTTTATCATGCAGCAAAGTTTAGTGGCGTTACCGTTCTTTCACCTGATATAAACAAGTCTCAAGCTGAATTCTCAATAGAGGATGAACGCATACGTTATGGTATTGCTGCCTTGAGGAATGTTGGTTTTTCTATAGCGGAAGGAATAGTGAACGTACGTTCAAGCGCTTGTAAGGACATATGGGAATTCATTCAAAATTCAGGTCATATAATAAATAAGAGAGCGCTAGAAAGCCTGATTAAATCCGGAGCATTCGATAGCGTGCATAAGAACAGAAAGCAGCTATATGAGTCAATGGACATGCTGATTTACTTTGCAAATAAAAACAAACAGGATAGAGAATCAAGTCAAGCTGCTTTGTTTGGTAGTCTTGATGTCCTCAAACCGAAACTTGAGAATGTGGAAGATTTTGATGAGGAGGAAAAATTAGAACATGAGTTATTTTCACTAGGATTTTATTTAACTAATCATCCACTTGAAAAATTTAGAACTCTTCTGGAAAAGTTAAATATTGGGTTTATCGGAGAAAATAGAACAGCAAAAACTGCTGGGGTAATATTAAATGCACGTATGAGAACTTCAGAGCGTGGAAGGTTTGTTATCCTTACACTTTCTGATCCCCATAACGTTTCTGAAATAGCATTCTATAATAATGAAATAATAGAAGAAAAAAGAGATTTATTTTCACCAGGAACATTTGTGATAATTGATCTTGAAGCTTCGGAAAATACGACAAGATTAGCAGGCAAGGATATATCTGAGTTTACAAAAAGAGTCACTTCTATAATAAAAGAATTAGTTCTCACCACTGAGTGCACGGATTCGCAAAAAGCCGCTATGGAATTAAACACAATATTGAAAGATGAAGGCAGAACCAAAATAATGCTAAAACTTCTTCTCGAAAAACATAAAGTGAGCATCTTATTACCAGGTGCATACTCAATTGCTCCTCAAGTTATTTATGAAATATCTAACTTAAGCTGGATTAAAGGCGTAGAAATTAATACAAATAACTTGCTTATATAAAAAAGCTTTATATAATGAAATATTTAATCGGTATTAAAGGAAGATATAGTGAATCTTTATGAATTTACTTTTATAGCACAACAAGGATTGTTACAGCAAGAAGTAGAGGAGATGGTCCAAGAGCTAGCTGTTTCATTGAAAAATATTAAAGCAGATGTTATGTTCCAGCAAATCAGGGATATTCTGAAAAAAGGAAATGACAAGCTTACAACACAAGAGTTAGAAGTGCGTGCTGAAAACATTAAAGAAGGTCTAGTTGCTTACTCTGATTTCTTGGAAGATCTTACAAAAATTTTATGGGTTGAATTGGAAGAAGATCTTTCAAATTTGAAAGAAGTGAAGTCAAAAATCGATAAAGAGTTGAAAGATGACCTAAAAGATTTAGGAATAATGCAAGATTTTACAAAATTTCTAGGAGGCAGTACTAAAAGTGCGTTTATCCATAACGCAGTAAATGCTTTGAAGAGAAATATTTCAGAACATCTAATAAAGATTTTTCAAGATATTTTGAAAGATTTTAGAATAAACGGTCCAACTCAATCGAGCAAAGCGTTGGAAATGCTTTTGAAAAACATTGAAGCATCAGGATTAATCAAGTATGAACATTGGGGTCTTTTGGATTTTGCATATCACAAAAATAAAATGAAGAGCGGTCATTATTGTATAATGTGCATAAGTTCTACTGCAAGCATTCTGGATGAATTTATGCGTAGAATGAAACTTAATGAGAACGTTATTCGCCACTTTCCTGTGCAGGTTGATAAAATTTTTGAAGGTAAATCTCATATGATGAATAAACAAATTGAGGAGCAAAGCGCATAATGATGAAAAGACGAAATAGTTTTAATAATTCTTACGTATCTGTAAATAATAGGACTGGCTTTAGGCGTTCTAAAGTTTGCCCTCTTGCTGCGTCTAAAGATGAAGACATAGATTATAAGAATATAGATTTATTATCCAAGTTTACCTCTGACTATGGTAGGATATTACCTAGAAGATTAACAGGCGTATGTGCAAAAAAACAAAGGAAGTTACGCTTAGCGATTATAAGGGCACGTTTTTTAGCTCTTATTCCTTACTGTACTAAAAAAGTTTAGGTAATTTATGTTGATAATTTTAAAGGAAAATATAAGGACTTTAGGTAAGCTTGGTGAAGTTGTCAAAGTTAAACCAGGTTATGCACGTAATTTTCTTTTTCCACAAAGAAAAGCGGTGAAAGCTACCAAGGAAAATTTAACAAAGCTAGAGGAGCAACGTTTATTACTGGAAGAAGAGAATATAAAAAGATTAAATGTAGCAAAAGAGCTTGCGTTGTCACTACATGATAAGTTTGTGGTATTAATAAAGCAAGCTTCAGAGGATGGTAAAATTTTTGGTTCTGTAACAACACGTGAAATTGCGAAAATTTTACTACAAGAAGGACATGTGATAGATCACCGTAGTTTATCTTTTGGTGGAATAAGCATCAAAAACTTGGGTGAATACCAAGTAAACGTAGAATTACATAGTGAAGTAGTAGTACCAATTACTATATACGTCGTGAAATCCGAAACAGATGCAAATGAGCTAAGGCAAGTAAAATTGCAAAATCAGAAATCTGAGCAACAAGAGGCAGAGCAAGATGCGAATAAAGAAGCTGCTGATGGTGATGATAGCTGATCCCTTGTTATAGCCGAAAAGAAATGTCTGCCATGGCTAAGCTGGTGTCATCCCAGTGCTCCCCTCCTGTCATCCCAGTGCGTGACACTGGGATCCAGTTTATTTCATCATGGACATTATTTTATGCTTCTAGAATCCGTTGTCCATTGAATAATTTGCAAATACTTTTATATCTGGATTCCAGTGTCACGCACTGGAATGACACCATTATTGGAATAAATCAAAAATGATTCCCCGCTATAGCAGAAAAGAAATGTCTTCCATTTGGGAGGAAAATAATAAATTTAATATATGGCTTAAAATAGAAAAATTAGCGTGTGAAGCTCAAGCAAAGTTAGGAGTGATTCCGAATAATATTGCTGAGAACCTCTCTGGTGCTATTGAATTTGATGTTGAATGTATCAACGAAATTGAATCCATTGTAAAACATGATGTTATAGCTTTTCTGACATATGTTGCTGAAAAAGCGGGAGTTGATGTTCGTTATCTCCACTATGGAATGACAAGTTCTGATGTTTTGGATACATGCCTTGCGGTGCAACTGAAAGAGTCCTGTGATATTTTGCTCGAGAATCTAAAAAATTTACTTGCAGCATTGAAAAAAAAAGCTGAGGACTATAAAGATATTGTTTGTGTTGGACGCAGTCACGGAATGCATGCAGAACCAACAGCTCTTGGAATAAAATTTGCCAGATTTTATGCTGAATTTAAACGCAATTATCAGAGATTAATTAGCGCGCAAAAAGAAATCTCAATTTGTAAAATATCAGGTGCGGTAGGCAATTTTGCAAATGTTGATCCGTTTGTTGAAGAGTATGTAGCGAAAGAAATGGGACTCATACCTGAAACCATATCATCTCAAATCATTCCTCGTGATAGACATGCCATGTTCTTTTCAGTTTTGGGAGTGATTGCAAGCTCAATGGAAAATATTGCAATTGAAATTCGTCATTTGCAAAGAACTGAAATCGGCGAAATTTCTGAGCATTTTTCCACTGGGCAAAAGGGGAGTTCTGCTATGCCGCATAAGTGTAATCCTATTTTAAGTGAAAATTTAACTGGGCTCTCACGTTTAATACGCAGCTATGTGTTTCCTGCGTTAGAAAATGTTGCATTGTGGCACGAACGTGATATATCACACTCGTCTGTGGAAAGATGCATTGCTCCTGATGCTTGTATAACAATGGATTTTGCTTTAGTGCGATTAACAGATTTGATAGATAAATTGGTGATCAATAAGGAAAACATTGAAAAGAACTTAAATTCTTCAAAAGGTTTAGTTTTCTCACAGCGTGTATTGCTTGAGTTAGTAAATAGTGGTTTGGCGAGGGAAGAGGCGTATAAAATTGTTCAGAGCAATGCAATGAAAGTGAAACAAAACAACAGTGATTTTCTGGCCGAATTGAAACAAGATAAACTCTTACTTAAGGTTATTAACTCGGAAAAACTTGAATCTTTGTTTGATTTGAAATACTATACAAAACATGTAGGTCACATGTATAGCAAGGTTTTCAATTAGGCTGAGTAGCTCAGTTGGTAGAGCAGGAGGATCATAATCTCTTGGTCGGGGGTTCGAGTCCCTCCTCAGCCACTTGCACTAAACTATGTTTAGCAAGATAGTGCTATTGGTGAAACCCAGTGTCAACTACTTGGAGTGAGTTGTGTATCCACTCAGGTGAAGAGACAATGGATAAGAAATTGTGAAAAGGGTTTAGCTTTTGGCCTATGATCTCTTTAAATGACAGAATTTCACTACAAAACTTAACTTTCTTCTATGCAGTTAGCTAAGTCAAGAAAGGTGAATCTATCTCTTGTTGTAAACGCAAGATCGACCACTTTACAATATTGTTCTTTATTCCAACTGAGGTGCTCTGGTAAGTGTGGAATTGATAGATCTTCAAATATTTTTTGCAGGTGTTTTGCAGGTAGTAAATTTTGCTTAATTAAACTGGAAATATTATGCCATTCTTTACAAATAATCTCTTGGATTTTTTGCTGCATAATTTGCTTCTGTTCAAAAGTTCTTACAAATTCGATATTATCAAAGCACTGAGTTATATGTTTTACATCTAAAGTGGTCGGTTTGATAATCGGGTTTTGTATTGATAATATCTTTTCCTGCAAATTAGCCATGGTAATCGTCGTAACAGCAATTTTTTCGCCATGTAGTAAGGAATGATCTCTTGTTACCATTTCCATTGCGTGAGCTATCATATGCTCTCCTTGGCTTGCAGAATAGCTGCCTTTTGATATTACCATTCCAAGTCCTGAAATTAGTAGAACTTCCATAAGTAATAGGACCACTTTTCTACTTCTTTTAGTAAGCGCCGTATACTCTCTTAGCAAAATTTGCTCCAAATCGCGAACAAGTGTAAAAGGTAATTCATTGTATTCTGTGCCAAGCAACAAATGAGATAGTAGCCAGTCAGCCTGAACTGTTGAACGACAAATGAAATCTGCAAATCCGCTTAATGTGAGACGCAGTGGTGCATTGGCAAGTATGTCTATATCTATATATACTGCTCTTGGAAGATGTGCTTTGAACGATTTTTTATATCCATTTACTAATATTGAAGCATTTGCAGAGGTATATCCATTCATAGAAGCGGCTGTTGGGAACGATATATAATCTTTTTTCTCGAGGTAGCTTGCATATTTGCAGATATCGTTAACAGTGCCGCTACCAAATGCAACTATTAAGTCACTGTCTTTTGCTTTGTTTCTAACTAGATTTACGGTTTCAAGAGAGGCAGCTCTGCTTGGTGTCATGCAAGTAGCTGACACTGGGATCCAGGAAAACAACTTATGGATTCCAGTGTCACGCGCTGGAATGACAGGTGGAGCTGGAATAATTAAGTTAGGAATTTTATTAAGTACGTTTTTGTTTAAAAGTTTTGCTGTATTTTTATCTGCAACTAGAAAGACGTCATTTCCGTGTCGTGTGCATATTTCATAGATATCATCAGCAAGGTAGTAATCTGTTATTACTTCCCTTAGAAAAGTTTGTTCGGTTTGATGTAATATTTGTTTTAAATAGTGCATAGAGTGTTTACAATATAGCAGTATAAGTATTTTAAGATTGACATGAAAATTGACCCTGTAGAGCTAACTAGGAAATTGATCTCTTTTGAGAGTATAACACCAGAAGACAGCGGGGCAATAGAGTATATAGCAACAATCTTCAAGAAGAGCGGCTTTGATTGTGAAATTTTAGAGTTTGGTGATAAAGTTAAAAATCTTTATGCGAAATATATAAATGGAGTACCAAATTTGTGCTTTGCTGGGCATGTTGATGTTGTACCACCGGGTCAGTTAAAAGATTGGGCATTTGGTCCAT
Organism: Wolbachia endosymbiont (group A) of Apotomis capreana; assembly: GCF_964027025.1. Classification (NCBI taxonomy): domain Bacteria; kingdom Pseudomonadati; phylum Pseudomonadota; class Alphaproteobacteria; order Rickettsiales; family Anaplasmataceae; genus Wolbachia; species Wolbachia endosymbiont (group A) of Apotomis capreana. Next base: position 1,126,878 of record NZ_OZ034721.1, read on the forward strand.
TTAATCCAGAAGTGAGGGATGGTATATTATATGGAAGAGGGGCGGCTGATATGAAAAGCGGAGTAGCTGCGTTTATTGCTGCTATGGTAAATTTGATTGCAGAGAAGTTTCAATTTAATGGTTCGATAAGTGCATTGATTACCAGTGCTGAAGAAAGCACGGAAGAATATGGAACAAAGGCAGTTTTGGAATGGATGAAAAGTAAGCAAAAAAAGGTGGATTTCTGTGTGGTTGCTGAACCAACCAGTAGTGAGAAATTAGGTGATACCATAAAAATAGGCAGAAGAGGTTCTGTAACATTTGAATTAATTTGCCATGGAAAACAAGGGCACGTTGCCTACCCAGACCTAGCAGACAATCCAATATATAAGGTAATATCGATATTGAGTAAGGTAAAAAATACTACTTTTGATCGTGGTAATAAATATTTTCAGCCTTCACATTGCGAAGTTACTACTATCGATGTTGGAAATAATACTAGCAATCTAATACCTGGTTCAGCAACTACATGTTTTAACATTCGATATAACAATGAACAAACACCGGGTGGCCTATATAAGCTGATTGATGAAATATGCTCTAGTGTAACTAACGATTATAAGCTTTCTATGCATAGCAGCAGGGACGTTTTCCTCTCTACTCCCGATAGGAATACTGATATTATGCTTGATGCAATAAATAAAGTTACCAGTATTGATGCTGCGCTGAGCACAAGTGGTGGCACATCTGACGCTGCGTTTATCAAAGATGTTTGTCCAGTGATTGAATTTGGTATAATCAACAAAACTGCACATCAGATAAACGAATGCGTATCAGTAAACGATATACACAAGTTAACAGCTATATATAAGGAATTTATAGAAAATTATTTCAATCCCACTAATAAAATATTGAATCAGGTCAACGTAGTTAGTAATATATCTAGTGGTCCATTGTTAGCTTAGATGTAATCAGATCTCTTGCATAACTGTTGTCTGAATAACAACTGGTGTCATTCCAGCAAAATGTGTCAAGTAAGTTTTTTCGTTTCTATAGCTACTTGGATGACAAAAGAAGAAATACTAGACTTTATACCTTTTGCACTTAAATTCACATAAATCATGAATTATGCACGTTTCACACGAAGGTTTCTGTGCTTTGCAAACATATCTACCATGCAAAACTAGCCAATGATGAGCATAAAGCAGGTATTTTTTGGGAACCACATTTAAAAGAGATTGCTCTGTTTTAAACACATCTTTTTCTTTCACAAGCCCAATTCTATTGCTCACTCTAAAAACGTGAGTATCAACTGCCAATGTTGGAATGCCAAGCCCCGAATTTAAGAACACATTAGCGCTCTTTCTCCCCACTCCAGGCAAAGACACCAAATCATCAAAATTAGTAGGTACTTTGCTGTTGTATCGTTCTACCAATATTTTACTAAGCCCGATTATATTTTTTGCTTTGGAATTATATAAACCAATACTGCTTATGCATTTTTTCAGCTCACTCTGCCCAAAGCTCAGCATTTTTTCTGGCGTATCAGCGATATTAAATAGTTCTCTTGTAATTTTATTAACGCTTACATCAGTTGTCCGCGCTGATAAAACTATCGCAACCAGTAACGTAAAATGATTGGTATAATTTAGCTCTATTTTTGGCGCAGGATTTGATTGTTGAAACTTTTCAAATATTAGTTCTACTTTTTTTGAGTCCATTTCATTTACCACACCTCTTTTAAATATTTAAACAAAGAACCCCTCTTTCCCATCATACAAATACAATTTGTCCATTCTCACCACGTCAAAATTGTGTTCTTCGAGTTTGATTAGCAAGTTATTTACATCACTATTTGTAATAGCTTGCTTTTCATTATTTGCGATAAACCTACAGGTTATTTGGTCACTTGAAGGTTTTGAGTTTCCTGGCCAAATCGCAAGTCCTTTTGAGTATATTGCTATCATTTGCAGATTACTTGATTCAAATAATCCTACTATTTGATCAACATTACTGGATTTGTCCCAAGCGAGAGTTATATCACTACCCACTAGCTTTTTAACTTTGTAATCTTGTTCGTAATTGTCTTGTACTTTATTTATTTTACTATCCAAATTTATTTTACTATCCGAACCACTGCCAATTATAAGCTCAGCAGGTTTCTTTCCTAAATTATCTATAACAGCTTCTGCAAATTCTTTGGTACCAACTTTCTGTTTACTTCTTTTCTCCTTATATAAATCGGCAGTGTGTATTCCATCCTCCAAAGTCTTGAGCCATGCATCGTAGATTAGTTTTGCAGTACCCACTTGACCTATGTAAATTAGCATATGCACTGCAGCATTTAAAAGACCAGAAGGATTGGCTATGTTTTTTCCTGCAATATCAGGGGCAGAACCGTGCACTGCTTCAAACATTGCGTATTCATTCCCGATGTTGCTACTTCCGGCAAGCCCCACAGATCCAGAGGTTTGTGCGACTATATCTGATAATATGTCGCCATATAAGTTCTCGGTTACTATAACATCAAAATTCTCCGGTTCTGTTGCAACACGCGCCATTCCAATATCAACTATATAATGTTCTGCCTTTATATCTGGGTATTCCTTTGCAATGCGATCAAACGCGGCATGGAAAGTTCCGTCAGTCATTTTCATGATGTTATCTTTAGTCAGGCAAGTTACTTTTTTTCTGTTGTGTTTTTTTGCATATTCAAAAGCGTACCTGCATATCTTCTCTGAGCCAGATCTAGTAATAATTTTAGTGCATTGGTAAGAGTCACCAGTGAGCCTATGCTCTATTCCGGTGTAAACGTCCTCTTCATTTTCACGTATCACTACGATATCAAACTTATCGAATTTATTTTCTATAACAGGATGATATGAAATGCATGGTCTGATATTTGCATACAACCCTAGATTTTTTCTGAGTGCAACGTTTAAGCTTTTGTGCCCTTTACCTTGAGGAGTTGTTGTCGGAGATTTTAATAATATTTTTGTCCTTTCAATTGATTCCCAACCACTTGGAGAAATTCCGTGAGACCATTCTTTACTGTAAACACGCTCCCCTATTTCAATAATATCTATTGAGATTTCCGCTTCTGCTTCGCGCAATATCGACAGCACCGCTTCCATGATTTCTGGTCCGATACCGTCGCCATATGCAACTGTGATTAGTGTTGACATAACTTCCCTAGTTATAAATGATTTAATATTAATTTAAATAATAGAGTGGCACAAGTAGCTAATATTACCCAAGTTAGTATATTTACGGTTATTTAATAACGTATTTTTATATCATATGATGATATTATGAAATATAGGTGGGGTTATGAATACTGAAATAAATGTTAAAGTAAATTATGTAGGATTTACAAGGCGTATTGTAGCAGAAATACTTGACCTCATCATATTTTCCCCTCATTTTATCTTCGGTTTTATCTATGGTGTATTCATCGTATCATTACAAGATCAAGATAAAGACTCTTTTCAGGAACTTGCACAACTAGCAACAGAAATACCATTTATATTTTCTACAGTGGTCGCAACATTAGTACTAACAATATCCAAAATATTAATGGTAACAAAACTTGGTGGTACCCCAGGAAAACTATTGTGTGGTATGCATATTAAAGATGCTAATACATTTACAAATGTTACCCTTATGCAAGCAACAATAAGATGTATTTCTAAGGGAAGCATCTGGATTATTTTTCGCTTTTTGCTTCATCTGCATTATCATGGTTATACTTTTCTATATCTTTTAATTGTGCTAATTTTATTTTTGTTTGCAGTATTTGATCAACGCAAACAGACTTTTTACGATAAAATTGCAAAAACAGTAGTGATAGACTATAAATCTAGTTGATATTTTTCTTTATAGGTAGTACATGGATAAAAAAGTAAACTACTCAACGATGACAAGACGTACTCTAGCATTTATAGTTGATTGTATTTTATTTATCGCAATACCATTTGGTTTAATGGCGGTGGGTTTCTCACTTACACACGCAATACAAGGGATCATGGGTGCAATAATTGTAATCACCACGATTGTATTTTCTTTATTTTTAATGATACCATGTATATTTCATATATTCATGCTAGTAAAATTTGGCGGCACTCCAGGACACTTGTTATTTAGCATGCGTGTAAAAGACAAAGATACATTTGAGTCAATCACTACAATGCAAGCAATGAAAAGGACTATAGCTCTTTTTATAATTTATTGCATATCACTTTGTAATCCCATTTTATTCTTAGCTATACTAATCTTAGTTTTAGTATGTGCAGTAGGTGATGAACATAAACAAGCTTTTCACGACAAAATTGCAAACACGGTAGTGATAGATTATAAACCTAGTTGATATTTTCCTTTAGCTGTCTGCCACCAAGGGTGTCATTCCAGTGTCACGCGCTAACTTAAGGTAAATTGCCAACTTAACTATAAATATATTTTGGTAAATCCAAATTATTTTAGCTATAAGAGCGTTTTACTTTTTGCTCAGCATATCCATCATAACTGGCTTACTTTTAGTGATTCATGGAGTTAAAAAAGTCAGCATTGCTCTTTGTTAAAAGTAGTTTGTCACGTAAAAATTCCATTGCTTCAACGGGTCCCATAGGATTGAGTATCCTACGCACCACCCATATTTTATTTAGTATAGCCTTATCAACTAATAGCTCTTCCTTCCTTGTTCCGGATTTTGTAATATCAATAGCTGGAAATATACGTTTATCAGAAAGTTTTCTATCAAGTATGATCTCAGCATTTCCTGTACCTTTAAACTCTTCAAAAATAACTTCATCCATTTTTGAACCAGTCTCTATAAGAGCTGTGGCGATTATAGTTAAAGAACCCCCATTCTCAATATTACGAGCTGCTCCAAAAAAGCGTTTTGGTCTCTGCAGTGCGTTTGAATCTACACCACCAGTTAGAACTTTCCCAGACGAAGGAATAACCGCATTATAAGCACGTGCAAGTCTAGTAATATTGTCAAGTAGAATTACCACATCTTTTTTATGCTCAACCATTCTTTTAGCTTTTTCTATTACTATTTCAGCAAGCTGTACGTGACGGTAAGCAGGCTCATCGAATGTAGAACTTACTACCTCACCTTTTACAGAACGTATCATATCTGTTACTTCTTCAGGTCTTTCATCTATAAGTAACACTATTAATTCTACTTCAGGGTGATTTATAGCTATAGAGTTAGCCATTTGCTGAAGCAATACTGTTTTTCCTGTGCGAGGTGGAGCAACTACTAACGCTCTTTGCCCTTTTCCAAGAGGAGCTACTATATCTATAGCACGCATGCTTAAGCCTTTTTTATCATCACCATTATTACACTCAAGTACTATGCTTTCCTCAGGATAAAGAGGAAGCAAATTATCAAAATGGACGTACTTTCTTAATTCACTTACTTCAGTAGAGTTTATACTTTGAACCTTAGTTAAAGTAAAATATCTCTCTTTATCACCAGGTGGCCTTATTTCTCCATATGCCATATCTCCTGTACGTAAATTAAACTTCTTTATTTGCCCGTTAGAAATATAAACATCATCGGTACTTGGGGCATAATTTGCACTTGCTGAACGTAAGAAACCAAAACCATCAGGCAATATTTCCACTATTCCACTCCCTGTGGTTATGCCTCCTTCTTCACTCATTTTTTTCATTAAGCTGAATATTATTTCCTGCTTTAGCATTCTACCATTGCTTTTACCGTTAGTTGAAATTTTTCTTTCTTCAGCTAACTCTAACAATTCTTCTGCTGTTTTCTCTTTTAATTCGCTCAGATCTAATGTTTTTCTGTTTTTCTCAGTACCTTCATTGACCATCTGTTTTACTGTATCGTTATTGTAAATTTGCTCACTTTTTTCAGGTTGAGCTGTAACCTTTCCTTTTGCCAAAACATCTTCATTGATTGTTGTCATAATCCTCCAAAAATTTTAATTGATGCTTACTAACCTAAAATGTGACTATAAGATAATAAATTAGGCTGAGTTAGTTTCAGTGCGTATTAAGCTTAATTATCATTAAACCCCGTACTTTACTTACATTATACTAATAAACACTAGCAAGTCAAGTTAATTTAATGTTAACAAAACACAAAAATTTGAGGATTTTCAATAGCTATTCTTTATATTTTTTTAACCTTTCTTGCTTCTCCTCTTCTACTTTTGCTTTTTCCACTTCTGCTTCTAAATTTTCTTGACTACATAAGCCGAGTAGTACAGGATCTTGGGGTTTTATATTTTGCATGTTATGATGAGATCCATCTCTTACCTGCTCAACTGTGTAATTTGTTGTACTAATTAATTTAGCTATAACGTTATTGTCCAAGATAGGAAATTTTTTTACTAAATAATAAATCGCATCAGGTTTATCTCTACGTCTTGCCGTAGAGGCAAAGCCAAGAATGCTACCAATCGCTTTACTCCTTTTTTTTATATTTTTTATAATCAAATTTGGTACACGATTTGGATTTTTTTTGCAATCATCGATTTCTTTTTCAGTAATTATTCCAGAAATAATAGGGTTATATTTTTCTACTTCTATTTCCTCATCAGCTATGTCTTGTACTTCTTCAAGGGCCAATCTGCAACATTGTGCTATTTGATTAAAAGTTAAACCAGTGTTGTCTACTAACCAAGCAGCTATTTGCACTAGAAACTGTTTATTTCTATCGTTATTGCCCTTAGAAGATTCCATTGACATCAAAAAAGCATCTCCCATTTAAAGTATCCCTTACTGTTATACAGAGCTAAAATATAAACTATTAAAACTAAAAAAGCATTAATTTTGTCATTCAATAACTTTTTGTTTGTCACTTCCCACCTCTTAAGTTAATTAAATGCGCTTACCTTTAAGCATATTTCAAACAAAATATTTCCCCTTCCTAAGGTATAGTATAACTCAGTTAAACATATGTTCCTATTTAAGATTAGAGAGTTAAATTTTAAGTTAATATATTATATATATTATCTAATAAAGCAACAGGTTTACAAGTATTAAATTATCACTATTCTATAATTAACCATTAATTAACTGAGTTTAAAATGAATGTTAAAAATTTTTTCACTAAAATAACCGTTGTCCTTTTAGCTTGCTTGTTAATCTTTGTGGGAGTTGGCAACCTTTTATCAGGTGATGATGAAAAAGAAGAGGTAGCTAGGGTTGGAAAAGAAGTTATAACGTCAGATGAGTATAAGTCGCTATATCAAAATTATGGAAAACAAATTTCTGGATCTGATGCGAGTAGAGAACAAGTAAAAAAGCTGAAATATGATTTGCTTAACGCACTTATAGAGCAAAAACTATTGTTTAACCTAACTAGTGAGCTGGGGTTGACAGTTGGAGAAGAATCTATAAAAAACCATATTAAAAACACCAAATACTTTCAAAATGATAAAGGTGAATTTGACAAAAATAAATTCTATGAAACGCTAAATGACCTGCATATGACAGAGAAAGAGTATATAGCAAAGCTAGAGAAAGTCCTGCCTGCAATGATGTTCATGACTTCATTATTTAAAGATAATTATCCAGTAACTTTTGGCGAGAAAATTGATGAGCAGATATACAAAAGTCGCTACCAAACTAGAGTAGTTGATATTGTTAAAATAACTGAAGATGCAGTTACAAACATTCCTGAACCAGATGATCAAGCCTTACTTGATTTGTACGAAAGAAATAAATCCCATTTTTATTATCCTGAGTATCGAACTGCGCAATATATTTCCCTAGGCCAAAAGTATTTTGAAGATCAAATCAAGATCTCAGATGAAGAAGTTGATGGTATAATAGAACAACAAGAACTTAAAAATCAAAGAGATATATTCAATGCAATATTTTCTACCAAAGAAGAAGCTGAGACAGCAAGAAGAGCATTTGAGGAGGGTAAAACAAGCTTTGAACAGATAGTAGAAGAGTTTGGCAAAGCAAAACTTGAGGAAACTAGAGTAAATAATATAACTAAGGATTTTTTACCAGAAGACGTGAGAGAGAAGGTATTTGCTCTTAAAGTAGGTGAAGTAAGTGAAGTTTTAGCAAGCAGTTTTGGTTGGCACATAGTAAAAGTGGAAAGTGCGCATCAAATCTCTGATGAAGACTTAGTTGATTTAAAAAAAGACATAAAGTCAGTTCTAACTAACCAAAAGTCTTTTGAAAGAGTCAATGATTTCATAAACCAAGTGAACTATAAGATATACAATGGTTCAGAAATTGAAGAAATATTGAGTGAATATAATTTACCTATACAAACTATTGGTCCAGTAGATGCGAGTGGAAAAGATCAAAGCGGTAATAACGTAGGAGATTCTGGTGATTTGATTTCTTTCATTTTTTCGCGAGAAAAGGATCAGAAAGGTTATTTTAAGGGCGTTGGGGACGCTGTTGTTAGTGTAAAAATCATCGATATCGTTCCACCTAAATCACAAAGTTTTGAAGAAGGCAGGGCATTAGCGGTAGAGCTTTGGCGTAGTGAGTTTATAAAAGAAAGAATGTTTAAATTCGGGCAAGAGGTTGCAGTTCAACTAAGAGAAAAAACAGATTTGGAAGAAATTCAAGGTGTGGAATTAGTTAAAGGTCAGCAGATGCACCGCAATAAAGTGGATCAACAAAACTACCCCTTTTCTTTTGTAGAAGAGATTTTCAATATGAAAACAACTGGTTCAGTGACAGATCCTATTCAATACAATAATGAAATTATAATAGGTGTTCTAAAAGAAATGCATTCATCAAATGGCAAATTAAACATGCTTGACACTGGAAAACGTGTGATGATATCGCTAAAAGAGCAATTAATTAGCTATCTGGAATCAAAGTATAAAGTCGAAGTTAATCACGCTATACTTGATGATATATAGTCAAAAATCTTATAAGTTGCTTCAAACGCATCCAGTGCCCAGACACTGGGATCCAGGAATTTTATTAAGTTGGTAAGCATAAAAGTAGCCGTTTTATGTTAAAATACAACGTTTTAATGATTAAAAAAAGGCTGGATTCCAGTGTCAAGCACTGGAATGACACCATTTGCTGTGCAATTTACCTTCAAAAATGAATGTTCGTATAGCTGTGCGCCCGGCACTGCCCTACATTATTGGTAATTATATTATAAGGTGCAAAAGTTGTATAATTCATTTGACTTAAAACGGCTCATTGTATAAAATTGTGGCTAATATATGAATAAAGGTTAACATGGCAGTTAAAATAAGGTTGGCGAGGTTTGGCGCAAAGAAACGCCCTTTTTATAGGATAGTTGTAGCTGATTCACGAGCACCAAGAGATGGGCGTTTTATTGAGAAAATAGGACAATATGATCCAATGTTACCAAAAGACAATAAAAATCGTGTTGTGGTGAAAGCTGATAGATTAAAACATTGGCTAAGTGTAGGCGCGCAGGCAACTGAAAGAGTACTGTGGTTTATCAAAAAAGGCATAGTAACTTTAGAAACAGAACCAAAGAAAACAGAAAAGAAGAAAGTAGAGAACGAGAAAGCACAAGGGCAAGAGGCATAAGTCTCTTAAAATGCTAAATACTGATTTAACAAACAGCGATAAATTAGACGATATTGTATCTTCTGATTTGTCAGCTATGAATGACTTTGTCTTCAAAAATGTCAATGATGAAGATGCTAAGCTTGCTACTGATATTATATCTCATCTTGTTAGGTCAGGTGGAAAAAAAATAAGGCCTAAACTAGTTTTTATTATATGTAAAATGCTAAACTATTCTGGGGAGAATAGGATCAACGTTGCTGCATCGGTAGAGTTTATACACAATGCTACTTTACTTCATGATGATGTGCTCGATGAAAGTGAGGCACGCCATGGAGTTAAAACAGCGAATAAGATTTGGGGGAATAAATCAAGCATTTTAGTTGGTGATCTATTGTTGACTCTAGCATTTAGATGGCTTATAGAGTGTGGAAATTTAAATATTCTCTCTATTTTATCTAAAGCATCGCATTTACTTGTGAAGGGTGAAATAAAGCAGATGACAGCACGCTTTGACCCCCACACAGTCAGGGAAAATTATTTTGATATCATTGGAGAAAAGACAGCATCTTTATTTTCTGCATGCTGTGAAGCTGCATCAACAGTATCTGGTGCAACAAATGACGAAACAGAGAGGCTAAAGAATTTTGGTTTTAATTTTGGTATGGCATTTCAAATAGTTGATGATATGCTCGATTATACTGCTAATCAAGGCACTTCTGGAAAGCAAGTCGGAAAAGACTTTTTCGAAGGTAAAGTCACCTTACCTGCTATTATAGCATACGAAAAGGGCAGTCCAGCAGAGCAAAAATTCTGGGAAAAATGCTTTTCTTCAGCTAGACACAATTTTGACCAAGCATTACACTATATTAATCACCATAATGCCATTCAGCTTTCTATGGAAAAAGCTAGACACTACATTAATATGGCACAAAATGATATTAGTACTTTTTCTGATTCTTTTTATAAAACTACTTTAATTAACTTTTTAAATGCGAGCATAGAAAGACGAATGTAGCTGGCGCTTGATATTTTCAGATTAATTGTTATATATTTATTAGATTCTTAAGGGTAATGATATGTCAGATAGCAGTAAGGAGAAAAAGAAGAAGTTTGCTGATATGGTAAGTAGGCAGAAAGGTGACGACCAACAAAGTGATAACCATAAGCAAACTGATGATTTAAATGAAGATCTCAATACATTAAGAGAACGTGCAGCTCAGCTTGAAGATCATTTACGCCGTGCTGTTGCAGATAATGAAAACGTCAAACGTATAATGCAAAAGCAAATTAGCGATGCAAGTGACTACGCAGTCACAAAACTTGCACGTGATATGATCGACTCGTGCGACAATTTAAAAAGAGTAATGGAAATTTTGAAAGACGGTGATCCTGTTCATGAGGGGATTAAAGTAGCTTATCAAAAAATTATAAATGATCTAAAAAAACATGGAATAGAGGAAGTAGATCCACTTGGTGAGCTTTTTGATAGTAATTTACACCAAGCTGTTGTGGAAAGAGAAGACAATGAAAAAAAGCCTGGCACCATTGTAGAAGTACTACAAACTGGTTATACTATCAAAAATAGGTTGCTCCGTCCTGCAATGGTTATTCTTTCTAAGAAATCTGCTGATTGTGGAAGCGATTAGCATGAGGTAAATGTATAATGACAAGTATTGTCTTTTCAGGTATCCAGCCAAGTGGCGTACTACATTTAGGTAATTATCTTGGTGCAATCAAACAGTGGATAGACTTACAGGATAAATACAAATCTCTTTTTTGTATTGTCGACCTACACGCAATCACAGCAAATAAGCTTCCCGCAAGTGAATTAAAAAGTAATATTTTCAAAACAGCAGCAGCTTATATTGCATGCGGAATAGATACAGAAAAGTCCATTATTTTTAGTCAGTCCACAGTTAGTGGTCATGCAGAACTGGGCTGGCTGCTTGGATGCTATACACCAATTGGTTGGCTTAATCGCATGACTCAATTTAAAGATAAAGCTGGCAGCGATAAACAAAAAGCCTCTCTTGGATTATATAGTTATCCAGTACTTATGGCTGCAGATATATTGTTGTATCAAACTAAATACGTTCCTGTTGGTGATGATCAAAAACAGCATTTGGAGCTTGCACGTGATATTGCATCAGCTTTTAACAATCATTATAAGCTGGATTATTTCATCGTACCTGAAATCTTAACTTTGGATTGCACATCAAGGATAATGAGCTTAAGGGATGGCACAAGCAAGATGAGTAAATCTGATCCTTCAGAACATTCGTGCATTAACCTTGATGATACGGATGACTTAATTGTCAAAAAAATAGAAAAAGCAAAAACAGATTCAATTCTAGGCTTTGCTACTTTAAAGTGCCGACCAGAAATAAGCAATTTGATAAACATTTATTCAGTGCTTAGTAATGTAAATGCAGAAAAAGTATGTGAAGAAGTGAACAAACATGACATGAAGCACTTCAAAAAAGAGTTAGCTGATTTAATTATCAGTGTTATATCACCCATACGTGAGAAAATGAATGATCTTTTAAAAGACCAATTCCATTTACATGAAATATTAAAAAAAGGCACAAAGAAAGCAGCAGAAATTGCAACCCATAATATAAAAGAAATCAAGGATATTATTGGATTTGCTCAATATCTGTAAGGTTCCAAAGTGTGATGGTGCGAACCGTCATACCGCCGCGGTATCTCAGCCGCTAACACGTAGCGGGATGACGGTTTTTCAAATTGTCGGTAAATCTAAGTCAGTTTAGCTATAGGCAGCAATTTTCTGTATTTATTTTAAGTTGAAGAAAGCTCAAATGAAAAATCGTGTTTTGCTAAAAATCACAGAATGCAGTCTGGTTACAAAATTCTCTAATGGTCTTAAATAAAACTTCCAGTGAATGATTGTCAGACATATTGTGCTCTGCTGATTTTATTAAGTGTACTTCAACATCGGTTGACTTAATTTTTTCAGCTAAATTCAATGAAGTTTGATAAGGAACATCTTTATCATTAATGCTATGCAGCAAGCGCACAGGACAGTTTATATCTATTGTCTTTTTGTTTAAAAGAAGGTTCTTTCTGCCATCTTCGATCAAATTTTTAGTTATTTTGTATGTACAATGCTCTGAAGTAAAATCTATTACACCTTTAGAATCTAGTTCTTCTTTTTGCTTGCCTGACAATTGCTTGAATATCAAATCTTCAGTAAAATCGGGAGCAGACGATATACCAATTAGTGCTGCAATTTTTTCTGGAAATTGAAGGGCAGTGAGCAACATCAGCCATCCTCCCATACTTGAACCTATAATTATTTGTTTATCGCTAGTTAATTCACTCATTACTTTAGCACAATTTTTTTGCCAATCACTTATCGTGTAATCAATAAAATTACCACTTGAATGACCGTGACCAAAATAATCAAATAGCACAAGTGCTACGTCATTTTCTTGGCAAAATTTGTAAATAGCAGTTGCTTTAGTTCCATCCATATTGGATGCAAATCCACCGAAAAAAACTACAGAAGCTTTCTTTCCTTGTAGCTTTCGATATGCTATGTGACCATTATTTCCATCAAACAATTTACAATAATCCATACTACTTTGGCAAAGCAACCGGGCTATCACTCAATTGATGCAAATAACTAACTAGATCTGCAATTTCTTGTGGATTGGAAATACCTGCAAATGCCATACGTGTACCTTTTATATAGGCTTTTGGGTTCTTTAAAAAGGCAAATAGCTCCTCATACCCCCATTTTCCACCTCTTTCAAGCACTGCTTTTGAGTAATTGAATGAGTTACCAAGATGGGCCTTTTTATTTCCAACTATGTTCCATAAGTTTGGTCCTACTTTATTCATTCCACCTTTCTCAAAACTATGGCAGGCTATACATTTTTTTGCTGCTGATTTACCTTTCTCAAAGCTAGCATTCTGCATGAGCGCTCCAATATCAAGCGCCACTTGCTCGATTTTTTGCTGGAACTCATTGCTGCCAGCAGCTACTATCGTTTGGTGTTCAATCTTATATTCTTCTGGACTGTAAAGCATATCAACTACATTACTAACTATCATAATGATTAGCCCAGAAAGTAAAATCGATGCTGCAATCTTATTAAGCTCCATAGTTAATTTTTATTAAGTAATGTTACTTAAATTATGCGAATATTTTCGCAAATAGCAACCAATTACCTTGAAGCTCGCTAAAGATGAGAGTCTCTATAGCTGACCCAAGAAAGGTTTTCCTACGTCCATACCGCCGCGAACCGTCATACCGCGATTCATTCGCGGTATCTCAGCCGCTAACAAGAGATCCCGCTAACAAGTAGCGGGATGACGAGGTTCACTGCCATTAAGTTAAGGAAAGAATGGTTAAAAACTGAACTAAAAAGTCAGAAATAATTAAGGATTTATGACAAATGCTGAAACAGAATAGAGTAAACTTTAAAGCAGATAAACTCTGAAGTGTAAATTACTTAAGAAACAGTTTGTTTAGAAGTCATTTTACAGGAGCTATGGCAATAAGCTACCCAGTTATTATCAGAAGATATGAATACTACCTCTAGTCAAAATATGTGTTTTCTAACCCTTTTTTGGTAATTGAACGAACGAAGATAAGGTACCTTATGACGATCAACTTTCCTTCCCTTTCTTACCGCCAAAGTGTTCATCAAAAATAGCTTTGATAATTGATCCATAATGCAGTCAGTATCTGATTCCGTAGCAAAAATGTCGAAAGCCAAGTTTTTGATCGCGTTAAATGAGACAGATTTGTTAATGCTCCTCTTAAGCTTATCATCGGTTAAGTCCATATTCAACGCTTCTTCTACATCTTCTGTCATAACACTTTCTAGGTTGCTAATAATGATAGCTGACCAAAAATCCTGTTTAACAGACTCAACACTTTTTCCTGTAAAATTTTCTAGACTTAGTCTTCCTTTGAGTTTTGCAAAAAATGTCTCAACTCCCCAGCGTAAAAAATATAACTCCTTAAATCCTCCAGTTTGAAACTTTTGTTCATCCATTAATGATGTAGCTAACACTTCAATTTCACCAGATGGCAGTACCACTTTGAAGCGTTATTCCACTATTTTCTTGTTTTATCTTACGCTGAGCACATATGGTAACCTCAACACTAGATGGGCTTTTTTCTTCAAACATAGCATTCACTTCATTAAAAGATGATCTGGGACATCGAATGACATAAGCAATTTTTCTTTTTGTAAGGCTAGAAAGAAATTTATAAGATAAATATACAAATCAGTAAGTCATTAGTATTTACAACTTTAAGCATTTCATCTGCTAAGTTAATTTCATGAGTGTTACCTCTATCTAACACTGACCTTATGGCAACATTATTTAGCACATCTTAACAAACCGCAAAGGTTGCACTTGCATAATCACCTAAATCTTTTGGTTTTTGGTTACGTATTTTTCTTGAGCCAAATTCATTTTTTATTTCAACGCTTGTTGGTAAAATGATTTTGGAGGCATCAAGAGCTAACACTCTAAAGCCAAAACAAGTTTTAAATTTTTGGTCTTGGTAGTACAAGGAAACCACACCTTCGTTAATTTCTGAAAATGCACTGTGTTTCATTTTTTTTCTTGCTTGACTAAAAGCACTAGCAGTAACGGTATAGTCTTTTTTCCTATATAAAATAAATTCGTTTAGTATTACTTGCAGCGACTTTACACTTTTTCTTAAAATTAAGATAAATATGTCAATAAAAGATAACTTCCTCTTTCTCATAAAATCTTTTGAAGATGATTTATGGGATTCTATAAATTCTAGACTTGCCAATTCATTTTGAATAAATTTTATTACTGCCTTTTTTACTCATACTACCTTTAAACTTATTGGTATACATCATTATCCCATAAAATCTATCTTTTTTCCTTAACTTAATGGCAGTGAGACGAGGTTATCGTCATGCCGCCACGAACCGTCATACCGCGATTCATTCGCGGTATCTCTTAGCCGCTAACAAGTAGCTGGATGACGATTGTCAGGGTGTAATCCCAGTGTCCCTATGATGTCATCCCAGTGCCCAGACACTGGGATCCAGGAAAGTTTGCTTGTAAGCAAGCAAACTAGCACAGAAAGTGGTTACAACATTTTCGATGAGATTATATGGAAAACTGGATCCCAGTGTCAAGCACTGGGATGACAAAAAAAGGAGCACTGGAATGGCACCATTTGTTATGTTTAACAAAGTTCGTACTTAGCTTCATGTTAGCCATAAATATTTAAGAAATTTACCAAATAGAAAAAAAGGCAAAAGAAGCCCCATGGTTAACTAGTTCTGACACTGGTTTCCATCCAAGACGGCAGTAGCCCCTTCGGTGTCATTCCAGTGTCAAGCACTGGAATGACAAAGGAGAGCAGTGTCAGCTACTTGGATGACACCTTTTTTCTACTTAGTGTGGGTTATACAAGAAGTCTATTGTATGGCTATTGCTGGTCGTATATTACTTATAGCTTATCTATTCAAATTGCAACTTTGTTTTTCATAATTAATTATTGACAGAAATTATTAATTGGGTTATTATTAAATTATCGTTAACAAGTGAGGCAAAGAAATGATGATATCCAATAATTCTTCATTGCTAAAAGATAGTCAGGAGCTTACTAAAACTAAGCAGACTATATGGAAACCTTTAATTGCTGTTTCATTATTATCTATATTTAGTTTCATATCTGGTCAATATCTTCCTTATGTTATTATAGCAGTTTCTGGTTCTGGTCCTATTGCAGCAGTTCCTTTAGCAATTTTTGCTGTTTCTACGGTTGTTGCACTTATTTCAGTGACATATCTTGTTAAACTGGCTATTTCTAGAGATGATAATAAGAAAGAAGTAGGTCTTAATGGACAGAAATTCGGCCATACTCCATCTCAAGAACCACAAAAATTTGTGTGTAAAAATTGTACTAATCTGGAGAATAAATCAAATGTACCTACTCCTCAATCACCTCCAGTAACATTGGGTACACAACCAAATCCAAGTGTCAGTGTACCACCGCCACCACCTCCTCCATTGCCACAAGATGCTGCACTACCACCACCTCCTCCTATGCCAACTCCTGAGCAATTGAATCAAGCAAGTGGTGCAGTACCTCCACCACCACCTCCTCAAAATTCATCAACTCAACAGGGTAGTAATGATTTACTTAATAGTATAAAAAAAGCTGGCGGTAAGGCAGGTGTGAGCAAAGAACAGAAAAAAGCACGCGATGAAAAATTAAAACAAAATAGGGAAAAACGAGAAAAGAATAGTGAAGGTGAGCAAACAGATTCCAAAAATGCTTTATTTGCAGAAATAAGAGGAGGTTTTAAATTGAAACCAGTTAATAAAAATCAACAAAGCCCTGAGAAGAGTACTCCAAAAACAAAGTGTGATACGGCTTCTATTCTTGCAAGGAGAATAGCCATTGAATTCTCAGATAGTGAAAGTGAGCATTCTGATTCTATTAGCGATTCAGGTTGGACTACAGATGAAAGCAAAGACAAACAGAAAGAGATAGAGCAGAAAAAGAAGGTGCTGACAAAAAGCAGGAAAAAATCTACGCCTTCAAATTCCCAATCAGACAATAAAAAAGGAACAAGCACTCCCGAGAGTGGTTATAGATCTGATGATGACCAACAATATCCTGAAACTGCAGCTCCGCCAAGCCACCAACCAAATACAAAAAAGCCACCGATACCGCCTAAGCCTGTTAATTTAAAAACGAAACCTGAAGCTCCTCTTGCAACAACAGCGACTGAAGTGAAAGACTCATTTACTCGTTCTGTTAAGGAACGTTGTGGCATGTTTGGTAGAGCGGCTACTAAATTTGAGAGGGAATCGGTGTTACGATACGTTAAGGAAAGCACCACGCACTTCCCTTCTTTTTCAAAATAAGTTTGCCTACAAGTCTGATTGTATTAAGATTACTTAATACAATCAGATCTATTATATGCGTTTATCCAAGTATTACTTACCAACTCTAAAGGAAAAGCCTGCTCATGCTAAAATTATCTCCCATCAATATTCTTTACGTGCAGGTTTAATAAAGCAGATAGCATCTGGCATCTATACGTGGTTACCACTTGGTCTGCGCGTGCTTAAAAATATTGAAGACATCATCAGAGATGAAATGGATAAATCTGGTGCTATTGAAGTGTTGATGCCTTGTGTACAACCGGCAAATCTTTGGCGAGAATCAGGGCGTTACGATGATTACGGTAAGGAAATGTTGCGTATAAAGGATAGGCATGAGGAAGATATGCTTTTTGGTCCAACGCACGAGGAGGTAGCAACTGATCTAATTAGAAATGTGGTAAAAAGTTACAAAGATTTGCCACTTTGTTTATACCAAATTCAATGGAAATTTCGTGATGAGGTAAGACCACGTTATGGCGTTATGAGGGGTAGGGAATTTTTGATGAAGGATGCATATAGTTTTGATGTGGATTACGAAAGTGCACAGAATTCATACAATTTGATGTACAAGACTTACATAAAAATCTTCAAACGCATGGGACTTACCCCAATTGGAGTTCGAGCTGATACGGGGCCAATTGGAGGAAATTTGAGCCACGAGTTTCATATATTGGCAAACACTGGTGAAAGCACTTTATATTACGACAACAAATTTTCTGAGTTGCTAGAAAGCGAAGATGTTGAAAGTTTGAAGAGTATATACGCAGTTGCAGATGATATGCATGATCCTGAGACTTGCCCTATATCACAAGAGCAGTTAAATGTTAGTAAAGGTATTGAAATAGGGCATATTTTTTATTTTGGCGACAAATATTCAAAGCCTATGAAGGCAAGTGTTACTTCTCAAGATGGAAAAAATGTCAATATACATATGGGTTCGTATGGCATTGGGGTTTCAAGGCTTGTTGGTGCAATAATAGAAGCTTTTCATGATGATAAAGGAATTATCTGGCCAGAATCGGTGGCTCCTTTCAGAATTGGTTTAATCAATTTACAAACGAAAGTAACGGAGGCTGCAGATAAAATATACAAAGCTTTGAAAAGCGATGAAGTGCTTTACGATGATACGGAAGGGAGTGTAGGAGTAAAATTTTCTAGAATGGATCTGATAGGCTTGCCGTGGCAAATAATTGTCGGAAAGAAAGCAGTAAGTGAAAATATAGTTGAAGTAAAAAATAGAGCAACTGGAGAGGTAAAGGAAATGCAGATTGAGGAAGCAATAAATCACTTTAGCGCAAAATGATACACGGTATCGGCACTGACATAGTATATATACCAAGAATATTGAGAATATTACAAAAATACGGGGAAAAATTTCTCAATAGAATCTACACTGAAAAGGAAATAGAGCTAAGTAGAAAGTATAATAGTCAAGAAATGCGAGCAAGGTATTTTGCTAAACGCTTTGCAGCAAAAGAAGCTTTTGTTAAAGCACGAGGTAGTGGTCAGGGTATTACAATGAAAGATATAGAAATATACAATGATGTAAGAGGCAAGCCATATCTTACCGTTAGCAAGGATTTTATCTCCAAAATTCATCTTTCTTTAAGTGACGATGGAGATTACGCTACTGCATTTGTTGTAATTTGCGTCTAGCAGATATTTTCAATTTATGCAGTTGACTTTGTGCTATCTATATAGCTAAACTGACTTACGACAATTTGAAAAACCGTCATTCCGCTACTAGTTAGCGGAATCTATGCTGAGATACCGCGGCGGTATGACGGTTCGCGGTGGCATGACGATAAGCTCGTCATCCCGCTACTAGTTAGCGGATGAGATACCGCGAATGAATCGCGGTATGACGGTTCGTGGTGGTATGACGTAGATTGCTGTCATTCCAGTGCTTGGCACTGGAATCCAGCCTTTATTATGCAGCCACTTAGTTGAAATTAAGTTTTCTGGATCCAAGTAGTCAGGGCACTGGGATGACATCTTTGTTGTGTTTAACAAAAACAAATGTTCGTACAGTTGTGGAATGAATCGCAGTATAGCTATAGCATACACAAACGACTAGTTTGCCAAAAAAACATAGCGGTTTTTCTATGATTTTAGTATAATTCTAGCTTTACCTAAACAAAAAGATGAATTATTTAATGGACTGTGTTTTAACGTCTCTTTCCTTACCATTTTCAATTACTGAGAATTATTTATTAATTACTGCGTTGATTCCACTTTTAAGTGCGTTAGTTATTTTTTTTACTGGTAAATGGCCCGGAGTGAACAATAGTATTACTGTCACTTCTTCTGTACTTCTGTTTACGTATACGTGTCTGTGCACTTTATATTGGGTATATGGTGATCATTCTCAATTTATTCTCATGGATTTTGGTAATAATTTGCACATTAGTTTAAAGCTAGAGTCTACCGGAGTAATATTCAGTTTATTAATATCGTTTTTATGGGTGCTGACCAGTATATATGCAATATGTTATATGCAGAATAACTATGCTGATAGCAATCACTCAAGTTTTCTATGCTTTTTTTCAATATCGATTGGCTGTGCAATGTTTATTGCTTTTTCTGGAGACTTGCTCACTACATTTGTCTTTTATGAGCTTCTAACTATTAGTACATACCCTCTGGTTACTTACAACTCAACAAATGAATCAATGATTGCAGGACGCTATTACTTTGGCGTGCTATTTTTCTCTTCTTTGGTATTATTTTTTCCTGCAATAGGCCTTTTATATCATGAATTTCATACTTTAGACTTTGTAAGCGGTGGAATATTCAAATTTGATACTTCACTCATCACTTTCATTGCAGTGTGTTTTGCTATGCTGATTTACGGAATAGGAAAAGCTGCATTAATGCCAATGCATTTTTGGTTACCAAAAGCAATGGTTGCACCAACTCCTGTGAGTGCACTACTGCACGCTGTTGCTGTTGTGAAATCCGGAGTTTTCATCATCATAAAAGTTATATTATACACTTTCGGCGTCGATAACATGCAACGTTTTGTGCAGCAAAATTGGTTTGCTGGAGGGTGGCTTCCGTACGCTGCTGGATTTACTATTATTACTGCATCATTGATTGCACTAAAGCAAAAAGAATTAAAGAAGTTGCTTGCTTACTCTACCATCTCTCAATTGTCGTATATTATATTATTCGCTTCAATTTTTAGTGATCTCAGCATGAGGGTTGCAATTTTTCAATTAGTTTGCCACGCATTTGCAAAAATCACTTTGTTTTTCGTTGCCGGAGCAATAATAACGAGAGCAGGTGAGAAATATATAGATAAGATTTACGGTATAGGACGCAGTATGCCAATTAGCATGACAGCATTTGCTATAGGTGCATTGTCTATGATAGGGGTGCCGCCTGCTCCGACTTTTTGGGGTAAATTTCTCATTTTTCAAGCTGTTTTCAACTCTGGCAATGTAATACTTTCTGTGTTTGTAACTCTAGTGTTAATTGTTAGTACTATACTCAACGCTCTGTACTTTTTACCGATAATTTACAATGCCTTTTTCTTAAAACCTTCTCAGAATTACTTTATTAAAAAAACACCAATTCTTCTAGTTTTACCTCCAGTTATTACTGCTATGTGCACTTTGGTTATTTTTTTTAGCTACCAAGTAATATTTTAAAATCTGTATTTATAACCATTAACAATAAATTTAAATGGTATTATACCAGCCAGAGTTGCTTTTATATTCGACAAAGTGAAGCTAATCTCCACAGTATCCTCCTTATTTTGCTCGGTTGTAAAAACTACAGTAGCATTTCCAGCAAATGTAACTAAGTCCTTGGTCGATCGATCAATAGATAATGTTATTACATTTATGTTGGCGATTTTTCTTTTAGATAAAGACAAATTACCAGCTTCATTATTCGTTTTTTCCTGAAAGCCTTGATAGATTTTATGTATAGAATTTTTTCTTATAAAATTTTCTTGGTACTTCGGTTCAACGATCTTAATGGACTCGTATATTTCAATGTATTTACTTATTAAGTACCTCGCTGTGGAAGTGTATTCATCTTCCTTTTTACTGAAACTAAGCTTATGCATTGCAGAGAACTCATCTTCTGTGTGGTTCATATACTTCACAAAATTTAAATCTTTTTTAATAGGAAATAACAGGTATATGTTTAATGTTAATAAACATAAGCATACTAGGAGAAGCGATACTATTAATGCCATCCAAGATCTTTCTGCTACACAAAACAGATACCTATGGCAGTACCATTCGACTGCTTTACTGAAATAACTTTTGTTTTTTACTGATTCAAGCAATTTATCTTCCATAACACAATACTACCAGACCTAATCGGATCATTATAATAACAATAAGCTTAGATACTCTAAAAAAAACTTTAAAATATGTCTAAATTTTCCCAAATAGGATGAATGATTATATCACCTTGTTCTGCAATGAGGTAGAATTTATCGATTTTGCTCACATCTATATTTATCATTTTTACACTGAAATTTTCAGGATCATAAGTATTACTTTCTACACTTTTGTGATAATTATAATAATGTAATTTATTTTGATCATCAAAATAACCAAATTCATCAGCAAAGGTTCCCACTTTTCTACCTTTACCACTTTTGACTAGCTCAAATAGATCAATTACATGGTTTTGGGATCCAGGCTCAATAGGCCCTTCTGCAGCAAAAATTTAGGTGCATGACCAATGTATTCCTTAAATTTTAGATTATGAGTCTTTTTTACACTACCAAAATCCACAAATTTATATTCATCTGAAATACCAGAATATTGTGGATCATACTTTTTATATTCAAAAAACTCATTACCTAAAAAATTACAAAACGTTAATTTATAATTATCATGATCGGATTTTACGACTTTAAGGTAATGAAAATCTCCAGGAATCTTTACTTCCTCTTCCGTAATATGATTACGTACAACAAGCTCACCATTTAGCATATGATAGCCAATTTTTGGCAAAGTAGCTATATTGATTGTCTTGTTTAGCTTAAAATTTGCTTCATAAATGCCACTTAACAACTCCTTTCCTTTTTCTAGGGTTATGTCTTGATCTGAAGCTATATTCTTAATTAAGCTTAATTTTTTCTGCATGTTCAATATGGCTTTCGTCAAAACTTCTATTGATTGCCATACAGTTAATTTATTATCAGTCAAATTATATACTTCGAGTATTAAATTAACAGAATTTTATCATGAATTTATGTTAAAAGTATTATACTTTGTAAACTTATGTCATGATATTAACTACATTAGCTAAAACATGCTTTTTATCTAAGTGGAGTTGCTTTGCGGCAACGAAAAGTTCATCTATTTTTTTCCACTGACTTAGCAGAATTTCAACACCATTTACCTCTCTCTTTATGCTTTCTAAAATGAAGGCCTGAATTATATATGATGCTAGTTCTAGTTCGATTTCGCTATTAATTACTTTATTAATCATATTGGGATTCTTTAAATCATGAAGAAATTTATAAAAGCATTTGTATGCTTCATAAGCATCACTACTTATTGTATTTATTATCATTCCTGGCATTCCAGGAAATAAAGTAATCATTTCGTCAAACGTTTGATTATCAAATTTACATTGAGATGAAGCAACTTGCTTTGTTTCATCATAAGTTAATGGGAGTAAATTTAGCTGAAAGCACCTACACAAGATAGTGGTTTGTATATCATATGGCTTATGGCTAATTATAAATATCTTAGAATTTTTTGGCGGCTCTTCTAATATTTTCAATATTGCGTTTTTAGCGTGATTAGTCATTGCCTCTAAGCTATCTATTATAGCTATTTTGTGTTCTGATTGAATGGGACTTAAGTGTAGAAAGTTTTTCATTTCTCTGACTTTTTCTATTCCGATAGTATCACCTTCAACAATGTGTAAGTCCAATGCTACTTCATTATAGTTTTTTATGAGTAACCAATTGGAGAAGGATTTTGCAAGTGTTGCTTTTCCTATACCTCTTTTACCACAGATCAGCCAAGACTGAACAGATAAGTTGTTCATTATTTTTTTTTTGGCTTGGTTGTGGCCTATTACTTTTTTCATTCTTTCTCCTATAGATTTTAGTTTG
Organism: Wolbachia endosymbiont (group A) of Apotomis capreana; assembly: GCF_964027025.1. Classification (NCBI taxonomy): domain Bacteria; kingdom Pseudomonadati; phylum Pseudomonadota; class Alphaproteobacteria; order Rickettsiales; family Anaplasmataceae; genus Wolbachia; species Wolbachia endosymbiont (group A) of Apotomis capreana. Next base: position 1,150,378 of record NZ_OZ034721.1, read on the forward strand.
AAAATGCGTTGTTTACTGTTTGTAATGAAATTGCACCTTCCCTTAAAACCTTAATCTTATCTTCGGTTAAGTCAATAATAGTAGATTCTATACCAGAAACTAGTTCGTCATCTTCAATCACTACAGATAAATGTTGCTTAATGGATTGTGGTATATCGTTTGCCTTACATACACTTTCTTTTCCTGAAATATTTGTACTAGTTGCAACTATTGGAACTTTCAGTTTGTTTAGTATTGAAATTGCAATAGGATGCTCAGGAATTCTGATACCTATACTATCTTTAAAGAATTCGTTTGGCAATATGTTGTTGTTTTTAAGTGGTAAAATATAGGTAATTGGTCCAGGAGAAAAGTGGTTTATTAAATCAATATATCTTTCCTTTACCTTTGCTATTTTTGTCAAATTGTAAATATCACTAACAAATATAGACAGTGGTTTATTTTGAGAGCGTTTCTTTATCTGATATATTTTTCCTATAGATTCATTATCTAGTGCATTACAAGCAAGAGCATACACTGTTTCTGTTGGAAAACACACTAATAAATTGTTCTGTATTGCATTTATTATTTTAGATACCATATAGCTAAAAACTTATTCATAACAACTAGATCAGTTTTGTTGCACTGTATCTTATATAGTAACTGCTAGTTTTTGTAAACGTAATGCAACGCAGCTTACCATTTGTTATGCAGATTTGCTACAACCCAAACTCTTCATTGACTTTATCAATTATTGCCTGTGGTGGATCCTCTCCCCATCCTGAATACAAAATCTCTCCATAGTCTGCAACATCTATAGAGCCAGTTCTGCTTTTTGCTAGAAACATTTCTCTTTTCTCTTTATCAACTAATACATAATGCCACGCTGATTTTCCACGATCTTTACCACGGACTAAGTATATAAGATCTGACCTACTTCTTTTTGTTGCATCAGCAAAAGATCTTTCATTGACAGTTCTGCTTTTACTTTTTATGCCGCCACTTTCAGAAAAAGCTTCCTTGGATTCGGTTTTTTTGCCTGCTAATTCAGAAATTTTTCCTTTTTCCCCTAATGCCCGTTCTTTGGTGTTTTGAGACGAATACTTACTGGAAAAACCTTCCCCTGTACCGCCAGGAGTCCTGTTTGTGAAACGCTTAGTAAATGAATTATTGTCGTTGTTTTCTGCCATAAAAATCTCCAAACTTTAGATTGTAGAATCCAAACTTTTACTACACTTTATCATATGTTAATTAAATTAATATAAATGAAAAATAATATAGTAATTATTACAGGAATTACGGCCTCAGGTAAATCAGAATTATGCGATAACCTGATAGAAAAATATGGAAATATTAGTATAATAAATTGTGATTCAAAGCAGGTATATGAAGAAATTCCCATAATTACTGCTCAACCGCCAAAGCAAGAAGAATTTTATAAACTATATGGTTATGTTTCAGCAAAAGAAAATTATTCCGTGGGTCTATGGTTAGAAGATTTAGAAAAAGAAGTTAATCACGCATTAGAAAATGCTCAAATACCTATCATCACTGGAGGAAGCGGGCTTTACATCAGCAGTTTAATCAAAGGCTTATCATCAATGCCACAAATAAGTCAGGAAGTGAGGAAAAATGTAAGCGAATTAAGGAAAAATTTAAGTAAAGAGGAGTTTTACAAATTAGCGCTAAGCAAAGATCCAAGGATTCAAGGTAAAGTGTTCATGAATGACTCGCACCGCCTTTCAAGGGCACTTGAAGTTATCACTGAAACTGGCAAGTCAATTTTTGTATGGCAAGAGAATAGACAGCCTCCTTTATTCAATAATTTTAAGATATATACAATTCTGCCTAAACGTGAAGATGTATACCGAAAAATAAATTCTCGTTTCATTACAATGATTGAAAATGGAGCAATTGATGAAGTAAAAAAGCTACTTAGCATGAACCTAGCCCCACATTTGCCAGCTATGAAAGCACACGGAGTGCCAGAAATTATAAAGTACTTGAAAGGTGAGATTACTTTAGACGAAGCGATACAAATTGCTCAAACAAACACAAGACACTACGCGAAACGTCAGTATACCTGGTTTAAAAAACAATTTCTAAATGCTGAAGTGATTGATTGTGCAAACAAGCTCAAGATATTTTAATTCAGGCCGTGCTCATTACTACGAATAGGGGGTTCCATATTTTCCAGATGGTCGCTTACTTCTAGGTCTTGTCGACATAAAAAAATAGTGATATAGAGTACTCTTTATTAATAGGTAAAGAGAATGCTATATGATTTAAAAGATGAGCAATGGGAGAGAATAAAAAACAGTCTGCCAGGTAAGGAAGGAGATAGAGGAAGAAGCGCAAAAGATAACAGGAGATTCGTAGCTGCAATAATGTGGATAGGTAGAACAGGAGCAACATGGAGAGCATTGCCGGCTGAGTATGGAAAATGGTCAAGTGTACATAAACGTTTTATAAGGTGGGCAAAATCTGGTGTTTGGCAGATGATTTTCAACACATTAGCTGTTAATGGAGACACAGAGTGGCTCATGATAGACTCAACAATAATCAGGGCACATCAACATGCTGCTGGTGCAAGAAAAAAATGTGGAAACTGGTAGACAAGAACAAGAGCTGGGACGGTGCAAAGGAGGATTTTCAAGCAAATTACACGCTGCTTGTGATGCTTTGGGCAACCCACTGAGATTCTTTGTTACTGCAGGGCAAAGATCGGATTACGTAAAAGCTTTAGACCTGATAGAAGGCAAGAACATGGAGGCACTTATTGCCGATAAAGGGTATGACGCAAATTATATGATTGAGGCTGCAGAAGCTGTAAATGCTGAGCCAGTAATCCCACCGCGTTCCAACAGAAAAACACCAAGAGAATATGACAAAGAATTGTATAAAGAGAGAAACTTAATCGAAAGGATGTTCAACAAAATCAAGCACTTCCGCAGAGTTGCTACACGCTACGACAAATTGGCCATAGCTTTTCTGTCTTTTGTTCACATTGCTGGCATTTATCTTTGGTTAAAATAAATGTCGACACTGCCTAGAAGCCTGACGCTCACACTCGAGCCTCCTGAGCAAATCTTGTCTGGTGAGCTCCTCTACGCACTGCCTCTATTGCTCTGATATAGCTAAAGTGACTTACGATAATTTGAAAAACAAAAATTCGTCATTCCGCTACTTGTTAGCGGAATCTATACCGCGAATGAATCGCGGTATGACGTAGGACTGCTGTCATCCCAGTGCGTGACACTGGGATCTCGTTCCTTAACTTTATAGTGTAAATTATTTCAAATTGTGTCTAGCTGCAAGTATAATAATTTCCATTTATAGATAAAGTATGTTGCAAATGTTATGCCAAAGAGTATAATAAAATCTATATCAAATACTTTACAAGAAAAAGTGGGATAGAGGCAAAAGCAAATATTAATAAGGATAATTTAAGAAAAGTGCATGCTAGAGTTTGAAGAAGCAGTAAAAATAAAAAATATTATTGAAAGGTTAAATAGCACATGATATAATATATATATAGTGTAAAAATGTAAATAATTTTATTGACATCTTTACATTAATAGTTCTTAAATATTTAGTACTGTAGAATTAAATTATTAAGTTTTATGAAGGAAGTAAAAATGGTGGAAAGCTTTTCAGGTAACAACAAAGGCAGTAATTTTATTGAGGAGGCAAAAATAATGGAAAATTTTTCAGATAATAACGGAAACGGTAGCTCGATCTTCCAAGGAAAAATCAGGGAGCAAGATTTCTCTGCAGAGCAGAAGCTAAATGAACTAAAAGCAGCCATAGAGGAGCTCACCAGACAAGATTTGCTCAGGAGGCTCGAGTGTGAGCGTCAGGCTTCTAGTTGTATCGATGAAATCTCATCTCAAGCAGAGCTACATATCGGAGAAGGTGATGATGAGGATTACTTCACTGGTGAAAAAGGAAGAGTACTCGGAGATTTCTGGAATTTCTTTGAATCTCTCTTCAACCTTTTTGAAGTAGATGTAGATGATCCGAAAATCTACCAAATGCTCAAGGAGAAGAAAGAAAAAAATTGGCTTCTTTCGATAATTAAGTTTTTCCGTGATAAGCTTAAGGAGTTAATCAAGAAGATTTTTGCACGCGATTTAAGTTTCAATCAGAGGTTGGACAAAGAGATAAAAGAATTGCAGGAAAAATCAGGCAGTGGTGAGTTATCAGAAGAAGAGTTTGCAAGGGCGTTAGAAAGATTAACTGCATTGCAAGATCTGAAACTCAGGTTACAAATGGCCGTTGTCGGATGGATTGTTACAATGTTCGCAGAGATGTTTGGAGTTGAGTTGGCGGCTGCGGTAGAGGCATCTACAGAAAAAGAAGATAAAAAAGCAGAAAAAACATCATTAAAGGAAGAAAATAAAGAAGTTTGCGAAAACGTAGAAATCAAGTTAGACGAAAGAGAAAAACCTAAAGTGCCAGTTTTCCTTTTTGAAATTTCACCAGGATTTGTAAGGCCAGTCCCTCTGAGCAAACCAGAGCTTGATCTTTTACCAAAGCCTATAATGCCTTCTATATTTAAGGAGGTTATAAACAATGAGAACCGCGAGGAAACAAAACCAAAAGTAGAAGAAGAGAAAAAAGCGAAGCCGGAGGAACCGAAGAAAGAGGTGTGTCCACCGAAGAAGCCTGCAACGAATGCGACGGAGATGGGGCCAAAAATTGTTCAAAGCACTTTAAAATTTTCTAGTAAGCAGAAAAGGGAAAGGAGTGGTAATGTTAGCAATATTGTACCAGGACCTGAATCTACTGATGCAACCAGGCCTAAAGCGGCTGACCTTGACAAGGTTAAAAGAGAAGAAGCACCAATAAACAAGTCTGCTAATAAACAAGAAACGAATAACCTTTGCGCTGAATTTGCAAAAGAACTTGCCAATTTTAAAGTGGGTGTTTGGAATGGTGCTGAGAATGAAGGTTCTGTAAATAATGCTCAAGCAAAAGTTTCATCAGAACTTACTGGTCCAAAAGCTAATAATTTTGTAGAAGGTCAATCAGTAGGAAAGACATAATCATGGAGGTAGTTAGATCTCAGTACTGGGATGACACCTATGGGTTATTTGTGATGACAAAGGAGGGTATCATTCGAGTAATGGATGCTGAAATCCAGGAGCCAGTGCTTCCTTTTGTCATTCCAGTCTGGAATCCAGGATGTGCATTAGGTTTGATAAATGTAGGGTTTTATGTTAAGAGGGAGTGTTTTTGATGAAATTGTGAAGAATCAGTGTTAGCTACTTGGATGACGTCTTATGGTTATAGCTCTAGGATGATATCCTATGGGCATTTGGTATGACATAAAGAAACACGAGTGTCATTCAGCGTCTTTTTTTGTCATTCCAGTGCGTGACACTGGAATCTAGAAACTCGAGTTTTATGAAAAAAGAGTGAATAAAATTTATACTAAAAAATATAAAAAAAAGTGCTTGCACTACAATTTATTTTTAGTATATTGGTTACATAATATTTTTACTTGGGGGTTAATATGCATGGTAATAACGATAAAAAAAGCAAATCAGGACCTCAACCTGATGGTTCTTGGATTCCAAGCAGCAGGTATGAAAAATATAACGGTCCTAATAAGGAAATACGTGAGCAGTATAAGAAAGAGATGCGGGAACGTGAAAGTAATAAACCTGATACGCGAATGGATAAGTGTAGCTCTACTGGTGCCGGTAGCAGTAAAGGTAATAATAAATAATATCATTTTACAGTAATTTTAATAGGAGTGGTTATGCCAACAAAAATTTTTGTAACAGAACTAGTTAATGCGTTTAATTTAAATAATTATTTTTCTGATAATATTTATACTAATTTTACTGTGCAGGGTGGAACGAAAGGAAAAAATGATAAGATTGTCAGTTCATTTGGATGTGATGCAAATATAAAGAAATATTTGAAGGAGGTGAGAGAGGAGATAATAAATCGGCACTATGGTACTGAAGAGGCAGCAGATGGGTTCTATAACTTAAACTGTTTTCCATTTGTTTTTGATGTCGGTTTTAATAAAAAAGGGAAGTTTAAAGGGAAGTTTATAAATAAAAATGTGAAAGTAGTAGAGCTAGCAAATCTTATGGATGGTGAAGTAATCCATAACTTGAAGCTTCATTTTGCTAATGAGTTTCAGCAGCTTGTGGGAACAAGAGCTATTGAGTATCTAGAAAAAATGGCAGGAATGACAGAGGAAGAAGCTTTAAAATGTGTGAGAAGGTCTGTGCAGCTAGAAAGAACAGATAGATCTTCTCCTTATCTATACTGTATATCTTTTAGTGACAGGTATTTTAAGGAGAAAGGGAATCAAAATCCTTCAAAACTTCTTGGGATATTTAAGCATATATATGTTAAAGCATTTAACTCAAGATTGGAGGAATGTGGTTTTAATAATAGTTCAATTTTTTATGAACAAAGAGATAATAAGTTATATATTAAAGATATTACCGACATTAATGTCATCAAGGATATAGTAAGATATGTTAAAGAGCGAATAGCGTTTGATTTTAAAACTCCAGGCAACATAGATTCCAAAGTTGAAAATTGCAAAGATGCTATTAATGATTTAATTTTTAAAATAACAGGAAAGTTTATTGAAGGTTACGAATATGATGTGTTTACAAATAAAGACAAAATAAAGAGTGGTCATAGTTTTGCTCTTATACCTTTAGTAGAAGTAAATGGTCAGGTGGTTCCTTTGAGTGAGGAAGATGCATATAAGGTTAAGAAAAAATTTTACGAGATTTTAGGTGACATTGTTTTAAGTGATATTACAGGTAAAACTGAGAGTACACAATTCACTACTGGAAGATCAATATATGCTTTCTCTAATAAACAGATTGCTCTTTTACTTCCTGTGATTATGCAGTCTCCAATTGCATATAATCAAATAAACGGACATTTTGAATTTGCAGTTAATCTTGAGAATTTTAGAAGTCGGCATGGGTTATTATCGCCTGAGCCACCAAGAACACCGCCTGAACAAACTGGACATAGGTTTTTTGAATCTAAAGAAGATAGAGATAGTGGTCTTGGTGATTCACCTCCACAACTTAAGGATTCTGGTTCTTCAAGTGGTGGTCCAAGTTCTGGCTTAACTGAATTGTCATCACCGAAACAGGAGTTGCACAAGCGAAGTCGTGGTGAAGGGTTAGAGAGGCCTCCCAGGCAAGGATCAGAAAGAGAGGAAGGAAAAGGGGGGCTGTTTCAGTTGGTGCCGGGGGAAATAGATTCAAGTCAATCCACTGGTGATCAATCACAGCTATCTTCCGGGGAAATAGATCTAAGTCAATCCACTGGTGATCAATTACAGCCATCTTTGACCTGTGGATCATCATCGATTCCTTCTCTTAGAGCATGGGATAGTTCAACATTCTTAAATCTTGAGGTTTCTAATAAGGAATCTGAAAAACAGCAAGTTACTGATGAAAGTGATCAAAAAAGTAGTGATGAGTATTCTGACGCAAAGTCACAAGAAAGTGAATCTCCGGAGAAGAAACATGGGGGTGGTGTTCAAAAAATAAAAAAATTGCTCTCTTCACCTTTTAAGAAGCAATATGGCGTAAACCTTAAGCGACATGATGAAGGGCGTGATACAACGCGAAGTACTCCTGAAACTCCTGTAACTGAAAAACCACTTTTGTCTAAACGATCTGCCTCAGAAAGAAGAGCAAAAAATAATCCACCCTCAGGAGTGACTTCTCCTGTTACTGAACCAGATGATGGCGGATTTCGCAATAGACCAAGAATACGAGTATTACGTTCTGAAACGAATGGTGGTATTCCAGAACCCTTGCCACAAGATGCCGTAAGCAAGCCAAATGTGCCCGGGGACCGTAATTCTAAAATTTCTAAAGATAGTGGTTTAGGATCGCTTGAGCGGGGACAGTCACCGCCGCTTACTGAAGAGTTTAGTGATTCATCTCAGCAGAACCTGTCAATAGGTGTTAAACTTGGAAATATGCTTAGTGAATTATTAAATTCTGCTCAAAATCTACTTAAAAACCCGGCTTCTTCTACGCATAGAGGTGTGCCAGGTGGACCAAAGAGGCAAGCATCTCTTACCTCTAGCCAGAGGCAGGAACTACGCAAAGTTCTTTCTCCTGAGATGAGGAAGAAGCTAGACGCCAACTTTTTTCCTCCTGGGTACGAGAAGTTACTACACTTACTTTATGTTGATAGTGAGGGGCTGTGTTCACTTCTTTCTTCTCCTGAAGCAAAAGAGCAAGTGTGCTCAGTTCTTCCTCCTGAGGAGAAGGAGCAAGTACAATCAGGTTCTCCTGAGGAGATAGTACGCTTACTTCACAAGTTCTTTAGTAATCAAAAAATTAGTGATAACTGTCTTCTAAGTTCTAAGATAGATTCTCCTAAGATCAAGAAACTCTTGCAAGAAGAAATTTTTGTATAAGCGGTTTGTACCTAATCCACCGTCCTAAGCCACCCAAGTGTTTTATTAGGGTTGGAGCCAAAATCCCTGACCCTGAAAGCACTGGTGTTAGTTTTTCTCATCCATTGCAGATATTGCACGGTACTAAATGTTTAAAAAGTATTAATATAAAGATATCAATAAAATTATTTACACTTTCATGCTATGCCCATAGCATCATATATTACTTAACCTTACAATAATTTTTTTATTCTTGCTGCTTCTTCAAACTCTAAATTTTCAGCATGCGCTAACATTTGCTTTCTCAAATCATCCTTATTAGTATTTACTTTCGGTTCTGCTATTGCCCTCTCTTGTAAGGTGTTTGATATAGGTTTTATTATAGTCTTTGGGATAATATTGTGCAATATATTATGTTCTTCTTGTTTTTTTCTTCTTCTTTCGGTCTCTTTTAACGCACGGTCCAGAGAACCAGTGATTTTATCTGCATACAAAATTACTCTACCTTCAGCATTACGCGCAGCACGACCGATCGTTTGAATTAATGAAGTTTCCGATCGCAAAAATCCTTCTTTATCAGCATCCAAAATTGCAACCAACCCACACTCTGGAATATCAAGACCTTCCCTCAGCAAGTTAACACCTACTAAAACATCGATTTCTTTAGATCTTAATTTGTATATAATTTCTATTCTCTCCAGCGCAGCAATATCAGAATGCAAATAACTCACTCTCATATTCAATTCACTCATATATTCAGCTAAATTTTCAGCCATTTTTTTCGTCAATGTAGTGATTAAAACACAAAATCCCTTCCCTATTGTCACTTGTGCCTCGTGAATTACATCATCAATTTGACTCTCTATTGGTTTCACAATGCAGATTGGGTCTATAAGCCCTGTTGGACGGATAACTTGCTCTATAAATACATTATTGGTCTTTGCCAACTCATACTTTCCTGGAGTGGCTGAAATGTAAACAGTCTGCGGCCTAACTCCCTCCCACTCTTCAAATTTTAATGGACGATTATCAAAAGCGGAAGGGAGCCTGAAGCCATAGTCAATCAATTTCTTTTTACGCGCCTCATTACCACTGTACATCGCACCAACCTGAGGAACGGTGACATGACTCTCATCAACAAATAAAATTACGTCTTTGGGTAAATATTCAAACAAAGTAGGTGGTGGATCCCCAGCTTCCATTCCATAGAGATAACGCGAATAATTTTCAATACCTTTACATATTCCTGTTGTTCTCATCATTTCGATATCAAAATTAGTGCGTTGCTCGAGGCGCTTTGCTTCAACAATCTTGTTTTGCGAGTAGTAATAATCCAAGCGTTCATGCAGCTCTTTTTTGACTAGTTCAATTGCCTGCAACAAAGCCTCACGCGGGGTTATGTAATAGCTATTTGGAAAAATGGTGATTTTATTTACGCCTTTGGTAACATTGCCCGTTATAGCATCAACTTCAGAAATTTCTTCTATTTCATCGCCAAATAACGATAAACGCCAAGCTTTATTTTCATAATGGGAAGGAAATATATCAACAATATCGCCGCGCACTCTGAAATATCCTCTCTCAAACCTGGCATCAGAGCGCTTGTATTGAAGATCAGTTAAGTTGCTCAGGAAATCATTAATACGAATTTTATTTCCAACACTAAGCGGTATGATCATGCTGCGGTAGCTCTCAGGCGAACCAAGACCGTATATGCAGGAAACACTGGCAACTACGATCGTATCCCTGCGCTCCAAAAGGGAGCAGACGGTGGAATAACGCAGCATCTCAATTCTTTCGTTAATTGCAGAATCTTTTTCGATATAAGTATCAGTTTGTGGTAAATAGGCTTCAGGTTGATAATAATCATAATAAGAAATGAAGTATTCAACAGCATTATGGGGAAACAATCCTTTCATTTCCTCATAAAGCTGTGCTGCTAAAGTTTTATTGTGTGCCATAATTAATGCAGGCCTGTTTGTCCTTGCAATAACATTTGCCATAGTAAAAGTTTTCCCAGAACCAGTAACTCCAAGCAAAACCTGATCTCTTTTATTGCTATTTAGCCCTGCAATTAAGCTATCGATTGCCTGTGGTTGATCCCCAGCCGGTTGAAAATGTGTAGCGATTTGAAATTCCATAGACTTTACTTACTATCTTTGATTCATTGTATAGTAAACACTATATTGCTTTTAAGATAAGTTGTATAGCTATCGTAAAGCCATAAAACATTAACCAACAATGTCATGCAAGTAGCTGACACTGGAATCTTGTTTCAATGTTAAACAAAATACCATAGAATTCAAGAAGACAATTCCTAAAAAATCCCTACATCCAAAAAAAGGCAAAATGCTGCTTGAATAAGCTAAATTTTTTTAGATGCAAAAACAATAAAACATAGTTGATACTAAAGTTATAGTACTCCTATGACAACGTTACAAAAATTAAGGAAATGGATAGCTCTGATCAATTGGAATAGTATTTTCAGGTACCGGTGGTCAATATGACATTTTTAAAATAAAGATTTAGAACCTGTTTAAAATCTTCTCAATAGAAGAGAAATGAAGGAAAGAACGACCATTTGTAGGCTAGTGTTAAGTTTTCGCTCGCAATTTTTCCACAATCGTCTGCATTTTTCTAACCAAGCGAAAGATCGCTCTACAACCCATCTTTGTGGCAATACAGCAAAGGAATGTAATTCACTTCGTTTTATTACTTCTACAGTTGCTCCAATAATCGTTTTTATTTGAGTTGCAAAATTTTCTCCTGTATAACCTGCATCGACCAGTATATTTTTAACTTCCGAGAGGTTTTCTTTTGCGCTTTCAACCATTCTCACAGCACTGCTAACCCCAGTTGTAAATTAGAAAAAATAGAAAAGGTAAGGAAATAGGGTAAACTCCGAGGTATTTGATATTCATTCCTAAAATAGGAGGTTACCAATGAAAGAAAAAGTAACAGAAATCTTTTGTATAGTCGATGATTTTTGCAATACAGTCGATGAAAATTTTGCAGAAAAACTTCTACCAAGTGGCAAAAAACCAACCAGGACGCCAGAGATTACGCATTCAGAGATTTTTACCATAATATTGCTATATCAAGTGCGACAATTTTAAAATTTTCTATGTGCATTATTTGAAATTATTATACGAATCAGCGTTTCCAAAATTGCCATCCTATAGTAGGTTTATCAGGTTAAAATCGCGGGTTTTATGGTATTTAGCGCTCTTAATGCAATGGTTTTGCGAACAGTCAAAAGTGACAGGGATTTCGTACATAATCTATCGCTGTTTGCCATCCAAAAAGGACCTCGAGAAACAAAGTTTTCAAAGGGTTGGCAAAGATTGGAAAGACTACTTATGGGTGGTTTTTCGGTACATCTAGTAATCAATGAAACTGGCGAAATTCAAGGGGTTACGGTGATAAAAGGCAACGTTGATACCTGTGCCAAATTTAACTAAGAAATTGACTGGATTATTGTTTGGAGATAAAGGATATATCAAAAAAGATCTTTTTCACGAATTATTCGATAGAGGGTTAAAGCTTGTAACCAGTATAAAAAAGGGTATGAAAAACTCATTAATGGCGCTAAATGAGAAGATTTTGTTAAGAAAAAGATCGATTATTGAGACAGTTTTTGGCTCTCTGAAAAACAAATTTGAGATTGAGCATACTCGCCACAGATCACCGATAAATTTTTTGGTACACATTTTTTCTACGCTTGTTTCATATTCCATGCAGCCGCTGCATTTCTAAGCTTTACTTCGTTGGCTAATCCGCAACTGGGGTATATAGGGTTGACACCAAGGCAATATTCTTCTGGAGAAGTTGATCGGCATGGCAGCATATCAAAGATGGGACCAGCGGAATGTAGAAGTATGTTATATGAAGCTGCACAAACAATGCTTACAGTTACCAAGAGGACATTTAAATTAAAAAACTGGGGTTGCGAAGAAAAAAGGAATGAAAAAAGCAATTGTAGCAGTAGCAAGAAAATTAGCTGTAATTATGCATAGGATGTTGGTTGATAAAACAGAATTTTATTATCAATAAACATCAAAAGAGCATAGGACAATAATTTTATTGAAAATAAAGATAGCAATGCCGATGGAAGGGACAAGCAAGAACTTAGTTAGACTTCGTGGTAAACATGTTGCCGTCCACTTCCGCCTAACAAGTATAATGCGGCTTGACAAATTTATTGTCATCTCAGACCGCGGAGAGAACCATATGCTACTTTTAACTTATGTAAAATTACCAAGGATTATGGAGAAGATATGCTGTTTTGATTTGTGTGAAAATTATTGTTGACTTATGTGCAATTAGAGAACCTAAGTCACTTTAGCTATATATAAAAGGTTTAAGTGGTTGTATTGATGTATCTTTGTATTAAAAAACACCCAATAAGCAGAGTTGTAAGTGGAATAAACCACAAAATGTAAGTGCTAGATTTTATAGGCGGTACGATTATAATTGAATTGCCGTAAGAATTTTTTAACTCTGAGATTATCTCTTCATCTGTGTATCCATCATTGATTTTTTTACGAATTGCTTCTCGCATATCATACGCGATCTGAGATCCAGATTCAGACAATGATTCGCCAGAACATATTGGACACCTTATTATTTCAAATAAACTGGTTGCTCGTTTTTCCATGCTTTTATCTCTGAGTTTATTATCCAGAGTAAAAGCGTTTACGCCTGAGTGGAATATCAATATGAAAAGTAAACTAACTACTGCTCTCATCCTTGGTTAATTGGGTTATTTTACTGAGCTGGTTCATAAAATCAGTGGTGGATAACTTTCCAATAAAGCTTGACCCTACATCATCATCGTACTTTATTGAAAATTGAATGCCATCATCAGTTGTTTTTTCTGATAAGGAAGACATTAATTTTTCAAACGCATCTGAAGTTTTTGAGTCACCAATCATAAACGAGATTAATTCTTTATAATTTGATATAGCCACGTTGATTTTGTCTTTAAATGAAGACGTAACCAAATTATAATTTCGCACTCCACCATCTGCAGCAAGAGAAAAATTATTACTTTGAATTAAAAATTTCTCTATGTTGAAATTAATTCTGGAAGCTGAGATGTGGTTTACAAATTCGTAATCAAATTTAGTGTCGATACTAAGGTAACTTTCAGGACTTGCAGTATTTTTATACCGATAAGTATAAAAATCAAATCCTAGTTTAGTATTTCCACTTGGTTCTTTATCGAGGTGAAATTGAATGTAATTGCTTTTATCATTCACTTCAGTTATAACACTTTGCTGATTTTCTAAAACATCACATTTTAATCCATAATCTTCGTAACGAAGTGTATCTATATAGTCTATCACGGTACTATTTTTGTTGAATCGCAATGAAGATGGTAAATCGTTTAGTCTAACAACAAAGTGGCTGCTATCGTTTGTGTGGCATTTTATATTCTTTTTCTCATCACCATGAACAGCAATATTGACTTCATTGCTTGGTATGTAGATATACACTGATTTATCAAACAATCTATTTTTTATCAATAAAGCATCAGATGAGATGGTTAATTGCTCATTGGAAAATTTTGGGTTTGTCACACGGAAAATTAGGTTAGAAGGAAATCCACTAAAATCATGTGAAATATCAAATTTTTCGTCGTTAATGTATAGTATTGTTTCAGCTAAAAGATTTTTTACCTTACATGCAGAAAAATACCAAAAACCACTATACGCTACAGGAATAAACAAAAGTAAAGAGACGATAATATAGATAAAAATCTTACGCATGATTCCCCTATTTATCTAATGATATGTTTCTTGTACCCCTTGGTATGGTTACACACAAGCCGTCGATATCTTTTGTGATTTTTATTTGGCATCCAAGCCTCGACGTCTCTGTTAAGCCGAAAGCTAGGTCTAACATATCATTTTCCTCATCAGATATAGGGTTATGTATTTCTACAGCATTATAAAACTTTGGATCAACAATTACATGGCATGTAGAGCAAGCAAGAGAACCTTCACATGCACCTTCAAGCAGATCTGGATCACTTCTGTGGGCTAAATTGAGCAGAGTTTCTCCCTCTGCAGCTTCATAGCTTTTCTTACTCCCATCAGGTAAAATAAAAGTAACAGATGGCATATTATTCCTATTAAAATCCTTACTAATTTCTTTATATCCTACAGGTAATAACTAATATTTGCAAACTCTTTGCAACTCCAGTGCCTATATTTCTTGTTATCCAAGTAGCTCTTTGTTGTCATCCGAGTAGCTGACACTGGTTCCTTTATGACGGCAGTGCCCTCTTCTTGTCATCCCAGTGCCCTGATTACTTGGATCCAGAAAAAAGAATGGTGTCATGCAAGTAGCCTCCTTCTCCTGTCATCCGAGTAGCTGACACTGGGATGACACCCCACTTAACCGTCATACTGCCGCGGTATCTCTTAGCCGCTAACAAGCAGCGGGATAACGAGCTTATCGTCACGCCGTCGCGAACCGTCATACCGCGATTCATTCGCGGTATCTCAGCCGCTAACAAGTAGCGGGATGACGATTGTCGTTTAGCTATAAACATTAAGAAATTTACTAAATGAAAAAAAAGGCAAAAGAAGCCCTGAGGTTATTATCCGCTTTAAAATATTGGCGTTTTTTATGTTTTAAACGCTTGACAAGCGAGATTCAGCCGCTTTTAATTGCAACTAACCTACGCTGCAAATGTTTAAGAAATTTACTAAGCAGAAAAAAAGACAAAGAATCCCCGAGTTAGCTAGTCTTTTACTATCTCTGTCGAGTATTGGCATTTTTTGATGTCTTGTAACGCTTTATAAGCGCGTTCAGCTTATTTAGATAAAAATCTAGATGTAGATGAAGTTTTGTAAAGACATACAGTATCTATATACTGCAAAAAATTGAACATAAGACGCCGATACATTAAGTAATCCTTACCTTTTAATCTGCAGATTGGCGAAAGCAAATACAATAGCTTCAGTTTCATGATAAGGGGACTGGCGGAGGGTGTCAAGTAAGTTTTTTCGTTTCTATTGAATGACAGTTGTGACCTATGCAAGAAGTCTGTTGTAGTTTGTACGATATCTTTATAAAATGGTTCGCATAAGTTATCTAGCAGTGCAACTAAACAAATACAAAAATCAAAACGTTGCGGTTTTTGGTCTTGGTAAAACTGGTTTATCCGCCATTAACGCTCTAACAAAGAGTGGTGCAAGAATATATGCATGGGATGATCATGAAGAGCAAATAGCAAATGCAAAAATGATGTATAAAAAATGTAATTTTATTCATCCCAAGGAATACAATTGGCATGAGATCAGTGCATTGGTTTTAAGCCCTGGAGTGCCAACAGAGCCACATTGGATAGTAAAACTTGCAAGGAGATTTGATTGCAAAATAAAATCAGACATTGAGCTATTTCTTGAAGCTAAAACTACGAACCAGAAGGTAATAGGCGTCACAGGAACAAATGGTAAATCAACCACTACATCACTAATAGGGCACATATTAAAATCTGCAGGGAAAAAAGTAGCTATTGGTGGAAATTTAGGCGTTCCTGTTTTGGATCTAGAAAGAGATGCAGAAATTTATGTAATCGAACTCTCCTCTTTTCAATTGGAGTTGATGAATGAAATTAACGTGGACATTTCAGCACTGCTCAATATTACACCAGATCACATAGATAGGCATGGAAGTATGGAGAACTACATAGCAACTAAATTAAAACTGATAAACGGTAGTGAGGTTGCCGTAATAGGATGTGACAATGAGATTACTGCTGATATATTCAACAAATTCACTGGAGACAAAATTCCAATCTCAGTAACATATTCCCCGATGTCATTCCAGCGCGTGACGCTGGAATCCAGAAAAGAAAAACCATTGCCAACTACTCAGATGACAGAGGGTGGTGCAAGAGATCTAATATCATTGGCAGGTAACAATTTGCTTGATTATAGTGAACAGATTACTGGTATAGATCGAAATTATCTGGATCCCAGTGTCAGCTACTTGGATGACAAAAGGGGCACTGGGATCCAGAAGATCTCGTTAAAATTAGAGAATCATAGCTTATCAGTAAGCGACGTGAAAATAAACCTAATATCCAACGCAGAAAACATAGCAGCCACATATGCCGTATGTAAGGTACTTGGAGTAGATAGCAACACTATTATCAATGGAATCAAGTCCTTTTCAGGACTGAGGCATAGGAATGAACTGCTTGGCAAAATAAGAAATGTGTTTTTCGTGAACGATAGCAAAGCAACTAATGCAAAATCGAGCGAAAAGGCGATCTTATCTTATGAAAACATAAATTGGATCGTTGGTGGAAGAAGCAAAAAAGGTGGAATAGAATCATTAAGCAAGCATTTTACAAGGGTTAGAAAAGCTTTTCTTATTGGAGAATCAACCGAAGCTTTTGCAAATGTTATGGAGAATAAAGTAGATTATGTTAAATGTTGCAATCTAGAAGATGCATTCAGATTGGCTTTTGAAGAGGCCTTAAATAGCGCAGAAGAAGTAACAATATTACTTTCTCCCGCGTGTGCTTCTTTTGATCAATGGAAAAATTTCGAGGAACGTGGTGAAGCATTTTGTAGAATGTTTGAAAATCTCAGGTACAATCACACATGCTGTTTAGTATGATGTTGCGTGGAACAAAAGTTAATAATAGATAAGCTAATTAGGGTTATTCCATTTGAAGGGATAAGCGATGAAACCCTATTAAAGGTGTGCACTGACCTTAATCTAGCTAATAGCTTTTGCAAATTTCAGAATGGAATATATAGCGCTTTGGAGCACATAGCAGAGGACTTAAATAGCTCAATGGAAGCTGAACTAAGGAATTCTAATTTAGAAGATATGAAAGTGCGAGAGCGAGTAAAGTTAGCCATTCAAATACACCTTTCAAACTATGCTAAGCTACCGAATTATAGAGAACTTTTAAAAAATGTTTTATCATTCTCCGTATCACCAAAAAATACATATTTTTCTAGTAAACTTTTATACAGAACTATTAGTGCGATTTGGTATGGCATTCATGACCAATCAACAGATTTTAACTACTATACAAAAAGAGCAATATTAGCTGAAGTGTACTTAAGTACGATACTTTTTTTTATCAATGATTATTCAGAAGATTTTGCGGATACTTTATCGTTTCTTGATAACCGTATCAACAATGTCATGACATTTCAAAAATTCAAAACTCGCTTAAAAGGAATCATAGGAAATTTCTTATAAGCTATTGATTGTTGGTAGAAAAGTACTTGAGCACGATCCTGAAAAGGTTTGTGAAAATAAAAATATTCATGCTGATCATAAAGAACATTTAGTTTATCGTGAAGATAACGGTAGTATAAAAAAGTATGAAGAAAAAGAAAATAAATTTATTGAAGAAGCACGTGAATATTTGTTGAAACGTGGATTTAATAGCAATTTTAAGCTAAAAGGCTACTATGAAAGTAGTATCTTCAAAAGCTTGACGGAAATAGAACTGAAACCCATCAATGAAAAGCATATACAAGTTTAAGTTGATAGAGAAAGAAAAATTATTCTTGCTATACCGTAAATACGTTCCAAGATTATACTAAAGTCTTTATTGCACTCAAAACCTTCGTTTTTCCTAATCTCTAGAATTATCAATGCATCATCACTTAACCAGCCTGAGTGAGCTAGTCCATTCAACGTTGATTCAACTAGATTGCTATTGTAAGGTGGGTCTATAAAAACTATGTCACATTTTGAAATAGGTTGTGGTAAGCAGTTAGCACTGCAGCAAATTAGCGTAACATTGTCCGTAATTCCAAAATCTTTTGCTGTTTTTTTAGGCAATTGCAAATTGTAATAATCTGAATCTACCATAAATGCATGTTTAGCGCCGCGAGAAAGCGCTTCAAATGAAAAAGAACCACTACCACAGAATAAATCAAGTACATTCAAGTTATAAATAGGTTTTCTTGAGGAAAGCATATTAAATATTGCTTCTCGGACAATACTCATAGTTGGCCGTGCAGCTAAATGCTTACCTGTAGTTATTTTTCTTCCGCGATATTTGCCTGCAATGATGCGTAGCATATTAAATAAGCTCCAAAATAATTAATTATTTATACTATATGATTAATGTCAATATGGCTTTAGCAGTTTAATAGAGAGAAGCTATCGAGTCGCTTGTAAGAAAAACACAAACACAAGACTCATCAGTTATCTTTTTCTGATTTGCCTGCTGCATTAATTGCTTGACCAATCTCATCTTGTAAATCATCATGATCATTTTTTTCATCATGATTTAGCCCTTCAATTCTGCTTTCTAACTCTAACTTAATTATAGTATTGATTTTATCTATATTATCAAGAAAGCCTCTACATTCTTCTTCACTATACTCTTCACCAGATGCTTTTTTTTCAATAAATAGGTTTTTAAATCCTGCTAGATCAGAATTCTGATCGGTATTTAGTACAACATTTCTCTCTATGAAGCTAAGGTCTGATAGCAATAAACTAACCTCTAACAGATCCTCACTTTTCACGCTTTTAAGGTCTTCAAGGCTTTCTAAAATACTAAACACCTTAAGCCTTTCTTGCGCAATTTCTTGGTCTTCCTTATCAAATTCAGACAATAAACCATGATTATCTACAAATTTCTCACTCAAAGCTTTATTTAACCTAGTGAGGTCGATATTGTTGTCTGGTGTGTTGTCTAATAGTAAATCTACCCTTGCCCTACGCGCATTAAAAATATCATCATAGTCATTTAACTTTATATTGCCATTATCGTCTTGCTGCAATTTATAATAATCAAGGCCTTTGAAATTTTTATTAGTCTTCATCTTCAATCCTCTTCTCATCTCCTTTTGCATCTGGTTTCCTCATTGGTTCCGGTAATTTCCTTTCTGGATTTTTTGGTTCTTTAAATAAAGGCTTAAGATTATAAACTTCACCTTCTCGATCTTCTCTTTCTTTTTTTCTTCTAGCTCTTTCAGCACGTTTTTCTACAGCTTCTGGAGTATTCATTTCAAAAAGTGGTGAGAGGTTGTAAACTTTATTTTGATTTCTTCTGCCTTCTCTTTCAGCACGTTTTTCCATACCTTCAAAAGCAGATCCAAAATCATCAATTTCATCTGGGCCTTTTGGTTCCGTGCCTAAATTTCGTGTCACTTCATTTGATTGATTAGGCTTATCTTCTTCTGTTGGCTGATCATGCTGTAGTTGATTAGGCTTGTCTTCTTGTTCTGTGCTTAGTTCTCGTACTACCTTATCTGGCTGACCTCCCCCTCGTAGTCGAAGAGGGTCGCCTTCTTCTAGTGGCTGATCATGGTTATCTCTTACTAGTTCCGTGCCTAACTCTCGTTCTACCTTATTTGATTGATCAGGATTGTCTTTTTCTGGTTCTCTCTTACGGCCTATGGTGTCATCATGAAGCTTATTCAAGAAATCTTGCCTATGCGATTTTGCTCTAAAAAGTAAGTTATTTGGATAACCATCTTTTTCTCCTGTACGGCGCCTAACTCCTATAGAATCAAGGCCATGCTCCCAAGTAAACTTCATAGCATCTTCTATTGTATAGCCCAAATGTGATCCTACGTATCCTTTATAATAATCTAAATATTTACCGATCCTTCTGTGTGTAATATCTTCCTTATCAACTCCAAATGCCCTGTAGATCTTTTCCTCAAGTTTATCAACGTCATTTTTAGGTGATGTTGCAAATTTTGTTGCTTCAATAGTAGCACCTACAAATTTACGTGGCACATCAATAGCGTATTTCAGCACTCCTCCAACTCTTGGTACTCTCCCCAGCAGATTAGCTGCACCTCCGGCTAATCTATCCGGTAAATGAGTAGCCCAACTGCCTAAAGACTCAAGTCCTCTACCAGCAAAATTTTGCCACTGCTGTTTGAATCCTTCCATTATGCCAGTCAAAGGCGATGCCTGATACATACTAGATATATTGTAAACGCTGAATCCACCACCAGCGATACTTGAGCCCATTTGTTGTACGAACGTGCGTAAGGAGAACATTAAAAATGAAAGCAAGAATAGTATAAAGATTTCCCCTGCATTGATTAAATAACCTCTCTGTATGTCTTGCACCCTTTGGTAATCACTATTTTCTTGATAGTTTCTATTTACCTTATAAAAATTCTGTGATTGGCAGCTCCCATCTTGTCTAATTATATCTTGCACTAAAGACTTTATTTCACTTTTTAAACTTGGCTGTAGAATTACTTTTTCTATGATTTCCTTGTAATTAGTACACCTGCTTTCATTTCCTGGCTGCTTACAATAGATTTCTGTCTTTTTACTTATATTATTAATCAATAATAAGATATCAGCTTTTTCTGATGCATGGGATAAACTATTTGTTAAACGCACTAAATCTTTTACACTACAGCTATTATCTACTACCATATCACTTTCTGCAATATAATGGTCTGCTGGATTCTCTTTAGTACCAGGAATTGGGTTAAAGAAAGGATAATCTATATAACGAAACCCTTTTTCAATGTAATCCGGTGGAAGAGGGATATACCCAGCACCGCCAGTAAATTTTATTGTACCACCTTCTCTGCTTATCTTTTCTATACCTTCTATGTTCTTATCTACGTTCAGCGGAGAAGCTTCTCCAAGAGTGTAAGGTACGAAAATTTGCCCTGGGGTCCAACCAAAGTACTGCTTATCAACGATACAAAAACCACCAAACACCCATTTTGGAGCACATAACCTTACCTCAAACCATTTATTGTAGCATACAGTAAAACCTAACTGCCTATAAAAGGTATTCATTATAATGGAAGCCAGTAATGACAAGAGAGCAAATATCATAATCGACTGTAAACAAAAGCTGATGCAGAATTTTATCCAACCTTCAAATAGACTTTTCAGCGGTGAAAATAAAATAGAAATTAGAAACAGTGGCATAATGGCTATAAGAAAAGCTATACCCATAAAACCAGAGAGAAATATTATGTAAGCATATAAGCACAGCAAGAAGTATAGCACAATCCCTATGAAAATTGCCGGTATCATAAGAAGGCTTGCCCACATTTGGTAATGTAAAAACGCTGCAAACTTTTTCCAAACAGAATAAGCAAAAAACTTATTGAACATGTCCTCCATGAAGCTAAACAACTTAGCTTCATCTCCTTGAGCAATACTTCCGGTGTTCATGTTGGGAGCAAAATTAGTAATTATACTTATCAATTGTTCAAGACCTTTAACGAATAAAACAAGAAAATGATCATAGAAAAATCTAAAACTTCCAGGAGATATAAGCACTATTACTAGAGTGATTTTCATCATTCTGATGAGCATATCATGCTTAGTTTCTTGTATCATGCCAAAAAGATAAAGAAGCGATGAAATCATTACAAATAGAACAAGCAAGGAAAGAACAAAATTGTGAAAGCTCGTACTTTTTTCAGCTATATTTTCGAACATAGCTTGTGCAACTGCAGGATCATTGCTATTAAAATGTTCTTTGCAATTTTCGTTAATCAATAATACACATTTTAGATAGTTATAAATGTAATCAAAAAACCCAAAACTACTTGGCTGCTGCACTCCACTTAAGAACTCAAAAGAGTAGCCACCTACATTATCTAAGTAATATCTATCTAATATTTTTACATATATTTTCCATCCCTTTTTTAACTTCAACTCATTACAATTTCTGTCTTTTAATTTAGTGCTATCTCTGTCTAAAGTAAAAAGACCGCTCCCATTTTCTGCCACGGAGTTGTAACCTAGATGTACAGTAGGATATTGAGGATCGCGCATTAACTTTAGATTTTCGTTAGGATCATCTTTCCCCGTTTGAAACAAAAGATAAGCACCATGACCATTGGTAAACCAACATGGAGCACCACGTGATACTGTATTTGCGCTATCATCTTCATTAATGCACTTGCAATTTACAGTGCAACTTGTATCAGACTTACTTGAAAATTTTTGTATGCTAGGTTTATAATCATTACAAACTAAGTGAAAATTAGGTAAACTATTATCACTTTGTTTACCTTCAAATTTAGTTGCATATTTTAACTGCTCCAAGCTTTGTAAGGTATAACTGCCTTTTTTAGATTCCTTCTTGTTATTATTACTCCAAGATGTCCATGCACCATTTACTCGCACTATTAAGCTATCTCCATTGGTTTCTAATCCAGTATCTTTCCACTTCACCACTTGGTTATGGTGAAAACCAGAATTAATTTCACCAGTGTCAGGATCAATAACGCTTTCATCTTCACCTTCTGGAATAAAAGCATCATGATCGCTTGAAAAATGAGCGCTTACTGCAATAGGTTCAGGACCAAAATAGTCAGCAGATATGCACCTTGGAAAAGGCATATCGTTCTTACTACAACCTGTGATCAGCACATAAGCTGCAAGAAGTAATACCCTAAACCAACATTTGCCTAAACGTGATTGCATATCTAAACTTTTTCCAAATACAGAATAAATTTCTAAAACTTTACTTAAAATATCTTTTTAATTAGTTACTCCATAACATCATTCATATCTTACTCCTCTCCATTTTCTTCCTTGTTTTTAGCTTTAGCACTAGAATCACTTCTTATTGTTTCATCAGAATTTTTTTGCTGATCTGATTGTTTTAATGTTTTAGGTCTATCACTCGTTGTTTTATCAGAACTTCCTTTAGAATCTTCTTTTTTGTCTGGTTGCTTTGGTGTGTTAGGTAATTTAGCCTCAATTTTTCCCCGATCTTTACTCATTTTCTGCTTGATACTCTGTATCATACTTTGGGTCTTATCATCAAGGCCAACGGTTGACAGCATAGCTTGCGATGCGCTCTTAGCAACTGTACCAACACCGCCAGTAACTCCATAACCAGAGCTAAATAGTGTTTGTACCATAGTTTCCGATATAGAAACAAAAGCTTCCATTGCACCGGCAATAATGAGGTATGTAAACGCCTGGATTAGGTCTATAGGTAATGCTGCAAAGTGTCCACCAGCCCTTTCTCCGGTACTGAGTGCAACATCAACGCTAGTGCCAGGACTGTATCCAAGAGGCAGTATTGATTTCATCAAGCACAGATCATACGATAAGAAATTTACGCTAATTAAACATTGATAGCATGTAGAAAAATTTGTGAGGTTATATAAAACTGAATACATCAACTGATTTAAAAGAGATAAAAATGAAAATAAAATGACTGGTTCTAATGAAACATGAGCCAACGTTTTTATCCAATTATCAAACAAGGGTTTAGTCTTTTGAAATAGAATAAATACGATAAATAAAGGTGTTAATGACAGTAAAAACGCTACTAGAACAGTAGATATTACATATTTCAATGTAGCACTAATAATGCATTTTAAAAACGCATAAGTAGCGCAGAGTATTGCCAAAAATGCAATAACGCCAAAAGGACCAGAAAGCATCAACGATAAAAACTTTAGCCAAGTTTCTGCTGTGAATAATACTCCTGCTGTCAAGTCTAAGAATGCAAATTTTCTCTCCCCTTCTCCTACATAGCCAGAAAAACTATCAACTAAATAAGTGCTACCATCTATAAAAAGTCTGGATAAAGTTGTACCAAAAAGTTCCCAGCTTCTATCGCTAAAGGCAAAAGCTATAAATGCTATCTTGAACATTCTTACAATGAAATCAAATTTACTTAGCTGTATTGTTCCAAGCATATAGCCAACGACAGTAAATATAACGTATAGAGTAAGCAAAGCTCTTACCCCTTGAAGAAGACCTCTTGCATATCCTTTGTATGAATCTTTAACGCTGTCCCCAATTACTTCTTCTTTTATAAGTTTAAATACCCCGTTTACATTCGATGAAATAAAATCATTAATTTTTCTTTTAACAAATAAAGTTACTGTGTACTTATTATTTTCATAATATTTGCCATTTTTATCTGTAATGTCATCTCTCTCTACGTTGCTTACATTGATGCCGAAATATATCTTCTTAGATTCTTTGTTCTGAAAGTGTTCTCCGCTTATTACATCTAATATGGTGTACTCATCTTTTCCGTTTACTCTTTCTCTCACTCCTACCACTTTAAAATCATTAGTTCCCACACCATGCAAATCTTTAGGTGGCTCATCACCTAAATATACATATAATTTTTCGCCATTAATATATTCACATGATCTAGTCACTTTAACATGGTACCCTCCTCTATTATAGTAATAATGACCATAATCTGCGATAGCGAGCATCACACTACTACCGGGCGTTACCTCGTCATTTACTGGATAATCATTGTTCAATTCCAGAGAAAAATCCTCGAATTTATTGTTATCGCCAATTTGCGAACACATATTATCCCCTTTTGCACCCTCTTTCTTTGGAAGACATTGAATACCTTTAGCGGTATTTTTATCATCAGGATCACCAATTTTTGCAACAAGAGCCTCAGCCCAAGATTTATCATCTTCAGTAAAACTACCTGCTTTAACATTCCCTTCCATTTTTTCTAGATAAGAATACATATCACATTTATTTCCTTTATCGTACTTCTTATACCTTATAGAGGAGACACAGTTCCGTTCTCCTGCTTGACCTAAACCATAGTTCCATATACCCTTCTCAGTATAGCATATATTTTGATGGTAACAGTTAAGCTCATAGGAGGAGTACTTTTTTCTCTCATCAAGACTACAGTTTTTTCCATCAC
Source organism: Wolbachia endosymbiont (group A) of Apotomis capreana (assembly GCF_964027025.1). NCBI lineage: Bacteria > Pseudomonadati > Pseudomonadota > Alphaproteobacteria > Rickettsiales > Anaplasmataceae > Wolbachia > Wolbachia endosymbiont (group A) of Apotomis capreana. The sequence goes on from NZ_OZ034721.1 coordinate 1,175,418, forward strand.
ATAACTCGTTCAATCCTATTTTAGCGCGGCGTAAATCAAGTAGTGAACCATATACCCATGGTTCGTTGTCTTGAATATAACCTTTATTAAAATGCACCTTATTATCATATGGGGTATACCCATTGCCAACTAGCACTTTGCTTTCCTTTGCTTTTGTTTTATCAAGAGGTAAAAATTGTATTTTATTTTTTGTACCATCTTTACCATCACAAAAAAACTCTCCCCCCTGATGTACTTCACTCACTGTAGCTTTCTTATATACAGTTTCCTTACGATCATTTTCTACAGCTTTATAACAATTGTCATCAAAATTGATGCCTTTCCCTTCTGGATTGTCGTAATCAATTGTTATTTTTCTGGGAACTAAGCTGAAGCTTAACTTGTCACCAGGATTTACTTTAATTCCAGTGTCCACATAACGTCTATTGCTGCCAAATCCTTTGCCACCACATAGTTCGTTTTTACTTTCATTAACACCATAATTGTTAGGTACACTATTAATATCCGCAGCCTTACTATAATTTGGTTCTGAGCCATCAGCACAAAAGCTAGCTGGCACAAGTACTTTCCTTGGATTTTTGTCTTCTTTAAAAGGGCAAAAATTTACTGATCCATCGAGGGTGAATTTGATTTTCTCACCCTGACTAATTACCTGACCAGAATCAACCCAATGAATTTTATCGGCTTTACGAACTGGAACATCCACATTAACGCTGGTGTTTTTGCTCTGCAACCCAGGCTCGACACAATCCATATTACAACCAGTGATTGCAAGACACAGTATCAATAATAGTGATCTTTTACTTATCATTGCTGTCTTCCTGGTTGTGGTATCTGAGGCGTTGACCTTTGAGTCCCTTGTGGTATTTGAGGTCTTGACGTACCTGACTGTTGAGAGGCATCTCCTCTTTCTCTTCTTTGAACACTTTGTTCATCTAACCCTACTGTTCCCATTAAGCTTTGTTGATACTGTCTTCCAGGTTCGCTTGCTACATAAGCACCAAACAACGAGTCAGATATTGCCGAAGAAGCTTCAACTAAAGCTTTCATAGCGTGTCCCAAAATAACAAAAGCCATCATAGCGGTAATATTAGGTGTATATTTGGAAGCATAACCATAAAAAATACAAGGGTTAAAAATCTTTAGGTTAATATTAAGTATACATGTAGAGCAGACCTCAAAATCAAATACTGAATACACAATATAATCCATAACCTGACTTATCAGTGATATAAAAATTAAAAGGACCACTGGATGAATTGCAAATCTTGCTAAATTTTTAACCCAGTTTTGAAACATCTGCCTAGTATACGCAAATAAAAGACAAATAATAAAAATAGGTGCTAAAGAAAGTAATAACGCAACTATTGCTATAGATGTAATAAAAGAAAATAAGGCATTAAAAATAGATAAGCTCACTGTGATTAAACCCCAAATCACCAAGCAAAAAGATACAATGCCCAAAGGGCCAGAAAATATAAGAGATACTATTAACAATACTGAATGCGATGACAAGAACCTATTGAGCGGCAAATCAAGAAACTCAAAAACATTTGAAGTAGTGCCTCTAAAATTTGCTATTTCTATTAGTTGTTTTGGAGTGTTAATAAATATAGAGAATGCGTTGTTATAAAAAAAGTCCCAGCTATTATCCTGCAATAGCTGGGCGATGATTCCTATCTTTACGCATATAATTAAAAACTCATATATAGAAATATGAGTTAATCCAAAAAAGTAATAAAGAGTATATAAGATTATATATAGTACTAATAGTGATATTATAGTAGATCTAATGGTATTTGTTCTGCTTGATTTTATAAAACTTTCGTAAAGAGACTTTACAGGACTAGTATCAGAGTGAATTGCGTTAGGGTCTTTATAATTAGAGCCGAAAAATGCAGTTTTCACTTTTTCATCAAAGAAATTATATATTGCACTAAAAGTTTTTGTAGGTGGCTCTTTAGTTGTTAGGTTAATACTAAACTGACCTTCATTTTTGTAATCGCAGCCATGGTCTCTTATTCCATAATATATGGTGCCTGTTTTGTCTTTTAATTTTCCTTTCAAGTTTTCCATGTCATGAACTTTGCTGATATATACAGATATATCCGCTTGATTTTCACCAGGCTTATGCTCAGGGAATTTATCGGAAACACTTATATACAAGCTATTTTCCAGACTATGGTTCTTCGTTACTCTTATGTTGAAACCACCTTTGTCATTTCTATTGTAGCAGTGCTCGTCATTTCTACTACATAAACTAAAAGTTAAACTTGGTGTTCGATGGTATTTTTCTATCTTATAATCACAGTTAGTACATATGCCACCTGTTGGAATGTGTTCAAAATCTTCACCATCCATGTGAACTTTCAAAAGTGTAATGTCAGTTTTTACCTGTTTTTCTTTTAGTATTTTACTAATAATTTCAGCAACAACAGATTCACCACTAGAATTTAAAGCATTGAATAGCTCAATTTCTATATTATTATATTCAATATACACGCAATCCTCGCCTCTACGACCAGAAGAAAATTTACATATACGTCTACAGAGTGAATTTAAAATGTGCGTATCTATCTTACTTGCACTGCTCTCTGAAAGCTTGCTGCAATCTATATTCTCTCCTTGTTTTATAGAGTTAATAATATTTTCAATTTCCTTTTTTCTTTCATCTTGATCTAACTTCGAAAAATCTGAATCCCAGTACTCTCTTCCACTCAACCATTGCGCATCGCCTATTATATATTTATTAGGACATATCCCATCCTTGCCACCTTGGCATTTCTCTTGATTTAAAACATGTGCAAAATGTTCCGTTTCTTGCTCGCTACACTTTTCGTCGATTTTCAAATACCTGATTTTTGTCTCACTCTCTTTATCTTTACACACTTTACTTCCAATCACACTAAAGCTTATCGTATCGCCTTTTTTAAGTGCAAATGGTAATGCAACGTCATTTCTCCCAGGCCCAATTGCAAAATCTGCATACTGCTTAGGACAAAAATTAACCTTACTAGGCACTATATCAATCTCTGTTACTCTTATTCTATCTGAGATATTAACACCAGAATCAACCCATTTCTGCTCTGTTGACACTATATCTAGTTTTTCACGCAAACCTGATAAATTTTCTGGCTTAATACAGTGATGTTCCCCGCAGCCTGACAGAAAAAAAAACGGTATTATCAGCAAAAATTTTAGCATAAATCCAACTCATTCAGTGCTTTTGTTAACACTCTCGGAGCTACTAGAACCAGAACCTCGAGATTTACTCTTGTCTCCACCACTCAACTTCTTAGCAGCAGCACCAGCAACTCCAGCAACACCCCCAGCAGCAGCTTTGGCAGCAGATAAAGCTTTGCCCACCATTTGTCCAGGTGTCTGACCTGAGCCAAGTGCTGCTCTATGGTTACCAGCAAGTTCAGCAGCCATGCCAGGAAGAATGTTTAAAAAGTGGTAAAAGAGGAATAATACTAAACACAATTTTAATAATTCTCCGATGAGAGAGCTGCCAAACTCCATGTATGTAAAGTCGAATAGACCAAGTATGCTGCTCTTTTTAAAGCTATAATTTTGCATCATACATGCAAGAGTAGTTTCATTTTTATCACATTCCCCATCTTTCAATTTAAACCACTGTTTTTTCTTACTATATGAGATTTCTGCTTGTTTCTTTTCATATGACTTGTCCGGTTGTTCATTTTTATATGACTCGTCCAGTTCAAAATTTAAATTTTTAAAATAGATTTTATCACATGCTATGAACATAAAGGACAAAAACGCAAAAAGGATAACCGGGTATAAGCTATAGGTAATCAACTCTTTCACCCAGCCTTCAAAATATCCTTTGGTGTGTTGGAATAAAACCATAGGAATGAACAAAGGTGATAAAATGATGATTACACTTAAAGCAACTAGAGATAAAATAAATACATAGCACAGCCACAAAATAACCATCATCATCAGAACGGCCATAAATATACAGACAAGAGCTACTAAAATTTGTCCACCAGCAAAAATAATACCGATTACCGAACCTGCAACTAATAAGACAGGAGCAGCACCAAGCAAGACTGCTAACGTTGCAACACCTCCAGTACCAATTTTGCCACCAATTCCATCTAAAGGGGCACCTAAATAAAATAAAATTCTACAATCAAGCCTATCCCAAGGTGCAAGATAACTGTAAGATACCCTCTTTCCTGCACGAGTATATTCATAATCTGTACCTGCTTTATAATTACATATGCCTTTACTTTCAGATGATGCTTTTAGCACTATCTCTGACAAACCATTTGAGAGACGAGTTAATTCTCCATAATAATGAGACATGGTACTGCCTGTTGTGAAGTAAATCACTAAAGCGAATTTTATGATCAACATATACATTTCTTGAGGCCTCTGAACTCCACCAGACATGGCTTTTATAGAGAACAGTATTAAAGCTAAAACTAAAACAGCAGTTACAGTGTTTTTCAGCCTTTTCTGTGCTACAGATATAAAACTCTCACCATTTGGTGCACCTTTACCTGCAACTAAATTATCTAACGATTCCTTAATGCATTGCACTATCATAGAAGTTACGGGAATAGGAGCTAATGATTTACTCCCTGCCTGGTTATAACAAGCTTCAGAAACATACGAGCTAAAACAGCCAGCATTATCATAACCTACAAAAATTTTCCCCCCTTGTCCGTTGAGTCTTTTTTCTTTAGATCTGATAATAGTTTTATAGTCATCATTATTACCAATAGGAACTTTTTCCTCTCCTGTACCATCTTTATTTTTGAATATCATCACAGATTTTTCACACATAGGAGCAAGTGGGTCAGGTGGCAATTCCGTGCACCCCATATCAACCCCTTGCGGCCAAGGAGTCATTTCGATACCAAGCATGCTAACACTGGCTAACTCCACACATAATCTGCCCGTTTTTCTCACTGCTTTGAATGTAGCTCCATGTATGGGTTCGCTCTGTCCTGCTTTGAGAACTCTACATTCCAGACCACCATCAACCTTCGAGGACCATGACCCATCTACGTATCCAGTGTCTTTCTCCCTGACATCAAAGTCTATGTATCCAGGTTTTCCTCTAGAATTAAAGTCTACCTTATTAAAAAGATTACCAAAAGTTAAAGGGTTTCGATGACATACTTCTATATATTCACTGTATTGCACACCATTTTTTGGCCAGTAATAACTCTCTGTACTCTCCTGAACGTTAGAATTTAAGGCTTCTTTTTCTGCTCTTTTCCCGTCATAATCTTTTTTGTTCACGTCTTCCCGAGCTTTATTTTGCAAACAAGAAAAATATTCCTCTTCTGTTTGGTAATTTTCATTGGTGCAGCCACTATAACCTGTGTCTTCTAATTTAAAATTTTTGTATTTTCCATCATGATCACGTGCAACTGGGTGTTTAACAAAACTATGTTCACAAACAACAAGCCCTCCTATCGCTTTCCAGACTCCAACAATTGCAGCTATCATTCCAACAATAACAAGAGCGGTAAACAAACCAGCAGAAGAAACGATCAAAACAATGCCAGTAAATATTGCGCCAACAGCAATCGCTATTCCAGCAAGTGCTGCAGCTGTTTTAAACGCTCCACAATCAGGATTAGAGGCACGACTAAAACTGCCAGTGGAATTAAATCTGCTAACAAATTCTGTCTTGTCAGTACCACTTACTCCATCTGCAAGCACTGGATATGAGAGTAAAAAGTCTATATTTAGTAAAAATATCGCAATTAATAGCAATGACAGCTTAGTCTTAAACATTTTTTACCTTCTGATAAAATATAGGCAACCATACTTTTGGGTTGTCCCCAACTTCATTTAATATATCGTGTAACAATAGAACACTTTCTGCACGTCCGGATAATACGTTGATTATATCATCCAGGCCTTTTAAGTCTATTCTAGCTACTACAGCATTGACTCCTTGTTTCACCAAAAAGAATCTAGTACTCGGATCTGTGTGCTTAATTAATATATATTCACGTTCAGTTAACATAAAAACATCCCGATAGACACTAGTAGCTTTCAGATTTGGTAAAAAAATCTGTGTCGCTGTTTGTTGTACAAGCGTATCGCTAATAGTACTTTTACTTGCATCCTCAACACTCTGAGTAGCAAAAATCACAAAAGCATTTAGTTTTCTCAGTACCTTCAACCAGTCTTTTATCTTGGGTGCAAAAACTGGATTATCTATTAACGCCCATGCCTCATCAAGAACGATAATAGATGGAGTGCCATCAAGAGATATACTAATCCTATGAAATAAATAAATCAAGACCGGTCCAAGAGCAACAGGATCTTTGAGCAAGCTAGCCATCTCAAAACCAAATACTCTTGCTCGTGAAAAATCTAGCAAATCTTCTTTATTGTCAAATATTGCAGCATGAGAACCATTATCATGCCACATAGATATTGCCCCAGCTAGAGTATCAGGACCTGCAAGCCCTAAAAACGGTACGAGGTTTCTCAAGAATCTGTCTTCTTTTCTTAATTTAAAATTTCCTTCAATTGCATCATTAATTCGTGCAATATCTTCTGAAGTAAATTTATCATTATATACCGAAATTAAAGACTTTATCCACTCCATTAAAAATGTTCTATTATCAGAGGTATCATCAAGTTGTAAAGGATTAAAATTTGTTTTAGTTCTTGGTTCTATTACAGTATAGATACCACTAAGTGCTCTTAAGAAAATCTCTGCACCGCGATCTTTATCAAAAAAGAATATCCTTGGAGAAAACTTCATCGCTTGGGCACACAGGAAATTCATTAAAACAGTTTTACCAGCACCAGTTGGGCCAATTATCATAGTGTGTCCAACATCCCTTATATGAAAGTTGAAAAAAAATGGAGTACCAGATGTCGTGTCAAAAACTGTAACGGCATCTCCCCAGTGGTTATTGAATTTATTACCAGTAGGATAATTATGTTGAGATGCAAATCCAGCCAAATTAAGACTACTTATTGTAGCTTTTCTCACTATATAATCGAAATTACCAGGAATTTGCGCCCAAAATGCTGGTTCAAGGTTAACTCTCTCACGTATAGGGTAAACACCGCAATTAGAAAGCTCTGATTCTACCAACGACAGAGCGTTATCCAATGATTTAGGACTTTTTTCTATACATAAAATAGTCAGGTGATGTTGACCAAACGCAATCTTACCACTCATTGCGTCATCAAGCGCTTGAGAAATTTCTGCTATTTGAGAAATAGCTTTATCTGCAGACTGTATCATTCGATTTTGCTGTATCTGCATTTTTCCAATCGCCATTTGCCTGTTTATAAATTGAAAAGATTGCGTAATTATAAACTCGTAAGGAAGTTGTAAAAACGAATCAAGCATTCCTGCAGAAGTATGATTTCCATATTCTTTGATACTAATTATTCCAGCATATTTACTCTCATTATGAGTCACAACCTGTATCATCTTACGGCCAAAGAATAACCTATGTACTGGTAAGTATCTTGATATTTCAGTTCTTAGCGGAAAAAGCGTATTTGTAACGAAGCCACAATTTACGATTCTAGATAGAAACTCCATTATTTCGCAGAACAAACCATCTGGAGTTTCTTTTACTCCAAGAATTTTAGGCGAATAATTTCTAAGGCTTGTCACTACACGATTTGTCGTTTCCTCTAAATCTTCATACGTGGCACGTATATCACTTTCCCAAGCATGTTTTGAAGTTACATGTCCGAATTTTTTTAGTAGATGTGACAAAAATTCTACTCCTTTTGTGTCCGCTCTACGGATAATCGTAATGTATAGGTCATTAATAAATGATTGCCTTGTTGCGTGTTTTTCTCTCCATTTTAGATTTACGTGATTAGCGAAAAAATTCGGCAAACCTTGACTTGCAAATTCATCAGAAAAAATATTTTTCTTACGTCTGATAGTATGAAAATACAAACTAAATGCCGGAGATGAAATGCTTCTTAGCATCTGATTCCTGATGTTGTTCTGTATGACTAAATCCTCGTCATCGGCAGTTTCAAATGCAAAACCACTTAATTTTATAACCTTAACCAACCAATTTTCTTTTGTCATCAAGGTTGTGCTATTCCAATAGCAAGAATAAGGAATAAATTCAGCAGCGTGAACTTCCCTGTTCAGAGTAGATTTATTCTTTGATTGAATAGCCCTAAACCTCAGCATCACACAACGTTAAGCAATATCATAAGAATTGGCTCCATGGTAAAAACGATTTAAACATTTCGAGCACTTTCCCAATTTTACCATAAATAATTCAATAAACAACGGTTCTTTTGCAGAAGCTATATAACCAAGTCCATGTATACCTGGTAACATTAAGAGAATCACTCTTAAATCATTTGAATTAATGAAAATTAGCATGCAAATCAGGACGTTTAATATTGCAAACATATAACTCACACCAAAGAGCATTGCAGGTCTTGTAAGACCTTTAAATAATTGATCTGTTTGTATACTACCTGTGGACATATCTTTAACCTTCTAATAATAGCTCTAACACTAATACTATATCATTATATTAAAAATCCATTGAAACTAGTAGCACTTTAAGTTAAGATACATTATTTAATCTCGATAATGACAAGTTGGCCATTTCAAGAAGCAGAAAAAATATTGCAAGAGTTTCCTAATAAAAAAGAAATAATATTTGAAACTGGTTATGGACCCTCTGGTTTACCCCACATAGGAACCTTTGGAGAGGTTTTCCGCACTACAGTTGTTGTAAATGCATTAAAAAAAATAGCTCCTGGTATAAAAACCAAAATCATTGCAGTGTCAGATGATATGGATGGTTTGCGAAAAATACCAGATAATGTGCCAAATCAAGAGATGCTAAGAGAGCACTTAAATAAACCATTGACTATGATACCTGATCCATTTGGCACTCATCAGAGTTATGGTCATCACATGAATTCATTGTTGTGTAAATTTCTTGATTTGTTTGAATTTGAATACGAGTTCAGGAGTGCAACAGAGTGTTATAAATCTGGCGTTTACGATGAAAAACTTTTACTACTGCTGAAAAATTATGATAAAGTGATGGACGTAATGCTTCCATCATTTCGGGAAGAAAGGCAGCAGACTTATAGTCCATTCTTGCCAATATGCCCAAAAACTTCTCAAGTTTTACAAGTTCCAGTAATTGAAACAAATACAGATAAAGGAACAATCACGTATGAAGACCCAAACGGGGAAAAAATAGAAGTTCCGGTAACAAAAGGAAAATGTAAACTGCAATGGAAACCTGATTGGGGAATGAGGTGGGCCGCATTTGGAGTAAATTACGAAGCTCACGGAAAAGATTTAACTCCATCTGCTGTGCTTTCAAGTCAAATATGTGAAATACTTGGAGAAAAGCCACCACTTCTGTTTTGCTACGAGCTTTTCCTTGATAAAGAAGGAAAGAAAATATCAAAATCAAAAGGAAATGGCATTTCAATTGAAGAGTGGCTAACTTACGCACCAACAGAGAGCTTAGCATTGTACATTTTTCAGAGTCCTAAAAAAGCTAAACGTTTATATTTTGATGTGATACCAAAATCAACTGATGAATATTTAGAATTTGTAAAGCGTTATCATGAGAACAAAGAAAAGGATATAAATAATCCTGCTTGGCACATTCACCAGGGCAATGTTCCCAGTATAGAAACTTCAGGCATAAATTTCTCACTACTTTTAAACCTAGCAGCAGCTTGTAATGCTGAAAACAAAGAGATCCTATGGGGTTTTATATCCTCTTATGCACCAAACGTTACACCAGAAAATAATAAAATGCTTGATAGACTTTCAGACTTCGCAGTAAAGTATTATCACGATTTTATCAAGCCAACAAAATCATATAAAACTCCAAATGAAAAAGAAAAAGCAGCGTTACTAGATTTGAAGGACACTTTACATTCTCTATCTACAACTGCTACTGCTGAAGAAATTCAATCTCAGGTATTTTCTATTGGAAAAAAATATGATTACACCAACTTACGTGACTGGTTTCAGCTATTATATGAAACGTTACTTGGCCAAAAAACCGGTCCAAGAATGGGATCTTTCATAAAGCTTTACGGAATAGGTAATACGCTTTCTCTCATAGAAAGCGCTACTAAATGTATACTTTAGAGTTTACCTCCTTTCATTTGAGCTCTTTAGTTTTAATAAGAATTCCTTGACAAACTCCGCTAGCCCCCTTATCATGAAACTGAAGCTATTGTATTTGCTTTCGCCAATCTGCAGATTAAAAGGTAAGGATTACTTAATGTATCGGCGTCTTATGTTCAATTTTTTGCAGTATATAGATACTGTATGTCTTTACAAAACTTCATCTACATCTAGATTTTTATCTAAATAAGCTGAACGCGCTTATAAAGCGTTACAAGACATCAAAAAATGCCAATACTCGACAGAGATAGTAAAAGACTAGCTAACTCGGGGATTCTTTGTCTTTTTTTCTGCTTAGTAAATTTCTTAAACATTTGCAGCGTAAGTTAGTTGCAATTAAAAGCAGCTGAATTTCGCTTGTCAAGCGTTTAAAACATAAAAAACGCCAATATTTTAAAGCGGATAATAACCACGGGGCTTCTTTTGCCTTTTTTTTCATTTGGTAAATTTCTTAATGTTTGTGGCTGAACGACAACCTTCATCCCGCAGCGGGATCTCTTGTTAGCGGCTGAGATACCGTGAATGAATCGCGGTATGACGGTTCGCGGCGGCATGACGATAAGGTTTATACCTTGTCATCCCAGTGCTTGACACTGGGATCCAGCTTTCTTTATAAATTCACCAAAAGTGCTTCATTCTATAACGCAAAACCCATACTCACCAAATCCAATGCATTACTTGCAATTAAGTTTCCTGGATCCCAGTGTCTGGGCACTGGGATGACACCATCATAAAGGAATCAGTGTCAGCTACTTTCATGACACCATTCTTTTTCCTGGATCCAAGTAGTCGAGCTACTTGGATGACAGCTAGCCTGACAACCGTCATCCCGCTACCTGTTAGCGGGATCTATGCTAAGAGATACCGCGAATGAATCGCGGTATGACGGTTTGCAACGGTATGACGGTTCGCGGCGGCATAGTAATTCGTCATCCCGCTGCTTGTTAGCGGGATCTCTTGTTAGCGGCTAAGAGATACCGCGAATGAATCGCGGTATGACGGTGTAGACGATGGTTAAGTATCCCGCTGCTTGTTAGCGCCGCGGCGGTATGACGGTTCGTGGTGGTATGACGTAGAGTGCTTAGAAGCTGTTATTTTGCTATAAATGGCTGTAATGGCATCATCTATTTTATTGCTATCACAGCCTGTTTGTGCAAGTTCAGCATTCCCACCACAGTTCTTTTCAACTGCTATGGATATTAGTTCTTTTGCGCTAATCTTATTGATTAAGTCTTTACTTACTTTAATAATCAAGACTGTTTTATCTTTTTCTGTTGCCGTGAAAGCTATTATCGTTTTTGGTTTTTGTTGCTGCAAAACAAACTCTCTTATTATATTCGCTGGAATATTGGTAAAAGCATGACTTACAAAATTTATTCCATTTATTTCAGTACTTTTTATGCTCTCTGCGCTTATAAGTTTTTTATATAAATTTTTTATTTTAGCTTCAGATTCTTTGCGCTCTTGATTTAAAATATTTAATCGGTTTATTATTTCACTTGCTGGCGCTTTTACGAATTCTGCAACTTTTTTTAAGTTAATTTCATTATCACGTACATAATTGATTGCTTCTTGACCAGTTAAAGCTTCAATTCTTCTCACTCCAAAAGCAACAGAACTTTCTGTTACTATCTTAAATAAACCAATTTCTCCAGTATGTTCAACGTGTGTGCCACCACACAGTTCTCTTGAATCTCCAATCTTCACTACTCTTACTTGGTTGCCATATTTTTCACCGAATAACGCCATAGCTCCTTCGTCTATTGCCTGATTCATGCTCTGAATTTTTGTAGATGTAGAAAGGTTTTCTCTGATTAGAGAGTTTACCATATCTTCTACTAAGAATAGCTGATCCTGAGTAACTTGAGTGTTATGACTAAAGTCAAATCGTAACTTATCCGGTGCAACTAGGGAACCTTTTTGAGTGACATGGTCACCTAGAATTTTTCTGAGTGTAAAGTGCAGAAGATGTGTAGCTGAATGATTTCTTCTTAAGGTTTGCCTTCTTTCCTTGTCAATGCTTGCTGCAACTGTGTTACCTTTACAAATTGAACCGAACTTAACTATGCATCTGTGCAAATATAGGTCATTAACCTTATTGGTATTCTCGACTATAATAATACTTCTATCAGATTTGATCAGACTGCCAGTATCTCCCACTTGTCCACCTGACTCGCCATAAAAAGGTGTTTTATCAAGTATAATGGTTATCTTTTCTCCCTCCTTTGCAGAATCAATTACTTCATTTTTAGAGGAAACTATAGCTAGTATTTTCGCATCACTTACTTCATTGAACTCATAACCAACAAATTTTGTTTTGCCAAATTTATTGATCAAATCAAACCATACTTGCTCAACAGATTTTTCACCAGATCCAGCCCATTTAGCACGTGCTCTCTCTTTTTGTTCTCCCATTGCATCATCAAAACCCTTCTGGTCAAAATTTATTTTTTTCTCTTTTAAAATATCAAGTGTAATATCCAAAGGAAATCCGTAGGTGTCATATAGCTTAAACGCTGATTCTCCAGGCAAAGTATCGCCCGATTTTAAATCTGTAGTGAATTTCTCCAGGAGATTGATACCTTTCATCAAAGTGTCTTTAAAGTTTTCTTCCTCTGATTTTAACGTCGTTTCTATTAAGCTTTTAGCTCTGACTAATTCAGCTCCCATATAAGCCGAACTCGTGCTATCTATCAACACTGGAAAAATACGATGGAGTAGGGAATCATTATATCCAAGCAGGTGAATATAACGTGTGGCTCTCCTAATTAATCTGCGTAATACGTAATTCCTGCCCTCATTTCCAGGAAGCACTCCTTCTGCGATGAGAAATGCAGCCGCGCGAAGATGATCTGCTATGATCTTATGCGCTATTTTATTTTCCGTTCTTCCACAGTACTCTTGTGATTTACTTATCAGAGCAGAAAATAGATCAATATCATAGTTATCATGGACGTTTTGCATAACAGCCGCTATTCTTTCAAGGCCCATTCCAGTATCGATGCATTTTTTTGGCAATTTGTGTAAATTACCTTCTTCATCTTTGTTAAACTCCATGAATACCAGATTCCAGATTTCAACAATTCTATCGCCCTCTTGTAAATTAGGACTCCCATGGTCATAAAAAATTTCAGAACATGGACCGCACGGACCAGTGCTTCCCATACTCCAAAAGTTATCATCCGTTGTAATTCTTATGATTTTATCACTTGAAAAGCCACTTATCTTACGCCAAATCTCGTACGCCTCATCATCAGTATGGTAGACGGTTATGGATAGTCTGTTTTTATCAAGAGATAACTCTTTAGTGATAAATTCCCACGCAAATTCTATCGCAGTTTCCTTAAAGTAATCACCGAAGCTAAAATTTCCGAGCATTTCAAAAAATGTGTGATGCCGAGTTGTATAGCCAACATTTTCCAGATCATTGTGTTTACCGCCTGCTCTTAGGCACTTTTGACTTGAGACAGCACGTTTCATTTCAGTTTTTTGAGCACCAGTAAAAATATTTTTAAACTGCACCATACCAGCATTTGTGAACATGAGCGTTGGGTCATGTTCTGGAATCAAAGGAGAAGAAGAAACCTGCTCGTGGTCATTATTTACAAAAAATTTTATAAATCTTTCTCTGATTTCGTTTAGCTTCATCGTTTTTATTGAGGTTATCTATAAATAATAAGTTGTAATGGAAATAAAATCAATACCACTCTCTAGATCTCAGAACTTCTAGTGACATGCACCTTGTGGTAAGAAAAAATCAATATATTCACGATAAATTTACCTCATATCTGTGTTTTATATGTGGAAATTGGAATGGAAATTTATGTAGGCAAAGAAAAAAGAATAGCAAATGTGGTGACTCAACACTGGAATGACATAAAAGGATCAGACAGAGATTGGCCAGAAAGGCATGAAATAGACACTGCAGAAATAATGGAATCATGGCAGCATTGTTTTGTCATTGAAGTCAAGGATCAAGGTTATATTTGTGAAAATGCAGGAGAAAAGGCTGTTGAATTCTATGGTTTTGAGAAAAAGACGCGCATTGATAATAAGTATGCAATTGATGCACCATTTTTGCGACTATATAAAATAGATGCAGTTATTGATAAACTTGATACTGTAATAGAGAGTAAATGCCCGATCAATGAAGAGGAAGAAAGTGAAAGTGTTAAAATGAGGCAAGTATTGCTGCCACTTGGGAATAAAGAAGGTATAACACACATATTGGGCGTAATTACTTTTAAACTCCTTTAATATACAATTTTAATTTGATTCTTTAATAAAATTATTTATACTAATGCTTAATTACTATTAAAGAACTCAATAGTAGTGCTTGTAAATTTATTTGGAATATGAAGAAAATAAAATTAAAAACCAAATCTTCTGTGAAAAAGCGCTTTCACCTTACAGCTAAGGGTAAAGTTATTTCTACTCAGTCAGGCAAAAGGCATGGCATGGTAAAGAGAAGTAAATCTAATATTCGTAATCAGCGCGGTACAACGATTCTTGGTAAATCTGACTCGCGTATAGTTAAGCTTCATATGCCTTACGGTATTTAACAAAATGGAGGTAAAATAAAATGGCTCGGGTAAAACGTGGAGTCACTACTCACGCTCGTCATAAAAAAATATTGAAACTGGCAAAGGGTTATAGAGGGCGCGCAAAAAGTTGTTATAGAATTGCATTACAAAGAGTTGAAAAAGCACTGCAATATGCTTATAGAGACAGAAGAAATCGTAAACGTGATTTTCGTGGTTTATGGATAATACGTATTAATGCAGCAGTAAGAGAGCATGGGCTTACTTATGGTAGGTTTATGCATGGTCTTACACTTGCCGGCATTGATTTAAATAGAAAGATTCTTGCTGAGATGGCCGTTAATTATAAGGATGATTTTGCCAAATTAGTAGAAGCTGTAAGTGGTAAATTAGCAGAGAATTCTTAAAGCAAAGACACCATGAGAATTATTTTCATGGGATCACCAGGATTTGCTGTTAATTCTCTGAGCTTGTTACTGAAATCAAAGAGCGAAGTGGTGGCAGTATACACCAAGGCTCCAAAACCTTCGGGGCGTGGACAGAAGCCAACGAAATCTCCAGTACATGTTATCGCTGAAGAAAGTAACATAGAGGTATGTACTCCTATCTCTCTAAAGTTTTCGGCAGAGCAAGAAAAATTTAGAAATTTCAAACCAGACGTTGCAGTTGTAGCCGCGTATGGGTTGATACTTCCAAGAGAAATTTTGAATATTCCAAAATATGGTTGTATTAATATTCATCCTTCATTACTACCAAGGTGGCGTGGTGCAGCCCCGATACAGCACACAATTTTAGCAGGAGATCAAGAAACCGGGGTTAGCATTATGCAATTGGATGAAGGATTAGATTCCGGCCCTATTTTAAAACAGGAAAAATTTCTTATCGAAAAGAACGATAATTACAAGACATTGCATGATAAATTGTCTGAATTAGGCAGTGATTTACTGCTTGAGGTGTTAAATGAAATTGAAAAACAGGTTCCTATAGAGCAGAGCGATAATGATGCATGTTACGCTAACAAAGTGGAAGACTATAAAATTTATGCAAGTGATGCTTGTGAAGTTGCTTATAGAAAGGTTAAAGCGTTTTACCCAAAAGCATTCATTAAGATAGAAAATAAACGTATCAGGATACTTGATGCTGACTTTGAAGCTCTCGCTTCAGAACAAGGTAAGATTGTTAACGATAATATGCACATAAGTTTAAAAGGTGGCACTTTAATTCCTAAAGTTGTACAAATGGAAGGGAGAAATCCTTGCAGTATTGAAGATTTTATTCGTGGCTTGAAATCAAGCATGGTAAAAAAATTTATAGAATAGACTGCTTTAAATTAGTGTAGAAATGTAATAGCTAAATTTCCTTTTCTTAGATATAATCTTAAAAAACTTTCCATATAAAAATGAAAATAAAAAGAGCTTTAATATCAGTATACGATAAAACGAATATAATTGATCTTGCATCGTTTTTAACGCAGCAACAAATAGAAATTCTTTCAACGGGCAATACTTATAAAGTGCTATCTAGTGCAGGAATAAAAACACAAGAGGTCTCAGATTACACACAATTTCCAGAGATACTGGGTGGTAGAGTGAAAACTTTACACCCTAAAATTCATGGAGGAATACTTTATGATCGAGAAAAGCATAAAAAGGAAGTGCAAGATCTAGGTATTGAGCCAATAGACCTGCTTATAACTAACCTATACCCATTTTGGGAGACGGTGAATAGCGATTCAAGTGAGGAGCAAATTATAGAACAAATTGATATCGGCGGGGTGGCGTTAATTAGAGCCGCAGCAAAAAATTTTCATTTTACTTCAGTTATTTCTAGCATTCAAGACTATGAAGCACTGAAAGCTGAGATGATAGAAAATAACAATAAAACAACATTGGAATATAGAAAACACTTAGCAACCAAAGCATTTGCTCTCACTGCACACTACGATTCTAATATTCACAGTTGGTTTTTATCCCAGAGTAAAAATAATGAGTTACCAGAGTTTTTTGCTCTATACGGGCATAAAGTACAAGAACTCAGGTATGGTGAAAATCCCCATCAAAAAGCTGCATTTTATAGTAATCAATTTACAGAATATCCGTTGGAAAAACTACATGGAAAAGAGTTGAGTTATAATAATATAGTAGATATAGAATCCGCACTTAACATAACTTCTGAATTCGAAGAACCTGCAGCAGTGATAATCAAGCATAATAACCCATGTGGCGCTGCTATTGGTAATAATGCTTTGGAGGCATATGAAAAAGCTCTATCGTGCGATGAAGTAAGCAGTTTTGGTGGTATAGCTGCCTTAAACCGGGAGATAGATTTAAAGCTAGCAGAAAAATTAAACGAGATATTTTTGGAAGTAGTGATAGCACCATCGGTAAACAATGAGGCACTAAAAATTTTACAAAGAAAGAAAAATTTAAGAGTGATTATTCATAAATCTTTTCAACAAAATGTGAAATACCAAACTAAAAATGTTGTTGGTGGGTTTTTGGTGCAAGAAAATAATGACCACACAATAAAAGCAGAACAAGTAACAGAATGCACTGCAACAGAAAAAGAAAAGGAAGATCTTATTTTTGCCTGGAAAATATGTAAACATGTGAAATCCAACGCAATAGTTATAGCAAAAGATGGTTGTGCTATTGGCATCGGCGCAGGGCAAACAAGCAGAATAGATAGTGTGAACATTGCAGTGAAAAAAGCAGGTGAAAAATGTAAAGGTGCAGTGCTTGCTTCAGATGCATTTTTTCCATTCCCAGATAGCATAGTAGAAAGTGCAAAACATGGAATTACAGCTATAATTCAGCCCGGCGGCTCGCTGAAAGATCAAGATGTAATAGCAACCGCAAATGAAAATAAAATTGCCATGTTTTTCACTGGCGTTCGCAGTTTTTTCCATTAGGCTTTGTGTCTTATCGTCATACCGCCACAAACCGTCATACCGCGATTCATTCGCGGTATCTCTCAACATAGATCCCGCTAGCGGGATGACAAATATACCGCCGCGGCGCTAACAAGAGATCCCGCTAACAAGCAGCGGGATGACGGCTGTCGCTTAGCCACAAACGTTAAAAAATTTACCAAATAAAAAAAAAGGCAAAGAAGCCCCGTGGTGCGAGTTTTGACCCTCTAATACTTTAAATTGGCGCTGTAATAATGTGCTAACGCTTAAAATAAGCGCGATTTGGCTGAATGTAGAAAAAATTAAAAAGACATGCAGCCGCTATAATTTTATGTAATCCGCCAATAGATACTCCAAGTTTTTTACTGAATTTTTGTTATTGAACCCGCGCGGATCAAAAACAAGTTTTGAGTCAGAAATACCCTTAATACTACAATAAGGGGGCTGGCGGAGTTTGTCAAGTAAGTTTTTTCGTTTCTGTGACCAGTTGGACTTAAAGTCTACACAAAAAACGTTTACAACCAACGTTCAACATGGTAAATTAAAAACGGTTTATTCCTCGGTAGCTCAGTGGTAGAGCAGTTGGCTGTTAACCAATTGGTCGCTGGTTCGAATCCGGCCCGGGGAGCGTTTCTCTGTGAAATTCTAGTGTTGATTTTATATGAACATTAAATCAGTGGTTTTATGTATACTAGATGGCTGGGGAAATGGAATAGAGAATAATAAATACAACGCTATCAGCAACGCAAATCCACCCTGTTGGCAATATATTAGCTCTAATTATCCAAAATGCAGTTTATCCGCCTGTGGAGCTGATGTGGGGTTACCTGGTGGTCAAATAGGTAATTCAGAAGTTGGCCACATGAATATTGGCAGTGGTAGAGTAGTAATGCAAAGCCTTCAGCGCATTAATCAAGAAATTGGAACAATAGAAAACAATGCAAATCTACAAAGTTTTATTAGTAATCTAAAAAGTAAGAACGGAGTATGCCATATAATGGGATTAGTGTCAGATGGCGGTGTTCATTCGCATCAAAAGCATATTTCAACTTTAGCAAATAAAATATCACAGCATGGAATAAAAGTGGTGATACATGCATTTTTAGATGGCAGAGACACATTGCCAAATTCAGGAAAAAAATGCATTCAAGAATTTACAAAGAGTATAAAGGGAAATGACACAAGAATTGCTACTGTTTCTGGGCGTTACTATGCTATGGACCGTGACAACAGGTGGAAGAGAACAATCGAAGCTTATGAGGCTATCGCATTTGCAAAGGCACCTTGTCATGATAATGCAGTATCGTTGATTGAGAATAATTATCAAAATAACATAACTGATGAGTTTATCAGGCCCGCAGTAATAGGTGATTATCAAGGTATAAAACCAGAAGATGGAGTGCTGTTGGCTAACTTTCGTGCTGATCGAATGATACAATTAGCAAGTATTTTGCTTGGCAAAACAGATTACGCTAAGGTAGCAAAATTCTCTTCAATTTTAAGTATGATGAAGTATAAAGAAGATCTCAAAATTCCTTATATTTTTCCTCCTACTTCTTTCGCTGATACTCTAGGACAAACAATAGAAGACAATAAATTACGACAATTACGTATCGCCGAAACCGAGAAATACGCTCATGTGACTTTCTTTTTCAATTGTGGAAAAGAAGAACCTTTCTCTGGTGAAGAAAGAATACTCATTCCCTCACCAAAAGTTCAAACTTACGATTTGCAGCCCGAAATGTCAGCCTTCGAGCTCACAGAAAAGCTTGTAGAAAAAATTCACTCCCAAGAATTCGCACTGATAGTTGTAAATTACGCTAATCCTGATATGGTAGGACATACAGGTAATATAAAAGCAGCCGAGAAAGCTGTGCTAGCTGTAGATGATTGTCTTGCAAAAGTGCTGAGTGCTGTTAAAAAGTCAAGCAACACCGCGTTAATTGTCACTGCAGACCATGGTAATGTGGAATGTATGTTCGATGAAGAAAATAATACACCTCATACAGCACACACTCTAAATAAAGTGCCATTTATTGTGTCTTGCAATAATCTAAAACTAAGAGACGGAAGGTTATCTGACATTGCCCCTACTATTTTACAGCTACTTGGAATTAAAAAACCAAACGAAATGACAGGCAGTTCGTTGATTTCTTGCATTACCCTCTGTCATTCCAGCTAGGCAGCGTTATGCACCGGAATGACATCAAATAGATGTGTTTTAACTTAATCCAACTTTTAAATTTTTCGCTGTTAGTACTAATGATTCATTAAAGAAGCTGTCAATATCACCAATACTATCTATATTTTTTGTACTGATAGATTGGTCAATTCTTTTGACCAAATTAGATAAAACTTTATTAGGGCCAATTTCAACAAATTTGTTAATGCCACGGCTTGACATATACAAAACCATTTCTCTCCATTTCACTCTGCTTACAACTTGCTTGGCGAGTAAAGTTTTTATAACTTTGGGATCACTCTCCTCTTTAGCTGTAACATTTGATATCAAAGGAACTATAGGACGGGTTATTTTAATACCCTTCAAAAACTCCAAAACTTTTTCATCAGCAGGTTTCATAAGAGATGAATGAAAAGGCCCACTAACCTGTAATTTAATTAGTTTCCTCACACTCGAGTTTTTGAATAAATCGGGTAACATTTCAAGAGCTTCTCTAGTGCCACTTATAACCACTTGTCCGCCACCGTTATCGTTTGCAATTTCACAAATTCCGTCAATTTGAACTGATTTCAATATATCTTCCACTTCATTTATCTCTGCTCCAAGCAACGCAACCATTCCGCCTTTACATTTCAGTGAAGCTTCATGCATTGCTTCGCTGCGAACTTTCAGCAGCTTGATTGCAGACTCAAGCGTTAACGCTCCTGCAGCACACAGCGCTGTATATTCGCCAACTGAATGCCCACAAACATATTTAACATTGTGATCAGTGAAAAGAGATTTGCCAAACACATGCTCCATAACACGTAGCATTGCAATTGATACTGCCATTATAGCTGGCTGAGCGTTTTCTGTAATGGTTAATTCTTCAATAGGACCGTTGAAGATTAAATGAGACAGCTTTCTATCCAATATGCTATCTACTTCATTAAATACTTGTCTTGCAACGGAAAACTCACTATATAAGCTCTTTCCCATTCCTACAAACTGAGAGCCCTGACCAGGGAAAGCGAAAATCATGATAATTATTACTTATTCCTTATTAAGTATAAGATTTTATTTATTTTTTGTCAATATTTTAGAATAATGATTGACTTAGTAAATTAAGTTCACTAGAATGTTAACTGACTAAAAGTTTATAAACAACAATGAATTATCATAAAATTATTATAGTGATGACAGACGGTCAAGAGTTTGAAACTCGTTCCACTTATGGAAAGGAGGGAGATAGGGTAAAACTTGATAGAGATCCTCTTACTCACCCTGCATGGACTGGAAGTTTGACAAGCGGGTTAGCAAGTAAAACTAGCAAATTAGCTAAGTTTAACGATAAATATGGAAGCATTTTCTAATTCTCCTCCTCTTTAAGTTTTAGAGAGTTTACTGAAGCATGCATAAATACAAAAATATAGGCTATGTTGCTTCTCCATCACCAAAATCGCAGGAAGTATCTAAACTATTAAAGAAACTTAATTTTATCAATATAACAGAAGAAAATAAGTCCGAAATCGATCTATTGATAGTTGTTGGCGGTGATGGCTTTATGCTACGCACTTTGCACAATTACGTCATAGAAAATAAAAACATGCATGTGTATGGGATAAACACTGGCAATGTTGGGTTTTTGATGAATAAATGCTTTAGCTGCAGTGAAGATTTAATTGATCATATAGAGCATGCAACTTCAACTCAGTTAACTTTGCTAAAAATGGAAGCAACAGACACAAGTGGCAAGAGATATCATTACATAGCAGTAAACGAAGTATACGTTTTTAGAAAAGCGAACCAAATAGTAGAGATGAATATTACTATTAATGATAAGCTAAAAGTAGAAAAATTTAGAGGGGACGGAGTAATATTATCTACCCCCACAGGCAGCACTGCATACAACTTCTCTGCCGGTGGCCCAATCTTGCCGCTAAATTCAAATTTACTTGCATTAACCTCCATCAATAGCTATTACCCAAGGCATTGGAATGGAGCGCTAATTTCAAATGATACGATCGTACAAATTGACATTAACGACACAAAAAACCGTCCAGCACTTGTAGTATCAGATTACAAGGAGTTTCATAATATATCACAGATAAAAATACAAAAAGACCACGAAAACACAATAACTTTGCTTTTTGACAAAGATTACCCTCTGAATGAAAGAATCTTTGATAGACAATTTCTATACTAATAATTATCCGTAAATTGGTATTTACTATATCTTAATAACTATAGCGTAATCAATGCAGCATAGTAATTAACTTTGGAGTGAATATGCATGGGTCAGTCGAAAAATCAACAGTAAAATTAACTTCTTACGAACAAACAGGTGACAATAGCAAGATAACACTAAAAGATCCACCATCGCCTGAAGAAGCAGGAAATGCTATCTCAAGTGTACTGAATGTAGTACCACGTGTGCAGGGAATGTCACATGAAGAATCAGATGATGAGGAAGTGGATCCTACTTATGCATCTGTAAATCGACAAAAAGATGGTGATGGAGCACCACCGATTTTGCCAAAAGCTCCAGGTTTACAAGACAAAGAAGACAAAAATTTGTTTGGTCTTAGTACTGAAGTACTACCTCCTTCCCTAGAAGAAACAAAAGGTGAGACTCATGATTGGGTATCACAAACAGCAAGTTTAGGTTTAGAAGGATTATCTGGTAATGGATCAGAAGAACATATTTATGCAGTTATAAACCCAAATACAAAATCTTCGAAAAAGAGTTTAGACAGTGAAATAGGTGGTCAAAACTCAAAAGATGATTTAGGTGGGTCTTCAAATACTTTACCATCGTATAAAAGCAAAGATGACTCTGAAGAGTCTTTGTCACTAAATTCTGATATAGGTAGCACAACAAATAAAAAAACAAACAGATTCTTGCCAAGAGCAAAATATGCCATGCAGCAGAAGGGCTTTATAATTTTTACTGCAAGTGCTATTATACTCAGTATATCTGCAGCTTTATTATATTTACAAGATAAAGCAAAATTTATTGCATTTTTTACAAACAGCCCAAAATATATCACTATACCAGTTATCGTACTTGCTGCATTGCTTGCAATTGGTCCAATATTTTTTGCAACAAGGCAATTTATAGATACTGAAGAACATTCCATTCAAAAAAAAGATGCGGATAAAATTTTAGCTGAGGTGTTGGAGCACCAGCCAAAAGATAAAGCTATAAAATCTGTAAGACTGGAATATAGCAATGGCACTCATTCAAATTTTGTACTTAATGCTTGGGAAGCTAAACAAGGCTTCACTAACATTGACGAAAAAGTAATTACTAGAACTAATAAAATAAAATCAGTAATTAACGACAGACCAATATTTACTGCATTATTTACTGGTGTAGTTGCTGCAAATATAGCGTTTCCTCTAGGGCTACTTGCAACACATGGTGTTAATGGTGTACAAAAATTTTACCAAAACCCTTTGACTAATAACATAGGATTATCATTACTTATAGGTTCTGGTATACTTGCATTATCAATTATATGTCTTGGCGTGCATTATTATAGAAAAACAAATTGCACTAACCTTATATATTCTGAAGAAGAGATTGATCCTAAAGATGTTAATGGGAAATTCATTGAGGAAATAAAACGAGAAAGAACAAATGTTCTTGGGGAAAATCACAGTAAAGACGCTAAACGCAGCAGCTTAACGCTTGAGCAAGTTGTGGTTCAATCTCATAATTGTAAGGATATTGTTTATAGTGTCGGTTAATAAAATGCATGATATAGCTAGTGCAGCCCTACGTCATACCGCTGCAGACCGTCATACCGCGATTCATTCGCGGTATCTCTAGATCCCGCTAACACGTAGCGGGATGACGATTGTCAGGGTAGCACCTCCCTCCCCTGTCATCCAAGTAGCTGACTGACCTTACCCAGAAAAAGTGGAGAGAAAGTTTGGAATGTTTTTCACAAAGAGAATGATGAATCAAAATGCTCAGGAATGCAATAGTTAATAGTGACGTTGTTTGTTATAAAAAATTTCTATGTATTCAAATATTGCAGTTCTAGTTTGTTGAGCAGAGTGTTGTGAAGTATCAATAAGTATTTCTCTTTTCAATGAGCTAAAGAAGCTTTCCACAACAGAATTGTCGTAACAACAACCTTTATGACTCATCTATGTTTTTTATGGATAAGAGATATTGATAACCTTGCGAAGTATATTGTGAACCTTGATCACTATGTAATAGTAGATTTTTGGCAGGTTTACGCTTGTTAACGGCCATTAATAAAGAGTCCATAACCAATTGTTTATTTATTGAACTGCTCATTAACTACCATGCGTGAATATAGATCGATTATTGTTGCCAAATATAGCCATCCTTCTTTGGTTTTTATATAAGTAATCCCATACTTTATTTGGTTGATCGACAATAAAGTTTTGGTCTAATATATTGGGAGCTACTGTCCGTTTGTTGTTTCTTAATTTTAAATTTTCTTCTCAATATAGCCTGAATACCATTTTTCTGCATAATACTTTGCACTGTTTTTAAGTTGCAACTTTTACCCAAAGCCTTCAATTCAGCATGAATTTTAGGAGCTCCATATCTACATTTAGAAGCTTGATATATTTTTTGAATATCTGCTAATAACTCTTTATTTGCTGATTCTCTACTGCTTATTTTCCTTGTAGTCCACTTATAGTAGCCACTAGCAGAAAATCCTACATAATTCCTGTACTTTATAGCAGTTACTATGCTCTTTTATAAAAAAATATTTTACTCTTTTTGACTGGCCAGGGCTTTTTTTAAAATGTCTCTTTCTCTTGTTACTTTTGCTAACTCTTTCTGTAAATCAAATCTCTCTTTGTCATAAGGTGCTACATCTGGAAATGCATTTGCCGCTGACTTTTTTTCGTTATATTTCTTCATCCATTTTCCTAATACACTATCCCTTATTCCTAGATCTCTTGCTACTTTTGCAACTGGTTGACCTACCTTTCTTTGTTCATTTGCCAGCTTAACAGCTTCCAATTTGAATTCTGCCGTATATTCTCTTGCCATTTCTAATCCTCCAAAATTTTATTTTACCCGAAAAAACTCCTTTCTTTCTCTCCACTTTTTCTGGGTAAGGTCAGTCTGTCCAGGTTCCAAGATCGGTGTCAAAAATTGCTCAAACCATCCATTAAAAACATCCATATTACAGTGGCCTTCAAAGGTTAACGGAACAACTATCTTTCTTCCACTTAAGGCTGCAACCATACTGATTCGTTGAGTTTTCTTTCCAGATTTTAAGGCATAAAACCGCTGTCCTTTCTGGCAATATCCGTAGGGGTAGTCTTCGGTGTTATCAATGCCAGACTCATCTATATACACTAAGTTTTTAGGTTCTTTTGTCGCTATAATTTTCAAAAATTCAGCACGTTTTTCTTCGTTTCTTTCCTTGTATCCATATGTCTTTTTTTGCGCGTAAATCCAATTTTTTTAAGGGCTCGATAGATCGTTTGGATACTAACGTTGTTCCAAAGTTTAGCCATTTCCGATAGAGTCTTTCCTCCGTGTTCTCTGGCAAATTTGGCAAAGGTATCCCAGTCGGTAATTTTGTGATTGTAACCCCCATTTCCAAGTTTTTTTGATTGAAAGTCTCCTGTTTCTTTTCTTCTTTGCTGCCACTCCCATAAAGTAGTTCGTCCAATCTTAAATCTTGCTGCCACTGTTTCTCTGCTTTCTCCTTCGTCTAGCGCTTCCATTGCTTTTTTTCTTAAATCATAACTATATGCTGCTGGCATTCAACCTCCTTATCATCATCTACCCTTATCCTATCACATCCGGACTTTTATGGAAAGAGCTATATTTTTATCAATTCTGCAATCATTTATCTTAATATTAAGTTTCTTAAACCTTCTTGATGCTTGTGAATAGCTGATAACTGCCAAATCTCTTCCTATTTGTTGCAAATACCCTTTTATAAACCCGACTGTTTGTCTTAAACCAATTCTAAAGAAACTGACGATTATATGCACCAAAATCACAACTTTATCACTATAAATATAGTTGCCGCCCTGCATTTTTGGACAATTCTCGTACCAATTTTCTATGGCGTCATTGATATAACAAAAAATGCTTCCTCTTTCTTGGAGAAATTTGTTATATTCATGGCAGTTACTGACTCTCATTTTTTGTGGCATATTTTTTCTTCAACAGTTAAATGGCTATTTATAATGAATTTTGTCAGTAACTGCCAGTTCTTTTCACTTGAGCGATGCAACAAAGCCCACTGGGATCCAGGAAAGTTTGCTTGTAAGCAAGCAAACTAGCATGGAAAGTTTATACTAAATGAATGTTTTTGATGAGGTTGCACAGAAGCTGGATCCCAGTGTCAAGCACTGGGATGACATCATCCTTTTTTGGATTCCAGACTGGAATGACAGCAGTCCTACGTCATACCGCCGCGGTATTTCCAGATCCCGCTAACACGTAGCGGGATGATGGTTGTCAGGGTGTTGTCCAAGTAGCCTCCTTCTTCTGTTATCCAAGTAGCCTCTTTCTTGTCATCCCAGTGCTCCTTTCTTGTCATCCCAGTGCCCAGACACTGGGATGGCTTTGTTGCATCGCTACTTATGAAAGGCTAACTATAATTAGGATTATAAGCAACTTATTGAAAATCTTGTTTTTTTTGCAATCAATCTGATCAAATTTAAGAATAGTAACTTGTTATTTATATTAATAAATTTAATTCTATTGAAAATAGCTAAAGCATTGAAATTCTTGAATTTTAGCCGGATTAGTGAGTGGTAGTGAAATTTCTTTTACTCAAATTTAGGTATTCACTGACCGTTCTTGTTATAAATACCAGAATAATAAGCTACTGATATTCTCCACCTTTTTTATCTTTAATCCATCATAGCTAGCGATGCAACAAAGCCCACTGGGATCCAGGAAACTTAACTTTACACCAGGTAATAAGAACTGGATTCCAGCGTCACGCGCTGGAATGACAGCAGTCCTACGTCATACCGCCGCGGTATCTCAGCCGCTAACAAGAGATCCCGCTGCGGGATGAAGGTTGTCGTTCAGCCACAAACATTAAGAAATTTACCAAATGAAAAAAAAGGCAAAAGAAGCCCCGTGGTTATTATCCGCTTTAAAATATTGGCGTTTTTTATGTTTTAAACGCTTGACAAGCGAAATTCAGCTGCTTTTAATTGCAACTAACTTACGCTGCAAATGTTTAAGAAATTTACTAAGCAGAAAAAAAGACAAAGAATCCCCGAGTTAGCTAGTCTTTTACTATCTCTGTCGAGTATTGGCATTTTTTGATGTCTTGTAACGCTTTATAAGCGCGTTCAGCTTATTTAGATAAAAATCTAGATGTAGATGAAGTTTTGTAAAGACATACAGTATCTATATACTGCAAAAAATTGAACATAAGACGCCGATACATTAAGTAATCCTTACCTTTTAATCTGCAGATTGGCGAAAGCAAATACAATAGCTTCAGTTTCATGATAAGGGGGCTAGCGGAGTTTGTCAAGGGATTTTTGACGAAATGATTTTGAAAGCAAAGAGCGGGAGAAGGGGTTCGAACCCTCGACCTCAACCTTGGCAAGGTTGCGCTCTACCAACTGAGCTACTCCCGCAATTAAATTAACCTAAATTTACTTAATTATAGGCATATACAGCAATTTGTAAACCCCCGTGTACACGAAAAATGTGAGAGCCCATAAACTTGCGTGGTTCCTTCTATGATCTTTTCGTATACTTAAGGCTTATTTTTGATTATCATAAGTTTTTAATTATTCCACAAAGCTTTATGGGAATATTTTTATATAAAGACGACTTGCCAGCTAGTTCAATACCAGATGATGTAAGGTCTATAGCTGTTGATACCGAGGCAATGGGGCTACTTCATAGCAGAGATAGATTATGCCTTGTGCAGCTCTCTTTTAATGATGGCAACGCTCACTTAGTTCAACTCAAGAACGATTATACAGCGCCAAATTTGAGAAAAATATTAGAGGATAAAAATATAACTAAAATATTTCACTTCGCGCGATTTGATGTGAGCATAATACGTTATTACTTGGAAACTTGGGCACTTCCGTGCTATTGCACAAAGATAGCTTCACGTTTAGTTCGCACTTACACAGATAATCATAGCTTAAAAGAGTTGTGCTTAGAGCTGCTTGATACCAAACTAAATAAGCAGCAGCAATCTTCTGATTGGGGAAATGAAAATTTAACAGACAAACAAAAAAGTTATGCTGCATCTGATGTTTTGTATCTCCACAGGATAAAGGAAAAGCTAGACTTAATGCTGGAACGTGAAAATAGAAAAGAATTGGCCCAAAAGTGCTTTGAATTTCTTCCTACTCGTATTGAGTTAGACTTAATGGGTTGGGAAAACGTGGATATCTTTAACCACCAGATGTAATAGAAGTTTTTTGTTTGTGCAAAACACTTTAGGGCAATTTTTCAAGCTCTGCGGTAAGAATTTAGTTGATTAACTGCTAATAGATACGCTATATTTTACAAAAATTTAGGTATTTTATGAGTGATGATATTACATCGGTAAATGATCAAAATTTCAAATCTGAAGTCACTGACTATAAAGGGTTCGTGCTGGTAGATTTTTGGGCAGAATGGTGTGGGCCATGCAAAAGTCTAATGCCACGTATAGAACAATTGGCTAAGGATAGAAAAGGCAAGATTAAGATCTGCAAATTCGACATAGATGAAGGGACTGAAGTGCCAAGTAAGTATGGAGTGCAATCTATACCTACTTTAATCATATTTCAAGATGGTAAGGAAATTGCACGCAAAATTGGTGCAACAAATGATTTGTCAAGTTGGGTTGATAGTGAAATAAGCTAATAGACAAATTTGCTTTTGTGTGTATTATAAATATTGATAAAAGGGATTGTAGCTCAGTCGGTTAGAGCAGTTCGCTCATAACGAATTGGCCGTAGGTTCGAGTCCTACCAATCCCACCATTGTGTTGATCTTAGCATGATCGTAACAATGAGAAAGCTGTAGTATATGAACTATATGTTGATATAATGGAGGAAATAATGAAATTTACTAAGTCTCTAAATAACAAGTTAGATGAATTGCACTTACTAAATCATCCATTTTACCAGTCATGGAATACAGGAAGCTTAAGCTTGCAAGCTTTACAAACCTATGCTAAAGAATATTATCACCACGTTGCTGCGTTTCCTCGTTACATCAGTGGTATACATTTTTTGTGCCCAGATCTAAAAATGCGACAGGTTTTACTTGGTAATTTAATAGAAGAGGAACAAGGTGATGAAAATCATCCAGAATTATGGCAACGTTTTGCTGAAGGGCTTGGCGTTGCGCGATCTGATCTTCGTGAAAGTGCACAGATTAAAGAGACACAGGAGTTAGTTGATGGTTACTTTGATATTGTAAGATCAGGTTTTGCGGCAGGTCTTGGAGCCTTGTACGCTTACGAACGTCAAACTCCAGAGGTTTCCAAGTCTAAAATTGAAGGTTTAAAAAAACACTATTCAATAAGTGATGAGCGTTCTCTTCAATTTTTTACGGTCCATATGCATGCTGATGAGTGGCATTCTGAGGAGTGTGCAAATCTTATTGAAGATCTAGATGAAAAAGAGCAAGATAAAGTTATGCAGGGTGCTCAAAAGGGAGCAAAGCTCTTGTGGGGTTTTCTTGATGGGATGATGAATGCCAGTGTGTGTTAGTAGTTTAAGTAGCTTCAGAGTTAAAATTCAGTGATATTGGAATGCAATGTCTGCATGTAATCTTCTTATATCTGATCTGCGGCTTTGGGTTCATTTAGGATGTAGCGCAGAAGAGAAGTTTGCTCCCCAATTGGTGAGTATTGATATTGGTTTCACTTTTAAATCTCCTCCTTTAGGGCTTACAACTGATCAGCTTAAAGATACTCTCTGCTATTTGGAGGTAGTACGGAACATTCAATATTTCGTTCAAGGCAAGCAATTTAATTTAATCGAACATTTAACTCATGGGATATACAGGATGATTAACGACTTTTTGCTGCAAAAAAAGCATATTATTTCTTCTATCAGGGTGACTACTCACAAAACTGCACCACCAGTTCCTGGTGTGCATGGGGGCGTCTTTTTTACCTATTGTAATGCACTGCAAGAACAGTAATGATCTATATTTCTATTGGCTCAAATATGGGGAATCGCTTTTTCTATTTACAAAAGGCTGCTCAGTTACTGCAGGAGCGCTATTTTAAAAATTTAAAATCTTCAATTATTCTGGAGACTAAGGCTATTTTACCAAATGATGCTCCACCTGAATGGGACAAGCCATTTCTAAATATGGTTGTGTATGGAAGTTGTTCTTCTTCTCCTGAAGAGCTGTTAAAGGGCCTTAAACAAATTGAGTGTGACATTGGCCGCCCGCAGGTCTATGAAAAATGGGCACCTCGCATTATTGATTTGGATATTTTGTTATGGGATAACCTGACACTTGATACATCCTACCTTAAGATTCCTCACCCAGAATTGATAAACAGACCATTTTTGCTTCACTTGATGGCAATGCTGAGTCCCATGGCAGTAGTTAACAAAACGTTTGGTACTATTAACCCTAACATTAAGGATTGCTTTTTAAGGAGTTTTACGCTTTCACCAGAGCTTGTAGGTATTGTTAATATTACTCCTGATTCATTTTCAGATGGTGGTCTTTATTATGATGCAGATCAAGCAACCAAGCAGGCACTGCGGCTGTTATCAGATGGTGCAAGCATAGTTGAACTTGGTGCTCAATCAACAAGACCTGTCTCCTCAATACAAACTCCAAAAGCAGAATATGCACGCTTAAAACCAGTGCTTGATGACCTTAATCAATATATGAAAGTTGGTGACATTAAAGTCAGCATTGATAGTTTCTGCCCAGATGTTATTTTGAATGTTTTGGAGCACTACAACATTGCCTGGGTAAACGATCAGAAGGGAGATCTAGATGATAATACCTTAAAAGCGATTGCTAGCAGTGGATGTAGTATCGTTATTATGCATTCACTCTCCATACCACCACATAGTGACAACATTATCCCAAGTGACATTGATCCAATTGATACCATAAATAATTGGGCAGAAAGGAACATTAATAGATTACTAGCTCTAGGTTTTGATCAAAGCTCGATCATTATTGATCCTGGTATTGGTTTTGGCAAATCTCTATATCAGAATATCTGGCTTTTATGCAATATAGAAGCATTGCAAAGTTTTGGCTGCAAAGTTCTGGTTGGCCATTCTAGAAAGTCATTTATTTCTTCTTTTTCTACAGAACCTGTCTTTAACCGAGATTTAGAAACAATTGCTTTATCATCTGCATTGCACAACAAGGTTGATTTCCTTCGAGTGCATAATGTGCGTGATCACATGCGATTTTTTGTAGCTCAAGCTGCTTTACAGGGATGATAGTTATCGGAATTATGGCTGTTGATCCCAAGGGGGTAATTGGAATAAATAATAGATTGCCCTGGCATTATCCAAGTGAGTTAGATCATTTTCGTCAGGTGACTGACAAACAAGTTATTGTTATGGGGAGAAAGACATTTGAAACTATGCCTCAAGACATATTAGGGAATCGTATTCCTATTGTTTTTTCTCGTGACAAATTAAATTCTTGTTTTAACAGAGGAGTAAAATGCACTATTATTTCTTCTATGCAAGAGTTTTTGTCAATCCAAAGTAATTGGAGTTACCCTTAAATCTTTGTGATTGGTGGAGCACAAATAGCGCATCTTTTTTTAGAATATAATCTAATTTCAGAGTTCATCATGACAGAAATTTACAAACCCTATAAAGGTGATGTATATTTCAACTTAACACTTCTTAGTGGATGGAATAAAACTATTCTCACCAAAACAAAAGATTATACTATATGCAAGCTAACACGTTAATATGCATATTGAAGCAATTTATACCCACCGCATTGAATATGGAGAAGTATTAGAGCAGGTTCTTGATCGCTATGTTTCAGAGCTGCTAAGAGAGGAAGTTGTTCTTGCTATCACATCAAAAATCATTTCAATTTGTCAAAAACAAGTGGTTTGCAAAACTGCTTGTTCTAAAGAAGAGCTAATCAAAAGGGAAGCTGATGCAATTGTTGATGTGGCTCACAGTATCTGTTTAACGATTAAAGATAATATCTTAATTCCATCTGCTGGTATTGATGAATCAAATGGTAATGAGGTGTATATTCTATATCCAAAAGATGTTCAGAAAACAGCTCTGTCAATATGGAACTATCTCAAGACAAAACACTGCATAAAACATCTTGGTATTTTGATTACAGATAGTAACATAACACCTATGCGCCTTGGGGTTACGGGCGTTGCTCTTGGTTGGTGTGGATTTGAACCATTTTATTCCTATATAGGCAAGCCAGATCTTTATGATCAACCACTGCAAGTAACACAAGTCAATCTTCTTGATGCGCTGGCAACGTCTGCTGTTTTAGTTATGGGAGAAGGGGCGGAGCAAACACCAATGGCAATAATTAGTGGTGCACCAAAGATTCACTTTCTTACTCGTCCGCCAACTACAGAAGAAGAAAAAAGTGTGAAGATATCTATGGAAGAGGACCTTTACTCTCCTCTCCTCATGCGAGCCCGCTGGTTAAAGAGTTAAAGAGGAACTTAAAAATTTGCTATTAGACTTCTTATACCAATTCCCGCTACACAAGTAACGGATAGACAATAATAGAAAAAAAGCCATACTGAAGTAAGTAAAGTAGCGAGGTTTAAATGGCATTAAGATCAAAATTATTGGATGAAAAAGTGGTGGAATCAGCAAAAGAAATGCTGAAGAAAGTAAGAAATAACGCATATGTTGCAAAAAAACTAAATGCTGTAATTGCAGCAAAAAAGCACAGTATAACAGCCGTAGCAAAGATATGCTGCATTTCAAGAAAGGCACTTACTGCATGACCTAAAATTTGGCAGAGAAGAAAAATTATTTGCTCCGCCTCAACGCCGTAGAAAAACTATATTGAATCAAAGTCAACGTGAACAAGTTGAGGTGTGGATAGAGGAAAACCCCAATATTACTATAAAAGAAATGAAAATAAGAATTCAAGAAAAGTTTGGTTTGAATATCAGCAAATCTACAGTACACCGTAATATGCAAAGAATGAAATTCTCATATATCACACCAAGACCAGTGCATAACGGACAAGATAAAAGTAAACAAGAGGAATTTAAAAAAAAATCTTAATGAAACTATTGTCATGTATCATGAAAAAGAGCTATTTTTCTTCGATGAATCGCGGTTTGGCACACATTCAAAGATTGGACACGGGTGGTTTAAAAAAGGCATTAGGACACAGGTTAAGGTAAAACTAGGTAGGCAAAATTTTTATCTCTATAGTGCAGTTAATCCCAGAAATGGAGAAAGTTCTAGCTCAAACGTCAATACTGATTGTATGAATATATTCCTTGAGCAGATGTCACAATATTTAGGAACAAGGGAGGCATTTCTTATCATGGATTGTGCTAGTTGGCATAAGTCAAAAAATTTAAAAGTACCTAAAAATATCGACATTATATACCTACCACCATACTCACCTGACCTCAATCCTGTTGAGAGGTTTTGGTTATATATAAAACAGAACATTTTGCGTAACAAAATCTACGACACAATTGCTTTGCTTGAGAGCGCTTTGTGCAAATTTATTACCTCTCTTTCTCACTCCACAATTAAAAAACTCTGCAATGCCGCTTATTTGATTCACTAGTAATGAGAATTGGTATTACATAACCATATAACATTGGGAATAGAAACAAAAAACTTGCTTGACACCCTTCGCCAGCCCCCTTATCATAAAACTGAAGCTATTGTATTTGCTTTCGCCAATCTGCAGATTAAAAGGTAAGGATTACTTAATGTATCGGCGTCTTATGTTTAATTTTTTGCAGTACATAGATACTGTATGTCTTTACAAAACTTCATCTACATCTAGATTTTTATCTAAATAAGCTGAACGCGCTTATAAAGCGTTACAAGACATCAAAAAATGCCAATACTCGACAGAGATAGTAAAAGACTAGCTAACTCAGGGATTCTTTGTCTTTTTTTTCTGCTTAGTAAACTTCTTAAACATTTGCAGCGTAAGTTAGTTGCAATTAAAAGCAGCTTAATCTTGCTTGTCAAGCGTTTAAAACATAAAAAACGCCAATATTTTAAAGCGGATAATAACCCCAGGGCTTCTTTTGCCTTTTTTTTCATTTGGTAAATTTCTTAACGTTTGTAGCTAAACGACAACCGTCATCCCGCTACGTGTTAGCGGCTAAGAGATACCGCGGCGGTATGACGGTTTGCGGCGGCATGACCTCGTCATTCCCCTACGTGTTAGCGGGATCTAGAGATACCGTGACGGTATGACGGTTCGCGCGGTGGCATGACCTCGTCATCCCGCTACGTGTTAGCGGGATCTATGCTTTGAGATACCGCGAATGAATCGCGGTATGACATAGGGAACCCTTTCTTGGGTTAGCTATAGATTTACTTCGCATATTCAGCTAATTTTTATTACAATTACAACAAAATAATTTTGGCTTTGATGAAAACTGTATATGTATGTCAATCCTGTGGTCATAGCACTGGCAGGTGGGTAGGGAAGTGTATTGCATGTGACAATTGGGATACAGTTGTTGAGGAAATAGCAGTAAAAACGAGCAAAAGAAGTATATCTGCACCAATTTTAATAAAGACGTTATCGGGTAGCGAAATTATCACTCCAAGTCGTTTTTTAACAGGAATAGAAGAATTAGATAGAGTTTTTGGTGGGGGTATCGTTCAAGGTGCTAGCATTTTAATTGGTGGCGAACCTGGAATTGGGAAATCCACCCTTTTGCTTAGAATTGCAGCTAATGTTGTGCAACTTTCCTCTTTTGAATGTCTTTATGTATCTGGCGAGGAATCTTTAGAGCAAGTGAGTCTCAGAGCAAAGCGTCTTAAGATAAATGAACCTAAAATTAAGCTTTTATCTACAGTGTCTTTAACTGATGTAGTAGCAACAATAAAGGAAAATAAAAGTATTAAATTCTTAGTAATTGACTCTATACAAACAATGTATGATAGCAGAATTACATCAGCACCAGGAACTGTAACTCAGGTCCGCACTTGCGCACATGAATTAACCATTCTTGCGAAACAATATGGTATTTCCCTCTTAATAGTTGGCCATATAACTAAGGATGGACAAATAGCTGGACCTAAAACTTTGGAGCATATGGTGGATACGGTATTATATTTTGAAGGTGAAAATAGCAATCAATACCGCATTTTGCGTACTATTAAGAATAGATTTGGCCCTGCAAATGAAATTGGTGTTTTTGAGATGTCTGAAGCAGGACTTGTGCCTGTTGATAACCCATCATCATTGTTTCTGATGGCCCATGACAGAGAAGTAGTTGGCAGCGCCGTATTTGCAGGAATTGAAGGTTCAAGACCAATTTTAATGGAAGTGCAAGCATTAATAGCAGGAACTAATATGGCAACCCCAAGAAGGGCAGTAGTTGGGTGGGATATTAATAGATTGGCTATGATCATCGCAGTGCTAAATGCTCGTTGCAAAATGTTTTTGCATGATAAAGAGGTATACCTAAACATTGCAGGGGGACTCAAAATACAGGAACCATCGGCTGATCTTGCTGTTGCTGCTTCCCTTATTTCAAGTGTAGTAAATTTACCGCTGCCAACTTCTTCAATAATCTGCGGTGAAGTTGCACTTTCAGGAGAAATTAGGAATGTCTCGCATGCTGATCTCAGACTAAAAGAAGCACAAAAGTTAGGATTCAAAAAAGCAATTATGCCTAAAAATGGTAATTACTCTTCTCACGATATTGAGATAATTAAGCTTGGTCACGTAAGGGAATTAAGAGAAATTTTTAATTACAATTAAATAACGCTTCAGCAAATTCTTTGCTAGTAAACTCCCTTAAGTCCTCTATATTTTCGCCAATTCCTATAGCATGTAACTTTATCTTATAAGCTTCTGCAAGTCCAATTACCACTCCACCCTTAGCAGTGCCATCTAGCTTTGTTACGATTAGCCCGGTAACATTAACCATTTTGCTAAATGCTTCTAATTGGCTATAAGCATTTTGGCCGGTAGTTGCATCAAGAACTAAAATAACATCATGAGGGGCAGTGTCATCCAATTTCTTTATCGTTCTATATATTTTTGATAACTCCTCCATAAGGTTCACATTATTTTGCAGCCTTCCTGCTGTGTCAATTAGAACAACATCAACGTTGTCTTTTATAGCTTGACTTACAGCTCTGTATGCCACACTTGCAGAGTCGCTACCGTACTCTCCAGTAACAATTAAGCAATCAGAACGTTCTGCCCAAATGTTTAATTGCTCACTAGCAGCCGCTCTAAATGTATCGCATGCAACAAGCATAACGGATTTTCCCATTTCCTTATATTTATATGCAAGCTTACCTATAGTTGTGGTTTTACCGTTACCGTTTACTCCGCATACCATTATTATATGTGGTTTTTTATTTAAAATTAACGGCTGTACAACTGGGCTCAATATAGCTTCTATTTCGTTCATTAACTGCTGCGAGATAATATTATGTTCAACTTCCTTGTCAAACTTGATGCTTGTGAGCCTATCGATAATCAACTTAGAAGTTTTATGACCAATGTCCATGCTAATTAGCAATTCTTCTAGCTCGTCTAAAAGCGACTGGTCTAATTTTTTTTTGCCAGAGAAAATACTTTTCACTCCGTCGCTAAAGCGAGAAGAAGTTTTTAACAGGCCTTTATAAAGATTACCAAATAAACTCAAGGGAATGCTCCTTTTAAAATTACAATATAAAGAATGACATGCACTGAGTGTATTTGTAAAGTTAAATACACTCACTTTTGTGTTATTCTGTGAGTAAAATATACCGTTTGCTAGTGTATTTTACTTTAGTTTTTAACCTAAATATGTTATAATGTAGAATAGCGGTTCACAGGTAATTTTATGAGTTATAATGAGAAAATTTTAGATCATTACGAAAATCCAAGGAATGTTGGCTCTCTGGATAAAAATGATCCAAGTGTTGGCACTGGTCTAGTTGGTGCACCATCGTGCGGTGATGTAATGAAATTGCAGATAAAGGTCAATGACAAAGGTGTTATTGAAGATGCAAAATTTAAAACTTTTGGCTGCGGTTCTGCCATTGCTTCAAGTTCCTTGTTAACAGAGATGATAAAGGGAAGAACCATCAGTGACGTTACACAGATAAAGAATACTCAAATAGTGGAAGAGTTGTCTTTACCTCCAGTGAAGATACACTGTTCGGTACTTGCTGAAGATGCTATAAAGGCTGCTATTCATGATTATCAAAGTAAGCAAAAGAATTAAGAAGCATGAGTGAATATCAAGAAGTAGGCGGAGGTGAAACTGTAAAAAAGAATAAAAAACTTATCACTATAACTGCGGAAGCAGTAGAAAGGATAAGGTATTTATTGGACCAAAAGAAGCATACTAACCTTGAGAAACCGGAAGAAGCAATAGGAATAAGAGTGCTAATTAAGCAAAAAGGATGTTCTGGTTTAAAATATGATATTGAATATGCATATGATACTCGTCCTTTAGAGTCGGTAATTGAAGAAAACTGTAGTGATGGCCAAAAAGTTAAAGTGTTGATCGACCCAAAATCCGTCATGTTTATTCTTGGCTCTGAAATGGATTATGTAGAAGAAAAATTTTCATCGGGTTTTGTTTTCAAAAATCCTAATGAGAAAGGAAAATGTGGTTGTGGAGAGAGTTTTCATGTCTAGCAACTATTTTG
The DNA here is from genome assembly GCF_964027025.1 of Wolbachia endosymbiont (group A) of Apotomis capreana. Taxonomy (NCBI): domain Bacteria; kingdom Pseudomonadati; phylum Pseudomonadota; class Alphaproteobacteria; order Rickettsiales; family Anaplasmataceae; genus Wolbachia; species Wolbachia endosymbiont (group A) of Apotomis capreana. The sequence goes on from NZ_OZ034721.1 coordinate 1,213,001, forward strand.
CATTGTTTGAAATTGAACCAGCTTTCAATATCAGCTTTGATGAGTTAGAGAAAAAATATATTGAGCTAAGCAAGACTGATATAAATGAAAGACAGTCCAAAAACATGGAAAATATCAACAAAGCTTATCAAGTGCTAAAGTCACCACTAGAACGTGCTGAGCATTTGTTGAATCTTTTTGGTGTGGGAAGCCCAAAGGATCATCCAAATTCTGAAATATTAAATGAATCAATGGAAATAAGAGAGTACTTACTAGACTGCGATGATCTACAATTTGCAAGCAGGATAATTGATGAAAAAATAAAAGATTGCGTTAAAAACCTAATTAACACTTTTGCTGTAAAGAATTTTGATGGAGCTGCTACACAAGTCTTAAGATTGAAATATTTATATAAGTCATTTGAGGAGGTGAAAAAGAATGCAACCAATTCAAATTTCTGAACCAAATTCAAGTGAAGTAGTTTTTGGTATAGACCTTGGCACCACCAATTCTTTGATTGCTATGGTGAATAAAGCTGGCAACGTGGAGATATTTAAAGATAAACAAGGAAGAGAACTGCTGCCTTCTGCTCTTTCATATGAAAATAATACATTGAAAACTGGCTACGATGTCGGTCAAAATGCAATCTACTCAATAAAGCGTTTAATGGGTAAAAGTGTTGAAGAATTAAATAAAGAAGGCGTCAATTTTGAAATAGATCATGAAAGCGAAAAAGTTATTAGAATAAAATGCGCAGAGGAAAAGTATCTTACTCCTATTGAGATTTCTGCTGAGATATTAAAAGCTTTATGTGAGAGGGTAAAAAAGTCTAAGGGACTGGAAGTAAAAAAAGCAGTGATTACTGTGCCAGCTTACTTTGACGATTCAGCACGTAACGCAACTAAATATGCGGCAAAATTAGCTGGAATAGAAGTTCTTCGCCTCGTTAACGAGCCAACCGCTGCAGCGCTTTCTTACTCCATTGAAAAGAACAATAGCAGTGGAATATATGCAGTGTATGACCTTGGTGGCGGAACGTTCGATATTTCGATATTGAAATTGCACCAAGGAGTGTTTCAAGTCCTTGCGGTTGGTGGTGACACCAAACTCGGCGGTGATGATTTTGATCATTTGCTAAGCTTAATTGTGCTCAATAAGTATAGAGAAAAAGTAGGTTTAAACAAAGAATGCTCTAGTGTCATCCCAGTGCTCCGACACTGGGATCCAGAAAGTTTGATTACAAATGAACACACCAGAAAGTTATATAATAAGAACTGGATTCCAGTGTCAGCTACTTACATGACAGGGCTATTATCATTCGTTGAATTACGTACTGTGAAGGAATATCTGAGCAAAAATACTGTAGGCACTTTTAAATTCAACATTAACGGCGAATTATTTAAATGCGAAATTACTAGAGAAGAATTCGAGCAGGCAATCAGTTCTTTGGTCAATAAGACTATCAATATAGTCACTCGTACTATAAGCGATATAGATCTTAAAATTGATGATATAAAAGGAGTAATTTTAGTTGGTGGTGCAACTAGAACACCATTGGTTCAAAATTCACTAGTCAAACTCTTTGGAAATAAAGTACTAAATGACGTGGATCCAGATAAAGCAGTTGCCATTGGGGCAGCTCTGCAGGCTCATGATTTAACTTCGAGCTCAAAAGATAGGAATATTCTCCTGGATGTTCTACCTTTATCACTTGGCATAGAAACTATGGGAGGTATAGTTGAAAAAATCATACCAAGAAATACGCCACTACCAGTTTCAGAGATAAAAGAGTTTACAACTTATGTTGATGGGCAAACAGCAATGAAAATTCACGTTTGTCAGGGAGAACGTGAAATGATAGAGGATAACAAATCTCTAGCGCAGTTTGAACTGAAAGGTATACCGCTACTGCCTGCAGGTTCTGCAAGAGTTGAAATAGAATTTACAGTTAACGTTGACGGAATATTGACTGTTACTGCAAGAGAAAAAACCACCAGAATCGAGCAGACAGTTGAAGTAAATTCAAGTTTTGGCTTAAGTGAAGCCGATATTCAAAATATGGTTAACCAGTCAATAAACAGCTTTGATGAAGATATGAAGGATCGTTCCCTTGCAGGCGCTAAAATTAATGGAAATAAACTCATACACTTGGTTGAAAACAATAATAACTTTTCCACTGATCAAAAGTTGAAAAACCTATTACAAAATGCAAAAAAAGCTTTACAAGGCAATGACTTGAATGAAATTAACAACACTATCGCCGAGTTAGAAAATTCTTCTTTAGAGTTGTGTGAATTAACAAATAGGTAGAAAAAGCTTACACAACCTTGTGCAATACCCTATTTAATCTCAAAGCAACAGGTAACCTGAAATTAAATGGTAACCAATCGACCTTTTCTAATTTAAATGATAAACCAACTATGCTTACACGCCCAATGATATTTTCCATTGGTACAAAACCAACTTCAGGAAACCTGCTATCTAAAGAATTATTTCTATTGTCTCCCATAACGAAAAATTGATCGTTAGGTACATAATAAACCGGAGTGTTATATGATAGCTTATTAGAAATGTCATCTACCAAAATCTCATGTTCCTTGCCACTTAAAAGCGTTTCTATATATCTTGGTATGTTACGATTTGACTCATAATCAAAAAAACTTTCAATTTGCCTTCGCTCTACTTTCTGATCATTTAGGTATAATTCTCCCTCTATCATTTGCACTTTGTCACCTGGTGTTCCTATTACTCGCTTAACAAACCTGATGCTGTCATTTCTTGTGGGTTTGAAAACTACTATGTCGCCACGCTTTGGAGGGGTATAAAAAATCCTGCCGCTAAAAATGTTTGGAGAAAATGGAAATGAGTGTTTACTGTAACCGTATGAATATTTACTAGTAAAAATGTAATCCCCTTCAAGTAGGGTGCTTTTCATTGAACCAGAAGGTATATGAAATGGCTCGAATAAAAAACTACGTATTGACAGCGCAATCAACAGTAAAAAAAACAATGAAGATAAAAATCTTCCCGTTCTTATCACCCAGTTTTTGCTTAGTTCTTCCAACTTTTCCAACTTTGTTTTTCTTATAGATTAAGCTTATTATAATACATAAATTAAAAAATGGTAATATGAAATTTTACTTGTGAATGTTATTCCTCTATTCAAAACAATTTTGAAAAGGCGGTTCATTTCTTTCAACGGTGTCATCCAAGTAGCTGACACATAACTGTACGAACATTGCAATTTGCAGGTGGCAGATGAAAGTAGCTGATGCACATCTGTACGAACATTTGCTTTTGTTAAGGTAATATGGTGTTATGAAAGTAGCTGACACTGGAATGGCTTTGTTGCATCGCTACTTATGAAAGGCTAACTATAGTTAGGATTATAAGCAACCTATTGAAAATCTTGTTTTTTTGCAATCAATCTGATCAAATTTAAGAATAGTAATTTGTTATTTATATTAATAAATTTAATTCTATTGAAAATAGCTAAAGCATTGAAATTCTTGAATTTTAGCCGGATTGGTAAATGGTAGTGAAATTTCTTTTACTCAAATTTAGGTATTCATTGACCGTTCTTGTTATAAATACCAGAATAATAAGCTACTGATATTCCCTATCTTTTTTATCTTTAATCCATCATAGCTAGCGATGCAACAAAGCCCACTGGAATCCAGGTTGTAACCGTTCACGGATTGTGAGAATGAATAAAGAACTAGGCAGTGTCGACATTTATTTTAACCAAAGATAAATGCCAGCAATGTGAACAAAAGACAGAAAAGCTATGGCCAATTTGTCGTAGCGTGTAGCAACTCTGCGGAAGTGCTTGATTTTGTTGAACATCCTTTCGATTAAGTTTCTCTCTTTATACAATTCTTTGTCATATTCTCTTGGTGTTTTTCTGTTGGAACGCGGTGGGATTACTGGCTCAGCATTTACAGCTTCTGCAGCCTCAATCATATAATTTGCGTCATACCCTTTATCGGCAATAAGTGCCTCCATGTTCTTGCCTTCTATCAGGTCTAAAGCTTTTACGTAATCCGATCTTTGCCCTGCAGTAACAAAGAATCTCAGTGGGTTGCCCAAAGCATCACAAGCAGCGTGTAATTTGCTTGAAAATCCTCCTTTGCACCGTCCCAGCTCTTGTTCTTGTCTACCAGTTTCCACATTTTTTTCTTGCACCAGCAGCATGTTGATGTGCCCTGATTATTGTTGAGTCTATCATGAGCCACTCTGTGTCTCCATTAACAGCTAATGTGTTGAAAATCATCTGCCAAACACCAGATTTTGCCCACCTTATAAAACGTTTATGTACACTTGACCATTTTCCATACTCAGCCGGCAATGCTCTCCATGTTGCTCCTGTTCTACCTATCCACATTATTGCAGCTACGAATCTCCTGTTATCTTTTGCGCTTCTTCCTCTATCTCCTTCCTTACCTGGCAGACTGTTTTTTATTCTCTCCCATTGCTCATCTTTTAAATCATATAGCATTCTCTTTACCTATTAATAAAGAGTACTCTATATCACTATTTTTTTTTATGTCGACAAGACCTAAGCAGTCGTAACTTTTGGAAGGGATTTTGGCCATTGAGACGTGATGTCAAAAATATCGACAACATTCTTTCCACAAATCTTTCTCCATGTTCCGACCAGGTGAAAAAGCTGTTTTTACGATAGCCGTCTAATTTGCCGTTCTGCAAGGTTGTTGATTGACTTCAGGCTTTCGTAAAAACTTCCACACCATATCCTCGGCCTTAACATCTTAATGGCCATTCTCAAACCATTTACAAGCCTTGTCATTTCATGCCCCCCCTTTTTGCATTAGTTGTGTAGCATCTTTTAATATTAGCAAGGCCTATAATAGTGCAACACTGCCTTACGTATTGCCAATCCAAATTCTACTTGCTGTAAAATAACACAATCTGCTACATCGCTGCTAATCTCAATCCCTCTGTTTATTGGCCCTGGGTGCATAACAATCGCATCTGGTTTTGCGTATGATAGCTTTTGTGAATCAAGTCCATACAAATAAAAATATTCTTTCTCTGAAGAACTATTATTCATGCGCTCTTTCTGCAATCTCAAAAGCATAATTACGTCAGCATCCTTTATACCTTCAATTAATGAATAATGGACTGAATCTACTTCAGGAAAATGCTTACAAATCAAAGTTGGTGGTGCGACCAAGTTTATCTCTGCTCCAAACATTTTTAGCAATCTTATATTTGATCTTGCAACTCTACTGTGCAGAATATCTCCACATATCACAACTTTGAGGTCCTTTATTTGCTTTTTGTGATTGCTGATTACAAGATAGTCTGCAAGAGCTTGAGTTGGATGTTCACTACTTCCATCGCCTGCATTGATTAGCGAGCAGTTAACATACTTTGCCAGTGTATTAATGATACCACTACTTTTATGCCTGATTATTATGTAATCAGGATTCATTGCATTTAATGTTTTGATCATGTCTTTTAGATCTTCTCCCTTGTTAATAGAAGAAGATCTTATTGGCAAAGTTACAACATTTGCTCCAAGGCTTTTTGCTGCTATTTCAAAAGACGCAAGTGTACGCGTTGAATCTTCAAAGAATAAATTTATTACTGTCTTATTTTCCAAGATATGACTATTTGCAACTTCTTTTTTAAGGTACTGGTTGGCCAACTTAGTTATATTTTCTACATCATCGACTGTAAGGTCTGAGATGTTTAACAAATTCCTTCTCTTGTTCATAGTTTCCTTTTCAACTACTTGAACCTATTCTACTTTCTTATTACCTTTTTTCAATAGACTTCTTGTGCAGCAATTGTTTTGGTGAAAGAACGGAAAAAGATAGTAAAGTCAAAATTAAGTTAGAAGGAAGAAAAAGTTCAGCGAGTCAAGAGTAAGGTATATTAGCATAAATCTTTCATCCCAATGTTTAGTGGCGCTGGGGATTACTTCCACTTACACTCATCCGCTATCATAACAGCCTCAAAAAGATGCTTCTCAAGTTCACTTAGAGGCAAATCACTTTGTGAATAATTTCCCCAAGATTTTAGTATATCGGAAGTTTCAACGCCTTCAATAATAGGATATTCTTGGTTTTTTTTAGCGTATAACTCTTGAGCCTGCTTGCTTACTAAAAATTCCAATAAGACTATAGCATTTTCCCTGTTTTTTGCGTTTTTTGTTACTGCTGCACCACTGATGTTTACCATTACACCGTGATCGTTGCGATTAGGAAAAAAAGCCCCTAGCTTGTCTGCAACATTCTTTTTATTTTCTGATGAAAGAATTCTCGCAAAGTAGTAGCTGTTTACTATTGCAACATCTCCCTCACCCGCTGCTACGGCGTAAATTTGATCAGTATCACCACCACTTGGTTTTCTTGCCATATTGCTCACAATTCCGCTTACCCATTCTTTCGTCTTTTCAAAACCATTATTTGCAATCATAAAAGCAATTAACGATCTGTTATATGGACTTGTAGAAGAACGCACTAATATTTTTCCTTTCCATTTTTCATTTGCTAAATCTTCATAAGTACTTAAGTCCTTAGGGTCTACTGACTCTTTATTGTAAACCAATATCCTAGCTCTTTTTGTAAGACCAAACCAATAATCTTCACTGTCTCTAAATCTTGCAGGTATAACACTTTTTAAAACCTCTGAATCTACTTGAGATAAAAGTCCTCTTTTTTTTGCTAGAATTAAGTTGATTGCATCAGCAGTCAAAAATAAGTCAGCTTCACCACCGTTTTCCATTCGTGAAAGTAGCTGAGAATAATCATCAATGATGTAACGTACTTTAATACCTGTATTTTTCGTGAATTCATCAAACAAAGTACGTACTAATTCTTCTTTGCGCGATGAATAAACATTTACCACTTGTGAGTCATTAGTTCCGTCGTTTCTGTATAAATAAGTAATAACTATCAATATAACTGCTATTAAGGATGTGAATATAAAGGCTTTTTTCATATTGGATAAAAAATAACTTCTTTCAGTTAAAGTTACCAAGATGGTACAACTTTAGCAAGTGTAAAGTTCGTTAGATAAATCATAAAAACTTGCTTGACAAGCCTTGCCAGTCCCCTTATCATGAAACTGAAGCTATTTATTTATCTTCTCTGTACAGATTAAATGACAAAAAAACTCACGTATCTGGCGTCCCATGTTTAATTTTTTGCACTATGTGCATCTTATGTCTTTATAAAATTTCTAGGTTTTTACCTAATATAAGCTGAAATGCGCTTATAAAGCATTTAAAACATCAAAAAACGCCGATTTAAAAAATGGATAGTGAATAACTAGCTACCCTAGGGTTTCTTTTGCCTTTTTTTTATTTGGTAAATTTCTTAATATTTATAGCTAAACGACAACCGTCATCCCGCTGCTTGTTAGCGGGATCTATGTTAAGGTATGACGGTTCGTGGCGGTATGACGGTTCATGGTGGCATGACGATAAGCTCGTCATCCCGCTACGTGTTAGCGGGATCTAGAGATACCGTGACGGTATGACGGTCTGCGGCGGTATGACGGTTCGCGGTGGCATGACGATAAGCCTCGTCATCCCGCTACGTGTTAGCGGGATCTGCCGAGATACCGTGGCGGTATGACGTCTCGCTTGCAACCTATAGCCTTGTCATTCCAGTGCTCCTTTTTTTGTCATCCCAGCGTCACGCGTTGGTTTCAACATTATATCATGAACTTTCTAAAATTCATTGAACTGTGCTTTCAAACGGTGGTGCCGGGGTGTGAGTATAATGATTATCAGTATATAAAAGTCATAGCAGACAGACTTGAAGCGGCAAATGTTGGCAAAATGAGGCGAATAATATTCAATATGCCTCCGCGTTCAATGAAGTCCCTGTGCGCTAGTGTTGCGTGGCCCGCATGGATACTGGGAAATCAGCCAACTGCAAGAATAATAGTTGCAAGCTACTCTCGGCTGCTTAGCGAAAAGCACTCGCTCGATACAAGGTGTATAATGCAGTCTAGTTGGTATAGAGAGCTGTTTCCAGAGGTAGAACTATCCAAAGATCAAAATACCAAATACAAATTCCAAACAGTGCAGAGAGGATACAGAATCGCAACGTCCCTTGGAGGGACGTTAACAGGTGAAGGTGGTGATTTCATCATCGTGGATGATCCACTGAGTCCTGCCCAAGCTTTGAGTGAAACGTTTAGAAAGCGTGCTACAAATTGGTTTGACCAGACTTTAGTAGCCAGGCTCAACAATAGAAAAAAAGGAGTAATTGTTCTTGTGATGCATAGGCTACATCAAGAAGATTTAACCGGGCACCTTCTCTCCAAACCGAAAAACATATGGAACCATACTTGTTTACCGATGATATCTGAAAATAAGGAGATTATCTATTCAATCAAAAAGCCAGCGCCTCCTTTTCTTGTTCCTGTCACCCGAGTAACTACAAATGAGTACAAAAGCTGGATTACAGCATCAAGTGCTAGAATGACACCACCCGTAATATTATACTCAAGAGAAGAAGGTCAGTTGCTATATCCCCTCGATGGAGGAAAAGAAGAAGTTGAGATGATAAAGGTTGAACTTGGAAGTTACGTTTTTGCTGCACAATATCAACAAAACCCTCTGCCACTTTCAAGTGGTATAATTAAACGAGAGTGGCTGAAGCGCTATAGAAATTTTCCTGACAATCTCTCGCATGTAACTCAAAGCTGGGACACTGCAGTTTCAACAAGCAACATGAGCAACTTTAGCGTCTGCACCACCTGGGCAAAAATAGATAACAAATTCTATTTACTTGATGTATATCGTGCAAAGCTTGAGTATCCAAAGCTTAAAGAGCAAGTTTTGTCCTTAGCAGCAAGATGGACACCACACGCAATTTTGATTGAAGCAAAAACGAGTGGTCAGCAATTGGTGCAAGAGCTAAAGACAAACAGTGATTTACCAATTATCGAAATAGTACCACATGATGACAAACTCACTCGATTTTATCAAATTGTTCCGATTATAGAGTCTGGCAAGGTTTTTCTGCCGCACCAAGCAGTATGGCTGAACGATTTTGAGTATGAGATTTTAATGTTTCCTGAAACTCGACACGATGATCAAGTGGATAGTACCGTGCAATATTTGCAGTGGGTGAGAGATAGTAGCTCTAGGGTCGCAGCTTTACGGGCATTGTGATTTGAGTCTACCAGATCCAAGTAGTCAGCTACTTGCATGACACCCTGACAACCGTCATCCCGCTACGTGTTAGCGGGATCTAGAGATACCGCGAATGAATCGCGGTATGACGGTTCGTGGTGGTATGACAGTTCGTGGCGGTATGACGGTTCGCGGTGGCATGACGATAACTTCGTCATTCCGCTATGTGTTAGCGGCTAAGAGATACCGCGGCGGTATGACGGTCTGCGGCGGTATGACGGTTAAGCAATTCGTCATCCCGCTACATGTTAGCGGGATCTCTTGTTAGCGGATGAGATACCGCGAATGAATCGCGGTATGACGGTTAAGTACGTGTTAGCGGCTAAGAGATACTGCGGCGGTATGACGTAGAGCTCGCGTTAGCTATAAGATTAGCTAAATTCTGCACGTCCATAAAAAACAAACCTTCTTTTTCGTCTTGAACGCTAATAATAGCGTGAGTGTTAAAAGGTAAAGGATCATTTGTATGTCCATGGCCTACCCCTTTCATTGTAAATACAGGAAAGTTAACACTTTTTGCAAACCTTTCTTTTACAACTTCAACAAGGTTATCGTTATAGCAGTTAACGAAATCCCCAAAGATTACTGCATGTACTCCATCAAAGATGTGAGCTTGTTTTAGGTGATCTAAACTGCGCTCTATTGCGTATGGGTAGACTCTTATGTCCTCTAAAAATAGAATTTTACCTTTCGCATTTATTTGCCAAACAGTTCCTATACTGTTTTCAACTAAAGTCATATTACCACCGATGATTTTAGACTTTAATCTGCCATCTTTTAGTCTAATGCCATTATTTATCGTCTTTAGGTTATCAAATCTGATAGAATCCCGCTTGTTAAGAATTAACTCTTTCAATTTTTCAACAGAGCTTTCAGAAACGGAGTTATTTACTATCATTTCCAACATGGTGCCGTGAAGAGTTTGCCAATCATATTTAGCTTGTAGATAGATGTGCAAGGCAGTTATATCGCTATAGCCTATGAGGATTTTTTTGTTTTGAGCAATCCTTTCTTTTTTATCATTGGGTAACTTTTCTAGATAGGGAATTAACCGAGAAGCCCCTTCTCCTCCTCTGATACACCAAATTATTTTACTATCACCGGTTAGTGCACTAACCAAATCATTTGCTCTGAATTCATCAGAGTTGGAATAAAATGGATTATCATTACTATATATTTTCTCCGAAATATGAGGATTAAAATCCAAAGCTTCTACATATTCTTTTATAGTAGTCAGATCTGATTCTTTTCCCTTCGAAGAAGGAGCAATAATATCAACTTGGTCGATTGCATGAATACTTGTGTTAGCACATAAAGTGAGAATGAAATATAAAAGATAAACAATCATTAAAATATCTTATAAAACTCTTTTTTTAGTATATCATCCAATTCAGAGAGTGGAACTTTCACTCCTAGTTCTTCCATTGACGTGACGCCATAATCTTGCAGTCCACAAGGAATAATACCCTTATAGTGAGAGAGGTCTGGAAAGACGTTAAGCGCTATGCCATGATAAGTTACCCATTTTCTTAAACGGATACCAAAAGCTGCAATTTTTTTTTCTACTCCGTTATGGTTTACCCAAACACCTATTCTATCCTCTTTAAATTCTCCAAGTATATTAAATTGCTTTAAAACATTTATGATCCACTTACTTAGATCTCTAATATATAGCTTTATATCGCATTTGTTTCTTTTTTTAAGGTTTAACATTAAATATATAATGCGCTGTCCTGGACCATGATATGTGTGTTTGCCACCCCTGCCTGTTTTATATATAGGAAATAATTTTTCAACAACGTCGTCATCTGTTGCACTGATTCCTGCAGTATAAAGTGGAGGGTGCTGGAGTAGCCATACTAATTCGTCTGCTGAATTATTGTGAATTTGTTGAATTTTTTCTTCCATAGATTTTACGGCACAGTTATAATCAATAAGCTGATTAGATATTAGCCATTCTGTCATGTTCAATTTCTTTTTTTTTAGTATAGCAGTTCGTTCTTTTCCTGTCACCCAAGTGCTTTCCTTCCGTCATCCCAGTGCGTGACACTGGGATCTATGTCTTAGTTTAACTACAGAATCTAAAACACTTTTAACTTTTAAACATCTTTCATGAGGCACATATGAATTTCAACATCTTTCAAAGAAAAAAAAGCGCAGTATTTACTAAATATTCTGCTTTGCAGCTAATGATGGAGCCAAGTTGGAGTAAGCGTGATTATGTAAGTTTTGCTGAGGAAGGTTACATAAAAAATGTTATTGCCTTTCGAGCAATCAATATGATTGCAAGTGCTGCATCTTCGGTACCTCTTACTCTCTGCCAGCTTACTGACCAGGGAAAATCGCAACTAAAAGCCCATCCATTACTGAAATTACTTTATTCTTCTAAGAAACTCTTTCTGCTAGTAGCTCTTTTTTAATCAAGACATAACCAAATTCACTAGCTTTCTTGCTTAGAGTCTTCACTATTTTTTCCTTATATAACTTTTCATAGTAATCAATGCCCTTCTCTACATATTCCTGTCCATACTTTAGCATACTATAAAAAATGCACGCCAATTTCCTAGCCGTAGCGGTAATCGCTTTCGGTGCTCCTAGTCGTTTTTTTAACCTTCTGCAATATGCACCAATCCCACTGTTGCTTCTTGACACACACTGGGCAGCCATCCTAAAAGCATTTGCAGCACGAGCAATAACTTTGCGAGTTCTCGTCCCAAATACTTTTTCCCCTGTAACTTTATTAGCAGGACTTAGCCCCAACCAAGAAGTAAAGTGCTTCTCTGATGGCCATTTATCGTGGTTCAAACCAACTTCTGAGATAATTGTTTGTATAGTTAGCACATCAAGCCCAGGAACTTTAGTAAAATCAATACCGGTTACTCTATACAGTTCTTCGTGTAAAGGAAAGTCTGGTCTGTTTTTTGAAAACCTATTCTTTATTTTGCTGCATCGCTTATTCTCGTCAGATTTTGTTTCAAATGTTTTGTAATATTGTTCGATGCTTTTGTCGCATTCTGCTATTTTTTCCTGATAAATATTATACAATTCAAATTCTTGCTTTAACACAAATAAGAGTTCCTTTCTGTAGTCGCCTTTTAGCGCTTTTGCCATGGTAGATCTATCATTTCTTATCCGTACATCTCTCAATTCTGATAATTTTTCAGGATTCCTTTCACCTTCAATTATTGCTTTGATAATTTGCATACCGGTCACTCCAGTAATATCACTTATGACTTTGTGTAATTGAACGTTCATTTGAATTAACGCTTTTTGCATACGTAGAATATGTGTGGATGCACTTTCAATCAGGTTGCTACGTTGCCTAACGTAATTACGCAACACACACATTTGATCATCAGGTCTAAACGACCCATGGAGTAATCCATAGCTGTGTAATTGTTGTAACCATTGACAGTCTTGAACGTCGGATTTTCTACCAGGCACGTTCTTAATATATCGTGCATTTACCAATTTTACCTCAAATCCATATGACTCAAGTATTTGAAACAAAGGAATCCAATATACTCCTGTTGATTCCATAGCTACTGTTCTAACTTTACATTTCTTTAACCACCCTGCTAAGTTATGAAGATCAACTGTAAAGCATCCAAATTTTTTGACACGTTGTTCATCTCTTCCTTCAGGTACACATACATAATGTACAGCTGAGCCGATATCAATTCCTGCTGTATCAGGATTCACTATTTCTAGTTTACTTTTTGCCTTTATCATGGTAATTATCCTACTATAACTTATAATGGAGAAGCACTTAAGCTTGGGACGGTTAGATTATACAATCTTCTAATCGAGGTAGTCATAATAGACTCCATCAGTGGTTTAACCGTTCCTCCAAAACCACGCTCCTAAACGGGCACTTAAGCACCATTGATCAGTCGGTTATAACTGCAGAAGTACTTCTTGATAAATTATATATAAAAATTGCTATGGAAGTGAAGAAATAGTTTCTTTCCGGTTTAACAAGATTTTTTTCTTGTTCGACGCTCCTAACCCAATGACATCAAAATCGGAATTTATTGAGGGGATTGTAACTTATCGGTTAGTTAACGGCAATTCTTATATATTGATGGTTGAGTCACAGAATAGTAGAAAACCACCAACAGAGCTTTATCTTCTGCGCCCCGATAGGGTTGAAATTGTTCCAGGGAGAAATAACGTTCCTTATATCTATCGTTATACCATAAATAACAACAGTTATGACTTTAAAGTTGATAAACTAACCGGACGTTCAGCAGTGTTGCACCTAAAGACCTTTAACCCTTTGAATGATTGGTATGGGCTATCACCAATTGAGGCAGCTGCATATAGCATAGATCAGCATAATCAGGCGGGTGCTTGGAATCAAGCGATGTTGCAAAACGGAGCAAGACCAAGTGGTGCAATAGTTGTGAAATCAGCAAAAGATGGAAGTGGTGGAAGTTTAAGTCAAGAGCAGTACCAACGCTTAAAGGTGCAGATAAATGATCATTATTCAGGTCCTGTCAATGCTGGAAGACCGATATTGCTTGAAGGAGGCTTGGAGTGGAAGGAAATGAGCTTATCGCCAAGGGATATGGATTTCATTGAGTCCAAACACAGTTCAGCCCGCGATATTGCCCTGGCTTTTGGCGTTCCGCCGCAGTTGCTTGGCATACCAGGTGATAACACTTATAGCAATTTGGTTGAAGCACGCTTATCCCTCTGGGAACAAACGGTTTTACCAACACTAGAAAATATTATCTGTCACCTGAATTCTTGGCTGATACCAAGATTTGGTGAAGATCTGTGCTTGTCGTATGACAAAGATGCAATAGAAATTCTCATGGAAAAGAGACAAAAGTTGTGGAAATACGTAGAAAATGCAAGCTTTATGACACTCAATGAAAAAAGAGAAGCTTTTGGCTTGCCACCACTGCCAGGTGGTGATGAGTTAGGTTAAGTTTGTATCCGTTCAGATGAGTTCATTGTCCCCTAAACCGTACGCCTAAGTAAATCAACTATTTTTCTTGCCAACCAGAGCGGTGAAGATTTGGTCTACATCAAAACTCATCTTAGGACGCCAAATAGGGCCATCCAAATGCATATCGATATAGATTGGATTACTATGGTTTGGCGGTATGAAAAAGAACCTGAATATAGAAGCTAAAGCGAAGTTAGATAAGGTTAAATTAGAAGAGATTGACCCTGATGCTTGATCAATCCCGAATTGTAAACTAGTTGAACATATACCACTCTTAATACTTGCTTTTCCGCTAATATTTTCAAAAGATGTTTTACCGTTATATATATCAACATAAGCAAGTGTGGAAATTTCAGATTTATTCTTACTGTTTAACAAATTAGTGATAAATGAATTGAAATCTACATTAGTAACTTCTATTCCTTGCGCTTGTAAGTTTACATCTCCTGATAAGTTACTAGCCCAATCATGAAAACTTTTTCCTTGAGTTTTGATTTCACCATTTAAGCTTACCTGACCATTTACATTGTCAATTCCTATAACCTTACCAATCTTTTTAGTGTCCAAATTTACAATAGAAAACCTTGTATTTATTGAGTCTGATCTTAAATAACCCTGAAAAAACACTTGCCCGTGTTCTAATACGTAACTTGCCTGCCTGATAGTGATAGTGTTGTTTCTCATTACCGCATCCAAATTAAAATCTTTCAAAACATTATGCTCGGTTTTAAATTCTGCAGTATTGATTTGCACATTTGCATCAAAGCCTTCTTTATCATCCAAAAAATCAAGCTGCTTTGTTGACCATTGAATTTGATCTATCTCATTTCTTGAATTTCTTTTCGTCTCTACTAAATTTGGTAATGTAATAATTTTTCCATTAAATTTACTGCCCGTAAGGTTAACATCTAATAAAGGTTTGGCGTATTTTTGATCTGCTAATATTTTTGCATTACCGGTAATATCGAAATCTTCTCCAGATAGTTTTATTTTATCTGCAACTAGCTTACCTTTTTCCATTTTCAGCAAAAAATCCAAATTTTTAATTTTCGTATCATTCAATGTAAGGTTATTAACACGGGCCTTTATATTTGCATCATACTGAAAATTTTTCAGCCATTGCATTTTAGGTAAACTGCTAAATAATGAATGATCATATTTATCTGCATCAAGATTATGCATGCTAAATTCACCATCGATCACACTGCGTTTTTTTGTGTGGCTTACTCTAATTGATCCTTGCAAGGATTCCTTATTATTTAGCAGTCTAATGTCTGAGATAGATAATATTCTTGGTGCAAGGTGCAGTTTAGAACTTAGTGTAAATTGATTTTTCTGGTTTTCTTTCATCTTTATAGAAGGGAAAAAACATGAAATGAATGACCCAAAATCATTTCCTTCGACTAATAAATCACCGTTGAATTCAGATAGGACATTATTGTTTGAGATCTCTCCTGATAAGTAAGATATATTATTGATTCCAGGAAATTTAAGAAGCGTATTAACTTTTACTTTGCCATCAGTGGATTTTAGTACAGCACGGAAATTGTCCAATATTTTGTTTTGATATTGAATGTTAGAAGCTTCTATATTAAAATTTAAGCTCAAGTTCTTTGGCACAACTGCTCTAAAACATTCCAGAAGATCCTTCATATTCATTGTTCTTTGTGAATCATTTTGTATGGAATCTAAATCAACTTTACTGAAGCTAATATTGAAATTAGTGTGATTGCCTTTTCTATCATTTTGTATTGTACCGCTGGCTTGCATGCTTTTGGAATCAATTTTTAAGTCAGTTGCCGTAAACTCACTTTCATTAAGACTTATATTGGATGATATCTTGATATTTTCGCTAGGAATAACACAAGAGAGAAAGCTAAGATTAATGATTTTTGCTAAATCACTCACAGAACCGGAACTGTTATTAATTGTTAATGTTAAATTACCCTGGAGTTCTTCTTGATTTCTATTACCTGTAAATAGCAAATTTACAAAATTTGATTCAACACTAATGTGTACATTCCTTTTTGTGATATTAACCTTTCCTGAAAAATCGTAATTATTATCACCTACCTTTACTTTACCAAAAAACTGCTTATTTTTTTTTACAGCAACTTCCTTTATGTTAACAATATCAGCGAAATCATTCTTGAAACTTACTTGGCTGTCTTTTATTACTATATTGACTGTGTTACCACTGGCGTTTGTATTTATAATATTAAGTAAATTTTCTTTGTTGCTTTTCATGCCAAACAATGTGATTGACTTTGGTTGCAACGAAAATAAAAACAACGATAGGAACGATGGCCTTATTTCAATTTTTCTTACACTAATTAAATCTGACAACTTTTGCTCTTTATTTTCGTTGTATTGTACGTATACATTATAAATAGTGAGCTTTGGGGTAATCAACGAAACTTTAATTTTTCCCCCAATATGCACTTTAGCATCATACGTCTTCTCTAACTCTTTTATGATATATTTCCTGTAGCCACTCCAATCCTTAAAAGTTGCAGCAACATGCATGAGAATTAATAGCAGTGAGATTGATAATATAGCATATAAAGAAAGTCTCATAATTTACACATGCTTAAAGTTTCCCTTAAATATTAAATAGAGAATACCAAAATAAACAATAACACTCAAAGCTATTAAAGTCGTTAAATAAACAATACGAGCCAACATTTTATCAAAAAATAATCCTGCCAACAAAGAATTAAAAATATAAAGGGCTATTGACATGACTGCCGTTGCTACAAAAATTTTCATGACATTTAACAATAACGCTTGGCTAACCTTATACATTTTATTTATTGTTAAATAACTAATTAATAGAATAGAGTTTATCCAAGTGGAAACGGAAGTAGCAATAGCAATCCCCGTATGCTGATACTCGTTCATTAACAAAAGGTTTAGCACTACATTAATTCCAAGACACATTAGCGAAAATATGGTTGGTATTTTCAGATTGCCTTTAGCAAAAAATGTAGGTAGCAATACTTTATTTATAATAAATGCAGGTAAAGAAAGAGAAAATGCTATTAAAGTGGGAACAGTTTGCTGCACTGCATAATGATCAAACCGGCCGTAAGAAAAAAGCGTAAGTAAAATTATGTCGGGAATAATGATAAAGGCAGCAGTTGTTGGCATAATTAACATTAATCCTATGTTGAGAGCCTTGTTCTGTATTTTGACTATATTTTCAGTATTATCCACCTGTTTTGAAATTAAAGGAAGAAGCACTGTACCAATTGCAGTACCGATTATTCCCTGCGGTAGTTGATTTAGTCTATCGGCATAATATATATAGGACACCGCATTTGGTATAAAACTCGCCATGATTGTATCAATCCATAAGCTTATTTGAGTTACACAATTGTTGATAATTGCAGGTATCACACGCTTAAAAAATAACCTTACTTCATTGCTTAATTCAAGGCTAAAAGAAAAAGCTGCCTTTAACTTGTATGCACTAAATAGTATCAAAAGTAGCTGGAAAATTCCTCCTATAAGGACAGCTATAGAAAGGTTGTGCGCTGGAGTTTTTACGTAAGGCACAAACAAACTGATGATTAAACAGAGATTCAAAACGATTGGTGCAATAGCTGTTGAAGCAAAATGCTGCTTTACTTGCAGCATTCCACCAATAAGTGATGCAATTGAAACAAAGATTATGTAGGGCATCATAATTCTTGATAAAGTAACAGTAAGGGTAAACTTACTTTGGTCAAATCCAGGAGCAAAAATTTGAATCATATAAGGGGAGAAAGTTTGCATGATAAGGCAAAAAATTACTAAGATAATAAACGTAATGGATATTACACTACTTGCAAAATTAAATGCCTTTTTATTATCATATGATTCTGTCGAATATAATGGTATGAATGAGGTAGTGAACGCTCCTTCTGCAAAAAATGCTCGAAATAGATTGGCAAAACGAAACGAAGAAAAAAATATGTCTGCAAGAGAGTTCGCACCAATAACCGTAGCAATCAATACATCTCTTATTAACCCTGAGATCCTTGAAATAGCCGTAAAAAAACTAAATGTGAAAATACTTTTAAACATACCACTACTTCATTAGTGTCAATACAATTAACTATAATGGTAAAAGTATCAATGAAAATATTTATTGGCTAAACTTAAAACCCTCTGCAAAAGGAGAGTTAAATAATCAATTGACTATTTGCGCTCTTATGTTAGAAATTTTATATCTTGGCGGGCGTAGCTCAGTTGGTAGAGCGTCAGTTTGTGGTACTGAATGTCGCCAGTTCGATCCTGGTCGCTCGCCCCACTAAAACCCGATAATTTGAAAAACCGTCATCCCGCTGCTTGTTAGCGGGATCTAGAGATACCGTGACGGTATGACGTGAGTTAGCTATACATTGGCCACTGATGATTGAAATAGTTAATTACTGTAAAATTTGACATTAACCGCTAATAGTTAGAATATTAGTAGAGTAAGAATTACTCAAGAAGGCATGCATAAATATGATGTAGTAGTAGTAGGTGGTGGTCATGCAGGGTGCGAAGCTGCTGCTGCTGCAGCTCGCCTTGGTGCAAACACGCTGCTTATAACTCATAAAATTTCAACTATAGGGGAAATGTCCTGCAATCCAGCAATCGGAGGAGTTGCAAAGGGCGTTGTAGTCAGGGAAGTTGACGCTCTTGATGGAATAATGGGAAGAGCAATCGATCAAGCAAGTATACACTCAGTCATTTTAAATAGCAGCAGAGGTGCGGCGGTGTGGGGACCACGTGCACAGGCAGACCGAAAATTATACAAGCAAGCAATACAGGAAATTATTCTAAATTATAATAATTTGACGGTAAAAGAAGAGTCGGTTGACGATTTTCTTATAGAGAGTAATAACAATGGAGAATTGTGCATTAAAGCTGTAATAACAAGCTCAGGGGAGCATATACTGACAAGTAAAGTCGTTCTAACTACAGGGACTTTTCTGCGGGGTGTGATTCATATAGGAGAGCAGGTAACTCCTTCAGGGAGAATGGGAGATAAGCCTGCCGTAGAACTTGCAAATACGTTGAAGAAATATAATTTTAAATTAGGTAGATTGCGTACCGGAACTCCGCCAAGGCTTGATCGTGGCACTATAAACTGGTCAATATTGCAAGAACAAGTGGGTGATAATCCACCTGTGCCGTTTTCTTATCTCACAGAAAAAATTAACCAACCTCAGGTATCATGCTTTATTACCCATACTAATGAAAACACGCATAAAATAATTAGAGAGAATCTGCACAGGTCAGCTTCTTCGTATTTGGATGATATTATAGCACCAAGATACTGCCCATCCATTGAAACTAAGGTTAAAAAATTCGCAGAAAAAAGTAGTCATCAAATATTTTTAGAACCAGAGGGCTTGAATGATGATACTATATACCCGAACGGAATTTCAAATTCATTGCCTATTGAAGTGCAGTGTGAAATGATAAAGAGTATCAAGGGACTTGAAAATGCAGAAATACTAAGACCTGGATATGCAGTTGAGTATGACTATATTGATCCACGAGAACTAAGCCATACTCTTGAAACTAAGAAAATTAAAGGCCTATATTTTGCTGGCCAAATTAATGGCACTACTGGATATGAAGAAGCAGCAGGGCAAGGAATTATTGCCGGAATTAATGCAGCACTCTCTGCATCTGAAAAAAAAGAAAGCTTTGTTCTTCATCGCACAGACTCATATATCGGCGTAATGATAGATGATCTAGTCACCAAAGGGGTGATCGAACCTTATAGATTATTTACCTCACGTGCAGAATATAGGCTAGCTATCAGGTCAGACAATGCAGATAGAAGATTAACACAAAAAGGTTATGATATTTCCCTTGTGTCGCATGAGAGATACTCTGTTTTACAGAATAAACTTAAATCTATTAAGCAACTTGAAGAAAAACTAGAGAGTTTGACGATTACTCCTGAGCAGCTTAGGTCTTATGGTATCAAAATATCTTATGATGGGATAAGAAAAACGGCACTAGATCTACTTAGCTATCCAAATATCGACTGGAATAAATTACAAGAAATATGGCCGGAGTTAAGCAGCGTCACGCGCTGGGATGACACCGCAGTGGGTAGCATAACTAAGAATGAAATATGCGAAGCGGTTGAAATTGAAGCAAAATACAAACCTTATCTAATAAGACAAGAAGCAGATATGAAGTTTTTACGAGAGGAAATCAATACTCAAATTCCAATCAACTTCAACTATTCACAAGTTAAAGGCCTGTCAAGTGAAGTAATAGAAAAGTTGCAGACGATAAAACCAGCAACGATTGGCATTGCAAAGCAAATACAAGGCATCACTCCTGCAGCGATAGTGAGCATATTAGTGTATTTGAGAAACAGGAAAACGAAAGTGGCTGCTAATTTTGTATGAGGTGTTCTATGTCAAAAATCGAAGAATTTCGTTCTTTTATGCACGAGATAAACGTTGATGCATTTATGTTGCATACTAAAGATGAATATTTAAATGAGTATTCAGAGGAGCTAACAAAGCTGTGTGGCTTTACAGGAACAAATGGGCTACTTATCGTTACAAAAGACAACAAGTGCCCATTTTTTACGGATGGACGCTATATTACACAAGCTCGCAATCAGCTCGATCGGGGCAATTTTCAAGTATATAATATACAAGAAGAGGATCCACGCGAATGGATAAAAGCAAACTTAACATCGACTGCCTCACTAGGTTATTATTTGCAATATTTTACCATCGAAGATATAAGAAAGTATGAGAATATCTGTAAATTCATACCCTGTTTAGCTGGAAAAAAAAGTGACTATCGAAAACAAGCAGTGGTTTTACATTCTATTAAATATGCTGGTAAAAGTAGTAAGGACAAATGTGAAAAAATAGCTAGAAGCGTAGATAAAGGAGCTGAAGCAGTGCTTTTAACTGATCCAAATTCAATTTCATGGTTATTAAATTTAAGAAACGAAAATGCTAAATATACTCCATGTATATTGGGTCGTGCTATATTGTATAAAAGCGGTAATGTTGATTTGTTTATTCAAGATAAAGAACATTCAACTATAGAAGCAAATTTAGGCAATCATGTAAATATTTTTGATATTAGTGAGCTAGAAAATTCGCTGCACAAGCTAAATTCAATAGTCATGGATCCAAGCACAACTCCAATGAGTATCATGGCTGTAATAAAAGATAAACAGGTAGCTGAGAGAGAAGATCCTTGTCTAATTTATAAAGCAGCAAAAAACCAAACTGAAATAGCTGGGGCTATAAATGCGCATATCAGAGATGGAGTGGCAGTTACAAATTTTCTATATTGGCTTGAAAATAATGTTGGTACAGAACTTGAAGCTGAAGAAAAGATTTTAGAATACAGAAAAGAGCAGAATTTGTTTAAGCAACTAAGTTTTCCAATAATTTCAGCATTTAATGAGAATGGGGCAATAATTCACTATCGTGCAAGCAGTAAGACGAATAAAGTAATTCAGAAAGATGGACTGTATTTGATTGACTCTGGTGGCCAGTACCTTGACGGCACAACTGATGTGACAAGAACTGTAGCAATTGGCAATCCAACTGATGAACAAATAACCCACTATACAATAGTACTCAAAGCTCACATTGCTATAGCAAGTGTCATCTTTCCTCCTGGCACTACTGGTGGAGAATTGGATATATTAGCACGTACGCATTTATGGAAATTTGGAATGGACTATATGCATGGTACAGGGCATGGAGTAGGAAGTTACCTATCAGTACACGAAGGACCACAAGCAATATCAAAAAGTAATAAAGTGAAACTCACGCCAGGGATGATACTTTCCAACGAACCTGGCTATTACATTCCGGGAGAGTATGGAATAAGGATTGAAAATCTGATGTATGTCAACAGACAAGAAAACGGCTTCTTAAACTTTAAACAACTGACCTCTATTCCATATGATAGAAGACTAATAAATGTGCAAATGCTTACTAAGGATGAAATTGAATGGATAAATGGCTACCATCAATTTGTCTATAAAAACTTAGAAAATAGCGTAAAAGATAAGAAATGGTTAAAGAAGGTATGTGACCCTTTATAAGCAAAGGAGCATTTTTTATTATTTAAAAAGTATTAATGCAATTGTGACAGGTATTTTGTATTGTTTTTAATTTTAAAATAATATATAATAAAGAACACGTATTTTTAGGTAGGTTATAATTATGATAGACAAAGGGCAAGAAGATGAATTTATGAAGCAGTATATGGATACTTGCAAAGAGCAAATAGAAAAATTAGCCAAGGATCCTGAATTGCTTAATCAGACTTTAAAACCATTTATGCAAATGTCTCAGCAGCTTATGGCTGGCGGTATGTTAGAAGGGGCTATGCCTGGCATGATACCTGATTTGGGCAGTATGGATGTTAACAAGATGATTGCTCAGATGAAGGAAATGATTGACTACATAAGAGGTAACTATAAGGAACTAATGAAAGAGCACAGCTCGCAGATTCAAGAGCTTGATGAATCCAGTAAAAAGCTAAGAGGCTTAGTTAAAAAATTGATAGAAAAGATCGAAAGTAAGTAAATAACATCTGGATTTCTGTCATTCTATATACAACTTTCTAGTTGGACGGTAAGTCGAGGTCAATTATTGATGCCATGAAAGTAGCTGACACTGGTTCCTTTATGACGGCAGTGCCCAGAGGTGTCATCCCAGTGCTTGACACTGGGATCCAGTTCTTATTACCTGGTGTAAAGTTAAGTTTCCTGGATTCCAGTGTCAAGCACTGGAATGACAGCAATCCTACGTCATACCGCGATTCATTCGCGGTATCTTAGTATAGATTCCGCTAACAAGTAGCGGAATGACGGTTTTTCAAATCGTCGATGAACCTAAGTCACTTTAGCTATAGTATCGGGAACGTAATTGCACATTGGTTTTACAAATTTGAAAATTAGTGTTAGATAAAAATATAAACGCAAAAGGAAAAAAAATGATTGAACTTAAAGGCCCAGAAATTTGTGCAGGCGGAAATAAGAAAAATTTGATTATTTTTTTACATGGTTGGGGCTCAAGTGGTGATAATTTTGTTCACCTTGCTAAAGTTATGAGCAAGTTTTTACTGGGTTCATATTTTGCAGTACCCAATGCTCCGTTTAAGAGAGAAATAGGTGATGGTTATCAGTGGTTTAGCTTGGAAGATCGTAGTGAGGAAGCGCTATATAATGGAGTAAAAAATGCTACATCAATTGTAAATCATTTCATTGATACAAAATTAAAGGAGCTTAATTTAAAAGATACGCAACTTTCTTTAGTTGGATTTTCTCAAGGAGCAATGCTTGCAATACATACAGCTCTCACCCGCTCTCAATCCTGTGCATCAGTTGTTGCATACTCTGGTAGGTTTCTTTTACCTTCAAAAACTGCACCAGAGATCAAATCAAAACCTAACATATGTGTTATCCATGGTGATGCTGACGACGTGGTACCTTTTTCGTCCCTCGACTTAGCGGTTAAAGCTCTGAAAGAAAATGGAGTAAATGTTGAAGGACACCCAATTCATGCATTAGGGCATATTATTAATGAAGAGGGAATAAAATTAGGAGTAGAATTTATCAAGAAGAATTTTAAAAATTAATTTTCATGCACTTGTTTTGCTTTGGTTATGGATATGTAGCTAAATTTTTATCGAAAAAATTACTGAACTTAGGTTGGAAAGTCAGTGGCACATCAAGAAGTAAAGATATACAAAATGTAATCCTCTTTAATTATGAGAAGGTTAGCCAAGATCTGCTTAAAAGCGCAACGCACGTTTTAATTTCTATTCCTCCAGATGGTGATGATGTTGTGGAGAGATACGGTGATTGCCTGCAAAATGTAAAATGGCTTGGTTATTTGTCTGCAACTAGCGTCTATGGTGATCACTCTGGTAATTGGGTGAATGAGGAATCTGAAACAAAACCTATAGAAATCAGAGGAGAAAAACGCCTTAAATCTGAAAGGAAGTGGCTAAATAGCAAACTGCCTGTACATATTTTTCGTTTAGCTGGAATATACGGCCCTAGTAGGAACGTGTTAATTGACTTGCAGCTTGGCAAAGCAAGAAATGTGAAAAAAGAAGGGCATTTTTTTTCTCGTATTCACGTTGAAGATATATCAAATATTTTATTTTCTTCCATGCAAAACATAAAACCTGGTGAAATATACAATTGTGCAGACGATTTACCCACTACACAATCTGAAGTGGTAATATATGCGACCAAACTTCTCAATGTTAGCCCTCCAGAACCAATTGAGTTACCAGATTATGCACAGAGTTTTTATTTAGGATCAAAGAGAGTAAGTAATGTTAAAATTAAAAAAGATCTTAATGTCTCTCTAATTTATCCTAACTACAAGGTGGGATTAGAGAGTTTGCACGTAAACAAAACTGAAATCACATCAGAATGATAGATAGGCTTATTGTCACTGCCATTAAGTTAAGGAAAGAATGGTTAAAAAATGAACTAAAAAGTCAGAAATAATTAAGGATTTATGACAAATGCTGAAACAGAATAGAGTAAACTTTAAAGCAGATAAACTCTGAAGTGTAAATTACTTAAGAAATAGTGACCTTACCCAGAAAAAGTGGAGAGAAAGAAAGGAGTTTTTTCGGGTAAAATAAAATTTTGGAGGATTAGAAATGGTAAGAGAATATACGGCAGAATTCAAATTGGAAGCTGTTAAGCTGGCAAATGAACAAAGAAAGGTAGGTCAACCAGTTGCAAAAGTAGCAAGAGATCTAGGAATAAGGGATAGTGTATTAGGAAAATGGATGAAGAAATATAACGAAAAAAAGTCAGCGGCAAATGCATTTCCAGATGTAGCACCTTATGACAAAGAGAGGTTTGATTTACAAAGCAAGAGTAACAAGGGAAAGAGACATTTAAAAAAAAGCCCTGGCCAGTCAAAAGGAGTAAAATATTTTTTTATATAGTAACTGCTATAAAGTACAGGAATTATGTAGGATTTTCTGCTAGTGGCTACTATAAGTGGACCACAAGAAAAATAAGCAGTAGAGAATCAGCAAATAAAGAGCTACTCGAAGCTATTCAAAAAATATATCAAGTTTCTAAATGTAGATATGGAGCTCCTAAAATTCATGCTGAATTGAAGGCTTTGGGTAAAAGTTGCAATTTGAAAACGGTGCAAAGTATTATGCAGAAAAATGACATCAGGGCTATACTGAGAAGAAAGTTTAAAATTAAAAAACAACAAACAGATAATAGAGCTGTAGCTCCCAATATACTAGATCAAAACTTTATTGTTGATCAACCAAATAAAGTATGGGATTACTTACATCAAAACCAAGGAGGGATGGCTATATTTGGCAGCAATAATTCTCACGTATGGTAGTTAATGAGTAGTGCAATAAATAAACAATTGGTTATGAACTCTTTATTAATGGCCATTAATAGGCGTAAACCTGTTAAAAATCTACTGCTGCACAGTGACCAAGGTTCACAATATACTGCGCAAGGGTATCAATATCTCTTAGCTGTAAAGAATATAGATGAGTAATAAAGGCTGTTGTTACGACAATTCTGTTGTGGAAAGCTTCTTCAGTTCTCTAAAAAGGGAGTTACCAATAGACACCTCTCGGCACTCTAAACAGCATATCAAAACTGCTATATTTGAATATATAGAAATTTTTTATAACAAACAACGTCACTATTAACTATTGCATTCCAGAACAATTTGATGCATCATTCTTTTTGTAAAAAACATTCCAAACTTTCTCTCCACTTTTTCTGGGTAAGGTCAAATTTCTTCTACTAGGTTTTGATATTACATATGTGTACATCCCCATCATGAATGCTATTTTCGGTAAAATCTCTTACAACGCTCAAAAGCAGAAAAACAAAAACTTGATTTTCTCAGCTAAATAGTGGACCATCAAAAGCACGCATAAATATCTACAATGAAAGAAAAAACTTTCACAATCATCGATGGCTATGGTTTTCTTTTCAGAGCTTACTATGTACTACCTCACTTAATTACCACAACAGGAATGCCAATAGGTGGTGTATATGGCTTTCTGAATATGGTTCTTAAGTACATTGCCCATTCGGACTACTTAACTATAGCACTTGATGCAGGGAAAAAGAATTTTAGGCACAATTTATATTCTGAATACAAAGCAAACAGAGTAACGCCTCCTGAGGATCTAACTCCACAGTTCACCATACTGAGGGAAGCGGTAGAAGCTTTTAACCTCAGCTATGAAGAGATTGAAGGTTATGAAGCAGATGATATAATCGCAACACTAGCTGCAAAATACGCCAACCACCAAGACTTTAAAGTGGTAGTCGTTTCATCAGATAAAGATTTGTTCCAGCTTTTGAATTACAACATTCTAATATTTGATCCTATTAAAAATATATACATAGATGAAAAACAAGTAATAGAAAAATTTGGTGTAAACTCACACAAGCTTCTTGATTTATTTTCTCTAACTGGTGATGCATCTGACAACATTCCAGGCGTTCCGGGAATAGGTCCGAAGACTGCAGCTAAATTACTGGATGAATTTGATTCATTGAATAATATTATAGAGAACATTGATAATATCGAGCAAACGAGGATTCGTAATATTCTTACCGAACATAAGGAAAAAGCACTAATTTCAAGAGAACTTTTATCACTATGCGAAAAAGTAGACCTTCAACATGATATTGCAAAATATGAAGTCCATTCTCCAAATATGGAGAAACTATTATCCTTTTTAAAGAAGTATGAATTCAATTCCTTAATAGGTAAAATGGAAAAGCTTTTTTCCTATAATGGGTCTAGCACAAAAGAGAAAATAGAATATAGTAGTGAAGAGTTAGAGAAATTTTTGGAGCATTGTAGATATGAAGGCAGAATTGCAATTCATTGCCACTTTGAAGACAACTTATTAAATAAAATTTCCTTATCTTATAGCGAAAGTAATATTTTTTATATAGAGCAAGACAGCATACAAGATGCACTCATTATAATTAACTCAACTTTACTCTCAAATGGGGCGCTTAAAATAATACATAACATTAAAGAAATCAGGAAAATCTTCCCTACAGTAGAGAAGATGCTAGATTCAGTTGATGATTTGATGATAATGTCGTATAGCTTGGATACAGGAAAACACGATCACAGTATTCCAAACATAGTTGCGCATAATTTGAGTGAAAATGCAGAAATTTTCTCGGCAAAAACTTTAATAGCAATTCATGAAAAGCTAAAGCAAAGGTTATTTCAGGAAAAATTGTTCACAATTTACGAGCGCTTCGATAAGCCACTTATGAAAGTAATATTTGATATGGAGAAAAATGGGATATTACTGAACATACAAAAATTACAGGAGCTGTCCGATAAATTTCAGCAGGTAATTGCCGTGCTTGAAGATGAGATATATAATTTGGCAGGAGAAAGATTTAATATTGCTTCGCCAAAACAATTAAGTGATGTTTTGTTTAACAAAATGGGGCTTAATAAAAAGAAAAAGTCAAAAAAATCTGGATCGTATAGCACCAATTATGAAGTTCTAGAGGCACTCGAAGAAGAAGGGGTAGAAATCGCAAGTAAAATCTTAAATTGGCGACATTTAAGTAAATTAAAAGGCACCTACACTGATGCATTAATAAAGCAAGTTGATCCACTTGATGGTAGAATACACACAAGCTTTTCAACGACTGCAACTGCAACTGGAAGGCTGAGCTCCAGCAATCCTAATTTACAGAATATTCCTATCAGAAGCGAAGAGGGAAATCTTATCAGACAAGCATTTATTGCGCCAAAAGGGCATAAGATAATTTCTGCTGACTATTCACAAATAGAGTTAAGACTCCTGGCACACGTTGCAAACGTTGCAGCATTTAAAGAAGCTTTTGCAAACGGACAAGATATTCATGAGATCACCGCTAGGCAAGTTTTTGGAGTGCAAGAAATAGATGAGCAATTAAGACGCAAAGCAAAATCCATCAATTTTGGAATTATATATGGCATTAGCCCATTTGGTCTTGCAAAGCGGCTTGGAATTACCATTGCGGAAGCTGCTGAATACATTAATTACTATTTTTCCTGTTACCCAGAAATAAAGGCCTATATGGAAAAAGCAGTGTCTATCGCAAGATTGCATGGTTATGTAGAAACTTTGTTTGGCAGGAGATGCTTTGTAAGAGACATAAACAATACAATTCCTTATATAAGACAATTTGCAGAAAGGGCAGCAATAAACGCACCACTGCAAGGAACCGCTGCTGATATAATAAAACGTGCGACAATTCAGCTTTTTGACCAATTGAAAGTAGGTAAAATAATCCTCCAGGTTCACGATGAACTACTGGTTGAAGTAGAAGACGAAAAGGTGCAAGAAACAGCAAAACTTATAAAAGATATAATGGAAAATGCAATAGAAATTTCTATACCACTTGAAGTAGAAATAAAAATTGGCGACAACTGGGCTCTTAATTATGACTTAAACATCGTGGATTCTAAGAGTATAAATCATTTGAACTAATACGAAAAATATGTTAGAATAAAACATAGCAAATGCAAATAGGTCAGCCATGACAGGCCCACAAGTAAAAAGTTCAAAACCTCCAAAGTTACCTACTCAGGTAACTAACGAAGATGAGAAAATTTTTGAAAAAGAGGAACATCAGGTAATCCATGATGCCTTTATACAATTGCTAAAAAACAAAGTACAACCTAAAGAATTAAAGGAAGATGACGAGGCAGTACTCGCTTTCATGCTAAGTCAGAATCAAATTATATTCAATAATGTCAAGCTAGAAGATGTAGAACCACTCAGTGAAGAGAATTTTTCTCAGTTTTTACTTTCCGTATTTGAGAAAATTAGAGAGAAAAAATTAGCTAATGAGGAGAATCTCAAGAATGGTAAAATAAAAGAAGTAGTAGATGACTGTGTAGCTGATATACGCGGTACAGAAGCTAAAGATTCATCCATAAAGTTTGTATTGGAAATGCTGCTGCTGCTAATTGGAGGGATCAAAATAGACCCGAAAAATATTTCTGGCTCCTTTATGGATGGGATGAAAGAAAAAATACCATTCTTAGGTAAAGACAAGAAAGAAGAGGATGAACCACCGCTCAGTGATGAAGAGATGGTAAAAACGTTCTTAAGTAAATCTTTACTTCCTATTACTCTTTTTGCTTTTTCAGCATTAATATTTGGCACTGGCCCAATTGCACTAGCAATTAGTGGTGGTCTCCTTGTATGGACTGAAGTAAGTACAATCAAAAGTCTTTTTTCAAATAACAAAAAAGGTACTTTGTATGACCCTAGCTCACAAGATAAAGATGATACAGAAAAGAGAGCAAAACTGAATGGAAAAATTCTCGAGGGCATTGATGATATTTTAAAAACCCCAGTTACAGGAGTTGAGAAAGGCACCCCTGTTCCTGAGCAAGTTACTTCGGTAGGAAAAGAAAAGAGTGAACAACAACCTGTTCCTGAGCAAATTTCCCAGGAAAACAACAGGGGAAACGAAAAGAGTGAGCAGCAAGATCGATCTTGGGCAGGAAAGGAAAACAAACGAAGGGAAGAGACCATAGAGCAGCAACCAAGTAAGACCTAGGTTTGCCAAAAGTGAGTTGTGTAAGAGGTCTACTATTATTCTATAGCACATACAACAGGAGTATGATCAGACGGATTTTCTAGCTTACGCAATCTATCATCTATGTAGCATGTTTCCAATTTATCTACAGCTTGTGGTGATAACAGCATATAATCTATTCGCATTCCTTGATTATTTCTGAGTGAATTGCCTTGATAATGCCACCAAGTGAATTGTTGCAAATTTGGGTGAGATATTCTAAACGCATCTTTAAACCCAAGATTCAAGATCGCTCTTAACTTCTCACGTTCTCTTATATGAAAGCACACTTGGCCATTCAATAAGTTTGAATCAAAGACATCAATTTCATCCGGTGCAACATTATAATCGCCAGCTATAATAGTTAACTCTTCGTTCTTTAACAAAGTGCTCATCCTTTCATATAGATTATCAAAAAACTTGAGTTTATATTCAAATGCTTGAGAGTCCGGGCTTTGACCGTTTGGAACGTATACACTTCCCACCCTTACTTTCTGATTATTGTGCTTTATTATGCACTCTATATAACGCGCTTCTTGATAACCTTCTACGATATCAATCTTAAACTTCTCCAGTATCGGATATTTAGATAAAACACAAACGCCATTTCTTGCAACTTGTCCATAGACAGCACATTCATATCCCAGCTTCTCTATCTCTGCATAAGGAAATTGCTCTTCCGTACATTTTATCTCTTGCAGCAAAATTATATCTATCTGACTATCAACTATAAAACTACAAAGTTGGTTAACTCTTTTACGTATGGAGTTTACATTCCAAGTTGCAATCTTTAGCATCAACAATCCTTATTAATTATATCAATTAAACTCTCCCCAGTAGGCAACCTCGATGTTATAATTTTTTTCCATTTGATTAACTTTAAACTATCAGCAATGTTTTTACTCATGGTATATGCAACTGCATTATTCATCACATGAGATAGCCCACTTTTTAGAACTAATGAACAAAATATCCTTGCTGTCTGTGAGGAAAAAAAAGCAACACTATCAATTTTACCATCCAATAGTAAATTTTTACACCTATTAGTTAGATTCCTTTTTATAATTGTTTTATAGAGTACGACTTCTCTTACGTTGAAATCTTCTTCAGATAATCTCTTTTTTAGGTCACATGATACTTCTTGTCCCCTTATATATAAGAACTTTATTGCGTTTGAATAATGAGCTTTTATGAATGATATCAGACCATCAACGTTGCTGTCTGCTGAGATTATATCAGAAAATCCCAAATTTTTTGCAGCCTGCATGGTTGAATTACCAACTGTAATAATCGGAAAGTCATCCACTTTGCATATTTGACTAAAAGCCTTTACACTGTTTTTACTTGTGGATATTACAACGTCAAATTCGTGCGCAGATATATCAGGATTTAAGTACTTTATTGCGAATACTGGTTCTATAAAAACTTTGTATCCATACTTTCTCAATATATTTCTTGTATTGAACGAATCCAATAAAGGCCTCGTTAATAAAATAGACTTCATTCTGATTTATTTCACTACTAGTAAAATAGTACCCTTTATACACAAATTACTGAATAAAAACTTTTATTTTGATAGCTTGAGCAATTATTCAAGTAATTGATGTGGAAGTAGGAGTACTAAGCGCTCCTACCCCAATAAGCCCACAATTTCTGCTTACACTTTTTTGACGCTAATTACATCGAACTCTTTTGAATGGCTTCCTTCAGTGGAATTATATAGCTAATATTCCTGTATAAGTTAAATAAGTTAATACTTAAGCTTGTACTCTTGCAGTATTTGAAGAGAGATTCTCAAGGACGTTTTTTGTCTGTGGTTCACTAATCATAGTTTGAACGATATTAGCTGCCATAATAACACAGCCTAGAATAAAAAAAGGCGTAGAAACAAAATAAATAACAGAAGACTCAAAAAGCGACATAGATGCAATACCTCCTATTAGAAATGAAGCACTGGATGCTATATCAAGATAGATCTTTGTTAACTTTTTTTGTCCTGGAGTGTTTTTTATGCCAGATTTCTTATTAAGATTCTGTTGTCGGGAATGATCATTTAGTGACCATATATTTAAAGCAAACGAAAGTGCACTGAATATAGTGCCGGCAATACTAAAATACAGACTTAAGACAGGAATATTCAAGACCAATGCCGCTATGTATCCAATGAAAGAGATAGTAGATAGTGTAGTAACTAAGCGTTTCGAGTAAGTTCGTACCTTCTTTCTGTAGGCTAACTTATCTTTTTCACCATACATAGCATAAATATTACCTAATATGTTATATTATAACATTAATTAATTCAATAAGCAATATGGAAGCTAAGAGTGCCCGAGAGAAGACTTGAACTTCCACAACTTAAAAAGTTACTAGCACCTGAAGCTAGCGCGTCTACCAATTCCGCCACCCGGGCTTTTTATAGTTTACTATGTTAAAGTTAAATAATATACTTAAACAATTTTTAGTTCAAAGGTAATGCCAAATCTAGATCAAATATTTTTTGCTCAAAACAATGTTAATATTAATAACGTATATAAAATAGTCAACAACGCTTTGAGCAATAGCGATGGTGGTGAGCTGTTTCTAGAATTTTGCCAGTCGGAGTCCCTGGTTTTTGAGGATAACATATTAAAACACATGGACTTGAATACTAGAAGGGGATTTGGTTTAAGGTCTTTTTGTGAAGATAGTACATCTTTCGTTTGTTCTTCTGAGATCAGCGAAAAAGAAATTAGTAATGCTGCTTCTATGGTAAAAAGCTCAGTGTCTTTAAACAAGACAAATTCAATAAATTTAAACGAAGAGACAAAAAGCCTATATTCGAGGATTAACCCTATAAATGAAATGGATCTGAATTCAAAGATTAAGCTACTCAATGAGGTTAATGAGTATGTAAGGTCCAAAAATAACTGCGTGAAGCAAGTAAAAATAACTCTAAGTGGAGAATGGCAAGTTGTACAAATAATAAAGGGTGATCACAGATTAAGCGATATCAGGCCTCTGGTACGTTTTAATGTGCTAGTCATTGTAGAAAAAGATGGCCGTACCGAAAGAGGTTCTGCAGGGCATGGTGGAAGGGACTCTTATAGTAAGTTTATTTCTGAGAAAAAGTGGAAAGAAGTTGCAAACCAAGCGTTAGAACAAGCACTGGTAAATCTTGAAGCAATTCCAACTCCAGCCGGAGAAATGACAGTCGTTTTAGGTCCAGGCTGGCCAGGAATATTGTTACACGAAGCCGTGGGTCATGGACTTGAGGGCGACTTCAATCGCAAAAAAGTCTCAGCATTTTCAAATTCTGTGGGTAAACAAGTAGCAGCTAGTGACATCACAGTAGTTGATGACGGAACTCTGCCCAATTTGCGCGGCTCTATCAGCGTAGACGATGAAGGCACTCCACCCAGTTATAGTATATTGATAGAGGATGGGATCCTAAAAGGATACATGCAGGATCATATGAACGCTAAACTCATGGGTGTAAGCCCAACTGGTAATGGTAGAAGAGAAAGTTATAAAGAAGTTATTATGCCGCGCATGACAAACACCTATATGTTGCCCGGAAAGTATACACCGAAGGAAATAATATCTAGCGTAAAGAAAGGTCTATATGCAGTAAATTTCGGTGGTGGGCAGGTTGATATAACGTCAGGAAAATTTGTTTTTTCATCTTCGGAAGCTTACCTAATAGAAAATGGCAAAATTACACAGCCAGTAAAAGGAGCAACACTAATTGGTGACGGTCCAACAGTGTTGAAAAAAGTATCTATGGTTGGTAATGACTTAAAGTTAGATCCTGGTGTTGGCACATGCTCGAAAGATGGACAAAATGTGCCCGTTGGAGTTGGTCAGCCGACACTCAAAGTCGACGCAATAACTGTTGGTGGAACTGAGATATAGATAAGGGCTAAAACGGATTCCAGCGCACGGCGCACAGCTGTACAAACATTATGATTTGGAAGCAATTGCCACCAATAGGGTGTCATCCCAGTGTCTGGGCACTGCCTTTGTGTTTGAGGCAAAACTGGCTATAACATTTAACACACTGCTTTCGCAAATAAATGTTCGTACAGTTATGTGTCAGCTACTTGGATGACACTTTTGTACTTGATACAAGATTATATCTTGAAAAAATTAAGTTTTAATGCTATAAAATAATTGTAAATTTTGTCTCCGTGGTAGCTTTATGAATGTTGAAAGTAAAAAAATACACGATGCTAAAATAAAATTACCAATATTTCTTGATTATCAATCTACTACTAAAGTAGATCCCCGTGTTTTAGAGGTGATGATACCTTACTTTGGTGAGTTCAGCAATGCACACTCTCGCAGCCATTCATTTGGTTGGACTGCTGAAGAAGCAGTGGAAAAAGCAAGGAAACACATCGCTGATCTGGTGAACGCAGATAGCAAAGAAATTATCTTTACCTCAGGTGCAACTGAGTCAAATAATACAGCAATCAAGGGCGTTGCTCACTTTTATAAAAATAAAGGAAATCATATAATCACTGTCTGCACGGAGCATAAGTGTGTTCTGGATTCTTGTCGGCATCTGGAAAATGAAGGCTTTAAAGTTACATATTTGCCTGTTAAGCAAAACGGAATTATAGATTTATCAAAGCTTGAGGAAGCAATTACTGATCAAACAATCCTGGTTTCAGTGATGATGGTAAATAATGAAATCGGAGTAATTCAGCCTGTCAAAGAAATTGGTGTAATATGTAGAAAGCATAATATATTTTTCCACACAGATGCAGCTCAAAGCTTTGGAAAAGTTCCAATTGATGTTAATGAGATGTGCATTGATCTTATGAGTCTCTCTAGCCACAAAATTTATGGACCTATGGGAATAGGCGCATTATATGTACGTAGAAAGAATCCTCGTGTTAGGCTGATACCACTAATTAGTGGTGGTGGACAGGAAAGAGGCATGCGTTCTGGAACAGTTCCAACACCTCTTGCAGTTGGTTTTGGTGAAGCGGCACGTATTGCTAGAGAAGAAATGAAAAAAGAAACAACTAGAGTGGAAGAATTAAGGGATATTTTGTATAACAAGATAAAAGAAGCGTTTCCTGATATCGTTTTAAATGGTGATTATGAAAATAGAATTCCTGGCAACCTAAACTTGAGCTTTCCTTATGTTGAGGGTGAGTCTCTCATCATGGCAATCAAGGATTTAGCAGTAAGTTCTGGTTCTGCGTGCACGTCTGCGTCTCTTGAGCCTTCCTATGTCGTACGGTCGCTAAATAATGGCCATGACCTTGAGCATTCATCAATTAGATTTGGCCTAGGCCGATTTACAACTAAAGAAGAAGTTTTGTATGCAGCAGATCTTGTTGCTAAAAATGTTGGCCGACTGAGAGAAATGAGCCCACTTTGGGAGATGGTACAAGAAGGAGTAGATTTGAACACCGTGAAATGGGACTCTCATTAAATGTATCCGTTCCAACTGCAAATGCACTTTGAAATTACTCTGTACCGTTCACACTTAATTCTTCAATCTCACTAATAGAAAGGCCAGTAAACTTGACAATAGTGTTGACATCAACATTATTAGCCAGCATTGCTTTTGCGACTTCAATTTTCCCTTCCTCTTTACCAATTTTGATGCCTCTTTCTTCGCCAATTTGGATGCCTTTTTCAGTAGCAAGGTCAAGTCTGTATTCAAGAATGGCTTCTTCTTTGCGTAGATCCATTATTCTTTCTTCATAAGCTACTAAATCTTTTTCATTCCAGCTAAACCTGTCTAATTCATCGTAGGCTAACTTTATTATTGGTGCTTTTTCTGCTATTTTCCTTAAGTCTTCTTCCGTAGTTTCATCTGCATATTTGAAGAAAAATAACCAACGATCCACTATGCTTTCTAGCTGTTCTTCCTTATTCTTAGGAAATTTAGGTAGTTCAATAAATACAAATTGAAAATCTTTTAAGTCATGCTCATTGGTTTTCTCATCTCTTATAGTGTGGCTGGATATATAATCAAGCTTATCAGGAAATAAATTACAATTAGAGATAGCAATAAAGAAAACCTTCTTTAAATCAATGTACTTACCAGATTTATCAGCTTGCCTTGAGTAAGCCTTAGCAGCATATAATTGAGCTCGTTTTTCGAAGCCTTTATCGCGAGTAAGCTGCATTTCAATCACATACCTGGCCCCACTAGAATCCCTGCAAAGAACATCAACTATACTTTGTTTATCAGATGCAATTTCAGGATCCATTATAGTACTGAGGAATTCCACTTCTTGTATAGTATTTATCTCGGTAAACCCTAAAATATCATTCAAAAAATGTATGAGAATATTCTTATTTTTTTCAGTGCCAAAGATTCTTTTAAAGGTTAAATCCAGCTTAGGGTCGAGAAACTTAGATAAAGCCATAGCCAAAGTGCTTAAAAATATTAATAATTATACACTATTATTAACAATTATTCAACCATATTTTTGAAGATAGCTATGCCGCCGCGGTATCTCTTAGCCGCTAACACGTAGCGGGATGACGAATTACTTAACCGTCATACCACCGCGAACCGTCATACCGCCGCGGTATCTCGGCATAGATTCCGCTAACTAGTAGCGGAATGACGATTGTGCATCGTGCTTTGCTAAAAAAAATCACAGAATACAGTCTGGTTACATTACTCTAGCTATACGCAACAACTTTACTTTCAACAACTTTATTAGCAATAATACGACTTTCATAATCAATATTTATTATATCAGATAGTGAATTAATATCAGTATAACTACCAAAACTTTCCATTGTTGATTCCACTACCTCTACTATTTTTAAAAAGCCGATTCGTGACTTCAAAAATTCATTAACAGCTATTTCATTTGCAGCATTGAGCACAATACTGTTTGTTTGTGGAGCAGAAGAGTTTAACACTGCCATGCTAAGCTTTAGCGCAGGAAAACGCTTATGGTCTGGCTCTTGAAAGGTCAATTTTCCTTGCTCTGTTAAATCTAGTCTACAATTTAAAGCTGATCTTTCCGGCCAAGATAGAGCATATGAAATAGGAATTGCCATGTCAGTTTCTGCAAGCACAGCAAAGTTGAACCCATCCTTATAAGTTACAATTCCATGTACTATTGACTCAGGATGCACTACTGCTTCAATTTTATCCGGGCTGATATTAAACAAGTTATGTGCTTCTATTATCTCTAGTGCCTTATTCATCATTGTTGCGCTATCAACCGAGATTTTCTTTCCCATATTCCAAGTGGGGTGACTAAGCGCCTTATCTACCATAACATTTTTTAATTGCTCAAGGCTATAATTTAAGAATGGTCCACCAGAAGCAGTAAGTATGATCTTTTCTACGCATTTGTCGTCATTTTGCAAAATTTGAAAAATTGCATTGTGCTCAGAGTCAATAGGGATTATTTGTACATTTTTTTCTTTAGCTTTTTTGAGTAATAACTTTCCACCACAAACAATGCTTTCTTTGTTTGCCAATGCAATGACTTTGGTACCGCTTTCTATAACCTCCATAACTGGCTCAAGGCCTGCAATGCCAACTATTGCAACAACTGAGAGATCAACAGGTATGGTAGCAATATTTGTAGCACCAATTGCTATTTTTACATCTGTACCAAGTAGATTTTCTTTTAAATCTTTGTAAAACCTTTCATCGGAGATAGCAACGTATTTTGCATTCAGCAGTTTTGCTTGGTGTGCCAGTAGAGCAAAGTTCGAATGGGCACTTAGTGCTTCCACTTGGTATCCTTCTCTTCTCTTTGAGAGCAAATCTACAGTCTTTTTTCCAACACTTCCTGTTGACCCTAAAACTGAAACCTTTTTCACTAAGACAAACTCATGTTAATTATAACAACAGCAACTTTTCTTATTGGGCCTTCTCGCATACTATTCAGCAGTTTTTAAGCGTTTAACCAAGTTCATGCCCGTGGTCATCGCCAACAGATGGTGAAGGACCAGGTGAAAAAGATTGACCATGGTGATCACCTGCATCATGCATGTCTTGCAAACCATCAGCATTATGAGCTATTTCGTTATTGGCATGAGGGTAATCATCTGAGTGATGTCCATCATCACCATGAGCCATATCCATTCCTTCTGATGGCATATCTTCCCCACCTCCACCTGAAAAATATTCTGCAAGGCCTTCAAGAAATTTTATGCCAAACATATTACCTGACTTTCCAAACAATGTTACTAAACTACTGCCACTCACCAAACCTTCAAACACGTTACTATAAGCAGCAATTGCTCCTTCATGAAAGTTGAACAACCATTTCATTCCATCGACAACTGTTGAAACAGAGTCACTATGACCAAGACCAAAACCACTTTTCTCACCAGCAGCCTCTTGGTGTTGCTGCTGCGCTTGCCATTCTGCAATATTTGGACCTTGAGCTTCACTCATAAATTTTTACTCTCAACCTTAAGCTATTATTTTATCACAAATATTGCAAAATATCAATAGAGCTTTTGAATATAGCTAATACAAACAATTTCTGTCATCCTATATATAGCTAAACTGACTTACGACAATTTGAAAAACGACAAATTCGTCATTCCGCTAATAGTTAGCGGAATCTATGCCGAGATACCGCGAATGAATCGCGGTATGACGTGTTAGCTATAGGATCCAGTTTGAAAAAAATCTGAATTCCAATGTCCACTACCTTTTACAAAGTTAAAACTTAAAAATATGACTGTTAGCAATAGTGTATATATCTTTAGCTATATATAATGAATGAATTTTTTTATATATTCGTTATTAGTATTTTGTATTTCCTGAACAGTTCCATGGGAAATGATCTCCCCTTCATATAATACTGCTATTTTATCAGCTATTTTAAATGCGCTATGAATATCATGTGTAATCGTGATAATTGTAGGGTTAAAGTCTTTAGATAATTTTATTATTATCTCGTTTACTATATCTGACATAATTGGGTCCAATCCTGAAGTTGGTTCATCCAAAATAATGATTTCTGGATTGTGTGCAATCGCCCTTGCAAGTGCCACTCTTTTTTTCATTCCACCTGATAGCTCTATTGGAAACATATCTGCTATGCTTTCCTCCAGTCCAACATCATTTAACTTCTCGATTGCTAGCTGTTTTGCCTCTTTTTTGCTGATATTAAAGCGCTTTTTATAATTAAAAGATATATTTTCCCACACTGTAACGTAGTCAAATAAAGCGGAATTTTGAAATAAAACCCCAAATTTATTTTTGCTTTTACTATTTATTTTAACAGACCCTGAGTCTGGAGCAAGCAAGCCGATAATTGTTTTTGTTAATACAGATTTGCCGCTTCCTGAGCCACCAAGTATGACTAATGATTCCCCTTTTAATATATCAAAATTTAGATCTTTTAGTACTGTCCTGTCATCAAAAGATAAGCTTAAGTTCGATATTGATATTATGGGGTTACGCATGTATCAAAGTAATCATGTAGTTTGCTAAAATGATCAGTATGGACGATAAAACAACAGTTGATGTTGTAGCAACACCTACTCCTCGTGCACCTTCTTTGCAATGGTAACCGTAATAGCAGCTTGAGACAGAAATTATGGCGCCAAATACAGTTGCTTTTATTAGCCCAGTTATAAAATCATACGTATTAAAGAACTGAGCTGTGTGTTTAATGTATATATTTAAATTGTGGTTAAATTCGAAGACTGCAGTGATACATCCTCCAAATATTCCTATTAAATCTGCACATACTGTAAGTATGGGAAATACTATGATTGGCGCTAAAATCCTTGGTGCAATTAAATATTTAAAAGGGTTGATGTTCAAGGTTGTAAGTGCATCTATTTGCTCGGTGATGCGCATTGTACCAATTTCTGCTGCAACTGATGATCCAACCTTTCCTACCATTATTAAGCTGATCAAAACTGGTCCTAACTCTTTAATGATAGTGATCGTAACAAGTTTGGGTATTATCTGTTCTTGGTTAATTAATGGGTCACTCAAGCTACTTTGTAAAACTATTGCCGCTCCTATAAAAACTCCAGTGAGCCCAACAATTGGCAGAGAGAAAAAGCCTATCTCTATAATTTGTCTTGCTATGTTGCTAAAATAATATGGTGGCACAAGGCAGTGGTATAGAGATTGAATAAAAAATATGAATGCACTACCAAGCCTTAACAAAAAATTGATAAAGTACCTACCAATTATTCTAACACTATTTATATCAAAAAAGCTCACTTTGTATTCATTTTAGCTAGAGTTACTGATTTTATTAAAATTTTTATTAACTTTATCGCAAAGTATAGCTGAGATATGTTTTAAGTTCAATATACTTGATGTTTTAATTTAAAGCTTAACCCAAGAAAGGTTTCCCTACGTCATACCGCAATTCATTCGCGGTATAGATTCCGCTAACGAGTAGCGGAATGACGGTTTTTCAAATTGTAGAGCCACTTTAGCTATAGAACTCAATTACATAAGCAAACCTTACTTATTTTACTATCCCTGTTTACTTCCTGTAAAAAACATGTTACTAATGTATTGTATTTTGTAGTAGAATGGAGGAAATTTTGGCAGTTCCAAAAAGAAAAAAGTCAAAGTCAAGGCGTAATATGCATCGTTCTCATCATGCTATTGAGCCTAAGAATATTGTGGTGTGTTCAACAACTGGGGAATTCATGTTGCCTCATAACGTAGCAGTTGATGGCAGTTACAAAGGAAAACGGGTTTTCATCAAGCAACAGGCAGAGTGACTATTATGATATGTTATCTACGGTCAATAATAATATAGTTATTGCACTTGACGCTATGGGGGGCGATTTTGCGCCTCTTTCCGTAATTCATGGTGCTGGTTTTTTTTTAGACAACCTTGTTGACCCAGGCATTAAAGTTTTTTTTCATATTTATGGAGATAAGGAAGAAGTATCTCCTTTGCTTTTGAAATATAAAAAAGTAAGTAACAATTCTGAGTTTACTCATTGTTCTGACAATGTCCTTGCAAATGATAAGCCATCTTTTGCGCTGAGACATCGTAAAGACTCAAGTATGAAAGCTGCCATTGAGGCAGTAAAAAAAGGTAAAGCTTTCGGAGTGGTGTCTTCAGGCAACACCGGAGCATTGATGGCAATTTCCAGATTTATTTTAGGAACATTACCAAACATTTATCGTCCTGCTATTGCCTCTATCTGTCCAACTAAGACAAAAAGCTTCGCTTTGCTTGACCTTGGTGCAAATGTTGATTGTAATGCCGACTCATTATTTCAATTTGCGTTAATGGGTAGTATATTTGCAAAAATAGCATTAAAAATTGACAATCCTGAAGTTGCTTTGCTAAATATCGGCACAGAAGAAGTTAAAGGTAATGACTCAGTGCGCGGCGCTTTTGAGTTGCTTAAAAACGCTCCAGGCATTAATTTCAAAGGGTATATAGAGGCAAGTGAATTTTTAGAGGGTAA
Source organism: Wolbachia endosymbiont (group A) of Apotomis capreana (assembly GCF_964027025.1). NCBI lineage: Bacteria > Pseudomonadati > Pseudomonadota > Alphaproteobacteria > Rickettsiales > Anaplasmataceae > Wolbachia > Wolbachia endosymbiont (group A) of Apotomis capreana. Next base: position 1,254,125 of record NZ_OZ034721.1, read on the forward strand.
TATAGATGTGATTGTTGCTGATGGTTTTGTTGGCAATGTAATGCTCAAAACGGCTGAGGCAACCGCTAGTACCTTTATCAATCTAATAAAGCAGGAAGTATTCAATTCGTGGATAGCGAAAATGCTTGTTGGTATATTGTTAAAATCCAAACTAAATAAAGCTTTAACGCGTTTTAATCCCAAAATTAGAAGTGGAGCTATGTTTTTAGGGCTGAATGGTATCATCATTAAAAGTCATGGAAATTCTGATGCTATTTCTTTTGCCCATGCCATAAAATTTGCAGTAAATGCAATTAGTGAAAATTTAAATCAAAAGATAATTAACGGGGTAAGTCATATTGAATAAAAGTTTCATATTAAGCACTGGATCTTACCTACCAAGAAAAATGTTGAGTAACAACGAAATTGCATCGATAGTTGAGACGAGCGATGAATGGATAAGGCAGAGAACAGGAATAGTTCAAAGGCATATAGCAGATGAAGGAGAACTAACGTCAGATCTAGCTGTAAATGCAGCAAAAAGTGCTATAGAAAAAGCTAAAATTTCAGTAGATGAAATTGACTTGATTATAGTTGCTACAACAACTCCTGATAAAACTTTTCCTAGCTGTGCAACGATTGTACAAAGTAAGTTAAAATGTAAAAACGCATTTGCTTTTGATGTACAAGCAGCATGCTCTGGTTTTATATATGCAGTTACAGTTGCTGATTCGCTCATAAAATCTAACAATAGAATTAAATATGCATTGGTTATAGGTGCTGAAATAATGTCTAGGATTGTTGATTGGGAAAATAGGTCAACTTGTGTACTCTTTGGTGATGGTGCTGGTGCAGTAATAATGAAATCAGCATGTCATTTTAACGTCATTCCAACAAATGATGCTGATACTTGGGTGGCAGAGAAGGGGGTTACAAAAGGTATAATTTCAACTAGCCTATATTCTGATGGCAATGTGGACATACTATGTACGAACGGAGGGATATCCTCAACTGGTGATTCTGGAAAAATATGCATGAATGGAAGAGAAGTGTTTAAACATGCAGTGGATAAGTTAACAGCCTCAGTAGAGGAAACTCTGAAATGCAATAATTTGAAAATCACTGATATTGACTGGTTAATTCCCCATCAAGCAAACATTCGTATTATTGAAGCAGTAGTAAAGAAATTAGATTTTCCTATAGAGAAAGTGATTGATACCGTTGATAAGCATGCAAACACCTCAGCGGCATCAATTCCACTGGCCTTAGACTATGCAATACAAGAATCAAAAATAAAATCAGGAAATCTGGTACTGCTGATTTCAATAGGTGCAGGCCTGACCTGGGGTTCCGTGTTGCTGCACTATTAGACTTCCTGCATTACCTCCTGTCATCCAAGTACCCTCTTTGTCATTCCAGTGCCTCTTTCTCCTGTCATCCCAGTGCCTCTTTCTCCTGTCATCCCAGTGCCCCCTTTTGTCATCCCAGTAGCCCCTTCGGTGTCATTCCAGTCTGGAATCCAGTTCTTATTGTACATTCACCTGGTGTAAAGTTAAGTTTCCTGGATCCCAGTGTCAGCTACTCGGATGACAAAAAAAGGAGCACTGGAATGACAGCAGTCCTACGTCATACCGCGATTCATTCGCGGTATCTCTAGATCCCGCTAACAAGCAGCGGGATGACGGTTGTCGTTTAGCCACAAATATTTAAGAAATTTACCAAATGAAAAAAAAGGCAAAAGAAGCCCTGGGGTTATTATCCGCTTTAAAATATTGGCGTTTTTTATGTTTTAAACGCTTGACAAGCGAGATTAAGCTGCTTTTAATTGCAACTAACTTACGCTGCAAACGTTTAAGAAATTTACTAAGCAGAAAAAAAGACAAAGAATCCCCGAGTTAGCTAGTCTTTTACTATCTCTGTCGAGTATTGGCATTTTTTGATGTCTTGTAACGCTTTGTAAGCGCGTTCAGCTTATTTAGATAAAAATCTAGATGTAGATGAAGTTTTGTAAAGACATACAGTATCTATATACTGCAAAAAATTGAACATAAGACGCCGATACATTAAGTAATCCTTACCTTTTAATCTGCAGATTGGCGAAAGCAAATACAATAGCTTCAGTTTCATGATAAGGGAGCTGGCGAGGTTTGTCAAGGAAGTTTTTCTTTCCCGTGAATTCCCTTTGAAGTTGAATATTGAAAATTGACTGGAGAGTTGTGGATTACTTTGTATATGTCATAACAAGCCATGGCGCTCTCAGCAAAACCATTTAGTATTAATTTTAGTTTGCCTGAATAAATAGCTATATCTCCGATTGCATATATCCTATCTCTACTGGTTTTAAGTGTAGCTGGGTCGACAACTATGCGGCTATGTTCTAACTGTATACCCCAATTGTTTATTGGACCAAGATTCATTGACAATCCAAAAAATGGCAGCAAAAAATCAGCGGATATTTCTTTTTCTTCCTTAGAGGCAATGTTTTTTACTATCACTGTGCTCAATTGCCCATTACCTCCTGCTAGTTCGTGTAATTGATATGGCACTACCAGTTCTATTTTTCCATCAATTTCAAGTGATTCTAATTTATTTCTAGTTTCAGGAGTGCAGCGAAATTCCTTTCTTCTATGTATCACATAAATTTTCTTCACAACTTTAGAAAGTTCTACAGTCCAATCAGCTGCAGAATCACCCCCCCCTGCAATAACTACAGTTTTATCCTGAAAATCAGAAATTTTATTTACACTGTAAAATACAGATTTATTTTCATATTCTAATATACCACTTAAGGGTGGACGGTTAGGTTCAAACATTCCATTACCTGCAGCAACAATAACAGCCTTACATTTTACCTCTGTACCTATGCTCGTTATGATAGTAAAGTTTTCACCTTCGTTATTTGAAATCTTTTCTACTTTTTGACTTAAATGGTAAATAGGCTTAAATGGCGAAGCTTGCTCTATTAGCTGCTCAATTAATTTTTGGGCAGTAATTACAGGATAACCAGGTATATCGTATATTGGCTTTTCTGGGTAAAGAGCTGTGCATTGTCCTCCTGCTTGATCCAAAACATCTATTATATGACATCTCATATCAAGCATTCCCGCTTGAAAAGCAGTGAATATTCCAACAGGTCCTGCACCTATTATTACTATATCGGTTTTCATATTCAGATGGTGATCTATTTATAGATATTAGCTTTCTTTGCTAACAAGGTCAATTTACAAAGGGATGTATTTTTAAAAGATGTGGCTAGATTAGACAAGATTTCCAGCGTTATGAACCACATAGTCCAAATAAGCTCTAAAAATCAGCTAGCATAGCGAGATGCTGTGCGGACGGAATGGGATTCGAACCCATGGTACGCTCATCACGTACGTCAGTTTTCAAGACTGGTGCCTTAAACCGCTCGGCCATCCGTCCATTTCTTTTCTATCACAACATTTGATTTTAAGCAATCTATAAAAGCTTTACTTGCCCACGCAAAAGTTGCTAAATATACTGTCCAATATTTCCTCAACATCAATAATTCCAATCACCGCACCAAGTTCAAATGCAGCAAGCCTCAAATCTTCAGATATCAACTCAATTGGATTATCGATATTAAAACGTTGTAAATGTTCCAGTGCTTTCTTCATGTGATTCCTATGTCTTTGCCGAGTGATTACAGGAGTGTCTCTATCATGCCCAAATTTTTCCTCTGCCTTCTCTTTTATGAGAGAGATCAATTTGTTTGTACCTATTCCCTTTAAAATAGAAATAGGTAGAAAATCTATGCCATTAATTTTTATATTGTGATTATTGATAACATCGTCAGCTTTGCTCAATACATAAATAGTATCGCTATTTACAACGTTGCAATTGATATTATGACGCTGTTCAAAAGGAAATAGTTCTATTCTTAAATCAGCTTCAAAAGACCTCTTTTTCGCTCGACTTATACCTTCTGATTCTATTGGATCTGAACTCTCACGAATTCCAGCAGTATCAGAGAGAATGATTGGGTATTCGCCAATGTCAATATGAGCTTCAAGTATATCTCTTGTTGTGCCTGCATATTCAGAAACAATAGCAATATCACGCTTGGCTAAGAAATTAAACAGAGTTGATTTACCGACATTTGGTTCACCAGTTATTACAATATGTAAACCCTCACGCAACCTTTCGCCCCGTCTATTATCATTTAAATGCTCTTGTATCAATCGCACGAGAGATTGCACTTCATTATTAATTTTTTCCAACTCACTTTTTTCTGCCCAAATGTCCTCTGGAAAGTCTATATATGCTTCGATTTTGGATTGTATCGTTATCAATCTTTGCCTCCAATTGCTGTATAGTCTCTCCAATTCTCCTGATATCTGCTTAATCGCTTGTTTAGCTTGCATTTTCGTCTCAGCGTCAATTAAGTCTGCAATTCCTTCTATTTGAGTTAAGTCAAATTTACCATTTAGAAAAGCCCTAAGTGAGAATTCTCCAGGCCTGGCCATAACGAAAATTTTTGATAATTCCTCCAAGATGATTTTTATGACTGCCTTACTTCCATGCACTTGTAACTCTATAACATTCTCGCCAGTGAAACTGTTTGGAGCAGGGAAATAGATGATTATTCCATTATCTATCAATTGATTGAAATCATCATATAGATCAACTAAAGTAGCAAATCTTGGTTTAATTTCTTTCTTAATATGAAAATGATTTAAAGCTTTAAGCGCATAGTTGCCTGAAATTCTAATTACTGCAACTCCTGACTTACCAAATACGGTCGATAAAGCGAAAATAGTTTCATTTGTGTTTGTCATTATTTATATAAACTACTTAGCAATATTACACTTAAGAAACCAAAATACCTAAAAAGTCACCCAGGTGAAAATATTTATTTTGAAAACTGATAATATGATTTATAATGACTGACACAAGTTTTAAATATTTTATGCTCAAGAAATTAGCTTGGTACTGGTCTTTTGTAGAGTTAATTAAAGGGTTTGTTATTACATTAAAATATATGTTTAAGCCAAAGGTTACTTTGAGGTATCCTATGGAGAAGGGCCCTTTAAGTCCAAGGTTTCGTGGTGAGCATGCGTTGCGTAGGTATCCAAACGGTGAAGAACGATGCATAGCTTGTAAATTATGCGAAGTTATCTGCCCTGCTCAAGCAATAGTTATTGAAGCAGAGGAAAGAGAAGACGGTAGTCGCCGCACTACGCGCTATGATATTGATATGACAAAATGCATATACTGCGGACTTTGCCAAGAGGCATGTCCAGTTGATGCAATTGTGGAGGGTCCTAACTTTGAATTTGCTACTGAAACGAGAGAGGAGCTAATGTACAATAAAGAAAAGTTATTGCGTAATGGTGAAATTTGGGAAGACGCAATTGCACTCAGGTTAAAAAAGAATAGACCTTATTATTAATGTTCAGAGCTTATAACCCTGTTATCCATTATGATTTAGGGGCAGTGCCCACTAGGGGTGGTGTCATCCAAGTAGCTGATACACAACTGTACGAACATTTGTTTGCGAGGGCAGTATGTTAAATGTTATGGCCTGTTTTGCCTCAAACACAAAGGTGTCATCCCAGTGCTTGACACTGGGATCCAGTAAAATTGATTGTGAACAAGCACACTATACAACATTTTCAATGAAATTACAAAAAAGCTGGATTCCAGTGTCAAGCACTGGAATGACACCATTTGCTGTGCAATTTACCTTCGAAAATGAATGTTCGTATGGCTATGTGCGTGACACTGGGATGACACCGTTGGAAGAAGCAAACCGCCTTCAAGCTACATGTCCGTATAGGTTTATTTATGGTTAGGATTACTTTCTCAACCGAACAAAAAGTAAAAGAATACAGTGGTAAAATTACTGGTTTTGATATACTACAGCCGAATGTTTTAAAGGAAGCAGTTGCATTGAAAGTAAATGGTGAGTTATATGATCTCTCACGTGAAATTGAATCTGATACAGAGATAGAGGTAATACAACTGAGTGACGAAGCGGGTTTAGATATAATAAGGCATGATGCTGCTCATATAATGGCGCAGGCAGTGAAAGAGCTATTTCCTAATACTCAGATTACTATCGGCCCAACAATTCAGGACGGTTTTTACTATGATTTTGCTACAGATCGTACCTTCACTACGGACGATCTTACCGCAATAGAAAAGAAAATGAAAGAGATTGTAAAAAGTAACCACAGATTTGTTCGAGAAGTTTGGACTCGCAAGCAGTCAGTTGATTTCTTTAGTGGTATAGGCGAAAAATATAAGGTTGATATTATCTCATCCATACCAGAGGGTGAAAACCTAACTGTTTATAGGCAAGGTGATTTTGTTGACCTATGCCGTGGTCCGCACTCACCATCAACCGGTAGAGTTAAAGCGTTTAAACTTATGAAAGTAGCGGGTGCATACTGGCGAGGTGATGCAAAGGGCCCAATGTTGCAGCGAATATATGGCACAGCATGGAGAAATAAGGATGAATTAAACGCTTATCTTGAGTGCCTCAAAGAAGCAGAGAAACGTGATCACCGCAAAATTGCCAAGGATATGGATTTATTTCACATCCAAGAGGAAGCTGTTGGGCAGGTTTTTTGGCATGAACAAGGATATATTCTATATAATGTTCTTGAGTCTTACATCAGAAAGAAGCTAATAAATAATGGCTATTTTGAGGTAAAAACTCCTATTTTAGTAAGTAAAGAGCTGTGGGAAAGATCTGGACATTGGGATAAGTTTCGTGAAAATATGTTTATTGTTGACGAATCTGAGAATAAAAAGTTAGCAATAAAACCCATGAATTGTCCTTGTCATGTGCAGATTTTTAATTCTCACACCAGGAGCTACCGTGATTTACCAATACGTATGGCAGAGTTTGGCACATGCCATAGAAATGAAAGCTCAGGCTCATTGCACGGACTGATGCGAGTGCGTGGTTTTACGCAAGACGATGCACACATTTTTTGTATGGAAGAACAAGTGAATTCTGAAACTATAAAGTTTTGTGACCTTTTAAAAGAAGTATATTCAGAGCTTGGATTTAATGAAATTTCTGTGAAATTTTCAGACCGTCCAGATATTAGAGCAGGTAATGATGAAGTGTGGGATAGAGCTGAAAAAGCGCTGCTTGAAGCCGTTAAAGAAGCGGGCTTGAGTTATGAACTGAGCCCTGGTGAAGGTGCATTTTATGGTCCAAAGCTAGAGTTTGTTTTGAAAGATGCAATAGGCAGAAGCTGGCAATGTGGAACATTGCAAGTTGATTTCATTTTACCAGAACGTCTGGGAGCTTTTTATATAGGGGCAGATGGGCACAAGCATCACCCTGTCATGTTACATAGGGCAATTCTTGGGACTTTTGAGCGTTTTATTGGAATTTTGATAGAAAATTACGCAGGAAAATTTCCAGTTTGGCTTGCTCCAACGCAACTTGCTATTCTAACCATTACAAATGAGGCTGACGGTTATGCCACAGAAATCAGCAATGTCTTAAAAGAACAAGGTGTGAGAGTCAAGACTGATTTGACCAATGAAAAAATTAGTTATAAGATACGTTTGCATAGTCTAAACAAGGTTCTTATATTGTGGATTGTAGGCAAAAATGAAGTTACAAGTAAAACTGTGTCAGTGAGAAATTTAGGATCGGAAAGACAGGAGTCTTTTTCTTTGGAGAAGGCTATTGAATTGTTGTTAAAAAGTATTAATTTGAATTAAGGGAGTTAAAGTTTGCAAGTTAAAAAGAACAATAAAAACAGAATTAATGGATTCATCACAGCTAAGGAGGTACGCTTAGTTGATCATAGTGGTGAAATGGTCGGAATCGTGCTAATAGAACGAGCTTTGGAGCTTGCACAGGGTGTTGGTTTAGACTTGGTAGAAATTGCACCTGATTCAACCCCTCCAGTATGTAAAATTCTGGATTATAGCAAACAAAAGTATGATATAAAAAAGAAAGCAAGTGAAGCAAAAAAGAAACAAAAAACATTAACTATAAAAGAAATTAAACTGGGTCCCAATATTGGTGATCACGATTACGGAACAAAATTGCGTCAAGCAAGAGACTTACTTGCCCACGGACATAAAATTAAAGTCACAATGAGATTTAGAGGGAGAGAGCTTATAAACACTGAAGTTGGACTGGAAAAATTAGAACGGCTAATTCGAGACACTGAAGATATCGCAAAGGTAGAATTGGCACCTAAAAGAGAAGGGAATCAATATTTTTTAGCTCTGGTTGCTAAGTAGCAAAACGGCTTAAGAAGTATAAGTAAAGTTAAATTATCGCTCTCTCTTTGATAACATGGCGAAAATGTCTTATTAATCCTTGAATCGGCCAAGCTGCAGCATCGCCAAGTGCGCAAATTGTATGTCCTTCTATTTGAGTTGTAAGGTCAAGCAGCTTATCTATTTCATCAGGCTTAATATCTCCTGCCACCATCCTCTTCATAATCCTCCACATCCATCCAGTACCTTCACGGCATGGTGTGCATTGTCCACAGGACTCATGCATATAAAAGTGTGATAACCTCTCTATTGCAGCTATTATATCAGTTGATTTATTCATCACTATTACAGCAGCAGTACCAAGCCCTGATTGTGCAGTTCTTAATGAATCAAAATCCATTTCAATAGTATCACATATAGATTTTGGAATTAATGGCACTGAAGACCCACCAGGTATTACAGCAAGTAAATTATCCCAACCTCCTCGCACTCCACCTGCGTATTTTTCAATTAATTCACGTAATGGAATTCCGAGCTCTTCTTCAACATTACACGGGTTGTTTACGTGCCCTGAAATACAAAAGACCTTGGTACCAGTATTATTTGGTTTACCAAGAGATGCAAACCATTCTCCTCCGCGATTCAGAATATCTGGAACCATGGCTATAGTTTCAACGTTGTTTATTGTAGTTGGGCAGCCAAAAAGTCCAACACCTGCAGGAAATGGAGGTTTCATGCGAGGAAAGCCCTTTTTTCCTTCAATTGATTCAAGTTGAGCTGTTTCTTCTCCACATATGTAAGCTCCTGCACCCCTATGGATAAACACATCAAGATCATAACCTGATTTGCAGGCATTTTTTCCAATTAAGTTTTCTTTATAGGCTTCCTCAAGTGCCTTTTTTAGAACTAAATATTCATTATAAAATTCACCCCTGATATAAATATATGCAACTGATGCGCTGATCGCTCTGCTGGCCAGGAGAATTCCCTCAAGTAACTTATGTGGCTCATATCGCAATATATCTCTATCTTTACATGTACCAGGTTCTGACTCATCTGCATTGACTACTAAATATGCTTTTGGGAGATTTTTGGGCATAAAGCTCCACTTAAGGCCGGTGGAAAATCCTGCACCCCCTCGACCTCTCAAACCAGATTTCTTTACTTCATCAATGATTTTTTCTGATCCTAAATCCAGTAATTCCTTTGTTTTTTGCCAGCTACCACGTTTTTTTGCACCCTCAAGTAGTGGAGTTTCTTTACCATTTAGGTTGGTGAATATTTTGTCTTGTTCTTTTAGCATGTTTTTCAAAATTTGTGAGTGATCCCGACGCGATTCGAACGCGTGACCCACTGATTAAAAGTCAGTTGCTCTACCGGCTGAGCTACGGGATCATTTCATTTTTCAGCTATACTCAATAGTAATATAGTTTTTATCCGTTTTAATCAAACTAAAATTTTCATGTGTGGTTAAATAAATTATATAATATACTGTGTTAGTGATAATTTAGTTAAAAAATTTTTAAAGGAAAACTTCTTGTTAATTTTCAGTTCACAGATTTATTTGGATGGTGTGACGTATAACGCTAAGGAGACAAAAAAATAGAGAAGTGTGTACACCCTGCAGAATTTGTACACTATTTAGCAATAGCCTAATAGATAAATATTTCTTGCATTTCAGCCTGAGTGATTTATGCTTTAAGCAAGAATTACCTGGGGGTATAGCTCAGCTGGTAGAGCATCTGTTTTGCACGCAGAAGGTCAGCGGTTCGATCCCGCTTGCCTCCACCAGTCTATACAGCTCTAGCCGCCACAAAACCTGTCAAAGCAGCTTATTTTAATCTATGAGGATTTTATACTATTTCCCTGAAAATCTCTATTTCTTTTCGTAACTTTTCTCTACACAAGTAATGTTGGTTATTACAATTGTAATATATACTAACTTAACAATAAATTAATCAATAAATGTTAGAATACTAACAATTAATTTATTGGTAACGCCTATGAGTGGAAAAAAGCATGTTTTTAAGATGATACCTGGAAAAGAGGTGTTTAGAAAAACCCCGACTACAAGGATAAAGTGGCCTGAAGGTAATGATCCTACAATGCCTATTAAAAAAGTTGAGCTTGTATCGCTGGATGATAAAAACGATGTAGTACTAGGCTTATTGCCTATAAAACTTTGCAGCAGTTCTTGCCTAGGCAGTGTCGACATTTATTTTAACCAAAGATAAATGCCAGCAATGTGAACAAAAGACAGAAAAGCTATGGCCAATTTGTCGTAGCGTGTAGCAACTCTGCGGAAGTGCTTGATTTTGTTGAACATCCTTTCGATTAAGTTTCTCTCTTTATACAATTCTTTGTCATATTCTCTTGGTGTTTTTCTGTTGGAACGCGGTGGGATTACTGGCTCAGCATTTACAGCTTCTGCAGCCTCAATCATATAATTTGCGTCATACCCTTTATCGGCAATAAGTGCCTCCATGTTCTTGCCTTCTATCAGGTCTAAAGCTTTTACGTAATCCGATCTTTGCCCTGCAGTAACAAAGAATCTCAGTGGGTTGCCCAAAGCATCACAAGCAGCGTGTAATTTGCTTGAAAATCCTCCTTTGCACCGTCCCAGCTCTTGTTCTTGTCTACCAGTTTCCACATTTTTTTCTTGCACCAGCAGCATGTTGATGTGCCCTGATTATTGTTGAGTCTATCATGAGCCACTCTGTGTCTCCATTAACAGCTAATGTGTTGAAAATCATCTGCCAAACACCAGATTTTGCCCACCTTATAAAACGTTTATGTACACTTGACCATTTTCCATACTCAGCCGGCAATGCTCTCCATGTTGCTCCTGTTCTACCTATCCACATTATTGCAGCTACGAATCTCCTGTTATCTTTTGCGCTTCTTCCTCTATCTCCTTCCTTACCTGGCAGACTGTTTTTTATTCTCTCCCATTGCTCATCTTTTAAATCATATAGCATTCTCTTTACCTATTAATAAAGAGTACTCTATATCACTATTTTTTTTTATGTCGACAAGACCTAGACAGTTACATATGTCTGGAGGAAGAAAATGAAGGAAATCTGGTAGCCAAAGATTATAAAAGTGATTCTAACTTAGATTATGTAAAAAGTAACCATACATTTGTATATTACGGTAATGAGTTGGCTAAGTTATCATATACAAGAGAGCTTGTGCAGCCTTTCAAAACTATGTGTAGCAGTTCTATTAAATCAAAAAAATTGGAATACAAATATGTAACATGGGAAGATTCAGATACTGGCAACAATAAATATTATTTTTCAGACGAGGCAGGAAATATAATCGATTCACCTGACAATGAGGTATTACAAGACATTATGTTATACTACGGTGAGAGACATATAAGAGATGTGCTACTGTTGCTATCAAACGCGTTTACTAAAGTTTTTATTCAGGGCCTAACAGACGATCAACTAAAAACTCTTACCAATACTCTTAGTAACGAGCAACTGCAAAAAATAATTCCTGAACTGAGCTCAAGCCAACTACAGACCTTAGCAAAGAACTTAACAGATGAACAACTCCAAGCTTTAGTGGATCATCTAACCAATCACCAATTACAAACTCTTGCTCAGGAACTAAATCCAGAAAAGTTACAAATAATTGTTCCTATTTTAAATGATGCTCAGCTTGAAGCTCTAGTTAGAGACTTAAATCCAGAGCAAGTAAAAGAAATTTTACCTCACTTAAAAGTGGATCAGTTCAAAGCACTTATTAAAACTTTAAATGACGAGCAATTTACAGTGCTTGCAAAAGACTTGGCTGAGCACCACTTGACAATACTCTCCAAAGAATTAGAAGGTGATCAGTTGAAAGCTTTAGTAAATAGTCTGCAAGAAGAACAACTGAAAGACTTAGTTAATAAGCTTGATCATGAGAAACTCGAAGCAATTGCTCAGGATTTAACTGATTCTAATAAGATTCAGATTATCATTAAGTCTTTAGTTGATAATCCAGAAAAACTTCAAGCTTTTGCTCGCAATATGTCTAATGAGCAGTTTAAAGAACTTTTGGATAACGTAGGTGCAGAAGAGCTTAAAGACATCATTCACAAACTGCCTTATGAGAAAGTGACAGCTGTGATTGGTGATCTTGGCAATCAAGATCAGTCTAAAGCTATTATTGATGCGTTAAAAGAGAAGTTTGATGAACAAAACAAGAAACAAGAGGAAATGAAAGAAAAACTTGAAGAACTTAAGGAATTGCTGGAAGGTGATGATATAGTTAACCCCAATCAATTTAGCTATCAACATTCTTCTGTAGTAAATGAAGAGTATTACCTTAACAGTAATGATGCTTATACTGTTCAGGATTACTCCATATCTGTTTAGCAGATTACAGAAGATAATGAATAACATTATTTTTAATATTATTATTTAAGGAGTTAATAAATATGAGTAATTCAACAGAAGATAAAAAATTTAATGTGGAGTTAATTGAGGCACCACTAAAAGAGATAGAAGGAAAGACAGGGATGGTAAAAGTTTCCACATTTGTAGAATCAGTCAATCCCATAATAAGACATATCAATAACGTAGTAAGCAAAACCACACAGCATTTATCTACAATAAAGAAGGAAATTGGTGATGAAGATTCAGGTTTAATTGAGAAAATCGATAAATTGAGAGAAGAAGTAGATTCATTCACGGATTCTGACATAATAAACCCCAACACCTTTTTTTCTCCAGAGTTAAATCCACTAGGATAGAAAATAGCTAATAATTAGCAAAAATAAGAAAAAGTAATAGCCCACTGGGCTATTACTTTTTTCACATATCATTTCAATGTAGCTGAGTTGATTTTGAAAATTATAATTTTTTATAGGAGTTAATATGAGTGATTACAGTATGAAGGCAACAGGAAAAGACTTTGAATTAATAGGCATAATAGGCGGAGATAACTCTAGAGTAATAGATGACATAGAAGTCAAAATTAAGCCTAAATCTTTTGAGAGCAATAAAGAAAAGAATGCGTCGGTTGGCTATGTTCATAAAGTTCTAGACAAACTAGTCGAAGATTTAAACGACACATTTGTTTCTGGCTTGGATTACCAATTGAGGCTTAATGCAAACTATGTTCAGAATAAATTGAGTAAGGATTTATATGATTTAGACAAGGTAGTTATGGGTACTAATCAGAATTATGAAAGTTTGGAAAAAAACTTTAATAATCTAAGAGAAGAAGTTGAAAAATTAAAAACAGGAACGGTTAGTGATGACGACATAGATGAATGGGAAGCACCAACTCACTCTGATATATTGTAGTAGTTAGGAAAGTCACAGCTTGCTAGCAGGCTGTTACTCTCTCTACATACTATTTCAATATAGCCAGATTAAGGAATCTATTTTAAAACTTTCGGCATATAGTTCTCATCATGTTTTGCAAACACCGTATCTGCAAGAAAGGTACTGTTATCAGACATTTTACCTTGCACAACAATACCACTTTTTTCTGAAAACATTGGTGGAAGTATTCCCTGATATTTCACCATAACGCTCTTATTAAAATCTGTCATTTGAAAAATCACTTCACTTTCGTTGCGTATCACGCTATTTTCAACAACCATTCCACCAACACGGATTAGTTTTTGACTATTTGGTAAAACTATTGCCTCACTTACTGTATAGAAAAATGAGATATTTTCTTTGAGCGTTGTTAAAATAAAAAAAACTGCACAACTTAAAAAGCAGAAAATTCCTGAAGTTATAAGTAATCGCTTATGTTTCTTCTTCATTATTATCTTTCAGGCTTTCTAGAATTTTTTTACTTTTAATATAGCAAGAAATGGTAAGAATCAGTTCTCCGGTAATCAATGTAAGACTAATAAGGTAAGCAAAAATCACATACGTGTTCATAATATATCGTTAATAAATAACTCACCTGCATCAAAATAAATTAAGCTTCCATCCTTTTGCTGCAACACCAATTTACCACTTTCATCTATATCAGCAAAAATTCCTTCGTACAATTTGTCAGCTAACTTTACACTGATTTGCTCGTTCATCTTGAATGCTCTTGTGAGCCACATTTTTCTTATAGCATAAAACCCATCAAACAGCCATTGCTTTCTTAGCTTATTAAAATTTATTATTAATTTCTCTAATAGATCTATGTTAGACACAGATTCACCGTAATTGCTAATACACGTTGTTCCTGGAAGTGGTGCATGATTGACATTAATTCCAATTCCTACAATAAGCCAATTCGAATTGGATCTTTTTTCAAGCAATATTCCACTGATTTTTTTACTATCAACTAGGACATCATTTGGCCATTTATATTGAATGTTACTATCATCCATAAATGACAGTAAAGTATTCCCTACAACAAGAGCAGTCACAAAAGTCAATTCTGTTAATTTGCTGATGTCTTTAACTTGACTCGTTAAGCCTACTGTTATCCCAGTACCATCCGATGTCATCCCAGTGCTTGACACTGGGATCCATGCTTCTTGATTCCTAGATTCCAGCGTCACGCACTGGAATGACACCGAAAGCTGGCTTTCATTCGGATAATCGTTAAAGAGGTTTATCACCAAACTCGCATAGAAATTACCTTCTGGAGAAACCCAACTTTTTCCGGTGCGCCCCCTGCCTTCTGTTTGTTTATCGGCAATAATAACAGTTTCATTTGATATTCCTCTGTTAATTAAGTCCAGTGCTTTTCCATTAGTGCTTAAAACTTCTTTGTAATGATGAATATGAAAACCCTCAGGGATCACCTTGTCAGCCCTTTAGTTCAATGAGTGAGTAAAACGTACAAGAAAAGAACGAGGTTAATCAGTGAAGCCACCGAAGTGATAATGAATAGACCCTTAGAATAAGTAACCTTATTACCACTAGCTTTATCGAAATACATAGCTTTTATAATATTTAGATAATAGTAACACGATATAACACTTGCCATTACAAGGATCAAAGACAGGGTGATAAAGCCAGAATTTATTAAACTTTTGAATATAAAAAATTTAGCGATAAAACCCGCAAGTGGAGGTATTCCCGACATCGAGAGTAACAGCACAGAAAGATGAAATGCTACAATTGGGCGTTTCTTCCCTATACCAGACAAGTTTGCAATATCACAATCGTCATCGTCAATTTGTACGAGATATGAGAATAGCCCTATGCTTGTGATGATATATATCACCAGATACATTAAGGCACTATCTGTTCCTGCTTGTGTAAAAATAGAAAGTGAAGCAAATATAAAACCAATGTGACCAATTGAACTGTAAGCAAGCAGCCTTTTTAAGTTTTGCTGACGCAAAGCCTCAAAAGCTGAGATAAGCACAGACAATGCTGAAACGTATAAGAAAATAGGCTGAACATAACTTTTTACATTTACTAACTCTTCATTCATCAATCGAATTAAAAATGTTACAAGTGCAGCTTTTGGGGCCGTAGAAAAAAACGCAGTTACTATGGTAGGTGCACCTTGATAGACATCTGGAGCCCACATATGAAAAGGAGCAATAGCAAGCTTGAAACACAAACCAATAAGGATAAAAACTAACCCAAAAACTATTCCATAAGTTATCTGATGGCTTTGCAAGAATGAACCGAGCTCAGAGAAATTGACTTGTCCTGTATATCCATAAAGCAGCGACATTCCATATAGCATAATGCAGGAAGATAGTGCACTAAGTGTAAAATATTTCACTCCTGCTTCACATGAATAAGCTGAATCTTTATTAAAGCTCGCAAGAACATACAAAGATATACTCATCAACTCAAAAGCTAAATAAAAAGAAATCAGACTATTTGCTGAAACCAAAGTTATCATGCCAAATAGCGCAAAAAGAATCAGTATTGAAAATTCATATTTATAGTCATATTTTGATAAATTCAGCATCAAAAGTATTAAAATTCCTGTGCTGAGAATTAACCCTTGGGCTGACCTGATGTATAAATTGAGTTTTAACAACGAATTAAAGAGAAAAATTTCATTGTTTTCTGCCGAAATAATTAAAATAATCAAAGTTACCACTGTGCAGCCAAGTGCTAATAAGTTGATAGTTCGGCGGTTAAATATAATTCCAAGCAGTAGCAACACTAACGAGGAGATAATAGAGAACGTTTCCGGCAATATCTGTATATAATTCATAGCGCATTATATTTGACTAACAAATTTGCCATACATGGCTTCAAATAATTCAGTGCAAGGGTTGGGTAGAATCCAAGCAAAATAACAAACACTGCAAGCAGAATTAAGACAGAAAATTCTATGCTATCCAAGCGGTTATTTAATAATTTAGAATAGCTAACCCCCCATATTATTTGCTTACATAAATTCAGCATATAAACTGCGCTTAAAATAGTGCCAAGTGCGATAAATCCTGTAAAAAACCCTATGCTCTTAAACATTCCAACCATAGCCAAAAACTCACCTATGAATCCAGATGTTCCAGGTAGCCCTATTGAAGCCATTGAAAATAAAATGAACATAAAACCAAATTTTGGCATTGTGTTTACTATGCCAAAATATTTTGCAATCTCCAAAGTTCCAGTTCGAGTATATAGCATTCCAACACACAAAAATAAAGCAGCAGAAATAAGGCCATGACTAATCATTTGAAATATGCTACCCAGTACTCCTTCCTCACAAAATGAAAAGAGGCCAGCAGTAACGATCCCCATATGTGCTATTGAAGAATAAGCTATTAACTTCTTTATATCATCTTGAGCAAACGCAACTAGCGAAGCATATATCACCGCAATAATGCTCAGCACAACAACGAAATTTGAAAAATATAAACTTGCCTGAGGAAGCATTGGAATAGAAAACCTTAAAAATCCATATCCTCCCATTTTAATAAGCAAGCCAGCTAAAATCACAGATCCAGAAGTTGGTGATTGTACATGCGCATCAGGAAGCCAAGTGTGAAATGGAAACATCGGTACTTTTATTGCAAAAGAAATAAAAAATGCAATCCACAGCAATGACTGCACTTCAAGATCAAGGCTTGGCACTAATGTAGCTAATTTTTGTATATTAAACGTTCCAAAAATGTTATAGATGTAAACCAATCCAAGTAGAAATAATAATGAGCCAGTTAATGTATAAAGAAACAACTTAAACGTTGCATATACCCTGTGTTTTCCTCCCCAGATGCCAATAATAAAGAACATTGGTATTAAAACAGCTTCAAAAAACACATAAAAGCTTATAGCATTCAGTGAAACGAAAAAACCGACTACAAAACTCTCAAGCAGTAGAAACAATGCCATATAGGCTTTTAGGGTCGTATAACTCATTTTGCAGTTGTAGAGTATACAAATTACAAACAAGAAAGTTGTAAGCAGAAGGAAAAGCAACGATATACCATCTATCCCTATTCCAACATTTCTAATTGGGTAGCTGACAAACTGAAAGTCCGCATTGTTATAATCAAATTCTATACAAACTACAATGCTAAGCAAAAATGGAAGTACAGCAAAAAATAGAGCAAGGAATCTTAGGTGTATAGATTGATGATTAATCCTGATTAAGGATAAAATCAACGCTCCTATCAGTGGAAGCAAGAATATACTAAGTAACAACACCTTCTATTTAATTCCAATAATATATAAAGCACCGATTATTAGAGTAACAAACATAATAAATGCATAATCAAATATATAACCAGTTTGTAACTTTATAGAACTTTTTGAACATTCATTAACCAACCTTACAACACCATTTGGTCCAAATGAATCAATAGCCTTAACATCAAACTTCCATAGAAGCCTAGATATAAACCTTATCGGTGCAATTATAACAAACTCATACACCTCATCAAAGTACCATTTATTCTGCAAAAACTTAAGTAAAAATTTACTCTTAATTTGCCTAATTACTTGATATTGGTAAATTAGGTACGCAAGTGCTATTCCACTTAGGCTTGCTAAGGTTGGCAGTAGTTTTATAAAGAAATTATGAACTCCATGCTCATCAATCATCACTAAACTTGATTTCCAAAACGCATTACTAGTTATGTTCAAAATATTTGCTCCCCATATTCCAGAAAATACTGATCCAAAAGCGAGTATCAGTAATGGTATAAGCATAATCTTTGGTGCCTCATGTATATTAATTTTACTTTGTTTTTGGCTGTGGAACACAAGAAGCAATAACCTCCAAGAGTAAAACGCTGTGAAGAATGCAACAACTAAGCTTATTACAAAAGCAAAGCTATCCGTGCTATAAGCATGTTCAATTATCAAATCCTTTGAATAAAAACCTGCAAATGGGAATATCCCAGAAAGCGCAAGAGATCCAATCCACATGAGAGCGTAAGTGCAAGGGATTTTCTTCCAGCAATTTCCCATTTTCTGAATGTTTTGCTCATGATGCATTGCATGAATCACATTGCCAGCACCAAGAAATAGTAGAGCTTTAAAAAAAGCGTGTGTCATTAAATGAAAAATAGCAACATTGTAAGCAGAAAGCCCACATGCCATGAACATATAACCAAGTTGACTGCAGGTTGAATAAGCAATTATTTTCTTTATATCGTTCTGAGTAATTGCAACGGTGGCTGCAAAAAAAGCAGTGAGTGCTCCAACGATAACTATTAATTCTCGTGCCACATTTGATAACTCAAACAATGGAGAACACTTTGCTACTAAAAATATACCTGCTGTTACCATCGTTGCTGCGTGAATAAGTGCAGAAACAGGAGTTGGCCCTTCCATTGCATCTGGCAACCAAACATGTAAACCAAGCTGTGCAGATTTACCCATACAGCCAATAAAAAGTAATATGCATATTATATGAGTTACTTTGAATTCACAGCAGAATGCCCTAATGTTCTGCGTGCCAAGAAGATCAGTTGTGTCGAAAACTTCAGTAAAATTCAAAGAGTGAAATGTATAATAAATAAGAAAGATTCCAATCAATAGTGCAAAGTCTCCTACCCTATTCACAACAAATGCTTTAATTGCTGCATTATTTGCAGAATATTTTTGGAACCAAAATCCTATGAGTAAATAAGAACATAGGCCAACCCCTTCCCAGCCAAAAAAAAGCTGCACGAAATTATCGCTTACAACCAGCACAATCATGCAAAACGTAAATAGCGATAGGTAAGAAAAAAACCTCGACTTCCCCTTATCATGCTCCATATAACCGATAGAGTAGAGATGTACTACCAGTGAAACGGTGGTAATAACAATAAGCATTAAGGATGAGAGAGCATCCACACTAATTGCCCAATTTACTTTTAAGATGCTCAATGAAAACAAAGGAAATAAACTCAAGTGATAATTTTCAGAGAAGGTGAGAAAAACATACCAAGATAAAACTGCAGATATTCCAATCCCTGCCGTTGTAACTAACTGACTTTTTCTAAAAAGTGCTGCAAATAGCGAACCAAAAAGTGGCAAAAATACTATTAATTTCAGTATATACGTCATACTTTTATTCTTTCATTAAGTTCGCTTGTTCAACGTCTATATTGCCACGGCTTCTATAATATACAACCAATATTGCAAGCCCAACTCCTGACTCTGCTGCCGCAACAGTCAACACAAACATCACAAAAATTTGCCCAACTATATCATTCATAAAGGCAGAAAAAGCAACTAAGTTGATATTAATTGCCAGCAATAATATTTCTATTGATAACAATATATTGATTATGCTCTTACGGTTGATGAAAATACCGCACACTCCAATAGTGAACAAAACAGCAGCAACTATCAGAAAATGATTTAATCCTATTTCCATTCTACTCCTTTTCCAAATTTAGCCTTAATCAATTTTACAGATGAAGATTGCGTCAATTGCTTTAACACATTCTGTTTTTTAACTCCTTTTTTCTTATCCTGCAAAGTAAGAGCAATTGCACCGACAATTGCAACAAGCAGCAAAATTCCAGAAAGATGAAAAGCATACATATAGTCAGTATATAGCAAATTACCAATAGCTTTCACGTTATTAGTATTATAGTTTATAACATTGCTTATATTCGGTGCTGAGCTGCGGATTACAAAGCTGATGATTAGAAAAAACACAACACATAATATAGCACCAAGAGTGAAATGCTTTGCAAAACCCTGGCGCAACCTTATGTAGTCAATATCGAGCATCATAACTACAAAGAGGAATAACACTGCAACTGCACCGATGTATACTATCAGTACCATCATAGCAATGAATTCAGCTCCAAGAAGAATGAAAAGCACTGCAGAGTTAACGAAGGTGAAAATTAAAAATAATACTGCATGCACAGGATTTCTTACGCTAATCACGCATACAGCAGATAAAATGCTTAGAATTGCAAAAAAATAAAAGAAAAAAGGCATTGATACTTTAACTGCAACAATAGTTACTAATTTAAAGTGACTATTGTTGTAAAGTCAATACTAAATGCCTACCTTATGGATGAACTTGCGATTGTGATTTTAAACACTCAGGAGTAAGGACATTCTTAATCACAGTACCTATGCTCATATGGCGATCCTTTTGCCTTTCTTCACTGACCTTTTCACAAGATTTTCCAATACCATAACCCACCAGTGCACCAACAACAGTGGCTGCAATAAATACTGCAACAGCAACAATAGCAGGAGCTAAAGTGGCAGCTCCTGCAAGGTATGCTATAGCTGCTCCAATAATTGCACCACCACTTAAAGCACAACAAGTTCTACAAGCGTTTGGCTTGCTTTTAGGATTTGAAATCTCTTCTATTATTTTAAGTTTTTCTGCTACTAAATCACTACCTTGTTGTTTTTCTTCATCATTTAACTTACCAAATTTATATAAAATCTTTGAAGTGCATTCTAAGTATTGTCCAACAGATTGCACATGTTCTTTTAGTGCATCTATTGTTACTCCTTCATTAAAGTGTTCTCTCAAAGTATCATGATCAAGACGATCAAGTTCCCACATAAATGAAGTATGTATCTCATTGATTTGCTTAATAAATTCCTCAAAGGGCTCCTTTATTTGTTCAACATAATAACTTATTATGTCAGTCGTTTTTTTAACTGATTCAACATTATGGATTCTTAAATTTTCCACAGATGTTAAAGACGTAATAACTATCCGTTCTTCAAGTGAAAGTTTTCTTTGCTCATCAGAATTAGTAGGCATATTTTCTCCTATTTACTATACTTAACATACAATAATTTTAACTAATATTTTCACAATTGTCAAATTTAGGCGTCCATTTTTCTCAAAGTTCAAAGTACACAACAAAAACTTTACAGAGTGCAAGTAGTAAAATTCTTGACAACTTTAATTTATTAATGCATAATATATGTATATTAATAATCAGCGGTAGCTCAAAATGTACAACATATTTGGTTATTTCAAAAGCAACAATAGTTCTTATACCAATTCCCGCTACACAAGTAACGGATAGACAATAATAGAAAAAAAGCCATACTGAAGTAAGTAAAGTAGCGAGGTTTAAATGGCATTAAGATCAAAATTATTGGATGAAAAAGTGGTGGAATCAGCAAAAGAAATGCTGAAGAAAGTAAGAAATAACGCATATGTTGCAAAAAAACTAAATGCTGTAATTGCAGCAAAAAAGCACAGTATAACAGCCGTAGCAAAGATATGCTGCATTTCAAGAAAGGCACTTACTGCATGACCTAAAATTTGGCAGAGAAGAAAAATTATTTGCTCCGCCTCAACGCCGTAGAAAAACTATATTGAATCAAAGTCAACGTGAACAAGTTGAGGTGTGGATAGAGGAAAACCCCAATATTACTATAAAAGAAATGAAAATAAGAATTCAAGAAAAGTTTGGTTTGAATATCAGCAAATCTACAGTACACCGTAATATGCAAAGAATGAAATTCTCATATATCACACCAAGACCAGTGCATAACGGACAAGATAAAAGTAAACAAGAGGAATTTAAAAAAAAATCTTAATGAAACTATTGTCATGTATCATGAAAAAGAGCTATTTTTCTTCGATGAATCGCGGTTTGGCACACATTCAAAGATTGGACACGGGTGGTTTAAAAAAGGCATTAGGACACAGGTTAAGGTAAAACTAGGTAGGCAAAATTTTTATCTCTATAGTGCAGTTAATCCCAGAAATGGAGAAAGTTCTAGCTCAAACGTCAATACTGATTGTATGAATATATTCCTTGAGCAGATGTCACAATATTTAGGAACAAGGGAGGCATTTCTTATCATGGATTGTGCTAGTTGGCATAAGTCAAAAAATTTAAAAGTACCTAAAAATATCGACATTATATACCTACCACCATACTCACCTGACCTCAATCCTGTTGAGAGGTTTTGGTTATATATAAAACAGAACATTTTGCGTAACAAAATCTACGACACAATTGCTTTGCTTGAGAGCGCTTTGTGCAAATTTATTACCTCTCTTTCTCACTCCACAATTAAAAAACTCTGCAATGCCGCTTATTTGATTCACTAGTAATGAGAATTGGTATAACGCACAAAGTAGCAGACTAGATGGAGAAAGTTATCAATACACCACAAGAGACTATATGACAATTTACTTTAATAACACACTAGCAAGTTTCAGTAGATCATTGAGAGAATTTAAAGAAAAAGCGTATGGATTTATGTATGATATCGGAACTTGGTTGAAAGAAACATATGAAAATCTCACTGAACGACCTGCAACGCATAATCGCTATACCCCAAAAGAAAAACCCCTTGTTGAAGTTGAAGAAATAGAAATGAAGGAACTAAACCGTACATATAAGCCATTCCAAACTCCACTTATCCACCCAACAAGCAGAAGTTCTGGTGCCAATACCTCAAATCAAGTTGTTGTTACTCGACATACACCTGAAACTACTAAAACAAAATAGATGTAAAACCTACGTTTAAATATGTAGTACTTGAGTGAAGCATTCTTTAACTGTTCTATTCAATAAAACCTTTACAATATTTCAATCATAGGTTTAACTTTACGAAGTTATAATCTATAGGGCTACGATGAACGATTATCTCTCACTGCTAAATCCAGAACAACAATCAGCTGTAACTAACATAGATGGACCGGTTTTAATATTGGCAGGAGCCGGAACCGGAAAAACAAGAACGATTACTTCAAGAATAGCACACATAATTAGAAATGGTCACGCTTATTCTGATGAAATATTAGCTGTTACATTCACAAATAAAGCAGCAAATGAGATGGTATCAAGGGTACTTGAGCTAACGGGCACAAACATACCATGGCTTGGCACTTTCCATGCAATTGCAGCAAAAATTTTGCGCCTGCACGCAGAAATTGTGGGCTTAAACCCCAATTTTACAATCATTGGTGTGGATGACCAATTACAGGTAATAAAAAATATTATCAATGAAATAAGCCCTGATTACCTATCAGAAAAATGTAAGACCATTATGAATATTATTCAGCAATGGAAAGAGAAGTGCTTATTGCCATCTGAAGTGGAAGATATTCAATCATTTAGGCCAGTGTACGTAACTGCACTCAAAGTCTATCACCAGTATCAGGAAAGGTTGAGATTCCTTAACTCTGTCGATTTTGGTGACTTATTGCTATATAACATACAACTCTTTAATCAAAAGACCGAAGTTCTGTCCTACTACCAAAACAAGTTTAAATATGTCATGGTAGATGAATATCAAGATACAAATGCGATACAATATCTTTGGCTAAAATACCTTGCAAAAGAGCACTCAAATATTTGCTGTGTAGGAGATGATGACCAGTCGATATATAGTTGGCGTGGTGCAGAAGTTGAAAATATTTTGAAGTTTTCTGATGATTTTAAAAATGCAAAAACCGTTAAACTAGAGTGTAACTACAGGTCAACATCCCACATACTTGCAACTGCGTCATATGTTATCAATCACAATAAGACTCGCTTAGAAAAAAAATTGTGGACAACAAACATTGAAGGGGAAAAGGTAAATCTAATAAAATTATGGGACGGAAAAGCTGAAGCAAGGTTCATAAGCGAACAGATATTAAAGCTCAATAAATACAGATTTAGTGACATTGCAGTGCTGGTAAGGGCCACTTTTCAAACTAGAGTTCTCGAAGAGTATTTTATAAAATATTCAATTCCCTACAAGATTATAAGTGGCGTAAAATTCTACGAACGTCAGGAAGTCAGGGATATAATTGCATATTTAAGACTCGTTACAAACAATAACGATGACTTAGCTTTCGAAAGGATCGTAAACCGGCCAAAAAGAAGCATAGGAGCTACAACTCTAAAGAAAATATACACGACTGCTCAGGATAACAAAATTTCTTTTTTTGAGGCAGCAAAAATATTAGTTAATAGTAATCAAGTAACCGAAAGAATTAAACTCTCACTAAATGATTTTTTAAATAAAATTAAAGCTTGGGAAGAAATAGTAAGCGTAAAACCACTGCATGAATTCGTTAAAATCGTAGCAAACCAATCAGGGTATATTGAAATGCTTGAAAATGAGGAGGTAACAGGCTTAGCACGAATAGAAAATGTCAAGGAGCTCATCTCATCTTTAAAAAATTTCGATAATGCCACAACTTTCTTGGAGCACATAAGTTTGGTGATGGAAGTGGATAATATGAATAACGATGACACCGTATATGTTATGACTCTTCATGCAGCCAAAGGACTTGAATTCCCGTGCGTGTTTCTACCTGGTTGGGAAGAGGGATTATTTCCTCATCAAAGATCTTTTGATGACAAAAGTGGTAAAGCTTTAGAAGAAGAAAGGAGACTCGCATATGTTGGCATAACCAGAGCCAAAGAAAGGTTAATCATTTCATGTGCAGATAGGAGGGAAATTAACAACCAGTGGCAACCGATGCGCACTTCTCGGTTCATTAAAGAATTGCCAAGAGAAAATGTTGAGGTAATTAAAAGCAACATTGCCTACTGTTGAAGCTATAATTGCAGATAAACATATCTTACAAATCTGAATTACTTTAACTATATGTTTCTCCTGGCAAAAATTCTGTAACCGTTCACACTTAATTCTTCAATCTCATACCAATTTCTATTACATAACAAACAAATAGACAATAGAAGTGAGAAGGTTATACTAAGGCAGTATAATGATGGAGTTTTGGAATGGCATTGGTATCAGGTTGCAATTTTAGCTTACATTGTGCCAATCTTTCTTCAATTGCTGCTCGCATAAATTCTGCCTGTCTTTTAGTTCTGCAGTGCACTATCGCATCATCCACATATCTTTCAAATGGTACTGTTGGGTGATTTTGTTTCATCCATATATCAAATGCATGGTGCATAAATATGTTTGAAATGATTGGGCTTATTGAACCTCCTTGCGGAACTCCTTTTTTCCCTAACTACCTTACTGCCATCTGCTTGCTGAATAGGGGATTTCATCCACCTTTCAACATACAGTATGACCCATTTGCAGTCTGTGTGCTTCTTGATAGCCTGCAGTGCTAAATTGTGGTCCAGATTGTCGAAAAATCCTGTAACATCAACAGCTTTCTTGGTAATCGTATCCTGTCTCCAATAAACAGCGGTTTTGCTATGTATCCTTGATCAGCAAAAAACTTACGTAAAGTTGGAGCCTTGTATTTAGCTTGAGTGAAAAGATTTAGAGCACCATCACGATCTTGAACACTTGCACTATGAACATCAGCCGCAATAATTAAGCCCACTGTATCTACAACAATATGACGTTTTCTACCCTTTATTTTTTTTTCAGCATCATATCCTCTGGATCCCCTTTTTGAGTGGTTTTTACTGATTGACTGTCAATTATTCCTACTGAAGGTGTTTCATTTTTACCAAACATTTTTCTTACCTCTTTTACTAGCATATTATGTATTTTTTCCAATTTGCCATTACTACGTCACCTGAGAAAATAGTCATACACCGTCTTCCATGGAGGAAAATCTTTCGGCAGCATTCTCCATTGACAACCACCTCTCATTATATACCTTATTGCATTAATAATTGTTCTGATATTGTGCTTTCTTGGCCTCCCTATCTTTCCTTGTGCAACATGTGGCTCCAAAATTTCCCATTCCTTATCACTTATATCACTTGGATACAATTTTCCCTCCTATTTTTTACTTACACTATCATATTTTTTTCCTCATTCCTTTTCAAGACATACTCTTAGACAACTGGACGTCAAGCCTATCCTAGTGCTGCATATCAAGCTCATACTCAGTATGTAAATCTTTGACTAAAGCTACAGCGCATTCTTTTTGAACAATTATACTGATTTTGATTTCAGATGTTGTGATAGCAAGTATTTCTATCTTTTTTTCGCTTAAAACCTTGAGTGTGCGGTGCATCACTTCAGTGTTAGACATAACACCAATACCAATTATTGAAATTTTAGCTACATTATCGTTTATAGCATAATTTTCATTCTTATTCAGTAACTTTTCCATTAAATCAATATCAAATTTGGAGATAACAAAACTTGACCCATGTATCATATCAATTTTAACGTTTGCTCCTGCTATGTCTCTTAAAGTGCGCAAGTTATTTGCAAGGTTAGTGAAAGTTACAAGAGCTTCATTAGTGCTATAAGCTATTCCAGTAATTAAGTATCTCTCTAGTACCTCCCTTTTGTGTAGCACTGTGGTGCCTTCTACTTCCTTAAAAGTGGATAGCACTTGCACTTTAATGTCATGTTTCATTGCAAGTTGTACTGAACGATTATGCAATATTTTAGCACCAGATGACGACATTTCCAACATTTCATCGTAAGAGATAAATTTGAGCTTGCGTGCCTTTGGAACAATTCTCGGGTCTGCTGTATATATTCCATCAATATCAGTAAAAATTTCGCAAGTTCTAACACCAAAGGCTACCGCGAAGGCAACTGCTGATATATCAGAGCCTCCTCTTCCAAAAGTAGTGATTCTATCATCATTTATACCCTGAAAACCAGCAATGATCGCAGCAGTATAACCCTCAGCAAAAGATCTTTTCACACGTTCAATCTTTATTGTTTTTATTTTAGACTCAGAATAAAAATCATCAGTTACAATTGGTAACTGCCAGGCAAGCCACGATTTAGCATTAACTCCGATCGATTGGAGAGTGATAGCTAATAGACCGCAAGAGATTTGTTCTCCTGCTGAAAGCATAACGTCATACTCTGATAACTCTTGTCTATAACTTAAATTTGAGATTTGCCTAGCCTGAAAAACCATTTGGTCAGTAAATCCTGCAACAGCAGATACAACAACGATTACATTACAACCTTTCTCAATATCGTTTTTTATCAAATTTGCAACTCGGTTTAAATCAGTTAGCGAAGTCCCACCAAATTTTTTTATGATTATTTTGTCCATAGTTACAATATAACTCTCTTCTGAAGAAAAATATAGTTTTTGTAGAGATAGCAGCTTGCAAGCCATTCAGAAAAGGGAAGACAAAGCTATAGCTAACGCGTCATACCACGATTCATTCCATAGCTGTACGAACATTCATTTTTGAAGGTAAATTGCACAGCAAATGGTGTCATCCCAGTGCCTAGGTCTTGTCGACATAAAAAAATAGTGATATAGAGTACTCTTTATTAATAGGTAAAGAGAATGCTATATGATTTAAAAGATGAGCAATGGGAGAGAATAAAAAACAGTCTGCCAGGTAAGGAAGGAGATAGAGGAAGAAGCGCAAAAGATAACAGGAGATTCGTAGCTGCAATAATGTGGATAGGTAGAACAGGAGCAACATGGAGAGCATTGCCGGCTGAGTATGGAAAATGGTCAAGTGTACATAAACGTTTTATAAGGTGGGCAAAATCTGGTGTTTGGCAGATGATTTTCAACACATTAGCTGTTAATGGAGACACAGAGTGGCTCATGATAGACTCAACAATAATCAGGGCACATCAACATGCTGCTGGTGCAAGAAAAAAATGTGGAAACTGGTAGACAAGAACAAGAGCTGGGACGGTGCAAAGGAGGATTTTCAAGCAAATTACACGCTGCTTGTGATGCTTTGGGCAACCCACTGAGATTCTTTGTTACTGCAGGGCAAAGATCGGATTACGTAAAAGCTTTAGACCTGATAGAAGGCAAGAACATGGAGGCACTTATTGCCGATAAAGGGTATGACGCAAATTATATGATTGAGGCTGCAGAAGCTGTAAATGCTGAGCCAGTAATCCCACCGCGTTCCAACAGAAAAACACCAAGAGAATATGACAAAGAATTGTATAAAGAGAGAAACTTAATCGAAAGGATGTTCAACAAAATCAAGCACTTCCGCAGAGTTGCTACACGCTACGACAAATTGGCCATAGCTTTTCTGTCTTTTGTTCACATTGCTGGCATTTATCTTTGGTTAAAATAAATGTCGACACTGCCTAGACACTGGGATCCAGAAGACTTAATTTCAACCAAGTGGCTGCATAATAAAGGCTGGATTCCAGTGCCAAGCACTGGAATGACACCCTCCCTTGTGGAAATTGCTCTCAAATCACAATGTTCGTACAGCTATGGATTCATTCGCGGTATAGATTCCGCTAACTAGTAGCGGAATGACGAATTTGTTGTTTTAAAATTGTCAGTAAATCTAAGTTAGTTTAGCTATATAGCACGAACTAAACCACTAAGCAGCAGAAGACCTTGCATGACCTCCAAAAAATGCTTTTACTCTTTCAAGATAAGTAGGTGGTTCTGCAGGGATTTCTATTTCATCTATTTTAGAATATATTGCCGCGTCTACGACTTCATCCGTTATTAACTCCCTTAACCTTTGTTTTATCTGCCCTCTCTGAATATGCTCCCCATAGTCGTTATAAAACTTTACATATAATTCCTTAAACACGAATTCTTTTATAGCATCTCTTGTATAAGAAATGCCGTCCTTTACTTCATCACTCACGTTGCTCAAATCCACCCCAGAACTTGGTGAATACAAATTATCAAAATTTTCTTTCAAAACTTTTATTTTATGGTAGTGCTTATCCACATATTTCTCAAGAAATCTTTTAGTAGCATTACCAGCCAACTTCCCCATTAGCTGAGGCTCCAGTTGAGCTGCAAAGTTGTTTTCTGCTTCAAGGCCACTTAATGCATAAATAATACGGAGAAGCATTCCAGGACCACATTGGCGGTTACTTTCTTCAAAGCGAACCAGTAATATAGATTTCAATAGTTCTACGTCTGCATTTTGCTCTCTTGCCGCAATTAAAACTAAATTTATAGCCTGTGTCAATGTCAATCCGGTTTGTGAATCTACCCAATTTACCCACTCCCCAGTTTCATAACCATCCAATCTTAGATAAGGTTCTATCATTCGTTTTTGCTGACTTGTTAAACCGCTTATATAACTTTTAAACTCTTCATCCAACTCATTTAACGGCGTACCATGTTCTTCCTTTAATTTTTTGGCACATTCAATAACGCTTTGCTGAAAACTTCTAGTATGAACGCTCTGACTACTAGTACCCACATCACTTACATTAAACAAAAAGCTTAGCTGCTTTACATTCAAACCCAAAGGTGAAAAGAGTTTTACTGATGGATATTTTATTAACTCAAGAAGTGCTACTGGAATTAGCAGTGCATAATTTAACAATAATAAACCAAAATTAAATATAAGAAACCCACGTAGAGCTGATACCTTTGATGCAATATACAAAAATGGAAGCTGTAGGTAATATATCAAGTGTATACTGAAGAATAAGATTTTGTCCTTTAATTTTATTGTTGGATCTTTATAAACCTCAAACAACATGCTATTGCTATCAATATTGTTGTTTTTAAAGGAGGTATAGTTGTTTATGATCTTCTCTTGCAAGGGAAGAAGCATTTTATTCAGGCAAATAAACGCAGCAATAACAATAAAACCTGTAGCCAAAAATGCTAGTGCAGGGCTAGAAGTGCTTGTAGATAAATAGGCATAAAGACCATCAACAATTAAGTTTTTGTATAATCTTTCAAAGGGACGAACTAGAATCGGGTCAAGGATATAGTTAACAAGAAGATTTAAATAATACACGAGAAACAAAAGTGCAATCAAAAATGCAATAATACTACAAACAACCAAAAATGCTTTTAATCTCGGATTCATAACCCCCTCTTAATAATCTGTTAATATAATCTATTTTAGGAATAAATTGAAAAAAATGCAAGTTTTTATGTTAAAAGATCAATTGAAATTTCTGAGTTTAGGGTATATTGTTAATCTATTTAGATAAGAATTATTGTGTCAAATAAAATAGGTTTTTGGGCTATTTTTGCCTTAGTGATTAGCAGCCAAATTGGCTCTGGAATTTTTATGCTTCCAATTAGCCTTGCTCCATATGGCATGTATAGCCTTATAAGCTGGATAATATCAGGGCTTGGTGCTATATCTCTTGCTTTAGTTTTTGCCTCACTCTGCGCAAAATTTCCGGAAACGGGTGGCCCTCACGTCTATGTAAAGCATGCTTTTGGCCCTGCTGCAGCTTTTTTTGTTGGTTGGACGTATTGGGTGATCTCATGGGTTAGCACAACAGCCGTAATAGTTGTGGGTGTTGGTTATCTTACACCATTTTTCCATGAAGATATTCAAAACGTACATCTGTTTTTAGAGATGTTATTACTTACAATTATTACACTAATAAATTTTAGAGGAGTAGCTACTGCTGGACGTGTTGAGTTTTTATTGACGGTGATAAAAATTTCTGTATTGCTTGTAATACCTATAGCAGCATTGTTTTTTTTTGATAGAAATAACTTCATCATAAGTGAAGAAATATCAAATCTTACAACATCGCAGATTCTTGCCCGTTCTACACTTATTACTCTATGGGGTTTTATTGGAGTTGAATTGGCAACAGCACCTGCAGGGTCAGTTGATAATCCAGCTAGAACAATACCAAGAGCTGTGGTACTTGGAACAATCTCTGTTGCTGTTGTGTATTTTATCAACAATCTTGCAATTATGGGATTAATAAATGGCAATGATTTAGCAAGTTCAAGAGCACCATATGTTGACGCAATAAAAATTATGGCCTCTGGCAATTGGCACTTGATTATTTCTATAACTGCGTTCATTTTTTGTGTTGGTACTTTAAACGCTTGGGTACTAGCTAGTGGACAAGTGGCCCTTGGCCTTGCAAAAGATAAACTGATGCCACAGTTTTTTGCTCAAAGAAACAAGCACGGTTCTCCTTTCTGGGGCATAACAACTAGCTCAGTTGGAACTGCAACTTTACTAATCCTCACTTCAAGCAACAATTTTGCTAAGCAGATCACATCAATTATCGACTTTTCTGTAGTTTCATTTTTATTTGTTTACCTTGCATGCAGTCTTGCTTTTCTCAAAGTTATTGTGCAAGAAAAGAGTTGTTACAAATTTTTAATTGGCAGTATAGCAACAACCTTTTGCTGCTGGGTAATATTTGAAACTTCTGTGAATACCTTGCTGATCGCAAGCTTATTCACTGCAAGTGGCGTACCTCTTTATTTATTTTGGTATCGCAGAGTTTCTGTATAGCAAATGTTATGTATCTGTTCAGCAGAGTGGCAAAATAAGGTAGACGAGAAAAGACAACTATAGGAAGAAATGGGTGTCATGCCAGTGCGTGACACTGGCATCCAGTTCTTTCGCGCAGTTCCATCAAAAACGTTGTAAAGGATTAATCGCTTTCGTGTTTACCAACTTAGTGCCCAATCTGGATCCCAGATACTGTCTCTGCTGTCAAACAAATTATCCAACAAAATTACAATTAAATGGTTGATTATTTTTAAGAATACCAAAAAAGACATGCATTAATTTTCGCATTAACGCAAGAACTATGACTTTTGGACATTTGCCTTTACTTGCTAGACGCTGACAAAACTTTTGAAAATGATTATTATGGTTTTTGACTACTATAGCTGGCATATAAAGAGCTTTTCGAATACGCTCAGATCCTATTTTGCATATGCAACTTCTCTTACTTACTGACGATCCCGATTGATAATGTCCTGGCAGCAAAAGCTGTAAATTGTTTAGCATTGTCAAAGTTATCAACTGATGGCATTTCTGCGACAACAGCAACAGCAGTAAGATATCCTATACCTTTTATAGTCTTAAGGTTTTCCACCATATTTTTTAGATGTGGATAGTTATTTATATGCTCATTAATTTCTTTTTCGAGAACAATAATTTGCTCCTCTATTGCCAAAATTACTTTAGATATAGCTTCTTTGCAACTGGAATGCATATTTTTGTTTTCCAAGCGATTTGTCTGTTGCACCTTATCATCTTTTAGCGATTGCATGCAACGGTAAAGCTCCCTCAAATGCCTCATTTCAGGTGCAATGGGCTTCCAAAGAGCAGGTTTGTTGGCGATACAAAATCTAGCTATCATAGCTGCATCTGATTTATCTGTCTTATTTCTGAGCAGCTCACTTTTGCCAAAAGCTTTCTGGGTTTACTATACTGACATTATGTCCTAAATCGTGCATAAAAGTAGCCAAATCTTCTCCATACCAACTAGTTGCTTCAAGACATAAATGAGTAAGATTTGCTCCATGGCCATTGCACCAAACTACAAGTTTTGCAAAACCATCTTGATTATTTTGAAAGACTTTGTGTCGTTTTTTACTGTCCACTAACAAACAAACATCAAATTTCTTTTTTGAAATATCCACACCCAAAATAGCATTTACTTGCATAAAATTGCCTCCAAGACTATAAATAAACTGAGAGTTTAGACTAACCTTGTAATACGGGATATAATTCCAAAAGATACTGTTCAGTCTTTAACTCTATGGGAGGGAAGCAAAATCTGGCTTAATGGCATTAGTGTCGCATCAGCTTCACCCTCCCTGTGAGGTATTTTAGCTCTAATGCCTCACATCATAAAGATACAAGTGTCACGCACTGGGATGACGAGAAAGGAGCACTGGAATTTTTGTTTCAATATTTGTACATGAGCCATGCATCTGAACAGATACAATGTTATAACTAGAGATAATTTTTAAATGATTGATATTTATGAACTACGACTTTTCTTGTTGTCCACTTGTTCAACATTACCCTTCTCAAGTTTACTATCTACTTCTTTTGTGTGTTCATCATCTATACTAGTTTCATCTTTTATCTTACTAGGGTAATCTTCCTGCGATTTTTTATATGCTTCCATGTTGTCATATATAGGGTTACTGATGATTTCTATTTTTTCAGGTATGAAAATCCTTGCTAAAAATCTCCTTATTATTGGTATTGACCTTAAGAGATCTCTTAGCTTTGAAGATTCTTGTCTTTTGTTTAGAGACTGTTGGTCTATTTTAGAGGTTTTTACACCATACTTTTTATCATCAAAATTTATTGTAGGCTTTCTTTTATTCGAAAGAACACTTTGGGCCTTTGATCCATTGGTTCCTTCAGGCCCTTGAGGTGTAGACATTGCAGGTTTAACCTTAGTTTCATCGTATTCCTTACTCATCTTTCATTTCATTATGTAATATTACTAATATTGCATAATAATAGCTAAATTACAATTAATTGCAAGGTAAAAATATTAAAACAATTGTAAATTTTGTCAGTAAAAATATAATAGAACTTTAAAATTAGAGGTTCATCTATATGAGATACAAAATTGCTGTTATTGGAGCAACCGGAAGAGTAGGGCGTGAGGTATTAAGCACGCTTGCTGAATTTCAAGATGAGGCGATAGATTGCGTTATTGCACTTGCATCGAAAAAATCAGAAGGGAAGAAGGTGAGCTTTGGTGACAAAGAGTTAACAGTTTTATGCCTTGAGGATTATGACTTCGTTGGAACTAATGTAGCCATTTTCTGTGCTGGATCTCATGTTTCTGAAGAGTATGTACCAATTGCAACACAGGCTGGATGCATCGTGATAGATAACAGTTCCCATTTTAGAATGAAAGAGGCTGTGCCACTCATTATTCCAGAGATTAATAAAGAAAAAATTATGGAATATAAAAACCACAACATAATATCCAATCCAAACTGTACTACAATACAGATGCTGCTAGTACTACATCTATTACACCAAAAAGCAAAAATAAAGAGAATCGTTGCTTCAACTTATCAATCAACTTCTGGTGCAGGCAAAGCAGCAATGGATGAGCTCTATGACCAGACAAAAAAAATCTTTATGAACGAAGCTAAAAAACCCAAGATATTCTCTAAGCAAATAGCATTCAATTGCATTCCCCATGTAGGAGAATTCATGGAAAATGGCTCTACAGAAGAGGAATGGAAAATGCAAGAGGAGACAAAAAAAATTTTAGAGGAAAATATAAAAGTTACTGCAACTTGTGTAAGGGTACCCGTCTTTATCGGTCACGCTATGGCAGTAAATGTGGAATTTGATCAACATATCACTGAAGAACAAGCTCGTGAAGTGCTAAGTGAAGCCGAAGATAGTGGAGTTTTAGTGTACAACAGGCGTGAAGATAGTGAATACATAACTCAAATTGATGTTGTACAGGAGAATGCTGTATATGTATCGCGTATTAGAAGAGACAATACTGTTGAGCACGGATTAAATATGTGGATAGTGGCTGACAACCTGCGCAAAGGCGCAGCATTAAATATAGTGCAGATTCTTGAGATTTTGATAAGAGAGCATTTGTCAATCAAGTGCATATAGAGCGCACGTACGTTGTAATTCGAAGGAAATTGTATATCACATGGCAGCGCGTGACGCTGGAATGGCTTTGTTGCATCGCTACTTATGAAAGGCTAACTATAATTAGGATTATAAGCAACTTATTGAAAATCTTGTTTTTTTTGCAATCAATCTGATCAAATTTAAGAATAGTAACTTGTTATTTATATTAATAAATTTAATTCTATTGAAAATAGCTAAAGCATTGAAATTCTTGAATTTTAGCCGGATTAGTGAGTGGTAGTGAAATTTCTTTTACTCAAATTTAGGTATTCACTGACCGTTCTTGTTATAAATACCAGAATAATAAGCTACTGATATTCTCCACCTTTTTTATCTTTAATCCATCATAGCTAGCGATGCAACAAAGCCGGCTGGATTCCAGTGTCAAGCCCTGGAATGACACCATTTGCTGTGCAGTTTACCTTCAAAAATGAATGTTCGTACAGCTATGGAATAAATCGCGGTATGACGGTTCGCAGCGGTATAGTAACTCGTCACCCCGCTACTTGTTAGCGGCTGAGATACCGCGGCGGTATGACGTAGAAGCTATACTTTTATACTCACCAACTCAGTATCCAATCTGGATCCAAGTAGTCAAGCTATTCGGATGACACCCTCATAAAGTGAAATGAGATCCCGCTAACACGTAGCGGGATGACGGGAAAAGAGGTACTGGGAGACATCCCTCCTGGTAGACCCAAATCACAATGTTCGCACAGTTGTGCGTCACGCGCTGCCGAACACTGTATGGTTATACAAGAAAAATTAAGGCTTAAAAGGAAACTTAAGCAGCTAATAGGACCTAAGCCTTCTTAATAAAACATAAAAAGCCCCTTTACCACCATGTTTTTTCGTAGCTTGCTGGTAGTATAGAACCATATGCTGGATTTTAGTATCATTTAACCACTTATTTAAGTTATTCTTTATAGTGTCTGTTTTATTTGTTGCACTGCCGTATCCCGTAATTACTAATAAACATCTATTTCCTGCTCGATAATTTTTGATAATAAAATCTATCAATTTACAGTAAGCATCCTCTATATTATAGCCATGCAAATCGAGCTTATCGCTTATAAAATATTTACCCCTATCAACTTTTGATTTTGTGTTTTTGTCAAGACAAAATGATGAGTTACCATTATTGGTATTAAGAAAATTCCTTTGTAAGTCGGAGGTACCTTTATCAACCATAGACTTTATATTTACTTTATGATCAACTTTTAAAGTAACTTTTCCACATTTTATTGGCTTAACATTTTTTTGCCAATCCAACTCATCGTCCGACATAAACGCATTAATCGAATTGTATAATTTTACAACAATATCCAAACATAGTAAAATGTTGCTTATTCTATGAAAATCCAATTTTCGATAATACGATGAAATCGTCAAAAACTAATGAGAATTTTTGGCTGTATGGAAAGCACACCTGCATGTCAGCACTGAAGAATAAAAATAGGCGGTGTATAGAACTGTTAGTAACAGAAAATTTCTATAGAGAACATGAAAAAGAAATTAGGCAATGTGCAAATAGTAAGGGCATTAAAGTTCGATTAGTAGAAAACAAAATACTTAATGACGTTTTACCCAAAGGTGCTAACCATCAAGGAATTGCTTTAAATGTTGCCCCTATTCTTTATAACTTAAGCATCGAAGAAGTAGCTGAAAGCTCAAACGACAGCTCTACTATAGTCATTTTAGATCAAGTCACTGACACACACAATATTGGGTCAATTTTAAGAACTTCGGCCTGCTTTAATGTTAACGCATTGGTTTTACCACATAACCATTCACCAAGTGAAAATGCATCTATTGCAAAAGCAGCAAGTGGAGCTTTAGATATCGTTCCGCTAATATACGTTACAAATATAGTGAAAACTATGGAGTATTTAAAAAAGGTCGGTTACTGGTGTTATGGGTTTGATTGCAATACTAAAGAAAATATAGATGAAATAAAGAGTTTTGAGAAAAAAAGAGTAATTATTTTTGGTTCTGAAGAGAAAGGGGTACGAAGACTAGTTAAAGAAAACTGTGATTATCTTTTAAAAATACCAATGTCAAATGCAATTAACAGTTTAAATGTTTCAAATGCAGCAGCAATAGGCCTATATTCTATTTATATTAAAACAAATGCCAGCGCATAGCTGTTTATAATAAAAATACTTGATAAAAATGTGGTTTTATATTATAATGTGTTAAATAATAGACAAAAGGAGTTATATTATGTCTTACATGAGAAATGAACAGGATATTCGCTCTCAAGGCGTTTATTATAGTGCTGGGCTTAGAAGTTACCTAACTAAAGTATACAATTACATGGCTTTAGCTTTGGGCGTCACAGGACTTGTTGCATTTTTAACGGTGTTTTCTGGTCTTTTTCAGGTGATTTATTCTAATCCCGTCCTATCGCTTGTGGTAATGTTATCTCCGGTTGCATTGGTGTTCTACATGTCTTATAGAATTCAACACCTAAGTGCTCAGTCTGCCGTTACTATATTTTTCTCGTTCTCAGTGTTAATGGGGCTTTCCTTATCTTATGTTTTTATAGTTTATACCGCAGAAAATATAGCAAGGGCGTTTTTCATTACATCAATCATGTTTGGCTCTATGGCTTTATATGGCAATACTACAAAAAGAGATCTTACAAGTATGGGCTCTTTCTTGATTATGGGAGTCTTGGGGATAATTATAGCATCCATAGTAAATTTATTCCTTGGAAGTAGTCCTCTCTACTTTGCAATATCGTTCATATCAGTAATAGTCTTTACCTTAATGACTGCGTATGATGCTCAAAGAATCAAGGACGTTTATTATAAACATAATGACGGATCAGAAGTTGCTACTACTAAATTGGCAATACTCGGTGCAACTAATCTTTATTTTGACTTTATTAATATATTTCTCAATCTACTCAGGTTACTTAACTTGTTCAACAATAGGGATTAGATGTTTTCCTTTTTAAGGAAAGGCAGTAAGAATTCTATAGTTTTCTTTCTAATATCTCTAGTTGTATTGATGTTATGTCTTGCATATGCATCGGTGCCTCTATATAGCATTTTTTGTAAAGCTACTGGGTATGGTGGCACAATAAGAAAAGTAACTAACACAACAACAAATATAACTAACCAAAAGATCAGGGTCCATTTCAATGCTGATATAATGTCCGATCTACCTTGGGAGTTTAAATCAGAAACTAACTACTTTGACGTAAACATAGGAGAACAAAGTTTAGCGTTTTATTACGCAAAAAATCTATCTGATCAGCCTTCATTTGGTATGGCAGTATATAACGTTACGCCTTTCAAAGCAGGTAAGTATTTCAATAAAGTTGCATGTTTTTGCTTTGAAGAACAAATGTTGCTAGCAAAACAAAAAGCAGCTATGCCCGTATCTTTCTATATAGATCCTGAGATAATGCTTGATAGTAATACAAAAGATTTGAGCGAAATAACACTATCATACACGTTTTTTAAGCTTAAGTAATAAACTTTTTCCTATTGTCACCCAAGCAGCGTGAGCTATAGCTAAACTGACTTAGATTTACCGACAATTTGAAAAACTGTCATTCCGCTACCCGTTAGCGGGATCTATGCTTTGAGATACCGCGGCGGTATGACGAATCCGATAAGGTAAACCTCGTCATCCCGCTACTTGTTAGCGGGATCTCCGCGGCGGTATGACGTGTTAGCTATAGAAGGAGTGCGTTGTTATTCAAATAATGATTAGGCAACAGATCTATTGAATTGAGCAGGAGTTCTTATTTGCTTTTTGCGCACCGACTACTTGTGTCTCAGTGCTTGGTGTTATCAATTCCCATCCTTCATTATTTGCTTCACAAGCATCCCAATACTTAGCCAATTCCTTATTATTTTTTACAGAATTTGGCACTTCTATGTTGGGATTTTTTTCTAATGTATGCTTAATTAGAATCTTACAGCAATCTTTGCATTCAATTGACTTCTCTGCATCATATAATTTAGTAACACAATCTAAAGCGGTATTTCCACCGTAGTGTTCATGTGGGCTATCACTTACCCCCGCTTCTATGAGAGCCTTTAACACATCTGGAGAACGCGTCAAAGCGCAGGCATGTAAATATCCTTTCTCATTTTGCACGTTAGCCCCTGCTTTTATTAAAACTTGCGCTAGATTTGGTAAAGCGTAAGGCTTGTGATTAATAGCAATAGAAAAAAGACTATCTACTGGAAAGCCATCATAGTCTTTCAAATCAAATTTGTGATTAATATCAAAACCTTTTTTTTCCCAAGAAGCATATAAATATTCATAATAGTTTTCTTTGCTTGAAGTTCGCATTCCACTTTCTAGCCTTTCTTTTATTTTTTTTATTATATTACTAGTATCTAAATCGTTATCTTCATCCACTTTGTACAACACATTATACAAAACACTATAAAGCCAAGTTTCTCTATTCATTATAATTTATACCTTAAAACTATTAATATACACTTATGTAGTATATAAACTCTAAATAACATTTTGCAAAATATTAATTGTTAGATAACATAATCAAAGTTTTTATCTTACATTCATCATGGTTAGAGCTATACAAATAAAAAAAACTGGGGGACCAGAAGTATTAGAATTTGTAGATAAGAGTATAGGTGAGCCAAAAGGCGAGGAAGTCTTAGTGCGTCACACAACTATCGGCTTAAATCGTTATGATTTAGAGCACAGAAAAGGTACACGCAAAATTAAAAATTTACCATCAGTGCTTGGAGTGGAAGCAGTGGGAGTTATTGAAAAGCTTGGTAAAAAAATCAGTGATGGGTTGAAGGTCGGAGATAGAGTTGGATATTGCACAGCTCCTCCAGGGGCATATTGTGAAAAGCGCATTATACACCAGAAATATCTGATAAAAATTCCAGATGACATATCTGATGAAGTTGCTGCTGCAGTGCTGTTTAAAGGTATGACAGCTCACTATTTAGTTAATCAATCTTATAAAATCAGGCCTGGTGCTTTCGTGCTAGTTCATGGGGCTAATGGTGGCTTAGGACAAATAATATGCCAATGGGCAAAGGATAAAAAAGGTGTAGTGATAGGTTCTGTAAGCTCTGATGAAAAAATGAAGATAGCTTTACAAAGTGGCTGCACATACGCAATAAACTACAATGATAAAGACTTCGTTTCTAAAATTATGGAGATTACGCAAAACAGAGGAGTAGGTGCAGTATATGACCCCATAGGTTACGCTACAAGCAAGCTCTCTTTTGAATCTTTAGGCAGGTTCGGCATATACGTTTCCTATGGGCAGATATCAGGTAACGCTCCTATTAGTTTTTCTTTACTTAGTTCACGTTCGTTATTTGCAACTGGAACCTCAATATACCATTATAAGCATGATAGATTCACATTAGTGCTTACCACAATGGAAATCTTTGAGATGATAAGAAAAAAACTTTTAACTGTACGGATCAATAAAAAATATAAATTTGATGAAATAATTCAAGCACATCGTGATATGGAAAATAGAAAAGCGAGTGGGTTAAATATTATCAAAATCTCTTAAATAAATTAGTAATTTAAACTAACCATTCATTAAGTCATATCAACTAGAACTTCACATATTTAATTCTCCTTTTGGGGGAATTAAAAGCATATAGCTAAACTGACTTAGATTTACCGACAACCGTCATCCCGCTACTTGTTAGCGGAATCTATACCGCGAATAGACTTCTTGCATAACCCAAATTAAGTAGAAAAAGGTATCATCCGAGTAACTGACACTGGTTCCTTTATGACGGTAGTAGCCCTCCTTCTCCTGTCATTCCAGTGCTCTCTTCTTGTCATCCCAGTGCCCAGACACTGGGATGGCTTTGTTGCATCACACTTTATGAGATGGTGATTTATGGTAAATTCATGTAACTATCTCAAATTTAGCCATACCAATATCAGTGAATTTATTAAGCAAATAGCATTTGATTAGCAGTTCTTTTTCTCGATTTATCTCAGATTTATTCCTAAAACTAAATCCGAATATTTGCTTTAATCTTGAGAAAAACCCTTCAATATAAGATCTTTTCCCATAATTTACTTCTTTTTTCCATTCTTTCATGCCATCTTCACCGTATAATTTTATTAACCTAATAGCAGCATTCCTGTCAGACATATAATCTATTTCTGGATGTTCTGCCGCATTGTTTATTGGTGGAATTTTTGTCTTTATATCATATTCGTTACACAACTTATAAAACTTGTGCCTATCACATGCTCTATCTGCATATAGTGCTTTTATGGCATGCTGAAAATCAACTTCTTTTAGCAAATCACAAGCTCCATAGTGATCAGCCGTTACTGTATTTTACAGCTATGGCTTTTTTGTTGTTTATATTCAACATTACGTGCAATTTTCTCGTTTGCTCATAGCCACGATATTTTCTGTCAGTGCTATCAACTATGTTTTTTAAAAATTTTTTTATTTGTGTAATTTTGCAAATTATATGGGCAATAAAAACCCGTTTGTCATAGAAATAGAATTTTATATCAAACAGCTACCACAGCAATTTCTGCTTAAGCTAATGAATATGTGCTTTAAGTCTGTGTGGACGCACATATTCATTAGCCAATTTCAGTTACCGTTGTGAAGATTTTTAAGTATGCAAATTAATTGCTTCTTTAAGTCTTGTATTAGCAATTACTATAATTTTACGCATTAGGGCTGTTATAGCCACCATCTTCTTCTTACCACTTTCAACAAGCTTAGAATAAAAGGCGCCAAGTATAGATTTCGACCTTGTAGCAGCCATAGCGGCTGTAAAGAGCTTTGAACGAACGTTACTTCTACCACCTGTAATCCTTCGGTAACCAACAGCTTTACCACTTTCTTTTGGATGCGGTGCAACTCCGGCAAGACTTGCTACTTCTTTTCTATTTAAGTAACCAAGCTCTGGCATTAAACACAAAAAATCTTGTGATAACTTTTTACCTATTCCAGGAACTGTTTTAAGAATTTTTTGGCGTTGTTGTAATTCGCGGCTTTCATCAATAATCTTTTGTATAGTATCATTGAGTTCGTTTATTTGACTATCGAAAAACTCAATGGTCTTTTGACAGCTTTCTTTTATATGATC
The DNA here is from genome assembly GCF_964027025.1 of Wolbachia endosymbiont (group A) of Apotomis capreana. Lineage (NCBI taxonomy): Bacteria > Pseudomonadati > Pseudomonadota > Alphaproteobacteria > Rickettsiales > Anaplasmataceae > Wolbachia > Wolbachia endosymbiont (group A) of Apotomis capreana. The sequence continues at coordinate 1,295,969 of NZ_OZ034721.1, forward strand.
ATTTTCCGGTGCTTCAAGTCTGCATTTTTCTTGAGTTCTCATTTGCGTAATATCATCACGACGTTGACAAAGTGCAGCCAAAGTTGATTGTTCTGTAGAGGTAGGTACAAATAGAGAGATAGTTCTATGGCGTTCAAATCCATATTGAGCAAGAGCTCTTGCATCTGATCTATCAGACTTTGCTAAAGTTCCGTGAGATAAAATAAAGCTTTTTACTTTACGAGTATTAGCTCGATGCACGGCAATATTTTTGTCGGTAAGAAAATGTGATAAGCCAAGCTCATATTTCCCTGTATTTTCTAAAGTCACTAAAGCATTAGGTAGAATATCTGAAAACTCTTGAAATAATTGTTGCCAACCAGAAGCATTATTATCAAATTCGACAGCATTCTTCTGTTTGTGAATTGCAACGACATTTTTAAATTTTCCGATGTCAATGCCAATAAAATTTTGATAAGATGTAACCATAATAAACCTCGATAGTTTTAGTTAATTTAAGATTGTAAACGGGTGCATATATATGTCCCAAGCAACTATTCAAACGTATCGAGAGATAGGGCTAGCGTACCTTGATACCAACGGTTGTAATACCAATTTCCTTTCGGTCGCGCACGCCCGCTATTCCTAGTGAGCAGGGTTATCTTTCTCTCTTATCTCTTTTATATCACGTTTTTAACTTACAATTGCCTTAGATGGAAAATAGAGATATTACATAAAATTTTAAATTCGGTTTCAAAGTTGAAGAATGTAGGCTTGGAATAGCAGAAAGACTAATGAGATATCTAACAGTTATGAGTATTATTGCTTGGAGGATCTTCTTTATTACATCAATTGCAAGAGCTAACCCAACATTACCATGTACTACCTTATTAGCTGAAGAGGAATGGAAAGTTTTATACGTTAAAATACACAGAAAACCATGTCCAAGTGTAGTTCCCAAGATAAAAGAAGCTGTTTCATGAACTTGGAGGCCATTTAGCAAGAAAAAATGACCCAGAACCAGGACCTTATGTTCTTTGGAAAGGATATAAACGTCTCTTTGATTTAGCAGAAGGATGGCGACTTGCTCACGAACCTCATATTTGTGGGTAATAGTAAGTTGTTAGCGGGATCTGGAGATACCGCGGCGGTATGACGTAGGGAATCTTACTTATTATAGCTATAGTTCTACATGAATTACAAAAGTAATATTTACTAGATCTTAATATTTTAGATCTATATTTTAATAAATAATGAGCTGTAATTAGTATGAATAATCCATTTAAAAGTGAGAACTATAAAAAAAATCTCGATTCTCTGATCAAAGCTGTAAAGCTAGGAAATGCAGAGAAACAATATAACAAAACGTTAAGGGATTTATCTCATGCATTAGAAGGTTTTACAGGTGAGGCAAAAGGTATAGCTGAGTTTGTTATATATACTGACTTGAACAATTATGTAGAACAGCCATTAGGTCTTTTTAAAACATTAATGAATAGAATTTTGGGAAAAAATTTTCCAACCAAGAACAGTAGTATAAGTAATTTTGTAAATGATGAGTTGTCAAGTTTCACTTTAGAAACAGCAGCTAAGTATACAAGAATTTTAAAAAAAATTGATCTCTTGGAACAATTAGAAAAAGATTTCAGAAAAAATAATATTTTAAAAGATTCTTTAAATTTAGAACAAAGTGAAAAGAGTCAAGGAAAAGATAGATCACACGAAGTGAGTTTGGAAGGTAGAAAGCAAAAGGAAGGTACTTTTGAGCTGCGAAAAGAAGAACAGCCGAAAGAAAAATTAGGTGGTAATCGCATGAGGCAAATAAAGCGACCAACAACAGCACCTCCGGCTGCTCCAGATTCGAGGAAGGTACGCTTTAAATCAGAAATATCCTCAGATGGAGAAAGCAAGGCAAAGTCTACATCTTCTTTACTAAAAGGAGCTAATAGTTTTAGTATGCCTGATGCTAAGGAAAATCCTTCTGAGGATTCAGGCTATGAAAGTTCATTAGATCAGGGGTCTGAATATGAAGACATATCAAATTATCAAGAGAAAAAGCAAAAGGAAAATCCTTTATATGAGCAGAGAGAAGATTCAGGCTATGGAAGTTCATTAAATGAAGAGTCTGTATACAAAGAAATATCAAATTATCAAGAGAAGAAGAGTAAAATTTTAATAGAAAATTCGCAGAGTTCAAAATCGCCCAAAGAAGAGCCAATTTATGCAACAGTTCCTAAAGAACATATAGAAGCAAAAAGAGAACGTAAGCAGAAACAACAACCTCAATCCCTCGTACCACCAAAACCACCGCAAGTGCCAAAAAAAATGTTTACTACTGGTCAAGAAGTTAGACAAGAATCGAAAGTGGTAATCAAAGATAAACCTGCAGTACCGCCAAAGCCTAAAAATCTAAGCCGTGCTAATCAAAAAGTAAGCACAGAGCCAAAAGTAGTAGGAGTAATTCTTAAAAAATCAGCTGAAAGAGTACCACTAAAATCTGAAAATCAAGACAATAGGAAATCAGCACAAAAAGCTGCTGGTAAGGCGATACCAAAAGTAGCAGCAGCTACTATGAAAGGAGGAGCTAATCGCGAGATGGGCAGTAAAGTAAAGGCATTAAAAGAAAAATTTGAGCAAAATCAAGCAAAAGGAAATGCTAATGTACAGCTTGCTGAAAGCAAAACCACTCCAGCAGCACAAGCGGATATCGGTGTGAAGAAAAAACAATCTCATTCATTTCTAACAGAGAATAAAAGATCTGCAACGAAACACGTAACAGCAAAATCTGATCCAAAATCTCATATCAGCAAAAATTCCCTTCTCACGCATGCAAATGTAAAGGAAATGGTTGCACAAATTGAGAAAGGAAAAGGAGGAAGATAGTAACATTTGGGAAAAAAACATATGTGTCAAGTCAAGAGATTGTGAGCAAATTTAGGAAATTATAGCTAAACTGACTTAGATTTACCGACAATTTGAAAAACCGTCATTCCGCTAACTATAGTATTTTCAAAAGCGAATGATAAAGGTATAATATGTTTTTTTAAAGTAGGGAAAGCGATGGTATATAGTGTAGATTTAAGGGAAAAAGCAGTGTCTTTGGTAGAAAAAGGAAAGTCAAAGGTTGAAGTTGCAGAGGTTTTTGAGATAGACACTATATAGATGGCTAAAAAAGAAAGCTACTGGCCAAGGTCTCAAAGCGGTAAAAAGTACTGGTTTTATTCGAAAAATAGATCCAGAAATACTCAAAGAATATGTCAAAAAACACCCAGATCACACACTAGCAGAAATGAAACAAAACCTTGGCTTTGGGATAAGTGCAATTTGGTATAGATTAAGACAGCTAAAAATAACCTTTAAAAAAAGTCACATTCTATCAAGAGCGCAATCAAGAAGATAGGCAGCAATTTATCGATAAAGTCTCAAAAATAGACCACTGTAGCATTTTATATATAGATGAAGCAGGAGTTGATAATAGACTATACCGAGAATATGCACGAGCTCCAAGAGGAGAAAAAATATATGCTGATGTTCCAGGAAAAAAGCGGGAAAGAGTGAGTATAATAGGTGGATGAGAAGTTTATTGCACCAATGACCTTCACAGGAGGGTGTAATAAAGATATATTTAATGTATGGTTAGAGCGAAGATTACTTCCACAATTACAGCGTGATACAACCATAGTTATGGATAATGCTACATTCCATAAAACTCCCAAAACAAAGTCATTAATAGAGTCTTTTGGCTGTCATTTGCTTTATCTTCCAACATATTCACCTGATCTAAATCCGATAGAGCATTGTTGGCACACCATCAAAAGTTGCCTCAGACCTCTAATGCATCAATGTACAGACTTACACCTTTTAGTTGGTAATACCATTTTAGACGTTTATCATTCGTTTTAGAAAATACTATAGTTGAAATAGCGCAGTTACTCACCCCATAAATTTGGTGCTCTCTTTCAATCAAAGGTGTCTTGCTGCTTGAAATGTTTTCTTTGTAAAAATTTGGCTTATCTTTATATCATCTCATTCAAACAGCATTAACATAACTTATGCCTTTTTTGGATGTAGAAATTTTCTAGGAATTGTCTTTTTGAATTCTATGGTATTTTGTTTAACATTGAAACAAGAGGCCAGTGTCACGCACTGGCATGACACCCATTTGTTCCTATAGTTGTCTTTTCTCGTCTACCTTATTTTGCCACTCTGCTGAACAGATACATAAAGAAAGTGGAAAATTGGACATTCTCAACTCGGCTCCTGCAGATTAAAAATTAAGTTGAATAAAAATTGGATTTGACGCAGTTTTTTCCCATAGTTTAAGAAATTAAAAGTTTAACGATTAGAATTATAATTACAAACCACAATAAAAAATAGACTTTTCCATTTGATTTATTTTTAATTTGGATGTTTTCTAATTTTTTATCAGCTATTAGGTTTAATTTTTCTATAAGGCTAAATATCCCTTGGATTGTTTTTACAGGATAAGAACTTCTAATTTTTTCCCTATACCCTATTTTACTTTCATGTTGACTGCTTATCCACGCTTCAACTACTTTCCACATATTGATTTCTGGGTAGATCTTTCTACATGTCCCTTCCAGTAAAATCATAGTTTTCTGCAGCAATAACAATTGTGTTTGAACTTTCATATCAAAATCACCAGTTATTTTTAATAGCTGAGCAAGTAAACTAGCAAATGAAATCTTCTGTATAGGCTGCCCAATAATGGGTTCACCTATTGCCCTGCAAGCTGTGACAAAATTTCTATGCTGTGATGAAACGTAACCAGCTTTAAAGTGCATTTTTGCAACGTGATCATAATCCCGATTTAAAAAGCCTTTGAGTATCTCTATAACGTAATAGCATGTCTCACGATCTATTCTACCCATGATTCCACAATCCAGAGCAATAATATTGTTATTACTATCAACCATTAGATTTCCAGGATGCATATCAGCATGAAAAAAACAATCCCTGTATACCTGATTACAAAACGATTCTATAAGATTGATAGCTATTTGCTTATGATTATTCAGTTTTTCAACTTCGTATATTGGCGTTGCTTCTATCCATTCTAATGTTAAAACCTTTTTCGAAGTTCTATTCCAATCTACTTCAGGTACGTAAAAACCTCTTTCATTTTTTGTGTTTTCCTTTAGTTCCGAAGAGTGAGCAGCTTCAAAACGTAGATCTAACTCTAATCGGCAAATTTCAGCAAAAGTTTTAACTAATTCAATTGGCCTCAGCCTTTTTGATTGTTCGCTAAATTTTTCTGCAATTTCTGCGAGCCAAGAAAGCATTTTTATATCCCTTGAGAATGTTTTCTCAATATTTGGCCTTAAAACCTTCACAGCAACTTCCTTACCCTCAGTTGTAACCGCTCTATGCACCTGAGAAATCGATGCTGCTGCAATTGGCTTTTCAGAAAAGCTTGAAAAAATGTCGCTCAATTTACAATTAAACTCACTTTCTATAGTTTTAACTGCTATTTTATGTGAAAACGATGGCAATCTATCACATATCAATAACAAGTTATTTGTTATATCTTCATTTAAAACATCAGTACGTGATGAGATAGACTGCCCAAACTTAATGAACACCGGACCTAATTTTTCAAGAGCACACTTTAGCTTGTGGCCTTGTATTTTATTTATTGATTTTTTTGATGGTGGAAGTAAATAAGGTAATATATTGTAACGCGTCAGCACCGTAGTTATGTGCAGAAGACGCAAAATATTTTGAATCATTTCGCTGCGTAACTGCTAAATATTTCATTTAGGGTTCTATTTTTCATAATCTCATCAGGCTTGCCTTGGCAATAGATAGTATTATTTATACAAATTATGTAATCTGAGGATGGTAGAGCAGAGTTAAGATCATGAGAAGTCATAAGAATCGATACCAATCGTTTTTTTGCTATTTTATTTATAATATCATAAAATTTAGCCCGCGCGTTAATATCCATTGCACTAACTGGTTCATCTAGAATGATCAAGTCAGGCTCTGCAATTAAACAACGTGCAAGTAGCAATAATTGTGTTTGCCCTGCAGAAATTTCTAACACTTGATTCTTCAAAATGTTACCGATACCAACCAACTCTATCGTTTCTGTAATAATGGATTGATTTTTCTTTAGTCTTTTCAAGGAGCTATTTAAAAGAAAATATTCAACTGTTATTGGCATCAAATTACTAATACTAAAATTTTGCGGCATGTAGCTAATTTTTGTGTTCTCAGCTAACACAATATTTCCAGTATAATTTTTATTTATACCAGCAATTGCTTTCACTAAAGAGGTTTTACCTCCACCATTTGGACCAAGTATTGTAATTATGTCTCCTCTTTCCATGAACATATTGATATTGTCAAGGATTCTTTTACCATCATATGCGAGAGCAAGATTTTCTATTTTTAGAACACGATTATTGACATTATTCAATTTATTGACAAAATTTAACTTCTTCTCAACGTTTATATGAGACATTTACTGACTTTTTTTCTATTACTTTCATTTACACTATACTATAATATCGCCTTTTCATCCAATTTAAAAGTTGTAGCTACAATCAAACCTATCCACTCACTTGTAGCTTCTGTTACAGAAGGGATTTTAGAACCGGAATTGCTTGGCTATGCAACATCTGCACATAATTATATATTAAAGCCATCTGATGCGAGTAATTTAGAATCAAGTGACGTTATATTTTATGTTGACGATAACTTAGAGACGTTTGTTCAAACTTTCGCCAAAAATAATAAAGAACTAGTGCAATTGTCAAAGGCAATCAACCTACTTCCTACTCGGCCACATTCATTTTCTAGAAAAATCACTCACATTCAAGATGAAAAAGATTTACACATGTGGCTGAGTCCCGAAAATGCAAAGAGCATGATACTTTCTATAAGTGCAACATTGTCTGACATAGATAAAGGAAATTCCCATCGATACAGTTCTAATGCAACAAAAGCTATAAAAAAAATAGACCAAGAAGTAAAAGAAATCATGAAAGAACTGAATGATTTTAAAAATCAAAAATACATCGTTACTCATGATGCTTATCAATATTTTGAAAAATATTTCGGTCTAAATCATCCAAGCGCTATTCTTTCCATAGAAGAGGATTCTTACATAGGTATGAAGAGTTTAATGAAGCTAAAAAAGATAATGAAGGAAGAAAACGTTAAATGTATATTTGCTCATTCACAGGAAGATAGCATAAAGCCTAACGCCCTTTCTAATGACGCAAAAATGGTAGTTCTTGATCCTATTGGATCAGACATAGAGCCTGGAAAAGATGCATATCTAGCTATAATCAATAGCATTGCACAAAATTTTAAGTCTTGTTTTGTTGAGTAATAAGTTCCCTTTTAGCTTACTGTTTTATTGTTCTACAAATCAAGAAGAAGTGAGTTTACAACAAATGGTGTCATTCCAGTCTGGAATCCAGCTTTTTCATAATCATCAAAACGTTGTATTTTAACATAAAACGGCTACTTTTATGCTTACTAACTTAATAAAATTCCTGGATCCCAGACTGGGATGACATCGTAGGGGTGCTGGCCTGATAACCGTCATCCCGCTACTTGTTAGCGGGATCTAGAGATACCGCGAATGAATCGCGGTATGACGGTTCGCGGCGGCATGACGATAAGGTTTATACCTTGTCATCCCAGTGCTTGACACCGGGGTTGATTTATCTTGTCTACCTTATTTTGCCACTCCGCTGAACGGATACCATATTATGCAGGTTTAGAATTATGCTTTATTCTTACGTTTATGTCTTGGCCCAATACAATCAATAAGTTAAGCAAGTATTCTAAGGAGAACCCTTCGATTTTTGACCTATTGATTTGAGATACTTTAGGTTGATCAATCTTTAGAGCGTTTGCTGCTTTTTTCTGTGTTGTGTACTTCTTACTTATTAATTGTGCAATGACCTTTATTAATTTCAGTTTTGTATCTTTCACATCCCCCAACTCTACTATTATAGGATAACTTAATTGTAAATTTTGCATAATAATAAAATTCCTTATAAAAAAATTACTTTAGTTTTTCTTCTTTAAATAACACATGCCTTCTGACTACTGGGTCATACTTCCTAAACTCCAGTTTTTTGGTGAGCTTTTTTGGATTACGCTTTTTTACATAAAAATAGCCAGTTGATTTTTCTTCACCAGTTTTTGTTATCTTGATTGCAGTGCTGACTAACTTAACGAGCAAAGAAGCATTTTTTTTCGCCATACTTATAATGATATAATAAATTCTATGCGAGTTTATTACGCAAAATACTAAAAGTCAATCGAATAATGCAGATTGCAAAATCCTTGACAATCAACAGTGCATTAAGTAGCATAAAGTTAACTTCAGAATAAAAAGCAAACGGTAAATAAGTGACAAATAGTGGTAAAAGGGTATTATTGATAGAAAATTCTATCTGTTCTAATGAGGTAAGAGTTGCCTTGTCAATTAATAACAAGGTTGTAGAATTTGAACAAGAATTCAAGGAAAAAAAACAATTAAGAGGTAATATATACGTTGCTTATATAAAGCGTATAGAGCCTTCTTTGCAAGCCGTATTTATTGAATATGGGAAAAATAAGCAAGGTTTTTTGTCTTTTTCCGAGATATCTCTAGATTACTTCAACATTCCAGAAAAAGAAAAGGAAACTATCTTTGAGGGCTACTCAAATGACGATTGTATAGAAGAAGCCTCAGCAAATGTTTCTTCAGATTCTGCAGCTAGTAAGAATGTCAACGGATCAGGTAGTGGTTTTGTAAGAGAGGTACCTTTATATAAAAAATACAAATTACAAGATGTTATTTCAGTAAATCAAAAAGTATTGGTCCAGCTAACTAAAGAGGAACGAGGCAATAAAGGAGCTTCATTTACAACATACATAACTTTAGTGGGTAGATACTGTGTTTTCATGCCAAATTCCATGAGTAAAGGTGGAGTGTCTCGCAGAATTGAAGATGCTAATGTCAGAAAGCAGTTAAAGGAGATACTGAGTTCAATAAACTTGCCAAAAAGATCAGGTTTAATAGTAAGAACTGTTGGTTCAGGAAAAAATAAGAAAGAAATTGAGCAGGATTACAATTACTTATCCTCATTATGGCAGAGCATTCAAAAAAATGCCTTCTCTGTAAACGTTCCATCATTAATTTACAATGAAGCAGATGTAATTATGAGATCTGTTCGTGATTTTTGTAGCGATGGTATAGAAGTTATAGTGTCTGGAAAGGAAGCTTTTGAGGCAGTTAGGCAATATGCTAACAATGCACTAAAAGGTAGTAAGTTGCGCTATAGATTGTATAGAGGTTATGCTCCGATCTTTACTTACTACGGAATCGAAGATCAAATTTCTGAGTTATATAGCAATAGAGTAGAATTGCCATCTGGTGGGTCTTTGATAATAACTTTAACTGAGGCGTTTGTTTCAATAGACGTAAATTCAGGAAAGATGACAGGAGAAGATAGCATAGAAGAAACAGCTTATAGAACCAACATGGAAGCAGTACCTGAAATATCAAGACAGGTGAATCTTAGGGGCCTATCAGGATTAATAGTAGTCGATTTTATTGATATGTTGAAATATCAGTATTGCAGAGCTGTTGAGTCTGCTATAAAGCAAGCGTTTAAAGATGATAAAGCTAAAGTTCAATTTAGCTACATAAATGACTTTGGTTTAATGGTATTTTCAAGACAAAGAATTAAACCAAACATACAAGAAATTAATACTACAGAGTGTTTACACTGCAAAGGTACTGGAAGAGTAAAATCAAACGAAGTAATTGTTTCATCAATACTAAGGGATTTACAACATATTGCTAACAAGAATCGAAATAAGTCTTTTGATTTAGTAGCACACAGTGCAGTTATAGCGCACATTTTTAATAACAAACGCAATACAGTTTCTACAATCGAAAAAGAGTTTAATATTACATTGAACGTTAGTATTGATAACAGTTTAGATGTAAATACATTTGTTTTAAAACAAGGAGATGATGTTAATTTAAACGGTTATAAGCCATTACAGAACTCTGGATACCAAATTGGGGATAGCAGCAATGAAGAAGCTGATAATTCAAATAAACTACGAGGCAATTTTTGGCTGACTAAGTGGCTTTCGCGCCTTTTAAGTTCTAATAACTAATTAGAAACCTAAATTGGGCTTGTAATTAATGAGCCCTATACTTATATATTCTTATATCAGATAATATTTACAATGGGGTACTCATTATGGGAAGAGCAATAGGCATAGATCTCGGAACAACAAATTCTTGTGTTGCAATAATGCAGGGCAAGGATACAAAGGTAATAGAAAATAAAGAAGGGGCAAGAACTACTCCATCTATAGTTGCATTGACTTCTTCAGGAGAAAGGTTGATTGGTGCTCCAGCAAAAAGGCAAGCAACCACCAATGCAAGTAATACCTTTTTTGCTACTAAGAGATTAATAGGCCGTCAATATAGTGATCCTGAGATGAAAAATCTAAGTGTACCATACAAAGTATTTGCAGCAAAAAGTGGTGATGCATGGGTTAAAACAACTGATAATAAAGAATATTCTCCTAGTCAAATTGGTGCATTTATACTACAAAACATGAAAGAGGCAGCAGAAGCTTATCTTGGAGAGGAAGTAAAAGATGCTGTGATAACAGTGCCAGCATACTTCAACGACTCTCAACGTCAAGCAACAAAAGATGCAGGAAAAATTGCCGGATTAAATGTACTCAGAATAGTAAATGAACCGACTGCTGCAGCACTTGCTTATGGTCTTGATAAGAAACATGGGCACACAATAGTAGTATATGACCTTGGTGGTGGTACATTTGACGTTTCAATACTTGAAATAGGTGATGGAGTTTTCGAAGTGAAAGCAACAAACGGTGATACCCATCTTGGAGGTGAAGACTTTGATAATGGAGTAGTGAGTTATTTACTAGATGAATTCAAGAAAAGTAATGGCATTGATTTGAAAAATGATCCAATGGCTATGCAAAGAATCAAAGAAGCTGCTGAAAAAGCGAAAATTGAATTATCAAGTGCAATGGAAACGGAAATAAATCTACCGTTTATTACAGCTGATGCAAGTGGTCCAAAACACTTAAATATGAAATTAACGAGAGCAAAACTTGAAAGCTTAGTGAATGATTTAATCGAAAGAACTATGGCTCCTTGTAAAAAAGCTCTTGAGGATGCTGGTTTATCTGCTAGTCAAATTGGCGAAGTGGTTCTTGTTGGTGGCATGACTCGTATGCCAAAAGTCATAGAGAAAGTTAAAGAATTCTTTGGCAAAGATCCACATAGAGGAGTTAACCCTGATGAAGTTGTAGCAATTGGAGCTGCAATACAGGCGGGGATCATTCAAGGTGATGTAAGAGATGTGTTACTACTTGATGTGACCCCACTTTCTCTTGGTATTGAAACTCTAGGAGGAGTATTCACTCCACTTATTGAGCGTAATACTACAATTCCTACTAAAAAATCTCAGGTGTTTTCAACTGCAGAAGATAACCAAACAGCTGTTACAATTAAGGTGCATCAGGGTGAAAGAAAACTGGCAGTTGATAATAAGCTACTCGGTCAGTTTAGTTTGGAAGGGATACCTCCTGCTCCGCGCGGAAGGCCACAAATTGAAGTGACATTTGATATAGATGCAAATGGAATAGCACACGTTTCTGCAAAAGATAAAGCTACTGGAAAAGAGCAAAAAATACGCATTCAATCTTCAGGTGGTTTATCTGATGATGAAATAAATCGCATGGTAAAAGAAGCTGAAGAAAAAGCGCAAGAAGATGAAAAGCGCAAAAAGTTTATTGAAGTGAAGAATCAAGCGGATAGCTTAGTCCATTCTACAGAAAAGTCTCTGACAGAGTATGGTGATAAAGTTTCACCAGAAGATAGATCTGCTATTGAAAATGCAGTTAACGAATTAAAAGAAGTTAGTAAATCTGATAACATTGATGACGCTGATTCAATACAGCAGAAAGTCACTAATCTTTCTCAATTATCTATGAAACTTGGAGAAGCTATGTATCAAGCATCTCAACAAAATAGTGCTGAAAATGGCTTTTCATCAGAAGGAAATCCAAATGATAAAGAGGAAAAAGTAGTAGATTCTGATTATCAAGACATAGATAATAAAGAAGAGAATAAGTAATTGCGATTGTCATCCAAGTAGCTGATACTGGGATGACAAGAGGAGCATATTGTTGCTTAAAGAAACCATTATGGATATTATTAAAACAATAGAAGAAAAGATACGCGATTCGATAGATGTAATTGATATCAACATTATCGATGAATCAGCAAAGCATGCTGATCATTATTTTGCTTCATCTTCAACATTACCTTCGCACATTAAATTAATATTAATATCTGACGGCTTTATTGGAATGAGCGTTCTAAAAAGACACAAGTTGATTTATGAGTTATTGAAGGGTGAGATAGAGCTAATACATGCAATTTCTCTTCACTTGTATACGCAAGATGAGTACAATTTAAAAAATAAATAATAAAAATGTGAAGGAAGAGTCTATATTAGTTAAAGCAGGAAGAAAATTTAATGACTATAAAGGTTCTATGAACCCGCCAGTTTATCATTCTTCTACCATATTATTCCCTACTTACAAGGACTACTTAAATGCAGCAAATGGAGAAAGTATATACGATGTAATCAACGATGATGTTGCAAGAGATTACAGCTATAGTAATGTTGGTACTCCCACTGTTCATTATTTTTCAAATGCACTGGCTGAAATTGAAGGAAGTGGACAAGCGCTTATTTTTCCTTCCGGACTATTTGCACTTACTTTTGCTATTTTGACTTTCACTAAAGCAGGTTCTCATGTTTTAATTCAGGATAACAGTTATTACCGACTCAAGAGATTTGCCGAAAATGAGTTACCAAACAGGGGAATAGAAGTAACTTTTTATGATCCAACACAGGATATAACTGATTTAATTCAGAGTAATACTTCATTGATAATGATCGAGACTCCTGGTTCTGTAACGTTTGAGATTTCGAATATAGAGCATATAGTAAAAGTTGCTAAAGAACGTGGAATCGTAACCGTTTGCGACAATTCATGGGCCACTCCTTTGTTATTTAAGCCGCTTGATTATGGAATTGATGTTGCACTATATGCGGTAACAAAGTATCTAGCCGGTCACTCAGATTTAGTGATGGGAGCTATGGTTGCTGAAGGTGAAACTTTTAAATTGCTTTATGAGAGCCATAAAAATTATGGGGTAACCATTCAATCGCACGACTGCTACCTTGCACATAGGGGACTAAGAACACTGCACACACGTATAAAAAGGCACCAAAATACAGCAATGGAAGTGGCAAAGTGGCTAGAAAAACATTTAAAAATCAAAAAAGTTTTGTACCCAGCACTTCCCTCCCATCCTCAACACGAATTATGGAAAGGTTACTTTAAAGGAGCAAGCGGCGTATTCAGTATAGTATTGGGTAGAGAATATTCATGTGAAGAACTAAGCTGCATGGTTGATCACATGAAAATTTTTGGTATCGGTGCTTCTTGGGGAGGGTGCGACAGTTTGATATTACCAATAGATCGTAGATCTATGTCAAGATCTGTAATGAATTCAGATTATGGTGGAAGTTTTATACGGATATTTTGTGGACTGGAAGATCCTGAAGATTTGATCTTTGACCTTAATGACGCACTAAAAAGGTTACCATGTTTAGACTTTCAAAACGATGAAGTAGGACATGAAACTGAGAGAATTACTGCATAACATTATTGATGTTAACTTTGATATTGAAATCAAAGGCGTCACATGTAATCCCAAGAAAATCAAGGAAGGTTATCTTTTTGTTTGTGTGTCAGAAAGGGATAGGATTTACATAGATCAGATATTATCTTGTGGAGCTAAAGCGATAATTGCAAGTGATTGCATAACAGAAGCTTCAAGCCTTGGTATCATTCCAACGCGTGATGCTGGAATCTGTATCTTCCACCCAAACCCTCAAGAAATATACAGCGAAATAGTCAGCAGGTTTTATCAATTCAAACAGCCAAAATATGTTGCTGCTGTAACAGGCACAAATGGCAAGACTTCAGTAGTAGAATTTTGCCGCCAGATCTGGCAAAACGCTGGCTATAATGCTGCGTCTATTGGAACACTTGGAACATGCATCAATAATGGTAGAAAAGGTAATAGCAACAGTCTTACCACTCCAGGTGCAGATGACCTTTACGCAGCATTACGTGATATAGATAATAAAAACGTAGAGCACTTAGTGTTAGAAGCATCAAGTCATGGGATTGATCAATATAGAATCCATGGATTAAAGTTGAGTGCTGCAGCTTTTACTAATTTCTCGCAAGATCATTTAGATTACCATAAAAGTCTTGGTGGATATTTAGAAACTAAAAAAAGGTTATTTTACGAAGTATTACCAGAAGGAAAAACAGCGATTTTAAATGCGGATATAGATGAATACGGCGCATTGCTTAAAATAGCTGAAAAACGCAGTAATAAAGTTGTGACTTATGGAAAAAAAGGCTCTGATATTACTTTATTAGAGCAAACATCAACCCCTAATGGTCAACATCTTACAGTAAAAATTGATAACCAAATTTACAATACATTTTTCCCAGTTTTAGGAAAATTTCAAGCATATAATCTGCTATGTGCAATTGGTATATCTGGATTAAATTACAGAGAAATATGCGTAGAAAAACTCGTTTCTCCACCAGGAAGAATGGAAAAAGTGAAACCTTTTGCATTCGTGGATTACGCTCATACTCCAAGTGCGCTTAAACAAGCCCTATTGTCTTTAAAATGGCATATCAACAAAAAAATAATTCTAGTTTTTGGATGCGGTGGAAATCGCGATCAGACGAAACGTTCAGAAATGGGCAAAATAGCACAAATGTATGCAGATAAAGTAATAATTACAGATGATAATTCGCGTGATGAAGATCCGGCAAAAATTCGCCACGATATTTTGCTACATTGCCCTGATGCACTGGAGATAGGAGGTAGGAGAGAAGCTATAGAGAAAGGCGTAGATATTGCCTATAACGAGGGTATGATTCTGCTAGTTGCAGGAAAGGGAAATGAGAAATTTCAAATTATAGGCAACCAAACTTTTGAATTTAGCGATGTTGAGGTTATTAAAAATCATGCCTTAACATACTGATTTTCGCAATGGGCTTACCTCCGCTAATGTGCGAATATTGAAGCAAAAGTGATGTCATCCCAGTGCTTGACACTGGGATGGCTTTGTTGCATAGCAACTGAAAAAATCTGGTGGCTACTGACAAAATTCATTATAAAATAGCCATTTAACCTTGAAAGAAAAAATATGCCACAAAAAATGAGGGTCAGTAACCATAGCGAATATAACAAATTTCTAGAAAAAAGAGGAAATATTTTTCATTATATCAACGAAGCCATAGAAAAGTGGTACGAGAATGGTCCAAAAATACCAGGTGGCAACAATATTTATAGCGATAAAGTTGTAATTTTGGTGCACATAATAACTTGTTTATTTAGAATAGGCCTGAGGCAAACAGTTGGGTTTATAGCAGGATACCTTGAGCAAATTGGGAAAAATTTGCAAGTTATCAGCTATTCACAATCATCAAGAAGGTTTAAGAAACTCAATATTAAGATCAATGATTGCAGAAAATAATATGGAAGATATCGAAATTGCTATAGACAGTACAGGAATTAGTATATACAACAACACTCCTGGTCATAGCAAAGAAAATAGCGAAGATAGAAAGTATCGCAGCTATGAACAGACAAGAAAATTGCATGTAATGTTGAATACAAACAGCAAAAAAGCCATAGCTGTAAAATACAGTAACGGCTGATCACTATGGAGCTTGTGATTTGCTAAAAGAAGTCGATTTTCAGTATGTCATAAAAGTACTATATGCAGATAGGGCATATGACAGAGAAAAGCTCTATAAGCTGTGTAATCAATATGGTATAAAAACGAAAATTCCTCCGAAAAACAACGCAGCAGAGCATCCAAAGTTAGACTATATGGCTGAGAGAAATTCTGCAGTCAAGCTCATAAAGTCATATGATGAAGATGGTATAAAGAAGTGGAAAAAAGAGATGAGTTATGGAAAAAGATCTTATATAGAAAGTTTTTTCTCGCGACTGAAACAAACATTCGGGTTTAGTTTTAGGAATAAATCTGAGACAAATAGAGAGAAGGAACTACTTGTTAAATGCTATTTGCTCAATAAGTTCACTGATATTGGTATGGCTAAATTTGAGATAGCTTCATAAATTTATTGTGCGTTACCTACTATCCGAAGAGCGATGCAACAAAGCCATCCCAGTGTCAAGCACTGGGATGACACCCTCCTTGGCAAACAATGTTCGTACAGCTATGTGCGTGACGCTGGCGCTGGAATCTAGAAAAAAATAGATCCAAGTAGTCAAGCTACTTGGATGATACTGACTGCTAATTTTTTATGCAAGAGGTCCAATCATTCACCGTTCTTGCAAGTGATAGCACTCTCACTTCTTTTGCACCGGAGTTTAAAATTTCCTGAGAGCAAGATCTTACAGTTGCTCCGGTTGTTACCACATCATCAACTAATATCACGATTTTATTTTCGATAATTTTCTTGTTGCTTGTTTTAAAAGCCTTCTTTAAATTTTTTTCACGCTGTTTAAGTGAAAGACCAGCTTGAGGCGCAGTATGGCGAAGGCGTTTTATTGCAAATGGCGTATAGGATAAATTGGACAACTTACTCAATTCTTTTGCAAGCAGTGCTGCTTGATTATATTTACGTTTAAACAAGCGCATTTTATGTAACGGTATAGGAATTATGATCTCTGCGTTCTGAAATGTATCCTGATTAGCTTGGTGTATCCACTTTGCATAGATTTTTACGTAATTCAAATTATCAAAAAATTTGAAATTTATAATCATGTTTCTACTATGTTGATCATAAGCAAAAACTGATCTTAATACTTTAAACGGTGGAGGATTGATGATGCACTTACCACACGTATAAATATTGTCTGAGATTACTACGCCACAAACATTGCAGTAATGCTTAGTTAGAAAATTGATTTTTTTGTTGCATTCACTACACAGATTAAGATTTTCATCAATGATACATTCGCAACTTACGCATACGCTTGGAAATATGAGATTTGTAGCTTTTTTTAGTAAGAGAAGGTTCACAACTCATTAAATATATTATAAAATAATTTATATAGTATAACTAAAGTAACTTAAGCTTACACTCTTTCACTTTTTATTCCATTTCAATATAGTTCATGCTGCTGAAAAGCAGAACTTATAACTCAGTTTGTGGTATACCATTGACTGAAGTAGTCTTTGAATTATCCTTAGATAAAAATTGATGTTTTTCTGGCTTCTGTACTTCACTCAACTTACTTTGCACTTTGTCACAAGCCCACACAAGTGGCGTTATGATTGACGCGGCAGCCCAAATGATAGCAGCGCAAGCATAACTTACAATCTTGTTAAATACTCTAGCTACTGCATTAGCACAATCTTGCCCCATTTCTAAAAATATGTTTGAATAATTAACGAATGATTTTGTATCTGTTTTAAAACAATAGTCCCCTGTTATTTTTGACAATAACTTGACTGGAAAGTATGACAAACATGCCACTATCAAAATAAAGGTTGCAATATTATGTTGGCTGCTAAAACAGCACCCAGTGTACACAATGAATACACTCCCTCTGCTCTGTGGCCCACGTATTCACATTTATCATTATCTTGATAATACTTGTTATAATTGTCTTTACTCTCAACTCCACAAATTACATCTTTCACAGGTCCTAGCACATTATCAACGTAACGTACAGATTTATAGAAACTATTTTCTGGAACTAGTGTGTTATCTTCTGCTTTCTTAGCAGGTACAACTCCATATTCAACGTACCTTCTAAAGTATCGATATACTGACATTCTTATCTCCAAATCATAAATATGCAACCTAGCCTAATATAATTAAGAAATAGTTTATAATAAATACGTTTTAAGATACCTGCCTGTAACACTTTCTGGAATTTTTACCACTTCTTCTGGAGTTCCAGTAGCAATCACTTCTCCGCCTTTTATTCCGCCCTCTGGTCCGATGTCTATTATATAATCTGCAGTTTTTATAACGTGCAAATTGTGCTCGATAACTATAACAGTGTTTCCCAGATCGACTAATCTATGGAGTATTTTTAGTAAGTTATTTATATCTTCAAAGTGTAATCCAGTTGTTGGCTCATCAAGAATATACAATGTTCTTCCGGTAAATCGTTTTGATAGCTCCTTGGACAGCTTTATTCGTTGTGCTTCACCCCCAGACAACGTTGTTGACGACTGTCCGAGTTTTATATAGCCAAGCCCCACTTCCTGCAAAGAAATCAACTTTTCTTTTACCATTGGAAGGTTTTCAAAAAAATCACAAGCTTGATCTATCGTCATATCAAGGACATCAGAGATTGATTTTTCTTTATAAGTAACTTCCAATGTTTCCCGATTATACCTTCGCCCTTTACATTGCTCACACTTCACATAAACGTCCGGTAGAAAATGCATCTCTATCTTTAAGTGCCCATCACCTTTACAAGCCTCACACCTTCCCCCTCTGGTATTAAATGAAAACCGGCCTATATTATATCCCCTTGCTTTTGACTCCGAAAGACCTGCAAACCAATTTCTTATATGAGTGAACATACCAACATATGTTGCTGGATTTGACGCAGGAGTTCTACCAATTGGCGACTGATCAACTTCTATAACTTTATCTATATATTCAAGGCCTTCTATTCTATCACACTGACCATACCTTGCAGACGAATGATGTATCTTATGTGCTGAATATTTATATAACGTTTCTATGACTAAACTTGATTTTCCCCCTCCTGATATTCCAGTAACACAAATAAGATTCCCTATAGGAAATTTAACGTTCACATTTTTTAAGTTATTTTCACATGCATTTATTACTTTTATGAACTGAGTTGCTTGCTTTCTTCTCCTTGGAATTAAAATTTTTTTCTCTCCACTCAAATATTGCCCTGTTATGCTCCCCGAATTTCTTTGCACCTGGTCTGGTGTTCCTTCTGCAACAACTTTTCCACCATTTACGCCAGCTCCAGGACCAATATCAATCGCATAATCAGCAGCCATTATTGTATCTTCATCATGCTCAACAACGATTACAGTGTTACCCATGTCTCTTAAGTTTTTTAGTGTGGCAATTAACCGATCATTATCACATTGATGAAGGCCTATCGAGGGTTCATCAAGAACATATAAAACCCCCGTTAATCCTGAGCCAATTTGCGAAGCAAGTCTGATCCTCTGACTCTCGCCGCCAGAGAGAGTGCTAGATTCTCGATCAAGCGTTAGGTAATTCAACCCTACATTCTTTAAAAATGTTAGCCTCTTGATTATTTCACTTAGTATTTTATTTGAGATTTGCTTCTGTTGTTCTGTGAGCTTGTCTGGCAAATTTTCAAACCACTTAAGGGATTCATCGATACTAAGCCCTGATATTTCACCTATATGTTTGCTATCAATTTTTACTGTAAGCGCTTCTTTTCTCAATCTATAGCCAGTGCATTCTCTGCAGTGAGTAACAGAGCAATATCGCTCAACAAGCGTTTCATCATAATCCATCTGGTTTTCTAAGATACTGACCAAACCTTGAAATTTACCGAAGCCAAAGAGTATCATATCTTTTACTTCTTGATCTATGTTCTTCCACGGAACATCAAGGCTAAATTTACAATTTTCAGCCAGTGATAGAATTGCACTTTTTAAAAATCCATAACCTGTGTGCACTTGACGGAACATTGATCCCACTGGCTTTAAAGCGCCTTCAGATATTGAAAGAGTTTCATCTGGCACTATCAGCTTCACATCAATAGCCAGCTTTTTACCAAGCCCATTACACGAACCACATGCACCGTAAGGGCTGTTAAAAGAAAATAATCTTGGTTCTATTTCCTCAAGAGTGAAACCAGACTCGGGGCATGCAAAATTCTCTGAAAAAGTCAGAATTTGACCATTTTTATACTCGGAATTATGGTTGTCAGGTAGGTTTACTATTTCTACATACATTAGACCATTACCAAGTTTTAGTGCGGATTCTATACTACTTGGCAGTCGATTTCCTATATCGCCCAATATTGATATTCTATCTGCAACCACAAAAATGTCGTGTTTCTTGTTCTTATCGAGTTTAGGCAAGTCATCTACATTGTACACTTCACCATCTATTTTGAACCTTACGTAACCTTGTCTTTTAATTTCCAATATCTCTTTAAGATGTTCTCCCTTTCTACCACGCACAACAGGGGCAAGTATATATATCTTAGTTTCTAAAGGTAACGCAATTATAGTATCTACAATTTGAGACACCGTTTGTTTTGTTATTGGTAATCCAGTTGCAGGTGAATAAGGAACTCCTATTCGTGCATATACTAAGCGCAAGTAATCGTAAATTTCGGTAACAGTTCCAACTGTTGACCTTGGATTTTTTGAGATCGATTTCTGGTTGATAGATATTGCAGGAGAGAGACCTGTAATCGACTCAACATCTGGTTTATCCTGAATGTTGAGAAATTGACGCGCGTAAGCTGACAGGCTTTCAACGTACCGGCGTTGGCCTTCTGCATAAATCGTATCAAATGCAAGGCTAGACTTGCCAGAACCACTTAGCCCAGTTATAACAACTAGCTTATTTTTCGGTATATTGACGTCTACACCTTGCAGATTATGTTCCCTTGCGCCCTTAACTCTGATAAAATCGTCCATATTATACCATATAGCGTATTAACCATTATAGCCTCAAAATACGTGAATTTATAGTGATATATTGATTTTCTATTGATTTTTTCAACTGTTACGGAAAATTAAGCAGCGTTTGATAAATCGTCATTCCGCTACTTGTTAGCGGCTGAGATACCGCGACGGTATGACGGTTAAGTAGGCCAGTGCCCCTATGATGTCATCCCAGTGTCAAGCACATAGCTGTACGAACGTTGTAGTTTAGGAGCAATTCCCACCAGTGGGCCAGTGCCCAGACACTGGTTCTATGCAACTTAATTAAAAACGTTTGTTTTAGCGTAAGACAACTACCTTTAGCTCATCAGCTCAGTTATAAGCAAAATTTCTGGATTCCAGACTGGAATGACACCATTTGCTGTGCAATTTACCTTCAAAAATGAATGTTCGTACAGCTATGTGTCAAGCACTGGGATGACACCATTCTTTTTTCTGGATTCCAGTGTCTGGGCACTGGAATGACACCCCCCTGATAGGCTCAAATCATAGTGTTTGTACAGTTGTGGGTTTAGGCTACCTATAAATTCTAAACTGTTGTTACGTATTAGGACCACCAAATACACCCCCAGGACCCAAAGTCAGTTTAGCTATATCAGAAAACAGGTTATGTGGAAATCTTAAAATACTTCTTGTTCGCCAAGCAAAATAAATACATTCCTACAAACAAGCAGATGCTCAATACTGACACATAAGAAAACTTAAAAATTAAATCTCTAATGTATATTGATAAGCATTTACCTGCAGAAAATTTGTATAGTAATCCAACACATACAACGGCACTATCAACCACTGATGCTATAATTAAAGTAATGAAATTTGCCATATGAAAATTCAACTTGGACTTCAATTTTTCAAAAATAATTATGCTTGAGAGAAGAGATACTAAAATTGCAGTATATGAAATCAATATCATCAAATTAAAACTTTGCCATTTAAAAACACAACATAGCGCTGTACACACTATTAAGTTGTACGTAGCTTTGCTTCTGCCATAAAATTCAACCATTGAATTTACAACTAAAGCAGCTCCCACAAATAAGGCAGCACATATCATCAATTTATTTGAAGTGTTGAGTAAAGAAAGACTGATAAACAGGAGTATCGATAAAATAGACATAATTACCTACCCAAAATTAATAACATACATTCATTCTAAATAAACATTACATATAGTAAAAGAGTTATTTAGCATAATAAGAAAAATATTTTATATTAGCATGCCACATCTTTCAGATCTACTTTTAAAACATCCTTTATGTTTAGCACCTTTTTCTCTGTTACTTTGCCAATACATGAATAAACTGCACCTTCAAACAATTCTTCAAACCTCTTCTGATTTTGTGGTGCAATAGTAACCAAAATTCTACTTTGCGATTCAGAAAACATTATTATCTTGTTTATTATGTCTGTATTTTGTATTTTTCCTATTGGCACTAGTGAAAGATCGATTTCAGCACCAAGGTCTCCTGCAATTAGCGATTTTGCCAGAGCAATAACTAATCCGCCTAAGTTTGGTGCAATTGCAGAGGCAATTATGCCATCTTTTATTGCCTGGTTGTAACGCTCATACAACTTCCTAGCGCTCTTTGCATCAACTTTTGGTACGTTGTTATTACCTATTCCACTATATAACTGATATTCAGATCTACCAAGTTCATCAAGTGTTTCTCCAAGCACATATATCAAGTCCCCTGGCATTTTTACATCAAGCGATACCGCATTTTCAATATTTTCTATAATTCCAATTGCTGAGATGAGTAATGAAGGTGGTGCAGAGATTATCACTTTCTCGCCATTTTCATCATATCCCTTGAAGTCATTGAACATACTGTCTTTTCCGGATATGAATGGTGTTTTAAATGCAGTTGCGAAGTCGTAACAAGCCTCTGCAGCTTTCTTTAGTTGCCACAACCTTTCTGGATTATAAGCATCACACCAGCAAAAATTGTCGAGCAACGCTAGATGATTTATATTTCCTCCTGCGGCTACATAGTTGCGTATCGCGGTGTCAATTGCACATGCTGCCATGTGGTAGGTGTCAATTTCTCCATAACTTGAGCCAAATCCTTGCGATTTTACAACACCTTTATTTGAAGAAAGAACAGGCCTTGAGACAATAGCTTCGCTGCACATTCTTCCCTTGCCTTGCAGTGGTTTTAACACTGACGATCCTTGAACCTCATGATCATATTGCACCACTATGAACTCTTTACTGCAAATGTTTGGTCTGCTTAACATTTCTTTTAATTCAATTTCTAAAGAAGGCGAACTTGTTGTCATTCCAGCGCGTGGCGCTGGAAGCCCCTTAAACCACGGCTTTGTCTGTAAATGCATTTTAGGATTACCATCATGCAGAAATTCAGTTCCGATATCCATTATTACTGTCCCTTTAGGACATTTAACAACGGCTTTACCACTCTCATTAAACTCTCCAATCACACAAACCTCCACATCATGTTTTTTCATGATTTGCTTAAACATAGGGAGATTTTCTTCTGGCACTGCTAAGGTCATTCTCTCTTGTGATTCTGATATCCATATTTCCCACGGAGCCATACCATCGTTTTTAAGGAGAACCTTGCTCAAATCAACTTCAAATCCGTCTTTTCCCATTTCACCAATAGACGACGACAGCCCACCTGCTCCATTGTCCGTTATTGCATTATAAAGACCAAGATCTCTTGCTTTTATGACGGCATTGGATAGTTTTTTTTGTGTTATAGGGTCACCAATTTGCACAATCGTTGAAGGGCTGTTTCCCGACAAAGCCTCTGAAGAAAACGTTGCGCCGTGAATTCCTTCCCTTCCAACTCTTCCACCAATAATTACGATTTTATCGCCATTTTTTGGTCCTTTAATGTGAGAAGGTGCGTTATTTATGTTGCGCGGAATAATTCCGACACTGCCAACAAAAACCAGCGGCTTGCCACAAAATCTATCGTCAAAATATACCGATCCAAGTTGTGTTGGAATACCAGAGCAATTACCAGCAACATTAACACCATGGATCACTTTTTTCATTATATATTTTGGCGGTAAGATCTCATCAGTGCGCTCTTTATCCCTATAAAATTTGCCTTTTGCTTCTTTGGCAAAGCAAAAGTAATAGGTATTCATTATAGGCTCCGCGCCTTTCCCGAAACCAACTATATCACGATTTACTCCAAGTACCCCAGTCATTGCTCCACCAAATGGATCAAGAGCTGAAGGGCTATTGTGGGTTTCAACTTTATCTACAATCAAGTAATCGTCATCAAAAATTATTCCTCCTGCGTTGTCAGAGAAAACTGACACACATATGTCAGAATTTATCTCACGCGTTGCACGCTTAATATAGTGAGCATATAGACCGTCTTTTATTTCATCAATAGGGGAGCAAAAAATATTGTGTTTACAATGTTCAGACCAAGTCTGTGCCAGAGACTCAAGTTCGATATCATATGGATTTCTGCCAAGTTTATTGAAGTAATCCTTTATATCCTTCATTGCTGCAAGGGAGAGACCTAAAGTGCCATTGCCATCGATTCCATCTCTACTAATTTTTTCAAGCTCTTGGTCACTTACATTGAGGTCAACAGACTTAGCCCCATTACTACTTGATGTCATCCCAGTGCTCTCTTCTGTCATCCCAGTGCTTGACACTGGGATCCATTCTTTTTTTTCCTGGTCACGCGCTGGAATGACACCGGAGTGGGTATCTCCAGCTCTCCCTTCTGTCATTCCTGTTTCCCCCTCTGTCATTCCAGTGCTTGACACTGGAATCCAGTTTTCATTATACAATTGCTTGAAGTTTTCTGGATCCCAGTGTCTGGGCACTGGGATGACACCTTTTAATTTACCGTAATGCCTCCAATAGCAATTGCCGTTTTCTTTATAAACAAGAATGCAATACTCAGTGATAGGATTAAATTCTTGTTTTATATCATCTTCAGTTGCTTGACTTAGAATCAATTTTGAACTTCTTGCTTTTATACAAACATTTTCATCAATGTAGTCCTTGTTTATTAAATATTCTCTAACAATTTGTTTCACTGTGTTGCCTACATTATCGGTCATGCCAGGTAAGAAGCTTATTTCCAAGCCCCACTTTGCTTGTGGTTCTATGAAATCATACGGAACTTCTTCAAGGTTTTCATTGTAGGAATAATAACGGCAGTCTTGTATGACTTTATTATAAAATAGCCCGCAAATTTCTTCATATAATTTGGATGGTAATCCTTTGCGTATGTAAATCGAGTAAACGTTGACTAACCATCTGCGGCCAATTTGCTCGCATTTATTTAAAACTTCTATTCTAATGTTTGCCATGTAATGTTATAAAAAATTTTAATATATAATAGCATACAAGCACGTTTATATTTTGAATAATTTCTATACAATAAAATATTGTATTAATTGTTACTGTTAGTGGGAAGAGTTTTTACCGTTAATGTGGATGAATCTCTTTTTGATGTGCTGGTTCAGCACATATTTTCTGAATATGAAAGAGAAAAAATTCCTGAAGTAAAAATCATACTTCCTTGCAAGAGGGATGTGATAGCGCTGCTGAGTGCATTCAAGAATCATAACGCTAAAAAATGCATAATTTTGCCAGAGATAGTTTCGCTAGAGAATATTGATGAGGAAGATTTAATATTAAATCTTGATAGGGTTAAAGTTATCAAGCCAACAAAAAGGACACTGCTACTCATTCAATTCATATTGGAGTGGAATAGAAAAAATAATGATAATTTTCCAATTGATTTAGCTTATAGCCTGCCATCACTGCTTGATAAAATTCAATCTACCCAAACAACGGATTGTTATCAATTTGATGAACATTCAAAAAAAATAGAGAATTTCATAAGCTTACTCACTGAGACTTGGAGTAAAACTTTAAAAGATTTAGAAGTAGTAGATATATTAAAACATAAGAGTGATTACATAAACAATATGATAATCTCTTTACAAAAAGACCAACATATAATCTTTGTTGGAATTGGAAAGGATAAGTCGTTAATTAAGGCTATATATGACCTGCCGTTTGGAGAAATAATTTTGCCTAACCTGAATTTGAAAATTAAAGAGAAAGACTGGAAATTGCTTGATAAAAAACACTATCAATATTGTCTGAAAGATCTGCTAGGTTATTTAAGTATAGGCAGAGAGGATGTAAGTTTTCTGCCAGAAGCGTGTTCTCCAGTGCCCAGACACTGGGATCCAGAAAACTTAACTTTAAATGAGCGCACCAGGTGGCTGTATAATGAAAACTGGATCCCAGTGTCAAGCACTGGGATGACAGAAGAAAGGGCTGGGATAACAGGAAGTCCTGAGGAATATCTAGATTACGTCTTTGATACAACTGCCGATCTAAGCAAAGTTAGTAGTGGACATGTTGGCAATATTGAAGTCATCACTTGTGATTCCAGAGAGGAAGAAGCACAAGTGACATCATTAATTATAGAAAATGAAGGTTATGAAAACATTTCTTTGGTCGTCTTTGATAAATTACTTGCAGCTCGTATAGCATGTTTATCAAGGCAACACAGTGCCATACCGGAAAATTACCCTTATATAACGCTTCTGCTTTATAGTATCGAAGTTTTGACCTCAAATTGGAGCAGTGTGTCATTACTTTCGCTCCTTAAACATAGGCTAGTGACTTTTGGTTACACTCAAGAAGAGTACACTCGGATTTTATCTGAATTTGAAATAGAGATATTACGCAACTTTAGTACAAATGGCCTGAGCGATATTATAAATGCTATCAATGCCCATAAAAAGCTAAAACATAAAGAAGATATATTACTTATTATCAATAAGTTAGAGGCTATATTTAATCCTTTGCTTAATTCTATAAATTACTCTATTTCTGATGTGGTAGCAACTCATTTGCAGTGTATTAATATATTATCTGGTATAAATTTTTCAGAGCTAAATAGTGAAATAGGTAATTTCACCTGTAATTTCTTGAATGCATGTGAGGGTGTAGAAATTAAGTGCTCCTTAGAGTTATATAGCCAAATTCTGACCTTATTTTTAGAGAAAGAGTTTTTCTCTGTAGCAAGTGACTTGAATAAATTCAGCTTATATCACAACAAAGTTGTAATACTTGCTGGATTTAATGAAGCGCCAAGCTTTCAAAATCCGCTTTTGAATGCATTTACGAGAGAAAAATTTAATCTTCCTTCCGTGCAAGAAGAGCAGGGGTATTTTTTTTATACTTTACACAATTTGTTTTGTGCAAGTAAGGTTTATATTACAAGATCGCTAAGCCATAGAAAGCCAATTCTATTGCAGCGTTTGGAAATTCTGCTCAAGGAGGGGAAGCAGCCGTATCGTGATTGGCTAAGGATATTAAATACGCCTGAATGTATTGTTCCATGTACTCAGCCTATGCCAAAACCTCAAACCGAAGTTAGAAAAGAAAAAATGCAGGTGATGTCTTGCAGTGCAATAGAAAAGCTAATTCGTAATCCTTATTCATTTTACGTTGAATATATACTGGGTCTTAAACAATTAAGAGACTTGAATTTTAAGCCATCGATATTGGAATTTGGCACTATGGTACACAACATTCTTGCAAGATATTTACGCAACAAAAAATCTCCAATGAGCATTGCACGAGAAGCATTTTCGACTAGTCAGTTTAATTTTTCAAATATGTGGTGGGTAAGACTACAAAAGATAATTCAATCTTTTGTCGAATTTGATGAAACTCGAAGCAATTATGTTGAGTTGGAAAAGAACTTTTCCTGTCCGATATTTCATATTCCAGCGCGTGACACTGGTTCTTGTGATCAGTATGAAACTGCTTGGATGACAAATAAGCCACAAGAAATTTCACTGATAGCAAGATGTGATAGAGTTGAGTATCTACCAAGTGGGCAAGTGGCAATTATAGACTATAAGCTTGGTACACCACCTTCCAATGAAGAAGTAATGTCGGGATTTTTTCCGCAATTAATTTTACAAGCCTTAGCGGTAGAACATATAACAAAAAGAGAAGTCTCAGAACTTGCTTATTGGAAACTTGATTATGATAAAATAAAAGTTATTTCTATACAAAATTATAGATACAAAATGCAAGAATTAAAAAATGATCTGCCTGGTTTTTTATCTAACTATTTAAGTAATTCCACACCCTTTATTGCCTCTCCATATTTTGATAAATTCCTGAGATTTAACAGCTATAAACAGCTAGAAAGGGTAGGAGAGTGGTTGTAAATGGTGTCATCCGAGTACCTGACACTGGTTTCCATCCAAAAGGGTGTCATCCCAGTGCCCAGACACTGGGATGGCTTTGTTGCATCACACTTTATGAGATGGTGATTTATGGTAAATTCATGTAACTATCTCAAATTTAGCCATACCAATATCAGTGAATTTATTAAGCAAATAGCATTTGATTAGCAGTTCTTTTTCTCGATTTATCTCAGATTTATTCCTAAAACTAAATCCGAATATTTGCTTTAATCTTGAGAAAAACCCTTCAATATAAGATCTTTTCCCATAATTTACTTCTTTTTTCCATTCTTTCATGCCATCTTCACCGTATAATTTTATTAACCTAATAGCAGCATTCCTGTCAGACATATAATCTATTTCTGGATGTTCTGCCGCATTGTTTATTGGTGGAATTTTTGTCTTTATATCATATTCGTTACACAACTTATAAAACTTGTGCCTATCACATGCTCTATCTGCATATAGTGCTTTTATGGCATGCTGAAAATCAACTTCTTTTAGCAAATCACAAGCTCCATAGTGATCAGCCGTTACTGTATTTTACAGCTATGGCTTTTTTGTTGTTTATATTCAACATTACGTGCAATTTTCTCGTTTGCTCATAGCCACGATATTTTCTGTCAGTGCTATTTTCCTTGCTGTGTGTTGTTGTATATACTAATTCCTGTACTGTCTATAGCAATTTCGATATCTTCCATATTATAGCTCTTTCCATAAAAGTCCGGATGTGATAGGATAAGGGTAGATGATGATAAGGAGGTTGAATGCCAGCAGCATATAGTTATGATTTAAGAAAAAAAGCAATGGAAGCGCTAGACGAAGGAGAAAGCAGAGAAACAGTGGCAGCAAGATTTAAGATTGGACGAACTACTTTATGGGAGTGGCAGCAAAGAAGAAAAGAAACAGGAGACTTTCAATCAAAAAAACTTGGAAATGGGGGTTACAATCACAAAATTACCGACTGGGATACCTTTGCCAAATTTGCCAGAGAACACGGAGGAAAGACTCTATCGGAAATGGCTAAACTTTGGAACAACGTTAGTATCCAAACGATCTATCGAGCCCTTAAAAAAATTGGATTTACGCGCAAAAAAAGACATATGGATACAAGGAAAGAAACGAAGAAAAACGTGCTGAATTTTTGAAAATTATAGCGACAAAAGAACCTAAAAACTTAGTGTATATAGATGAGTCTGGCATTGATAACACCGAAGACTACCCCTACGGATATTGCCAGAAAGGACAGCGGTTTTATGCCTTAAAATCTGGAAAGAAAACTCAACGAATCAGTATGGTTGCAGCCTTAAGTGGAAGAAAGATAGTTGTTCCGTTAACCTTTGAAGGCCACTGTAATATGGATGTTTTTAATGGATGGTTTGAGCAATTTTTGACACCGATCTTGGAACCTGGACAGACTGTCATTCTTGACAATGCTACTTTTCATAAGTCTGATAAGATTATCGAGCTTGCTAAACGGGTTGGTGCAGAAATTTTGTATCTGCCGCCTTATTCTCCAGATTTCAACAAAATTGAGCATCATTGGTTTGCTATAAAAAACAGAGCCAGGAAAAACATTCCTCTATTCGAATCCTTTCGTCGTGCTGTTGATTCTGCCTTCCTATGACCTGTTCGGACTATTATGAGAAATGCTATACTACATAAGGCCTAATTTCCGGAAGATCAACTTTTTGGTGAACATAAGGTTTTTCGCATATTACAAGCTCTCCTCCGCATTCGCAAATATTAGGCAACTCTATTTTTACTACTTTATCCGCTTCCATTGTAGCATGAAAATTTCCTTTATGCCCAACCTGATCGCCAACATTCCTTTCGCTTTTTGGCTTATCCTTTTTTGTTTTGTACAATTCTTTAGAGCTCGGTAGAGATGAATTTTTCGAGTTTAAACCAAGCCTTTCCTTTAATTCAGCGTTCTCTATCTTTAAAGCTTTATTTTCTGCTTTTAAGTTTTCTATCTCTGCTTTCAGTTTTTCTATTTTTTGCTGTAAATTTTTGCAAAGTTCTAAAAGGTTTACCACATTACCTCACTTTTGCTCTATGATTATCTTTTTAGATCACTTTGTCTACCTTATTCTACCACTCCGCTGAACGGATACCTTGGGTTAGCTATAGCTAACACCACAATTGTACTAACATTGTGATTTGAGAACAACCTTCACCAGAAAGGGTGTCATTCCAGTGTTAAGCACTGGAATGACGAGAGGTAACGCAAGAAGTTTACTCTTAATAAAAACCTGATGATGAATCATTATTACCAAATTTCGGCCTATTTCTGTTGCTGAAACCAGAACGAGGACGAGGAGGCCTCTTATGGTGACTTCCTCCAGGTTTTCTACTAAATGAATTATTGTAATAATTATCCCTGTCATTTGGACCATCTTTCCTTTCCTCGTTGTAAAGCTCACCTTCAAAAAACTCTCCCGTCTCTTGGTCAACCCGACGTCTTGACAACTTTGGACACCCACCTTTTTCGAAGTCAATTACTAGTGCTTTGAAAGTATCATCTTGTTTAAGTACGCTCTCTATAGAATCTATATGTTCATTAGCTACTTCACTTATGTGCATTTTTCCTTTTCTGCCATTAAGAAATTCAAGCTCTACAATAGACTTCTCTATTCTTACAACCTTGACATCAACTATAGAACCTTGTTCTAGTTCTGTTATTGAATCAATCATCATACTCTTTGCAATTTCAGCTTCAGTGCCACTCGTAGCAAAAACAGAAACTTTACCATCATCTCCTATTTCAATTTTTGCATTACTTCTTTCACACACACTGCGTATATTTTTCCCCTTAGAACCTATAGCAGCAGAAATTTTGTCTTTATCTATGTAAAATGATAACATCCTTGGTGCATGGTCTTTGACATCATCACTGTGTTCTGAAATCACTGCATTCATTTTTTCTAAAATATGTAATCTTCCAGCTTTTGCCTGTTCTAAAGATTTTTCAACAATTTCAAAGCTTATACCAGAAATTTTCATGTCCATTTGTAGCGCCGTAACCCCTTCACTAGTTCCTGCTACTTTAAAGTCCATATCACCAAGATAATCTTCATCACCAAGTATATCGGAAAGTATTACATACTCGTCTTTATCTTTGATGAGACCCATAGCAATTCCAGCAACAGGGGCCTTTATTGGCACACCCGTATCCATTAAAGCAAGAGAAGTCCCACAAACTGTTGCCATAGAAGAAGAACCATCAGACTCCAAAATTTCGGACACTACTCTTATTGTATAAGGAAATTCAGACTTATCGGGTAAAACAGGATGAATTGCTTTCCAAGCAAGTTTGCCATGACCGATTTCTCTTCTTCCTGGTGCACGCGCAGCAGAAGTTTCTCCAACAGCAAATGAGGGAAAGTTATAATGCAACATGAAATGCTCACGTCTATCCCCTTCAATATCATCCACAATTTGCTCATCTTGAGTGGTGCCAAGAGCAGTAACAACCAGTGCCTGAGTATTGCCTCTTGTAAATAGTGCAGAACCGTGAGTTTTGGACAGAATATCAACTTCAACTTCTATCTGACGTATCTCATCATGCTTACGACCGTCTATCCTTACACTTTTCTTCCTAATTATTTCACGTACTAAAGATCTTTCAAAGTTTTTTACTGCATACGTAATTAACTTTTCGTCTTTTCCAGTTTCTTTAAGAGTATTCAATATATTCTCTCTGATCGCTTCTAGAGCTTGAACTCGCTCTTGTTTTACTGTTTGCGAATATGCTTTTTCAAAATCTTTACCGTATTTTTCGAGCTCTTGTGTTATATCTGATGCATCAATAGGGGCAAAGCTCTCAGGTTTATTGCCAATTGTATCAGCAAACTCTTTTATGAGCTTAATGACAGGCTTAAGGTGTTCATGGCCAAATTTTATTGCATTAAAAACATTTTCTTCAGAGAGCTCTTTCACTTCTGATTCAACCATTAAAATTGAATTTTCATCACCAGACAAAAACAGATCCAAGCTGCTTGCTTTCATCTCTTGAACAGAAGGGTTGAGTATATAGTTATTATTTTCATCACAACCAACCATCACTCCAGCTATAGTAAAGTGAAAGGGAACACCAGAAATTGCAAGAGCTGCAACAGCACCAATCAATGCTGGCACTTCAGGAGGATTGACTGTATCATAAGTTAATAGATTGCACACCACACTAATTTCATCATGAAATCCTTCTGGGAATAGTGGTCTTATACTTCTATCTATTACTCTTGAGATTAAAGTTTCTCTATCAGATGGCTTGCCTTCTCTTTTAAAAAACCCGCCAGGGATCTTACCCATGGCATAGCTTTTTGCGATAAACTGCACATTTAAAGGTAGGAAATCAACGCTTTCTTCCTTCTTTTTACGTACAACAGTTACTAAAACAGAAGTATCACCGTAATTTACAACTACTGAACCATGAGCTTGGCGTGCTATTTTTCCTGTTTCTAAAGATAAGGCACGACCACCCCACTCTATAGATTTTTTTATAATTTTAAACATATTAAATTCCTCGATTATTTTCTAATGCCTAACTTCTCTATTAATTCCTGATAGGCTTCATTACCAAATTTACGCTTTATATAATTTAAGTGCTTGCGTCTTCTACCTATCAATATAAGTAAACCACGCTTAGAGTGATGGTCATGCTTGTGCACTTTAAAGTGCTCAGTTAAATTACTGATCCTCTCGGTCAAAATTGCACATTGTACAAAAGATGAACCTGTATCATCTTCTTTAATTGCATATATATTTATCAAACTCTTTTTCTTTTCGGATGTTATCGACATCTAAACCTCATTTTAAATATTAAAAACACGAATAGGTTTCACACAACCATAAATAAAACTGCAGATTGCAATAGGTACACTACCCACCACCGTACAACAAATATCATGATTCTTTAAATTACGCAAGTTATTTAATACAACTTCCTGACCTTTTCTGATTTTCCCCGCATCTTCTAGGGAAATTTCAACTTTGAACATCGATTTTAAAGCCGATTCAATGGGGATGACGAAACTTTTTGTATTACTCCCTGTCACTCCATCATCTTCTGTCATCCCACCCCCCTCTGTCATCCAAGTAGCTGACACTGGGATGGCTTTGTTGCATCGCTCTTCGGATAGTAGGTAACGCACAATAAATTTATGAAGCTATCTCAAATTTAGCCATACCAATATCAGTGAACTTATTGAGCAAATAGCATTTAACAAGTAGTTCCTTCTCTCTATTTGTCTCAGATTTATTCCTAAAACTAAACCCGAATGTTTGTTTCAGTCGCGAGAAAAAACTTTCTATATAAGATCTTTTTCCATAACTCATCTCTTTTTTCCACTTCTTTATACCATCTTCATCATATGACTTTATGAGCTTGACTGCAGAATTTCTCTCAGCCATATAGTCTAACTTTGGATGCTCTGCTGCGTTGTTTTTCGGAGGAATTTTCGTTTTTATACCATATTGATTACACAGCTTATAGAGCTTTTCTCTGTCATATGCCCTATCTGCATATAGTACTTTTATGACATACTGAAAATCGACTTCTTTTAGCAAATCACAAGCTCCATAGTGATCAGCCGTTACTGTATTTTACAGCTATGGCTTTTTTGCTGTTTGTATTCAACATTACATGCAATTTTCTTGTCTGTTCATAGCTGCGATACTTTCTATCTTCGCTATTTTCTTTGCTATGACCAGGAGTGTTGTTGTATATACTAATTCCTGTACTGTCTATAGCAATTTCGATATCTTCCATATTATTTTCTGCAATCATTGATCTTAATATTGAGTTTCTTAAACCTTCTTGATGATTGTGAATAGCTGATAACTTGCAAATTTTTCCCAATTTGCTCAAGGTATCCTGCTATAAACCCAACTGTTTGCCTCAGGCCTATTCTAAATAAACAAGTTATTATGTGCACCAAAATTACAACTTTATCGCTATAAATATTGTTGCCACCTGGTATTTTTGGACCATTCTCGTACCACTTTTCTATGGCTTCGTTGATATAATGAAAAATATTTCCTCTTTTTTCTAGAAATTTGTTATATTCGCTATGGTTACTGACCCTCATTTTTTGTGGCATATTTTTTCTTTCAAGGTTAAATGGCTATTTTATAATGAATTTTGTCAGTAGCCACCAGATTTTTTCAGTTGCTATGCAACAAAGCCCACTGGGATCCAGGAAAGTTTGCTTGTGAGCAAGCAAACTAGTATAGAAAGTGGTTACAACATTTTCGATGAGATTATATGGAAAACTGGATCCCAGTGTCAGCTACTCGGATGACAGGAGAGGGGACTGGGATAGCAAGAGAAGAATTCTGAAACGACAAACCTCAAAAAAAACTTATGTAAAATCTAGCATTAACGAAAATTATACTTTTTTCATGCATGCTATGGTTTTTATAATTAACGGAGAGTGTGATATGGCGTTAGGTGATCGATTGAATGCTAAGACAGAACAAGAGCTCATAGACGACGGTGCTTTTATAAATGCTTTAGTAGAAAAGCTCGCAGCAGGTGTTGGTAATAGTGGTGTTTATACTAAAACTGCTGCAAATACTGCATTTGTTAAAACTGATGGTTCCAATATTTCAACTCAAGCAGATAAAGGAAAAGCTTTAGCAGATGCAATACTTGCTGTACAAGATAACAATAAAAAATCAGCTCTAGTGGATAAATTAGGAGGATTTCTTGATGCTGCCGATGCAGTGTATGGTGCTAGTAGCAATCAAGCAGCAAAAGCTTTCTTAGCTGATAAATATCCTTTTGTTAAAACTGCAGATCTTGGAGCAAAAGTTGCAGAAAAAGCTGTCGTGGATGTTCTAGTTCCTGCTCTTGCAACAGTTGGTACTGATGATACTAAGAAGGTTTATACTAAATCAGTAGCAGATACTGCGTTTGCTAAAATCGATGCTTCCAACCTTACAGAGGCAGCAAACAAAAAAGCTTTCGCGGAAGCTATACTTCCTGCAGAAGATAACAAAAAATCAATTTTAGTAAATAAACTTGGGGAAGCTTTGGACAGGGTTAAAAATGATGCTAACGATAAAGTGTATGGTACAGACCTTGCTAATTTAAAGATAGCAAAAGATTTCTTAGCTGATAAATATCCTTTTGTTAAAACTGCAGATCTTGGAACAAAAGTTGCAGAAAAAGCTGTCGTGGATGTTCTAGTTCCTGCTCTTGCAACAGTTGGTACTGATGATACTAAGAAGGTTTATACTAAATCAGTAGCAGATACTGCCTTTGCTAAAATCGATGCTTCCAACCTTACAGAGGCAGCAAACAAAAAAGCTTTCGCGGAAGCTATACTTCCTGCACAAGACGGCGACAAATCAATTTTAGTGGATAAATTGGGGGACGCCATAGCTAGCACAGATAAAGCAGAGTATAATGTTGGAACTGAACAAACAGCAAAACAGTTCTTAAAC
This sequence comes from Wolbachia endosymbiont (group A) of Apotomis capreana, assembly GCF_964027025.1. Taxonomy (NCBI): domain Bacteria; kingdom Pseudomonadati; phylum Pseudomonadota; class Alphaproteobacteria; order Rickettsiales; family Anaplasmataceae; genus Wolbachia; species Wolbachia endosymbiont (group A) of Apotomis capreana. Next base: position 1,331,461 of record NZ_OZ034721.1, read on the forward strand.
AGTAGAGGGCTAATTCCATCAGAGGATGCAATATTTAATAGACTCACAAGCGATGACAAATTCAAAACAAGCGTTACAATTGATGTCAATGCTAGTAATAATGGATTTCAAGAAGCTGTAAAGAACGTAATGTCACAACCGAAATTTGACATTCCAGCAAGTGATAATGTTGCACTTGACTGGACTTGGTAATTCAGCGCTAGATCCAAGTAGTCACGCTACTTGGATGACGTCATACGGTCCTCGGATGACGAAAAAAAGGACTCGGATAACACCCTAGAATGTCATTCCAGCGCGTGACGCTGGAATCCAGGTCTTTTTAGCTATCATAGGATGACAGAAGCAGACCCTCCACTTTGTCATTCCAGTACCCTCTTCTTGTCATGAAAGTAGCTGACACTGGTCTCCATCCAAGAGGGTGTCATCCGAGTAGCTGACACTGGTTTACTTTATGATGATGTCATGCAAGTAGCTTTCCATCCAAAAGGGTGTCATCCCAGTGCCTTGACTACTTGGATCCAGGAAAGTTTGCTTGCTCACAAGCAAACTAGCATAGAAAGTGGTTACAACATTTTCGATGAGATTATATGGAAAACTGGATCCCAGTGTCAAGCACTGGGATGATATCATCCTTCTACGTCATACCGCGATTCATTCGCGGTATCTCTAGATCCCGCTAACACGTAGCGGGATGACGGTTGTCAGGGTGTCATGCAAGTAGCTGACTACTTGGATCTGGTAGACTCAAATCACAATGCCCGTAAAGCTGCGACCCTAGAGCTACTATCTCTCACCCACTGCAAATATTGCACGGTACTATCCACTTGATCATCGTGTCGAGTTTCAGGAAACATTAAAATCTCATACTCAAAATCGTTCAGCCATACTGCTTGGTGCGGCAGAAAAACCTTGCCAGACTCTATAATCGGAACAATTTGATAAAATCGAGTGAGTTTGTCATCATGTGGTACTATTTCGATAATTGGTAAATCACTGTTTGTCTTTAGCTCTTGCACCAATTGCTGACCACTCGTTTTTGCTTCAATCAAAATTGCGTGTGGTGTCCATCTTGCTGCTAAGGACAAAACTTGCTCTTTAAGCTTTGGATACTCAAGCTTTGCACGATATACATCAAGTAAATAGAATTTGTTATCTATTTTTGCCCAGGTGGTGCAGACGCTAAAGTTGCTCATGTTGCTTGTTGAAACTGCAGTGTCCCAGCTTTGAGTTACATGCGAGAGATTGTCAGGAAAATTTCTATAGCGCTTCAGCCACTCTCGTTTAATTATACCACTTGAAAGTGGCAGAGGGTTTTGTTGATATTGTGCAGCAAAAACGTAACTTCCAAGTTCAACCTTTATCATCTCAACTTCTTCTTTTCCTCCATCGAGGGGATATAGCAACTGACCTTCTTCTCTTGAGTATAATATTACGGGTGGTGTCATTCTAGCACTTGATGCTGTAATCCAGCTTTTGTACTCATTTGTAGTTACTCGGGTGACAGGAACAAGAAAAGGAGGCGCTGGCTTTTTGATTGAATAGATAATCTCCTTATTTTCAGATATCATCGGTAAACAAGTATGGTTCCATATGTTTTTCGGTTTGGAGAGAAGGTGCCCGGTTAAATCTTCTTGATGTAGCCTATGCATCACAAGAACAATTACTCCTTTTTTTCTATTGTTGAGCCTGGCTACTAAAGTCTGGTCAAACCAATTTGTAGCACGCTTTCTAAACGTTTCACTCAAAGCTTGGGCAGGACTCAGTGGATCATCCACGATGATGAAATCACCACCTTCACCTGTTAACGTCCCTCCAAGGGACGTTGCGATTCTGTATCCTCTCTGCACTGTTTGGAATTTGTATTTGGTATTTTGATCTTTGGATAGTTCTACCTCTGGAAACAGCTCTCTATACCAACTAGACTGCATTATACACCTTGTATCGAGCGAGTGCTTTTCGCTAAGCAGCCGAGAGTAGCTTGCAACTATTATTCTTGCAGTTGGCTGATTTCCCAGTATCCATGCGGGCCACGCAACACTAGCGCACAGGGACTTCATTGAACGCGGAGGCATATTGAATATTATTCGCCTCATTTTGCCAACATTTGCCGCTTCAAGTCTGTCTGCTATGACTTTTATATACTGATAATCATTATACTCACACCCCGGCACCACCGTTTGAAAGCACAGTTCAATGAATTTTAGAAAGTTCATGATATAATGTTGAAACCAACGCGTGACGCTGGGATGACAAAAAAAGGAGCACTGGAATGACAAGGCTATAGGTTGCAAGCGAGACGTCATACCGCCACGGTATCTCGGCAGATCCCGCTAACACGTAGCGGGATGACGAGGCTTATCGTCATGCCACCGCGAACCGTCATACCGCCGCAGACCGTCATACCGTCACGGTATCTCTAGATCCCGCTAACACGTAGCGGGATGACGAGCTTATCGTCATGCCACCATGAACCGTCATACCGCCACGAACCGTCATACCTTAACATAGATCCCGCTAACAAGCAGCGGGATGACGGTTGTCGTTTAGCTATAAATATTAAGAAATTTACCAAATAAAAAAAAGGCAAAAGAAACCCTAGGGTAGCTAGTTATTCACTATCCATTTTTTAAATCGGCGTTTTTTGATGTTTTAAATGCTTTATAAGCGCATTTCAGCTTATATTAGGTAAAAACCTAGAAATTTTATAAAGACATAAGATGCACATAGTGCAAAAAATTAAACATGGGACGCCAGATACGTGAGTTTTTTTGTCATTTAATCTGTACAGAGAAGATAAATAAATAGCTTCAGTTTCATGATAAGGGGACTGGCAAGGCTTGTCAAGCAAGTTTTTTGCAATATCAGGGGATAATTTCGACCATAAATCCCTATCAATAAATTTTAACAAAAATACTTTAGTGCATTTTCAAATATAAGCATTCCATCGCCATATTTTGGCACAGCAACACCTAAACGCTTGCTCTTTTCTTTTTCAAGGGGCCAATTATCTTGCTGGGTAAAAAATATTCCCCTTTCTGGATGGGGCATTAAAGCTAGCACTCTTCCACTTTTATCTGATAAAGCTGCTAGGTCGTATGTAGATCCATTCGGATTGTAAGGAAATTGTAGGTTAGCATAGTTGCCATTTTTATCAATGTAACGTAATGCGGTGGAATTGCTCTCAATCAATTGGTTCAAAATATCTTGATCCATAAAAAATTTGCCTTCCCCATGAGCAATAGGGAGATATAGTTCACTCAGGCCCCGTAGCCAAACAGAATTACTCTTTGAATTAACTCTCACTCTAATCCAACGGCATTGATAATTGCCTATATCATTATGGATTAAAGCTAGATTAGAGAACTCTGGAATTAATTTTACTAATATCTGACAACCATTACATATTCCTATAATCAGCTTGTCCTGAGATAAAAACTCTTGAAACTCATCCAACAAGTTGTTTTTAATACGTAAAGCAAACGCATTACCAGCACCAGTGTCATCACCATAGGAAAAACCCCCTGGAATTGCAAGTATATTGCTTAATTTCAGTTCACCTGGATTATCTATGATATCGTTAATGTGAACGATTTTTACTTCAATATTACCAACACCAAGTTTTCTGCTGCATTCCATAAATGCAAATGCAGTTTCTTTTTCGCAATTTAAGCCATAACCAGATAGGACTGTGATTTTCATGAATTGCTAAAAATTAAAAAATTCGAATTTCCTTTTTACAAAATTTGCTACTAAATTTAACGCAAATAACACCAATAATAAAGCTATAATTGCGATAGCAGCAAGTTCAACAAATGCAATTTCAGGATTGCTTGACCATATGTATATTTGCACAGGTAGAACAGTCGCCGGATCGAAAAAGGACGTAGGTGTATCAGCAATAAATGCCACCATACCCATCATAAGTAAAGGAGAAGATTCACCTAAAATCCTTGCAATTGCAAGCACAGTACCATGTATTATTCTTGGTAACGCAATCGGTAAAGAGTGATCTAATATCACCTTGATGTGAGGTGCACCGAGCGCAAACGCTGCATCTTTTATCGTAATAGGAACATTCGCAAAGGCATTTTTTGTTGCAATTATAATATTAGGTAACATCATAAATGAAAGAGTCATTCCACCAACAAGTGGTGAAGAGCGTGGTAGCCCAAATATGCCAAGATAGAGAGTTAAGCCCACTACACCAAATATTATTGAAGGCACTGCAGCAAGATTATTTATGCTAATTTCTACAATATTAGTCATTAGCCTATTTTTAGGCATAAATTCGTAAAGACAGATGCCCGACATAATTCCTATTGGTAATGCTAATGCTAGGCACACTATAATTGTCATTAATGAACCGATAAACGCTCCTAAAATCCCTGCATTTTCAGGTTCACGAGAGTCAGATTTAAGGAATAAAGACTTATTAAAAAATTTTTTCACTCTCCTCTTTTCTTTTAGCCAATCAAGTAATTTAGCATAACGATCATTCAAATATTTATCTTTATTTATTGAATTAATTATACTTGACGCGGTAAACCAGATCTCATATTCACCACTATCTTTTACTTTCTTACGAAAAAATTTCTCTAGTTCTTTGTAAGAATTACGACTTAAAATTTCGTCACCGTCTTTAAAATCAGTTCCTCCAAACACCTTACGTAAAGAATCGTTGAGTAAGCCAATGGACTTATACCGCAAATCACTAGGATTACTCGCCAAAGCAAGATCAGCATTTATTTCAACTGGCAATAAAATTTTCGTTACTGTTAAGGCACTGTAAGAGTTAACTAATATACTCAACAATATACACACAGGACAGCCAAGTGAGATAACTAGTGCCGTGAAAGAACAAAAGCGTAGCGCTCTGTTCTTTTTATTTTTCCTTTTTATACGAGCATGTACACGCCTTGACTGAAGTAATTTAAGGAATTTTTTCTTTATACTCATTTACTTTTCTTTACACGAGGATTTGAAAAAACTTTCCCCTTTTTTGTCATGCAAGTAGCTGACACTGGGATCCAGCAGGCTTTGCCTGCAAATAATTTTTACATTTTCCATGAAAGCACAAACCAAAAGGAGAATAATGAATGCTGGATCCCAGTGTCGGAGCACTGGGATGACACCACAGCGGGAGGCAAACACAATGTTCGTACAGTTGTGTGTCACGCACTGGGATGACAAGAGAGAGTTCTGAGATGACACAATTGACATCACTCCCTATTGTATCTACTTAGATTTCTTTTTAACATAAGTAGTACGCTCTTTGATCCTTGCAGCTTTTCCAAATAGTTTGCACAGATAATACAGTTTTGCTCTACTAACCTTTCCTTTTCTTGTCACTTGCACTGAAACCAGTGCAGGAGAATAAACAAAAAACTGAGACACTATACTTTCTCCATGGCTCACTTTTCTGACTGCAAAAGAAGAATGTAACCCGCGGTTCCTTTTTGATATACATACACCTTCAAATATCTGTATACGTTCACTTGTACCGTCAACTACTTTAAAAGTGACCTTCAAATCATCGCCAGGACGAAATTCTGGTATTTCTTTAGCTAACACTTGCATTTGCTGTTCGTTAAATTTTTTAAGTAAATTTGTCATTTATCTCTCCACTCAATAATTCAGGCCTACGCTTTTTTGTTATAACATGAGACTGCTTCTGCCTCCAATCACTTATTTTTTTGTGATTGCCAGATAACAAAACCTCAGGTACTTTATATCCCTTCCACTGCTCAGGTCTAGTATATTGAGGATATTCAAGTACACCACCACCATAATTAAAACTTTCTTCAGTAATACTATCGGTATTATTTACTACACCTGGAAGAAGTCTAATGCATGCATCAAGAACCACCATTGCAGCTGGCTCACCTCCTGAAAGTATATAATCTCCAATACTTAACTCATAAGGAGTATACGCATCAATTATCCTTTGGTCAATACCTTCAAATCGACCACACAATATTGTTATATGAGGAAACTCTAATAATTCTCTGGCAATATTCTGATTAAACTTAGTTCCAGATGGAGTCATGTAAATAAACTTAGTGTTTTTATGAACAGAGAGCATACTATCTACTGCATCACCAACTACATCAGAACGCATAACCATTCCTGCTCCACCTCCATATGGAACATCATCCACAGTTGAATGTTTATCTTTCGCAAAAGAACGAATATTTATTACTTCAAGGTTCCATATTTTTTTTTCTAACGCTTTTCCGGCAAGAGAATAGTTCAAAAACCCCGGGAACATTTCTGGGAATATGGTTAATATTGTAACATTGAATGCCATTAAGGTTTATTTTAAGTTATTTGGGGCTATACTCTAAGAATAGTAAATTGATATAATATATAGTTAAATTAAACATGTCACTGAATAAAACGATATACGAAGGTAAAGCGAAAGCCATTATTGAAACTGAAGACTTATCAATTGTCATACAGCACTTTAAAGATGATATTACAGCATTCAATAAGGAAAAATATGAAATAATCGATGGTAAAGGAATAATTAATAATCATATTAGTGCTTTTATCATGGAAAAGCTTGAGAAAGCAGAAATTAGCACACACTTTATAAAAACTCTAAACGAAAGAGAACAGCTAGTCAAAAAACTCAAGATAATACCTCTTGAGGTAGTAGTTAGAAATGTCGCAGCTGGCAGCTTTTGCAAACGTTTTAATATCAAAGAAGGTGAGAGGCTTGCATCTCCTATAATCGATTTTTTTTACAAAAATGATGACCTAGCCGACCCAATGGTAAGTGAAAATCACATACTGTATTTTGATTGGCTATCTAGCAAAGAAATGGATGAAGTTAAAACTACAACTTTAAAAATCAACGAAATATTAGTTCACCTATTTTCAAATGCAAGTATATATTTAGTTGATCTCAAGTTAGAATTTGGCAGATTAATAAATGACAGTACTAAAATCGTTTTAGCTGATGAAATTAGCCCTGATAACTGCAGATTATGGGATAAAAATACTTATAAAAAGCTAGACAAAGATGTCTTTCGTTTGAATTTAGGAGATTTAAAGGAAGCATACCTAGAAGTTGCAAAAAGACTGTCAGTAAAGTTAGGTTAACTAAATACTACTCTATCAAGTGGAGGGTTACATGCCTCATCAAGTTTTCCAATAATTTCAATTTTTTCTCCACGTTTTTGGAAATGATTTTTCACGTTTTGCATATTCTCAGAACTTACGATCAATACCATACCAATACCACAATTAAATGTTTTTAGCATTTCTTTCTTCTCTATTTTACCCTCCTTTGTTAGCCATAAAAATATATCTGGCCATTTCCAGGAATTAATGTCTATGTTTGCAAATAAGTTTTTTGGAAGAATTCGCGGAATATTGTCTACCAAACCACCACCCGTGATGTGCGCAATACCTTTTACTTGTGACATGATAGGCAGCAAAGAATCAACATATATTTTTGTTGGTTCAAGTAGTATTTCACTCCAAGATTTATTATTCCATAGAGATGTATCGTTATAATTTATACCTAAGCTTTTGAAAACATGGCGCACTAAAGAAAACCCATTTGAGTGAATTCCACTTGACTCTAAGCCAACTATATAATCACCTGCTTTCATCATACTACAGTTTGGAAGAATTTGCTTTCGATCAACTACACCAACCACAAACCCTGCAAGGTCATAGTGATTATTACCATACATTCCAGGCATTTCTGCAGTTTCCCCACCAACCAATGCTATTTTAGCTTGCTTGCACCCCTCTGCAATGCCCTTAACCACAGATAATAAAACATCTTTGGTCAAAACGCCTGTTGCAAAGTAATCAAGGAAAAACAAAGGCGTTGCTCCTTGTGCAAGTAAGTCATTTACACACATTGCAACTAAATCTATACCTATAGTATCATGTTTATTCACTTCTTGAGCTATCAACAGTTTCGTACCTACTCCATCAGTTGAGGAAACGAGTACTGGATGGTCATACTTCTTACTTAGTGCAGCAAAATCAAATAACGCAGAAAATGAACCTATTTCGCTGATTACTTCTTCTCTAGTAGTTTCTTGAGCAATAGGCTTGACTTCTTTTATTAACTTATTATATAGTTCAATATCTATTCCTGATCTGGTATAAGTATTCATAATCCTTTTATAAATTTTAAAATTGTTAATACTATATTAATGCCTTGATATAAAAAGTGCAACGAAACTTTCTCTTAATTGACTATTATATACTTACCAATATAGGGTAACTTAAATCATTTATAATTATCCAATGAACGAAAATACCAAAAACATACTGTTAATAACGGAACTGCTATCAGGACGGCTGCTTCATGACTTTGCTAACTCTATGAATGGAATAACGTTTGGCGTAGAAGAGCTTGAAGTAATAGATAAGAATGATGCTGATGCGCAGAAGGAAGCGTTGTTGTTTCTTAAAGAAAGCTCCGATGATTTAATATATAAACATAAAGTTATGAAGCAGGCATATTCTTCTTCAATGGATAATTATAGCTTTGATAAGACCAAATCTAATATCGAAAATTATTTATTAAAAAAAAAGTAAAGCTTACGTGGAAAATAGACGCATACTCTGCAAAAAATAAGGAAGATTTAATTGAAAAGATAAATAAGATAATTTCTAATATGGTGCTAACTATAGCCAGTGCAGTGGCGGAAGTTGAACTAGTATCTGTTTTACTGAGTCAAACAGAAGATAAAATGCTATTAACTATAAAAATTCTAAATGAACACAAACCAATAAGCAAATCATTAGTAGACAAATTAATCAAAAAAAATGACACTAATTTAAATACAAAAGATATTAATATCTATATGACCTCTTTATTATTAGAGTACTATAACACTGAAATGCATTATACTTGCGAAAATAATTTGCTGGAAATAGGTTTAACTATAACTTGAGTTGCATATTTGGTTATTACAACTTTTTCTTCGTGTCAAGGCATTCCCCGACAAGGGGTACCAAATCTAATTTTTGTAATCACTTAAGTCTAGTACTATTTTATTAATGTAGCGCTCATTTGCATCTTTGATGATAAACTTCATACCATTTTTATATTTAATGACTTCATCTACAGAAGGTACTTTACCAGCAATCGAAAGAATCAAACCACCAAGTGTAACATAGTCTTCTTCAGGGTCACGTAATTCTATTTTTAGATCCTCTTCTATATCTTTTATAAGAGCCCTTGCTGATACTTCAAACTTATTTTGAGACAATTCAGTAATGGTATATTCTGAATTTATTTCGTTTTCACTATCAATGTTTGGTATTAGTTCCTCTATAAGATCAGTCATTGAAATTAAACCATCAGTTCCACCATATTCATCCAATACGATAGCTAAGCATGATTTAGAAGAGTTCATCCTAACAAAAAGATTAGTTGTCTTCATCGAGGGTGGAACAAATATTACGCTTTGTATAATATGTTTCAGATTAAAATTTTTATCCCTATTAAAAATAACATCTTTTACATAAAAAAAGCCTATTACGTTATCAAAGTTATTTTTATAAATTGGTATTTTAGTGTGGCAAGTGTTTTTTATCTTCTTTATTATTTCACGCTCGCTTGACTCAATGTCTACTGCGCATATCTCTGTACGTGGAGTCATTATATCCATTATACCACAATCGCGGAATTTTAATAGACCATTAAATATATTAAGGTCTGGCAGATCTTTCATTAATGCCTCAGTCGCACACTTTTTCAACACAGAAGCTTTTTTGAAAAGGAAGAGAAAAATTCTATATGCTATTTTTTCTACTAAGGTTCTTTTTTTACTCAATTTATTCCCTGTAATGGCAAAAACGTTTTCAGATTAGATTTATCAAGAAAACTGTTATTAAATGTTTAATAAGCATGTGAATAATGTCAAATTAATTTGTGAATTATTTGTTGATATAAAATACCAACAATTGATCAACAACTTTTTCAACAACATATACATAGTTGTGTAACAATGCATGATGGTAAAGTATTTTCCATAAAAGAAAATTACTAACACTCTAAACACCTTACTTATACACATAAATCATAACAGAAAATCAATAATATACGAAAGTTACTCACATATTTATCCACAAGTTGAACAACGCCAATTTTTACTGAATTTTAAGTTAGTAACAAGTTATTGATAGAACTATTATTATTACTATACTTTAATATACAAAAGAATAAATAGAATAGA